>CALSBG010000008.1:0-120915 GCA_943373125.1 Synechococcus sp. UW140
GTGAGTTCACGCCTGCTGACGGCCTCATTTCCAAACGGCCAGAAGGAGTAGTTGCCAATTACAAAGCAGGCCCTGGCCCAGGGAATGCCGACGATCGTGATCGCCGCCACAAGACCGGCCAGCCACCAACCGAGGCCCATCACAACGCCTCCCAGCAAGAACCAGAGCACGTTGAGCACAAAGCGCATCATCGGATCTTCCGCAGTGCTCCCAGCCTGGCAATAGGAGATGCGAGCGCAGCCCGGACGGGGCGCCCGCAGCACCACAGCCGTGATGGGTGATGCCCTCTTCCTTCTTTTCGACCCCTATTGCTCCCTGGCAGAGCTACGGCCAGCAGCAGCAGCAGCAGCCCAACCAGGGCCCCGCTGGCTCTGCTCCACCTGCCACTGACTCCGACCTTCTCGACAGCGACGAGGACGAGGGTGGTAGCGGTGATATGGGCGGCATCGGTGACGACAGCTTTGACGCTGCCCCTCCCCAGGACACGAGCAGCGGCAGCGGCGACAACGACGAGCCGCCAGCAGCCAGCAATGCTGAACCGCTGCGCGCCGAACGCCGCCGCAGCAACCAGCTGGAAAAAGAGCTGCGCAAGGCCCGCGCCCAGCTGTCACGTTTCTCGGAGATCAACCCCGATGAATACGCCCGCCTGCAGGACGCCGAGCGCAAGCGCGAGGAGTTTGAACGCCAGGTGGGCGACCGTGAACGCCAGCTCAATGAGGCCAACATCCGCCGGGTGCGCAGCGTTGAAAAAGAACGGGATGAGGCCCGCTCCCAGGTGCAGAACCTGCGCAAGGAACGGCTGCTTGAGCGGCTGTTTTCAGAGGCCGAGGGGCGGGTTGGCGGCGATGAACGGGGGACGTTTTTTGACACCTTCGTGACGCTGTGCGGTGGTCACTTCCAGCTGGCGGATGTGGAGGGCCGCGAGCGGCTGCTGCCCGTCGACGGCAAGGGCCAACCCCTCACCGCCGATGGGGTCGCCCTCTCCGATGGCGATTACATGGAGGAGCTCCGCCGCCACCCGGTATTCAGCTTCCTGTTCCAGCAGCGCAGTGGCCTGTACGCAGGCACGGTTGCAGAGGCGGGCCATGAGCACAGCGCTGCACCAAACCTGCAGACCCTGAGCACCGCCGAGCTGTATCTAGAGGCCGTCAAGGGCACGACGCCCAGGGCGGCTGCACCACGGCGCTGATGAACACAGCGTTTACCCCCTGCGGCAAAAGTTGATGGCCTGGTATCTGGTGTTCTGGCGCAACCGCTCCACATCCACCGTGGTGCCGGCCGCCAGCGCCAGCCAGGCCCGCTCCCGTGCCCGCGCCAAGCAAAAGCGTAGTGCTCGCTCCAAGGCCAGGGCCCGGCGGCAGCGGAGCAGCTACAGGCATTGGCTGTAAGGCCCGGCCACCAAGCGGCAGCCGGGCCTGAGCCCAAGGGGCTCAGCAGACCGAAACGGTGCAACCGGGGGTGCCCTGCAGCTTGCGGGCAATGGCGAATGCTTTTTCAGCAGGGATTAGCCGCATCTTCTTGACCGGCTTACCGCGCCTCCCGAAGTGCTCAACGGTGCAGGGCACAGCGCCGCTCTTTTTGATACCAGGCGCATAGCGATGGACGATCAGCAGGCGGATATTGCAGACGGGGCCTTGGGGAGCTGCCATGGAAATTTTGGCGAGGAACCCCCAGGTGACGCCCCACGGCGCAGCAGCAGGCAAGGGTGGCGTAGCCACTTGCGTAGCCCTTTCCGGTTGCGTGCAAGTGAGGGCAACCTGCAAGGGGTGCTCGACGAATGACCAGCAGTGCCCCACAGCCAACGGTGCTGGTTCTGTCTGCCTGCCGGCTGCTACGGCCGGGATCAACCAAAGCCAGCGGGGCTGCGTGGTGCCTTTACGCAGTGGGGTGAGCTGAGAACGCCTCAAGGGATGCGGTCCTGCTGTTTGGCAAGACAAAGCACCTGGATTGCAGGCACCCGGTGTCAGCCCCGCATGAGTACCCAGCTGGGGGGCCAGAGGCCCCATGAAACCGGCCTAGCCGGCTGGAGCTTCTGGCTCTGGGCAGATCAGTTCAACTGCCTGCCGGGCTGCGCTGATCACCTGCAGCAACACCTTGGGGGATTGGCGCAGCACTGATATCCAGCTCTGGAGATAGGCGGCGTGATTGGTGAGCTCACAGCCGATCTGCAGCCGCTGCCCCAGCAGAACGCTGCCAAGCTCGGCCACAAGCTCTTCTCGGGCATAGCTGCTGGAGCCAAAGGCGCCGGATTGATCCCGCTTAAGCCGAGACGCGTGGCCGGTGGAGTGAATGGCCTCGTGGCCCCAGGTGGCATAGAGCGCTGGGGCCCCGTGGAAGCTTTCGCGCAGCGGCAGCTGAATGCGATCGGAGCTGGTGGAATAGAAGGCCCGCTCACCACCCCAGCGAGCTGGCACTGGCCAAGCAGAGAGAACGTGCTCGGCGCGGGCGATTGGCTCGATCGCTGGCCGGGCTTCTGTGGCCCGCCCCTTTGGGGCCGGCATCCGTGCGGCGATCAAGCCAGCCAAGCCATCGCCCTCGAGATCGCCGGCATTGAAGACCGGCACGGGGCGGTAGCTGGCCCAGCTGTGGAGCACCTTCTGGCCATTGGACGCCTCCTTCTCGCTGGAGTGCAGCTGCGGCCGCAGGATGCGGAAGGACTTTGAGCCTTTGCGGGGGAAGATGCCCAATTTCTTGGCCTCAGCAAAGCCGCACCAGAAGGGCAGCTCAGCGCCACGCATGGCCATGCCGAGCTCCAAAAGGATTGGATTGCTGCCGCGGTAGGCACGGCCTGTGAGCAGATTGATGTGAACACCGCCGGTGTGGCAATCCCAGGGCTTGCGCCATGGCGTGCTGCCGGCTTCTAGGAGCTCGATGAGATCACGAACCAGCGCTTCTTCTGGCGAGGGAGCTGAGCTCTTGCTGCGTGACTTTGGTGCTGCGGCCATTGGATAGGGCGCAAAGGACTGGACGTAACCGCGCTGGTGAGGGCAAGGGCGGCGTTAGCCGCTCGCGTAGCCCTTGCGCCACCTGCGCACACTGAAGTTCCCTGCGCGTACCAAACCCTTCTCCTCCAGGCTCTGTCGCACCGAGAAGTGCGCTCTGCAAACCACCACCGCCAGGTGCACTTGACGGGGGAAGAGATAAAGCAGGCCGCCGCTATGGCGGCCTGCAGGAGCTCAGATAAGCGCCACCTCCCCAGGGAGTAGAACCGGGCGCTTCTGAGCTGCTACCAATACCTCTTGGCGATAGAGCTCTTCTCCTGCGGCGCTGAGAGCTGAATCGATGGCATCAACGCGGGCCAGGCACTTGCGGATGGCTGGCAGCACCTCCTCTTCCAGGAGGGTGATTTCCTCTTCTCCATAGGGCTGCTCACTCCAGGTGCGGCGCAGCGGCAGATCACGCCGCAGCATCAGCACCACCTCAATGGAGCGGAGGGTGGATTTGAGCAGCAGGAACGGATCTTCCTCTGGCCTGCAGAACGCCGAGGCAGCAGCAGAGAACCCAGGGGACTGGATGGCCATGGAATCGGCGCCGGGTGTGGCGCAGCGATGGGACCGATCCCAGCGGAGGTCCGACGTCAGGAGGGCCTCAGACTGGAGCGGCCCGGAGCAAGCCCTTCTCCTGCTCCCAGGCGTTACCGGTCCATGCGCGTGAGCGCTGCACCACCCAGCAGCGCCAGCAAAAGGTTGAGGGTGGAGTCAAAGCCGCCCTGCAGCTGCTCCAGCGTGCCAGGGCAAATCTGACCAACAGGCCGATCCTCGAGTGCCCTTTGGCCGCAGACCCCAGCAGCCAGCAAATAGATCAGCAGCTGGGTGCCGATTACCACAGCCAGGATCTTGAACACAAACCGCTCCCGGTCGAACGGCGGTTTGGGCGGCCTGGGTGCTGGGTTTGCTTGCATCGCTGCTCCTCCCTCAAGATCAGGCCCCAGCTGGCGGCAGCACCGGCCCCGCCGTCACTTTTTTTCCTGAAACACCCCCACATACACCGTGCCCTTGGCCAGCAGGGGCACGATCTTGTCCCGCAGGTCGGCGTTGTGGACCCGGACGCAGCCATGGGTCGTCAGCAGGGGCTGGAACGGCTGCCAGCAACCTGGCCACCCCAGCCCCGAGCCACCGCCATGGATGGAGATGCCTGCGCGCCCGTAGCGGCGCTCCTGGCCCTCCAGCTCCACCAGATCGAGCGTGAACCAGCCGTAGGGCAACAGATCCCATGGGACAGCCGCCGGGACGTCGCCCAGCCGCTCGTAATCACGCCACACCGATCCAACCTTGTAGAGCCCCGGCGGGGTGTCGGTGTGAGGCGACTCCCATTCGGTGTCGGCGCCCTGCCCCCTCGCCAGGCAGGGGATCTTCCAGAGGAACTGGCCGCTGTGGTCGTAGGCCTCCAGGTCCTGGTCCCGGTCGTTCACCAGCAGGTAGGAATCACCGGCTTTGAGCGGTGCTGGCATCCGTGGGCCGGCCATGCCGGCTTCCTCTGAACCGCGGGGATCAAGGCCGCCGGCCGGGGGCTGGGGCTGGGCTGGGGCTGGCGGCTCTTTGCTGTAGGTGAGTGCCCAGGGAGCCTGCTCATCGAGGATCGCGCTGCCTTGGTTGCTGCTATCGATGGCGGCATACAGCTGCTGCACGCCGGCTTGTTGTTGCGGCTGGCCTTTGTAGAAGCGGAAGCGATCGGCAAATCGCTCGGCGCCCATCGGGGTGGTCATGGGACGGGGTGCTGACATCGGCCTTTGCCAGCTCATCTAAGTAACCGGCTGACCACTGGTAATCGCCGGTACCGCGATGTCTGCGTCGCGGTACACGCCCTCAGTTGTAGTAACGCTTACGCTCAAGATCAGAGGCGGGAAGCAGCCCAATGCATTTTTGTCGGGCATCTTTGACCCCGGCTGCTAAATCTTGATGTTAGCTGCCAATTCGCAGCCGGCTACTCAGAATCCCTGACAATGACTTTGGGCCTTCAATCGCTTGGCGGCAGGTTCTCTCAACGTTTTTAACCAAGTCATCAAGCCTCGGATTGATAGGGTCATTATTTTCTGACCCTTCCCAGAAAATGGCTTCTTGCTTTTCAACTCGCTCCCAATGCTTGCTTCGCTCATCCTCGCTTTGGAATGTGCCTAATGCCCAGTAGCGCGAAAGTAGCCTTGCTGAAAGGATTATATCGTTGACGATGTTATGAAGCTCGTCAAAAGGCTTGGTTGTGGCTTTCCCGAATTGAGCCATAAAACGGTACCTCGTTGCGTGTAGTTTGCTAAACAGTTGCTGATACTGCTTGTACCTGAAGAACACGACTGAAGCATTCTTTCTGGCCTCGAAAGCCCTTTCCGACTCTCCGGAACCTTTTTCAATATCATCGATCTCAGCCCTAAAGCTAACTGGATAGCGCAGGTACTTGACCGCGTCCACCGCTTCGTAAAAGAGAGCCAAAGTCTCCTCTGCCAACTCGATCTGGCGTTTCCCGACGTGCTCACGTCGCCATGCATCAATTCCGCAGATCGCAACCCAGATGCCAATCAATACCGAGATTTGAGTCAGAGCTTCCATAAGATTAAAAGATGGCATAGTTCGTCTCTGCAAGTAGCGGTTGCAATGGGCGAGCTTATTGCAGCACGAACTCATTGGCTGGGCTTCCGGGAACGCGAAGAGGTGTCATCTCTCTACAAGACCTTGGTGCTATCTAATGCATTTGCTTGACAACAAACAAAAAATGGATTGGATATATTGTGAGGCCTGCAAGGCCTCGTGGATTTGTTCACCTAATTGTCCCCATTACAACTCTGGTCTTTTACGAGAGTAGGGACTGCCTAAGTCGTTCAATTAGCCCCCTTATAATGGCGTCACATTGACTTTTTCGCAAGGCTACAGTCAGCTTAAGGAGTCCGGCTGATCCCATTTCCAATGTCCTTCCCCATTCTCAACAAGTTCCGTGCTACGAAAGACTTTTTCTATGCTGCTTATGTTCGTTGAGACGCTAACCCTCCACTTCTTTTCAATACAATGCTCTATTGCCGCCTTCAGAAGCATGCAACCATATCCATGGCCACGGAACCCTTCTCCAGTGTATACGTGAAGAGTATCATTAGTGACAGTTAAGTATTGGGCCTTGTAGACTATGCATGGATATAAATCACTTTCCTCTCCCAGGGCGGTTAGGCCTTGGCAATGCAGCTGAGCCGTATAAATTTCATACACCTTCTTGCTATATATGACAACTCCATACCAGCCTGATTGATGATCAGGTAGCTGTATTTGATTTATCTTGTAAAGTATGTTGGGGTTTTTCGATAGTTTTTGCAGCATCTTCTTGAGTTGTTCGTTTTTCATGCTCGTGTGTTCCGCATACGCAGTATAATTCATTATTAGATGGTTCCGAGAACCAGCTAGACCAGCGTGCTCTTTTTCGATAACCGAGATAGAGGCTCCTCCTGAGACCTGTTCGTTTTAAACTTGTACATGAGCTTTAAGGCGTTGGCTCCTGAATTATAGCTTTGGTCCACGGTCTGTAATCCTGCTGACCGACTTGATAGACAAGTCATTGCTTCTAGCCAGCAACAAGTTCTGCACCCATAACAACTGAGGGTGTTGCTTTTCCCCCCTTTGGGTATGTGATCTGCTGGTGTATTTATCCGTAGCAGCCCATCCCCAGCGCTTCTACCAACGGCTCTGGTGCTTGCGCAATTCGCCGCACCCCTTCGACTTCCGTTGCGACAGGCCGGCCCAGTAGCCCCTCAGCCGATCACGCCCCTAGGGGCTGGCGTCCGGCACCGCCATTGCTATTAAGGAAGGCTGCTGACTTGGAGACCCCATTCACTACGCCGTCTTCTTCTCTGGCTCTTTGGGTGCTGGCATCGAGATGGTGCAGGCCCTTGATGGGGCCCATGCCGTGGATATCGTCCTGGCCCAGCACCCTGATGCTCAAGGGAAGGCCATTCCGGCTGCTTTGATCGAGGGCATGAACAAGCACCGCCTTCTGTTTGGTTGGCTGGAGTCGCTGTAAGGCCCAGGCACCAGCTGGCAGCCGTGGTTGGCTCAACAGCCCAAAGCCGCTGACCCATGGGCCCGCAGATGCGCGCTCAGACCACGATCACCTGGGCGGCAGAGCCCCAGATCAGCTGCTGATTGCGGGCCAGCAGCTGGGCCTGCTCCCGCGGCAGCCAGTGGGGATCGGCGCAGATCTGACCCTCGCCATCGAGGAACAGGTGCCGCGCCGTAGTGCTGCCCTTGGCGGCCAGGCGGAAGGAGATGAAGCAGATCGGGCAGGCCGGGGCAACGGGAATGGTGGCCATGGCGGCGTGGCAGGTAGGACGCGACCACCGCGCCCCGCTGCTGCTTCGGTCCCTGGGACGGGCAGGCAAGGGGCACCCTGCGGAGCGCCTGCTGCTCTCGCCGCCAGCCCCCACCCCATGCCCTGAGCCGACCACCAGCCCACCCTTCTTCCGGCGCCTGGCAACAGCTGCTGTTGTCACTGGGGCCAGGCCCCGGGAGCGTGCCCTTGGGCCTGACCTTGATCGAGGCGCAGAAATATGCCCGCCGCGCTGAACAGCTGGCGGTGCTCAAGACCTTTGCTGAGGGGGAGCTGCTGCGCCGCCTGCCCTTCCGCGACCTTATCGGTGGCTCATTGAGCTTCCCGGCTGAAACGAAGCTGCCCCGCGTTGGCTTTCGGGCGGTGAATGAGGGCTACCGCCAGAGCTATGGGGTGATCAACTCCGATTCGGAGTTCGTGCACCTCTTTGGCGGTGATCTGGATGTGGACCGCTCAATCGTTGATCTCCAGGGCCCCGGGGCCAGAGCTGCCCAGACCGAGATGAAGGTGCGCTCGATGCGCCTCACCCTGGAGGCCGCGATCATCAATGGCGATGACACCTTCGATCCACGGGCCTTCAACGGGCTGAGCAAGCGCCTGGCACCTGGAGACGAGCAAACGATCGACAACGGCGGCAGCACCCTCAACCTGCTGGCGCTGGAGGCATTGAGCGACAGCGTGATCGGCTACGGCGGCGACAAGGTGCTGATCGCCAGCAAGGCCGCCCGTCGTCAGATCAGTACCGCCTCCCGCCAGGCCGGCGGCGAGCTGTATGAGGTGATCGACGGCCGCCATTATTTCGAGGGGATCGAGATCCTGCTGGTGGAGGAGGACGCCGAGGGCCATGCGGTGCTTGGTTACGACGAACCGGCTGGCACCACCTCGATCTACTGCTGCGTGCTGGGTGATGCGGCGGTCTGCGGCCTGCAGGGACCGTTTGAGGGCAGGTATGGCATTGCGGTGCGTGATTTCGGGGAGGTGCATGACGCCCCGGTGTTCCGCACCCGGGTGGATTGGTACGTGGGCTTTGCGGTCTGCAACCGCAAGGCAGCGGCCCGCCTCTACAACGTGGCGCCCATGCCGCTGGTGGTTTGAGACACCACCTGCCAGCGCCTGCCTGCTGGGCAGCGCAATAACCCTGCCCGCGCCAACTGATTTGTCCCCCTTTGATCTGGAGCCCCATCCATGACCACCCAAGCCACCCGGCTGCTCGATGCCCAGACGGTGCTCGTCGGCTGGATCAACCACTCGGCTACCGACTGCTACGAGCACAGCCGCAGCAGCGGCGATGTCATCAACCTCGGCACCGACCTCGATGCCAGCAGCTCCTTTGTGCTGGTGGCCTCCCACGCCGGCCACAGCGAGGCGGTAACCGTGACCCTGGAGCTAGCGCCGCTGCTGGCTGCTGGCACCGCCGGCAGCTGGATCACTGCCGCTGTCGTCGCTATCCCCGCCGCTGGCGGCAAGGTGGAGGCGAGCATCAGCGGTGCTGGCCTGCTGCTGAATCCAGCCGACAGCGACGTGGTGAGGCCGCCCTGTCTGCGGCTGGCCCGCGCTGTGATCTCTCCGAGCACACCAGTAGGAATGGGCGTTGCGCTCACCGCCAACCAGGGGCTGTGAGGTGAGTGCCATGGACACCGCAATGCCGCTGGAGCTGCTGCAACCCCTCGACAGCAACAACCCCGCCTCCACCCCCGTTCGCCTCTCGGGCCCGGAGCAGCGGCTCACCGTCCCTCCGGATCCAGCCGTTGGCGATGAAGCCCTGCTGCCACCCAGCCAGCTGCTGATCAGTAAGGACGGCGAGAGCCGCTCGATCCGGCCGGTGCATCTGGCCGGCTGGCAGGCATTGGGCTGGAAGCTACACACGGAGCAGCCAGATCCAGAACAACCAGAGCCCGAACCTGTTCTCGAACCAGCCCTGGAGCTGGAGGCGGCCGCTACCACTGAACGGGAGCCCCCCACTGAAACCGCCACTGGCGGCGCTGGCGGCAGGGACGCCCTGCTGGCAGCCGAGGTCACCGACTTCCAGGCGATGACCAAGGCCCAGATCGTCGACTACTGCTCGGCTGTTCATGGCGTGGAGCTCGATAGCAGCCAGACCAAGGTGGAGCTGATTGAGCAGGCCACGGCGTTGGAAGCCCAGGCCAATGACACGGCTGCAGCGGACCTCGCGGCCCTGGAGCTGGGTGATGCCCTGCTCTGATCACGGCCAACTGCAACCGAGCCAAGGCAGTCCTGGCTGGGGGCTGGCAACAGCTCAGCAGCCCTGCCCTGGCGCCGATGGCCACTCCTGATCCGGCTGTGCTGGCCGAGCTGACGGCCCAATGCCGCAGCAGCAGCCGGCCGCAGGGGGTGATCTTCCTGGGCCAGGCCCAGCTGCAGGACGGCTGCTGCCCTGAACCGCCCCCGGACGGGGGCGTCAGCGCAGTGCAGGCCCTCGCGCCGCTCATCACTGCCACCGCAGGCGTCGGGGTGGTGATGCTCGCGCTGGACCTGCGCCTGCTTGGCCCCCTGCCGCCTTGATCCGAGCCCTGATCGCCCAACCCTTTTTCTCTACTGATCGCCATGGCCACCACCACCAAGAGCCGCAGCACCGCCAGCTCCTTGCCCCAGCCCAGTGACCTGCTGCTGGTGCAGCGCGGCAGCACGCCCTACCGGGCCACAGCAGAAGAGGTCAAGGCGTTCATGCTCACGCCGGCTACGGCGGCGGCGATCGGTGCAATCAAGCCCGGCACCAACCTCTCGGTCGATGCCGATGGCACGCTCCATGCGGCGATCCCCGGTGCCCTCACCTACCGGGGCGCGATCGATCCCACCATCACCGAGGCCCCAGCAGGCACTGCCGTTGGGGATGTGTACCTGGCCAGTGGCGGCGGCCTTGCACTGGCGAGCTGGAGCGGCATCGCCGGAGCCCAGATCGCCAAGGGGGACCTGCTGCTCTTTGACGGCAGCAGCTGGAGTGCCAACGCCGCCCTGGGGCCCGATGGCGCCGGCGTGATCCGCATCCAGGTGGCCGCACCACTGAGCGTCGATGAAAGCGATCCAGCCCAACCGCTGCTCAGCGTTGAGCCCGCCTCCACCGCCGCTGCCGGCGTTGTGCAGCTGGCAGATCCGTCGGCTCTTGGGGACGGCACCCCTGGGCGGGTGGTGGATGCGGCTCAGCTACAGGCTGCGCTGGCCACCGCCCAGCCGGCTGGTGACTCCATGCCGCTGGACCTGAGCAGCCTTCCAGCTCTTCCCTGAGCGCCGAACTGATGACCCTCCAACCAGGCGACCTACTGGCGATCACCCGCCCCGCTGGGCCTGCTGCCGGCACTTACCAGCTGCCGGCAGCGGCGCTGGCGGAACTGGCTGGCCAGACACCAGTGCTGGGAATCACTGGCGTGGTCTGGTCAACCGTGCGTTCAGCGGCAGACAACAGTTGGCAGGCAATCTGCTGGTCGCCGGAGCTGGGGCTCTACGCCTGCGTAGCGGGTAGCGGCACGGGCAACCGGGTGATGACCTCAAGCGATGGCATCCGCTGGCGTGCCCAACCATCAGCAGCCGATCAGAACTGGATGGCGCTCTGCTGGGCCAAGGAGCTGGGGCTGTTTGTCGCCGTCAGCGACAGCGGCATTGGCCAGCGGGTGATGACCTCAGCGGATGGCAGCAACTGGACCCTGCGCCAGACGCCGGTCGACAACAACTGGACCGGGGTCTGCTGGGCACCCGAGCTGGGCCTGCTCGTGGCCGTGGCCAGCAGTGGTACGGGCAACCGGGTGATGACGAGCAGTGATGGCCTCACCTGGACAGCCGGCTTGTCTGCCGCGGATCAGGAATGGCGCTCCCTCTGCTGGGCAGCGCAACTGGGGCTGCTGGTGGCGGTGAGCAGCACCGGCGGGATCCAGCGGGTGATGACCTCAAGCGACGGTCGCAACTGGATCCTGCGGACTGCTTTAGCCAATAACTGGATGGCGCTCTGCTGGGCGGCGGAGCTGGGTTTGCTGGTGGTGCTGAGCAGCGGCAGCCGGAGCAACATCAACCAAGTGATGACTTCCTCCGATGGCAGCAACTGGACGAGCTATGCAGTTCCAACGAGCAACGCCTGGACGTCCCTTTGCTGGTCGCCCCAGCGGGAGCTGCTTGTGGCCGTCGCCAGCACCGGCACCGGCAACCGGATCATGACCAGCGCCGATGGCCTCAGCTGGACGGTGCGCAGCTCCCCAGCTGATCTGGGCTGGCGCTCGCTCTGCTGGTCACCCCAGCGGCGTCAGTTTGTGGCTGTGAGCAACAGCGGCGCTGGCAACCGGGTGATGGTGAGCCCGTGACCCATGTCTGACCAGAGAGCGGCGCCACGGTGCTGAGCCATGGGGCCTCAGCCCCCGCCTGCCAGCTGCCGCCGCAGAGCCTCAAGCGCTTTCTTCTGGGTTCGCTGCACGGCCATGGCGCTGATGCCCAACTTGAGCCCAGCGGCACGCAGCGATAGGCCTTCCAGCAGGGTGAGCCGCAGGGCTGTGGCTTGCGCTGCCGGCAGCTGATCGACCAGCTGCTCCAGCGCCAGATCATCAGCGGAGCCGGCTGCTTCTTGCTCTGGGGCCGCCAGCTGATCGAGCAGGCACGGCTCGCCAGCCGCGTGGCCATCAAGGCTGATGTGACCCAAGGGGCACTGACCCTGCTCATGCAGCCGGCGTGGAATGCGCACCAGGCGGACCCGATCGCGCAGGTGGTGCTGCAGGGCACCTGAGATGCAGCGGCGCAGATAGGGCTCTGCCGGCTCACCTGCTTTGCAGCGCAGGACAGAGCGGAGCAGGGCTTCTCTGGCCACCTGGATCAGATCCTCCCGCTCGACCAAAGGGAAGAAGCGGCGGGCTACAGCTGAGGCAACGGCATCCGCCAGGGGCAGGTGCTCGAGCACCAGGGCATCGCGGGCACGGAGAGCAGAGCGGGAAAGTGGGGCAGCCATCTGGGGACGGCAGAGAACCCCACCCCCAACGGCCTGCCGCAGGGATGTGACAAGGACGCCCCAACGGGGCGCATGGCTAGATCCTTGACGCGGCGCGAGGACTGGCCGAGGGATTGAGGTGGGTGTTTGAAGGCCCGGGGGCAACCCGATCCCACCCTCCCGAAGCAGCGGCTCCTTAGAACCTTGAGCAAGCTTCCCCGCAAGCAGAAGCCATCGCTTCGGCAGTGCGGGCATCGAGAGCATTGGCACAGCCAAAAGCCTCTGGCATCCTTAGCCATAGAACCCACACGAGCTTTTGACGTACAGCGAGCAAGCCACTGCTGCATCGCAAGATCTTGATGGTGAACTGGATGCGTTCCTTGGTGCTCTCACAGCCCTTGGTGGGTCTGTAGGCAATGGGCGACTACGCGAGGTTTTGGAGTGGGATGACGCCACGTACAACTCGGTCAAGGCCGTACTGGTTGATCGCGGGCTGATCGTTCCAGGGAAGGGACGTGGTGGTTCCGTTGCCCTTGCTGGAGACGACGAGGAAGGGGGAGCCGGGCCATCCGAACCAGCCAAGCGATCAAGGACGACCCGTGCCAGCAATGGGAAATCCGGCAGCTCCTTTGAACAGGCGTTCCGGGTAATCGATGACTCCCTTCGTAAGGAGTCCGGTTGTGGGACCGAGCTTGACTACACCGAGCAGACCTCTTGGCTTCTCTTCCTCAAATACCTCGATGGTCTCGAGGAGGATCGCGCCGCAATGGCTCTGCTCGAGGGGCGCAGTCACCAACCGATCCTTGAGGACCAATACCGCTGGGACAGCTGGGCTGCACCAAAGGACACAAGTGGTCAGCTTGATCACAACGCTGCTGCCACAGGCGATGACCTACGTGATTTTGTGACCTTGCGCCTGTTCCCCTACCTGGAGCAGTTCAAGCAACGGGCCATCGGGCCAGACACCATCGAATACAAGATCGGTGAGATTTTCGGGGAGATCCGCAACAAGATCTCCAGTGGCTACAACCTCCGCGAAATCATCGATGTGATCGATGGCTTGCGCTTCCGCTCACAAGCCGAAAAGCACGAGCTCTCGATGCTGTACGAAGAAAAGATCAAGCGGATGGGTAACGCTGGCCGTAACGGCGGTGAGTACTACACGCCCCGGCCGCTTATTCGCTCGATCATCAAGGTCGTTAATCCACAAATTGGCGAGACCGTCTATGACCCTGCGGTTGGCTCTGCGGGCTTCTTGTGCGAAGCCTTTGAGTTCATGAGTAAGGGCGGCTCAACAGGTCGAGAGCTCACCACCGAAGACCTCAACACGCTTCAAACAAAGACCTTCACGGGCAAGGAAAAGAAGAGCCTCGCCTATGTGATCGCCATCATGAACATGATTCTGCATGGGATTGAGGCACCCAAGATCATCCGCTCTAACACACTCACCGAAAACCTGAGCGATGTGCAGGAGCGTGATCGCTATGACGTCATCCTTGCCAACCCACCCTTTGGTGGGAGTGAACGCAGTGAGGTTCAACAGAACTTCCCGATTCGTTCTGGCGAAACTGCCTATCTGTTTTTGCAGCACTTTATTCGGATGCTTCGCGCAGGTGGCAGGGCTGGTGTAGTGATCAAAAACACCTTCCTCTCCAATAGCGACAATGCTTCTGTGGCCCTGCGTCAGAAGCTCCTTGGAGAGTGCAACCTCCACACCGTGCTCGATTGCCCTGGTGGGACGTTCCAGGGAGCAGGAGTCAAAACGGTCGTCCTGTTTTTTGAGAAGGGCACACCAACCCAGAAGGTGTGGTTCTACCAGCTGGATCCAGGTCGCAACATGGGTAAAACAAATCCACTCAATGACCGTGACTTGAGTGAGTTTGTTGAGCTGCAACAAGGCTTTGCTGACTCGCCCAAAAGCTGGAGCGTGGATGTGGTGGCCATCGACACAGAGACGTTTGATTTGTCCGTGAAGAATCCCAATGGCGGTGATGAAATCGTGCACCGCAGCCCACAAGAAATCATGAACGAAATCGCCGCACTGGACGCCGAGAGTGCGCAAGTGCTAGGCAATATTAAGGCGCTGCTATGACGAAGGAGTGGCAGACAAGACCTTTCGAGGACTGCATCGAGTCGGTGAAATACACCCGCAAGATTCAGCGGAAGGACTTCCTCGAGGACGGACAGTTTCCAATCGTTTCCCAAGAAGCCGAGTTCACCAATGGTTACTGGGATGACGAAGCAGATGTCTTCAACGTCTCAACACCCGTCGTCATCTTCGGCGACCACACTCAGGTTTTGAAGTATGTGGACTTCGACTTCGTGCTCGGTGCAGACGGCGTGAAGATTTTGCCGCCGCGCGATTTCCTCCGTCCCAAGTTCTTCTTCTATCAGCTGCAAGCAGCCAACTTCACTTCGCTCGGTTATGCGCGCCATTATCGGCTTCTCAAAGAGTTGGAGATAAAATACCCCCCGCTGGCCGAACAGCAGCGGATCGTCGGCCTGCTGGACGAAGCGTTTGAGGGCCTCGCCACCGCCAAAGCCAACGCCGAAAAGAACCTCCAAAACGCCCGCGCCCTCTTCGAAAGCCACCTCCAATCCGTCTTCACCCAGCGCGGCCCGGGGTGGGTGGAGAAGAAGATTTCCGAGATTGCAAAGCATTCCCTCGGCAAGATGTTGGACAAGGCGAAGAACAAAGGAGAACCCCAGCCCTACCTGAGAAACATAAACGTCCGATGGTTCATGTTTGATTTGTCTGATTTGCTAAAAATGCCATTTCTCCCAACCGAGGCAGAGAAATACACCGCCGTTAAAGGCGACGTTCTGATCTGCGAAGGTGGCTACCCGGGACGCGCTGCAATTTGGGCTGAGGACTATCCGATCTATTTTCAAAAAGCTCTTCATCGTGTGCGTTTTCATCAACCAGAACTCAATAAATGGTTCGTCTATTACCTGAGAGCTCAGGATTCAAGCGGACAACTTAAGAAGCACTTCAGTGGAACTGGCATTCAGCATTTTACCGGCGAAGTACTTGCTCGTTTCCCGATTCCAGTGCCGCCCTTGCCAGAACTTTGCCGAGCCGTGGCGATGTTTGACGTGCTAGCGGAAGAAACGCAACGCCTCGCCCGCCTCTACGAGCGGAAGCTTGCCGTGCTTGAGGCGTTAAAGAGGTCGCTGCTGCACCAAGCTTTCAGTGGGGAGCTTTAATTACTGCTAATGAACGAAGCGGAAACTCGCGCTGAACTTATCGATCCGCTTCTAGTCGCAGCCGGGTGGGGAGTGGTTGATGGCAGCAGGATCCGCCGTGAGTACTCAATCACTCCTGGCCGCATTGAAGGTGCGGGTAAGCGTGGGAAGTCTTTAACTGCCGATTATTTACTCACCTATCGAAATTGTCAATTGGCGGTGGTGGAGGCAAAACCCGACACCGCACCACTGACAGAAGGGGTAGCCCAAGCCAAGGACTACGCCAACAAACTGCAAATCCGCTTCACCTACTCCAGTAATGGAAAGGGGATCTATGCCATTGATATGGACAGTGGCGAGGAAGGTGAAGTTGGGTCCTTCCCCACGCCAGAGGAGCTATGGAACCGCATCTTCGCAGTTGAGAACGAGTGGCGTGATCGCTTTTCTGCCATCCCCTACCAAGACAAGGGAGGCAGTTGGCAGATTCGCTTCTACCAAGACATTGCCGTTAGGCGGGTATTGGAAGCGGTCGCCGCCCGCAAAGACCGCATCCTGTTGACCCTTGCCACTGGAACAGGCAAGACCTCAATTGCCTTCCAGATCATCTGGAAGCTGTTCCAAGCCAGATGGAACCTCTCATACCAACCCACCAGACGCCCTCGGATCCTTTTCCTGGCCGACCGAAACACACTCGCAAAGCAGGCTTTCAACGACTTCACCAGCTTCGCGGCCTTTGATGAGAACGCCATAGCCCGCCTTCGGCCAGATGAGTTGCGTAAGAAAGGTCGGGTGCCGACCAACGCCAGTGTTTTCCTGACGATCTTCCAGACGTTCATGTCTGGTCCTGCGGAAGATGGAAAGCCATCGCCATGGTTTGGCCAGTACCCACCTGATTTCTTTGATTTCATCGTGATCGATGAGTGCCATAGAGGAGGCGCAAACAGCGAATCAACTTGGCGGGATATTCTCGAATACTTCAAACCAGCGGTGCAGCTGGGTTTGACGGCTACCCCTCGTCGCACGGAAAATACCGACACCTACGCCTACTTCGGTGAGCCGGTCTACACCTATTCGCTCAAGGAGGGGATCAACGACGGATACCTCACGCCTTTCCGCGTCAAGCAGATCAGCACCACGCTGGATGAATACGTCTACACACCTGATGACATGGTGCTGGAAGGTGATGTGGCAGCAGGCCGCCGCTACACAGAAGCCGAGTTCAACCGCATCATCGAGATAAAGCAGCGCGAGAAGCAACGGGTAGAGATCCTGCTCAACCAGATCGACCAGCGCCAAAAAACCATTGTTTTCTGCGCCACCCAGGAGCACGCACTGGCTATCCGTGACTTGATCAACCAACTCAAGAGCAGCTCCAATCCCAACTACTGCCAGCGAGTCACGGCTGACGATGGCGAGCTTGGCGAGACGCACCTAAGCGACTTCCAGGACAACGAAAAGTTGATCCCAACGATCCTGACGACATCCCAGAAGCTTTCAACAGGGGTGGACGCCAGGAATATTCGCAATATCGCCCTGCTGCGACCCGTCAACTCAATGATCGAGTTCAAGCAGATCGTGGGTCGAGGCACGCGCCTCTATGACGGCAAGGACTACTTCACGATCCTCGACTTCGTGAAGGCATACCAGCTGTTTAGTGATCCCGAATGGGATGGCCCCCCTGAAGCCGTCGACCCCCCTGACAAGCCCCCAAAGTCCAAACCGGTAGTCGACGAACCTGATAAGCCTGATGATGAAGGCCTCGAGGAATCACCTCGCCGTAGCAAGGTCAGCATCAAGCTCGGTGACGGGAAGGAACGGTCCCTGCAGCACATGATGGTGACGAGCTTTTGGCACCCTGATGGCAAGCCGATGAGCTCGACCCAGTTCATCGAGCTCCTCTACGGCCAGTTGCCTGAATTCGCTAGGGATGAGGCCGAACTCCGTGAGATATGGAGTTCACCAGCCACCCGTAGCAAGCTCTTGCAGGGCTTGGCTGAAAAAGGTTTTGGTGGCGAACAGCTTGCCGAAATCCAATCGATCATTTCAGCCGAAAACAGTGACCTGTTCGACGTGCTGGCTTACGTCGCCTATGCCCTTGGTCCAATCCCGCGAGAAGAGCGTGCCCAACAAGCTCGCTTGTATGTCGACTCTCGCTTCAGCTCTAAGCAGCAGGTCTTTATCAACTTCGTGCTGCAGCACTACGTGACGATGGGCGTTCAGGAGTTGGCGCAGGAGAAGCTTGCGCCACTTCTGCGGCTTCGTTACCAGAACTCGATTGCTGATGCACTGAACGACCTAGGTGGACCAAAAGAAGTTGGCGAGATGTTCGCTGGTTTCCAGCGGTATCTATATGAACCCATCAGCGGGTAGCCAAGTACCTTTCCGATTGCCGCTGTTTGTGATGAGGCAACTGCCTAAGCAGATGTGACGGGTGAATGTCTCAATCCTGTCCGCCCAGCTTCTTTTTGACTCTGACGCTACAAGCCCCTATCACCGAACCACTGCCTTGAGAGCTGACAACAGAAACCCCCGGGGTGAGTGGGGGTTTCTCTGGAGCGGCCGGGCAAGGGAGTGCAGGCGCTCATGCCGGCACCTAACTCACTGGCGCCTGCTTTTACTGTGCAAGAGATCAAAGCAGGTGGCTGCATGCGCGCAACAAATGCGCATCGCTAGCTGCCGAACATACCAAACTCACATGCTTCGTTAATCCACTACATCAACAGGCAAGCCATTGCTACCACAGGGTTCTGCAAAAACCAATAATGCAGTTACGCGATATGGCAAAAGGCAAATGTCAGCGGAATGCTTTACAGGCTTCTCCATCGCGATTGCCATCGAGATAGCTGTGCCCCTGGCGCAGCAGCTCCTGGGCACGGTCGTAGGAGCCGATCTCGCTGCAGCGGTAACGGCGGCCACCGGGAGTGGTGCCATCGGGGATCACCGCGGCGCTGCGGCCCTTACGGAAGTCCCAGGGCCGGGTGATTCCTCCGTCCACCTGCCAGACCCCGTAGTCGTGTCGGCTGGCCCGCTCTTCTGCTTCTAGATAGGCCTTGGCGTTACATCCACTGAGGTACTGGCGGTAGGCAAAGGCCTGGCCGTCTTCCACCATCACCAGATTGAGGTTGATGTCACTGATCACCTCGGCCACCGTGCGGCCGTAGCGGTCGGTGGTCTTGACCTCGAGGGTCACCTCACGGCCGATCGGCAGCCGTTGCTGTAGGTAGCGCCGGGCCTGCTGCCCCCAGGGGCTCTGCGCAGTCTCGGGGGCATCAATGCAGGCGAGCCGCACGGTCAGAGCCCGGCCGGCTTGGCGCACACGAATCGTGTCGCCATCTCCGATGGAGAGCACGGTGGCCTTGACGTCCTGAGCGACTACGCACCCAGGCCAGGCCAAGGCCGCCAACGCAACCACACCCAGCAGAAACGTTCTAGCCATTGCCGGAGTTTGCACCGGCAGCCTTTTCATGCGGTTCCTGCATGACTTGGTTGCAGCTGGCTGTTCTGCGCCAATCTGTATCTATGCCTCAAAAGACGCTTGGCCGCAATCGGCTGCTCCTTGCATGCGCGATTGCAGCTTTGGCGGCAGGAAATGCCCTAGCCCAGCAGCCGGTGCAACCGCTGCCCAAAGTGGGAGGCTGCCCGCTTGGTTACTACAGCTCTGGCGGCTACTGCGTCCCCAGCTCCGGGGGCAACACCCGCGGCGCCATCGAGAAAAGCGGCGCTGGCTGCCCGCTGGGTTTCTATTCCTCTGGCAACTACTGCCTCAGCAGCCCCAGTAACGAGCGGGAAGCGATCCAGAAGAGCGGCAAGGGATGCCCGCTGGGTTGGTATTCATCAGGCGGCTACTGCGTCAAGAGCCGCTGAAGCACGTACCAGAGACCTTCTGCCTGGAGCAGCTGGGCCTGGCTGGTGTTTCTGCAGGTAGAGCGGCATCTGCCGCCCCTCAGCCAGGAGCCCGAGGACTGATCCGCAGTTCGGCATAGCCGGTGGCCTTATCCAGCTCCCGACTGAATCGCCACTCCGGCAGCAGGCCAATCACAAACTCGGCGGTAGTGCGCACCAGGGAGCCCGGACAGAGGTGCCCGCCGATCACGGCTCCCCTGCTGTCGGCCACGGCGATGTGCAAGTGGGCGCCATCAGCCGAAAGGGTGCCGGAGAGGCTGAGGATCTCCAGCTCACCTTGGATGGGCGTGGCCTCAGCGGCCCCCGCAAAGCGCAGCTGAGCCACTGAGAGGCTGCCCACGGCGCTAATTACGCAGCCCGCCTGCTCCTGCTGCTCGCCCATCCAGCCCTCCAGCGAGCGGCGTAGGTCGTCTCCAGGCTGCAACCGAAACGGCACCACCTTCACGGGGTTGGCCCCTCCACCAGCCCCTGGATCATCACCAAGGCATCGACGTAGCCCAACTGCTTGTGACGGAAAGCTCCCGGCAGGGTGCCGACCACTTGAAAGCCATTGCGCTGCCAGCAACGGATGCCGGCGGTATTGGTGCTCACCACCAGGTTGAACTGCATCGCCCGGAATCCAAGCCGCCGGGCCGCCTGCAGCGAGTGCTGGCAGAGACGACTCCCGATTCCATTGGCCCGGCAGCGCTCAGCCACCACATAGCCGGCATTGGCCACATGGGCACCAAGGGAAAGGGTGTTGGGCCTTAGGTAGTAGGTGCCCACCACGGCCCCGGCCGGATCGACAGCCACCATCACCGCCTGGCTCTGATCCACCCACGCCACCTGAGCTTCTGCCTCTGTGATGGCCGGGTCGTGGGGAAAGGTTTCACCGGCTCGGAACACCGGCTCCAGCAGCGCCCACACCGCTGGCCAGTCGGCCTGCTCGTAGGGGCGGATCTGCAGGGGGGATGCCACTTGGGGCCAAATTGAAGAAGGTGCCGCCGCATCCTGGCGTCAGCTGTTAGGCCCCCTTCCTGAACTCCCATTGCCGCCGGAGAAGACCGGTGTCGATCACCTGATTTGCAACGAGCAAACGACCAGGCAGCTGCGCCCGACCCACTTGAGGCGGCAACACGGCTGAGCAGGCAAATGTCCGGGGCAAAAGCTCCGGGCTTTGTTGTATCTCAAGTCTGCTGGGTGAGCACGTGTTGCATCACCTCCAGCAATCCATCGGCCAGAGGGCGATGGCTGCCGAGCTTGGTGCTCCAGATCGAGCCTGCCAGCAGGTCCTCAGCGCTGACCAGGGCCATGTCCTGTCCCTCCAGAAGCTGCAGTTGCTCCAGCGGAACCGACAGCTCGGCCTGAAAAACATGGGCCGTGCGGCGGTGGATGTGATGCACCATCACCAGCTCAAGCTCTGCGGGCTGCCAGCTGATTTCTTCCATCAGCTCCCGCCTTAGCGCCTGCTCGGGCGTTTCGGCCGGATCGAGGTGCCCACCAAAGAGTCCCCAGCAACCGGGCGCCACGATCGTGGGGATCTCGTCGCGCAGCTGCATCAGCCAGCGGCCATCCCGCTGCAGCATGGCCAGGGCGACTTCAACGGCCATGGATCGGGCTCAGGCCGCTGCCGGTCGTCGCTGCTGCGTGGCGTAGAGCGCTGCTCCACCAGCCGCCAGCAACAAGCCACCGCTGATGGCTAGGAACACCAGGGCCTGCAGCAACAGCAGCAAGATTCCCAAAGCTGAGCCAGCCGCGATCTGCACCCTGGCCTTGATCAGCAGGGTGAGCAGCAGCATCACGGTGGCCTTCAGGGCCAGCACCTTGGCCGTGCTGAGCGGGCAGAACGGGTTCAGAAGCACGGGGTGATCACGGGTATCCCCATGTTGGCGGACCAATCCGGGTGCGGTGGTTTCACTCAAGCCCTGGGCGGCTGCGGTGGGATCCACTGAGGTGGACAGGCCCGCCAGCCCTGCTGGCGCTTCTGGGCCCAGAGCTTGATCGCCTGCTCGCGCGTCAGCTCCCTGCGGTGCTTGAGCAGCGGTGGCTCATCGCCGGGCATCACCTCCCCGAAGGTCACCTCCAGGCTCTGACTCCAGCGGTCGTAACGCCGCGGCTGGAAATGGAGCACCTGGCGGCCATCGCTGAGCCAGCCCTGTTGCGGAGACAGCGGCGGTCGCTTCCGGTCACCGACGTGCATGGGCCGCTCAAGCGAACTCTGGCGCCCAGCCCTGCTGACGGGTCATGTCGTCGGTCCAGCCCTGGCAGCGGCTGGTGAGGTGCTCGCCATGGGCTATCAGCCCCTGATTGAGCTGACAGGTGAGCACCGGGATGCAGTTCACCCCGGCGTGATGCCTGAACCAATGGCAGGTCATGCAGACCTTGCGGCTGCGGGTCTTGAGCAGCACCGCCTCATCGAGGTAGGGCCACTCCTCGATAGGGATTTCAAGCTTGGCGGCCAGGGCCGCAGGCCGAGGCAAGGGGACACCCATGACCCACTCCAGATGCGTACATCTGTACTAGCACGGTTGCTCCTGTCGCGTCCTGTCTGATCGGCTCAGCCCTGGCGGAGAGCGGCTGCCTCTGGCTGCGACTGGTGCTGATTTGCTGGGCGCACCTCCCGGTGCGACACCAGAAATGTCTCGATCCAGTCATGATGCCGCCGCTGGCAGATCCGATCGGCGATAGAAGCGGCCTCCTCCGGCACCTGGAACCGCTTGCGGAATGCCTTGGTAAACCCCTCCAGAGCAGGGCGGGGCAGGCCACGAACGGTGGCGAGGATCTGCTGGATGGTGCCTGGATCGAGCGGGTCAAGGCTTGGATCTTTCTCTTGCTGCGCAGGCGATTGGGGCTGCTGCCGGGGAGCCACTTCTGCCGGCCTGCTTCTGGTGTTGGCGTTGGGGGCCGCAGTGGCTGAACTGCTGACCTGCCGCTGCTGCTTGTCATAGAGCGCCAGACCAAACGGATTGCCAAAGGTCATCAGCGCCCGTTTCATTGCATCGGTCTCGGCCTCCTTGATGGCGGACTCATGGGCCTGGCCCAGGTCGGCGTCGATGCCGTGGCCGGCGCCACTGCCCTCCCGAACCAGGGGCGTCATGCCTCCGGCTGTGACGGTGATACGGACGCGGGCGGTGTAGGTGACGCCCCAGCCAGGCTTCTGCTCCCGGCTCGTGCCTCTGGCACCGATGGTTCGTTCGGCCTGGGCAACGCAGCGGACGGCGATGGTTTGGCGTTGCCAGCCATCGAAACCAAAGATGCGGTTCGCTTCCGCGATTACCTGCCAACCCTCTAGATAGCTCACGCGGCTGCGGCCCTGCTCCCGCTGGCGGACGTTGGCCCGATCCAGCGGAGCGGCCAGGGCGGCGAGCTGCTCGGGGGAGAAGCCAAGGGGTTGAGCCTGGAGGACTTGCGGCGCTGCGGCTGACTCTGGGTTTGCCGAGATCTCCGCGTCGGCCCGGTCAGCGGAGCGGATCACCTCCAGAGCGGAGGGCGGCCGCTGGGCCGAACGAGGAGCTGCGGGCCGGCTGCTGGTGCGGGTCCCATTGGCGGAAGGAGCGGCGACGGTCATGGCGATGGAAGCGATGGAGCGAGGAGAAGAAAGGAGCGAAATCGGATCAGGACGAAAGGGCCACGGCTGCACCACCGGAACCCCTTATGTGAGGGGGCTCTGCCCCCTGGCCGTCAGTGGATGCGCCAAGAGCGGCGGGATAGAAGCTGGGCGCCGGGGATGAGCTGGCCGGCTTTTAGGGCTTCCTTGATGGCGGCCTTGTCCGGCTTGCTGGTGGTGGAGAAGCTCAGCCACTGGGAATCGAGGGCGTCCTCGTCGTCGATCTCGACGGCCTGGGACTTGCGGGAGGTGAGCTCGTGATTCGGGAACGAGAAGCGGGTGGCTGTGGGCTGCAGCTGGGTGAGGACAAAGACCAGCGACTCCTCCAGGGCGTCGGCCCGGGAGGCATCGGAGCGGGACAGCTCCGTGAGCCGCTTGGCCTGCTGTTGGCGGTAAGCGGCCTGGCCGCGGAGGTGCTCGATCACCCAGCAGGTGGCATCGGCCTTGGCGGCGAGGGCCTGCTTATTGCCCTCTTCTGCCAGTAGGGCAGCTTCCAGCTCAGCCAGGGCCAGGGCGCGCTGCTCAGGATCATCAGCTTCCAGCTGCTCGGCTAGCTGGGAGATAGCGGTGGTGAGCTCCTGGGCCTCGCTGCCCAGCTGCCAGAGGGAACCGGAGCGCTGCAGGGAGCAGGCGGGGCCTGCCACTGGAGGAGCCGAATCGACGACAGGAATGGCGGTGGGCATAGGAGTGAGAACAGCCATGGCACGAAGGAGGAGAAAGGGGAAGAGGGGAAGAGGGGGCAATGCCCAGGAATCAAGGGAGGCTGGGGGCGTGGCTGATCTGCGCCACGGCAATCGGCACCGGCGAGCGGGAGGCCATGCGGCGGGCTTCTCTCACCAGCGAGGCGGTGCCGGCGCCACCGGGGAAGGCCACCACCAGCACCGAGGCGATCGAGCCCGGCGATGTATGAGCCACGGCCCGGCTTATCGCCAGCTCGAGCAGCTCGTGATTGCGGATTGGCCCGGCAGCGCGGCCATGGCGGCGCCAATCGGCGGGGAGCACCTCAACCGACCAGCCCAGCTGATGGGCGGCGCGACCGATGGCGCGATCAGCGCCGCGGGCCCCGCCATGGAGCAGCCCATGCACGAGCTGACCGCTGGTGCGGGCCAGCAGGACAGCGGCGATCTGCGCAGGCAACCAGGCCAGATTCCGGCCACCACCGGCCACAATCACAAGTGAGTGGGATGGGGCCACTGCGGGCCCACAAGGAATACAAAGATCCATGAATCAGCTGCCAGAGGTGACAACTGATCGGGGCAACACACCGCAAATAAAAGAGCGGCAGTGCTGGCGAGATCAGGGGATTGGATTACCGCAGGCGATGAGCTTGGGGCCTTTGGCGCAGCCCTTATCTTAGCAGTACAAGTGCACTTATGAACGAGCAGAGCCACTGCAGGGCAATGGATCGATGCAAAACCTGGCCATGCGCGGAGGGATCTGCAATTGATAAGCAGCCCCACCAGATTCAGCTCTGAATACCCAACCGGCCGCGCAGCCGCGCGAGGAAACTTGGAACCTTCCCCTTCCCCATCAACGCGGGCGAATGCCTGGCCACCGCAGCCGCGGGGAAGTGGCCCTGCCTGCCACCCCCAAATAACCGGCCCCAGAGCGGAGGGCGGCGGCGGCTGGCCGATGCACGCCACGGCCCAGCCGTGGCACGCTGAAGGACGGCCGTCGTCGCACGGAGAGGTGCGCTCAAGGAATTCGCACGGAGCCTTGCGGTGTCTGTAGACACTGGCGGACAATCTGCAACAGCAGAGGCGCCCAGGGACGGAAGGATCAGAGCGGTTCGGTGCCTTCGCTGAGGATCGCCAGGTATGCGTCGTAGGCGAAGAGGCGGTTACGGCGGGCTCCGGTGACTTCTCGGGCGATGCCCCGCTCCACCAGGGTCTCGATTGCCTTGCTGGCGGTCGGGAAGCTCAGCCCACTCAGTTGTCCCAGTTGGTTGATGCTGGTCAGAGGCCGTTGGCGCAGGGCTTCGTAGCCCTGGCGCACGCTGGGCCCGGAGCGGCCGAGCCCAACCAGCCGTGCTTCATCGACGCGAAACAGCTCCAGCAGCCGCTGGGCCGTCGCCACGGCCGCTGAGGCCGTGTTCTCGACTCCTTCCAGGAAGAAGTCAACCCAGGCCTCCCAGTCCCCGCTGTGGCGCACCCCACCCAGTAGCTCGTAGTAACGGCTGCGGTGTTGCTTGAAAAACAGGCTGAGGTAGAGCAACGGCTGGCTGAGCACTCCGGCGTCGATCAGCATCAACACGATCAGCAACCGGCCCAGGCGGCCGTTGCCATCCAGAAATGGGTGGATGGACTCGAACTGCACGTGAGCCAGGGCGGCCCGCACCAGCACCGGCAAGCCGTGCTCTCCCGCGTGTCCGCCGTGAATGAAGGTTTCCAGCGCGGCCATGCATTCGTCCACCAGCCCTGGTGGTGGGGGCACAAAGCTCGCATTGCCCGGCCGGGTGCCGCCGATCCAGTTCTGACTGCGCCGGAACTCACCCGGCAGTTGATCAGCGCCACGTCCCCGGGCCAATAGCTGGCTGTGGATTTCTCGCAGCAGGCGGGAGCAGAGCGGAAAGCCCTCCTGCAGCCGGGCCAGGCCGTGCTCCAATCCGGCCACATAGCTGGAGACTTCCACCACGTCATCAAAGGGAACGCCGGGAGCCTCCTCCAGCTCAAAGAGCAGCAGATCGGAGAGGGACGACTGGGTGCCTTCGATCTGGGAGGAGAGCAGGGCCTCGCGCCGCACATAGGAGTAGAGAAACAGCTCGGGGTCAGGGAGCAGGGAGGAGATCCCGTCAAGCCGTCCGCAGGCCAGCAGCGCCCGCTCGTGCAGTGCCTGCAGCGGCCCCGTCAGCTCCAGAGGAGGATCAGGCGGCAGTGGCGACGGCACGAAGGCCCGCACTGCTTCACCGGCGGTGCTGGTGATCTCGTAGCGCCCGGTGGCGTCGCGCCGCATGGAGCCCCCTGGGGCGAACCTTGAATACCGTTGGATCTTATTCAAGGGAAAGGACTTTCCTTTGAATAAGGCCAGCCTAGTGCTGGCCCTGGCGGGCACATAAGCGGCCGTCTCGCTGGTCCTAGCTGCTGTCTCACGGTCTTCCTTTGGTTCGCTCGTCTGATGCCCCTGTCTAGTGCTGATAGGGGATTAGACGGGAAAACGTCTCACCAAACATCTCACATGCGGCTATTTCCTTGTTGAGAAGTCAGCGGCGGCAATGAGATTGGGTGATTTGTGGCTCAGCCTTCCAAGCTGATGATGCGGGTTCGATTCCCGCCGCCCGCTTTTTGAGTTGCCCCTTCCAGGAGTGGCCTGGCCACCAACAACATCACGCTGCGGCTTTCCAGGGGTGCGTTAGGCAGGTGCCAGGGTTCGGGTTCGGCGGGTAGGTCTTCGCCGGCGGGCAGGCCGGTGTCGATGGCCCGCAGCCACCCGGAAGGGCAGGTCGGCAGGTCGAAGGGGATGGCCTTGCCATAGGCATTCATCCCGCACCAAAGCAGAGGGCCTTGGCTGCGGTGGTTCAGGGTCCAGGCCAGGGTGTGGGACCAGCTGGCCCAGTCGGGTTTGTTGAGCTCAACGCCATGCCATTGGCGCCAAAGATCTGGCTGTTCAGCGCCCTGGCTGGCTCCCTGTTCGGGATGGGCGAGCTCCGGGTTGAGGAGTCCGGCCAGGTGGCTGCGCAACGTGATCAGGCGCTGCAGGAAGGTGCGCAGGGCGGCGTCGTCCTGGTCGACTTGCCAGTGCATCCAACCCAAGGGGTTGTTCTGGCACCAGGAATTGTTGTTGCCCCCTTGGCTGCGGCGCACCTCATCGCCCATCAGCAGCATGGGCACGCCAGGGGCAAGCAGCAAGCTGCTCAGCAGATTGCGTTGCTGGCGGTTGCGCAGGGCGGTGATAGCAGGATCACTGCTGGGTCCCTCCACGCCCCAATGGCCGCTGTTGTTGTGGTTGTCACCGTCGCGGTTGTCCTCCCCGTTGGCGAGATTGTGCTTGCGGCTGAAGCTCACCAAGTCCGCCAGGGTGAAGCCGTCGTGGGCGGTGAGGAAGGTGATGCACTGGCCCGGCCGGGCCGGTGATTTTGTGTAGAGGTCGGGGCTGCCAGCCAGCCGTTGCCCCATCGCCCAGCAGGTCTTGTCGTCGCCATTCCAGAAACGGCGGACGTCGTCTCGGAAGCGGCCGTTCCAGGTGGCCACACGGCGGGCAGGAAAGTCGGCCAATTTGTAGAGGCCGCCACAGTCCCAGGGCTCACTGATCATTTTCAGGTCGACCAACTCAGGATCGGCCTCCATCTCTTCAAACAGTGGGGGGTGGTCGAGGGGAGCCAGTTCTTCGCCGCGGCTCAGGGCGATGCCCAGGTCGAAGCGGAAGCCATCAATTCCCAGCTCCGTGGCCCAGCAGCGCAGGGATTCGAGGATGAGCCGCCGCACCAGGGGGCGATTGGCGGCAATGGTGTTACCGCAGCCACTCACATCCTGGTAGTCGCCCTTGGCGTTCTGCTGGTAGTAGAGGGGGTCGCAGAAGCCCCGCCAGCTAATGGTCGGGCCGGCTTGATTGCCCTCGGTGGTGTGGTTGTAGACCACATCCAGGATCACCTCGATCCCCGCCTGGTGACAGGCGGTTACCAGGTCGCGCACCTGTTGGCGCGCCGTCAGGGGGTCGTCGCCGACGAGGTAGCCGGGGTGGGGAGCCATCCAGCTCAGGGGGCTGTAGCCCCAGTAGTTCTGCCGTCCAGGTGGGGCATCGTGGGGGCAGAAGGCCATCACTGGCAGGAGCTCCACGGTGGTGATGCCCAGGTCCTGGAGATAGGGAATCGTGTCGATCAGTCCGAGGAGTGTCCCTTGCCGTTCCGGCGGCACCGGGGAGCCCTCCCCCTGGCTGAAGCCGGCGACGTGCAACTCATAAATCAGGGTTTTTTGCCAGCTGTGGCGAGGCCTGGGGGCCCTGGTGAAATCAAAAGGGTCCCGATCCGTGACCACGCCCTTGAGGCAGGAGCCCGTGTTTGGGGCTGCTCCCACGGCCGCCCCCCTCTGGTAGCCATGCCATCCAGCAATGGCCCGGGCGCAGGGGTCGAGCAGCACTTTTGAGGGGTTGAATCCATGGCCTCCCGGTTGCAGGGGGCCAAAGACTCGATAGCCGTAGCAGCAGCCAAGGCCCACGCCCTCCACTTCCACGTGCCAGTGGTCGGCAGTGCGGTGGTGCAGGTCGAGCTCCACCACCCGCTGGGGTTCCAGGGCTTCGCCGTGACCAAACAACAGGAGTTCTACCCGGGTGGCCAGGGGGGCAACGACCGAGAAATTCACCCCCCGCTGGGTGGGGGTGGCCCCGAGGGGCCAGGGGCGACCGAGATGGATGGGGGGGAGCGAAGACAACAGGCTGGGCCTGGGAACCCACAAACTAAGCAGCTGATCGTGGCTCAGCCTTCATTTCTGTGCAAACCCTTTCCTCTGACGGTGGTCGGCTACCGCTAGCGATCCGGCCAGGACTGTGGCTGTTTGCCCCGAGTCGGGAAAGCCAAGGGGGGAGCAGTTGGTTGCTCGAAGCGGAAGCCCTGGGCAGCGATGGCGATGTGTTGGTGGATTGTCCTGCTTTCAACCAGGCGAATCTCGCCATGCTTGAGCAGCGCACGGCCGCTGTGGGTCCAGGCACCCTGGTGCTGACGAGCCGGGACGGCCATGGCCGCTGCCGCCGATTTCAAGAGGCCCTGGGCTGGGGAGTGCTGGTGCAGGAGCAGGAGGCCTATCTGCTGCCTGGGGTCAAGCAACTCACCACCTTCTCCGGGGAGCATCGCTTGGGGGCGGGGGTGCGCATGCTCTGGACGCCAGGCCCAACTCCGGGGGCCAGCGTGGTGCATGTCAGCGTTAGCTCCCCGGCTGATCCGGTTGGTCTCGATGGACTGTTTTGTGGTCGCTTGCTGCTGCCGGTTGCCCCAGGCCAGCTCGCTCCCTTGCGCACGGCGCGCACCTTCCATTGGCCGCGCCAATTGGCGAGCCTGGAGCGCCTGAGGGACTGGTTGCCGTTACAAAGTCCCCAGTGGATTGCCACCGGTGGGGGGCTCGGGGCTTTGCGGGGGGAGAAATTGGTGTTTGACGGGGCAAAAGCCTTGGCCCAACTGGACTTGGTCGATTTGGCTGGGGTGTCTGTTTAGATCAATGACGGCGATTTTCAAACCTTGTTTTGCTGGAAATAATCACCAGAAGCCCTGCGGCAGCATTGGTTTGGGTTGCAGACAACGGCGAAGGCCCATACCATTGGTATGAACCGCGGCTGGTCGGAGCTTTTGGTTTCCCTGCTAATGCTCAACCACTTGACCGCCGATTCCCAAGTTTCCCGCTCTTATGAACAAAGCTGATCTCGTCAATCTGGTGGCTGCTCGCACGGAGCTGACCAAAACCGATGTCTCTCAAGTCGTCGATGCCGCCATCGAAACCATCATTGATTCCGTTGTGGAAGGCAAGAAGGTTTCGATCCTCGGTTTCGGTTCCTTTGAGCCCCGTGAGCGTTCTGCCCGTCAGGGTTTGAACCCTAAAACCGGCGAAAAAATCAAGATCCCTGCCAAGCGCGTGCCTGCTTTCACCGCCGGCAAAATGTTCAAAGACCGGGTTCAGGGTTGATCCTTCGCGACCAGTCCACGATCCCTCCTCTCTGCATTCCGACCTTTTTGTGGTCCTAGCAGCCGGACATGTTCGTTCCCAGCGGCCCTTCAGGGCCGCTTTTTGATGTCGTTTTCTGGCCTGTCCTGTCTGCTGCCAACCCTGCCAAGCCATGTGGCGGCCCAGATCCAGGCTGGCCTCTCGCAGCGGGAGCGTACCTATCGGGGGCGCTTTGCTCCCTCGCCCACCGGTGCCCTGCACCGGGGCAATTTGCGCACGGCCCTGTTGAGTTGGCTGGAGGCGCGGCTCCACGGTGGCGAATGGCTGCTGCGGCTCGACGACCTCGATACTCCGCGTAATCGAGGGGGGGCGGCGGAGGAGATCCAGGCTGATTTGCGCTGGCTTGGGCTCGATTGGGATGGACCCGTGATTTGGCAAAGCCAGCGGCGCGGTCTGTACGCCACGGTGCTGTCGGCCCTGCGGCGCGAAGAACTGCTCTACCCCTGTCGCTGCAGTCGGCGCTTGCTGGCGGATATCTCCGCGCCCCATGGATCCAGTCCGGTCTATCCAGGCTTTTGCCTGGGGGCCTCCCATGGCTGGGGCGTGGTGGAGCAACGGCTGCCCAGTTGGCGCCTGCGGGTGCCCCGGGGTCGTCTCCAGTGGCGCGAGCGCTACGGAAGACCTGGCGATGTGGATGGTCCCGAAGCTGTGGGGGATGTGGTGCTCCGCCGCTCCGATGGATTTTTGGCCTATCACCTCGCGACAGCGGTGGATGACTTGACCCTGGGCATCAGTGATGTGCTGCGGGGTGATGACCTCTGGAGCTCCACGGCAGCCCAGGTGGCGGTCATGGCCCGACTGGGTGGGGGCCCGCCGCGCTATGGCCACGTGCCGCTTTGGCGAGATGGCTCGGGCCACCGGCTCTGCAAGCGCGAGGGATCGGATGGCTTGGCGGATTACAGGAGCAGGGGGTTCACGGCTGCTGCCGTGATTGGTGCCATGGCAGCCAGTGCGGGGCTCGTGCCCCAGGGCAGTCAGTTGAGCGCCCAGGACCTCCTGGCTCAACTCAACTGCAGGGACCTTGAAAGCTGCATTCGTGCTGGCTTTTGAGCCCTAAGGCTTAAGAAAGTTTTCCAGGTTAATGCGATCAAATTCATCCACACTGGACTAAGCAAAAATATTGCGAGGCAATAAACCGTGGTCAACAAAACCGTGGTTAACGAAACCGTGGTCAACAAAACCCTGCTTGAACCTCCGGCCCAAGCTGCCAGCCAACGTTGCTACCAATGCGGAGGGAGCGGCATGCTCCGATTGAGCGATCAGCGCTTCCGCACCTGCCTTGAATGCCTCGGCCAGGGCAAGCCCTCCCCGATCTCAGGAGCCATCACTACGGCTGATGTGCTCCAGGGCCAGCTCCCCAGGCAACTGCCAAAGCAATCCGCCCAAAAGCCGCAGCGGCAAGTCAACGCTGTTGGTTTTTCTTCTGACGCCAAATAAAGAAGCCGGCCGTTGCCACCACGACGGCCAAGGGGGCAGCCGTGAGCAGCAGCAGGATGACGGCAGTCCAATCGGTGTACATCGCTGCGGATTCAAATCGGTGCCATCATCCCAGGAGAGCTCCCCATGGGGGGAGAACCTCGTGTTGCGTCATAGGCCGTTGCTGGGGATTGGATTGGGCTTGCTAAGGACAAGAGTGGTGCGTGGGGGCTTGCTGCGGATGGCCCTTGCCAGTGGGGGCCTAGTGGTGGCTTGTGCCATGCCCGGGCACACCCACGTGGTCTTTGACAATTGCCAAACCCTGCCTGGCGGTGCGGTCAGTTGCAACACCCGGCCTACGGGCAATACCCGCGACAACGATGAAGCGGCTCGCTACGGGCTGTTTGACCAGGCAAGTCCGGGGTGGAACGAGTACGACCCAGACGAGGGATACGACGCGATGTAGGGCTTTCAGCTCCGCCAGAGGGCCAGGCCACCGCCCCGTCCCCGGGCTGCCAACCAGCGTTCCTCGCCGTTAGTGCCACTGGAACTCCCACTGGTAGTACCGCTGGCGATCAGGGCAAAGAAGGGCAATTTTGCTTCCGTTGGCTTGGGCAGGACCCGCTGGATGAGGAGCCAGGGACCCAGGCGCACCTCGAGCTGCTCAAACCAGAACACCAGCAATGGGCGCCGGCCTGTGAGCTGCCCAGGGCCTTCGAAAAGGAGCTTGAGTGTGCCGAGTTTGACGCTGTTGTGGATGCGCAAGCTGGTTGGCTGGGTGCCGGGGCGAATCGACAGGGTCGCTTGGAGGCTGCGAAGCAGGGCTGAGGCTGGGGCCATCGGCGGGGCGTTGCGTTGCTTGCCCCACAGTTGATCCAGGCGCCATTCGGCCCCTAGGGCATCAGGGGTCAGGCCACTGCCCCCCTGGCGGCTCAGTCTTTCTGCGGCGAGCAGATCTGGGCCGTTGGGAAGCCCTTGACCTTTGGATTCCATGGGCAACCAAAACATGCGGATCTCGGATCCCAATTTCAGCAGGCCCCAAGCTCTTTGGGCACATTGAGGCAGGGGTCCCGTGTTGAAGTCGCTTTGTGGACTGGCAAGCGCTGCGGCTGCTGCTGTTTGGCCTCTGGGGTGATGGAGCCGTTTGTGAATGCCTTGGTCGATACCCTCCCTACCCCTGAGGCAGTCCGGGGCCTGTTGAGCAGCCAAGGTGGGCCCAGCAGCCAGGCCCCCCCCGGCCCATGACCACAAAGGACCAAGCGAACCGAACCCTGGTTTGAGCTTCGATCGTCGATCGCCAGGGCTTTTCAACGGGGAAGGTGGGGGCGATTGATCTGCCACCGGATGGCACCTTCAACCCCTAAGCCTGCGGCAGATGTGGGCGCGCTTGATCATGTTGCAGGGAAACCCATAAGGATTGAGAGACGTTTCTCTTCGAGGATGGACCCGTGGTGACAACAAACAGTCAGATCAAATGGGGATGGAGTGAGCAAGCTGAACTTTGGAATGGTCGCCTGGCCATGCTGGGCTTCGTGATTGCGATCGCAACGGAATTTCTCACCGGGGCGGGTGTCTTGGGTCAACTGCGTGGGGCCTTGCCGTATTAGATCGGCTGCGACGATGTGCACGACTTGCTCCATGTTTGGAGTGATCCTGCGGCATCTTGAGAGCGCCAATAGTACCGGTGCTTCGTAGGCTTTTATCAAGCTGTCTTTGGAGATCGTGCCTGAGCAGCAAGCTCCACAAGGGACTAGGGAATCAAAAGAGCCCAGAGAATTAGATGTTAAGGGGCTTGAAATAGCGAAGCCCCATCAGTCCCGTGCTTTCACCTCTGGGTATCCGGGCGCCAGGATTTGGTGGGTTGAGGACGATCTTGAGCTTTGCCGTTTGGTGGCCCCCCAGCTGGTGGCAAGCAAATGGGAGCTGCATGTTTTTCACCACCCTTCCCCCATGCTGGCTTCGTTATCACAAGGTCGCCCTGATCTGTTGATTCTCGACCAAGTTTTACCCAAGCAGACAGGCCAAGATGTGCTCGGCGGGCTACGCCAATTGGGCCACTCGTTTCCTATCCTGATCCTGTCGGGGATGGGCAGTCCTGCGGATCGGATTCTTGGCCTGGAAATGGGTGCCCAGGACTATCTGGTCAAGCCATTTCTTGTCAAAGAATTGCTCTTGCGCTGTGAGCATTTGCTTGGGGCTAGCAAGGTTTTTGCGGAGGGCCCGTTCCTGCATGAGCAATTGATCGATCTTGGGGAGGTGTGCTTCTCCCCCCACCAATGCTGTTTGGAGATGGCCGGTGGTGCGTCGGTCTCCCTCAGCCCAGGCGACAGCAGGTTGCTCCTGGAGTTGTGCCGCGCGATTGGTCAGGTTGTCTCCCGTGGCCAACTCGCCCATGCCATCGGCAGCAAGGTGCACGTGGATTCCAGTCGCAGCATTGATGTGCGGTTGGGTCGACTCCGGCGCCTGTTGGAGGAGGCCTCCCACGGCGCCTTGACGATCGAGGCGGTCAGGGGCAAGGGCTACGCCCTGCACCTCCCTTGCCAGATCGATGCCCCGGCCCGTGGCCTTGGCCGCCCATGAGGCGATCGGTTCTCCTCAATGCCCAAGACCGCCAACAACTGCTGGTCTGCTGTTTGATTGGCATTGCCGGGGGGGTGATGCTGGTGGCGGCTGGCTTGGCGCTGCGCCAAGTCCTTGGCCACGCCACTCCGGATTGGGATTTGGTGGTTGGCTTGAGCTTCAGCCTCGGCATCCTGCTGGGCTTGCTGCTCTTCCTCCGGCGCCAGCTCTGGCAGCCCCTCAATGAACTGCTGATGGCCCTCCCCCTGCTGGTGCGCCATCGGGTTCGCCTGGACCTTGGCCATGGCATCGCTCCGCTGCTGCTGCTCAGCCATCGCATCAACCTGCTGCTCGAGACGCTCAACCGCAAGAGCGAAGCGCGCCAAAGGCGCCTCGATGGCATTGCCCATGACATTCGTGGACCGCTCACGCGCTTGCAGCTGCGCGTTGAGGCCCTCCAGCACGGGGGAGGATTTGACCCCGACGCCCTGGCGGGTCTCCAGGCTGACCTGAATGCCCTGCTGGCCTTGGACCGGGATCTCGATGGGATAACGATCCAACCGTCCAAACCCCCCACCCACCACGTGGTGAATTTGGAGGCCTTCTGCCGGAAGCTCGCCAAGAGCTACGGCCCTGATCGCGTTCAGATCGCGATGCCCCCGGTCTGCCTGCGGCTCGATAGCCATTTGCTGCAGCGCAGCCTCAATAACTTGATCGACAACGCCCTGGCCTACGGCTCTCCCCCCGTGGTGGTGTCGCTCGAGACCGGTGCCGACCACATCGCCATCAACGTCGATGACCACGGCCCCGCCCCCCTCCCCCCCCTGGAGGGCCAAGCCCCCCCAGCGCCCTCTAGCTCGCCGATCGCCCCAATCCATCGGGGTTTGGGCCTGGCCATCGCTGAGGGCTTTTGTAGGCAGCACGGCGGCAGGCTGGTCTTGGGGAGATCCCGGCTCGGGGGTCTCCAGGTGGGTCTTCAGCTGGGTAGGTACACCCTGGCCAGGCAGAGGCTGGTCAGGCCTCGCCGCTGATGGAATCTGAAGCTGCCATCCGGGCGGCCCTTGGGGCCTGGCGCGGCAGGGAAGGTGCGTTTGCCGAAGCGTTTGGCCGCACCCTGGCCGATAGGGAAGCGGGCGAGAGGGCCCGGGCGATTGATCTGTTGCTTGATTTGGGGGAGTGGGGCCAAGCCCGATCAGCGGTTCTCACCTGGTTGCTGGAGTGGCTGGACCAGCTGCCCCAGCAGGCCACCAGAACGGGGGCCTACTGCGAGCCGTTGTGGCGCAGTTTGGCCAACGTGAGTGAACGCAACGCCGATGGTCAGTTGTTGGAGGTGTTTTGGCAGGGCCTGGCCCGGCTTCGGCCGCCCCGGCCCGAGCCCGGTGTTCTCCCCTTGGTGGGGGTGCCGATCCTCAATGGCCTGGACCATCTGCAGCGCCTGTTGGGGAGCCTTGATGTGCCCATCGACACCCTCGCCATCGTTGACCAGAGTGGCGGGCGCAGCGATCCCAACGCCCAGGCCCTGCGCCTGGCCCTCGAGGATCTGGTGGTGGAAGGACTGCCCGGAGTGGGCCGGGTGCGGTTGGCGCGCCCCTTTGGCAACGCGGGGGTAGCGAGCGCCTGGAACCAGATTCTGCTGGCTTTCCCAGAGGCCTCCCTGGCCCTGATCGTGAACCACGACGTGGTGTTTCCCCGGGGGGTGCTGGCCCGGGCCCTGGCGGCCATGGATGGGAGTCGTCCCCAGTTCATGGCCCTGCTGCCGGGCAGTCGGGCCTTTTCCGCATTCCTGCTCACCGCTTTGGCCTGGGATGGGGTGGGCCTCTTTGATGAGCGCTTTTATCCGGCCTACTGCGAAGACCTGGACTACCGGGACCGACTCCTGGCTAACCCAGGGGTGGAGAGGGTGGACGGCAGTTTTGCCCATGCCGCCATGGCCCAAAGCAACCCCACGGGCAGCCGCACCTTGGCCGATGAGCCTGGCCTGGCCCGGGATAACCAACGCAGTTTTGCCTTGAATCGCCTCTGGTATTTGCACCGCCAGCGGGGGCCGGGGAGCCAATGGAGCCCGGCGGGGGCCTGGCGGCACCGGTGGCTGAGTCAGTGGAGCTAGCGGCTTCCCCCAGCGAGGCCAGGGATCCCCAACCTTGGCTGCGGCGGGCGATGGCCCTCATGGTGGACCCCGACCAGGGCAGTCCGGCCAGTCGCCAGCGCCGGACCCGCCAGGCCCTCGACCAGGCCCGATCCCTGGGTGCCCCTGCGCCAACCCTCGAAGCCCTGGCCCAGGCGGCGGCGCTCCAATGCCTGGGCCAGGCCTTGGCTGCATCCGGCCTCCAGCAGGCAGCGATCTGCACCCGGGAGGTGGCGGCAACAGAGGGATGCTCGGCCCCTGGTGACAAGCCGGCGGTGGACCTCCAGGTCTTGGATCGCTGGGTCCATCCCCGCTCCATCCGCCGCTACCAGGAGTGGATTCTTCGGGGCCAGGGCTTTCAGCTCCAGCTGGGCGATGGCACCTATGAACTGGTGGGCTGTAGGGCCGATCTGGATCGCAACCGCCTGGTGCTCCGCCGCTGCCAGGACGGGCTCTTGCAGGTGTTGCTCTCCAGCGAGTGCGGCCAGGGGTATGCCTTGACGGGCCAGCAGCTTCAAGCCCCAGGCCCCCACGACGGGCTGAGCGCCCCGTTGGGGCCGGCGATTGTGCGGGCCGGAAACGAAAATTTTGCCCATTTCCTCTGGAATGAGCTCGATCCCATCCTGGAGGTGCTCGGATCCGGTCACCCCCTGGAGGTGGTGCAGGACACGGACACGGTGCTGGCCCTCGGCACGTTGCCGGGGGTGCGCTGTTTGGACCCCCCAGTGCTGAGCCAGAGAACGAGCATTCGCCTAGGGGGCACCCTGGTGACGGAACGGGCGCGCCGCACGGTGCTTTCGGCGCTCAGGGCCGAGCCCCTTGATCCCCTGCCGGCGGAGCGTGCCAGGCCCCTGGTGTTGCTTGGCGTGCGGGGGCCGGGCCGTCGGGAATTGGCGAATGAGGAGCAGTACTGCGGGGCCCTGATTGCAGCCCTGCGGCAGGCCTATCCATCCAGCCTGATTCTTTTGGATGGGTTCACTTACCAAGGCCATGGCCGCGGCGTTGGGGTGGTCCAGCAGCGGGAGCAGGCCTGCACGTCCCGGATTGAGCGGATCATCACGGCCTGTGGTGGATCCCAGCTGGAGAACCTGTCTGGGTTGGGCTTTTCGGCCTGGTTGCAACGCAGCGAGGGGATCAGGTTCTACGTGACCCACGAGGGAACCATGCAGCACAAGGTGGGCTGGCTCAGGCCCCAGATTCCTGGGCTGGTTCTGGTGGGATCAGCCGACGCTGCCGCCATTGCCAGCTGGCATCGCCAGCAGTGTGAGGGGGCGGGGGTGGTGGCCAGCCTGCCTCCTGGCCTGTTTGCCCAAGAAGCGAGTCCAACGGCGATTCCGCCGGAGGAGCAACGCAATCGCCCCTTTCGCATATTGGATATGGATGTGGCGGTAGAGCTCACCATGGCCCTGATCGCGGCCACCATCAATCCAGACCTGACTGCCGGCATGAAGGTCACCACCAACGCAGCAGATGCACCGTCGATTGGTGGGTGTCATGGTTGAAATCAATTGATATCGCATGGCCTATCTAGCCTGATGCGCAGGGTGCAAATTGTTCTGGAAAATGAAGAAGCTAATTTTTTATATCTTTGGCTATTACGGTTCTAAAAATGCCGGTGATGAGGCCTTTAGGCTGGCCTTCCGGGAGCTCTTGCCAAAGGGCGCTGAGTTGAGATTTATTCGGCCATCAGAGCTGGCAGGAAATATTGAGTTGGTCAAACAGATTCACCACCAGGTGGCCGATGGGAGTGCCCGTTTAATTGTTGGAGGTGGCGCGATCATTGGTGAACCCTATTTCTGGGAACACATCCCGCCGGCAACCCCCTTCCACATCATTAGCGCCGATATTGGATCCAAGGAATTTTTGCTGAGCCGCTATACGGCAACCCTCGAGTATGCGAAGACTTGCTGGATCCGTAGCGAGGCGGATGCCCAACTCCTTGCCGATTTGGGGGCTGGGGGGCCATTTCATTTTCTGCCGGACATTGTCCACTCCCTTGCCCCTTCGCCTAGGGAGGTGAGCCAAATTGAGGCGATGGAGCCCCAGGCCCGCAACCTAAAGCTGTTGGAAAGCATGGCGGGATGCTGCGAGAACACCATGCCACCAGCCCAGTTGCGCAATAAGAACGTGGCGGTCTTTCTCTCGGATCACTATTACGATTACAAGACGATTGGCGCCGCCAATATTCTAGAAGGAATCGAGCGGGAGGCAGCGGATAAGATGTATGTGCGCCATCTGCGTATGGCCATGGATGAGCTTCTCCAGTATTACAATCTTTACTTTTTTAGCCTCAGTTTTTGGTACAACTCGATCGACTCCTTCGTGGGTTATCAGTTGGCCCGTTCATCGCGCAATGCACCTCTCTATAACTTAGTGAACCGCTATCTCGAGCCGGCTGAGATTCTGGCTTTGATGCCCTATTTCGATCTCGCCATTTCGATGAAGTTCCACGGCCTGATCTTCCCGATGGCGGCGGGCGTCCCCGTGATGAATCTGGGCACCTCCAAGAAAAATCAGGACCTGGCCAAGCAAATGGGTCTGGTGTCTCTTTCTCCTGAGCAGCTCACGGTTCCAAGCTTCCTTCAAACCCTCAAGCAGGTGGAGTCGTTGGAGTACACCACATCCGTTGCTGAAACCCAGCGGCTGGCCAGGGAGTCGATCCTGACCGCCTTCGCCCAACCGCGGCTTTGGGACTGAGCCGGCGTTCGGACGAAGCCCAGCCTGAATCCGATGGGCTTTAGGTGAGTTCGACCTGGGCAAAGGCTTGCCCGTCATCCAGCTTGGCGATCAGTTCCGGCATGGCGAGGCTGATCACGCAGGTGCGGCAATCAAACAGGTTGAAGAACAGGCGCAGTTCCTTATCCACCACCAGGGCAGCACTGACATAGCAAACCCCATCGTTCTTGCGGAAGCCGGCGTCGTTGGCGAGGGCCGCGGCATTCACCGACAGGATCGGGGCCCGGCTGATCAGGGTGGGATTGAGGGTCTCGGCATCCAGCACGATCAGGTACTGGTCATAGACGTAGGTGCCCTTTCGTCGTTGGTGAACGACCAGGCCTAGTCGCCCAATGCCCCCCTGCTCCTCGATCGGGAAGGGAGGCGCACTGTTGCGCAGGGGGCCCGCTATCCCCTCCGGTAGCCCCAGGCCGCGTTCGCCCAGGAGCCGCCAAGGGCCGAGGGAGGCCGTGGCTTTGAAGAGGCGCCAGGGCTGGACGGAATACAGCAGCCAGGCCCCATCGCCTCGGGGGTGGATCAGCCAGTTTTTTTCAAAGGCTGTCGGGATGCTGGGGGACACCGCTCCGGCCCCGCCCATTGGCTCCAGCAGCGGCAGTCCTTTGAAGACAAAGGCGCAGCGCTGCAGATCGATCTGCCCCCAAGCCTGCACCACGAGCATGTCATCGATGGTGTTGTTGGCTGCTGCTTCAGCGGAGATGTCCGGTAGCCAGTCGCGATAGCGGGAGCGCGACAAGATGAGGGCTGCAGTGGCGTAGATCTCCCCTTGGTGGGCGAAGAGGCGGAGATCTTCCACCTTGCATTCGCTGGGGAAGCCGCCGTAGGTCAAGGGTTGGAGCCGTAGGGGCCCAGCGCCACTGTCTTGAATGGCTAGGAAATTCAGCGATGGGTGGCGCGCCACGTCGGCACTGCGGCCCGACCAACTATCAAAGTTGCGCTCGTAGCGCCAGGTGGAGAGTTGCCCTTGGCTGGTAACCAGCACGGATTGATTCATGACCCCGGATGGACCATGGCCCGAGTAGCCGTAGATCCGGGCATAGCGATCACACAGGTGGTGGCACGGACTCAATTCGATCGCGCTCAGTTCGGCCTGGACGAGCAGGCCCTCCACAAGGGCAGAGCTAACTGTGGTTTGATTCAGCAGGCCGGCCCTGCGTCCCTGCCCCGTGATGGCCCCTGCTTTAGGGAGCTGGAGGGGTTGGTGTTGAAAGGCGGCATCCCCAAGCTGGTAGTCGTCGGGGTCGCGATACACCAACGACGACAGGCTGTCGAGCACCGGAGCGAACTGGAGGACCTTGGTGGCCAGCTCTGCAGGGCCCTCTAGGCGGGTTTGGCTCAGCAGCAGATAGGGCTCAATCGCCCGGTTGAGGGAAAAGGCCACGGGTTTGGCCCCATCGAAGTAGGTGGAGCTGTTTAGGTGCCCTGGCTTGGAGAGGGACAGTTTGCGCGTCCCAAGGGGTGCGCAGATCAGGGAGTTCTCCTCTGGGCTTAAGCCGCCCAGAAAGGGCAAGAATGTGGCCACCATCTGGCAGAGGCTGGTTTCACAGGCGATGCCGAGGTGGTTGCGCGGGGCCAGCAGGTAGAGATGGCCCCAGGGGCCTGGTCCATCCCCCTGGGGCTGGAAGGTCCAGAGGTGGCCGAACCAGGGCTTGAGTTCGAGGCGGGTTTTGCTCAGCTCTGGGGTTGCAGGGGCGATCCCGAAATAGCCCGCGAGGACGGTGCCAAAGCTGAGGCCCTCAGCCTGGCGTGTTTCTGCCAGCCTGGCTGTGGCGTGGAGACTGGCGGATTCTTGGATTTCGCGATCGAGGCCATGGCGCAGTTGATAAGCCAGGGCCCGTCGATCGACAAGGTCGTAAACGGAGCAGAGAAATCGATGCCGCAGGTAGAGATCCGTCACGAGGCTCAAGTTGCCCTGGTCTGGCTGGAGAAGGGCTAGGGCCTTGTAAAAGGCCACCAACAGCGCCTCGCCGAGGCCGGCCTGAAGCTCCAGGCTGAAATCGCTGGCTTGCAGGCCATCGAGGCCGCTGGCGAGTTCGTGGGCTGCCTGGGTTGTGAATCGATCGGAGATGCCGATGACATCCACGAGCCCATAGGCCAGAGCTGCCAGCCCTTCTTTCGATGGTTTGAGTCCTTTGGACGGATTTTTTTCAGGGGACAGTTTTCTTTCAGGAGATGGTGTCATTGGGCCGTCTTCCCAAGCTGAAGCTTGTAGTCACACCAGATCCGAAGGCGGTCTTCGCCAAAGACCAGGCCTGGCCGCTGGGGCAACAGGCTGGCCACCGCGACGGGAGCACTGCGAAGCATCGGTAACGCCTGGAGCCGGGTTTGCAGGGCTCCGAAGAGGCTGGCACTTAAGGCGGGTTCGGCCAGGCCGATCACACGCCAACGCAGCTGGTCTTGCAAATGGTGCAGGACCAGGCCATGGCCGCAGTTATGGGCCCCAACGGCGTTGATGTGGTCGAGAAGAATCCGGATCATCTTGCGCCGTTCCTTGTTGAAGAAGCGCAGAATCACGATCACCAGATCCTCGGAGCTGTGACAAACCCGATCGGGGTGGGCCAGATCAAAGACGCGGATATCGTTATCCAGGCAGCGCTGGGGTTCCAGGTTCACGATGGCTGCGGCAATCAGGTGATAGATCGCGGCAAGGACAAGGGATTGGTGCTCCATCGTCTCTGAACTTGTGAGTAAGAGCGCTTCGTAGGAAAAGTCGATCCAGTCACGCCTGCGCAGGGCGGCCATGCTTTTCCAGTAGCGGAACCAGGCATTGCTGGGCTCGTGCTCAAGGGCCCTGGAAAATTCCGCATAACCATCCCCACCCCCTATCTCGGCCAGCAATCCCCGCAGGCCATGCAGCCAGGGATTGGCCGGGTCGTGGTTTTCGAGGCGCCCGATCACCAGATGCAGGCCGGCCATGTCCCCCGTCCTATGGGCATGGAGCCCCTGCTCGAGAATTTGTTCGGCCATCGATCCAGGCATGCCCACGGCCTGGGCGCTATTCGGCAGCGACAGTGGCGAGACAAACAGCGTGTCGATATCGCCCAGTAGCTGGCCGCCACCGAGGGTGGTGATCAAGTCGATCAGCTCCTGCCACCGCTCGGGATCCTTGGGCTTGAGCAGGAGGGCGCGGCGCAGCCGCGGCACATCGGCGATGGATGCCATCGTTAACACTGAAAGTCGGCCACGAGAACTCCGGGTAGATCCGCCCCGAGCACCCCGTGTTTCCAGCTGCTGATCAGGTGGATTGCTACCGATCGGAAGCCAATGGTGGCGGCCAGATCCAGAATCTCCCAGCCCGGAATCTGATACACCAACGAGCCCCGGGTCGGCCGGATCGGATCGCCGTGATATTCCGGTTCTCCGCGAAAGAGCACCGGCTCCAGGTGGCTCACGTATTCCGCCTTGATCACGCTTTCCTGTTGGCCAAAGGCCATGGGAAAGGTGGCAACGAGGCGGCCATCAGGCTTCAAGACGCGATGGATTTCCTCCAGGGCCTTGGGCAAGTCATAGACATGCTCAAACACCTCATTGCAGATCACCAGATCGAAGCTTCCTGCCGCATAGCTCAAGGCGCAGAGGTCTTGATGGGCCCGATCGCCTGCAGGGGAGAGCTCCGCATCTTGAAGAAAGTCGCTCAGGGTGAGCCGTTGGGGGATCAGGCGGCGGAGCCAGGCGGCAAAGGCCGTGGCCGCCTCTGGCATGTAGACCTCCTTGCGGTTCAAGCTGCCCGGTGACTCCCCTAAGTGCTCCAGCACCCGGGTGAGGCCCCGATGGCGCGACAGGCATCCGGAGGCTTCCAGCGACTCCCGCAGGTTGGTTCCGGCCAGGGCGATCTCCCTGGGCTCAATGAGCCGTTGGGTGAGCGGCTCGAAGAGGCCAAGCAGGGTCACGCAGGTGGTGGCTGCGTCGATGTGTTTCCCCAGGCGCATCAATTCTGGCAAGTGGTCCTGGAATTGCTCGAAGCTGTCAAAGCGCCGATGGTCATCGTGCAGCGCCAGCAGCTCGGGCCGTAGCGCGGGCTTGGCAACAGCGTGCCCACTGGAAAGGCCCATGGCGAAGGGATGCCAATGGGTTCAGTGTGTTCATGGTTTGGTGTCCTGACGGCTTGACGCAGCGGCCGGTAGGCATTGCCAGCGATCTGCTCGGCGCTGGAGCATGCGCCACCCCTGGCTCGCCGGCTGTTCCAAGCCAAAGCGGGCATGCAGGTTGGGGCCGATGGCTACCGCGGTGCAGCCATAGCGCCCTTGGAGGGCAAGGCAGAGCGGCAGGTCGTAGGCGCCACAGGCGGTGAGGAACACCGTGAAGGGCAAGGCCCTGGCCTTGTCTTCGATGGCCTGCAGGCATTGGGCCAGGCTGGCCTCAAACCCTTGATCGGGGCGACGCGGATACAGGGAGTCGGGCCCATGCAAGCAACGCAGCCCGTAGGGAGCGATGGGTTGGTCGGTGAACAGATCAAAGGCCCGGCCACTGCGGTGTTGCGCCTCCACCTCTGCGGCGAGGGGGCTGATCAGCAGCACCTCCTGACCCGCTAGGCATTGATAGAAGGCCGCTTCCCCAGGCCAGCTCACCAGGTTGGGCAGCTTTCCCTGCTCCTGAACGAGGGCCTGAAGCACGGCAAAGAGGGCATGGCCGCCGAGTTGGGGATCCAGCACCACCTGGGCTTGGGCCAGCAGGGCCAGGCTCGGTTCCGCCCAGGCCCCAAGACTGGCGAATGGGTTGGCGGCATGGGCATAGAAGCCCTCCTCCACCTGGAGTTTGCAGAGGCTCTCCAGGGCATTGCCCGGATCGCCCCATTCCGGATGCGGTTGCTGGGCCATGAAGCTGGGGTCGTGGTGATGGCGGCGAATGGTGCCAAGGGCGCTCTCCATCCCCTCGCGATCCATCAGCCAGCTGCGCAGGCCGGCCAGCTGAATGGCGCTGGGTTGGACAACGCAGTGGCCGGCTTCAAACACCGCCGCTGGAACATGGGCTGGGAGCAACGGACAGCCCAGGGCTCCGGGGCCACCGCAGCGGTTCCAGATGCCCTGGGCCCAGCCCAGGGCCGTGCAGTCGGCTGGACTGAGGCGTCCCCCTGATCCCCATAGGTGGGCTAGGGATTCCAGCAGGCTGGCCAGGGGCTGGCGCAGGCGAAAGTTGCGCTCCAGCGTGGGGGCCTGCAGGGGTAGAAAGAACGCCTCGATTCCCCGCTGCAAAGCTTGGGGATCTGCAGCTCCGGGGCTGGTGAGGGCGGCCAGGTTGAGGTCGAGCCTCCCCGGGCTGTGGGGTAGGGCCCGGGCCCCTGGGACCCACACCAGGCCCAGGTCCACCGGTGGGACTTCCATCGCGGTGTCCTCGAGCCACTCCCCTACCAGAACGCCGATCTGCTCGGGCGCCAAGGCCGCTTTGGGCTGGGCCTCGTGCGGGTACGACTGGGCAAGGGGCAGCTCGATGGCCAAGTGGGCGCGCTCCAGGGCTTCAGCAATGGCGGTGCGCCGGGCCGGTTCGGCTACGAGCTCCGCGAGTTGGCTGCAGCTCGCCACCAAGCTGGCGATGGCTGCCCGGGTGTAGGCAGGTTCTGTTTGCTCAGTGAGCTCCGTGAGAAGCCCAATCAGGGCAGCCTCAACGCGGATGGGTAGCCAATCCGGCACGGGCTGCTGCAGTTGCGCTAGTCGCAGCAGGAGCGCCACCGCCCGTTGTTGGCAGTTCCGGTCCGGTTGCTCGAGCAGGGCCAGGGCGCCGCGGCGCACCAGGCCCTCTTCCACCACGGCAAACCAGCTGGGTAGCGGTTGACCCAGGGTTTGGATCTGCTCGATCAGATCGCAGGCCAGTCCATGCAGGCGGGCTACCTCGTGGCCGGAGCTTGGGGATGTCCACTGGCCATGGGTGAGCACCTGATCCAGCCTCGCCAGCACTTGCACCAGCCCCTCGGCCAAGGTCGGGACCAGGGCCTGGGCGGCCTTGGGCTTGAGCTCCTGCAGCTGGTGGTGGTGCTCCAGCGCTGCAGACCAGTCGCTCTCGGCGGCGTCCCAGCTGCCGTGCTCCAGGTGCTGGCAGGCCACCAGGAGTTCTAGCCCGCAAAGGGACGCCAAAAGGGCAGCGCGCACATCCCCATCCCCATCGCCGTCGGCTTTGGCATTGTCGAGTTGGGTGAGCAGATAACGCCACAGCACCAGCCGGGACGGTTCGCTGAGGGGTATCTCCCAAATGGTCTCCAGGGGCAGCCAGATCCCCAGGTCTGGGGACTGGCCATCCGCTTGCTTGCGCAGCCTGTCCTGTTTGCGCAGCACTTCAACGGCCTTCATTTCGCGCTCCTGCATCTCGGAGCCCTATCCCGTGGGGCATCAATAGTTTGTGGACATCGTTCCCCGATGAAGGCCCTATTCCGTGCCGACCAGCCTCCCGTTGGCAATTGCCCCCCAACTGCGGGGGTCCTGGGCTGGCCGGCTCGATGACTTGATGGATGGCGGCCAACTGAGTGGTTGGGCCTGTTCCGTTGCGCCATCCGATGCTCGATCCGATGCGCCTCCCGACCACCGGGCGCCAGCCCAGGTGCGCTTGGTGGTGGAGGACCTGCTGCCTCCAGCCCAGAGCTGGCCGATGGCGGAGGTGGCGGCGAACCGCTATCGGCCCGAGCTGGACCTTGAGGGGCGCTCAGCCCTGTGCGGTTTCCTGGTGGAGGGGCCCTTGCCCTTGCCCCTGCCGGTGCGGGGCACGGGCAGCGTGTTGCGGGCCTTTGTGCTGACCCCCGATGGGGAGGTGGAGCTCAGCGGTAGCCCCCAGCGGCTCAATCCCCAGCGCTATCGGCAGCTCGAGGCCCTGGGGCGCCAGGGTGCAGCCAGGGTTGGTGGGGCTGGAGGTGCCGGGGGCCCTGGAGCTGCAGGGGGCCTCCATCCCCTTGAAGGGCCCTGGGTTCACGGCTGGGGACCGCCGGCTCAGGAGTTGTCGCTGCTGATCGACGGCACGATCAGGGAGCAGCTGCAGTGCGATAGCCAGGGCCGCTTCCATCTGGCCCTTCCCGCCCAGGTTTGTGACGGCGGCCCTCACCATCTCGAGCTTCTCGATGGTGGGGGGATCAGCCTTGATGCCCGCCTTGAGCTGGCCCCCTTCGAGCTCACCCCCTGGCCCGCCCTGCTGGAGCATGGACACCCTCCCTTCCCAGACCAGCTCAATCCCCTGGTTCGGGAGCAGCATCGAAGCCTCACGACTTGGTTGCATTGGGCTGACGCCGCTGGGGCTCCCCTTTCCCCAGAGCTGCCCCGGCTGCACCAATTGCTTGCGGCAGCTGGGGCAGACGCGCCGCCCACCAGTCCGTTGGGAGTTCCCATGGCCTTGCCGACCAGCGAGGAGCCCCGGGTCTCGGTTGTCATTCCGGCCCATAACCACTACGGCGTGACGCGTCGCTGCCTGCTGGCCCTGGCCTATGCGCCAACCCGCGTGCCCTTTGAGGTGATCGTTGTGGACGACGGCTCGAGTGATGGCACCACGGAGGCCCTTGCCCGGGATGTGGGGGGATGCCGGCTGGTGCGCCATGGCCAGGCCACGGGCTTTAACCAGGCCTGTCACAGCGGTGTGGGTTTGGCCCGCGGCGAGTATGTGGTGTTGCTCAACAACGACACCCAGCCCTGTTGCCTGTGGTTGGAGGAACTGCTCGAGCCCTTTTCCCGCTGGCCGGCTACGGGACTCGTGGGCGCCCAGCTGATTTTTCCCAATGGCCGGCTGCAGGAATCGGGGGGGATTGTCTGGGGAGAGGGCCAGCCCTGGAATTACGGCCGCGGCGGCAATCCCTACGACCCAAAAGTGAGCTATACCCGCCAGGTTGACTACGTCAGCGGAGCAGCCCTGGCCATGCCCCTGGCCCTGTGGCACCAGGTGGGGGGCTTTAGCCCCGAATTTGCTCCGGCCTACTTCGAAGACACCGATTTGGCCTTCAAGGTGAGGGCGATGGGTCTGGAAGTGCGTTGTGCCCCCCTAGCCCGGGTTGTCCACCATGAGGGCACCACCTCTGGCGTTGACACCACGGACGCCCAAAGCGTCAAACGCTTGCAACTGGAGCATGCCCCCCTGTTTCGAGACAAGTGGCACCACGCCCTGTTGCCCTCGGGAGAACCCTCCAGGGAGGAGGCGGAACGGCTGAAGGATCGTGGCATCATCGGCCGGGCCCTAGTGCTCGACCATGCCCCTCCCCAGCCGGATCGGGATGCGGGCAGCCAGGCCGCCCTCAACGAGATGGGATTGCTCCAGAGCCTGGGTTGGAAGGTCACCTTTTTGCCGGCCAACCTGGCCTGGTTGGGGGCCTATAGCGAAGAGCTACAGCGCAGCGGCATTGAGTCGATCCATGCGCCCTTTGTGCTCTCGGTGGAGCAGTTCCTGCGGGGCCGGGGGCGGGAATTTGAGCTGATCTACATCACCCGCTACACCACCGTTCGCGATCACATTGCCGCCATCAAGGAGCAGGCCCCCAAGGCGAAGTTGCTGTTCTGCAATGCCGATCTCCACTACCTCCGGGAACTGCGTCAGGCGCTGGTGGCGGGGTTGGAAGGAGAGGCCCACGCGCGGGCCCTGGAGGCGGTGGCCTCGACCCGCCGGGAGGAACTCGAAGCGATGGCCCAAGTCGATCTCACCCTCAGCTACAGCGCCTTGGAGCGAAGCCTGATTGAAACCGACAGCCTCGGCCGGGCCGCCACATCCCCCTGCCCATGGGTCGTGGAGGCGGTTCAAGAAGCTGCCCCCCTGGCAGGCCGCGAAGGCCTGGCTTTCTTGGGTAGCTATCGGCATCCCCCCAACGTCGATGCGATTGGGGCGTTTTTGGTGGATGTTTGGCCGCTTGTGCACCGCCGGCATCCCGCCCTGGTGTTGCATCTCTATGGCAGTGGCCTGAACCCGGAGCAGGCCCAGGCCTGGGCTGACCACGCCGGGGTGCGGGTTGAGGGATGGGTGGCGGCTACCGCACCGATTTACGACAGGCACCGGGTGTTTATCGCCCCCCTTCGCTGCGGGGCTGGCCTCAAGGGCAAGGTTGTCGAGGCCCTCGCCCGGGGGATCCCCCAGGTGCTGAGCCCGGTGGCTGCCGAGGGCACGGAGCTCCGCCATGGCGATGAGGTGTTGATCGCCGAGACCCCGGCCGAATGGCTGGAGCAGCTCTCAGCCCTGCTGGATCGCGACGACCTGTGGCAGCGGATGAGCATGGCTGCCCTGGCCCATGGCCGCAGCCGCTATGGCCGCGAGCGCGGCTTGGCCCTGATGGCCCGGGCCCTGCGCCAGGTGGGCTTGCCCGTGCGGGGGGAAGGCTGATGGCCCAACCCACCCTCTCTGGAGTTGCCCCTGAGCGGGCCATTGCCCTTGCCCCTGGCAAACCGTTGCTGTCGGTGGAGGAAGCCAACCGGCTGATCCTGCGCCATGGCCTGAACCGGGAGTTGGCCCGGGCCCAGGTCCAGGAGGCCGTGGCGGCGGTGGTGCCCCTCGCGCCGGAGGAGGAGGAGGCCCTGGCCTCGGCCCTGATGGAGAGCGAAACGGGGAGCTTCCCGGCTGGGCGGCAGGCTTGGTTGGCCACCCGGGGCTGGGGCCCTGAGGATGTGCTGGCGATCGCGAGCCTGGCAGAGCGGCTGCGGCGCTGGAGCGCGTGGCGGTTCGATGAGGAGGTGGAGATCCGCTTCCTGGATCGCAAGGATGCTTTGGATCGGGTGGTCTATTCCCTGCTGCGGGTCAGCGACCGGGCGCTCGCTGAAGAGCTGTACCTGCGGGTACGGGAGGAGGGGGCCAGCTTCCGTTCCCTCGCTGAGCAGTTCAGTGAGGGCCCCGAGACCGAAACCGGCGGTCTCATTGGCCCGATTGCGATGACGGCGGCCCACCCCGAGCTGGCCAAGCGGTTGCGGGTGGGACGGGAAGGCCAGATCTGGCCCACCTTTGCCATTGGTGATGTCTGGTTGGTGGTGCGGTTGGAGAGGCTCCTGCCGGCCCAATTGGATGCCCCAACCCGGGCCCAAATGCTGCATGAACTGTTTGAGCGTTGGCTGGGCGAGCAGGTGGAGGTGCTCCTCCAAGGAGGTGAGCCCGATCCGGTTCCTGTGCCTGGGGAGCTCCCAGGGCTATGAGCAGTTCCGCCCTACGGCCACCAACGGTTGGAGCTGCTGGCCAGTTGCTGCGGCGCTATCGACCCTTTGATTGCCTGAGCCTTGACCAGGCGGCGGCCCTGGAGTTGGCGTTGGAGTTGCGCACCTACCGGCTGGGCCAGACCGTGCTGCGCCCCGACGTGCTCCCGGATGCGGTGTTGTTCGTGTTGAGCGGCAGCCTGCGGTCCCTGGCGGTGGACCCCTTCGATGGCGAACTGCACACGGTGGAAACCCTGCAGCAGGGGGATAGCTGTGGTTGGACCAGCCTGCTCCGCCACGACCCCTGTGAGCATCTGCGGGCATCCACCGAGGCGGAGGTGTTGGCGCTGGCTGCCGGGGTTTGGAGCCACGGGCTCGAGGAGAACGGCGCGTTGCAGGAGTGGTACGCCAACCACGGCTCAGCGGCGGAGTTGCACCACGTGTTGGTAGCGGTTGGGCGGGCGCAGGCCAGTCCCTTGCTGACCCAGCACGACTGGTCAACCTTGCTGCGGCAGACCCGGGTGCGCAGCTGGCCGCCCAAGGGCCATGCCCCTGACTTGGCCGCAGATTGCGACTGGTTCTTCAGTAGTGGAGGCGTGCTGGGCCGGCCTTGGCTCCAGGGCCAGAGCGCGGATGCGCCCGAGCCCGGCGGTCCCTGGGTCCGGTGGATTGGGCTACCGCTCCATGGTGGTCAAGCCCCCCCGGCCATGCCGACCGGGGCCGAGACCTTGGTGATTGGGCGAGCCCCTGGGGCGTTGGCGGCTAGGCCGCTCCAGGGGGCCGTTGACGGGGGTGGGGCCTACGCCCTGTCCCCCGAGCCTCCCCCTCCTACCCCCACCATGCCCGGGGAGCTATCCCTGCGCCGGGCCAGTGGCCCGAAGGAGATCCCCATGGCGATCTGCACCGCGCTGGCCAACTACTTCGATGTGCCGATCAACCGCGACGCCTTGGGGGATCGGGTGATCGCCATGCTGCAGCGCCAGGACCACCTGACCCTGGTGCACCTGGGCGAGCTTCTGGACGCCTTGGGGCTGCGGGTGATGTTGGCGCCCTTGCCGATGGACCGGCTGGCGCGGGTCCCGGTGCCGGCGGTGCTGGAGCGCGACGGTCAGTTCGCGATCCTCGAGGGGGTGGAGCCCGATGGTCGGCTGCGGCTGCTGGAGCCCGAACTGGGACCGATCTGCGTGCCTGCAGCCGAGCTGGCCCAAGCCCTGGGCGGCAAGGTGCCGTTGCTGCTGCTCCAGCGCAAGGATGACGCCAAACAGCAGCGCTTCAGTTGGGCCTGGTATGGCCCCTACTTGAAGGAGCACCGGCGCTCCCTGGTGGAAGTGCTGGCCCTCTCCACGGTGATCAATCTGCTCAACCTGGTGACGCCCCTTGGGCTCCAGCAGTTGATTGACCAGGTGATCCACCAAGACAACCTCAACGCCCTGGTCAGCATTTCCTCGGTGCTGCTGTTGGCTGCGGTGGTTCGGGGGGTCTTGAAGACCCTGCGCGGCTACATCTTTACCGATACTGCCAACCGCATCGACCAGGCCACCAAGTCGACGATCCTGGATCAGTTGGTGCGGCTTCCCCAAGGGTTTTTCGATAGCCGCCCGGTGGGCCAGGTGATCCATTACTTCCACCAGCTGGATCGGCTGCGGGAATTCCTGGTGGGCCAGAGCATCACCACCACGGTGGACTTTCTGTTCAGCTTCCTCTATCTGGCGGTCCTGCTCACCTTGAGCATCCCGTTGACCCTGGCCACCTTGGCCACGGTGCCGTTGATGCTGATTTTGGCGATTGTCAGCAACCCGGTGGTGCGCGGCCAGATCAACCGCAGCATGGGGGAGGCGGTGAAAACCTATTCCTATCTCAACGAATCGATCACCGGGATTCAGACGATCAAATCCCAAAACGCCGAGCTCAAAACCCGCTGGGAATTCCAGAACCGCTATTCCAGGTTTATCGGCGAGGACTTCAAACTCAAGGTGACTCGGGAGGCCCTCGGCAATCTCGCCGGGTTTATCCAAGACCTCAACAGCTTGGTTGTGGTTGGGGTTGGCATCTTCCTGGTGATGCGCAACCAAATCTCCCTCGGCGGCTTTATCGCCTTCCGCATCCTCAGTGGCTACATCACCGGGCCCCTGGTGAAGATGGTGCAGACCTGGCAGCAATTTCAGCAATCCACGGCCTCCCTGCGGATGGTGGCCGATGTGGTGGACCGGCCAACGGAGCAAAGCCAGGCCGAATCCCAGAATATTCCGATGCCACCGATGGTGGGTCGGGTTCAGTTTGTCGACGTAGTGTTCAGCTATAGCGAAGACCAGGAGCCGATCCTGAATGGTGTCAACCTCGAAGTGCCCACGGGATCGTTTGTGGGCTTGGTTGGTGGCTCCGGCAGCGGCAAGAGCACCCTGTTGAAGTTGTTGCCCCGCTTCTACAGGGCTAATGCGGGGCGGGTGCTCGTCGATGGGCTTGATATCAACAAAGTTGAGTTGTATTCCCTGCGCCGCCAGATCGGTGTGGTGCCCCAGGACACCGTGCTGTTCGACGGCACCATTCGCGACAACCTGTTGCTGGTCAAGCCCGATGCCAGCGCCGCCGAACTGATTGGGGCAGCCCGGATTGCCTGTTCCCATGACTTCATCATGGGCTTGCCCAAGGGCTACAACTCCGACGTGGGCGAGAGGGGTGCGGGCCTCTCGGGCGGTCAGCGGCAGCGGCTGGCCCTGGCCCGGGCGGTGTTGCAGAACCCGCGGATGCTGATCCTCGATGAGGCCACCAGTGCCCTCGACGCCCGCACCGAAAGACAGGTGTGCCTCAACCTCCTGGAGGCCTTCCGCGGGCGCACCGTGTTCTTCATTACCCACCGGTTGACCACGGTTCAGCCGGCGGACATGATCGTTTTGATGGACCGGGGGGCCGTGATGGAGGCCGGAACCCACCAGGTGTTGATGGCCCGTATGGGCTGGTACTACGCCCTGTACCAGAGCCAACAGCATGAGCAGGGCCTCTGACATGGCTTCCCCGTCGCCGAAGCCACCGGACCAGTCGCCCCCACCCAATTCCCCGGTGGACCTGGTGGGTGATGGCGCCAACAAGCGCCTTGGTCCAGAACCTCGACCACCAGCTAGCCCAGGGCCCCAGCCCAGCGACAGTTGGCAGTTCAACCAGCCCGTGCTGCTGCGCAAGAGCCTGCGGGCTTCCACGGTGATCGTGTGGAGCTTTGTGGGCGGCACGGCCATGCTGTTGGTGTGGAGCTTGGTGGCCCCCCTCGGGGAGACCGTGGCCGTGCAGGGCAAGTTGCAGCCAGGCAGCAAGGTGAAGCTGGTGGAGGCCCCCGTGGGCGGGGTGATCGCCGAAATCCTTGTGCGGGAGGGCGAAGCTGTCACGAAGGGGCAGCTGCTGGTTCGTTTTGACCTGCGCGAGGCCCGCAGCCGGCTGACCGTTGCCGAGGCGGTGCGCAGTCGTTTGTTGAGCGAAAACAAGATTTTCGCCGCTGCCCTTGGCGATCGGCCGGCGAGCAGCCTCACGCGTAACCAGAGCCTGGAATTGCAGAACCACAGCGCCGACCTCACCAGTCGCCAGCAAGCCGCCAGCCAGGAGATCCTGCAAAGCAAGCAACGGCTCGCCGGATTGGAGCAGTCGTGGCGCTCTTCCGACGACATCGCCAACCGCTACCAGGCCCTGGCTCGCAAAGGGGCGGTGAGCGCCGTCCAGGAATTGCAGACGCGGGATACGGCCAATCAACTGCTGTCGCGGCTGCTGGAAGAACGGCGTGCCCTGGCCAAGTTCCAGGCCAATTCGATTCAGGTCAAGGCCGGTCCAGAAGCCGACTTTCGAGGGCGGATTGAGACGAATTTGCGCCAGGTTAGTGACCTGGATGGCCAGATCCGCCAAGCGAAGCAGCAGATTCAGTTTGGCCAACTGGTGGCCCCCACCAGCGGGGTGGTCTTCGATCTTCGGGTCAATCCCACCAGCGTGGTGGCAGCCAGTACGGCAGTGATGACCGTGGTGCCCCAGGACTCCCTCGAGGCCCGGGTTTTGGTGCCGAGCAAGGTGATTGGCTTTGTGCTGCCGGGGCAGAAGGCCGATATCTCCCTCGATACGTATCCGGCGAACGATTACGGCCGGGTGCCGGCCTGGGTGACGCGGATTGGCTCCGATGCCCTCACCCCCGAAGACATGAAAAGCACGCTGGGCACTGAGGCGAGTGGCCTGTTTTTTCCGGTGTCGCTGAAGCTGGCGCGCCAGAACCTGGTGGCCCGCACCCGCCTGGTGCCGTTCAAGGCCGGGATGACCCTTACCGCCGACATCCATTTGCGGGAGCGGCCGTTCATCAGTGTGTTGACGTCCTTCTTTGAGGACAAGCGCCGCAGCCTGGAGCGGCTTCGTTAACGATTCCGATCAACCCTTTCTTTAAACCATGGAACCCTGGGATTGGGCTGAATTCTTGCCGCCGGAAGACCAAGAGCGGCAGCGGCGCCAGCGGGCGCGGCAACGCCACAGGGCCCTGCTCAAAGAGCCCAGGACCTGGGTGACCGTGCTGGTGGTGGCTGATGTCTGCCTGGTGCTGCTGCTCGGGTTTCGAACCGGTGCGGTGTTGGGGGGGATGGCGCTCTTGCCCCTGTTGTTGACACCCCTACTCGCTGTCTTGATCTACTGGTTGGTTTGGTCTGAATTTCATCGTTAATAACCCTTCCATCGCTAGTCACCTTCGAGGTTGGCGCCGAGTCGGGAGAGTCCCTGGGAGAGCCAGGGCGGGAGGAGGTCTTTGGTGGCTGGAAGCTTCACCTGCTTGATGGGGTAGTAGAGCAGCGCAGCCATGAGGGCATTGAGGGCGTGGGGATCGCGCAGGTCGGAGGCCACCTGGGCCAGCTGATGGCGCATGGTGATGTCGTCGCTGCCGAGGGGGGCCTTGGCGAAGTCCGAGGCGATCAGATTGTCGGTGAGTTGGCCAAAGGGGGTTCGGTAGAGGGATTCCAGTTGGTCGGCCTGCACGTCGAGCCAGACCTGGGCCACTTGCCGGCGACTGCGGTTGAGGTCGCGGCCCACCTCGGGGTCGTGGGGGTCAATGGCGTACAGGTTGACCAAGGCACTCACCCGTCCGAGGAAGGCGGCATCGCCGATCAGGGCCATGCAAGCGTCCCCGGTGATGGGGGCCAAAATTGGCAGGGGGCTGGCGGCTATCGCGGCCATGGGCCGCCCCGGCTGGAGCCGGGGGAGGGATTGGGCCATGGTTGGCTCCAACGGGTCGACGATGGCTGGATCACACCGTTCCGCATAGAGGGGTAACAGCCAGCTGGGTAGGTGGTGGAAGGGGTCGGTGACCTGCAACCCCTCCCGATCGATGTAGGGGAGTAGGGCCAGCAGCACGTTGAGACTGCCGCTGCGCTCAAAGCCGCCGAGGAGGTACTCAGAGAGGGATGCTTTCCAGGCGGTTTCAGCCGCATCAAGGGGAAGGGCCGGCAGAACCCCCCTTAAAAACTTGCAATACACCGCGCCTACAGCCCCTTCAAAGAGGGCCTCGAGGCCGTCCACCGGCGTTGCCAGCCACAGGCGGCTCAGACAGGTGCGGGCTGAGCGAGCGGATTCGAGCGCTGCCTGGTCGGGGCGCTCAATCACGGCCGTGGCGATGGCATCGAGCCGGGCCACCGACCAGGGGATGATCACCGGGTCCGAGGGCTCCAGGCCTAGGTGGCCATCGGCGTTTTGATGGTTGGTGGTGCCGTTGATTCCCTTGGAGATCCCTGGGCTGCTCTGGTTCTTGAAGTGAACCGAGGGGGGGGGCTCCCGGTGGTGGGGACGACCCCAGCCCAACCGCTGGAGCAAAGTTGCCATGGCTGGACAAGGCGGGGGAGCTCACCTGTGACCGTAGGGAGGGAATGCATCGCGGAAGGCTTCTAACAGCTGATCGACAGCGCCGTTCCAGTCACCCCCACGCCCCTGGCGAAACAGCCGCAAGCTCGGATACCAGGGTGTTGTGGGCGTTGCACTGAGCCAGCGGGGGTCGGCGCTCCAGGGCAGCAGCACCCAGCCAGGCCTCCCCATGGCCCCCACGAGGTGGGCCATGGCCGTATCCACGGTGATGACCAAATCCAGTTGGGCCAGCACCCGGGCGGTGTTGGCAAAGCCTTCGAGGGAGAGGCCCGGATCCAGCAGCTCCAGGGCCAGGGCCCGGTGCCGGGCTTGGTCGGAGCCGAATTGCAGGTCGTAAACCAGGGCGCCCTGCTGCTTCAGGCCTTCCACGAGCCGCCCAAGCTCTCGCTCCGGCAGGGTTCGCTTGTGGTACTCCCGGGCGCAGAAGGGGTCGTCGAGTTTGCGGCCCGCCGCCGACACCAGGCCAATGGCTGGGCCCCTGGCCTTTGGCGAACCCGTTGGCGAAGAGGGTCTGGGCAGCCAGCGGGGCGTTGCACTCCAGAGGGGCGAGCGCAGATAGCCCTTTTCCAGCCCTGCTGGCAGGGCCTGATCCCCGCCGAGGGCGTGGGGGAGATTCAGCAGGGAAAGGGCCTGGCTTGGCCTGCCCGCGGCTTGGGGTTTGGGAAGAATCCGGGGGGGATCGCTCAGCCAGGCCAGCCCTTCGATGAACAGGGTCACCAGGGCCGGTTCAATCAGCAGCTGCACCCCTCCTTTGAGGCCAGCGGCCTGGCGCCGCCGCACCAGGTCGCTCAGGAAGCGCACAAATTGGAGGCTGTCGCCAAACCCCTGTTCGCTCACCAGGATCAGGTTGCCCATCAGGGCTCGGGGAGCGGCGGTTTTGGGAGGGATGCTTCGGGCGGCCATCAGCGCAAAGGCCTCGCCGTAGCGCTCCAGGCCCATCAGCACCTGGCTGTGGGCCCAAAGGTTGGCCTGGCCATCAGCTGATGCCAGGGGAATTTGGTGGGCCAGGAGCCGGTGGAGCTCCAGGGCTGTGTCGAATTGATTGAGGTCCCGCAGGCAGCTGGCCAGGCCGCGGCGGCTGATGGGGCAGTCGGGTTGAAGGGCTAGGGCCCGGCGGTAGCAGCGATGGGCAGCTTCCGGCAGGTCGGCCAACCACAGGGCATTGGCCTGGTTGGCCAGGAAGCGGTGGTCTGAGGGCACCAGCGCCGCCAGCTCGGCGTAGGCCGCGGCGGCGGCAAGCCACAACCCTTGCTGCTGCAGGTGCTTGGCCAGCTCCAGGCGTCGATGGGGGGACAAGCAATCGCCGCCTTCTCAGCGTGAACTCAGTAAATGGATTTACAAATGCCTTGTCACGAATGTGCAGCGGATCGGATGCTGATTGGGTCAACCGAAAGGAATCAAGGGTTGATTCCTATCCCTACACAACGGATAACACTCTATGTCCAGTTCCACCCATGCTATTGGCCAAAGCCTGTTTGATTTCCTTGATGGAAAGAATGCTTTTGAAAAACTCGATGCTATTCGCAGTGGCGATCTTGGCCGGGAGATCAATCGCTATGTCCACGACCAGCTTGAGCGCTTCCACATTGGTTCCTTTCAGGATTCCCAAGGTGAACAGCTGACCGGTGTGGGAGGTTCCCATGCTGGTGCTGCCCACGGCGGTTGCTCCACGGGCGATGCCGTTGTCTTTGGTGCTGCTGCTGGTTCTACGGGCCATGGCCACGGCCATGGTGATCTGGTGGGCGGCCAGGAGCATCAGGTCCATGGCCAGGTTGATCTCAGCCCATCCCTTGGCGGCATGGATAGTGATTTGGTGGGTGAGAGCCATCCCACGGAGCAGATCTTCAAGTCTCACCGCGGATGACTGGCTGTCGTTGCCTGATCCCAGTATCCCTGGGGGAATTGCTCGATAAGATCACCATCCTGGAGATCAAGGTCCTTCACCTCAAGGGTGAAGGACTGGCCCACGGGATTCAGGAATTGTCTTTGCTGCGCCAGGTCTTGGGGGACCTGGCGTTTCCCGTGGAGCAAGAGAGATTTTCAGATCTCAAGAGCGTCAATCAATCGCTTTGGACCATTGAGGATGCCATTCGCGATAAGGAGCGGCAGGGTCAGTTTGATGCCGAATTTGTGGAACTCGCACGTCAGGTGTATTTCCAGAACGATCGGCGTGCAGCCCTCAAGCGCCAGATCAACCAGGCCTACGGCTCTGAGTTGTGCGAAGAAAAGGCCTACGCCAGTTACGCAGGTTGACTGGTTTTGAGGGCCCGTTAACAAGCCTGCTCCCCCTGGATCCTTTGGTTCCAGGGGGGGTAAGCGCTCCGGGGGGCGCCTCCGGGTTTCTGGGATCAGATCTGATTAGATCCGCGTTCTGGAGCAATTGGTCCTTGCACCCATTCCCCTTGAAGCGGCTTCGTTCCAAAAACGCCCCCTGTTGGATTCGAACCAACGACCGGCTGCTTAGAAGGCAGCTGCTCTATCCGGCTGAGCTAAGGGAGCATGGCGCCGCCAATGCCAGCGCTTTGGGCATTGTGCCAGTGATGCCATCGGTGGCCCCTAGAGTGGCGGGCTGCTCAGCTTGTGCTCCATGGCGGCCACCCGGCTCACTGATAGCCAGAAAAGCGAGCTGGTGGCTCGTTATCGCGTCGGGGCGGCTAGCCACGAGCTGGCCGATGCCTATGGCTGCAGCATCAACACGGTGACTCGCGTGGTGAAAGCCACCTTGACCGCCTCCGACTACGAGCAGCTCAAGCAGCAACGGGCGAAGGGCGGCAGCAAGCTCCCCCAAGCCAAAGAGACCGCTCCCAAGGCGGAGGAGCCAGAGGTGCCTGCGATCGGAAGCCTTCAGCCCGAGTTGCAACCTGAGTTAGAAGCTGAATCCCAACCTGAGTTGCAGTTAGAGCCTCAGCAACCCGTGGTGGTTGAGGCTGAAATCCAACGCGAGCTTGCTGCCGAGCCCGACCTCGCCCTTGAAGCTCCAGTGGTCTTGGCCATTGCCGATGCCGACGACTTTGCTGACGACAGCGATGGTGACGACTTTGATGGCGTTGATGCAGAAGGCGACGACGCTGATGGCGATAGCGATCACTACGTTGAACAATTTGTAGCCGTGCCCATCGCCCTGGTGGGGCACAGTTTCCAGCCGGTCCTGTGCCAACCCCTGGGTGATGCGGCCCTGCCAGCCAGCGTTTACATGTTGGTGGATAGGACCGTTGAGCTCCAGGCCAAGCCCCTGACCGACTTCCCCGAGCTCGGCCCGCTCCCCGCCGACGAAGAAGGGCGCCAGGCTCTGATGGTGTTCGCCAACCCCCGCCAGGCCAAGCGCCATTGCGGCCGTACCCAGCGGGTCATCAAGGTGCCCGACACCCGGGTTCTGGAGCGTACGGCCCCCTATCTGGTGGCCCAGGGCATCACCAGGGTGGTGATGGAAGGCAGCCTCTATTCCTTGCCCGGCTGCTGATCCCCCTGGGGCATCAGCAGGGCGGCCGTGCATCCTCCGCTGATCACGCCCACCACCAGCGCCAGCCCCACCAGGAATCCCGTCGGCAGGGGTGCGGTGCGGCTGGTAGCCAGGTTCAAGCTGGTGCGCTGGTCCAGGTTTTGGGCCCCCAGGCACAGGATCAGCAGCAGCATTCCCCCGCCAGCCAGGCTGGAGAGCAGCAATCGCAGGCGCACAACCACAACCATCGGGGCCATCAACGAGCCAGCTAGCTCTGAGAGTTTGCCTGGTTAGGTTGCGTCCGTCTCGCTGGCATGCAGCAGGGCGTAAAGCTCTCGCTTGCTGTGGCCGCTGCGCTCAGCCAAGGCCTTTGACGCCGCCTTGCTGCCCATGCCCCCTTTCACCAACTCCTGCAGCTCCTGGCGTAGGGCTTCGGGATCCCAGATGGGCTCTGCTTTTGGGGGCGCGCCCCCGAGCACCAAGGTGCATTCCCCTAGCGGGGGGGTCTGGCGGAAGTGCGCCAAGGCGATCGCCACCGTGGGCCCCACCTGCTCCTCGTGTTTTTTGGTGAGCTCCCGGGCTACCCGCAGGGGCCGATCGCCAAGGACCGCCAAAACGTCTTCCAGCAGATCAACAAGCCTGTGGGGCGCTTCAAATAGCACCACGGTTCGCTCCTCATCCGCCAGCTCCTCGAGCTGTTTGCGCCGTTGACTGGCCTTGGCTGGCAGGAACCCCTCAAAGCAAAAGCGGCCGCAGGGCAAGCCGCTGCTCACTAAGGCGGTGGTAACGGCACTTGGGCCTGGAATGCAAATCACGGTGCGGCCTAGGTTTCGGGCTTCGGCCACCAGGACTTCGCCTGGATCGGAGATGCCTGGCAGACCGGCATCGCTCACCACCGCAATCGCTTCGCCGGCCTCCAAGGCCGCCAGTAATTCGGGGATGCGGGCCGTTTGGTTGTGGGCATGGAAGCTCACCAGCCGGTTTTTGATCCCCAGGCTGTGCAGCAGCAGTCCGCTGCGGCGGGTGTCTTCGCAGGCGATGCGCTGCACGCCGCTGAGCACCTGGCGGGCCCTGGGGGAGAGGTCCGCCAGATTGCCAATCGGTGTTCCCACCAGATAAAGCACGCCGGCGGCGGGTTCGGTGGCTTGCACGGCACGCGGCTCCTGCACAATGCTGCTTCCAGCCCCACCATGATGCCGGCTCCCCTTGCTCTGCCCTCGGGCATCGGCCGTGATGCCCTCCTGGTCGAGCTGCGGCGCTTGAGTTGGGGCGCTGCCGACATCCTCCTGGCCTATGGCCGGGGTGAGCAGCCCCCCTACGGCTTTGCCAAGGCACTCAGCGTCGACGATGGCGGCGAGGGCCCTGTCTCAGCGGCCGATCTAGCAGTGAACCAATGGCTGCTCGATGGCTTGAGCGCGGCCTTCCCTGGTGCCGATTGGACCCTGCTCAGCGAAGAAACGGCCAAGGAGCAGCTGGCTGACTTGCCAGCCGGCCAGGGTCTGGCGGCCGACTGGTTGTGGATCCTCGATCCGCTGGATGGCACGAAGGATTTTCTTCAGGGCACCGGCGACTATGCGGTGCACCTGGCCCTGGTGCACCGCCAGCAGGCGGTGCTGGGGGTGGTGTTGCTGCCCGCGCTGGGGGAGTTGTGGTTTGGGGTGCTTCCTTCGCTAACGGGATCCGCCGGGGAGGCCTGGGGGGAAAACCGCGCGGGCGAGAGTTTCCCGGTGAGCTTCAGCAGCCGCCAGGAGCTCTCTGAGTTGGTGCTGGTGGCGAGCCGCAACCACCGCGACCAGCGGCTGGAGCAGTTGCTCTCGTCACTGGCCTTGGGTGACACCAAGGCGATTGGCAGCGTGGGCGGCAAGGTGGCCACGATTCTGCGCGGTGAGACCGATCTCTATATCTCTCTTTCCGGTAAGAGTGCGCCCAAGGATTGGGACATGGCCGCCCCCGAGGCCGTACTGCGGGCGGCCGGCGGTGCCTTTAGCCACGCCGATGGCAAAGCCCTCACCTACAACAACGGCGATGTCCGCCAGGCGGGTTGCCTGATCGCCAGCCATGGCCCGTGCCACCAGGTCCTCTGCGCGAAAGCGGCAGCGGCCCTGGCGGTGATTGATCCGGGTTTTGCGCTTTAAGTTGGTGCTCTAAACAAAAAAGCCGGCCCTGAGGGGCCGGCTAAGGGGAGTGCAACCGCTGGCCCCTGATCAGGCGGGGGCGGGAGCGTCGGCCTGGGGCACGCCGCGCAGGGTGAGGTTGATGCGGCCGCGGTTGTCGATCTCGCGCACCCGCACGGTCACCTGGTCACCCACGTTGACCACGTCTTCCACCTTCTCAACTCGGGCTTCTGACAGCTGGGAGATGTGGATCATGCCTTCCTTACCAGGAAGGATTTCCACAAAGGCACCAATTGGGATCACCCGGGTGATGGAACCTTGGAACACTTCACCCTCGCTGACGCGACGGGTGAGGCCTTCGATGATGCGTTGGGCCTCTTCAGCGGCAGCACCGTCGTGGCTGGCAATCGTGACGATGCCGCCGTCCTCAATGTCGATCTTGGTGTTGGTGCGCTCGGTGATGCCCTTGATGGTGCGGCCACCGGGACCAATCACCGTGCCGATCAGTTCCGGATCGATGCGGAAGCTGAGCAGGCGTGGAGCGTGGGGCGACATGGTGTCGCGGGGCTTATCGATCGCTTCGAGCATCTTCTCGAGGATGTGCAGACGGGCGGGGCGGGCCTGGTTAATGGCCTCAGCAATCGTGGCCATCTCGAGGCCCGTGATCTTCATGTCCATCTGCAGGGCGGTGATGCCCTTTTCGGTGCCAGCCACCTTGAAGTCCATGTCGCCGAGGAAATCCTCGATGCCCTGGATATCGGTGAGGATCCGCACTTCACTGCCTTCCTTGATCAGGCCCATGGCGGCGCCGCTCACGGGGGCCTTCAGGGGCACGCCCGCATCCATCAAGGCCAGGGTGCTGCCGCACACCGAACCCATGGAGGTGGAGCCGTTGGAGCTCAGGCATTCCGACACAACGCGCAGTACGTAGGGGAAGGATTCCTTGCTGGGCAGTACCGGTACCAGGGCCCGCTCAGCCAGGGCGCCGTGGCCAATTTCCCGGCGGCCAGGGGAGCGCATCGGCTTGGTTTCGCCGGTGGAGTAGGGGGGGAAGTTGTAGTGGTGGAGGTAGGTCTTCTCGGTCGTGGGGTTGAGATCATCCATCTCCTGGGCATCGCTGGGGGTGCCGAGGGTGGCGCAGGAGAGCACCTGGGTGAGGCCGCGCTGGAATAGGGCCGAACCGTGAACACGCTTGGGCAGCACGCTGGCAGCGGCGCTGATCGGACGCACCTCGTCGAGGTTTCGGCCATCGACCCGCTTGCCGTCTTTGATGATCTGCTCGCGCATGAGCTTCTTGGTGAGGCTCTTGTAGCTGTTGCCGAGCACCTTGCTGTTGCTACTTACGGCCACCTTGATGGCGTCGCCGTCCTTGAGGGCAGCGATCTTTTCACCTACTTGGGCCTTGATGGCGTCGAGCTTTTCATCGCGCTCAATTTTGGTTTGGCTGAATTGCTTCAGCACATCGCCAATGCCCTTGCCGCATTCCTTCTCGAGGAATTTGGGCAGGGTGGAATCTTCTTGCTTCTCCTCGGGGAACACCTGCTCGATGCCGAGTTCCTTGAGCAGGTTTTGTTGGGCTTTGATCAGCTCACCCACGGCCTCGTAGCCGAAGTCGATGGCTTCGATCACGTCATGTTCGGGCAGCTGGTTGGCGCCCGCCTCAACCATGATCACGCCGGAAGGGGTGCCGGCCACCACCAGATCCAGCTCACTGCGCTCGATTTCGCGGAAGCTGGGGTTGAGCACGAAGTCGTCGCCCAGCAGGCCCACCCGTACGGCGGCCATGGGCCCGTAGAAGGGGATCTTGGCCAGCAGGGTGGCCATCGAAGCGCCGGTCACGGCGAGCACATCGGGTGGAACCCGCTCATCGAGTGACAGGCAGGTTGCCACGATTTGGATGTCGTCGCGCATCCAGCTGGGGAAGAGGGGCCGCATGGGGCGGTCGATCAGCCGGCAGGTGAGGATCGCCCGCTCGGGGGGACGGGCTTCCCGCCGGAAAAAGCTGCCAGGGATGCGACCGGCGGCATACAGCCGCTCTTCGTAGTCGCAGATGAGGGGAAGGAAGTCGATGCCTTCACGACCTCCGGAGCGGGTTGCGGTGACCAGAACAGCGGTATCTCCGCACTCAACCATCACCGAACCCCCCGCTTGGGGAGCGAACCGACCGGTGGTCAGTCGGATCTCCCGACCATCGAAGGAGATCGACTGAGTTTGTCCTTGCACTTGGGCTTATGTCCTTTTGTTTTCATTTGCCATTCTCGCATCCGGCCTTGACGCCCCTGAAAAGTTCCGGTTTTGGTGTGGGTTCTGGCTTCTGTCTTTGCCATTGAAAAAGGGCCCTGCGGCGCCTGAGCGTCATTAAAAAAGCGCCCTAGGGCGCTTGGTGCTCCCGGTGGGGGAGGGATGGAAGCGGGGATCGGGTCGTTCAGAAGAATCAGAGGGATCTGATTGATCCAATCCATCGCAGCTGACTACCAGCTGGACTTCACAACGCCAGGCAGCTCACCTTTGTGGGCCCGTTCGCGGAGTTGGTTGCGGCAGAGGCCGAAGTCCCGGTAGTAGCCGCGGGGCTTGCCGGTGGCCCAGCAACGGTTGCGCACCCGGTTCGGGGCGCTGTTCCGGGGCAATCCCTGAATCTTGCGGTGGATTTCCAGGCGCTCCATGGGATCGGAGGCCGCATCAAAAGCCGCCTTGAGGGCGGCGCGCTTGCCGGCGAAGCGATTCACCATTTTTTTGCGCTTGACATCGCGCGCAATCATCGACTTCTTCGCCATGCGAGCTGCGGAACTATCGGACTATTAATCCATGATCCTAGCTTGCGAGCTGACCGCCCATCGGGCAGAGATCGCCAATGGGGCAGGTGCCGCATTGGGGCTTCCGGGCATGGCAGACCGCCCGGCCGTGGAAGATCAGTCGGATCGAGAGGTTTTGCCATTCGCTCTGGGGCACCAGCTTCATCAGATCGGGTTCGATCTGGGCGGGGGTGCGTTTCTTGCTGAGCCTTAGCCGTTGGCTGAGGCGGCTCACGTGGGTGTCCACGGTGACGCCGGCGTTGATGCCAAAACACCAGGCGAGCACCACCGAAGCGGTTTTACGGGCAACCCCAGGGAGCACCAGCAGCTCCTCCATGGTTTGGGGCACCTCACCACCGTGGTGCTCCATGAGCAGGCGCGAGCTGCCCACAATCGCCTTGGACTTGTTGCGAAAAAAGCCAGTGGATTGAACGTAGGGCTCCACCTCGCCCGGCTCCACTGCGGCGGCGGCGGCGGCATCAGGGAAGCGGGCAAACAGGGCCGGGGTCACCTTGTTGACCCGTTCATCGGTGCATTGGGCCGAGAGCATGGTGGCCACCAGCAATTCATAGGGCGTGCGCCAATCCAGGGAACAGGTGGCCTCGGGATAGAGCTCGCCCAGCCGCTCAAGGATGAGCGGGGCCCGCACCTTGGGACCCTTCAACGGTTGAACAGCTGCTGGACAGCGGGTAGCTGGGAGGTGTCTTTGACGATCAGCACCGCGCTCAAGCCCACCAAAAACACAAATCCCGACTGCATAAAGGCCATCTGGAACCGCTCCGGCAGGGGCTTGCCTCGCACCCCCTCGAGCAGCAGCAGCACGAATTGACCGCCATCCAGCAGGGGGAGGGGCAGGGCATTGAGCACCGCCAGGTTGATCGAGATCAGGGCGGTGAACACAAACAGGCTGCCGCCGCCCTGTTTGGCCAACGACGCGCCCATCTCCACGATTTTCACCGGCCCCGACACCTGGCCAGCGGTTTCGCCGAAATGGGTGGCCAGGGTGACAAAGCCATTCGCGGTGCGGCGGGTGAGCAGGGCCAGGTCGTGGCTGGCTTGCCGCACCGGCTCCAGCGGATCCTTGGCCGGGCGGAAGGCTTCACTGCCATTGGGCTGGAGCTGGGCGCCGATGCGACCCACCCCCCCCAGGTCGGTGGGGGTGAGTTTGAGCTTGAGCTTCTGGCCATCCCGTTCAGCCAGCAGCGTCAGGGTGCGCTCTGGAGATCCTTTGATGGTGCTCACCAGATCGGCGACGGCGTCCTGGCCGCCGGCGAGTTGCTGGTCGGCCAGGGCCAGGATCCGATCGCCCGCCTTGAGGCCAGCGGCCGCTGCGGCCTGGTTGGACTGCACGGCCGATACCAACACCCCAGGGGTGGTGCTGAAGCCGGAGGGGATGCCCACCAAGTAGCCCTGGGCGATCAACACGGTCCAGGCGAGCAGCAGGTTGGCGAGCACGCCGGCGGCAATCACCAGGGCCCGCTGGGGTAGGGGGCGGTTGCTTAGCAGGTTGGGGTCATCCTTGGCAATCGGGCTGTCCTCGTCGTCATCGGGGAAGGCCACAAAGCCCCCCAGGGGGATGGCCCGTAGGGCAAATTGCACGCCGCGCCGCTGGCGCTCGAACAGCACCGGGCCAAAGCCAATCGAAAAGCTGCTCACCCGAATCCCCTGCCACGTGGCGGCAAAGAAGTGGCCGGCTTCATGCACCACCACCAATCCAGCCAGGATCGCCAGTGCGGTCAGAACCCCCATGCAGGCAGCGCCCTTAGTCGACCCATTCTGGGGCGAAGCCTGCTGGGTCGTGCCCAATTGCTGATCAGGGCCCTTTAGGCCAGTCCGATGGTGTCGGACCCGAAGTAGGGAATGAGGGCGTCCGGAAGTTTGATGCTGCCATCGGCCTGTTGGCCGGTTTCGAGCAGGGCCGCCATGGTGCGACCCACGGCCAGGCCACTGCCATTGAGGGTGTGCACCAGTTGGGTGCCCTTGCCCTCTTTGAGGCGAATGGCCGAGCGGCGGGCCTGGAAATCGCCGCAGGTGCTGCAACTCGAGATCTCGCGGTAGGTGCCGGCCCCGGGCAACCAGACTTCCAGGTCGTAGGTGCGGGCTGCCGAGAAGCCGATGTCGCCGGTGCAGAGCTCGATTTTGCGGTAAGGCAATTCCAGGGCTTCGAGCACCGCTTCCGCGTCGGCGGTGATCTGCTGATGGGCCTCCCCCGAGTGGTCGGGGTGGCAGAACCAATAGAGCTCAACCTTGTTGAACTGGTGCAGGCGAATCAGGCCGCGGGTGTCGCGGCCGTAGGACCCCGCTTCCCGGCGGAAGCAGGGGCTGTAGGCCACGTAACGGAGCGGCAGCTGATCGGCGGGGATCACCTCATCGCGATGCAACGAGGTGACGGGAACTTCAGCAGTGGGGGTGAGCCAGAGGTCGTCGTCGGCACAGCGGAAGCTTTCTTCGGCAAATTTGGGCAGCTGGCCCGAGCCGGTCAGGCTGGCGGAGTTCACCAGGATCGGCGGCAACACCTCCCGGTAGCCCTTGCCGGTGTGCAAATCGAGCATGAAGTTGATCAGGCTGCGCTCGAGCCGGGCCCCCTGGCCCATCAAGGTCACAAAGCGGCTCTGGGCGATTCGCACCGACCGCTCGGTTTCAAACAGGCCCAGGCGCTCGGCGATTTGCCAGTGCTCCTCAAGGGTTTCACCGCTAGCGGCGAGCCGGGGTGAGCCCCAGGTCCTGATCTCAACGTTGTCGACTTCGCTCTTGCCATCCGGGGCCTCGGGCGAGGGCAGGTTGGGCAGGGCAGCCAATTGGTCGCGCAGCTTGGCTTGGAGCTCCTTTTCCTCCTCCTCCAGCACCGACACCTGTTGCTTGATGCGGTTGCCTTGGTCGCGCAGACCTTGCACGGCAGGGCTGTTGGGGGCTTCACCGCCTTGAATCAGGCCACCCACCTCCTTGCCGATCCGGTTGCCTTCGGCCTGAAGATTGCTGCGCTGTTCCTGCAGATCGCGCTCCTGCTTGGCAATCAACTGCAGCTTGGTGAGGTCAAGCGCCATGCCGCGACGCCCCAGTTGCTGGGTAATCAACTCGGGGTTGTCGCGCAGCAGACGCTGGTCGAGCACGGCTTTTGATCGGGTGGGCCGAAGCCTATCGGGCTGGCCTCAGAGCACCTGAACCACTTCATCCACTTCAGGGATGGCTTCGCGCAGCTTGCGCTCGATCCCCATTTTGAGGGTCATGGTGCTGCTGGGGCAGGAGCCACAGGCCCCTTGGAGGCGCACCTTGACGATGGGACCGTCGATTTCCACCACTTCCACGTTGCCGCCATCGGCCATCAAGTAGGGCCGTACCTCGTCGAGGGTGCGCTCCACGTTTTCCATGGTGAGGGCCCGGGGATCCTTGGCTACTTCTGGTGCGCTGGGGCTGTCGGTACTCATGGCTTGAGTTCTGGCTTGGCGAGTTTCGATACTTGGAGCTTAGGTACCCGCAACTGGAGCTGGCTGGCCTTGCTCCTTAGGATTGGCGCCATGACTGATGTGCCCGTTTCCAGGATTCGCAATTTCTGCATCATTGCCCACATCGACCACGGGAAATCCACCCTGGCTGACCGGCTGCTGCAGGAAACCGGCACGGTGGCGGTTCGCGACATGCAGGAGCAGTTCCTCGACAACATGGAGCTGGAGCGGGAACGGGGCATCACGATCAAGCTCCAGGCGGCCCGGATGGTTTACACCGCCGCCGATGGCGAGAGCTACATCCTCAACCTGATCGACACGCCTGGCCACGTCGATTTCTCCTACGAGGTGAGTCGTTCGCTGCAGGCCTGTGAAGGGGCTCTCTTGGTGGTGGATGCCAGCCAGGGCGTGGAAGCCCAAACCCTGGCCAACGTGTATCTCGCGCTTGAAAACGATCTCGAGATCATTCCGGTTCTCAACAAGATCGATCTCCCTGGTGCGGATGCGGATCGGATTGGCGAGGAAATCGAGGCCATTATTGGTCTGGATTGCTCCAATGCCATCCACTGCTCGGCCAAAACAGGCCTGGGCGTTCCCGAGATTCTTCAGGCGGTCGTGGATCGGGTGCCACCACCGCCCGACAAAGTGGCCGAGCCCCTCAGGGCCCTGATCTTCGACTCCTACTACGACCCCTACCGGGGAGTGATTGTCTACTTCCGGGTGATTTCCGGCTCCATCAGCAAGCGCGACAAGGTGCTGTTGATGGCGAGCAAGAAAACCTATGAGCTTGACGAAGTTGGGGTGATGGCACCCGACCAGCGTCAGGTGGATTCACTCCATGCCGGGGAGGTGGGTTACATGGCGGCTTCGATCAAGGCTGTGGCCGATGCCCGGGTGGGAGACACGATCACCTTGGTGAGTAGTCCGGCCACGGAGGCCCTGCCGGGTTACACCGAGGCCAAGCCGATGGTGTTTTGCGGTCTCTTCCCTACCGATGCCGACCAATACCCGGACCTGCGCGAAGCCCTCGACAAGTTGCAGCTCTCGGATGCGGCCTTGAAATATGAGCCCGAAACCAGCAGTGCCATGGGCTTTGGCTTCCGCTGTGGCTTTTTGGGCCTGTTGCACATGGAAATTGTGCAGGAAAGGCTCGAGCGGGAATACAACCTTGATTTGATCGTCACCGCGCCCTCGGTGATCTATCTGGTGAACATGCTCGATGGGGCCACCTTGATGGTGGACAACCCGGCCACCTTGCCCGACCCCCAGCAGCGCGAATCGATCGAAGAGCCCTACGTGAAGCTCGAGATCTATACCCCTAACACCTACAACGGCACCTTGATGGAGCTGTGCCAGGAGCGCCGGGGTGAGTACATCGACATGAAGTACATCACCACCGATCGGGTCACCCTGCATTACGAGATGCCCCTGGCCGAAGTGGTGACTGACTTCTTCGATCAGATGAAGAGTCGCACCAAGGGCTATGCCTCAATGGAATACAGCCTGATCGGCTATCGCAAGAACGAACTGGTGCGACTCGATGTGCTGATCAATGCCGAAAAGGCCGATCCCCTCACCACGATTGTGCACCGCGATAAGGCTTACAATGTGGGCAAGGGTTTGGTGGAGAAACTCAAGGAATTGATCCCTCGCCAACAATTCAAAATCCCGATCCAGGCGTCCATTGGTAGCCGGGTGATTGCCTCGGAGAGCATCAGTGCCATCCGCAAGGACGTGCTCGCGAAGTGCTACGGCGGCGACATCTCCCGGAAGAAAAAGCTGCTGCAGAAGCAGGCCAAGGGCAAGAAACGCATGAAGGCGATGGGCAAGGTGGACGTGCCCCAAGAAGCTTTCATGGCCGTGCTTAAGCTCAACCAGTAGGACAGGGGCCTAGGGCATCGCCTACAAGACAGATGCATTCATGCCATGGTTAGGGTTATTTGTCTGTTTCGGCTGATTTGAGTTGCGTGATTAGCCTTCCATCCACCGAATTGAATGGGGTCAGCACGACAGATTTGGCGCGCTGGGGTTTGCTCGATCGGGTTTTGCGCGAGCGCTGTATTGATGAATTGTTGGCCGATCGTGCCTTGCCCGAACCCGATCAGTTGACAGCCCTGCGTGTGGAGTGGGAACGCCAGCACAATTTGGCCAGCCCCGAGCAGGTCCAAGGCTGGATGGACAAGCATGGGCTGCAAGCCGAGGCTATTGATCGCATGGCTGTCCGTTCCTGGCAGTGGTTGTCGTGGTGTAGAGAGCGGTGGGGCCCTGAGTTGCAAACGCTTTTTCTCAAGCGCAAACCCGAGCTCGATCAGGTCACCTACTCGCTGCTTCGCCTCCGCAATAGTGAGCTGGCGTCGGAGCTTTATCAGCAAATCAAGGAGGGGGAGGCGACCTTTGCGGCGTTGGCTTCGGAGTTTTCGGAAGGTCCAGAAAGGGAGACGGGAGGCCTGCTGGGTCCCATTCCCCTAACCAAGCTCCACCCTGGATTGGCCAAATTGCTGCAAGTGAGCCGGCCAGGCCAACTCTGGCCACCGAAGGCGCTGGAGGGTTGGGGGGTGATTGTGCGGCTTGAAACATTGCACGGGGCCATCTTTGATCAGGCGATGCAGCAACGCCTGTTGCTCGATGAGGGGGAGCGGGCCATTGCCCAGCTGCTTCAAAACAGGCAGCCGGCAATCGCCCCTGCCGCTTGATGCGAAATCAGATCCTGAGCGTTGGTTGAGCTAACTAACCTATAATCATTGGCTCTGTCGACCATTCTTTCCTCCCTCTTTAATTCTTTGTTTTGCCCTTCTCGCTCCTTGCGCTTGGTCCTGGTCTTGGTCCGAATGGTGCAGAATGGGAAGTAATGCTGCTTTGCGTGGCGATTAAGCCCCACTTCTGACCCTTGGAACTCGCCGCAGCACTGAGAGTTATCGATGGGTGGAGTCCGTTTAATCAGCTCCCTCAGTCTTGCAAGGCTGTTTTGGCCCAATCCGTGCAGCCATTGCGGTTGCGGCCTGGTCAAAAGCTCCACGACCACGGCAGTCTTCCCCCAGGCGTTGCCCTGGTGGTGAAGGGCCAGCTCAGGCTCCTGGGCCGGGATGAAAAGGGTGAACCTTTCACGATCCAGCGGATTGCTGCCGGCGCCATGGTGGGCCAGGTAGCCCTGCTGAGGGGGGCGACCGGTCATGCCTTGGCGGCCTCCTTGCCGAGCGAGCTTTGGCTTTTGCCCGCAGAGGCGTTCTTAACGGTGCTTGCCGAGCACCCATCGCTCAACTCCAGTTTTGCAAGCCCCAGCATCGAAGAGTTGTATGCCGCTGCTGCAGCGAGCCGCAGGCCTGAATTGCCCAGCCGCTCCACCCTGCGGGACTGGGCGGCGAACAAGATGCAGGAGGCCCATGGGGAGGAGCAAGTTTTGCTGTTACCACCTGGAACCCACAGCTTTCCTGCGGGCTGGGCTTCATGGTTGGTGAGTTCAGACAACTTCGAAGGGCTTGAGCCAGGCCGGGAAGTTCAAGGCCCAGTTGAGCTCGCTGTGCGCGGCAAGCTGCCCGGCCGCTTGCTCGCCCAACCGTCCTCGTGGCCACCCTTGCGGCTACCCGCCGCCATGGTGGTGGATTCCGATTTGGCTGGGGATACGGCCGAAGCCAGTGCAGTCCTTGATCCGGAATGGCTTGAAAGCCCTGGCTCGATTGTTGCCTTTCAGCAGCAAGCCGATGCCCTCGAGGATTGGTACGGTCGTCTCAACGATGACGGATCCTTCTCCCACATGCGTGGGGAGGGGCCGATTGATGAGCCCTTGGCCTGTCTGCGGATGCTTGCCAGGCACTTCGATCTTCCCTTCCGCAGGGATGTGCTGCGGCGCATCCTCACCGATCAATTGCAGCGAGACGGAGCGAACAGCATTGCCCTGATTCAGTTGGCAGCGGTCTGTGATCTGATGGGGCTTAGGGCCTCCATGTTGAAGGTGAATGAAGCCCAGCTGCAGCGCTTGCCCACCCCAGCGGTAATCGTGCAAGAGGGTCACCCCCTTGTGATTTGGCAATCCGGTCCCCTGGAAGCCCTGGTGGGCAATCCGCGCAAGGACCAGGAAAGGCTTGCCTATACAAAGCTCACCGATTTCAACGGGGACGGGCAGTTGGCGGTGCTGTGCCTGGAGAGAAGTGCTAGCAGCCCCAAAGCCCGCTTTGGCTTGAGTTGGTTTTTGCCCGCGCTGATGCAGCATCGGGTCGTCTTGATCCAGGTGCTGATTGCGAGTTTCTTTGTCCAATTGTTTGCACTTCTCAATCCCCTGTTGGTTCAGCAAATTATTGATGCGGTGATTAGCCAGGGCAACTTGAGTAGTCTCAACGTGCTGGGCACCTTGCTGGTGGGTATGGCAGTGGCTCAGGCGGTGTTGGGATCCTTGCGAACCTATCTCTTCTCCGACACCACCAATCGCATCGATATTTCCCTGGGGGCAACCATTATCGACCATCTGCTTCGGCTCCCTTTGGGGTATTTTGCCAAGCGACCCGTTGGGGAAGTGAGTAGTCGAATCAATGAGCTCGAAAAAATACGCCGATTCTTAACTGGCACAGCCCTTACGGTTGTTTTGGATGCTTGTTTTTCCTTGATTTATATCGCAGTTATGCTGCTCTATAGCGTTCAGCTCACGTTTTGGGCTTTGGCTGTGGTGCCGTTCTTCATTGCTCTTACCATCGCCGCTGCTCCAGTCATTCGCCGGCAGCTGCGCAATCAAGCGGAAGCGAGTGCGAGGGTTCAGAGCCATTTGGTTGAAACCCTGGGCGGCATGGAAACCGTCAAGGGCCAGGGCATGGAATTGCACAGTCGCTGGCGTTGGCAGCAACTCTATGGCGGCCAAATTCAGGCTGGCTTCCAAAACACACTCACCAGTACGGCCGCTGGTTCGGCTAGCAACTTCCTAGAGCAGCTTTCCGGACTCCTGGTGCTGTGGGTTGGGGCCACATTGGTTTTGAAGGGGGAACTAAGCCTTGGTCAGCTCATTGCCTTCCGGATCTTGGCGGGCTATGTAACAAGTCCTATGCTTAGATTGGCGACACTTTGGCAAAATTTCCAAGAAACAGCCCTTTCTCTGGAAAGGCTCGCCGACATTGTTGATCACCCAGAAGAGATCGAAATTGCTGGCGAGCAATTGCCGCCGCTTCCTCCGATCCAAGGCGCCATTAGCTACGAAGCGGTCAATTTTCGTTTTACCAACCCCGGCCCCCTTCAATTGATCAATGTGAGTTTCGAGATACCAGAAGGATCATTCGTTGGTATCGTTGGGACCAGTGGTTCAGGCAAGAGCACATTGCTCAAATTGCTCACCCGTCTTTATGATCCAACAGAGGGTGCGATTCGCGTTGATGGTTATGACATTGCCAAGGTAGATCTGTATTCACTGAGAACCCAGATTGGCGTGGTACCCCAGGATAGTTTGCTCTTCGATGGTTCGGTGATGTCGAATTTGGCAATAACCAGACCTGACGCCTCATTCGAGGAAATTTCCAATGCATGTAAAGTAGCCTGTGCTCACGACTTTATCCAGGCTATGCCTGCTGGCTATAGCAGTTCAGTGGGTGAGAGGGGAGCTGGCTTAAGTGGAGGCCAGCGCCAACGCATCGCGATTGCGAGGATGGTGCTCAAGCGTCCCCGTTTGCTCGTACTGGATGAGGCAACGAGCGCACTTGACGTGGATACGGAAAAACAACTGACGCGCAATTTGATGGATGTTTATCGAGGTAGCACCGTGCTCTTTATCACCCATCGGCTTGGTAGTCTGCGCCATGCCGATCGCATTTTGGTGATGGACCAAGGTGCGTTGGTGGAGAGTGGTTCCCATGATGAGCTGATGGAGCTGGGAGGCCGCTACGCCACTCTTTATCATCAGCAAGAGGCTGTATTGACTTGAGCGATCTGATTCGCCACTCCCCCGCTTCCAAGCTGGTAAGCCCTCTGGACTACCAGGAGGTGAGATTGAAGCCGCCACCGATTTGGAGCCAGGCGTTGGTTTGGAGCATTATTGGAACGGCAAGCCTAGCATTTGTATATGCATGTTCAGCCAAGATTGATGAAGTGATTGTGGCCTCAGGTGAACTCCAGGCCCAAGGCGCTGCTCGGCCAATTATGGCGCGTGCGCCTGGTGTGGTGAGCTGGATCTTCGTGAAGGAGGGAGCTACCGTGGTGGCTGGTCAGCCGCTGTTGAAGTTTGATGCGGATGTGAGTCAGAAGCGTGCTTCAACACTAAGCAACCAAATCCGGCTCGAGAATCAGCGCCTTGGTGAGCAGAATCGGGCCTACCAGGCACGGCAGGAAAGCCTGATCTTCCGGAAAAAAAGCTTGCAAGACTCTGCCGATACGGAAGCCCTTATTGAGAAGAAGCTAGGTCCCTTGGTCGGGATTGGAGCCATCCAAACTGTGCAGCTTTTGCAGCAAAGGAATAAAGCGCAGGAACTTCGCTCAGAAGTGGCTCAGGCGGATGCCAAGATTCGTGAGGTTCAGGCCGAAAAGATCAAGATGCAGCAGGAATCCTTACGGAATATTAGCGACCTAGAGCGTCAGCTTGTAGAGGTGAATAAGGCCCAGCAGTACGAAGTCTTGCGTTCGCCCCTTACGGGCTTGGTGTTTAACTTGGTTCCATCAAGTCCTGGCTATGCAGCTAATGCGAATGAAGTTCTTTTGATGGTTGTTCCCCGAGGAGCGATGGAGGCCAAAGTTTTCCTCACCAATAGGGATGTGGGTTTTGCCAGGCCAGGCCAAGTAGCTCAGGTTCGGGTGGATGCCTTTCCATTCACCCAGTTTGGTTCTATCCCAGGCCAGTTGAAGTCGGTAGCCACCGACTCCTTGCCGGCTGATCAGCAAAATCCCCAGCCCCGATTCACGGCCTATGTGTCGCTTCAGGACCAGTATCTGAGTAAGGATGGCATTCGCTATTCAGTTCGTTCGGGCCAGAGTGTGACGGTCAATTTGGTACAGCGTGAAAAACGGGTCATTACATTAATTACCGATGCCGTCGAGAAGGCCTTGGATTCCCTGCGTCGAATTCGCTCAGCCCCCTCGTAGGAACGGTTGCCGTGATTTCCCTTTTCTGCTCCAGTTCCTATCAGAGCCAGTGGGTCGGTGCTGGATACAACTTGAGGAGCTCCTCGATCCTGTCGATCACCTCAAAAGCCCTGCAACCTCGACCTACCCGGATCGTCAGGCAAACGCCGCTCTACCCATCCACCCCGTTCAGGAACCTGAATCTCCGGCCATCCAGCGTCTGATCGAACTGGAGGTCGATTGCCCAGATGTGGTGGGGGTATTCAGAACGCTTCCTCACGCCAGATCGGTTGCAATCGCTTGTGATTGACGCTTCAGCCATCAGGCCGAAGCCGCAGGGGAAACCGGAATCGATCCTGCAGAACCACGACGGCCTCTTGCAGTTGCTGTGCCGTGATTCTTATCAACCTGTCCTCAACATTGGACTAAGCCCAGTACTGGATCCCATTCGGTGTGAGCATTCCCTGCCCAAGATCTGGCTTTGCAGGCCAATTCACCAGGCAGTGATTGGGAATGGGTCTGGATAATAATAGTAAGTATGTTGCTTCTTGGCAACTTCGTACTTTGTCTAAACAAGGCTTATGGCTGGTTGGCGCAACCCCATCGCAAGGCTGAGTTCAATCAGGCTGGCCACATTCGCTTTCTCTCGACTGAGCTGATGTTCAAGTTCGTTTTGGCGCTTTTCTAGGTTTGATTTGATTGGATGGCCGTCCAATGGATTGCTGCCTGGTTTTGAGAGCCAGACTTGGAGCTGATTTAGTTCTGTTGTAGAAAGCTGTTCGACGACATCACACAGCCGATTGGGTTCCATGATTTTGGTCTCCTGGCCTAGATGTTCAACAATGCTCAATGCAGATTGAAGCTCTGGATCCAGGAGAAGGAGTTCGTGGGTTGGTAAGCCAATATTTTCAAGTTTAAGGCAGAGCTTCTTGAGTTGGTTGTCAAAACTTGCATGATGGCGCTGGGCTGCCGTATCCAAGCTGAAAAGTAGTTTTTCTTCTGCCAGAATTTCGATTGCATCATCATGCAGTTCAACGGCAACCAAACGATCCAAAGCCGTGGTACTACGCATCAGGAAGACTGCGATCACTCTGTTTGCATGGTTGCCATTCTGTTTCTGCTTGGTTTGAGAGCCCCACAATGAATCGGCCCATTGCTTCAATAGTCCAGGATTTGTTTTATTGATGATGTAAAGACTTGCACCGCCAAAGATCAGTGCGTTGAGAAGCCCGTTGCTGATCTCTGAATCGAAGCCAAGTTGTCTGTTGATAAATTGGGGGAGGAATTTACTATTCTGAAGGCTATTATCATCGACTCCATCCATGCTTTCTGATGTCTGGAACAATCCAAACCTTTTAAACCAGGAGCGCAAGTCGTCTTGAGAGGCTTGCTTTAATCCCTCCACCAGATTAATGGTTTCTCTGTTGCCTTTTGGTAGCTCTATAGCGTTCACTGTTGTTGAATTGCCTTTTTGAGCCTGGGCATCACCCTTGCCGACGCCATTTAGGGCGCTTGAATCAATATCGCTAAAGCCTGAGACTTGTGAAAAAATGAACGTACTGTTTGAATTGGATACGTTCCTGTTTCCTGGAATGGACCCGTTGGTCGTGACTCGAGAAGGCGATGAATCGCTTGAATTTAATTCGCCATTTCTCGCTTCGGGGGCAAGGGTGTCTGTTGCCGTAAAGTTTGAGTTGGGTGCATCGAAGCTTGCCCCATCTGGATAGAGTCCCAGAGGGGGTGGGAGTTCTACAGGGGTTTGGTCGGTGAAGCTTGCCCCATCAGGATTGGGTATTACAGCGGCTTGGTCGGTGGAATCTGGAGTATAGGTTTCACTTTTGATATAATTTGGACTAGTGATATAAGTTGGGCTATTGATATAAGTTGGAGGCCTGTTGCCTACTGCAACCAATTCTACTGGAGGCAAGCTTTGCTCGGGTTCTACTGGAGGCAAGCTTTGCTCGGGTAGTACTTTGGTTCTGAACCAGAGGTCTCCGCTGCGCCCGTCAGAATGGTAAAAATCCCCGTCTGAATAACCCTCCGCACTTCCCAACCCAAAGAGGCCTGCGTCAGAGTCGCTTGTGACTTTAAAAACATATACGTTGCCTGAGACTATGGAAATGGGATCCGAAAAAATGTATGTTTGAATAAAGCCGCCCAGTAGCCAGTTGAAATCGTTTGTTTCGGATGTTGTGGCTATTCCAAGAGCGCTGCCTAAGATATCATTTCCATTGTATATGGCCAACTCAACTTGTTGAGGGTTGAGGGTCCCGCCGTGCTGTGCTAATTCTATGCTTGTCAGCTGACCTGTCAGTCCAGCGGTAAATGATTGATAGCCGTTGTAAGGAAAGTCAATGTCAAAATTGGTTTGTTCCTGGTCAACGATGGGAATGTCCTGGGTGATTTCTGACGTCGTGTCTCCAAAATTAGGAAGTATGTCTGCAGTCGTCATTGCCCCAGTCTCGACTGCAGCGCCGCCATCGTCCAGTTGCCAGTTTTGTTGGTTGCCTTCGTCCAGTTCTATGCTCGGGTCGCCCTGCATCAGTTGGCCGGAATCGGGCGGCTCCTGCAGGTAGGGGCTCAAGGCCAGGCCCCAGCCGCTGATATCGGCCTCGATGGCCACGTCGCCAGCTTCGACCAGCATCTCCTCACCAGGTTCGCGCCCGCCGGTGAGGTCGTTGCTGGCGGCAATATCAGCTCCAGTGAGTTCGGCGAGCTGGCGCACAAATCCAGCACCTTCGCTGCCCGTTCCCACGTTGCAGCCGAAGATCAAAATGTCGGCGTCAGCTTTAAGCGCACCCCCCCAGCTGCGCAATTCATCGGCGTAGCCGGCCAGGTTGGAGCTTTCGAGCAAGCCATTGCCCAACTGCAGCTTGGCCTTGCTGCCTTCGCTCACGATCGCGACCGTGTCGAAGGGGCGACTTCCTGTGAGCTGCTGTTGCCCTAGGAAATCGCTGATTTGCTTGACCCCGTCGCTGTGTCGATCCAGCAACAGCAGTTCGGCATCGAACGGCGCATGGAGCACCAAGTTGCGCCAATCGGCCATCGATTGGTCAATCACCATCAAGGTGCGGATGGGCCCAAACCTCGGTTGGTCAGCCAGGAGGGAAGGTGAGATCCCGGCCAAGGACGCGTAGCTGGCGTCTTGAAGGATCAGGCTGTCAATGGATCCGCCCGTGAGGTCGTGTTGACGTAGGAGTTCGTTGAGGGATACAGCCTCTTGGCTGCGTTGCAGATCGAGGTCGGATCCCGGCTGTTGGTTTTGACTCCAACTGTCCGTGGTGATTCTGCTGGGACTCGCATCAACCCCCCCCATCGCCTGGACTGGGCCCTGGTGGAAGCCGGCGTCGCCGGAGAAATTATGGATGAGGAGATCGTCCAGGGCCATGGCCTAAGCCTGTGGATTGGGCTAGTGGTTGCTAAAGGCTTTAAAAAGCGTAGTAGGGCGCCAGGTGAGTTCCATCTATTTTGCCTTGACCCTGCAGCGGATGGGCAACTTGATCGCGTCTCTCCGCGCTTTTGTCTTCTTGTCTGCGCGTTTCGCCCTCCATGGGATGCAGGTTCTCGCCGTTGGGAAACCCCTAAACTCCAAACCGGTCGATTGTTTTGGTCAGGAGGCTTGTGGTTCCTGTTGCTCCACCGCGACCAACCTCCCGCAAGCAGCTGTGCCTAAGCCTTGGGGCTGAACTCCTGGCCTCAGCCCAGGCGGCCGATGCCCCCCAGGAGGCGGCAACTCCGGCCTTGCGCTCAAGCCAACTGGAGTCGGAAGGCCTGCTGGTGAGTGAGGAGCATTACCTGCGGCGCCAATTCTTTGCTGCCCGCTTCTGCCATCCCAGCGCCTGGATGGTGGTGGCCTTGAAGGGCCGGGTTTTGTTGGAGCACCATGGGCGCAGGAGCCAGTTGGTGCTCCAGGCCCCTGGGCCGAATGTTTGTCTCACCCACGCTCTGGATCAGGAGTTGCTGGTGCTTGAGGCACCCTTACATTTGGTGCGATTACGCCTGCCCAGCGGGACGGCTTGGCAGCCCGAGGATTTTTGCGGCCAGGTTGAGTTGGCCCTGTTGTTACCCACCCTGCAGTTGCTGTTCCAGGCCCGACAAGATTCCGCTCCAGGGCCCACACTCCAGAGGCTGACGCAGGCCCTCCAGAGCTATTGCATCTCCCGGTTGGAGGGCTGTGGCGTGCACCTTGTGGCCGTGCCCGTCGACCCCCTCTCCAGCTTGCTGGTCTGGATCAAGGACCACCTGCACCAACGCCTGGCCCTGGCGGATCTGGCTACGGCTGTGGGTTTGAGCGCCCGCCGCCTGCAAGAGCTGAGTCAGGAGCGCTTGGGCATTTCACCGATGGAGCTGTTGCGTCAGCAGCGTCTCGAGGCTTTTCATGCTGAACTGCTCGATCCAACGCAGGCCCATTTGGCCGTGGCCGCGCTGTTGCGGCGGTTCCATTTGCCCAATTCGGCGGCCACGCGCCATGGTTTTGAAGCCCGTTACGGCCAGTCTCCGGCTTTCCTGCGCAAGGTAAACGCGAAAGCCAGATCCCCCAGCTTGTGGTGACGAGCAGGGCGACCCATTCCACAACAGATCAAGGGGGAGAGGTTTCTGCCATCGATGGAGGTTGGTTTGGCTGAATGGAGGGGTCTCCCAATCTGTAGCCCGGCTGGGTGCTGAGCAAGGCTGACCAAGCTCAATTGGTCGTCTGTGGGAAAGCTGGTCGTTGTCGTCTTGGCTCCCTGCGTCGATGCCTTCTCTCGCGTTTTCCTCTGGCGCGATCTCCCCCTGCTTGCTGCGTCCACGGGCCCGACGAAGCAAGGTCTGGCGATTCCCGTGCCAGGACGCCCATGCTGGCTTCGTGCTTCCGCTGGCTTCGGCGGCATCGCTGGTGTTGGTGCTGAGCAGCTTGTCGTTGCAAACCCTGGCGTTGCAGAGCCGCTCCCGGCTCCGGACCCAATGGCTCCAGCGCCAGCAAGGCGATGCCTTGGCTTCGGCGGCCCAGCAGCTGGCAGTGCAACTCGATGGCCCAGGCCAATGCCTGCTTCGAGGGCCCAGTCAGGCCTGCGGCGCTGGCCCCGATCCAGCAGGGCTCCTGCCGAACTCTTCGCCGGCCCAGGTGAGTGAGTGGTTTCTTGCCGCGCCGGGCGCTGCCCAGGTGCGGCTCCGCCTTCGCGATACCGCCGTGGCCCGTTCGTTTGCGGTGGCTTTTGATCCGAGCTCAGGCCGGGTGTTGCAGCTACGGAGCCTGGGCCAATGAATCTTGTTGAAGTGCTGGTGGCTGCCCTGGTCTTTGCGATTGCAGGCGGCAGCAGTTTGCTGGTTTGGGGCGGCTCGGCAACCTCGAGTCAAAGCGCCCAACTCCAGGAGCAATGGCTCCTGCAAATCGACGCGGATCTACAGCGCAGTGAAGGCACGTTGCGCAATGCCGCCGCCGCCCGCGGCCCCCTGGAGAGCTGCGATGCGGCCGTTGCCTTCATGCAGCAGGCCGTGGTTGGGGAGGCCCGCCCTAACCACGGAGTGGGATTGCCAGCGGCAGTGGCTCGCCAGGTGTTGTTACAGCGCCTCCAGCTCGATGGCACCCAGGTGGCGGTGTTGGTGCTCCGCTATGGGCTCACCACGGCTGGAGCAGGCCCGCGTCTCCAGCGCGAGCGCCTGCTGGCTCCCCAGGCCTATGGGCTGTGTGGTGCGTCAACGGAGCTGGTGCAACATCCGGTTCCGGAGGGAATGCCGCCAATCATTCCGGGGGTGACTCCATGACTGGCCGCCGGGGATTCGTCATCTGCAGACTCGCCGCCCCCAGAGGCGTCACCAGACCCAGGCGGTTCGAGGGGGAAGGGGGTCTCAGCCTGGTCGAGGTGCTGATGGCGGCCGCCATCATGGCCATCCTCGCCGGGATCGCCTCTAGCTCCGGCGGTGATGCGGTGGCCCGGCAGCGGCTTGAGGTGGCAACCCGGCGCCTTGTGATTGGTATTGATCGGGGTAGGCAGGCGGCCCTGGGCAGCGCCCAGCCCTGCAGTCTCAGCTTGGGTTCTGGCGGTTGGCAGGTGCCGCTCGATGGCTCAGCGGTTTGTGCCGGGGCTCCGCTGGGGCTTGGCGAGGGAGTGGCCGAAGGCGCAGTGCAAGTGCACCACAATTTTCCGGAGGCCCTGCGCTTTTCCAGCAATGGCCTAGTGCTGGATGGCGGAACCGTGGTGCTGAGTTCGACGGGCACCCCGCTCCAGCGCTGCCTGGTCATGGCCTTGCCCTTGGGGATCGTGCGGGTGGGACGCTATGGGGCGAATCCGGCCGCCGGTCCGAAGGCTGAAGCCTGCACACCCGACCCCCAGCTGTGATGGCAGCGGTGCCCGTTTCAGGCCAGCGCTCTGATGCGGGGTTCAGCTTGGTGGAGTTGCTGGTGTCGGTCTCTTTGGGGGTGGGCCTGGGTCTGGTGATGTTGCAGGGCTTGCTCAGTGATGGCACCCATGGCCAGCGGCTCAGCCGGCTCTATCGGGAACGCACCAACCAGCGCCGCACCTTGGAGCTGGTGCGCTCAGAGGTGGAGCGGGCGCTGACGGTGAGTGCGCACCCCCAACTGGAAGCATCAGCCTGTGGATGGGCCGGCAGGAAGCCTGTGCTCCATCTCAGGCTTGATGGGGGACGCTCGATCAGCTATTCGGTGGGGGCGGCGCCGAGCGGCATCTGGCGCGGCCAGGTGTTGATGCGCTGCGGGCCGGCATTCGATCTTGATGGCCAGCTGAGTCGCAGTGGTAATTCTCAAAACCGGGTGGTGATTGATGGCCTGGCCAGGCCCGATGGGGTGTGGAATGGCTGCCAGATGTTGGTGCCAGGGGGAGAGGATCTCAATGGATCGGGGCGGGAGGGTTTCGCCGCTTGTTTAGATCCCACCCGCCAGTTGGTGGCCATGCGCCTTTATCAAATTTTTCCTAGTGGCCAAGCTTCGGGCCCAGGCGCGGCCCCTGGCCAACGCATCAGTGCAGAAGCAACGGCTGCTCCTGGGTGGGCCGGCTGAGTTCGCTTTGACGGGCCCTCAAGCTTCCTGGCGCACCATGAAGCCCACACCGCGCACGGTGTGGATCAGTTTAGGTAAGTGGGGGACCTCGATTTTTTGGCGCAGGTAGCGGATGTAGACATCCAGGAGGTTGTCGTCGCCAAAGAAGTCGTCTCCCCAGACCCCATGGAGGATGTCGGAGCGGGAGTGCACTTTGTTGGGGGATTGCATCAGGAAGACCAGCAGCTGATATTCCTTATTGGAGAGTTGGATGGCTTGGCCGGCCCGCTGCACATCGTGGCTGGCCAGATCGATGGTGAGATCACCAACATGAAGGTGGTCAGGGTCATTGCCCTCGGCACCGGCTGGCAGGGCCCGACGGTGGAGGGCCCGCAGCCGGGCAAGCAGTTCTTCGATTGAAAATGGCTTGATCAGGTAGTCGTCGGCCCCCGCATCGAGGGCCTCCACCTTGTCTTTGATGGCGTCATGGGCGGTGAGCATCAGGATGGGGATGGCCAAGCCTGTGGCCCTGACCCTGCGGCAAATGTCCAGGCCACTGAAATCCGGCAGATTCCAATCCAGCAGAACTAGGTCTGGGGCGGGAGTGCTGCGGATCGCAATCAGGCCACTGGTGCCATCGTTGGCAGTGCTGACGGCATAACCCTCCAGTTCGAGCTCCCCTTGGAGCAGGCTGGTGATGAGGGGTTCATCATCAACAACCAGGATACGTAGCGGATTGGGGTGACTCATGCTGGGATTTTGGGAGGATCCGCACGCCAATGGAGGCTGAAGCAGCTGCCTTGGCCCGGGCTACTTTTAACCTGGATCGATGCCCCCATGGCTTCCACCAGGAGCTGAACCACGGCGAGCCCCAGGCCTGAACCGGCTGGGCGATGGCTGCTGGAGCCCCGATAGAACCGCTCAAAAATATGGGGAAGTTCCTCGGGGAGGATGCCATCCCCATGGTCTTTGACTTGAATTGTGGCGCCGGTCAAGGTGTGCAACAGACCGACTTCTATGGGGGAATTCTTGGGGGAATATTTATCGGCATTTTCGATCAGGTTGAGCAGCACTTGTTTGAGCTGGTCTGGGCAGGCCAGGATCTGGTGTTGACCCTGGCCCCTTGGCCGATGGTGCTCCAAGGCAATGGGTCTGGCTAGGACCTGGCTGCTTTGGTCGACCAACTCCTGCAACAAGGGCAAGGGATCGATGCGTTGCCGTACCAATTCAAGGCGGGTGCAGTCACTGCGCGACAGGGTGAGCAAATCGCCAAGTAAGCGTTTCATGCGATCGGTTTCATCCGCGGCAATGCCTAAATCGTTCCGTTGGATGGGGGTGAGGTTGTCATCGCGCCGCAGGGTGCGCTGCAGATAGCCGGAGATGATGGTGAGGGGAGTGCGCAATTCATGGGAGACACTGCCCACAAAGTCCTGTTGTTGCCGCCAGGCATGGGCCAATCTGACCATCAGCGCGTTGTACGCCTTGACCAATTCCGCCACTTCGAGGGGGGGATCGTTGAGCAGGATTTGGCTTTGGGGAAGGGTTTCGGAATTCACATCTGCCGCCGCTGCCCTGAGTTGGCGCAGGGGTTTGACAATCCGCTTCACAAGCAGGGATGTGACTTGCAGGCTCAACAGCAGGGCCCCTCCCCAGGTGATGGCTAGCAGGAAGACCTGTTGGTTGATGGCCCGGCTAAAGGCCGTGATGTTTTGGGCTACTCCGACTGTGAGTCCGGGAATGGGTGTGTTCTGCCGCAAGGAGAGAACCGTGATTCCATCGCGCCTTTGGGTTTCCCGCGCCACCGTGGTGGCCGAAGGGTTGTGGCGGCCCAGCAGTTCCCAGATCACTTCAGGGGGCACGGAGCCTTCGGAATGGCTGGGTAGCAAATCAGTGCCATCGGCCAGCTCCAGCCAAACCGTGTGTTTCCAATTGGTTTGCCGCTCCCGGGCTTGAAGCAGCCGGCGGTTGCGCTCCAGGGTTGGCAAGGCGATCAAGGCCTTCGCTTCAGCGGTGATTGAACGGTTGATGCTGGCGCTATCGGCTTCTAAGTCGTGAACGAGGTTTTGGCGGGTGACCAACAGGGTCCCGAGGCTGGCGATGCTGAAGCCGAGCAGGAGCACCAGCCCGGTAGCCAGGTTCAGCTGCCCCTCGATGCTGCCGAGCAGGTGGTGCAGCCATGAGGAACGTTGCTTCATCCTCGGGCCCTGACCTAATTCACTGTTGTGTAGGCCTGGTTCACCATTTTATAGGTGCCGCTGGCGCCATCACTAATCAGCTTCAGCCAGGGAGAGTCTTGGCCAATCGATACGGTGTTGACAATGAGTTTGATACTGCGTCGATCGTTCATGCCGAGGTAGATATTGGCCGTGGTCTGGAAATCAGCCGACGACCATGAGTTGCTATTGCGGTCATTGTTTGGGTCGCCATCGGTCATGAAGTAGATCGATTTGGCGCTGGTGTTGGCAAAGGCTTTGTCGAGGGTGGCCCACGGGGATGTACCGCCCCAGCGCTTCACATCACCGGAAGAGAGGGAATTCACAAAGGCCAGGGCGCTGGTGCGATTGGCGTCGTTCAGTTCCGCCATGTTCCCGTTGTTCCAGGTCCGGTGGTTGAGATAGCCAGCGGAGCTAAAGGCCTGCAGACTGATGCGTGCCGCGCTGGGCAACGACATCAGCAAATTGCGTAATTCATTTTGCAACGACTCCATCCGGGTGACCAGGCAGTTGCGCTTGGTGGAGGTGTAAGAGGAGCCGCTATAATAGACTCGTGACGTACTGTTTGTGGTGCTCCCCCAGGTAATGCAGGAACTCATGGAACCTGATCCATCGACAATCAGCTGAATGGCATCACTGGTGACTGGAATGCCGTAAAAGCTGCAGATGGATCCAGTACAGCCCGATAGAATCGTGGCTTGAGTTGTCGACGTGGCGTCTCCATTCATGACGTTGTAATAGGCATCATCTCGGGCAACCTTGTCGGCCCTGGCATAGGCCATCATGTCGAGATTGACGCTGGCATCACTGGTGCCGCCAGGTAGTTGCAGGAAGCTGTAATTGACTGAATCCGTTGGATTCGTGGGGTCCACCAGTTTGAGTAGCTTGCGGATCGAGTCGGTCTGAATGGCCAGGGCAGGCTGGAGGTAGGTGCTGGGTTTGCTGCGGTTGTTGGTATCAAGTGATGTATCAATGGCCACTACAATCTCAGCCAGGGTCATGTCTTTGCCTTGGCTATTTTGGGGTACGACGCATGTGCCAGTGGTTTTGGTGCAAGGAATCTTGCCGATATTTTCCAGAATTGTGGCTAAGGTGGGTTGTTCGGTTTCGTACCGCCCATCGGTATTGAGGGGGGCGCCACAGCGAACCAGGGCATAATCATTGCCGTTCTGTGAGAGGCCCAGCCCGTAGATCACCGGGGTATTCAGCTCCGCCATTTTGAGGCCAAACACGGGGTTGAAAACCCCATTGCCCGCTAGTGCCTTGCATTCAGTAATGCTTGCCGCGTATTCCGGGTGATTGGCATCGTTGAGGTTGGTGTAGTCGCGCTCACTATCGTGACTGCCCCCCTTCACCAGAATGTAAAGACTGCGTTGCACTTCGGAGCGCAGCAGGCGCATGCCGCTGGTGGCGCTCGAGCGCAGGCTGGAGAGATTGCCGCTGTGATGCATCGACGAACTGATCGTGCGCAGGGCCATGGCTCCGCCCGTCATCAAAACTGCCCCGGCGGCGGCTGATACCAGCGTCTCCGTCAGGGTGAAGCCCCGACTCCCCTGGGGGGCTCGATGGCGCTGGGTTGGGGTCGGGCGTTTCACGGGAGGATGGGAGGTTGAATGGTTGGGTTGGATTGCGGGTCTGGGAACAGGTCTTTTGGCTTGGCTTTAGTATGACTTTTGCCATCGATCTTTCAACAAAGAGTTGCTTCGATCTCCCTGAGAGTTGACTGAGTTCATTGGTTTTGCTTGCAGCTTCCTTGGCCAAATGTGTTGTTCAGCCATGTTCCCCTGATTAGGGTTCCTGTCATCGGCTCAAGCTTCAGGCAGCGTTCAAATCCCTTGGTCTGGGAATGCATCGATGTAGAGCGGATGCGAATGATCAGAGGTGTGGTGCTCACGCTGGCGTCGGGGGCTGTAACACCTCCAATTGTGGTCATTGAGATACTGGCTGGAGAAATCAAGAGGCGGATGTCATTGGCTTGATTTGGACTAAGGGTTTGTTTGATGTTCACGAGCCTCAAGTCTGTGAGGTTCATATTCAGGTTGCTTCCACCTGATCTACCCATGGATGTTGGTTTTGGGCAGTTGCTGTCTGCTCCTTGTGTATCAATTTGAAGGCTTTCCAGTGCCGATGGTTTGATTTCTGTTTCGGTGCCTGCGCCAAGGGGAAATTCAATGGTGCAGGCATCCTGTCGGCTGATCATGCTCGCCTTCATTTGGTTGATTCCAGCTTCCAGTCGACTGGTGTAGGCATCCACTTGGGATTGCTTAAACCGCTGTTGCAGCTGGGGAACGGCGGCCATGGCCAGAATTACGCCAATCACAATGGTGGCGAGGAGCTCAATCAGCGAGAATCCTGAATTGGGGGAATGCTCGTGCTTCATGTTGGGCACTCGGTTAGAAAACTGGGGTTGATTTCAAGCACGCGCTTTTCAATGCCGGTGCCAATGTCGCTTGCTGCTCCGTTTGTTTCAGGGCTATTGCCCATGCCTGTTGCTTCTGGAATCTCAAAGCTATAGGTAATGGTAAGTATGGTTGGTACTGTGCTGTCGAGGATTCGCTGCCAGGTTCGATCGGTTGATACAGGATTAAGGTCTTCAATCTTTGTTTGGAGATAGGTCGATCCCCCACTTGATCCACAGCCATTGAGGTCACCGCTTAGGCTTGAATCGATGCCCTGGATAATCTCAATGTCGTTGAGAATTTCCGATTCGAGTGCTGTCCGGCTGGCTCCTTGCCTTGTGCCTGCCATACCCAGTAGCAAGGCTTTATTGGCGCTGAGAAGCATGATGAAGAGGATGATTGCTGCAATCAGTACCTCCACCAGGCTGAATCCTGATTCTGGGTTCGGCTTCCTTGGGTACAGCCGGAGTTTCATGGCTACCAGCGCCTAAAGAGGTCGAGGCCGGTGCCCCGAATCCCCCGGGTGATGGTGCGACCAAAGGTGAGGCTGCTATCCCATCTCCAGAGGCTTTTGAAGCCATCGATGATGCTGTTGCCACTGGTGTTGTTCGTCGAGAGTGCAAGTCCTGGGGCCGCACAGATGTTGCTGGCCCACAGCAGGCCGTTCATCGAGGCCGCCGAGTTGAGTGCCACGGTGCCTTGGGGCATGAGCACGAGGGCGGCGGGCAGGCTTGAGCCCCCAAATTTGAGGGTCTGGGTGGCTGTGGTGCAGCTGGTGGCGCTGTCGCCATTGCTCGCCACAATCGCCAGGTTTTCAGCTTTTGGATTGCTGCTGCAGGGCAGGGGGCTTGAGGCGCTGGCGCTGAAATCGGCCTGGCAGAGCTTGCCGCTGGTGAGGTTGATGGTTTCCTGTGGGCGCAACAGCCGCAGAACAACGGGCCTGGCACCCCCGTTGCTTGCCGTTTCTATGGAGAGTGTGGCGTTATTGCGCAGCTGAATGCTCTCCATCCAAATCAGACAGGGCTGGGTTGTAGCCGTTCCCCCGCAAATGGTGTCGGCATGGATGGTGATCGCGGTGATGCTGGTGCCAGCTCCACCGGACCGTTTCACGCTTGCGGCCGATTCCGCGTTCGTCCAGGTGCTGCTGGTTTCACCCCGGGTGCAGATCGCGTCGCCGGTGCTGCCATTGCTGAGGGCACCACCGCTGCAGGTGGTGTTGCGTTTGTCATCGATGTTCCAGATGCGTCTTTGGGAAGGGTTGGTGCCGCCCACCTGATCGAGGGCGGCAAGTTGGTCGAATATCCCGGGGCTGGGAAAGTCGCTGCCCTGCAGCGGCCACAGCTTGGTTTGCAAGCTTTCGTTGCTGCTCCCGAGGGCAGAGCCGAGGGCAGAGGGATTGCAGGCGCCGGCCACGCCGAAGCGGGAGGCCCCTGCGGAATCGATTAGCCAAAGTGCTCTGCCGATGCCCGCGATGGTGCTTGGACCGAGGGCCATGGTTTTGCCGGCGATCACCCCCCAGTCGTCGTTGCTGCGCATTTGGCGCTTCAGCGCCAGGACCCGGGTGAGCAGGGATCGGGCCAGTACGTTTTCACGGTTGCCGCTGCCCTGGGTGGCATAGCCCTCCACGGTGAAGGTGGCTTTGCTATCCCCAGGGGAATAGCTGTAGGAGCGCAGCCTGTAGCTGATGGCCACGCTGTCTGGGCGCCCATCACTGCGCAGGTTGGCGCCGTGGGAGAGGTCACCTCCTTTCAGGGTCGATTGGGCCTCAGCTGTGAGGTTGAGCGGTGCGCAGGGCTGCTCCATCAGGGGTCGCAGACCCGTTTCACCGAGATCCCACTGCCGCAAGGGTGTGCCCACAGGATCGAGTTGTTCGTCCTGGCTTAAACGCCAGAGGTAACTGATATCTGTTGTTTGGCTGTCGTTGAGCTTGGCAAGCACCCTGCTGAGGCCGTTGCCTGAGGCCAACTCGGCAAGTTGCTTATAACTTTCTGCTGAACCAGCACTGCGAAGCATCATTAATTTCACTAGTAATCCTGCGCTGGCCACCAGCAGCAAGGCGCCAATGATCAGGGCCACGGGTAAGGCCATTCCCTGCTCCTGGATCGGAGCGGCCTGACGGGAACACCATCGTTGAATGGACAGGCCCATGGATGTCACCTATGTGCACAAGGGATTGGTGGCCGCTGTGGTTCCGTTGCCCAATTTGAGATCGGAAATGCCTGTTTGGGTGTTCAAGCACGACTTGATATCCCAGGTCGTCGACCCACTCGACACCGGAGTACCACTCAGGCTGAGGAGATTGCCTGTGCTGCTGATTGCGATCGTGTAATACCCACCATTCGGACTGGTGATCGGTGTGAAGGTGTTGCCCTTGGCGCTGCCATTATTTGTGACCACGGGGCTCATTCTTGAGAGGTCGTCCCAGCTGGAGGGGTTGGCCAGGAATTCTTCCCGGTAGGCGCCGATGCTGGTTGCGATCGTGGAGATTTGGTTGGCCACATCTTTTTGCCGGGTGGCCTTGATGGAATTCATGTAGTTGGGCAGGGCGATGGCACTTAGCAAGCCCATGATCACCACGCTGATCAGCAGCTCGGGGAGCGAGAGTCCCTCGCAGCCCATCTGCTTTTGTGCTGTTTTCTGGGTGGGCCAGGGTTGGCTGATTTGGGATCGTCGAGGGCCCATGATTTCTTTGCTGTAACTGGGTTTTAAGACATGGTCCTCCCAGGAGCTGGCGATCTTTTCTCCCATCTGGGCGGCTTGAAAACAGCTTGTTTGACTGGGTCAAAAAGCGCGATTGTCATCGCAGTTTTTATTGCTATTGCCTAGCTATGACTTGGCATCTTCATATTTTTTGACTCCCCATGTCTGCGTTGGTGTAGGGGGGCATAGCCAGATCCCAAGGAGATCTGGCTATGCCTTTTCGCGCTTTTACGGAGTTTGAATGTCTGTTAGATCTGGGCGTAGGCGATGTCACCACTTCCGGCTGCAACTGTCACCTGGCATTGGCTGCCGCTTGCCAATGTGCTTGCCCCGCACTTTGCCCCGGAATTGGCTGTGGCGGCAGTTGTGGTGTAAGTCACTGATGTTGACGGCGCTGTTGCAGTTGTGCCGCCATTGCAGTTACCCGCGATGCTTAGACTGGTGTTGGTGGTGGTGGTGGTTGCACCGGCTGTGTAGTCGGCGGGATAGGTGCCTTCGGCGATGATCGCTGCAGAACATTCTTTGGCTAGGCCAGCGGCTTCACCCAGCTGGGTGTTGAGTTTGGCTTTGTCCTTGACACCAAGGAATTTGGGTAGGGCCACGGCGCTGAGGATGCCCACAATCACAATCACCACCATCAGCTCCACCAAGGTGAAGCCTTTGCTGCGGCGCATGCGCGCCATGGAGCTGGCTTCAAAGCGATAGTGGCGGGCAAGATTGTTGATCGACTTGTTGTGTGCTCGGTTGCTCATTTTTTGGTGGGTCATGGTTAGGAGATGGGGTTGTTCAAAAGGGGGGCATTAGGGCCTTTGTTTTGCCTCTATGAGCATTATTGTGCAGCGTATTTGCGGCAGTCATCACCTGATTGGGGGAGTTTTTGCCCAGCTAACGATGAAGTTTTTCTGAGGAAATGCTGAGAGCCTTTTGGGGTACCCGTTGCGGCCCCTTTTGAGACGCCGGGGGGTGCCCTCGGCTGGCACTGGTGGGCTCACCCCATAGCGTGGGTCCAAGCCTCCTGGTTTGGATGCGTTTTCCTTTCAGTTCGCCTCCGGCCCAGACGGGCTCCCCGCCTCTGGTTCAGGTGGCCCGCTCGCTCTCGGAGCGGATGGCCCGATGGGGGGTGGTGATCGTGGTGGCTTACACCCTGGTGGCCCTGCTGACCCCGCTGCTTGTGCACCTGCGGGTGCTGAGCGATCCCAATGCAGGCCTGCAAAACCCCATCTTCGCCCCGCCGTCATTGGCCCACTGGTGTGGCACCGATCGCCTGGGCCGGGATGTTTGTGTGCGCACCTTGGCGGGCAGTGGTGTGGCCCTGCAGGTGGTGCTCCTGGCCCTTGGCATCGCGCTGGTGATTGGCGTGCCCTTGGGAATGCTGAGTGGCTATCTGGGTGGTTGGGCCGATCGGCTGCTCGTTTTATTGATGGACACCCTCTACACCCTGCCGGTGCTGTTGCTGTCGGTGGTGTTGGCTTTTCTGTTGGGGCGGGGCGTGCCCAACGCCGCAGCGGCGCTTTGCGTTGTGTACATCCCCCAATACTTCCGGGTGGTTCGCAACCAGTCGGCCCAGGTGAAGGCCGAACTCTTCATTGAGGCCGCCCAATCCTTGGGCGCCGGCCCCCTGTGGATCCTGCGCCGCTACCTGTTCCGCAATGTGATCACCTCGGTGCCGGTGCTCCTCTCCCTCAACGCCGCGGATGCGGTGCTGGTGCTGGGGGGCTTGGGCTTTTTGGGCCTGGGCCTGCCGGAAACCATTCCTGAATGGGGCGGTGATCTGCAGCTGGCCCTGACGGCCTTACCCACCGGCATCTGGTGGACAGCCCTCTATCCAGGTCTGGCGATGTTTGTGCTCGTCTTGGGACTCTCGTTTCTGGGGGAAGGGCTTGAGTGTTGGCTGCGTGGTGGCACCGCTGGCCGCCCAGGTGCCTAGCTGGTGCGCCACAATGGATTGGTCGCTTTGGTGGCCATGCCCTGGTGGTTAGACGCCGTTTTGCTGGTTTCCGCAGCGCTGCTGTGGTTCTCCGGCAGCGCCGATCGCGATGACGTCTGGGGGTTGTTGCTGAAAATACTGGCGGGTATCGCCCTGCTCGTGGTGCTGTTGGGTGGCCGCCAGATCCTGCTGGAGGGGCTCGCCCTGGTTCTTGCCCTGTGGCTTCCCAGTGCCAGCAGCAACCGCCTGCTCAGTAACGCAGCTTTACGGTCCGAGGTAAGACCTCGCTGATGGCGCCTTCCCCATCCAGGGCTGGGTAGGGCCGGCCTTCCCGCTGGCACCAGGCCGCCACCTGGGGATAGGCCCACTCAAACAGCAGACTGTCGTAGCATCCCGCTGGGATTCCCTCCCCCTGGGTGGGCACCAAGCCTGCGGCTTCGCGCTGGCGAAGGGCTTCAAACAGCAAGGCGGCGGTGGCCACGCTCACATTGAGCGACTGAACCATGCCGACCATTGGAATCACGATGGCCTGATCCACCAGGCCGATGGCCTCATCGCTCAGGCCCCACTTCTCGGCCCCCAGCAGAAAGACGCTGGGGCCGGTGTAGTCGCAGTGGCGGTAATCGACGGCATCCACCGATAGGTGGGTGCCAAACAGGCGGAAGCCCTGGTCTTTCAGCTGGTGCATCACCGCCGGGGTGCTGCTGTGGCGGTGCAGGGGCACCCACTTTTCACTGCCCTTAGCCGTGCAGTTGAGGGTGGGGAGCCGTCCTGGCAGGCTCACCACATGGGCTTCCAGCACTCCCACGGCATCGCAACTGCGCAGGATGGCCGAGAGGTTGTGGGGTTTGTCGACTTGCTCCAGGAGCACGCTGAGGTCCCCCATGCGGCGATTGAGCACGGCCTTGAGGCGCTCGAAGCGGCGGGGCAGCAGGGGCATGGGGAGGGAAACGCGCGCTTCGATGGGCGCAGCTTTGATCAGAGGGTATGGGATGCCGTGACCCAGATCCCCCCAGGGCAGCTGGCCACCTATGGCCAAGTTGCGGACTGGATTGGGGCCTATGGCCGGGCCCGGCAGGTGGGTTGGGCGCTGGGGCGCCTGCCCTTGCCCTCACCGGTGCCCTGGCAGCGGGTGGTGAATGCCCGCGGCCGCATCAGTTTCTCTGGCAGCCGGGAAGGCAGTGATTGGATCCAGCGGGAGATGTTGATCGCCGAGGGGATCCCGGTGGATACCGAGGGGCGGCTGCCCTTGGGGCGCTATCTCTGGAGGCCAGCTGCCTCGCCGTGATTGCCAGAGCCTGCTCCCCAGTCTGGTCAACATTCTGCCCAAAACCCTGGCCCCATTGGCCTGGCGCCCCGCCAGCTGGCCTGGCAGGTGCTGTTGGCGGTGGGGGCAGGGGCCTACGCGGATGTGGCCCTGGAGCGGGAGTTGCAGCGCACCCCCATCGAGGGAGCCGATCGGGCCCTGGCCACGGAGTTGGCCTATGGGGCCATCCGCCAGCGGCGTCTGCTCGACGCTTGGCTGGATGCCCTCGGCAAGGTGCCGGCCCAGAAGCAGCCGCCCAAGTTGCGGTGGCTCTTGCACCTCGGTCTCTACCAGCTGCTGTTCAGCGACCGGGTGCCCGCCTCTGCCGCGGTGAGTACCACCGTGGAGTTGGCCAAGCGCGGCGGCCTGGGCCGGTTGGCCCCGGTGGCGAATGGGATGCTGCGCTCTGCCCTGCGGCGGCGGGAGGCTGTGGGCCCGAGCCCCTGGGCCGGCCTGGAGCTGCCAGCTGATCCCCGCCAGGCCTTTGGGGTGCGCCATTCCCTGCCCGATTGGTTGGCTGCCCTGGTGCTGGAGTGGCTGCCCTTGCACCAGGCCGAGGCCTTTGGGTTGGCCTGCAACCAGCCGCCCAGCTTGGATCTGCGCGTTAATCCGCTCAAGGCCAGCCGCGACCAGCTCCAGGCGGAGTTCCTGGCAGCCGGGGTTGAGGCCCAGGTGATCGAGGGCCTGCCCTTGGCCCTCAGCCTGGTGGGCCGCAGCGGTGATTTGCGTGGGCTGCCCGGCTACGCCGAGGGCCAATGGTGCATTCAAGATCGGGCTGCCCAGCGGGTGGCCCTGTTGCTGGCCCCCCAGAGAGGTGAGCGCATCCTGGATGCCTGCGCAGCTCCGGGGGGTAAAAGCACCCATCTAGCTGAATTGATGGGCGACCAAGGTGAGGTTTGGGCCATTGATCGCTCGGCAGCCCGGTTGCGGCGGGTGGAGATCAATGGGGCGCGCTTGGGCTTGCAATCCATCCAAGTCCTGGCTGCCGATGCCACTGGTTTGGCCGAGGCCAAGCCCGAGTGGCGCGCCAGTTTTGATCGCATCCTGGTGGATGCCCCCTGCTCAGGCTTGGGCACCCTGGCACGCCATGCCGATGCCCGCTGGCGCATGGCCCCAGGGGCCATCGAGGAGCTCACGGCTTTGCAGCAGCAGTTGCTGGAGGCCATGCTGCCCCTGCTCAAGCCCCGTGGCCAGGTGGTGTATGCCACCTGCACGGTGCACTCGGCCGAAAATGGCGGCCTGATCGAGCGCTTTTTGGCCAAGCACCCGCTCTGGCAGCTGGCCACGGCCTGGCAGTCTTGGCCGGGCTCTGAGGGTGGCGATGGCTTTTTTGCCGCCTTGCTGCAAGCCCCCTGATCGGGCGTTTAAGGCGTGGGGGGGGCGGCCACGGGCGGCGGCGGCATGCTGGGTGGGGTCGTTGGGGCGGCGGGGCCAGGGCTGCTGCCTGGCGGGCTGACTGGTTGGGGCACGATCACCGCAGGCCCATTGCTGGGGGTGCCCTCGGGGATGGGGGGCAAGGGCGTAGCAGCTGGCGCTTGCGCTGGATCAGTTTCCCAACGGGGGACGTAGTCCTCGACGATCGCCCTGGGCTTTGCTGGTTTCTTGTCGCCTTTGTAGGTGGTGTTGAGCACGGGCCGCGGCGGGAACTGGCGCACCGGCAGGGTTTTGGTAATCGGCTCCATGAAGGCCCGCCAGGCGTAGGTGGCCACCACGCTGGTGTCCTTGGTGGGTTTGTTGCTGTCGTAGCCGAGCCAGACGCCGGTGGTGAGCTGGGGAATGGAGCCGATGAACCAGAGGTCGCGGCCTCCTTCCGAGGTGCCGGTTTTGCCAGCCACGGGTCGATTCGGCAGGGCGGCCCCACCGCCGGTTCCGTTGGTCACCACCTGCTGGAGCATCCACAGCATGGTGTTGGCGATGTCGCTATCCACGGCGCGGCGGCCCCGGTCGCCATCCACCCGCCGGCTCCAGAGCAATTCGCCATTGGGGCCCAGGATCTCTTCAAAGGGCGTGGCTTTCACAAAAATGCCGCTGTTGTTGATGGCGGCATAGGCGTTGGTCATATCGAGCAGGGTTTGCTCGTAGGCGCCGATGGCAAGCGGATAAAAGTGGCCGAGCTCGTGGGTGAGCCCAACGCCCAAACTCTTGGCGGTTTCAATCACCTTGTCGAAGCCCAATTGCTGCAGCAGGCCCACCGCCACGGTGTTGAGCGAGTTCCGCATCGCCCCCACCAGGGTGATCGTGCCGAGGTAACGGTTGCCGAAGTTGCGCGGGCAGTAGCCGGCAAAGCAGCGGGGTTTGTCCACCACAATCCGTTCGGGACGCATCCCCTCTTTCAGGGCCGTGAGATAGACAAACAACTTGAAGGTGGATCCCGGCGAGCGCAGGGCATCCACGGCGCGGTTGAACTGGCTCTTGGCAAAGTCCTTGCCGCCCACCATTGCTCGCACTAGGCCGGTGCCCGGCTCCATTGCCACCAGGGCTCCCTCCATCTCGCCGGGGGCGTAGGTGTCGATGGCTTTCTGAGCTTGGGCTTGCCAGGCCAGGTTCAAGCTGCTTTTCACGGTGAGACCGCCCACTTCCAGTTGCTCTTTGCTGAGCACCTTGGGCAGTTGCTGCTGCACCCAGCTCGTGAAGTAGGGCGCCTGGCTGAGGAAGTACTTGGGTTCGGCCGGCTTGAGCTCCAGGGGCGTCGCGTTGGCTTGGGCCTGCTGGGCAGCAGTAATAAAGCCCGCCTCCGCCATGCGGCGCAGCACCACGGTGCGACGTTCCAGGGCGAGATCCGGATTCACCAGGGGGGAATACACCGAGGGTGCTGGCGGCAGGCCAGCGATCAGGGCGGCTTCGCTGAGGGTGAGTTGGTCCGGGGTTTTCGAGAAGTAAATCCAGGCCGCATCGGCCACGCCATAGGCGCTGGAGCCGAGATACACCACATTGAGGTACTCGGTGAGGATTTGCTGCTTGCTGAGCTGGCGCTCCAGTTTTCCGGCGAGCGCCACTTCCGCCAGTTTGCGGAGCACGGTGCGGTCTTGGCTCAGGAAAACCGTGCGGGCCAGCTGTTGGGTGATGGTGCTGCCCCCTTCTTCCACGGAGTGCCTGGTGATATTGCGCACCATGGCCCGGCCAATGCCCACCGGATCGATGCCGTTGTGCTGGTAGAAACGGCGATCTTCCGCGGCAATAAACGCCCGCTCAACCAGGGGCGGCGTGGACCCTGTCGTGAGTTTTTCCCGGGTTGCCGGCCCGATTTTTTGCACCACCTGGCCGTCGGCCGACAGGATGGTGAGGGTGCCGGGGCGGTTGAAGGCACTAATGCCCCGGGCATCGGGCAGGAGTTGGTCGAAACCGGCAATCAGAGCTACTTGGCCGAAAGCAACCCCACTGCCGATGGCGGCGGCCAGCAGGCCACTGCGGATCAGACGGCGCCGACGCTGACTCACATCACGCCACCAAGGCGCTGTGGCCAATGGCCAAGGCTGTGACCAGCATTCCTAAAACCAGGAACGGTTGGGCACTGGCCTGGTATTTGACGTCGAAGGCCACCGGATCGCGCAGTAGCCAAATGTCTTGGAAGGTCATTTGGGGCACAATCAACAGCACCAGCAGCACGGCTGAAAGGTGCTGGCCGATGGCAATCAGCACGGCCACCATGGCCAGTTGGAACCCATTGATCATCCCGGCGCTGATCCAGCTGGCCCTCTTGATGCCAAAGGCCACCGGCAGGGACTGCAGGCCCATGGCCCGATCCCCTTCCACGCTTTTGAAATCATTGACCACGGCAATGCCAAGGCCGGCCAACGAGTAGGCCAGGGTGAGGATTGCGGTGGTCCAGGTGAGGTGGCCAAACAGGGCTTGGCCTGCCCACCAGGGCAAGGCGATGTAGCTGGCTCCAAGGGCGTAGTTCCCGAGCCACCCGTTTTGCTTCAGCTTCAGCGGTGGTGCCGAATAGATGAAGCTCACGAACGAGCCGCCGAGGGCCAGCAGAAACAGCACCGGGGTGGGGTGGGACGCCCACTGATCCAGGCCGTAGGCCACGCCAAGGCCCGCGAGAAGCAACACCCAGATTTGGAGCTTCACCTGCCAAAGGGGAATGGCCCCCGATGGGATGGGCCGATAGGGCTCGTTGATCGCGTCGATGTCGCGGTCGTAGTAGTCGTTGATGGTCTGGGTGTAGCCGGCCAGCAGGGGCCCGCTCATCACCATGCAGGCGATCGAGGCGCCCACCTCAGGCAGGCTCCAGTGGAATTGACCCGAGGCCGCGGCACCACAGAGAACCCCCCAGATCAGGGGAATCCAGGTCACCGGCTTCATCAGTTGAAGCCGGATTTTCCAGATGTTGCTGGTGCCGCTGGCACCTTTCATGCCCAGGAGCTGGCGGGCGCCGCCGCCGCTGCTCGCCTCAGGATTGGGGCTGTTGGTCAACGCAGGGACTCAGGCGAGGGCGATTTCGTCTTCGAAAAACCAGGCTTGCTGGCCAGTAGCGAGTTGCACGACAACGCCGATGCCCTTGCCATCAACGGTGCGGAAACCGGTCACGGTGCAGATGGGATCAGCCTTGAGGGCTTCCACCATCTCGGCGGAAATGCGGTCCCGAACCCGGGTGATCCGCACCGTAGAGCCAACATTCACGGAACCCGTGGTGGCAGCCTGGGACATGGCTGGCGCAACTGGAAAGTGGCGCAACACTAACAGTGAGCTCATGGTTGCCAAACGGATCATTCCCTGCCTTGACGTCGCCGACGGGCGGGTGGTGAAGGGAGTCAATTTTGTGGGCCTCCGCGATGCCGGCGACCCCGTGGAGCTGGCTTGCCGCTACAGCGCCTCCGGGGCCGATGAACTGGTGTTCCTTGACATTGCCGCCAGCCATCAAGGCCGGGACACCTTGGTGGACCTGGTGCGCCGCACCGCTGAAGCCGTGACCATCCCCTTCACCGTGGGCGGTGGCATCAGCAGCGTGGAGGGCATCACTGCCTTGCTGCGGGCCGGTGCCGACAAGGTGAGTCTGAATTCCTCGGCCGTGCGCGATCCGGAGCTGGTGTCGCGGGGGGCAGAGCGTTTTGGCTGTCAGTGCATCGTGGTTGCCATTGATGCCCGCCGCCGCCAGGGGACTTCCCTTGGCTGGGATGTGTATGTCAGGGGCGGCCGCGAGAACACCGGTCTCGATGCGGTGGCCTGGGCCCGCCAGGTGGTGGCCCTGGGTGCGGGCGAGATCCTGCTCACCTCCATGGATGGCGATGGCACCCAGGCGGGCTATGAGCTCAACCTCACCCGGGCCGTCGCTGAAGCGGTGGACGTGCCGGTCATTGCCTCCGGCGGCGCTGGCTGCATCGACCACATCGCGCGCGCCCTCGCCATGGGCCCCGAGGGGGGCAAGGCTTCAGCGGCCCTGTTGGCCTCCTTGCTGCACGACGGCTTACTCACCGTGGGCGAGATCAAGGCCGATCTCCTGGCCCGGGGCCTGCCCATTCGCCCCATGATGGCCGCATCCCCAGGGTGCTAGGGGTCTCGCGGCCCTGTATCATAGCTCGTTACATTGGCTCGGTGACAGCCTTTCAAGTCCTACCCCCGTCTGTTTCTACGGCCATCGGCCTGCTGATGGTGGTGGCTGTGGTGGCGTTGGTGGCCTGGGCCTTGCAGTTGATGCAAGCGGCCACCGAGACCAAGGAATTTTCGTTGATGTTGGCGGGCTGCATGGTCTGCTCCGCCGCAGTGGGTCTGGCAACCGTGATGGTGCTCACCTTGACCAGCCCCGATCGACTCGAGGCCCGGGGTTTGATGGCTGACTTTCAAAACGAGGCCGGCATCAGCCTCGATTCCATCGTGTTGCCCTGGGATGGGCAGCTTTAAGCCGGGCGATCCGGTTGCGGTCGCGGCGCTGTTCGACCAGATTGCCCCCCGCTACGACCTGCTCAACGACCTGCTCAGCTTCGGTCTGCATCGGCTCTGGAAGCGCCAGGCGGTGGCTTGGTTGCAGCCCAGGCCAGGCCAGAGGCTCCTTGACCTGTGCTGCGGCACCGGCGACTTGGCCCTGGTGCTGGCTCCGAAGGTGCGGCCCGGGGGGGCGGTGGTGGGGATCGATGCGGCCGGGGCGCCGTTGCAGGTGGCGGCGGGTCGATCTGCCCGCCAGAGCTGGCTCAACATCCAGTGGCAGCAGGGGGATGCCCTGGCTACGGGCCTGCCCGCAGCCAGCTTCGATGGGGCCGTGATGGCCTACGGCCTGCGCAATCTGGCCGATCCAGGCCAGGGGCTTCGCGAGCTGCGGCGCCTGCTGAAGCCCGGCGCCCGCGCTGCCGTGCTCGATTTCAACCGGCCCGATCCTGGCCGCCAAGGGGCCGAGCTCACGGCCAGCTTCCAACGGTTTTACTTGCGCCGGTTGGTGGTGCCTGCGGCCGAGCGCTGCGGCGTCCGGGAAAACTACGCCTACCTGGAGGCCAGCCTGGAGCGGTTCCCCACGGGGGCTGCCCAGCAGCACTTGGCTGAGGTGGCTGGCTTTTGCCACAGCCAGCACCGGCTCCTGGCGGGGGGGCAGATGGGCCTTTTGGAGCTGGTGGCCTGAGCGTCAGAATGGCTGGCACAGAAGGTCCCGCCCGCTCCGTGCACTTCCAGGACATCATCGCCACCCTGAATCGCTTTTGGGCTGACCAGGGCTGCCTGATCCTCCAGCCCTACGACACCGAGAAGGGGGCAGGCACGATGAGCCCCCACACGGTGTTGCGCGCCATTGGCCCGGAGCCCTGGGCGGTGGCCTATCCGGAGCCCTGCCGCCGGCCCACCGATGGCCGCTATGGCGATAATCCCAACCGGGCCCAGCACTATTTTCAATACCAAGTGTTGATCAAGCCATCCCCCGATGGCATCCAGGAGACCTACCTGGCTTCCCTGGAAGCCCTCGGCATCCGCGCCAAGGACCACGACGTTCGCTTTGTTGAAGACAACTGGGAATCCCCGACCCTCGGGGCCTGGGGTGTGGGTTGGGAGGTGTGGCTCGATGGCATGGAGGTGACCCAGTTCACCTATTTCCAGCAGTGCGGCGGCATCGATTGCCGGCCAGTATCCATCGAGATCACCTACGGCCTCGAGCGCCTGGCCATGTATTTGCAGGATGTGGAAAGCATCTGGGATCTGTCTTGGGATGGTCGGCGCAGCTACGGCGACATCTGGTTGCCCTTTGAGAAGGGCCACTGCACCTACAATTTTAAAGCTTCCAGTCCGGAGCGCCTGAGCCAGTTGTTTGCCCTGTATGAGGCGGAAGCAGCGGATCTGGTGGCCAAGAAGCTCCCGGCCCCGGCCCTGGATTTTGTGCTCAAGTGCAGCCACACCTTCAACCTGCTCGAGGCCCGTGGCGTCATCTCGGTGACCGAGCGCACCGCCACCATTGGCCGCATTCGCAACCTGGCCCGCCAGGTGGCAGAAGCCTGGTTCGCCGAACGTCGTGCGCTGGGCTTCCCGCTGATGGAGGCGGACAAACGCCAAGCCTGGTTTGAGGCCCATCCCGAGGGGGCCGGGTAAGGGTGCTGGGTGGGAACCCTGGAGGGCTGACGCGTCCAGGGTTCGGAGATGGCAGAAAGGCTGGCGGTCCATGGACTGCGCCGGTGGATTTGGGGGCTCGCCTTGGGTTTGCTGCTGCTGCGCACGGTGGTGATCGCCGCGACTCCTCCCCATCCGAGCGCCGGGGATCCGGCCCTGTTGCTGCCTGAGGTCAGCGGTTCGCTGCCGATCAGCCTGGAGGGCCGCCTGGTGGCCGATCCGTCCCCGATTGGCCCCGGGAGTAGCCCTGGGAGTGGTGGGGCGCAGGCTTGTCGGGTCTTGCTGCAGCTGCCGAGGGGCCGCACGGAGTTGCGCTTTCGCCCGTGCCCCGAGCTGCAGCAGGGCTGGTTGGTGCGTGCGACGGGGACGTTGAAGCGTCCCCAAGCCTCGCCCCATCCGCTGCTGGCGGCCCCGGCGGATCGCTTGGCCCGCCAGGAGGCGTTCAGCCAGTTGCAGGTGGAGCAACTCCAGGTGCTGGGCCGGCCGGCAACACCGATTGCCGATCTGCGCCGGCGCATGGCGGCCACCTTGCTGGAACAGGCGGGAGCTGCTCGCGGTGGGGTTTTGGCCGCTTTGGTGCTGGGGAGTGCGGTGGTGCCGGTGCCGATGGACGTGCGGGATGCCTTCCGCGCAGCAGGGCTGTCCCATGCCTTGGCCGCCAGTGGTTTTCACCTCAGCGTGTTGCTCGGTGCGGTGATGCCCTTGGGCCGAAGGCTGGCGCGGCCGTTGCGCTTGGCCTTGGCGTTTGGGGTGATGGGACTGTTTGTGCTGTTGGCGGGGCCCCAGCCTTCGGTGCTGCGGGCGGTGTTGATGGGCGCCATCGCCCTGGTGATCTTGGAGGGGGGGTGGCGTGCCAAGCCCATCGGGATCCTGGTGGCCAGTGTGGTGGCCCTGCTGCTGCTGGTTCCGGGCTGGCTGCTGGATGTGGGGTTTCAGCTCAGCGTGATGGCCACCGCTGGCTTGCTGGTGTCGGCGCGGCCGCTGGAGCAGGCCCTGGCCGATCGGCTGCCGAATGGTGTGCCGGGTTGGTTTGCGGGGGCTTTGGCCGTTCCCTTGGCGGCATCGCTGTGGACCCTTCCCCTGCAGTTGCTGCATTTCGGTGTGGTGCCGAGCTATGCGGTGCCGGCCAATCTGGTGGTGACTCCCCTGCTCACCCCCATCACCCTGGGGGCCATGGCCCTGGCTTGCCTGGCGGTGCTTGTGCCGCCCCTGGTGCCCCTGGTCTGCGGCCCGGTGGCCTGGCTTTGTGGGGTGCTGCTGGCGGTGGTGCGCTGGTTTGCCGGTTTGCCGATGGCCCAATGGCAACTGGGGAAAGCCTCGCCGGGGTTGGTGCTGCTGTTTGCCCTTGCGCTGGCGGCCATGGTGCTGCCCGGTTTTGCCCCGCGATGGCGGCGGCTGGGCCTGGCCCTACTGGCCTTGGTGATGGCCTTGCACCTCGGCTGGCTGGGCTCCGATCGGTTGTTGCTGGTGCATCAGGGGCGTCTGGATGTGCTGGTGGCGCGCCACCAGGGTCGGGGGGCCTTGGTGAGCTTGCAAGGGGATGGCTTTAGCTGCCAGGCGGCCCAGAACCTGGCCAAAGGCCTCGGGGTGCAGCGGTTGGATTGGTCCCTTGTGCTTGATCCCGTGCCCCCCACCAATCCCGATTGCTGGCATCAGAACACGGCCATGCTGCTGACATCGGGGGAGGGTAGTCGGCCCTTGCAGCCGGGGGAAACCCTGGCGAGCCCGGGGCTGGCAGCGACGGCTGGGGCGGTCGATAGCCGGGGCGTGCAGCTGCAGGTTGGTCGGGCCCATTGGTTGTTGTTGCCTGATCGCCAGGCGCTGTGGAGTTGGCGCGACCACCACGACCCGTCCCAGGCAAGGCCAACGTGGGATGGGGTGTGGCTGGGTTTTCGGCCCCGCTCCCGGGAGCGCGAATGGCTGGAGCGTCAGGGGGTGAAGCAGGTGTGGCTGAGTGGGGATCGGCCACTCCATTGGCCCAGGCCGTGGGCTGCCAGCGGAGCCAGTGGATCCCTGGAAGCGGGCTTGGCCTAGTCGATCCTTAAAGTGACGTCAGCCCTAGGGCTGCTCCCGCCCTGCGGCGAGCTTGGAGAGGTGGCTGAGTGGTCGAAAGCGAACGACTCGAAATCGTTTGAAGGGAAACCTTCCGTGGGTTCGAATCCCACCCTCTCCGTTTTTCAAGGGTTCACAAGCTCCGTTCTGAAGGGTTCTCAAAGGATCTGGTTCGTCCAGACCCCTTGTTTTGTTTGGGGTTTTGGTGGCGTCATTTTTCCCTCGGTGGCACCCTCCACGATGAATACAAGGGTGTTGGGTTGCTTTGTGCCCTAGCTGGGTTGCTTGATTTCAGAGGGCAGCAGCATGATCATTTTCCCTAGACATAGCGCGTAACCCGCCATTCAGCTTGCTCTTTGCTTTGCGAGAGGTGAATAATTGTCTCCAGATCCCGCTCGTCTCGCCATTTTAGTTCGACATTGACTCCATAGCAACTAGAGGATTGCTGGTTCTTTTGGTTTAGGTATCTTGTTGCAAATTCCAATATTTTTAATGCCTGGGGTGCCTGAGCTACCCATCGGTGGTGTTTGGCTTCCTTTCTTATCTCTATACCAAGTTGATTGCTTGCGCAATCCAGCGCGGCAGGATCATCAATCAATTCTTCTTTGCTTGGATTGTCGGCGTCGCGGGCATCAATGTAAAAGTATAGACTTCCCAGAACTGTGGGCGCTAGTAATATGCTTTTGCTGTTTATTTTAGCAAGAAGTTTTTTGTTGTCTTTAAGGGTCTCCTCGCTGAGCTGGCAACCGAGCGGCTGAGGCGCCTAGGGATGGTCGTTTGCCATTTCTGCTGGGGTGAGTGGTTGTAACGCGCTCAGGAGGGATACCTTTGCTTGCTGATCTGCACTTTAGTAGTCGTCGCCATATTTGATGCTTGATGTGGAGTTCATCAGTTCCACGGTGGTTTGATAGCCCTGGGCCACGGTCACCTCGTGCTGAAGGCCGATGTCCCTTAAGGCGGCCACATCAAATTCAGGAGCAGTAATCCAACTGAACCCTTTGCCAAAGGTGTTGTCGGGGTTGACCACATACCAGTGGCAGGCGGTGTCGGGAACGGAGACAGAGCACTTGGTCCAGTCGTTGTCCCACTGCGGCACCTGAACGAAGGAGAGCATGGCGAACAGGACACCCAAAAAACCTGTGATCACTGTGCTTTTACAAGTTATTACATTCTACTGGGTTTTGCTCCTGTCTGTTTTGTCTGGTTCCAGCCACTCCCTGCCCCTTGCGCCTCCCGCTGGATTGCCTTGGTGCCAGGCCGGATCTCCCTTTCAGCCATGGCTTTGGCAGGGTCAGACCTTTCGAGCATCCTGCTGATCCGTCGCCCAGATACGCTCCAGGTCCTGCCGGAAGCGTTCTGTTCGTGATGGCATGCCAAGCAGGTTTCTGCGGACCAGGGTCGTGATGCGCCAGAACTTCAACCCAACAGCAACGACAAAGACCGCCCAGGGCACCAGCATCCAGAAGGGGTTCAAGTCCAAGCAACCGGCACCGCAGAACTCCAGCTTAGGCAGGTCATCGTCAAGGGACTGACCTGACCTCGCCCAGCAGGAGGCTCCCGAGATGGGCTAGGCAGTGACGAGCCGTTCTTCTCGTTCAAGCGACCAAATGGTCCCGAGCGCCATCAAGAAGCTAATTCAGTAAAAAGGCTGACAAAAAAGATGCGGCGCAATCTCCGCATCTTCCCAGCACCAGAAAAGGCCTGGTTCGGTTCAGTGCATCCTTTGGTGTGCCTGGCCCAACGACTCCCGCCATGTCGTTTCGCAGCCGCTGAGCTGCTGCTTAAGCGTCGCCTTGATCGCGAGCTTCTTCGGGGGCCTCCTTCAGGGATAACAGCCATGCGCTGTCTTGTATTTTTAGCCTGTAGAACCAGGAACTCCTGCTTTGCCACGAACAATGGGCCGAGCATGGGGCTGAGCCAGATTGACACTTCGGGTGGGGATCTTGCCCATCTTGGCATCAAGCAGAATGGTGGAGAAGCCTGTGCCACCAATGGGTTTTGAGACCCGAAAGCCTGGACCCAGTGGCGGTAGGGGCTTAACGCTGCGAAGCATTGGGTGTGGGACGCCCAGGTCACCCATGATCTGTTCGGTTGATTCCCTCAGGTTTTGCAGGAGTGCGAACCGTGGGGCTGAACTGGGGCTGAACTGGGGTGCCTATGGCCTTCTAGTCCTTTCCAAGGCATGGGCGTAAAATGGCACCAATGAATGAAAAGCAGATGCAAAAGTCTAATTAGGCTTTCCCTGTTTCCCTGTAGCACCAGGGGCCGTCGAACTAGGATTCAACCAATTTAGTAATGACATCTATTAGGACGGAGGTTACGGTTTTATCGTTCTCAAGGGCGTATTTCTTCAGGTCTCTGTGTAGAGCTTTGGGGATAAGGAGTGAGAGTTTCTTGAAATCGTCTGCGGCTTGCAGGTCTTCAGAAGGCATCGCTGATTGCTTGGTTCGGGGCTAGTGGCTTTGGAGGGTTCCTGATTTCCATGTTGGAAGCAGCCGACCTCTTATGCAAACTAGTTTTTATCTCAATGACTGTAGCACCAGATCATGGTTGGACATGGGGCTGGAATGCTGCCTTTCAGCGCCTCCCCGTCTCACCGTCTACCTTCCTCCACCAGGCTGGATTGCCCGTGCAATCGATGGACATCGCGTCAATCAACGGATTCTCCAGTCTTCAGTCTGAATAAAAATGCCTGTCGGCATCATTAAACTAGACTATAAGTGTACTCGCAATGCAATTTAGCTGGCAACTTGATTCCTATTGGCTACGGCTCAGACAATTGCTAGGGCCTTGGGTGACCCCTTGTCGTGGATACGACTTTCAAACCCACCGAGGCTCAGCATTTCCTCGAAGCACCACTGGGTAGGCGATCAGACTTGATCTCTAAGGTATCCCTCAACCAACGCAAACAGCCCCTCAATCACGCCAGCCCTGCGGACGTTTTTTGCGTTGCTTGGTCTGTGGCGGGTCGTGTCTGTGCTGGAGGCTGTCGCCCAGGTAACAAGGAAATTTTAGTATGCCACTGTTGCGCAATAGAGGCCATAGTCATACAGTTTTTGTTTCAGTGCAGGATTTCCTGTGGCCAGAGCATGGGCCTCTTCCTGGAGTTTGATTCGGATGGCCCCACCATTGTTTTTAAATGTCAGATAGGATGCTGTAGCTAGATCACAGATGTAGGCTAACTTTTTCTCTTCTAGTGCTAATGCTTTGAGTTCTATGTCGGCAGCAGCGTCTTTGATCGGAGGCGGAGGAAGCGGCGAGCCGGGCTCTTTCATTGTAGAATTATTGAAGTTGCACTGGGTCAGTAGAAGTAGGGGTACGGCCACGATCACAGTTCCCATAAAGATCTTTTTGCTTAGGGGGAGCTGTTGTGCTTGCTTAAGGATCTCAAGGGGGGCACTCTGAAACTGGGTATATTTCTCTTTGATTTTCGGAAAACTGGGTGCCTGAAAGCCTTTTTTAAGCCGCTCAGCAACTATTGCCTTTAAACGGTCTCCGACCATTTTTAAGCGATTAATTCTTTCGCGCACTTGTGTATTCACCTCAGTCATTAGTCTGCTGGATTCGATCTCAAGCTTGTGTGAGTGTCGGCCGAATTGAGTGAGTTAATGTTAGCTCAAATCGGCTCGGCCCCGGTTCCCTCGATCGATCGTCCCATCAGGTTGCTCAACTGACGTTAGACCCAGGGCTGCCGCAGGGTCTAACGGCTGAGGCGGTAGCGATTTAGGCATTGCCACGACCGAACTTGGCAAGGTTTGCGTCGCGTTCGGTTAGATAGCGGCGCAGCAATCGCACCATCAGTGAGTTTAGGGTCTCCTCCTCATCCAGGGCTGCTAGTTTCGCGGCGCGATGGAGGTTTGAGCTGATCTGAAGGGAGACGCGTTTTTGGGTGGCAACGGAGCGAGTCTCCTGGGCAGCCTTTTGATTGTGGCTGTTTTCTGGCGCCTGCGGGCTCAAGCGGCCCTGCTTCCCATCAGCAGACTTCTCCTGCTCAACACCATATCCAATGGTCTCAACGGAAAAATCAGCAAATGATTGGTTTGCTCCCCTGTCAAAGAGGTGGAGAGCAGTGGTGTCTAGTTGGAAATTCAGATTGTCGTAGGAACTCATGGCGGTCAACTGGGATCGGGATGCAATCAGGGGGCTTGGAAACAGTGTTGTCGCTTTAGCGTTTTAGCGCCAAGACATCGCGGCGCCTCTGCGCTGGCTTGCGTCGATGGTCGCCCGGCGTTCCTTCAGGTGGCGACGCAGCAGGGCTACCACCATGGAATTGAGCGTCTCCTCGTCTTCGATTGCGGCGAGCTTTGCCTCCCTGTGGAGCTGGGAACTGACTTGCAGTGACAGGCGTTTGACGCCAGCCTTGCTTTGGAAATCAATGCTGTCGCCCTCCGAGATGGCCAGGCTGGCGCCGCCGGAGATGGACTGGATGGTGGGGCAGGGTGCGTAGGTGGATTGCATGGCGGGGAAGTGGGTTGATCACTTGGGTGCCAATGTGATCGAACGCCCAGGCACTTGCAAGTAAAACGTGCAAAAGCGCTAATGAAGTACGATGCCAATGCGCAAATCAACCTGGTTTGCGGCCACTCGCCCGCTCGCCGCCGCCCGCTCGCCGCTGCCGCTTGGGCTTCGGCTTCGGCGCTGGAGATCGCCTGGGGTCTGCCATGGCGATCGGGCACGACGCCCCCAAATGGCAGCACCCCCCCCGGACCAGCCACCGGGTTCAATTGGCTTGCAATGGCCTGGACAGCAGGCCTTGCTACGCCTGAATGCTCAGGACTTCTTGCTGTCCAGGTTGTCCTGCAGCATGTCCGTAATCAGTTCGCCCATGGTGAGGTCCTTGTCGAGGGCCATTTGCTTCAGGGTTCGGTGCAGGTTTTTGGGGATGGCTACGGAGAGTTTCTTGGTGGCGTTTTCATGGGTTAGAGCGAGGGCCGTCGCCGCCTGGATGGCCTGACTCGCCGAGGCCTTCCCCTTCGTGTTGAGTTTGCCTGACTTGTCCGCCGGATTGGGCCTGGCGCCAAGCTGATTGCCGGGTTTCTGCCAGGGAGCGCTGTAGGCCTCCAGGGTTCCGCCCGAGACAATGGGAACGGACCAGTTCTCAGGTTCTGGGCCATTGAGCGAGATGGATAGGTCTCCCATTGCTTGCTTCGGCGCCACGCACCCTAGGTATTTCAATGATTATGCCCCTTGGATCCTGCTGGAACGGCCTGCGCCGCACATTTTCGCCATCCCCATTAGTGCACCTAGGTGCCAATGTGGATTGGTGGAAGTTGGGTGGTGCGGCTTGTGGGTGTTGCGGAGATGTGCAGTTGGTGTTCTGTGGGTAGCTGGGCTTTCGGGCCATGGCCCTTGCGTTGCGGGTTTAGTTGGTCCATCCAAAAAAACCTGTCAACCCTTCGCTTGTTGCCATGTCTGCTTTTGATTCTGCTGTAGCGATCGATCAATCCACGTTTGTGGCCGCCCAGGACGCCACCTTGGATGTGGATTCCAGGTCGTCTGCCACCGCTGAGGCCGATTCGGTCAGTGGTATTTCCCAAGGTGCCGCCGTCATCACCAATGCCGTTGGTGTGCTCGATTCGCCTTTGTCCTTTGGGACCAACGGTGTCATCGATGTCAACCAAAACGGCATCGCCAGGGCTTCTGCAAGCACAATCGACCAGCTCAACCAGATTGGTGGCATCACGCCAACGGCTTTTGGAACAGCGGCTGGTGTCTCTGATACCTACACCCTGAGTGGCCATAGCCTCCAGGATGGCGACCGGATCCTGGCCGACTTCGCCAGCACGGGCGATCTGGTTAGCCGCTTTGTGGTCGACGTGGATTCGGCGGCGGGTACCTTCCGCCTGGCCTTCGATCCGGCCGGTGAGCGCATTGATACAGCGAACAAGATTTCAGCGCTCAGTGCTGCAACCACTGAGGTGGTCGCATCGACCGCCTATGCGGGTTTCACAGGCGACAGCTTGAACCCGCAGGTGGGCCAGGCCCCAACGGGTACGGGCGGAATCATCGATAGCTCCGATGCCGCCAACGTCGACATCGTCGTTGGTCAGAATGCAACGATTGCGGTCGTTGCCAACAATCAGGCGGAAGCCAAGGCGGAGAACACCCTTGGAGATGCCTATTCGACCGCCAATATTGTTGAGACCTTTGGCCTCAACCAGGTCGGACTCAATGTGGGTGTCCAGGGCACCCTGGCTGTCGACATTGATGCCGATGCGTCGGCAACGGCAGTCACCATTGGCGATCCCCGCGCGGCAACCCTGGGCACTGGCGGTGATGCCAACGCGGATGCTGATGCCTCCAGGGTGATTGCGATCAACGATTTAGGCAATGGCCCTGGCGACTTTGACCTGGGCCAGCAGGCCACCATCCGCGGCAATGCCGGCTCGCTGAGCGATCGCATCTCGATCAGTGGTGTGGCAAGCACCCAAACCGGGGAGGCCACTGCAACGGCCCATGCCGTTTCGATTACGGGTATTCGCGACGACCAGGACGGCAACACCGCCTCCACAGCCAACCTCCTCAGTGTTGGTGATGCAGGCACGGTGGTTGGTACCGCGAACGCGGCCTTCATCGCCAATGCAAGCAGCACAACCGGCAATGCAGCGGCTACGGCTGCTGCCGATGAGGTCAACGGTTTCCATGCCGATGAGGTGGCGATTGGCCGCACCGCCAAGGTGCAGGGTCAGGCCGATTCAACGATGGTTGTCTCCGCGTCAGTTGTCGACGGAATCGTCCCAGACAGCGGCACAGCCATTGCCTCTGGATCGCTCAACGAGACCAAAGGTTTAACCCTGGAACAGCTCGCGGTTGGCGATCGGGCCGTTGGTGATGCGGGCACCTACAACATCCTTGGTCGATCGAATGCCGATCTTCAGGTCAACAGTTCCTCCCTTGGTGCCGACACCATTGGTGATCGCGCCTCCTCGTTGGCCAGGGTCACCGAAGCAGAGGGCTTAGAACTCGGTGCTGCTGGCACGCAGGATGCACTCAACGTTGGTACGGCGGCCAGCATTGCTGGCGTCACCGACTTAGGACTTACGGCTGCTGCCGAGTCCACCAGCGGTGAAGTGGATGCTGCGGCCCTGTTGACTTCTGGGATTGGTTTCGATCTTAGAAATAAGGCTGCCATCGGTTCCTCTGGAACCATCCTGGCCCAGGCGGATGTCGATCTCGACGCTTCGGCCCTGAATGTGGGCGCCTCGGCGAGGCCCACGGCGGAGGTTGATGCGGGCGCAGGCTTTGTTGCTGGTCTGGATGCCGGTGAAACCCTTGCAGCAGGTGGAGCCGATGCGGAGATCCAGTTTGGACAAAACGCCGCGATTACGGCGAGGGCAACCGTCACTGCCGATGCAACGGCCCGTTCCGTATCTGGCGATTTCGTCTCTGCAGAGGCCGGCAATACAACGGCGAACAGCACGGCCTCGTCGGGGCCCTTGGCCCCCGGTGCCACGATGGAGGTCTATGGCCTGCATACCAATAACGATCTGACATCCGGCGCCGCAGCCACCATCGATGCCGATGCCAAGGCCACCCTCAAGGCCACCGCCACCAATGTGGGGGTGGTGGGACAAGCCTCCTCGGTAGCAGCCGATGCCCAATTGAGGCGGGCTGTTGGTTTGGATACGGACGCAGCCGGAGCTGCTCTCACGATTGGAACTGAGGCCACGATTACCGCCGACAGTGTGGTGAGCGGTACCGCGGAATCGACATCAACAGAGGGATCTGCCAATGCCGCTGCGATTGTTTCTGAGAATGCGGGTGCAAACACCAACCTGATCAATGTTGGTGGTTCGGGCAGCCTGCTGGCTGCTGCCACCTCCACCCAGACCGCCACCGCCCAAACGGTGACCCTCGATGGAACGGCGCGGGCGTTGAGTACGAGCAACATTGGCCTGAATGCCGATGGTGCCCTTTCTTTTGGCGAAACTGGAGCCGTTCAAGGCACTGCAACGGGAACCAATCGGGCTACGGCCGGATCGATTGATGAAGACGCCTGGGCAGCAGCCCATAGTCTTGAAAATATCGGTGTCGATGCCTCTGCCAGTTTGACCTTGGGCACTGGCGGCAGCCTCAGGGGCATTGCCAGTCTGACCAACGCGGCCATTGCCCGAACGGTGGGTGATGGAACCGTCGACGGCGGTGAGGATTTGGCTTGGGCTGTGGCTGCCTATGACACCGTCAATATCGGTATCCGCGCCGATGGTGCGACCACCTCCTTCGGCACAACGGGCCTGGTTCAAGGTGCGGCCGCTTCAAACACTGCTGCATCGGCTACGGCCACCGATGGTCAGGCTGATGCCGATGTGGTTGTGGCAGAAAGTCTTGGGGTGGACCTTGGCAGCCAGACCCTGATGATTGGTTCGGAGGGTCGTGTCGTTGCTGCCACTTCAGGGGTTAATAATTCCACAGCTACCACCGTCGATGGCGAAGCCGATGCCCTGATTCGGGTTGCCATGGGCCATGGCCTAGGCGATGGCAACGGCGTGGTTCGCATTGGAACCGATGGGGTGTTGGATACGGATGCCGACTTCACCAATACGGCTACGGCCACCGCCACCGATGGCAATGATGCCGGCTCAGGCGGTGTGATTCAGGCCAAGGTCGACAATGACAGCGTGGCTGCCATTGACCTGGCCAGTTTAATTAATGGCACTAATTTACAGCTTGATGCCGACGCTGTTAGCCGGCAGACGGCATCGTCGAGCACGATCGGTGATCCAAGTTTGGCCACCAGTACGGAGGCTAAAGCTTTTGCTGAGGTTGCCCGTAATGATCAGATTTCGGGTATTAATACCACGGTCATTAGCGTGGGGGCTAATACCACCCAGCTCACGGCTAGTGCCACCTTGGCGGCCAGCGCTACGGCCAACAACATGGCCGATGAAAGTGAAGCCAGTGCCGGTTATGGCTCCGATGTAACGGCGCTCGATAGCGGTGGTGATTTGGGGTTGGAAATTGGTGGCAATGCTACCAATGGCATGCGCTTCGATGCTCTTAGCAACCTTGCGGCCACTGCATTGTCGGTGGAAGATCAGGCGCAGGCCTATACCGGCAGTAACAGTTTTAGTTCCCAAGTTGCCAATGGCGCCGATGCGGCAGACCTGAACACTGCTTCCGGCCAGTCAACGCTAGCCAGTTTGACTGCGAACCCTCCACTTTCGGCCGTGACAGGTGTCAAGAACACCGATATGACGGTTGGTCGTGATAGTGGCCTGTTGGTGGCTACGGCCAACTCGACCTTGGCGGCGAGGGCCCAGACCACGGGTACGGGCAGCGGTGATCAGGATGCCGTCGCCATTGTCAGCCAAGCTGCCGATGGTGTAGTTGATTCCGATGTGTCGATCGGCGCCAGCGGCAGCCTGACGGCCAGCAGCACCCTGAAGGGGGATGTGGTGGCCAGCAACATCGGCAACATTGGTTCCCAAAATGACGCCTTTGCCAGGCTTCAGTTGGATGCTGATGGCATCGAGCAGACCTCCAATGAGGTGATCACCATTGGTGTCAACGGCAGTGTGAAGGGTCAGGCCTTTGCTTCTGGCAGTGCTGTGGCAGAGACGGTGAATGGCTCCGCCGAAGTTCAAGGTGATCTGGATGCCTTTGGTTTTGACCTGCAAAACGCGGCTGCCGATGTAACGGTGGGGCGACAGGGAGATATCAGTGGCCTAGCCATTTTAGGAGCCTTGAGCAATGGTAACTTTTCTGAACAGATTGAGCTCACAGCCACCACGCGTAGCGAAGATGCCCTGGTTTTGGGCACCTTTGATGCCGCTGGTATTCGCGGCACGGATACCGGTTTTTCACGTTCGAATCTCGCTGGCTCTGACCAGACCTTGCTCACGGTGGGCCCCTTGGGCGGCCAGTTGACTGGCCAGGCGCTCGGTGGCGTGAAGGCGGTGGCCTCCACCATTGGTGACCCCGCGTCCACGGGGCCAAGCAGTGGCGACAATGCGGTGATCGAGATCGACTCCACCCTCTCTGGTTTGCAGGATGTGGATATTCTTGGCTCCCAATTTGCAACCTATGACCTCAATGGTGTGCTCAAGGATGCTTTTATCAAGGGAACGTCCTATGGCGATTTCGATTCCAATGCGTCGTCGGTGAAGGGTGATGCCCTAGCCCATTCCGACGTGAATGCCTATGGCATCTTCGATGCCAATGAGGATGGAATTATTAGTGCCTCTGGGGATATTTCAGCGATCGCTCAGATTTACAATACGGTGATCGCTAGTACGGTCAATGGTGACGCAAGTGCAACGGCTATCACCGATGCGATTGGCATCCATGGTTATCATATAAACCTCAATTCATCCGGTGTCTTCAGGGCTTCGGCTGAATCGGAAAGTAGTTCAATCTCGAGCACGGTGAATGGCCGCGCCGGTTCCTAGGTAAGGGCACCTCGAATCATTAGGGTTTCATGCAATATCCATAGATAGAAAAAGCCGCCCATGGAGGCGGCAGTGACAAAGGGTTGATAGCAACATCGGTTCTCTCAAGGGACGATTGCGCGCTCCCTTTTCATGGATCAGGCTTTCGAAGCCACCGAGGCTCAACAGATCTTGAAAGACAGCCACGGTTGTGGCATTTGGACTTGAGTTCTTCCCATCGAGGCCGACAAATTCCTCACAGGATCGCCTGTGGTTGGCCTGGTGGAATTCAAGCTCTTCATCGCTGAGCTTAAAAAGCTGCTGGAGAGCGAGTATCTTGAACGGGATAAAGCAGACCTCAGCCGAGGGCTGGACACCGGCCTGCTCGCTAATCCACTGATCCCCATTGGCGCGCAGAAGCCGATGGGGGTAGGTGCTGGTCGTTGGCTCGGGCAGGCAGCGGCCAGGCCAGGGCCAGTGCTGGCAGAGATTTTGACCTTGCGCCCCAGGCTTGGCCGTGCTGGCGCCTGGGCGGATTGGCGCCTGGGCGCTATTTGTTGATGAGGTGTTGAGGAACTGTGCGTAAGTTCTTGATTCTTTTTGGCGTAGTGGTGCCCACTTGCTTCGGAGGAAGATCGCAGTTCCCATGCGGGATCCCATCCATTTGGTCTTAAATCAAGGAGTTGAATTCTTTGGCCCGCTCCAGGGCTCCAACTCCAAATGGCAGCAACCGACTCCGCCATTGCCGTTGATCAGTCTGACCTCATTTTTGGGGAGCAGGCCGCGATCATCGCCAATGCCACATCACAAGCCACTGCAAGCGCCGCCTCAACCGCCGGCGCTGCTGCAGCGACAGCCGACATCACCGACAACTCGGGTCTCGACCAGTCATCTCTCGTCGCTGGCACCAGCGCCAGCCTCGACGTTGACGTCAATGGCACGGCCACTTCAAGTGCCGCGACAACCGATGGAGCTACATCTGTTGCAACCTCGACGTTCTCTGGCGATATCGCGGGTATCACCGATGCAACCCTTACTGATGTCGATCTGACCATCGGTACAGCTGGCGTCGTTGACGTCGACGTCAACGCCCTTTCCCAGGCCACGGCGTCAAACGTTGATGGTTCTGCCACTGCAACTTCAGACACGGGTTCGGGTCCCTATGGTGCCTTTGGTATCTCCGGAACCGGGATCTCCGCTGGCACGACAGCCACGATCACCGCTGACGTTGATGCCGATTCGCTCACCGTTGCTACGACCGTTGGTGATGCAGATGCAGCAACTGTTGCCGCCGGTTCCGATGCCTCCGCTGATTCGGATCTGATTGCCGTTGGCATCAACAACTTCGGCGCCACCACTGGCAACATCACCGTTGGCACCGACGCAACCATCCGTGGCGCCGCCGGTAGTAGCGCTGATCGGGTGACCGTTGGCGCCACTGCCACCACCCAAACCGGTGCTGCCACTGCCGATTCGGATGCCTCCAGTGTGGTCGGCATCTTGGATATCCAGGACGGGGCCGCTACCGCGACCGCTGCCCTCAACAAAATCACCGTTGGTCAAGCTGGCACCGTCACTGGTCTGGCTTACACCAATTTTGATGCGGTTGCTGCCTCCACCACCGGAGCTGCGACGGCCGATTCCACGGCCACCAACATCAGTGGTATTCAGTCCGACACCGTGGTGATCGGAACTGACGGCAGGGTGCAGGGTCAGGCCAACACCCAAATGGATGCCTCCGCCACGGTGGTGGATGGCATCATTGCTGACACCGGCATTGCTCTGGCCACCGCACAGGTTACTGAAACCAAGGGTGTGGACCTGGAGGTCCTCTCCATTGGCAATAGCGCCGCCGGCACCACCGGATACAACATCCTGGGCCGCACGGACGCTGATCTCAATGTCAGCGCCGCATCGACCGGTGCAAATTCCGTTCTTGACTCAGCAACTGCCGCCGGCACCGTTAACGACGCCGCCGGTCTTGAGTTAGGCAATTCCACCAAAGACGTTGGAGCCGGCCTGAGCGTCGGCACCAACGCCTCCCTGGCTGGTGTTGCCAACCTGGAGATGGATGCAAGCGCCGCCTCCGTCGACGGCAATGTCTCTGCCACCTCGTTCGCAGGTGACGGATCCGTAGGCGACCTGGAAAATGGTGCTGTTGGTATTGAACTGGGCGATGTCGCCACCATTGGCACGAACGCCACCGTTCTTGGCCAAGGCACCGTTGACCTGAGTGCAACGGCGACCAACATTGGTAACCAGGGCACCGGTAACGAGCCCACGGTCGGTGCCAGCGCTGGTGCCGACTACGTCGCTGGTTTGAATATCGCTGACGTCACCTCAGACGTCAGCTTCGGTACCAATGCCAGCGTCACTGCAGCGGGTACCGCCACTGCCGATGCCACGGCTACCTCGGTCACCGGTGACATTGTTAATGCCTTTGCTGGTAACGGCCTTAGTGCTGCTGGCGCTGTCGAAAACATGGATGTCGTGGGTCTTAACTCCGACGCCGACATCACCTTTGGCACCAGCTCCAATGTCAACGCCGATGCCAAGGTTGACCTGACGGCTACCGCCAGCAATACCGGCACCTTGGGTGCCAGCTCCAGTGTCAGTGCAGACGCTGAGCTGCAAAGCGCCGTTGCTTTGGACATGTATGGCTCCGCCACCGCCAGCGGTGCCTTCACGGTTGGCACCACTGCTGTGGTTGACGCCGATAGCGTCATCACCGGCAAAGCCACTGCCACCTCTGTGGAAGGTACGGTCAACGCCGATGCAGCCGCGACAACCAACATCGGTGTCCAAGCTGGTGCGTTCACCGTTGGTGAATCGGCTGTTGTTACCGCCGACGCTAAATCCACCCAGGTTGCAGCAGCAGCCACCATTGGAAACAACGGTGCAACCGCTGACGCAACCGCTGATGCCACTGTTGCAACCAACATTGGTTTGGATGCCCAAGGAGCGTTCAGCGTTGGAACCAATGCATCGGTTACCGGCATCGCTGATGCCACCAACAAGGCCACGGCAACCAATGTTGACCGCGACGCTACAGCGATTGCTGGTGATGTAGCCGCCCAGATCTCTGGTGTTGATACAGGCTCAACCTTCACCGTCGGCACCAACGGCACCCTGACAGGTCAGGCGATTGTCGATCAGGACGCCATTGCCTCCACCGGTGGCCTAACAGCTGGCACTGAAGTTTCAACGGCCAAGGCCCAGGCCGTTGAGGTCTCAGGTTTGGAACTCGATGGTGGTGTCACCAGCTTCGGAACCAACGCCACGGTGATCGGTTCGGCGGCTGTCACCAACGACGCCAAAGCCACTGGCATCTACGCCAGCACTGATGCCGACGTCGCTGTCACCACCATCCAAGGTGTGGAACTCAATACCGGTTCCTTGGTGTCCGGTACTGAAGCCACAATGGCGGCCAGGGCTACCGCGGCCAACGTCGCTACGGCTCAATCCACGAGTGGCAATGCAGACGCCAAAATCGATATCGATCTAACCGGCGGCCTCAATGCAACCGACGAATCGGTGACCATCGGCACCGCCGGTATCATCGATGCCGACGCCAGCATCACCAACGTAGCGACGGCTTCTTCCGTTGATGCTTCCAGCGCAGCCGTTAGTGCAGTTGTCGACAACGACCGCGTTGTTGGTATTGAACTAGCGTCTGCATCGACAACGACAGGTGTGCTGTCAACCGGCACCACCCTGGCCTTGGATGCTGATGCTGTCAGCAGCCAAATTGCTACGGCCAGCAACATCGGTGATCCACTTGGTGTTGATTTCGCCGCCACTGCCACTGTGGCTTCTGGCGACGATGTCTACGGCATCCAAGACACCGTCATTACTGTTGGGACCAACACCACCCAGCTGACCTCTAGCGCCACCCTGGTGGGTGATGCGACGGCCAGCAACATGAGTGGTTCGTCTACTGCCGTTGCTGGTGGTTCAACTGGCGAGGTGATTGCCCTCGACACCAGCGCAACCACCATCGGCCTCAATGCCACCAATGGCATGAGCCTCCAGGCGAGCAGCACCCTGAGTGCTGACGCCAGCTCCGTTGAGAATGGCGCTATTGCCAGGGCTGGTACTGCCACCGCCGTCGTTACTGGTACGACGGCTGCTGCAGCCCTGGGCTACGTCGCTGACGTTGTAACCGGTGTTGATTCCTCGCCAATCACGGTTGGTAACGACGCCGGCACCATCCTGGCTGGCGCCACCGGCCGCCTGGAGGCCATCGCCTCCACGATCGGCAATGACAGCCCGGCCTCGTCTGCAACTGCCATGGCGGCCCAGACCGCTGCTGGCCTGGTTGACAGCACGGTGACCATCGGCAACGACGGTAATCTCACCGGTACTGCCAACCTTGTTGGTACGGCTAGCGCCAGCAACGTCGGTAACATCGCTGGCTCGGATGCTGCCGTTGCAGCCATCCAGCTGAATAGCCAAGGCATCGATCAGGTCACTGACACCATCACGATTGGCGCCGATGGCAACGTGGCCGGCCGGGCCTATGTGGATGGCTCCGCCATCTCTGCCACGGTCAATGGCGCTGCAACGTCCATGGGTGATCTCACGTCGTTGGGTCTCAACCTTGATGACACCTCCGACATCACCATTGGCCAGAGCGGCAGCATCAGCGGCCTCTCTGTGTTGGGTGAGATGTCTGCCACCGGCAGCTTTACCGATCAGATGGATCTGCTGGCCTCTTCCACCTTGGACGATGCAACGGCCCTCGGCATCTTTGATTCCGCCGGTATCCTTGGTCTTGACCTCGCAACTGGAGCTGGCGATCAAACCGTGCTTACCGCCGGTCCCACCTCTGGCAGCGTCACAGGTCAGGGCCTTGCTGGGGTGAATGCGGTTGCCTCCACCATCGGCAACGCCGCTGGTGATAACGCCATCGCTGATCTCGTTGGTTCCGTTTCCGGTATCCAAGATGTCGACATCCTCGGCGGCATGCAAGGCATCAACACGGTGAGAGGCACCTCCTTCGGTGACTTTGACGCCATGGCTTCTTCCATCAAGGGCGATGCCACCTCGGCTTCTGCCACCGATGCCTACGGCATCTTTGACGCCAATGGCGACGGCGCCATCACCCTGAGCGGCAACATTGTCGCCCAAGCGGTGTTGAGCAACACCGTGATGGCCTCTTCCGTTAATGGCAACGCTTCGGCTACGGCCACTGGCAATGCCATCGGCATGGGTGGTTACGACATCACGATCATCGGTGGCGGTTCATTCACCGCCAGCGCCAATTCGCAAAGTGCCGCCGACGCCCGCTCGGTTTCTGGCACCGCGACCGTCTAAGCGTTGCAAGGCGAGTGCTGCGCGCTCGCCTTTTCGCTTCCTTCCCTAGGGCGACCAGTTGCTGGATTTCGATCAGCAACTGGCCGCCCTTTTCTCTTTTTTGTGATGGCAGCTCCTAATCTTCTGAATTCGGCGCTGATGGTGGATCCGATCTTTTTGGATCCGATCTTTCTGGATCCAGTGGTTGTGGCAGCACAGGCTCCACCCGGGCTTGTTTTTCAAGCTGTAAGCACGTTGCAGGCCACCGTACTCAGCGTCAGCGCTGATGCGGGTGCCTTCTCTGGTAGTGATTCATTGAATCCAGAAGCCACGATTAGCAATTGGCGTGGTCTTGGTGTTGTTATAGAAACCAGCGGCGCCGATAGCTTGGATATCAATGCAGCCGCAGGCCAGAGCGCCATGCCCGCATCGGTGTTCCAAAGCGCGGCCAGTGGTCTTCGCCATAGCTCTGTGGTTGTAGGTGCTGATACCAATACCGTGATTGCCTCGGCTACAGCAAACCTGCTCGCAACAGCTCAGACCGTTGCAGCCGGATCGCTTGGTACCGATCTTGATGCAGTAGCTGTGGCAGCCCAGCAGGCTGACGGCTTGCTTGATTCCAGTGTCACGATTGGCCGTCAAGGCGCCCTGCTGGGTTCGGTTCTGCTGGATGTGGTTGCGATTGCCAGCAATGTGGGTGATCCCAGCAGCGATGGTGATGATGCCTTCGCCCGGATCGGCGTGGATGCTGATGGTGTGGATCAAGGCAGCAATCAGGCGATCTCGATCGGAGCAGTCGGCAGTGTCCAGGGTCAAGCCCGGGTTGGTGGTGGCGCCTTGGCCGAGACGGTCAACGGTTCAGCTGAAGTGCAGGGTGATCTTTCCGCCCTGGGTTTGTCGCTCGGCTCTGCTGCCGATATCACCATTGGAGCCGCGGGCGATATCAGCGGTCTTGCGGTGATTGGGGAGTGGAGTGCTGCGAACCTGGTTGATTTACTCGATTTGCGTGCAGTAGCAGTAGCGGAAGATGCCCTCAGCTCGGCGGTGGTGGATGCGGCGGGTATTCGCGGCACCGACAGCAATGCCACCTCCACCCCGGGGAACACTCCAGGCAGCAATCAAACCCTCTTAACGGCAGGCCCCTTGGGAGGCAGTGTGGTGGGCCAGGCGTTTGCTGGCCTCAATACGGTGGCAGCCACCACGGGAGATCCCAGCTCCATCGGTGCAACCGCCGACAATGCCGTGGCCGAGGTGGATGCGATGTTGGCAGGAATTCAGGACGTCGACATCCTGGGCGGCATGGTGGGAGCCGGCAACGCAATCACGGGCACGTCCCAGGGGGTGTTTGAGACGTTCGCCAGCAGTGTCAAGGGGGATGCCCTGGCCAATTCAGATGTTTCGGCCTACGGAATCCGTGATGCCGATGGTGATGGGGTCATCAATACCAGTGGTGGGATTCGGGCGATTGCCACCTTGAGCAACACGGTGGTGGCGCGGAGTGTGAACGGCAATGCGGTGGCCGTGGCGACAGGCAGTGTGGTGGGTTTGAGCGGTTATTCGATCACGATCATGGGCAGTGGTTCCCTGGTGGCCCGGGCCGAATCGAACACATCGAGCATGGCTGGAAGTGTTTTGGGCGGAGCCCACGGCTAGGGCGAGTGGTGCCCGGGCGCCTATGCGTCAATGGGTTGTTGACGCCTGGGCGCCTTGTGGTCACGCCCCAGGGCTGCGGCTGGGCTCGATTAGGCCTTTGAATCGGACTGTTCCGGGAACCCGTCTGGCCTGCAAGCGTTCAGGCCGAGCTTGAACCCTTTTTCGGGTTGTCAGGCGCCTAGGCGTTAATCCTCTTTGTTGTAAGAGCAGCGTTGATTTCTTCTGGTTTTTTGTTCAGTTTCCTCCCAGGCGCCGCGTGTCTTTTGATCCAATGTTTGAGGTGCGCCTGAGGTCCATTGCGTGTTGACGGGCATGTCAATTTTCTCAGACAGATGCCTGTGGTGGCTGCCAAAATTCAAGGACAGATTTATAAACCAGTCGTGGCTTCCCATTCAGGCGTTCATCACCGCAGCCAGCTGGCATTGGATGGAGCAGGCCCGGCTGTGCCTCACTCGGCTGTGCCCCAGGAGTGGCCCTCAAGATCCGGACCACCCGTTGACGGCCCTGTGTTGGTGGCCTGTGATGGCCTGAGTTTGGAGCTGGCCTTTGCGGGTCGCAATCTGCCGGTCATTGCGATCACCGAGGGCAGTGTGGTCAAGCCCTTGCAGTCGATCAGCGATGCCTTGGCGAGCTACCGGCTCTCTGGTCAACCAATTCGCGCCCTGCATGTGGTGGCCCACGGCCAACCGGGGGCCATCAGCCTTGGCGGTGCGTTTGTCGATCGTACGGACTTGGTTGAATACCGCTCCCAGTTGGCGGAGTGGGGCGTTGAGCGGATCGTGCTTTGGAGCTGCGAAGTCGCCCAGGACGCTGCTTTTGTGGCCCTGCTGGAAGAGTTCACGGGAGCCTCGGTTCTTGCCTCATCCCAATGCCTGGGTATGGGAGCAACCCTGCGGGGCTCGGGATGGTCTGAGATGGAGACGATGGTCGAAGCGTTGCCTTTTACGCTCGAAGCCCATAACAGCAGAATCGTTGCTCTCATCGATTCCAGGGTTGCCCAAAAGGACTTATTGCTGTCTGGCCTCAATAATCAGGTGTCGGCAATTGTTGTTGATTCTGATCAGACCCTAGATCAAGTCTTTGCCGAGCTTTTTGATTCTCACCTAAACGCAACCAATCCCTCCCGTCTTGCCATTGTTGCCCACGGTATTTGCGGTGAGTTTGTGCTTGGGGCTACGCGGGTATCGGCTAAAACCATTTCTGCTGGTTCGGTTGGAGAATCCCTTGCAGCGTTGAGAGATCGAGCAGTAACGGCGATTGATCTGTATACCTGCTTCACGGGCCAGGATCAGGGTTTTGTTAGGCAGGTTGAAGGCCTGGCCGGAATTCCTGTCTTTAGCAGTAATGGCCTTGTTGGTCACCGCGATGCCGGTGCAAGTTGGCAGCTTGATGGGATTGATGGCAGGGTTTCTAATGCAATCAAGCCATTTACCAGGCTGGTTGAAGAGAGCTGGAAGCAAACACTTGCCGACTTTGTCATCACAGGTGGCGCGAATTCGTTCTATCAAAATGCATCAACTGCCTACTATACCCTGACCAGTACATCTGGTAACTGGGTACAGATGAAGGCAGCCGCCGAGAGCCTTGGCGGCAAATTGGCTTCGATCAATAATGCAGCAGAAAATGAATATATCCGGGTTAATTATATGCCCCCGGGAGCGGGAGAAACGTTTTGGATTGGTCATACCGATAGTGAAACCTACGGCGGTAGCGAGGGTGGGTATACTTCGAATGGCTGGAAAGGTTTGGATGGTGTTGCCACTTATACGAATTGGAGACCGAATCAGCCAGACAATGCCGGCAATGAGGATTTTGCTGAGTATTACACTGACGGTCGCTGGAATGATCTCCCTGGTAATGAAACCAAGCGAGCCATTGTTGAATTTAACTCTGCATCATTTGCCGTTAATGGCACATCGGGTGATGATCGATTCTTCATTGATCATCCTGATAAATTAGGCTTCATCAATGGACTTGGTGGTAATGATCAGATCATTATCACCCAGCCTGGCAATTACAATGCTTCTAATGTTTCAAATGTAGAGTCTATTTATTTTACAGGCAGTGCAGCGCTCTCCTCGGCTTCGAATTCCCTTGTCCTTCCCGGTGGTAAGGGCGTTGGCACTGTTGATGGTGGATCAGCTCAAAATCAATTAATTCTAGGCACCAGTGATGAATCTATTTATCCGGCAAGCTCTTCGAGTGGTTCTTTCCAGTTAAACTCCGGCGCAGGGGGTAGTACCAGTTACAGTGGTTTTCAGACTGTCTCAGGCGGCAGTGGTACGGATACTCTCCAATTGCCTGCCGGTAGTAACACTGTCAATGTTCCATCGAATAATTCTGGTACTTTCACCATTAATGGTTCCGCTGCCAGTTTTAGTCAGTTTGAATTAATTGCTACTGGCAGTGGTGCCACCACGGTGAGCGGTGCTACCAGCACTGAAACGTTGACGATCAATGCCGGCTCCCTAGCTGAGAACACCACCCTCACTGAAAGCGGCGCAGCCCAGCAGGTTGTTACCGGTTTGGTGGGTGACATCAGCGCTACTGGCCTGACGGGCACCCTCACCGTCACCACAGGGGATGCGGCCGACAACGGCATCAGCATCACCCCCGGTTTGGCCAACAGCACGATCACAGCGAGCGGTAGTGGCGACACGATCACGGTGAATGCCGATGTGATGGCGGACAACACCACGCTCGACATCAACGGCAGTGCCACCTACACGGTGAGCAATGTGGAGGCCGATACCAATGCTGCTGATACCACCGGCACCGTGAACCTGTTTTATAGCAATATATCCCTCGACGCCGCCACGGTCACCACCGGCACGGCCAACACCACGATCACAGCGAGCGGCAGTGGTGACACGATCACGGTGAATGCCGATGCGATGGCGGACAACACCACGCTCGACATCAACGGCAGCGCCACCTACACGGTGAGCAACCTGGAGGCCAACACTGATTCAGCCGGTACTAGCGCCGCGGTGAGCCTGGCCTATACCGATGTCACCGACAACTTCGCCACAGTGACCACCGGCAGCGGAGCCACCACGGTGAGCGGCACCACCAGCGGTGACACGATCACGATCAATGCCGGCTCCCTAGCTGAGAACACCAGCCTTACCGAAAGCGGCGCAGCCCAGCAGGTTGTCACGGGTTTGGTGGGTGACATCAGTGCAACAGCCCTGACGGGAACCCTCACCGTTACCACCGGCAATGCGGCCGACAACGGCATCAGCATCACCAGTGGTACGGCCAACACCACGATCACAGCGAGCGGCAGTGGCGACACGATCACGGTGAATGCCGATGCGATGGCGGACAACACCACGCTCGACATCAACGGCAGCGCCACCTACACGGTGAGCAACCTGGAGGC
>CALSBG010000009.1:0-117883 GCA_943373125.1 Synechococcus sp. UW140
CTGCTCTGGGAAATCCCAAGGGCCGCCGCCGCATAGATCGTGCTCTGGAAGAGCTCGAGGGTGTCGAGCACATCCAAATCACCGACAACCGACTCGCTTACAGCCACCACCACCACGCAGCACGAGCAGCAGTTGAATCCACGGAACCAACTAGCATCGTTCTAGATGCATTTGCAGAATACTACTATTTTACAATGGTGCAGCTGCGCTCCAATTGGCCTCCGCCATCCACACCGACCGGGCAGGGCCACCCTGGAAGGGGTAGCGGATGCCGGCAGCACAACAACAAGCACTGCTGCAATCCGCCAACCCTTTCGCACCCACAAGCCCCAGACATGCCCGCAGGCTGCGGAACTCTGCTTGCCTTAGGGGCCAGCTGACTCCCAAATGCGGCAGATCGACGGATCCGAGCCTCAGGCCGTGAGGGCTTCAGAACTGGGTTGTTGCAGCACTTCTTCGTAGCCAGCACAACGCCGACTGTCGAGCTCGGTGAGATAGCGGCGCTCGTTGTAATAGAGATCCTGAAAGCGCAGGGCATCGCCGTTGAGGTCCGCAAACAGGCTGTCAATCCGGCTTTCCATATCGCTCACCGGTGCCAGACCTGAGGCAGAGGCATCGGCCTCGCGGCGCTCCTCTTCCAGCAGCAGCGCAATGCAACGTTCAAGGGTTTCCAGCCGCTGGCTACTCCAGGCATCAAGCAGGTGGCGGCAGCGCTTGAGGCTGCGCTGACGCTCGAGGGCCGCGGTGGCACCCCGGAGCTGGAGCAGGGGGTGGGCCAAACCCATCAGCTGCAGCTCGTTGGGTTCCAGTAGGGGCGTGAGGCGCGTGAGCAGGGCACTTTGTTCCACAAGCAACTGATCGCTCAGCAACCGCGGTAGGTCCAGATCGCCCAAGTCATCACCGGGGTCGTTGCCGCGGTTGATGGCCTCCATCCGGCCCACGCCAAGGTTGTCCTCTTCCAAGCCGCTGATGGCAGCCCAGAGCAGCCGGTGATGCTGCAACGCGAAGTCTTCAAGATCGCGCTGGCGCAGCTCCCGCCGAATCGAAGATCGATAGGAGGGGCAGTGGAGATACAAGCGCAACAACTCGGCCTCGGCCCGCTCCCGGAGCCCCGCCTCCCCAGGCTGCTCCCACTTCTGGGAGCGGCCATGCCAGCGCTGGCCCTTGACCTGCTGGCGGAGGTCGTCCTCCAGCTGGATCGCCATGCGGGCTTGTCCACCCGACAGCCGCTCGGCCACCCGCTGCAGGTAGTGGCTACGAACGGCGCTCTGGGGGAGTTTGCCCAGCAGGGCCACCAGGCTGGAAACGGCCTGCTGGAACTGGTCGGCCTTACCCAAATCCCGATCAGCCAACACCTGTTCGATCTGCCAATCCAGCCAAAGGGGGGCTTGATCCAGAAGGGCGCGGTAGTCGCCAGCACCGTGGTCCTTGAGGAACTCGTCGGGGTCCTTGCCGGAGGGCAGATGCAGAACCCGCAATTCCAGCTGACCCTGGAGCGCCAATTGCTCCACCTCGCCGATTGCCCGCTGGGCCGCCCGCACCCCAGCCCCATCACTGTCGAAGTTAAGGATCAGCCGGCGACCATCGCAGCAACGGCAGAGTTGGGTGATCTGTTGGCTGCTGAGGGCCGTACCCAGGGAGGCCACGGCGTTGGTGATGCCTGCCGCATGCAGGGCGATCACATCGAAATAACCCTCCACCACCACGGCCCGGTCGTCCTTACGGATGGCACTGGAGGCCCTATCCAAGCCGAAGAGATTCTTGCCCTTCTCGAACACCTCGGTTTCCGGGGAATTGAGGTATTTGGGTTCGCCACCATCGAGGCTGCGCCCACCAAAACCAATCACCCGTCCCTGGCGGTCCTTAATGGGCACCATCACCCGATGGCGAAAACGGTCGTAGAAGCCATCGCCCCCCTTGCGGGGGACCACCAACCCGGCGGCCTCGAGCAACTCAGGGACCAGCCCTTCCACCTGCTGGAGATGCTTGAGCAAGCCATCCCACTGCTCTGGGGCGTACCCCAGTTCAAATCCATCGAGGGTGGCCTCACTCAGCCCGCGCTCAGCGGTGAGGTAGGTGAGGGCCCCCTGCCCTTCAGGACTGCGCAGCTGGCTGCGAAACCAGCCCGCTGCCAGGGCGAGCACCTTGTAGAGCTGCTCCCGGCGGGAGAGCTGCTTCCGCAGGCGCTCCTGTTGGGGGCCATCGAGGGTTTCGATGGGCAGTTGGTACTTGCGCGCCAGCTCCAGCACCACATCGCTGAAGCTGTTGCGCTGGAGCTCCATCAAAAACTTGATGGCGTTCCCGCCGGCACCACAGGAAAAGCAGTAGTAGAACTGCTTGGCTGGTGACACCGTCATCGACGGCGATTTGTCGTCGTGGAATGGACAAATTCCGACGAATTCACGCCCCTTCTTTTTGAGCACCACGTGCTCACCGACCACATCAACAATGTCAGCGCGTTCCTTAACGGCCTCAATCGTGCGGGGGTGGAGGCGGGCCAGGCTCAATGCAGGGGTATCAATTGATCCAGGCGTTGATTCTGACCGGCGGCATCGGCCAGCGCTGTCCATGGTGGCCAGCGCGCTGAGCTTCAGCCTGATGAGCCTGTGCGTGAAGAAGGTGGGGGCCCACATCCCCGCGGCGGAGTTGGTACTGGCCCGCAGTGTGGTGAGCGTGGCCTTGAGCTGGTGGCTGCTCAAGCGGGCCGGCGTCACCCCCTGGGGGACCCGCAAGGGTTTGTTGATCGGCAGAGGCGTGCTGGGCAGCGGAGCCCTGCTCTGCGTGTACAGCGCCCTGGCCAGCCTGCCCCTCGCCTCCGCCACGGTGTTCCAATACCTCTATCCCACCTTCACGGCCCTGTTGGCCTGGCTCGGCCTGGGCGAAAAACTCGGCAAGCGGGTGCTGGTTGCCATGGCCCTGGGATGGCTCGGGGTGCTGCTGGTGGCCCAGCCGGCTGCGGTTTTTGGGGCCGCCCTAACCCTGCCCAGTGGGGCCGTGGCGATTGCCATCACTGGAGCCGTGCTCACCTCCTTGGCCTATGTGAGTGTGCGCTCCTTGGCCCAGAGCGAACACCCGCTGGTGGTGGTCTTCTATTTCCCCCTGGTGGCCCTCCCCCTAAGCCTGCCTCTGGTGTGGCTGCATCCGGTGCTTCCCACCGGCCAGGAGTGGCTGTGGCTTGGGGGTGTGGGCCTATTCACCCAAATTGGCCAGGTGTACCTGACCCGGGGTCTCATGGCCCTGCCGGCGGCCCGGGCCACAGCGATCAGCTATTCCCAAGTGCTGTTTGCGGGCCTTTGGGGCTGGTTCGTTTTCGGTGAATCCATCAATTCCTGGACCTTGGCGGGAGCAGGACTCGTGCTGGCGGCCACCTGGATCAGCCTCAGCAGCCCTAAACCGGCAGGGGATCGGTGATCCATACCTGGCTGGTGCCAGGTTCAGAACCCTGGGGGCGGGCCAACCGCCAGCTCTGGCCTCGCTCACCCCGCTGCAGATACATGTCGAACGGGCTATTCACCCGCACCGGATCGCCGGCCAGGCGCCAGTCGAAGTCTCCGTTGAGGTGCACCCCCCGGCCATCCCCGATCCGCACGGAATCAGTACTTACCACCCGCACATGGCTCACCTCAGGAGCCCCTGGGGTTTTGAGCTGGAGCGCCTCGGCAATCGCCGACTGGGTGAGTTGGATTTGCAAGGCCAAGGCGCTCTGCACCACGGACGCGGCCGGTTGGCCCCGTCCGCTACAGCCGCCCAGCACCAGGGAGATCAACAGCACCAACGCCACGGTTGGGACCGTCACCGCCGGAGGGACCAGGCCAAGGAGCCCGGCAAAGCCGTGGCCGCGGGGGGGGGAGGCGGGCAGCATGGAGAGCCATTCACTGTCCCCATGATCGGCTGGCTGCAAGGGGAACTCGCTGATCCATGGCAACTCGACAAGCGCTATGGGCTGCAATTGCGCTGCCATGGCGTCGGTTACGACGTGCAGGTGAGCCACCGGCAGTGGCTGCAACTGCCGGCCGTGGGCACGCCCACGGCCCTGCATATCCATGCCTCGATCCGCGACGACGCCTCCACCCTCTATGGCTTCAGCGACAGGCATGAGCGCGACCTGTTTCGCGAATTGGTGGCCGTGAGCGGCGTGGGGCCCCAAATGGCCCTGGGCCTGCTTGGGGCCATGGCTCCCAGTGAGCTCATCCAAGCGATCGTGCACGCCGATCTACGCCGGCTCAGCCAGGCCCCTGGGGTGGGCAAACGCACGGCCGAACGGCTGGCCGTGGAATTACGCAGCCGCTTGCAGAAACGCTTTTCGAACCAACTGGATGCCAGCGGATTCGTAGGCTGTGGCTCAGGAGATAGCGATGGGGATGGCGGCCCTGCAATCAACCTGGAGGGAGCCAGCCGCGACGAGGTCCATCTCACCTTGGGGGCCCTGGGCTATGAGGCCCTGGAAATTCAGCGGGCCATGCGCGGGGTCGCTGGCCTGGGCTTGGCTGAGGGCGCCGGTGCAGAGGACTGGATCCGCGAATGCCTGCGTTGGTTATCGCGCGACGAGGTCTGGCCCCCGGGGCGTTAAGATCGTTGTTTGCTCCGTAGGTGCCCGCCGCGGGTGCAGCCTGCGTTTCACTACCCAGCCCATGCCGCTCACCATTACCCAAAAGCAGGAACTGATCAACGGTCACCAGACCCATGGCACCGACACCGGATCGGTGGAAGTGCAGGTGGCCATGCTCAGTGAACGGGTCAGCCAGCTGACGGTGCACTTGCAGAAGAACAAGCACGACTTCTCCTCACGCCAGGGCTTGCTGAAAATGATCGGCCGCCGCAAGCGCCTGCTCGGTTACCTGCGGGGTATCAGCCAAGAGCGTTACAGCACCCTGATCGCCAAGCTCGGCATCCGCGGCTGATCAACGCCTCTCTGCAATCCCAAAGCACGCTGACTCCCAACGCGATGGCCGGCACAGGTCCAGGCCCTAAAAGCACGGCCCCTAGAAGTAGTGGCCCTAAAGGTATCGGCCCGGTGAAGCCGGCGAAAGCCGCCAACGGCCCAAACCGCCAAACGGCCCCAAACCGCCAAAAGGTGATCCCTGAGGCAGTGTCTAATCGCATGGCCAGGCGGATTGCCATCGCTACCGGCGTGCCCACGGTGATGGGTATGGGCGTGTTTATTGGCAGCTACCTGCTCGTCACCCGCCACATTGCTGAGGTTCCCCCGGGAGTCACCCTGGCAGCATCTGGTGGATGCTTTCTTTTGGGTGTGGTCGGCCTGAGCTACGGCGTGCTCTCGGCCAGCTGGGAGGACGCCCCAGGCAGCCTGCTTGGCAATGAACAAATCGGTGTCAACATCAGCCGATTGCGCAGTTCGTTGAAAGCGATGCGAGAGGGTTCAGCCAATCGCTGAACGGAAACGCTTCAACCGCTGCTGCGGGGCTCACCAAGAAAGGTGATCCAAAGCACCATGGATAGTGCTCGAGCACAAGGAAAATAAGCTTTTTCCAATAGATGTCAAGCAAGCTATTGTTTCGCATCCTTTTCATAGGGGGAGCCGCCCTCGGACTTGCCCACCTTTTTGATTTTCAAATCGAAAATATTCCCAAGTTAGGCCATACTAAAAAGTCCGATCTCATACAAATGTTCAGGGGTTGGGGATTCCTTGGCACCTGGGTTCTCATTGCAATCACAGCCCGGTTCCTAGCCAACCCAGACAAGCCAGTAACAATGACGGGATGGCGACGACATCTCTACCGGAAGGAATGGCTTTTGCTTGCCTCTCCTTTACTGTCCGGAGCAGTTGCTGAAATCGGGAAACTGATCGTTCGGAGGCTGCGCCCCCATGGCGAATTCTTTTATATCTATAGAAGCTGGCTGACCGATCCATTAAGAAGCTCTGGACTTGGCTTTCCAAGCTCTCATACAGCGGTTGCCTTTGGAGGCACCACGATGTTGCTTCTGCAGTTTCCGAAATTACGAATTCCAGCTATCATCATGGCAGCTGGGTGCATGGCTACAAGAGTATTGAGTGGTGCACATTATTTGAGCGATGGAATTGGGGGAGCACTAGTTGGGGTCATTTCGAGCGCCTGGTGCGTCAAAATTTATCTGTACTTAAAGGAAATCTCAGGACGCAATAGGGCTCAAATCCTCAATTCAGAACCGCCACTGGATTACAAGAAAAGACCGGAGTGGAAACCAGTCATTGGCAGGGGCCAGGTTACATATGAAGTTCAAGTTATTGACAAAGTTCAGGCTTCGAATGGGGTTGAAATTTTTGGGAACCTCCAAGTTTCAGACTGAGATCAAGTGTCAACCAGAACCTAACTTCAAAGCTTGCAAAAGCTTTAAGCAGCAACCAAGGAGGAACTAATCCGGGCCTGGAAATCCGCCGAGGCCAGGGTTTCAAGAGCCGCTGTAACATCAGCCACGCAAAACTGGGGACCAAGCCGCACAAAGCGGAATTCATCGTTGTGACGCACCAAGGCAACGACAGGAACCCTTGAACCCACCGCATCTTGGGGCGGCCGGTGGCGGTGCAAACACTCCCGCAGCCGGTGCTGAATGGCAATATCGGCGGCCTGCTCGGCCTGCAGTTCCACCATCAACAACTGGAGGTCATCGATACTGCGGCAGTCATCGACAATCAATTGCACCCGCTCATCGCGTCGATCCACGGTCGCCCAAACCAGCAAGCGCGCATCCACCATCAGGTGATCGGCCAAGCGCGCATAGCTCTTGGGAAAGACCACCGCCTCACAGGAGCCCGTGAGATCTTCCAATTGCAACACCGCCATCCGATCCCCCTTGCGGGTATTCACCTGGCGCAACTCAGGCACCATCACCACCGCGCTCACCTTGGCCTTGTCTGGCTGCTCGTCCAGTTGGGCCAAGGCAATGGGTGAAAGCAGCTTGACTTGCTTGTGCAGCTGCTTGAGGGGGTGATCCGAGAGGTAGAAGCCCACCAGCTCCTTTTCCAGCCGCAACTTTTCGGTGGGGGGATAATCGCTCACCGGGGCTGCTTTCGGGGCCGTGCTGAGGTCTCCCGGGCCGCTGCCGTCTGGCGAACCCGGATCAGCAGCTGCAAGTAAATCGAAGAGATTGCCCTGGCCACTGGCCCGGTCCTTGGACCGGGAGCTGGCCCAGTCCACCACCAGGTCGAGGTCGGCCATCAACTGGGCCCGATTGGCGTTGGGCTCCAGGTTGTCGAGGGCACCGGAGTGGATCAGGGCCTCCAGGGCCCGCCGGTTGAGCTGCTGACCCGGGATGCGATCGCACAGCTCGGCCAGCGAACCAAAGGGCCCTTCGCCCTGGCGGGCCTCAATCAATTGGCGGATCGCCCCATCCCCCAAATTACGGACCGCCGAAAGACCAAACAGGATGCGATCGCCCACGGGGGTGAAGTCGATCCCCGATGCATTCACATCAGGCGGCATCACTTCGATGCCCATGGCGTTGCAGTTGGCGATGTAGCGCTGCACCTTGTCGCTGGCTCCGGCATTCACCGTGAGCAGCGCCGCCATATAGGCCACGGGATAGTGGGCCTTGAGATAGGCGGTTTGGTAGGTCACAGCGCCATAGGCCGTGGAATGGCTTTTGTTGAAGCAGTACTCAGCAAACAACACCATTTGCTCAAACAATGATTGGGCGACCCGGGGATCAACCCCCCGCTGGGTGGCACCATCAACAAACTGATTCTGGTGCTTTTCCATCTCACTTTTCTTCTTCTTGCCCATGGCGCGGCGGAGCAAGTCCGCTTCCCCCAAGGAATAGCCAGCCAGGTCTTGGGCGATCTTCATGATCTGCTCCTGGTAGACCATAATTCCGTAGGTTTCCTGCAGAATCGGCTGCAATTTCACGTGGGCGAAATCAATCGCTTCCCGCCCATGCTTGCGGTTGATGAACTTTGGAATGAGACCCGCATCCAAAGGACCCGGCCGGTAGAGGGCAAGGATTGAAGAAATATCTTCCAGCGATGATGGCTTGAGGTCTCGCACGATCTGGCGCATGCCACTCGATTCGAGCTGGAAAATACCTTCCAAGTCCCCCCTAGCCAACAGCGCATAGGTGCTTTCATCATTGAGGGGCAGATCATCGGGGTCGACCCGAATCCCACTGCTCTGGGCCACCAGATCGACGGTCTTCTCGATCATGGTGAGGTTTTTGAGGCCCAAAAAGTCCATTTTCAGCAGGCCCATCGCCTCCACGTCTTCCATGAAGTACTGGGTGATCACTTGGCCGTCGTTGTTGCGCTGCAAGGGCACCAACTCATCGAGGGGCTCAGCCGCAATCACCACGCCCGCGGCGTGGACTCCAAAGGTTTTGTTGGTGCCTTCGATGCGCATAGCCATATCGACCCAGCGCTTAATCTGCGGGTCACCCTCATACTTCTCGCGGAATTCTGGGGCTGGTGATTCGGAGCCAATCATCTCCTTGAGCTTGGCGGGTTTACCACGCACCACAGGGATGAGTTTGGCCAGGCGATCAGCATCGCCGTAGGGAATATCCAACACCCGTGCCACATCTTTCAGCACGGCCTTTGATGTCATCCGGTTAAACGTGATGATTTGGGCCACCTTGGCTTCGCCATAGCGCTGGGTGACGTAGTCGATCACCTCGGCGCGGCGCTCGATGCAGAAGTCGGTATCAATATCCGGCATCGACTTGCGTTCGGGGTTCAAGAACCGCTCAAACAACAAACCGTTTTGGACCGGATCAATGTTGGTAATGCCAAGGGCATAGGCCACAAGCGAGCCCGCCGCCGATCCCCGGCCCGGTCCCACCGGAATCCCACTCTCCCGGGCAAAGCGGATGTAATCCCAAACCACGAGGAAGTAGGTGGGGAAACCCATCTGCTCCATCACCTGGAGCTCAAAGGTCAGCCGTTCTCCGTAGACCGCATCGAAGGCTTGCTCGGGCCCAATCTTGAGGCGATCCCGCAGTCCATGTTCGGCAACTTCCGTGAGATAGCTCACCGACGTATGCCCCTCGGGGATCGGGAAGCGAGGCATCTGATAGCGGCCCAGAATGTCGTAGGCCTCCACCTTCTCGGCCACCCTGGCCGTGTTGGCCACGGCCTCAGCAACCAGCTCCGGTTCCAGGTGGTCACCAAAGAGGGCGAGCATCTCGGCCTCACCCTTGATGTATTCGGTCCCTGTGTAGCGAAGCCGTTTTTCGTCGCTGATCAGCTTGCCGGTGAGCACACACAGCAAGGCGTCATGGGCCTCCACATCGTTGGCACTGAGGTAGTGGGCGTCGTTGGTGGCAATCAACGGGATACCGAGCTCAGCCCCGATACGCGCCATCTCCACATTGACGATGCGGTCTTCCATGCCCCCGTGGTCCTGGATCTCGAGGTAGAAGTCGTCGCCGAAAACCTCCTGGTACCAGCGGGCCACATCCCTTGCCGCATCGGGCCGGCCGCGCAGGATCGCCTGGGGGATTTCCCCTCCCAGGCAGGCCGTCGCCACCATCAGGCCTTCGCTGTATTGCTTGAGGAGCGACTTGTCGACGCAAGCCCGCGAAAAAATGCCCCGTCCCCGCATCCCGCGCAAATGGCTCATGCTGGTGAGCTTCACCAAATTGCGGTAACCGGTGGCATTTTTTGCCAGCACCACGAGGTGATAACGCCGTTCCTTCTTGGGTTGGGGGTCATCAATGGATCCATTGATGACATACATCTCATTGCCGATGATCGGCTTGATCCCGGCAGCCGTGCAGAGCTTGAGCAGCTCAATGGCCCCATACATCACACCGTGGTCGGTGAGGGCAAGGGCGGGCATCCCAAGCTCCACGGCCCGATCCACCATCGCTGGCAACTGGGTCGCCCCATCCAGCAGGCTGTAATCGCTGTGGTTGTGGAGCGGGACGAAGGCCAAGCGGTGCGCCGAGGGGGAGACCACCAGGCTAGGGGAGGGGCGCAAGATCCAGTGGAAAAACTGCCAGCAACGGGCAGCCCACACCAGATGTGGTGCCAGACCTAGGGCACCAGAGCAGCGTCAGGCCGCTTCTCCATCACCCGGGCCGCGCCTTCGTAGTGGTGGGCCACCTGAAGCAAACGGGACTCCTCGAGCACATTGGTGATCAACTGCAGCCCGATGGGCAAACCCTGGGAATCAAAGCCACAGGGCAGGCTGATGGCGGGCAAGCCGGCCATGTTGGCCGGGATCGTCAGGAGATCCGCCAGATACATCGCTAGGGGATCCTCGGTGTGGGCCCCAAAGCCAAAGGCGGTGGTGGGGGAGGTGGGCGTCAGCAGCACGTCGACACCGGTAAAGGCCCGATCAAAATCGCGGCGAATCAGGGTGCGCACCTGCTGGGCTTTTTTGTAGTAGGCATCCACGTAGCCGGCCGAGAGGGCATAGGTGCCGATCAGAATCCGGCGCTGCACCTCATCGCCAAAACCTTCGGCGCGGCTGCGGGCGGTCATCTCCGCCAATCCCTGGGCGCCTGCGGTGCGATAGCCATATTTGACCCCGTCGTAGCGCGCCAGGTTGGCGGAGGCCTCCGAAGGGGCGATCACGTAGTAGGTGGCGATGCCGTCGTTAAAACGGGGGCAACTCACATCCACCAACTCACACCCCAGGGCCTGGAGTTGCTCAGCAGCAGCCATCACCGAAGCCTTCACCTGGGGATCAAGGCCCTCGGCCTCAAAACACTCACGCACCAGGCCCACCCGCAATCCGGCGATCGGTTGCTGGAGGGCGGCGACGTAGTCAGGAACGGGGGCCTTCAGGCAGGTGGCATCGCGGGGGTCCTCACCGGCCATGACCTGCAGCAGCTCGGCCGCATCGGCCACCGAATGGGTGAAGGGACCCACCTGATCGAGGGAACTGGCAAAGGCAATCAAGCCCCAGCGGCTGACCCGCCCGTAGGTGGGCTTCAGGCCCACCACACCACAGAAGGCCGCCGGCTGACGGATCGAACCGCCCGTATCGGAGCCCAGCGAAGCCATGCATTCGCCGGCAGCCACAGCGGCCGCACTGCCGCCCGAGCTGCCTCCTGGAACCTTCTCCAGGTTCCAGGGATTGCGGCTGGCACCAAAGGCCGATGTCTCGGTGGAGCTGCCCATGGCGAACTCATCGAGGTTGGTTTTGCCAAGCATCACGGCGCCGGCCTTCCAGAGCCGGTCGGTCACCGTCGACTCGTAGGGGGGCACAAAGTTCTCCAGCATCCGGCTGGAGCAGGTGGTGCGAATCCCCCGGGTGCAGAGGTTGTCCTTGATCGCTAAGGGGATGCCTGCCAGGGGCGGGAGGCTCTCACCGGCCGCTCGAGCCGCATCGATGCGGTCGGCATCGCTGCGGGCCCGATCCTGGGTGACCTCCAAGAAGGCATGGACGCTGGGATCAACGTCACTGATCCGCTGGAGGTGAAGGTCGGCGAGTTCCCGGGCCGAAACCTCGCCCTTGCTGAGTTGCTGCCGCCATTCAGCGATCCCCATCCAACCAATGACCAGTTGGACTGGACGCTATCAGCCTGGCTCAGTCAACGGTTCCTGGCGCCGACTCCGCACGACGCTGTAGTCCAGCGACGCCACACCTTCGGCCTTGAGGTCACTGAGGAAGGGAGGAAGTTGGGTTTCGAGGGTCCGTCGCCGCAAATAGGGACCAAACCAGTAGGTCACATCGGGCGAACGGGTCTCAACCCGAGCCCACCACGCCAGACCCAAACCATTGGCGCAGCTACGCGCAGGCCCAAGCAAGGCATTCATGGAGCAAAGACAGCGATAGGTCCATTGTGCCCGGCCTGGTGTCCTTCGGGTGCGTCGGTGTTCACAGCTAGATGTCTCCGTTCATTCCAGCCGAAGTTGGGGGCTCCCTATCCAAGTCCAAAACGGGTTGGTCAGGCCCTTGATCTGCGACTTGGACTGCAACTTGACCTGGCGGCTGCTCAGGGGTTACACCACCACGCTCCTGGGGTGATAGGGCGTGGGCCTCGGGAGTGCTGGGCGCATCCAACTCAGCAATGACGTTTTGCGTGGCCGCTTCGCTCGCCTCGGCAACGGCTGGGGCCGGCAATTGGGGCCGAACAATGCGAGGGGCTGGCTGGGAACCCTTCAGGCCCTTCATCCAGCCACGGCGGGCCACCTCATAGAGCAGCAGGGCCGTTGCCACGGAGGCATTCAGGCTCGGGGTAGCCCCGCGCAGGGGGATGCGGACCAGTTGGTCGCAGTTGCGTCGGGTCAGCATCGAAAGGCCATCGGACTCAGAACCCGTGACGATCACCAACGGGCCATCGAGATCAGCCTCTTCCAGGCTCACGGTTCCTTCGCCGGCAAGACCTACAACCCGGTAGCCCTCCCGTTTGAGGGTGTCGAGGGCACGGTTCAAGTTGACCACCCGGGCCACCGGGAGGTGTTCCAGGGCTCCGGCCGCCACTTTGGCCACCGATCCGGTCAGGCCTGCACTCCGGCGTTGGGGCAGCACAAGACCGTGGGCGCCAAGGGCTTCGGCACTACGCACGATCGCCCCCAGGTTGTGGGGGTCGGTGAGGCCATCAACTGCCATGAGTAGGGCGGGCTCTCCGATGGCGGCACAACCCTCAATCAGGGTGGGCAGGTCGAGGGTTTCAGCTGCGGCCGTTTGCAGGGCGATGCCCTGGTGCACCGCTCCCCCGGTGAGTTGGCCCAGGCGGGCCCAGGTCACCTCTTCAACCAGAACTCCAGAGGCTTTGGCCTCCCTGAGCAATTGCAGGAACTTGGGGCTGAACCGCATCTCTGGCGTGCACCAGATGCGGTGGATGGGCCGGCCGCTTTCCAGTACGGCCTGGGCGCTGTGGCGGCCCCAAATCAAATCGGCCACCGGCTCATTGCTATGGCGTTCGGCCTCACCCGCCGAAGCCTGGGCTTCCACGGCCACGATCAGCGGCCGGGAGCCTCTCCGATCTCGGCCGCCGTCAGGGCGGGGTCCATCAAAATTGCGACGGTCGGTCCTGGCCCCATCCGGCCGGCCAGCCCCAAAACGTGGGGAGCCAAAGCGGGCCGCTGGACGGCCGGCGGGAGGGCCGCCAGGACGGCGATCAAAGGATCCCCGTTCCGAGGGACCGCGCTCAAAGGAGCCGCGCTCCGGCAGGCCAGGATCCGAAGACCGACGCTCAAAACGGGGCCGATCGCCGAACTGGGGCCGATCTGGGCTGCGGCGGGCTCCGTACACCCGATCACCGGAGGCCTTACCGCCGGAGGGGCGATCTCCGTAAGGGCGCTCGCCATCGCCACTGCGCCGCTCAAGGGGACGGCGTTCGGCCCGGCTGCCTGGGCGATACGCATCCCTAGCACCGCCTGCCTCACGGCGAACCTGGAAACGGCTGCTCTCTCTAGGGGCGCCATCCCGGCCGCCACCATCCCGGCCACCATCCCGGCCGCCATCACGGGTGCCGCCAGCGCGCGACCAGGAATCCCTGGGTCCACCCTCACGGGACGGTCTCTCCCGGCCCCCACCATCGGCGTCGCGCTTCCATTCAGGCTTCGGGCCGGAAAAGCGTTGGGGACGGCCCGCACCGCGGCCACCTGCGCCCATCCGCTTGTCTGGTCCGCGCTCAAATCGAGGGCTCATAAAAAATCCTGCCAGGGGTTATGGATCGTTTTCCTTCAAGTGATCTAGCAGCTCGGCCAACCGCGGGGGGTCATGGAGAAACAACCAGCCGAGCAGGGCCTCAAAACCCGTAGCCTGGCCGTAGGCACCCGGGTCCCCATTACGAGGGCCCCGACCCGCCCGATTACGGCCGCGGCGGACCATGTCGATCTCGCTCTCGCGCAGCAGGCCTTCCAGGCGGCCAAGGGCCTCTGCCTGGGCGCCAGCCTTGACCACCTGCACCACCTCAGCATGCAACAGCTGGGACTTGGCAGGCAGACGGCAACGCAAGAGGCGTTGGTGCAATTCCCAAACGGCATCCCCTAACCAGGCCAACTGCAGCGGGCCCAGGTCCCCACTGGGGGGGGCAGGTTTGAGACCGTCTAACCACCCTGAGGAGGCCAACCAGCCTGGGGACGGAGCAGGTGGCACGGGTTCGGGTAACAACAACGCCAGCGGCGAGGCTAAACAGGCAACACGCTTGCTCAAGAGGCGAGCTTGTTCAGACAGGGTGCTCGTTCAAACAATGGACTTGATCAAAGAGAGATGCTGCCCAGGGCCGTGTCGAGGTCGGTCTGGAGATGGAGAAACTCCTCCAGACGCACCAATTTCACCGTCTGCTTGATCCGGGCGTTGCCCACCACCAGGAACCGTTGCTTCTCGTCCTGGCAGTGCTTGGCCAATTGGACCAACGCACCCAGGCCAGACGAATCGATGAAATCGATGTGGGTGAGGTCGATCAGCAAGGGCTTGCTGTCTTGGCGGTGGGCGCCCAAAAATTCAACGAATTGTTTGTCGGAGTAGGTGTCCAGCTGGCCGGTGAAACGGAACAGCTGGCACTTGGCCTGCTGTTCAAAGCCACCACGCAGGGAGACCGTCAATCGCTGCAGGTCGTTAATAGCTCGAGTCCCCCAGATCATGTCTAGGACAGACTGTAGGGAGAAAAAGTGGAGCTGCAGACGTCGCACCAGAAGCGCCCCATCTCTGCACCAAACGCCCTAACGACGCTCCGCCATCAAGGCAACAAAGCGGCCGAAATGATGGTCTGCGTCGTGGGGCCCCGGGCTGGCCTCTGGGTGATATTGAACCCCGAAGACAGGCTGCTGGCGCATCGCCAGAGCTGCCACCGTTCGATCGTTGAGATTGAGATGGGTGATCTCCACCCGATCGCCTGGAAGGGAATCCGGATCGAGCGCGAAGCCATGGTTCTGGCTGGTGATTTCGACCTGGCCTGGCGTGCCGCAGGGATGGTTGAGGCCGCGATGGCCATAGCCCAATTTGAAGCTGGCTCCACCGAGGGCCAAGCCCAAAATCTGATGGCCAAGGCAAATGCCAAAGACAGGCAGATTGGCCTGCTTGAGCAAACCTCTAGCCAGGGCAATGCCCTCAATCACCGCAGCCGGATCGCCGGGGCCATTGGAGAGGAACACCCCCTCAGGCTGATGGGACAACACCTGCTCCAGGCTGCTGTCCAACGGCAGCACGGTGATCGTGCAGCCATGGGCCACCAGGCGCTCGAGGATGGCCCGCTTGATCCCGAAATCGATCGCCACCACGTGGAACGGGCGTTCTGGGCTGCTCTGCAGCCGCGCATCGAAGGCCGCAGGGCAAGGCTTGGTCCAGGTGTAGGGCTCCCGGGTGCTCACCTGGGCCGCCAGGTTGAGGCCTGTCATGGATGGGGCAGAACGCACCAGTTCCAGGAGCGCTTGGGGGGAGGTGCCATCGGTGCTGATGGCCCCATTCACAGCACCTCCGTCGCGGAGATGGCGCACCAGGGCCCGGGTATCGACCCCGGCAATGCCGACAACGCCATGGCGATCCAACCACTGCTGCAGGTCCCCTTCCGAGCGCCAGCTGCTGGCGGTAGGGGCCAGCTGCCGGGCAATCACCCCGCGCACGTGGGGCCGATCGGCTTCCTGATCCATGGCATTGACCCCCGTATTGCCGAGCTCGGGATAGGTAAAAGTCACGAGTTGACCCGAATAGCTCGGATCGGTCATGACTTCCTGGTAACCGGTCATGCCGGTGTTGAACACCGCTTCGCCAACAACCGTTCCCGGTGCCCCAAACGCCTGACCGCGCAGCACGGTGCCATCGGCCAGGACAAGAACAGCCGCAGTGGCAGGCTCGCTCAAGAGAGGCAGCACAAATCTCTCTCAATCATCCCGCAACGGGGGCAGGCAGAGCTTGCCGAAGGGCCAGGAGCTTCTGCCAGCCGAGGCCATCGGCCACGGCCCGTTGGGCCAAGGCCAATCCCTCAGGCACGGCATCGACCACGCCTGCAGCCCAGAGCACCAGGGCCGTATTCAGGGCCACCACATCCCGCTGGGGCTGGCTGCCGCGGCCTTGCAAAACAGCTTCAAGAATGGAGCGATTCAGGGCCAGATCGCCACCGGCGAGGGCCTCGATGGGGGCGACCTGCAAGCCAAGGGCCCCAGGATCAAGTTCGGCAGCACGAATCTGGCCAGCCTCCACCAGGCGCAGGCTGTTGGGGCCTGCTAGGGAAGCCTCATCGAGACCGCCGGCCCCATGGACCACCACGGCCCGCTCCAACCCCAGGCGGGCGAGGGCCTCGGCCATCGGATCGAGCAACTCCAACCTCGCCACCCCCAGCACCTGGCTATCGGGCCTGAGCGGATTGACCAGCGGGCCCAGCAGGTTGAACACGGTGCGGATCCCCAAACTGCGCCGCAGGGGCGCAAGACCCACCAGGGCTGGATGCCAACCCGGAGCAAAGAGAAAAGTGAGACCAGCCTGGCCCAGGGCTGCCACCACCTGCTCCTGGGGTGCTCCAAGACAAATGCCCAGGGCTTCGAGCACATCGGCTGAGCCCACCTTGCCGCTGGCACTGCGGTTCCCGTGCTTGGCAACGGAGGCGCCACAGGCAGCAGCAACGAAGGCCACCGCCGTGGAGATATTGAAACTGTTGGCCCCATCGCCTCCCGTGCCGCAAGTGTCCACCAGATGCAGCGCCGGCCGCGATGGCGGCATCGCACAGGCCTGGCGCAGCACCTGGGCCATCCCAGCCAATTCTTCGCCGTTGACTCCCTTGGCGCTGAGGGCCACCAGCAGACCACCGGTGAGCACGGGGTCAATCTGGGCTTCGAGCCATCCCTCCATCAGGCCTGCCGCCTGCTCAGCGGTGAGGTCTTGCCGCAGTAACAGCTGGTTGAGCAGGGCGGGCCAGCTCCTGGAAGCGGTCATGGCTAACGATGGGATTCAGGAACTAATCACCCAAAAATGGGCAGAAAAAAGCCCGGGTGCAAAGCACACCGGGCCGGGTGATGGGGACGTTTCCACTATCACCCGAAGACGGCGGATTTGGCCATCGATAGAGACGGATTACGAATCTCACCCTGATCTGGATGGGCGGCCTGGATTAGCTGCCCTCCTGGTCTGAGGTATCAAAACCTGAACCCACGGCTTCGCTGGCTGCCTCGTTGCCAACCGGGGCGGGGCGGAAACCATCGGCCCAAATCTGGCGGGTGCGCAGGTGCAGTTGGTCGCGGCTAAGGCCCCATAGGCGCAGGGCTTTGGCCAGGTCATCCTTGAGATCAGGGGCCCCAGGAAAGCCCTCGTAACGCATGTACAGCCGGGCCGCATCCACAAGATGGTCATCCGCTGGCGTTTCGACTGCCAGGAGCCGATCGATGGCATCGCGATCGGTCGCATAGAGGGGATGGGTTTGATCGGCTGACACGGCGGGAACAGGCATCGGGGACGCAACGCGTTAAATCAGCTTGGCGGGGATGGGGCTCCCTAGGTTGGCCTGCAGTTGTGATCACCGCCAACGTGGGCGCCTTTCGAGCCGATCTCATCGGGCGCTATCTGCGCCCCCACAGAAAGGCCGTCCTTCTGGGGGCCTTGGCGTTGGTGGTTGTCAACGTGCTCAGTGTCTCGATTCCCCTGCTGGTCAGACAGGTAATCGACGACCTGCAGGACGGATTTGCCCTGCGCGATTTGCTGCATGCGGCGGCCCTGATCGTGGTGCTGGCCACCGTGATGGGGGGCGTACGGCTGATTTCCCGGATGTTGGTCTTTGGCGTGGGCCGCCAGGTGGAGGCCGATCTCAAGCAGCAGATTTTCGACCACCTGTTGAAACAGGAGCCCGGCTGGGTGCAAACCACCGGCAGTGGTGAGGTGATCAGCCGGGCGACCAGTGATGTGGAAAACGTGCGGCGCCTGCTCGGCTTTGCCGTTCTGAGCCTCACCAACACGGCCCTTGCCTATGCCCTTACCTTGCCGGCGATGCTGGCAATTGACCCCTGGCTCAGCCTGGCCGCCGTTGGGCTTTACCCGGTGATGCTGATGGTGGTGCGCCTGTTTGGCGGCCGCATGATGCGTCAACAGCGGCGCCAGCAAGAGGCCCTGGCCTCCTTGAGCGATCTCATCCAGGAAGACCTCTCTGGCATCAGCGCCATCAAGATCTACGGCCAGGAGGCAACGGAACAAACCGCCTTCGCCGGACGCAACCGGGTCTATCGCGATGCGGCCCTCAACCTGGCGCGCACCCGCAGCACCCTGTTCCCCCTGTTGGAGGGGATTTCATCAATCAGCTTGCTGATCCTGTTGGCCCTCGGCAGCGGCCAACTCGAATCGGGCCGGCTGAGCATTGGCGACATCGTGGCGCTGATCCTGTTCGTGGAACGGTTGGTGTTCCCCACGGCCCTCCTGGGTTTCACCCTCAACACCTTCCAAACCGGCCAGGTGAGCCTGGAGCGGATTGAGGAGATCCTGCAGCGCAAGCCCCGGATTGTCTCGCCCCTCGAACCGGTACGGGTCGACCAATCGGGCCAGGGCCGTTCAGGCCAGGGCAGCATCGAAGCCCGCGGTCTCACCATCTCCTATCCGGGCAGCTCCCGGCCGGCACTCCTGGACGTGAGTTTCTCGGTGGCCCCGGGGGAACTGGTGGCCGTCGTGGGACCGGTGGGTTGCGGCAAAACCACCCTGGCCAGGGCCCTGGGTCGCATGGTGGAAGTGCCCAGAGGCCAACTGTGGATCGATGGCAACGACATCACCCGCCTGACCCTGGCTGATCTGCGCGGGCTGGTGGGACTGGTGCCCCAGGAGGGCTTCCTGTTTACGGCCTCATTGGCCGAAAACCTCCGTTATGGCGACCCGGAGGCCCCGTTCTCCCGGGTGGAGCGGGCTGCCCAACAGGCCCGCCTCGAGGCCGATATCAAAGGCTTTCCCGATGGCTACGAAACCTTGGTGGGGGAGCGGGGCATCACCTTGAGCGGAGGCCAGCGGCAACGCACCTCCTTGGGCAGGGCCCTGCTGGTGGATTCCCCCTTGCTGGTGCTCGACGACGCCTTGGCAAGCGTGGACAACAACACCGCAGCCGCGATTCTGCGCAGCATCCGCGCCGAACAAACGAAGGAAGGTCAGGGACGCACGATCTTGATGATCAGCCACCAACTCTCGGCAGCTGCGGCCTGCGATCGGGTGTTGGTGATGGAAGACGGCCGCCTGGTCCAGCAGGGGCACCACGATGACCTGTTGGCCGAGGGCGGGACCTACCGGCGCCTGTGGGATCGGGAGCAGGCCAGCGAACAGCTGCAGGGGGTGGGCTAGGGGTTTGCTCCTTGCGCACCATGCGATCGGCCTCAACAGTTGTTGAGCTGTGCTGACAGCAGCTCCAGTGATGGCTTAGCTGGGGGGGTCGTTAGGGCGTCGCGGCCATGCAATCAGGACTCAGCCCATCTGGAATTAGCCCAGCTGGCATCAACCCATCCCTTGAGGTCCCTAAGGCTTACCACCTGCGCTGCACCCTCACCTTCGGGGACATCTACGCCCAAATCCTGATCTGGATGCTGGTCATTTTTGCAAGCCTGGCCGCAGGCCTGGGGCTGATGGGGGCCAGCAAACCCATCTTTGCCCTAGTGGGCGTAGGGCTGATCCTGGTGGTGTCGCTGCCGTTTTTGCTGTTCGCCTTCACCACCACCTTGCTGAATCACATCGCCCTCGAACCCAAGGCCTAATAGGGCTGCTTAGGCTCAGCGCCACTGAAAGCTGTCGCCGTGTTCGGATTGTTTCAACAGGCTGATCGGGGCCAGGCGGGCGATGGGGCGAGTCCCACCCTGCATGCCGTGCTCGGCACACCGATCGCAGCCGAACCCCTGGCTGGGCAGCAGGGAGCGGTGTTCGGCTGCGGCTGTTTTTGGGGGGCCGAAAAGGGTTTTTGGCGGCTGCCAGGGGTGATCACCACGGCCGTTGGCTATGCCGGCGGACAACTCGCCAATCCCAGCTACGACCAGGTGTGTTCGGGCCGCACGGGCCACAGCGAAGTGGTGCGGGTGGTGTGGGACCAAGCCCAGGTCGACTTCAGCGATCTGCTCAAGCTGTTTTGGGAATGCCATGACCCCACCCAGGGGGATCGGCAGGGCAACGATCGGGGCAGCCAGTACCGCTCGGTGATTTACGTAGAGAATGCCTCCCTACTCAGCCTTGCCATCGCAAGCCGTGATGCCTACCAATCTCTTTTGGGTGCCGCGGGTTTTGGTGCGATCACCACGGAGATCAAAACCAACCAGCCCCTTCACTTTGCCGAGACCTATCACCAGCAATACCTGGCCAAACCGGGCGCTCGTCCCTACTGCTCGGCCCAGCCCAGTGGCCAAAGGCTCGGCGCTTTTGAGGGCTCCAACTACAAGCTCGATCCCCGGGTCTGGGATGCCTACGACTGGTCCATCAGCCACTGCGTTCTGCGGGGTGCCAACAGCCCGATTCAACTGGCTTAATGGGAAGGGGACCTGACCATGCTGGTCTTCGTGACCCTGACAGCTCTGGCCATGGGATCACCCTGGTGGGAGGACTACGGCACCAGCGAAACGTTTCTGTGTCCCAACCAAGGGGCGCTCATCGTGGAGCGCAATGATGCCCAGGCTTCCCTGCTCAGTGGCCGGTTTCGCACCACCCTGTTTCGGGAAAATACAGATCTGCCTGGACTTCGTTATGGCGATGACCGCATGCGAGTAATCATCCGTGGGGATGTGCTCACCTTGGAGCAACTCCCCGATCGCTTCGACTGCATGCGCAGTCAGCAGGCGTAATGAATCCCTTACCCGACCGCACGGTGATTGTGGGTCTTTTGGCCACCTTGGGCCTCTGCTTTGCGGTGGTGTTTTGGTTTGTGAGGCTGAACCCATCGAGCGATCGGCAGATGCTGTGGCGTGAGGCCCCCAGCCGGCCGTCCATCCAAATGCCCACGCCAGCCGGCGGACAATCTGGGGCTAACGCCCCATTGTTGTGAAGCCGTGACGGAACCAGAGCAACCCCAAGCGAAACGCCAACTTCACCCCCTGCCCAAGGGTTTGGTTGAGGTCTATGGCCTGCTGGCGGTGTTGTTTGTGCTCGTGCCGGAGTGGATGGCCGGCAGCTTTCTCTCCGGTTTCTCAAGCAACCGAACCGGCTCCGACCTGCCCCCGGCAGCAGCTGCTTGGCGCAAATTGCCCGAACTCAGGCTGGCCAACATGAGCCTCGCCGAACTCAGGTTGCTGGCCAGGCAGGTGCGGCTTTGGGGCTATGCCAGCCTTGGCCGCGACCGCCTCACCCAGCGACTCCTCGCCCGGCTCAAACGGCGTAAAGCGCTGTGGTAACTTACTTCTGAACGGGGCGTAGCGCAGCTTGGTAGCGCACCACTTTGGGGTAGTGGGGGTCGCAGGTTCAAATCCTGTCGCTCCGATTGAACGGTAGATCTTTAACACGCAATGTTGCAGGACAAACCTCAACAGTCCATGGCGTTTTCCACCGGCTCCCCCAGCCGGTTTTTTTGTGCCGCGTGCCCCAGGCCCGATCCCTAAGCCGCCTCTACGGGCTGCACGGGAAATGGCAGGGCCAGGGCTTCGCGGTCACTCAGCCGGCGACTCCACGCCCCTGCCACCGGATTATTCCAGCGAAAGCCGGCCTCCTTGGCCCGGTGGCGCTCCGCATAGGACAGCTTGGCGCGAAACAGTTGGCGGGGTTCCTGGGCCGCGGCCAAAAGCTCCTCGAGATCAACGCAGCGCTCAAAGACCTGAACCAAATAAATGCAATCCGTCAGGGCGCGGTGGGCTGCCCAGACAGGCACGCCATAGGCCAAAGCCAGATCCCGCACCGAAGGGGCAGGGCGCAGGTGACGATCGGCTGGCCATTGGATATCGGCCATCGAGCAAATCCAAGGCTTCTCGATGGCGGGCAAGGGCCCAATGCCAAACCACTGCCGATCAAACGCCACGTTGTGGGCAAGCACCGCATCCGCCTGGTGCAACATGGCCTCAAAACAGCTCAGGCCGGCCTGCCAGGGCTGGGGAAGCTGGGTGACCTCAGCCGCAATCCCGTTGACATGCTGGGCTGGATTGTGGGAGGCGGGGAGCAGGAACGACACCTGGGCCAACAGAGAGCGGCTGGCCACGTGAAAGAGCACAGCCCCCACTTCAATGCACTGGCCATGGCTGGGATCGAGGCCGGTGGTTTCGGTGTCAATGACGAGCAAGACCCCTGGTGGCGCCTTCGCCTGGCTCTGGGGGCGGGGCGCCAAGGCCGGCAATTCAAGTTTTGGCGCTGCAACGGGTGCCGCAACTGGATCTGGAGCCACAACTGGATCTGGATCTGGAGCTGCAGCTCGCGCAGGGCTGGGCTGGGGATCCAAGTCCCCGCCCCCAGCGGGTGGAGGACCCATCAAGCCAAGCAGGTCGTTCTGCTGCCACAGATCGGGCTGTTCTCCCATCGGAACCCCCAAGCACTGCCCCATGGTCCCAGGCGATGCAAGGGGCAGGTCAAATCCGGTCCACCGAATCCAATCCGGTCCACCAGGGCAAAGCCGCTGCCTAGGCTTCAGGCCAAGACTTTTTGACGTGTGTCTGCTGCCGCCATGCCCCTTGCCGTTGGAGATAGGGCCCCCTTGATTGCCCTGCGCGATCAAAACGGAACCGAGCGCCGCAGCGACCAATTGGACGCCAAAGCCCTGGTGCTCTTTTTCTATCCGAAGGACGACACCCCGGGCTGCACCATGGAGGCCTGCGCCTTCCGCGACAGCTACACCGAACTGCAATCCCTTGGCGCCGAAGTCTGGGGCGTCAGTGGCGACGATGCAAGCAGCCACCAGCGCTTTGCCAACCGCCACCAACTGCCCTACCCCTTACTTGTGGACCAGGCCAATGGGCTGCGCAAGGCCTTTGGCGTACCGAGTGTGTTGGGCCTCCTGCCTGGGCGGGTCACCTATGTGATCGATGCCAGCGGCGTGATTCGCCACATCTTCAACAACTTGTTAGACGGGCCTGCCCACCTGCGGGAAGCCAGGGCTGCCCTGCAAACCCTGCGGACCTGATGGCCATGGCTCGCTGGCGGCAACAGGAGGATCTGTGGTTGCTGGACCCCTCCAACCATCCCGATGGCGGGCGGTCGAGCCAGGAGCTGAACAAAGACCTGATCCGGGGGCAGATCCAATTCATTGGGGGCAGTTACCTGGCCGCCAAACCCCAACTGAGCTATCGGCGCCTCCTGGAGGCCTTGGCCCTGCGGGGTTGGCAGATCGCTACCTGGAGCTACGTGCCGGGCTTTGACCACCAGGGCCAAGCCAATGCGGCCTGGCGCCAATTCCGCAGCCAGCTCCCCAACCCCGGGGGCCGCCCCTGCCTCCGGCTCGGCCACAGCCTGGGCTGCAAGCTCCATTTGCTCGCCCCCGATGGCGGCAGGGGCTGCGACGGCCTGGCGGCCCTGAGCTTCAACAACTTTTCAGCCGAGCGCTCGGTGCCGCTCCTGGCGGAGATGGGTCAACACTTTGGCTTCCGCAGTGAGTTCAGCCCATCGCCCCAGGAAACCTTGTTGCAGGTGGAAACCAGCTACCTCCAACCCCGCAACCTGCTCGTGCGCTTTTCCCGCGACGGCATCGACCAGAGCTCCCGCCTGCTCGGTGCCCTGCAATCGAGGCCGGAGGATGCCTCCGAGCTCAGGGAATTGCCAGGCGACCACCTCACCCCGGCCAGTGCCGGGCTGCGCCAGAACCTCCTTGGCCGCTGGGCGGATGACCCGGCCAAGCAGCGCGCCGTCGATCGTCTGGCGGATTTGATTGGCCAGTGGTCTGGGGTTTAAACCCGCAGGGCTTCCAGCACCGAGCGGTCCTCGAGGGTGCTGGTGTCGCCGGTCACCTCCTCGCCGGCGGCGAGGGAGCGCAGGATGCGGCGCATGATTTTGCCGCTGCGGGTTTTGGGTAGGGCATCGGTGAAGTGGATGGCATCCGGCCGGGCAATGGCCCCAATCTCCAGGCCCACATGGCTGCGCAAGGCCGCCACGAGAATCTCATCGCCCAGGCGTCCCACCTCCAAGGTCACAAAGGCCACAATCGCCTCTCCCTTGAGGTCATCGGGTCTGCCCACCACCGCCGCCTCAGCAACTGCCGGATGGCTGACCAGGGCCGATTCAATCTCCATGGTGCCCAGGCGGTGCCCCGACACGTTGATGACGTCGTCGACCCGGCCCATCACCCAGAAGTAGCCATCGCTGTCCCGGCGGGCGCCATCACCGGAGAAATAGAGGGAGGAGCCATCGGCGGGGCGCACTTCCTCCCAATAGCTCTTGCGAAAGCGGTCGGGATCGCCATGAATGGTGCGCATCATGCCGGGCCAAGGCCGACGAATCGCCAGGTAGCCCCCCTGGTCTGGCCCTTGGGAGTTGCCGTCGTGGTCGACGATGTCGGCGACGATGCCTGGCAGGGGCAAGGTGGCCGATCCCGGCTTGGTGGGGGTGGCCCCCGGTAGGGGGCTGATCATCACCCCACCGGTTTCGGTCTGCCACCAGGTGTCCACGATGGGGCAACGGCCACCGCCGATCACCTCTTGGTACCAGATCCAGGCTTCTGGATTGATCGGCTCCCCCACCGTGCCCAGGATTCGCAGGGTGCCCATGTCGTACTGGTCCGGCACCTCCCGGCCGCCCTTCATGAAGGCCCGAATCGCAGTCGGTGCTGTGTAGAAGAGGGTCACCTTGTGCTTCTCAATCACCTCCCAAAAAGCGCCGGGCTTGCTCGGGCGGGGAGCCCCTTCGTACATCACCGTGGTGGCGCCATTGGAGAGGGGGCCATACACGATGTAGCTATGGCCCGTAATCCAGCCCACATCCGCGGTGCACCAATGGATATCGTCCTCGCGGATGTCGAAAATCCACTGAAAGGTGAGGTGGGCCCAGAGGTTGTAGCCCGCTGTGGTGTGGACCACACCTTTGGGTTTGCCCGTGGATCCGGAGGTGTAGAGCACAAACAGCCGGTCTTCGCTGGCCATCGGCTCGGCTGGACACGTGGTGGCCTGGGCGCCCACCAGCTCATGCCACCAATGGTCGCGGCCGGCTTCCATCGCAGCGCCACCCTTGATCCGCTCCACCACCAGCACCGCCTGCACGGAGGGCACCAGCCCTCCGTGCAGGGCCGCATCCACCGCCGGCTTGAGCGCAACAGGTTTGTCCTTTCTGAAGCCCCCATCAGCGGTGATCACCGCCTTGGCTTGGCCATCGATGAGGCGATCCCGCAGGGCATCGGCGGAAAACCCGCCAAACACCACCGAATGGGGTGCCCCAATCCGGGCGCAGGCCAACATGGCGATGGCGGCCTCCGGAACCATGGGCATGTAGAGGGCCACCAGATCGCCCTTACCAACCCCAAGGGCCTTCAAGGCATTGGCGGCCTGGCAGACCTGCTGGTGCAACTCGCGATAGGTGAACGTGCGCACGTCACCCGGCTCGCCCTCCCAAATCAAGGCTGGCTTTTCAGCCCGGGGACCATCCAGGTGGCGATCAAGGCAGTTGGTGGAGAGGTTGGTGGTGCCCCCCTCAAACCACCTGGCAAAGGGGGGATTGGTCCAATCGAGCACGGTGTCGAAGGGCTGGAACCAATGCAGGTGCTGGCGGGCCATGTCACCCCAAAAGCCATCGGGATCGGACTCGGCTCTGGCCGCCAGGTCTTGATAGGCCGCCATCGAGTTGATCCGGGCCGTGGCCGCCAAAGAGGCGGGCGGTTCGAAGACCCTCTGCTCCTGCAACACCGATTCAATGGTGGGGTTGTCGGCTTTGGGGCTGGCGGCCTCGCTCATGGACTCAACCGGTGCTGCTGATTGGATAGGCCCATTCAAGCGCTGAATGCGAGGCAGGGCTGGGCACGGCAGGCGTTCTTGCAGGATGGGGGGCATGGCCCTTCCCGCCGCCTGCCTCTTTGATCTCGATGGGCTGCTGCTCGACACCGAGCCGCTGCACGCCAGGGCATGGCATGCCGCGGCCAAACATTTTGGCTGCCATCTCTTACCCGAGCAATTCCTGCAACTGCGGGGCCGGCGCAGGGGCGATTGCGCCGAGCAAGTCATCGCCTGGATCGGCGACCAGGGTCTGCCCCAACCCCCCCGCGAAGCCCTGCTGGCCGTGCGCCAACCAATCGCGGAAGCCCTGCTGATTCATGCCCAGCCCACACCTGGGGCCATGGCCCTGATCGCCCGCTGTGAAGCCTTGGCCATCCCCATGGCCCTGGCCACAAGCAGCTCCAAGGATGCCGTTGCCTTAAAAGCCGCACCCCACCCCTGGCTGAAGCGCATCAGCACCCGGGTGCATGGGGATGATCCTGAACTGACCGCCGGCAAACCGGAGCCGGATGTTTTTTTACTGGCAGCGGCCCGTCTGGCCGTAGATCCACAAGACTGCTGGGCCTTTGAGGATTCCCCGGCCGGGGCCCAGGCCGCCCTCGCTGCGGGCTGCCAGGTGTATGTGGTACCTCCCGACCATCTCACTGGCCAAAGTCGATCTGCTGCCTATCCGGGCATCACCCTGTTTTTAGGCAGCCTGGAAGAACTCAACATTTAGCCCGACAGATCAGGTCGAGCTCGTGGGTTAGCTCGATTGGCCTAATAGAGGCGGCTGAGTACAAAATCCGGCAGGGCGCGCAAGGCGCTGCGGGGCTCCGAGGGGGGCAGCCAGGCGAGGGTGTCGGCCGCTTCATGGGCAAACCCTTCCGCCATGGCACGGGCCCGGGGGATGGCTTCGCAGCCCCGCACCAACTCCAGGGCCTGCTCGAGATCACCCGCTTCGCTGAATTCCCGTTCAATCAGGCCGGCCAGGGCAGGCCGTTCTTCCAGGGCAAACAGGGCAGGAGCGGTGAGATAGCCCGATGCCAGATCACTGGCAGCTGGCTTGCCCAGCTGTTGGTCGCTTCCCGTGAAATCGAGGATGTCGTCCACCACCTGAAAGGCCAGGCCCAACTGGCGGCCAAAGCGGTACAGATCATCGAGTTTCTCGCTCTCCAGGCCACTCAAAACCCCTGCAGCACGCGTGCTATTGGCGATCAATGAGGCGGTTTTGCAATAACTTTTTTCGAGATAGGTTTCGAAGCTCTGCCCCGTGTCATAGCGGAACAATCCCTGGCGAATTTCGCCGTCGGCCAAATCCATGATCACGCGGGAAAGCAGCTTCACCACGTCGAGGTCATCGAGGTTGGCCAAGTGCCAACTGGCTTGGGCAAACAGAAAATCGCCTGCCAGCACAGCGACCCTGTGGTTGAAGCGGCTGTGAACGGTATCAACCCCCCGCCGGGTGGCTGCCCCATCCACCACGTCGTCATGGACGAGCGAAGCGGTGTGAATCATCTCGGTGATCTCAGCCAAGCGCCGGTGGCGAGGGCCCAGGTCACCGTCAGGGGCGATGGCCCTGGAGATCAACAAGACAATGCCCGGCCGCAAACGCTTGCCACCGGCGGCAAACAGGTGCTCTGCGGCGGCCTGGAGAATCGGGTGACCCGCACCAATCAGGCTGCGCAGATCGGCCAAGAGGGCGTCCAAATCAGCCTCAACGGGCTGTAGCAGCTCAGCAACCGTTGCCACAACATCTCCGCTGTGAGTGGATCCTAGAAGGCGCAGCCGGCAGACCGCAGGTCCACCTGATTCACGGTGGGGCGATGGCCGAGCCAGGCACTAGCCCCGGTGGCGAAGGCCTCCGGACAACCGGTGACACAAAGACGCGATCGCTGCTGGGCAGGGATCACGGCATCCAGGGTCAAATCGGCCTCCGGGGCATCCCCCAGGCTGGCCAGCAGGGGGCCAAGGCGCTGCACCGCTGCCTCGGCGGGGTCTAGCAAGGTGACCCCCGCGGGGAGAAGGGCATGGAGCAAGGGCCGCAGCATCGGGTAGTGGGTGCAGCCCAACACCACGGTGTCCACCCCTGCGGCAAGCAACGGCGCCAGATACGCCTCGGCGGCATCCCGCAAACCGGGGGCCTCCAGATCACCGGCCTCGATCCAGGGCACGAAAGCGGGGCAGCCAACTTCGAGCACGCGGGCCTGGGGCCGACAGGCCTGGATCGAGCGGCGATAGGCGCCACTCGCCACGGTGGCGGGGGTCGCCAGGACGCCGATCCGATCGCTCTGAATCATGGCCGCCACACTGTCGATCAAGCCCACCACAGGGACACCGGCCTCCGCCACCGCCACATCCAGGGCCAGGGCGTTCGATGTGTTGCAGGCCATCACCAGGACCCCCACACCCTGGCCCCGCAACCACTGCACCACCTCGGCGGCAATGGCGCGAATGTCCTCCACGCTGCGTTGCCCGTAGGGCACCCGGGCCGTATCGCCCAAATAGAGGCAGCGGGTATGGGGATAGGCCTCGTGCACGCGACGGAGCACCGTGAGGCCCCCCAGACCGCTATCGAACAAGCCCACGAGCAGGCTGCCTGCCGGATGGGGGATGGCTGGGGTCTGGCCCTTAGGAGCTGCCATCACTGGGCCTGAAGAAAATTGAGGATGCCCGTCGCCAGGGCCAGGGCCATCCGGCGGCGGTACGCCGCATCGGCCAGTCGGGGGGCATCAAGGGCACCGGTGACAAATCCCATTTCCACCAGGGTTGACGGCATTACCGTGCGACGAATCACAAAAAACCGGGCTGGTTTAACACCCCGATCGGGGCTGCCGGGTGAAATCGAGAGCATTTGTTGCTGCAGCGCAGCTGCCAACGTTCGCGATGGGAGGCCAGCCCCCTCGAAATAGAAGGATTCAATGCCATTTACCTCGGGGCGATAGCGGCTGAGGGCGTTGGCATGCACGCTCACAAAGGCATCGGCCCGGCTGCTGTTCGCCAGGGCGACCCGGGGCGGTAAATCCACATCAACCTCCGAGGTGCGCGTCATCAGCACCTGCACCCCCCGGACCTGAAGCAGCCGCGCCACCTGCAAGCAGACATCGAGAACCACATCGGTTTCCCGCAAGCCCCCAATCCCGATGGCCCCAGGGTCGGGTCCGCCATGGCCGGGATCAATCACCACCTTGAAGCGACCAACCGGCACCACCGGCAGGCTCCTCGCTGACAGGGGCACCGGGGAGGTGGGAAACGCACTGGTGGGAAACAGGGTTCCAGGGATCAACTTGGGCTCCAGCCGGGGGATCAGCCCAGGGGGCCCATCAAAGTCGCCCTCCCCCAGGGCCAGGACAGGGTCATTGCCTGGGCCATTGCCTGGGCCATTGCCGAAGCTCCTGCCAAAGCTCTTGGCGAGGCTCTTGAACTCCATCCGCCAGCGATCCGGGGATGTGCCCACGAGGCGAAGCTCCTGGGGATCCAATTCGATGCCTGGGGCAAATTCGACCACCAGGCGGGTGGTGTCGGACATCGGCCGACCAATGCGAACTTCCCGCACCGGTGCTGGTCCAGCCAGGCTGCGGGTTCGGGAGGGCTCCCCCGGAAAATCCACCCACACCCTGGGGCCTTGGCCGGCGGATCCAGCCTGCAGGTAGGCCCTCAGTTGGACATCGGGGATCGTTTTGAGCTCGAGGCCCTGGCGGCTCAAACGCCAGGCCACCAAACTCGATGGCCACCCTGGCTGCCCGGCAACCACGGCCAGAAGCAGGAGGAGCGATCGGCCCAGCCTGGCGAGCGGGGGCAACGGGCGCATCAACAGCTCAGAACAGCATGGGCCGACGGTGCTTGAGACTGGGCATCTGGGCGCGAACCCGATCCGCATGGCCCGGGTCCACGGGCGCTACGGCCAAGCCCACAGCCACCCCGGCATCGGCTAGCACCGTTCCCCAGGGATCGATCACCAGGGCATGGCCATGGCTCTGGCGCCGGCCGTAATGGAGGCCGGTCTGGGCCGGTGCCACCACGTAGGCCGTGTTCTCCACCGCCCGGGCCTGGAGCAGCACCTGCCAGTGGTCCTTACCGGTGAACGCCGTAAAGGCAGCGGGCACCATCAGCACATCCACGCCCTGGGCTGCCAGGTGGCGGTAGAGCTCGGGAAAGCGCACGTCGTAGCAAATGGAGAGGCCGATCCGGCCAAGCCCAGGCACATCCACGACGGGGGGCAACACATCCCCGGGCTTCACCGTGGCCGACTCCCGATAGGTGTTGCCATCGGGCAGGTCCACATCGAAGAGGTGGATCTTGTCGTACTGGGCCAGCACCTGACCCTCGTGGCTCACCAATTCGGCCCGGTTGAAGGTCTGGCCTGGGCCCGCAGGCACGGGGAAGCCGCCCCCGAGCAAGGTCACCTGATAGCGGCGGGCCATCGTGACCAAAAAGCGGCTGCATTGCTCGGCCAGCCCTGGCGCCAGCTCGAGCCGCTGGGCGTCCTCGCCCATGAAGGCAAAGTTTTCGGGCAGGCCCACCAACTCGGCTCCCCGGCGGGCCGCCAGTTCAATTTGCTCCTCGGCCGCGGCGAAGTTGCCATCGGGATTGGAGGTGCTGGTGAGCTGCACCGCTGCTGCCAAAAAACTGCCCACCGCAACCCCAAAACCGTTGGCTCAACTGTAAGGGAACTGCCTAGCTGGCCTTCAACACGCCCGGTTCAGCCTGGACGGGCACGATGGTCAGGGTGTCGATGGCGGCGCAGCAGGCAAAATCCGCATCGTGATTGCCGATGGCCATCAACCGCTGGCCATGGCTGGCGGCGCGCAGACAGCCTTCGGTGTCGTTGGCCCACTGGTGCCACAGGGCCAGGGCCGCCAGCATTTCATCGTTGCCGCAGCCCACGCCGCCATGGGGTGCCACGGCCAAGTCTTGGGCAGCTGCGGCGACGGCCCCAGCCGCCAGGCTGTCCTCCAGGGAGTAAGCCCCCTCCCAACCACTGCCCACAATCCAAACCTGCTGGCAATCCCGATCCAACAGCCGGCGGGCCACGGCGCTGCGGTTTGGCAGGCAGGCGGCGACCAACAACGGCACGGTTTTCACCGCTGCCAACGAACGGGTGCCGTTGGTGGTGCTCATGAAAATCCGCTTGCCACCAACCAACTCCCGGGTCACAGCCAGCGGCGAATTGCCGAGGTCGTAGCCATCCACGCGCTTGCCGCCCCGCTCACCGGCGCGCAGGCGCAGGTCTTGGGGCCAGGCGGCGGCGGCGGCTTCGAGGGGTCCGAGCTCCGCGAAGGCCTCAATCGCCTCGGCACCGTTCTCCAGCGACCAGGCAATGGTGGTGGTGGCCCGCAGCACATCGATCACAACGGCCGCATCGGGGCCACCCTCGGCGGGGGGCAACACCGGGGGTACCGCTTCCGAGGTGGGGAAATAGGAGATCTGCACGGGCGCAGCCATGGGAGGGTGCGCCACAGTAGGAACCGTTGATCAACCCTGATGCCAGCCCCGGCGATCCCCCAGCGCAGCCGCCGTGATTTGCGGGGCTTCATCGCGCTCCTGGAATCCCGCGGCCAACTGCGCCGCATCACCGCCCCCGTGGATCCCGATCTGGAGCTGGCGGCGATTGCCGACCGGGTGCTCGCCATGGGCGGTCCGGCCCTGCTGTTTGAGAACGTGATCGGCAGCCCGATGCCGGTGGCGGTCAACCTGCTCGGCACCGTGGAGCGGGTGCTCTGGAGCATGGGCATGGAAGAGCCCCAGGAGCTCGAAACCCTGGGCGAGCGGTTGGCCTTGCTGCAGCAACCGCGCCCACCCAAGGGGCTCAAGGAGGTGGCGCGCTTTGGCAGTGTCCTGTTTGACCTGCTCAAGGCGCGGCCAGACCTGGACCTCACGCCCCCCTGTCACCAGCAGGTGTTCAAGGGGGACCAGGTGAATCTCGATGCCCTACCGCTGCTGCGCCCCTGGCCGGGGGATGCGGGCCGGGTGGTCACCTTGGGGCTGGTGATCACCAAAGACCCTGAAACCGGGGTGCCCAATGTGGGCGTCTACCGCCTGCAGAGGCAATCGATCAACACCATGACCGTGCACTGGCTGAGTGTGCGGGGTGGGGCCAGGCACCTGCGCAAGGCCGCCGAGATGGGCAAAAAGCTGGAGGTGGCCGTGGCCATTGGTGTTCACCCCCTGCTGGTGATGGCCGCCGCCACTCCCATCCCGGTGCAATTGAGCGAATGGCTGTTTGCCGGGCTCTATGCCGGCGAAGGGGTGCGGCTGGCCAAGTGCAAAACCGTGAACCTGGAAGTGCCGTCCCACAGCGAAGTGGTGCTCGAGGGCACGATCACCCCGGGGGAGGAACTGCCGGATGGTCCCTGCGGCGACCACATGGGCTTTTACGGCGGGGAAGAGGCGTCGCCCCTGGTGCGCTTCCACTGCGTGACCCAGCGGCGCAATCCGGTCTTCCTGACCACCTTCAGCGGCCGGCCCCCCAAGGAAGAGGCGATGCTGGCAATCGCCCTGAACCGGATCTACACGCCGATCCTGCGCCAGCAGATCCCGGAAATCGTCGACTTTTTTCTGCCCATGGAGGGGCTGAGTTACAAGCTGGCCGTGATCGCCATCGACAAGGCCTACCCCGGCCAGGCCAAGCGGGCTGCCATGGCCTTTTGGAGTGCCCTGCCCCAATTCACCTACACCAAGTTTGTGGTGGTGGTGGACAAGAGCATCAACATCCGCGATCCCCGCCAGGTGATCTGGGCCATCAGCGCCCAGGTGGATCCCCAACGGGATTTGTTTGTGCTGGAAGACACCCCCTTCGATTCCCTCGATTTCGCCAGTGAGCGCTTGGGCCTCGGCGGCCGGCTGGCCATTGATGCCACCACCAAGGTGGGCCCGGAGAAACGCCATGAGTGGGGCGAGGCCCTCGGCCGCCCCGCGGCCCTGGAAGAGCGGATCGACCAGCGCTGGGCCGAACTGGGCCTGGCCGACCTCGGCAAGGGCGAACCGGATCCCGCCCTGTTTGGCTACACCCTGGAGCACGTGCTGGAGCGGCTGGCCACCGCTGCCCCGGTACTGCCAAGTGCCAAAACATCACGCGCCAAAAAGCCCAACGCCAAGGGCTGATGCTGAGAAAAAGCGGGATCGATGCCCTCAAGGCCCTCCTGGAATTGGCCCTGGCCCCGGAAGCCTGGCGCTCCACCAAGGAGTTGGCCCAAGCCCAAGACCTCCCGGCTCCGATGCTCGAGCAACTGCTCCTGCGGCTGCGGCGGGCCGGCCTGATCGAAGCGCGCCGGGGCCGCCAAGGTGGCTATCGACTCACCAGGGCCGCCGCCTTGATCCCCATTGCCGCGGTGCTCGAAGCGGCCCGGCTGCCCGAAAGCCAGCCGCAAGCCCCGCAGCAGGATTCCCCCGGCGATCTGGTCACCCGCGCCCTGGAGCAGCAGCTGCAACGCAGCATCAACCGCACCCTGGAGCAGATGAGCCTGGAAGAACTGCTCTTTGATTGGCGCAGCGCCAAGGCCGGCCAGGACGACGACGGGGGCCTGCTGATCGGCTGAGCGAGGGGCGATCGGACTCGCACCAGGGGAGGGCTCCATAGGATCGGGCCAGTCATCTCAGCCATCCCCTTTGGCTCACGCCCCCACCAGCTCCAATCCCCTGCCGCTTGCCAGTGGTGGCAGTCTCCGGGGAACCGTTCGGGTTCCGGGGGATAAATCGATCTCCCATCGGGCCCTGCTCTTTGGCGCCATTGCCGAAGGCGAAACCGTGATCGAAGGCCTCTTGCCCGCCGAAGACCCCCTCAGTACGGCGGCCTGCCTGCGGGCCATGGGGGTGGAGGTGTCGGAGATCGCGGCGGGCAGCCCGGTGCGGGTGCAAGGCGTGGGCCTCGATGGCTTCCTGGAGCCCAACGCCGTGCTCGATTGCGGCAATTCAGGCACCACCATGCGCCTGATGCTGGGCCTGTTGGCAGGCAAGGCCGGACGCCACTTTGTCTTGACAGGGGACCAATCCCTGCGGGGCAGGCCCATGCGGCGGGTGGCCGATCCCCTCGCCCAGATGGGAGCCCGGATCCAGGGTCGCCAGGGGGGCAACTACGCCCCCTTGGCTGTGGCTGGCCAGTGGCTGGTGGGCACCACGGTGCACACCCCAGTGGCTTCCGCCCAGGTGAAGAGCGCGATCCTGCTGGCAGCGCTCACCGCGGAGGGTCCCACCACCGTGGTTGAACCGGCCCAATCCCGGGACCACAGCGAACGCATGCTGCGGGCCTTTGGCGCCGATCTCAGCGTGGGAGGTCGGGGCGGCACCGAGGTGGTGGTGCGGCCCGGGGCCCCATTGCGGGGGCAGTCGGTGGTGGTGCCTGGCGATATCAGTTCGGCGGCCTTTTGGCTGGTGGCAGGGGCGATCACGCCGGGGGCGGACCTCACGGTGGAGAACGTGGGCCTCAATCCCAGTCGCACCGGGATCCTGGAGGTGCTGGAGCAGATGGGGGCCCGCATTGAAATCCTGGCCAGCCGGGATGTGGCAGGGGAACCGGTCGGAGACCTGCGGGTGACCCACGGACCGCTCCAGGCCTTTGAGATCGGCGGGGAGTTGATTCCCAGGCTGGTGGATGAAATTCCCGTGCTGGCGGTGGCGGCCTGTTATGCCGAAGGGGTAAGCCGCATCCGGGGTGCGGAGGAATTGAGGGTCAAGGAAACCGATCGCCTCGCCGTGATGGCCCGCCAACTGGGGGCGATGGGAGCTGCGATCGAGGAGTTCGAAGACGGCCTGACCCTCACCGGAGGCCAGGCTCTGAAGGGGGCGGTGCTGGATAGCGAAACCGACCACCGGGTGGCCATGAGCCTGGCGGTAGCCGCCACGGTCGCCACCGGCGACAGCCAGCTGCACCGGCCAGAGGCCGCCGCTGTGTCGTACCCAGGCTTCTGGGACGACCTCGCCCGGCTGCGGGCCTAGGGGGCAGTCATCCGGGGCGGCGCACGTAGATTTCAGCCCAGTTGGGCCCACACCATGCTCGCCGTTGCCGTTTTGGCTGCCGGGAAGGGCACCCGGATGAGGAGCGATCTCCCCAAGGTGCTGCAGTCGCTGGCTGGTGCCACCTTGGTGGAGCGGGTGTTGGCCAGCTGCGACCAACTCAAACCCGAGCGGCGGCTCCTGGTGGTGGGCCACCAGGCCGAGCGGGTGGAGCAATCGCTCAGGCACCTGGGCGGCCTGGAGTTTGTGTTGCAACAGCCCCAAAACGGCACCGGCCATGCCGTGCAACAACTGCTCGAACCCCTCAGCGGTTTTGGGGGGGATCTGTTGGTGCTGAACGGGGATGTGCCCTTGCTGCGCCCGGACACCCTGGAGGGGCTCCTGAGCCAACACCGCAGCATGGGCGCCGCGGTGACCCTGCTCACCGCCAGGCTGGATGATCCCAGCGGCTACGGGCGGGTGTTCGCCAACGCCCAGGGGGATGTGAGCGGGATCGTCGAACACCGCGACTGCTCCGATGAGCAGCGCCGCAACAACCTCACCAACGCCGGCATCTACTGCTTCAACTGGGCCAAGCTGGCCGCCGTACTGCCCCAGCTCACCAGCGACAACGACCAAGGGGAGCTCTATCTCACCGACACCATCGCCATGCTCAGCCCGGCGATGCACGTGGAGGTGGCCGATGCCAATGAGATCAATGGCATCAACGACAGGCTGCAGCTGAGTCAATGCGAAGCCGTGCTGCAGGAGCGCCTGCGCCGCCATTGGATGGCGGCAGGGGTGAGCTTCATCGACCCCGCCAGCTGCACCCTGAGTGAGGGCTGCCGCTTTGGCCGGGATGTGGTGATCGAGCCCCAGTGCCATTTCCGGGGAGCCACCTCGGTGGGCGATGGGTGCCGGATTGGCCCTGGCTGCCTGCTGGAGAACTCCTCCATCGGCAACCACGTGCAGGCCCTGTACGCGGTGATCCGCGACGCCAGCGTCGCGGCAGGGTGCTCGATTGGTCCCTTTGCCCAAATCCGCCCGGGCGCCGAACTCGCCGAGGGCTGCCATATCGGCAATTTTGTGGAGGTCAAAAACAGCCACCTGGCTGCGGGGGTGAAAGTGAATCACCTCAGCTACATCGGTGATGCCGACCTCGGCGCCATGGTGAATGTGGGAGCAGGCACCATTACGGCGAACTACGACGGGGTCAAGAAACACCGCACGGTGGTTGGGGCAGGAAGCAAAACCGGGGCCAATTCCGTGCTCGTGGCACCGATCACCCTGGGGGACAACGTGACCGTGGGTGCAGGCTCAACGCTCACCAAGGACGTGCCCAGCGGCGCCCTGGCCCTGGCCAGGGCGAAGCAGCTTGTGAAAGAGCATTGGGCAGGGCCAGGAGCTGAAGCGCGCCCTGATGGAAGCTAAGGCGTCGATGCACTCGATATCGCCGTTGACGATGGTGAGCACCTGCACAAAGCCGGGACCACCCCCCCACGAGCCCTGGAACACCTTGATGCCAAGCGCTGCAACCTGCGGCAGTGAGCAGCACTTGCATCAAGTTGCAAATGCGCTAAAATGCACATGGCGTAAAAATTGTATTGACTCCATTCCAGGTGCCCTCTCACTCAATGCCTCTCGCTACCCCCTTACGCCCCCGCTGGACCTCCCTGGTCAAGTCAGCCCTGGCAGCCGCAGTGGTACTTGGAACCTTGAGCGCTGGGCAGGCGCAGGCAGCAATCAACCTTACTAAACAATTTGGGTTTGGTGGCAAAATCTATCTTGTCTATACTTCTGATCCTTACTTAAATTGGGTTGATGCACGGGCCTATGCTAAAAGCCTAGGCTCTACCCATGACCTGGTTTCCATCAATAGCGCAGCAGAAAATACAGCAATTTTCAACCAAATCAATGATGCAGCGCTTTGGGATTTTTTTAATGGTTTAGGTCCTTGGATCGGATTGCAAAATGACACCTGGGCTGATGGCACAACAATTGCTTCTAACGGCTTTTCCGCTTGGGCGCCTGGCCAGCCAGACAACTCTGGCGGGATTGAACAGTATGGACTTTATAGCGTAGATGGTTCCGACAACAGGGCTGCGATTTGGAATGATGTTAGTTTTTACATGGGTAGCAGATCATTCATTGTAGAGGCCCCCGGCCCCGTGCCCCTCCTTGGCATCGCTGCTGTCATTGGGTTCAGCCGTAAGTTGAGAAAGCGGATCAAAAATAGCGCCAATCGCGGCTCCAGCAGCTCCACCATCTGAGCCGCTATCTGGCCCCACGGGAAGGGGCAGCCACCAGTCCCCCAATAGAGGCTTGTAGCTGTCCTCGAGCAAGTCTTAGCCAACCTCGGGGCAGAACAGGTCGGCAGCCTTGCGGGCATCACTGAGCAGCATGGCTCCCAACTCGGCCACCAGCTTCTCTTCTGACGAAAGCTTGGCAGCCGAAGCTGCCTTGGCTGATCCGCTGGAACAGGATTGGGAAGCAACAGGCACGGAGGAACAAACGCAGGGCTCACGGGAGCTAATGCCCCAGCCGTTACATCGCCGCTGCGGGCGATGATGTCGCGGTGCTAAGGAACCTCCGGTCAACGAGGGTTTGACGCTGGCAGCCCAGAACAGTCTTGAGGATTGGTGGATTTCGGGGTGATCCAACTCCAATTCACCGTCTACCTACTCTTTGAGGACAACCTTGTGCCTCATTTGGGCCCAAATCGAACCCGGTAGACCCACCAATACTGCGCCTATCCAGTGGCCAGTCGATAGGCACGAGCTCGATATGGGTGCTCAATCTTGGCCCTGATAGGCGCCTACTGCAAGCACTCGCCGCTACTCAATTCCTTGGTAGCCGGCATCGCCGTAGACCACTTCTTCCTCACCATGGCATAGCTGGGCTGCATGGGTGATGTCATGCGTCTCACAGCAGCTTCCGTGGGGTTGGTAGCGCCGTTGGTTACCACTCACCTCAAATGTCAGACTGACGCCCCAAAAACTGTAGCAGCTAATGCATACTTATTCGGTTTGACTCCAGACTTACCTTTGTACCTTTATCGCTCAATATTAGCACTTTGCACGGTAAACTTCAACTAACTCCGCCAAGGGGATGGTGGGGTGGTTCATTTTAAGCTACTACCCGCCGCAAAGCTCGAGCCTTGGGCAGATGAAGACACGAAGACCTACATCGCAGGACATTGCGCAGTTGGTCTCATGTCTGCCGCGATTGTATGCGGAAGGGTTGACTCCCATCGACAGATGGGGTGGCGGAACCACAGACCCTGACGGGGTTTTTTCCGAGTTGCGTCTAGTGAATGCTAGAATAACGATGATGATCATTCTGATCAGGCGGGCCAGATGCTTGATCACCATGATGTTATTAAGACTGCCGATCTCGCCCAAGTCAAGACAATGCTGACGTTTTGTGTTCGTGGGGAGCGGTTCTGCGACGGACATTACGGAGCCATGGTCGAAGGCAGGCATGTTCGTCAATTGCTTCAGTGGCCTGCCGTACTTGGATCAAAAATAACTAGCTTCGAATGAATCATGTCACTTCCTGATGATAATTTCAACGAGTCAATTGATAACATTGATTTAAAGGATGCCCTGGCCCTTGCGGCATATATAGAGCAATTGCTCATGACTGAGCAGCAATGGATACTTAATCGCTTGTCTTGGCTTTTTACCTCCCAATCTTTCCTGCTGACTGCCTTTGTTGTCCTTCTAAGCTCGGGAAATCACTCCACCACTGCCGATCTCTTACGAATTGCCCTACCTGTTTTAGGTCTATTCTGCTGTGTAACTGTAGCCTTGGCTATTCGGGCTGCCGAACGGGTAAGCAAGCCGCTTGGAAATAGGCGCGCGCTCTTATCAAAGCTGATTAATGACATCGTTAAAAGACCAACCCTCGTTCCAATACTTGGATCACACAAGAGCCTTCGGGATAATCCTTGGACATTGCATTATGGTTCGTTGCCGCACATTATTTTACCTTGGGCTTTTGCCACCCTATGGCTTCTATTGTTACTATCTTTTAAACTGTGAGCCAAAGTAGTCTTTCGGCGACTCTGCCTTAATCATCGCCATGTCGCCCTTTGGGTGCGGGTCCGGTAGGACCTCGTGCCAACAGACTCTCCTGGGTATTAACGGCAAAATAGTGGGTCAAATTGACTACCAGACCACTCCATCCTGTCTGGTGGCTGGCACCAATTCCTGCCCCATTGTCACCATGAAAGTACTCATAAAACAGGAGGAGGTCCTTCCAGTTGGGGTCACTTTGGAAGGTCTTCTGGCTGCCAAAGACTGGTCTTAGACCTTCATCATTGCGTGTGAAAATAGAGACGAGTCTGTGGGCGAGTTGCTCGGCGATCTCATAGAGGTTCGCCATCTGGCCGCTACCTGTTGGAAATTCAACCTTGAAGTCTGTTCCGTAATAACAGAAATAAATAATCAAGGAGCGAAGAATCATGAAGTTGACTGGCATCCAAATCGGACCGCGCCAGTTGCTGTTACCACCAAAAAGCCCAGAATCGGACTCTGCAGGCAGGTATTTAACAATGAACTCCTGTTGATTATGGACAAACCGATAGGGATTTCTTTCGTGCCGTTTTGAGATCGAGCGAATACCAAAGTCTCCGAGAAATTCATCGGGATCGAGCATGATCTTCAGCACACGCCGAAAATTGGTTTCATCCAAGGCTGACATCATGTGCCGGTTGGCATAACCTTTGATCCTGACATCATGCAAAGAGCTGTGTTGATCTGGAAATTTGTCTTGGAAACTAGGTAGCAGATCGCTGAGCTCAGGATACTGCTCCATCACATCTTGTTCAAACACTTGTACGGCACATACTGGAATCAGCCCAACCATCGACCTGACCTTCAGGCGTGTTGAGCTGCCGTCGCTTTTGCGGAGTACATCATAGAAAAATCCATCTTTTTCATCCCACATGCTCTCGCTCGCATTTTGATTGATCATGGCATGGGCAATTAATAGATAGTGCCTCATAAACTTGGCTGGGTATTCTCGATATGTTTCATCCTCTCGTGCTAGTTCTACGGCAATTTTCACCATAGTTTGGGCAAACAAAGCCATCCACGCTGTGCCATCAGCTTGCTCCAGGCTGCCGCCCATCTCTGGCGATTCAGTGCGGTCAAAAATACCGATATTGTCGAGACCGAGAAAGCCACCTTGAAATACATTATTGCCGTTTGCATCTTTTCGATTTAGCCACCAGGTAAAGTTGATGAGAAGCTTGTGAAAGCTTTCTTTCAGCCACTGATGATCAGCCTGCCCATGGAGTGATGCATCGGTTAAGTAGACATTAAAGGTGGCCCAGGCATGCACGGGTGGATTGACGTCGCCGAAGTTCCACTCATAGGCTGGAATTTGGCCGTTGGGGTGTAGGTATTGGCCACTCAGCATCATGCCGAGCTGGCGCTTGGCGAAACTCGGATCTAAATAGGCAAAAGTGGTTGCGTGAAAGGCGAGATCCCAGGCCGCATACCAGGGGTATTCCCATTTGTCTGGCATGGAGATGACATCACAGTTGTTCATGTGATGCCACTGCTGATTTCTAAAACCCTGTGGTTCATTGAAACCCAGTGGGTCAATGCCACGCTGCTGGAGCCAGCTCGTAATGTCGTAGTTGTAGAACTGTTTGGACCACAGCATCCCTGCCATCGCCTGCCTAAACACCAGCTTTTGCTCAGCGCTGAATCCGGCTGGCATGACCCTGGTATAATAGTCGTCACAGTCCTGTTTTCTGCGTTCCAGGATCTGATCAAAGGCGAGATGGGCACAGTCGCCCTGGGATTCAAACGTTGACTTCACGAGGCGCAGTTTGATGGTCCTCGAGGCGTTGGCACCAATCGAGAGGGTATAAATTGCGGCCGCTTTTGTACCTTGCTGCGATGGGTTGACTGCTGTCACATCGTCATTCACCAAGTAGCGATTAATGCCACATTTGGTGTAAGGGAATTGGTTGGGTTTGCCAAAAATGACTTGTGTATTCGTTTCGTTGTCCGTGAACACCAGTTCATCAGCCTCCTGGCAGTGCAGCACAAAATCGCCAAGTTCTGGGTGCATTGCCTGGATACTGGCGACACCTGATTCACCCAGCTGCGCCTTCATCAAAGGTTTCGTGTTGCCAGCTTGGGCCCAAATATTGCGAAACCAGAGGGTTGGCAAGACCTTGAGCCTGGCCGTTTGATCGGAGCGATTGTGGACCGTGATTTGGATCAGCAGGTCGCCTGGATCAGCTTTGGCATATTCGACTTCGATGTCGCAGTATTCATTGCTATTAAAAATTCCCGTATCGATCAGTTCGAATTCCTGGTTGTGGCGCGACCTTGATTTATTTACAGCGACAAGATCATCATAGGGAAAGGTATTAAGCGGATATTTGTAGAGGTAACGCATGTAGGAATGCGTTGGTGTTGAGTCGAGATAGTAATAGTATTCTTTGACATCTTCGCCGTGGTTTCCCTCGCTATTGGTGAGGCCAAAGAGCCGCTCCTTGATGATCGGGTCTTTGCCATTCCAGAGTGCTAGGGCGAAGCAGAGAAGCTGGCGGTCATCGCTGATGCCTGCCAGACCATCCTCCCCCCATTGGTAGGCGCGGGATCGCGCCTGATCATGACTAAAGGATTCCCAGGCATTGCCATCGGGGCTGTCGTCCTCGCGCACGGTGCCCCACTGCCTTTCGCTCAGGTAGGGACCCCACGTTCTCCAAGGCTTGCGGCCCTGGTCGGCCTCCACCAGGCGCTGGTGCTCAGCTGAGGGGGATTTCGAGGCTTGGGCCTGGGACACCACCATGGTTGATGACGTTTGAAATCAATTCCTCTTACCCTAAGAGTGGGCTGGTCGTAACAACAGGCATCAAGGCCGTGCAAGCTTTGCAAACGCCCTAGGTGGGTCGTTCGATCGGGTTGTTCAGGGGCTGCCTAAGGCACGGATCAGCCAGCCAACCTGTTCATCCTGCCCGCTGCTCCTGCCTGCCCAGCCCCAAATTAGTGCTAACAGCAAGTATGCTTTATACTTTTGTGCCGCCCGTGGCAAGTTTGTCCCGCCCATGGCAACGCAAATCCTCTACGAGGGCGACGACAAGGGACAGCCAAACAATTGTTTCGACTGAGGTTCATGCCAATGCCATTCATCGCCCAATCGTTAGCAGGGCTTTTAATCGCCAGCATACCCGCTAATCCTGGCAACGCCACTCCGGCCATACACAAGCTTTGCCTAGGGGCCAGGGACTATCCTGGCTGCATTCAATATCACACGGGCAAGGCCCCAGCGCCTGGTGGTGAAACTAAAAGTGTAATCATTAACGAAGGCGCCGCCTTAGCCGCAGGGAATAGCTGTCCAGCTGGCTACGCCTATACGGGTGGTGGCTATTGCAAAAGAGTGAAATGCGAATACAACGACGCCGGGTTTAATGACCTTGGCCATGATCAGCTAGTGGCGGGAAAGAGCAAGTGGGGATGTAAGTATAGCTTCTGGCATGGAGCAGGTGTCATGAGACTTGAAGATGGTGCCTTGCGGGCAACCAACAACCCCAATTGCCCATCAGGTGAGCCTCAACTGGGATGGAACAACACCTGCGAAACAGCATCTCAAGGCTGGACTTCCCAAACTGCAGGCTCGCCAAAGTAATGATGCCTCAAGTATTCACATGTAGTGCAATTAAAGCGGTTCTAGCGTTAGGGAGACCCTGGAAAACCCAGCCCATTCGCCAGACAATGGCGTCGTGATTGCAGGCCAGAACCGGAGTGATGGGCGCTAGGCAGGGGCTATCCCTCCCGCGTTGTAGGCAATGCCCAGACCAGCGACCACGGCCTGCTGGCCCCGGTGGTGTTGCACACAAGCAATCGTCAACTGAGCCCGTCCAACCGGTCCCATTGGCCAGAAAACCCAACCCAAAAGGAAAGGCCCCGGGTGAACCACCACCTAGGGCCTTCGCCCGCAGGCAGAAACTGCCCCCGGGCAACACCATCGTGAAATGGTGCTCCTGACCCATCATGACGGGTCACGACGGGTCACGACGCTCCCCGATCAGGGCCCCTCGCCCAGGGCTGCTTCCAGCAGCGGGATGAGTTGCTCCAGGGCCACGCCGCGACTGGCCTTCAACAGCAGGGAATCGCCGGTGGCCAACCAGGGCTGAACCAGGCCAGCCGCTTCTCCTGGGGTGGCTGTAAGGGCGAGCTGCCCCAGGCCTTGGGCGGCTTCTGCCATCACCATCCCCTCCTCACCACCATCCACGATCACCAGGCCATCGAGCTGGAGATCGGCAGCCCGCTGGGCCACCTGGCGGTGGAGCTCCAGGCTTTGCTCGCCCAATTCGAGCATCGTGCCCAACACGGCAAAGCGGTGCCCGGGCTGGGCCGCCAGCAAATCGAGGGACGCCAACACCGCTTCCGGCGAAGCGTTGTAGGTCTCATCCAAAACCTGCACCCCGCCGATCACGAGCCGCCGGCTGCGGCCACCGGGTAGATCCAAGTGCAGGGGGCGCCAACGGCCAGGCTCCAATCCACAGGCCTCGGCCACCGCCAGGGCCAACAACAAATTGCGACCATGGTGTTGGCCCTCCAGGGGCACGGGCACCTGGGTGCCGCGGATGGCCAGGCTGCCGCTGGCTGGGTCCAGCCGGCCCAGCCAATTCGCCTGCTCTTCAAAGCCCTCGCCCTCCAAGGCCACCCGAATCACCCGGCCTTGCCAGACCGCCGCCAAGGCCTGATCCAGCAGGGGGTCCCCAGCCGGGATCACCACCAAGCCATCGCCGTCCAAACCGGCGGTGATTTCACATTTGGCGGTGGCAATCGCTTCGCGGCTGCCCAATCTGCCGATGTGGGCCGTGCCGATGTTGGTGATCACAGCCAACGAGGGCTTGGCGCAGTGGCTGAGGCGTTCAATCTCGCCCAGGCCGCGCATGCCCATTTCCACCACCACGGCCCGGTGCTGGGCATCGGCCTTCAGCAAGGTGAGCGGTACACCAATGTCGTTGTTCTCGTTGCCGCTGGTGGCGAGCACGGGCCCCAGGGGCTCCAGGGCCGCGCGGATCATCTCCCGGGTTGTGGTTTTGCCGGCCGAGCCGGTCACCGCAATCACCGGCACCTGGAGCCCAGAACGCCACAACGCACCGAGTTGCTGGTAGGCCACCAGGGTGTCGTCCACCCACCAGAGCGGGCAGCCCTGCTGCTGCGCCAGCACCACCAAGCCATCCCCAGCCCACGGCCCAGCAAGCCGCACGGGGTTGGCCACCACGGCCCCCGAGCCTGCGGCGATCGCCTGATCGAGGAAGCGGTGGCCATCAAAGCGCTCGCCCACCAAGGGCACAAAGAGGCCGCCCCGGGCCAGGTGCCGGCTGTCGGTGTTGATCGCCGTGAGCTCTTGAGCACCCCGATCAGAGGCCAGGGGCCCCGTAGCCGGCTCCCCCCAAAGCTGCTCCAGTTGGCCCAAGGAGAGCGGCATCACGACAGGTGCTGCGGGGTGAGCAGGATCATGCCCGAACCCACCCGCGCCTGGCGGCCAATGGGACGGCCCTGGCGATCCGTGAGTTCCAGGCGATCAAACCCCCATGCCAGGGCGTGGGTTTGCCAGGTTTCAGCCTGTTGAAGCTGCTGGGCTTCCGGAAGGGCGGTGAAGGGGGCCGCCAGCACCAGCTGGAGCGTGCCCCGCTCCGGATCCGTAACGATGGCCCTGATCCAGTGGCCCGGGTCGACTTCGCCCATGGCAGCCTCGAGGGGGTCGGGCCCTGGGCTTTCCGCAACTGGGCTTTCCGCAGCGGCTAAGGGCTCCGCGGCGGCGGGCTCCAGGGGCTCGGGATTCAGGGGCTCGGGATTCAGGGGCTCGGGATTCAGGGTTGCCTGGCTCACCTCGGCACCAGGGGCAACTCCCGCGGGTGGTTCAACGCCAGCAGGTGGTTCAACGCCAGCAGGTCCAGGGGCGATCAGTTTTGACCCCCCGACCACCAAAAGGGCGAGCAGCCCAACCGCCAAGGCCAGGGCGAGGGGCCAAAACAGGGGCGCCAAATCGGCAGGCCACACACCGGGCCGTCTCAGATCGCCCTGACGGTTCCGCCGCCACAGTTCGCGCGCCTGCAGCCTGAGGCTGGCGACCACCGCCAGCCCATCCCGCGCCAGCAAACCCCAGGGGTTTTCGTAGGACACCGGCAAGGGCGCCCCCCCCTGGAAAGGGGTATCCGGGGGCAGATCGGTGGGGATCACGCCCCTGGCCTAGCGGCGTTTGAGGAGCGATGCCAGGCCGAAGCGGCTGGGATCGGCATCCTGGCCCTGGGAAAACCGTTCCACATCGGCGGCCTGGGGGGTGGGCTCCTTGACGCCGCGAACCTCCCGGTACATGGCGTCGTACTCCAAAGCGGAGCGGGCCCAGCTGAAATCCACCGCCATGGCCCGGCGCTGGAGCTCCTGCCAACTGGCCTGGTTGCGGTAGGCCTCCCAGGAGCGCACGATCGCGGTGTAGAAGTCGACCGGCTCAAAACGGTCGAAGCCGTAGCCGGTGCCCGTGCCCGCCATGGGGTCGTTGGGGGGCACCGTGTCCACCAGGCCCCCCACCATCCGCACCACGGGAATCGAGCCGTAGCGCATGGCCAACATCTGGCTGATGCCGCAGGGTTCAAACCGACTGGGCATCAAGAAGGCATCACTGCCGGCATAAATCAGCCGGGAGAGGGCGTCGTCGTAGGTCAGGAAGACGGCAAAACGGCCCGGATAGCGGCAGGCCATCTGCCACAGGGCCGATTCCAGGGCCCGATCGCCCGTGCCCAACACCACAAATTGGCTGTCGGTGTAGGCGAGCACCCGGTCCGCCACCTGAAGCAACAAATCCACCCCCTTTTGATCCACCAGCCGGCTCACCATCCCCATCAGGTAGGTGCGTGGATTCAGCGTGAGGCCAAACCGCTCCTGGAGGGCTTGTTTGTTGGCAGCCCGGGGAGCCAGGTTTTTGATGCTGAACGGGGCCGGCAGGCTGGAATCGGTCTCCGGGTTCCAATCCGCCGTATCAATGCCATTGACAATACCGCGCAATTTCCCGCTCACAAAATTGAGCAGGCCATCCAAATGCTCGCCGTACTCCGGGGTCAGGATCTCCTTGGCGTAGGTGGGTGATACCGCGTTGACCCGATCCGCATAGAGCAGGGCGGCCGCCATCGTGTGGTCCCCCTGCATGTACCAGGGACACCAGGTCATGCGATCGAGCTTCCAGCGCCAGGGGCCCTGATATTTGAGGTTGTGGATCGTGAACACGGTGCTGATGTCCGCGTCCTGGTGCATCCACACGGGCAACATGCCGGTGTGCCAATCGTGGCAATGGAGCACCTGGGGCTTCCAGTGGTGCCAGCAAAACTCGGCGGTGGCACTGGCAAAAAACGTGAAGCGCCAGTCCTCGTCCTCGCCGCCATAGATCCGCTCCGGATCAAAGACCGGATGGCCCACCAAATAGATCGGCAAGCCGTTGGTCGGATGGCGACTCTCGAAAACGGCAAAGTCGTTGCCCATGGTGTGGCCGCGCCAAATCGGCTCCGCGCCCACCTGCAACTTCGACCACAACTTGCCGTAGCCCGGCAGGATGATTCGCACGTCGTGGCCCAGGGCCGCCAGGGCAGGGGGGAGGGAACCCACCACATCTCCCATGCCACCCACCTTGATCATCGGTGCGCATTCCGCAGCCGCAAACAAGATGCGCATACCTAAAGCCCTTTAGGAGGCCCCAATCTTACGGGGGCGGTCCGGGCGACTCACCCCTAGGGCAGCACGGTGACAGGGGTCCCCAGTTGGACGAGGCCAAACAGGTCTTGGGCCTGCTCATCCAGGAGCCGCACGCAGCCATGGGACACCGCCCGGCCCACGCTGGCGCGGTTGGGGGTGCCATGGAAGCCCGCGGTGACACAGCCGTGGGTTGTCAGGTTGGCGTTGCCGTTAAAACCCTTGCGAGGCTTGCAATCGCGATAGAAACCGATCCAGCGACTCCCCAACGGGTTAAGGGCCCCGGGAGAAATCACCTGGCCCGTCGCGGGATGGACCCAGATCGGATCCACCACCAGTTCAATCACTTGAAACTGCCCCACGGGGGTTTCCCAGCCCGGCTTGCCCACCGCCACGGAGAAACGGCGCACTTCCATCCCGTCGTCCAAAACCACCAACTGGCGGCGGCGGCGATCCAGCACCAACTCCCGCCGGGGGCTTAGGCCCTGGGCAGCCTGGGCCTGGGCAGCCTGTTCAGCCGCCGGTAGCCAGGCCAGGGCTGGGGATGGGAGCTGGGAGATTGCAAACCCCACCAGGCCAAAAACCTGGAGAGCCCGCAACCCAACCGCCCGCAACGCCAGAGACCCAAGCGAGCCGTTCAAGGCAGCCAGGGGGAATCGGAGAAATCCGGGGATCGTTTCTCCAGAAAGGCATCCCGGCCTTCCTGGCCCTCACTGGTTCGATAGAAGAGATGGGTGGCTTGACCCGCCAGCTCCTGAATGCCGGCCATGCCATCGGTTTCCGCATTGAAGGCCGCCTTGAGGCAGCGGATTGCCGTGGGGCTGTGCTGCAACACCTCCCGGCCCCAGCGCACCCCTTCCGCCTCCAGCTCCTCGAGGGGCACCACCGCATTCACCAGACCCATCGCCAGGGCTTCTTGGGCTCCGTACTGACGGCAGAGGAACCAGATCTCCCTGGCCTTGCGTTGGCCCACCAGCCGCGCCAGATAGCTGGCCCCGAAACCGCCATCGAAGCTGCCGACCCGGGGACCGGTTTGGCCAAAAACAGCATTCTCGGCCGCCAGGCTGAGGTCGCAGAGCAGGTGCAACACCTGCCCTCCCCCAATCGCATAGCCCGCCACCAGGGCAATCACCACCTTGGGGAGGCTGCGAATCAAGCGCTGCAAATCGAGCACATTGAGCCGCGGCAAACCCGCCTCATCCACGTAGCCGCCCTCGCCGCGCACGCTCTGGTCGCCACCGGCACAGAAGGCCCAGCCCCCATCCGCTGCGGGGCCGGCTCCGGTAAACAGCACTACCCCCACGGCAGGGTTGTCCCTCACCCGGCTGAAGGCATCACACAGTTCTTGCACCGTGCGGGGCCGAAAGGCGTTGCGCTTCTGGGGCCGGTTGATGGTGATTCGGGCGAGGCCATCGCCGCTCAGCTCAAAAACAATGTCCTCGTAGGACCCGGCCGGCTCCCACTGGGGAAGGGGGGCTGTCATGCCGGAGAACCAAACGCGTGACCCATTCTGCGCAGTTCATGGCGCCGGCTGGCATCCAGGCGGCGGTCGGTGATCAGTTCGATCAGGGCCAGCGGCTGCTGCAGGGCCCAGGCCAAATCGGGCCCCAAATCAGCCACTCGCTGGGGCCTGCGGCCTGGCACCCCATAGGCCGCCGCCAAGGCGATGGCATCCACGGCCTGGGGCATGGCAAACAGCCGCTCAAAATCCATCACCTGGGGGGGGGCGATCCGAATTGGTAACTGCTCAAAAATGCCGCCGCCGTTGTTGTTGAGCAGCACCACGGTCAGGCGACCCTTGAGTTGCTGGCGCCAAAGCCAACCATGGCTGTCGTGCAGCAGGGCCAAATCGCCCGTGATCAACACGGCCTGACCCAAAGCCTCCGCCACCCCACAGGCCAAGGAGAGGGTTCCATCGATGCCGGAAGCGCCTCGGAAGGCAACCACAGGCCTGGGCGGGCCCGCAGGATCGGCGAACGTCTCCCAATCGCGCACGGGGCTGCTGTTGGCCAGCACCACCGCCACCCCAGCGGGGAGCAGCCGGCTGAGCTGGCGGGCCAGGGCCGGTTCACTGAATCCAGGTCCCAACTCGCGGTCCAACAGCTGTTGGACCTGGGTTTCCAATTGGCTCCATAACCCGGTGTAGGTGAGCGAGTCCGTGGAGGGGGATTGGCGCCAAAGGGCTGGGGGCAATTGATTCACCCAGGCCTCCAGGCCCATGGGCACCTGGTCGCAGACCCGGCCGAGGGGATCCAAGCCCCGCGGATCGCCCTCACTCACCAGCACCTGCTGGCCCGCGCAGCGCTCCAGCCAACGCTGCAACCGCCGACTCGCCGGCAAGGGCCCCAGGCGCAACACCTGGGCGCCATCGAGGCTGGGCCGGGGGCAGTCCAAGAAAAGGTCGTAGGCCGCCACCGGCTCGTGGCCCTCGAGCCCCCGCAGGCCGCTCAAGCAATCCGCCACGAGCACCCAGCCAGTGCGCTCCAGCCAGCGCCGCAGGGCCTCCCCATGGCCATCCCAATGCTGGGGCAAACCGCGCCAGGGGCCTGCCACCACCACCCCAGGCCGGTCGGGATCCAGGCCCAGCAAACCCACCGGTTTGATACAAAAAGGAGTGGCTGCACCAGGCGCAATCGGCACGGCTGCAGCAGCGGGGTTGGCCTGGGCAGGAGCGCCAGGCAGAACGGATGGCCAGGCCCCTGCCGCCGCCATCAGGGCCTGGCCATCGGCGTGCAGGGGCTCCGCCAAAGCCACATTGAGATGGACTGGCCCCGGCGGGTGATCGGCGCTGCCCCGGCAGGCCCCCAGGGCTTGGCTGGCCAAGGCGAGCGCGGCCTCGGGAACCAAGCCGGCCAGGCCTTCGGCCCGTCCATCGGCAGGCACCTGGGCAAGCCAGCGCACGTTGGCCGCCAAAAAAGCTTCCTGGTTGACCGTTTGGTTGGCGCCACAGCCCTTGAGCTGGGCTGGACGATCCGCCGTGATGAGCACCAGCGGGATCCCACCAAAATCGGCCTCCACCACCGCGGGCAGCAGGTTGGCCACGGCCGTACCGGAGGTGGTGATCACCGCCGCGGGCTGGCCGGAGGCTCGCCCCCAACCGAGGGCGAAAAACGCCGCCGAGCGCTCGTCGAGGGCTGTCACCAATTGCAGCGATGGCCCCTCCAGCAGGGCCGCAGCAACCGCTAAGGGGCCAGAACGACTCCCAGGACAAAGCACGATTTGCCCCAATCCCCCGTCAACCAAGGCCCTCAGCAACCCAAGGCTGGCCTCAAGATTGCGTGACGCTTGATTGCGAGCTGGATCCAAGGGTTGGGGCAACTCCAAACCGGAGCCCAGCAGGATGGGGCCACCATCTTCTCCCTTCCCCTTGACGAGCGAAGCACCGCCCAAGGCCCCGGTCGTCCCCACCCTGCGCCGCCAGGTGTTGCCCCTGGTGGCCTGGGTGGCGGTGGCCCTGCTGCTGCGCTGGGGGGTGATCGAACCCCGCTGGATCCCATCGGGCTCGATGCTGCCCACCCTCCAATTGCAGGACCGGATCCTGGTGGAGAAGCTGCGGCCCAAGCTGCAGCTTCCGTTGGAGATCGGCACGGTGGTGGTCTTTCGCTCCCCAGAGGTTTTGGTTGAAGCCGGCTACGACGCCAAGGCGGCCCTGATCAAGCGGGTGGTGGGCCGCCCTGGGGACACCGTGGAAGTCAAGGACGGCAAGCTCTGGCGCAACGGCGCTCCGGCCAAACCCGATTGGGCAGCCGAAGCCATGGATTACGTGATGGCCCCCATCACGGTCCCCCCGAAGCACCTGCTCGTGATGGGGGACAACCGCAATGCCAGCCTGGATTCCCACCTCTGGGGGCCCCTGCCCAGCGCCGACCTGATTGGCACGGCTGTTGTTCGCTATTGGCCCCTGCAGCGCCTGGGCTGGATACGGTTGTCCGCCCCGACCGCACCACCGCTCAAGTCATCGGGGCTGGGGTAGGGTGAAGGTCGTGACGCAGAGCACACCGGAGATGTTCAACCCGGAGTTTCTGACGACTGACAACGAGGCGATCAGCAGCAATTCGCTGATCCAGTACCTCCAGGACCAGTCTCCGGATGTGTTGCAGCGGGTTGCCCGCTCTGCCAGCGGTGATATCCAAGACATCATTCGCCACAACGTGCAAGGCCTGCTGGGCATGCTTCCCGGCGAGCAATTTGAGGTCAAAATCCAGACCAACCGCGAACACCTCGGCGGTCTGTTGGCCTCAGCGATGATGACGGGCTACTTCCTGCGCCAGATGGAACAGCGCATGGAACTGGAAGCCTCCCTCCTGGGCAACGGGGGACTCGACCATGAGTTGGACAGCGATCCCGGCGAGCTCCACCTCTGAGCTATCGGTCTGAGTTTTCCCCCCTAAGGACCTAGCGATCCATCGTTGCCAGCGGCGCCCCCAGGCACCAAGTTGAGTCTTACCAGGCGTTCATCAATGCTGGCCAGATAGGCCCAGCTGCCTTGATTTGGAGCCCAGGGGCGTTGTTCCAAGCCATCGGCCAGGGCTTTCAGCAGCTCTGGTGAGCATCCCAACGGAGCCTCGTAGTGGGCGGGCACCAACCACCGCACCTCTTGGGCTGCCGCCAGACGCCTGATCCATTCGAGCAAGGCCGCTCGCGAGCGCGGAAACACCAAGCGCTCCAGGATCGGTGCCACCTGAATCCGAACCCCTCCATCGGGCACCAGGGCCCGGAACTCCTCCAACCAATTGGGCTGCCAGCGGAAGGGGTAGAACCCGAAATAGGCTGCGGGCATCCGGAGGCCAGGGGCAAACGCATCGGCCCAAACCTCCAGCCAACCCGCCACCTGCAGGCTTGCGGGGCGCAGGTAGGAGGCAAACAGCACCAGCCGTTGCCAGCCCAGCTGCCTGCGCTCGGGGGTGTCCAGCAAGGGCTCATCACCCCGCTCCCTGGCGTGAAACAGAAGCGGACGGGGATCCCCATCGAACAGGCTGGGCGGGGTTGGGCCGATTCCCACCAAGGCATCGGTCACCAAGAGACAGCCACTGGCCCGGTGCACACAGGCCGCCTCCACAAAGGAGCCCAATCCGAGATCGAGGGGGCCCAACAACTCCCAATGCAACTCAGCGGCATGGGGCAGGCCCTGGTCAAACAGCACCTTGGTACGGCCCAAGGGAAAGCCCAAAAAGCTGGCTGGAAGGCGCCAGGGAAAGCTCCACTGGCCGGGGGTGACCCAGACCGTGGCCGCCGGGAACGCCCGCGCCATCGCCGGCACGGGCAACTTGTGCTCCAGGCCTGAGGCCGTCGGCAACACGATCGAGCACACCGGCCCATACAACGCCTCCAAGGCCCGTAGGCCGTCGCGCACCTCCCCGGTGGGCGGCACGGGGGCATAGAGCACCAGGCCGTTTTGGACCCGCAGCACGGTCATCCGGATCGGTACAGCCACATAAAAAACGCCTTGGAGTTGCTCAAAACTCCAGACTTGGCCGGGAATCAATGCGCGGATCAGGGTGCGCCGCTGCCCATAGGGGTACAGGGGCAACAACGGCCACCAGGGCCAAGCTCGCGACGGGGAGTGGGGCACGGGCAAGGGGGCGCTGGTCCCAGCATCGCCTAGGCCACCATGGCGCTGCGAAGCCTTCCCTAACGTGCGGTCGTGAAATCCCCAACCGCGGACGATCGAAGCCAGGGGCGGCAATCCACGGTCTGGGTGCCCGCTGACGGGTCCGGCCTGACCACCTTCCTGCGGGTGCTCGGACCTGGCTACCTGGTGGCTGTTGGCTACATGGATCCAGGCAATTGGGCCACCGACCTCGCCGCCGGATCGCACTTCGGCTACAAGCTTCTGTGGGTTGTGGGCGTCTCCAGCCTGATGGCCATGGTGCTGCAATCCCTCTGCTGCAGGCTGGGGATTGCCTCGGGGATGGACCTGGCTGAGGCCTGCGCCAAAAACCTACCTTCTCCCCTGCGCATCCCCCTGTGGCTCCTGGCGGAGCTCGCCATCGTGGCCTGCGATTTAGCGGAACTGGTGGGCAGTGCCATCGCCCTCCAGCTGCTCTTCGGCCTCCCCCTTCCCTGGGGAGTGGCCCTAACGGCCCTCGACACCCTGCTGTTGCTGTTGCTGCAGCGGTGGGGCATTCGCCGGCTGGAAGCGGTGGTGATCGCCATGGTGGCCCTCATTGGCGGTTGCTTTGCCGTGGAGCTCCTGTTGCTGCAGCCTTCTTGGCCAGCCATCGGCCAGGGATTCATCCCCCAGGCCAGCACCCTGCTCAATGGGGAAGAACTGTTTCTCGCGGCCGGAATCCTGGGGGCCACGGTGATGCCCCACAACCTCTATCTGCACTCATCGCTGGTGAAATCCCGCCAGTGGGAATCCCAGCAGGACGGCCGTAGGGAAGCACTCAAATTCAGCACCCTGGATGCCCTGCTCGCGCTGAGTCTGGCGTTTTTTGTGAACGCAGCCATTTTGATTTTAGCCGGGGGCAGTTTCTATGGACGGCCCGGTCCGCCGGTCACCGATCTCAGCCAGGCCTATCACCTGCTGACCCCAATCTTGGGCACATCGATCGCGAGTGTGCTTTTTGGAATTGCCCTGCTGGCATCGGGCCAAAGTTCGACCCTGACCGCCACGATGGCGGGGCAAGTAGTGATGGAGGGATTTCTCAACATCCGCCTGCCCGACTGGCAAAGACGCCTGCTGACCCGGTGCCTGGCCCTGATTCCCGCCATGGTGACGGTGATCGTGCTCGGGGATTTGGGCATCAATAAGTTGCTGGTGTTCAGCCAGGTGTTGTTGAGCTTGCAACTCCCATTTGCGGCCATGCCATTGGTGTGGCTTTGTAGCAGACCTGGCCTGATGGGCGAGCTGGTGGCCCCCCGCTGGTTGCAGCTGGTGGGCTGGGGTTGCGCTGGCGTGATCGTGCTGATCAATGGGGCCCTGTTGATTTCAATTGGCGCCAACATCTGGTGATGGGCATCTGGTGAAGCCAAAGGCCCAGGATTGGCCATAACCTCGCCCTATGCCCCAGCGCCTACGACCCAGCCGGCCCCCAGGCCTACTGCACTTCACCGGCCGCCAACGTGACCAATTGGGCCTGTGGCACCAGCTGCTTATGGCGGCCCGCCAGTGGCACGGCCAACTTCCTGTGGTGCTCCTGGATCGCTGCTGGCTCCAACTCAGGGCCGTCGCCGTGGAAGACCTGGCGCGGGTGCTTCCCCCGGACAGCAGCGCCGACGCCCCTGAACTGGTGCGCTACCGCGACCTCATCGAGGCCGGAGAACCCAGCTGGGCGGCCCAGATCCGGTGCTGGCAAGACTTTGGTCCAGTGGCCTGCCAACAGGCCCTGCAACGCTTTTGGGATCGGCAGGAGCGGGGCAACCACAACTGGACCCTGACCACCTATCTCCAGTTGGTGGAGTCCTATCGCGACCCTTGGGCGACCGGCAAACCACGCCGCCTGCCCTTGCTGGTGCTGGCCCGGGCAAACCAGGCGGAATCCCACAACCTCCACTGGCTCGACCCCATGGGACAGCCGGTACGGCACACTTATCTTTGATTGCAGGGCTGCGGCGATGGCCGACGACACAACTTCTTCTCGGCAGGACTTCCCCACCCAAGGTGGCCGGGACCAGGATTCCCGTGGACAAGAAGGCCGCCAAGGCGGCAACCGCCAAGGGGGCAACCGGGAGCAGGGCGGATTTCGGATCCGCTTAAGCGACAACGAAATGCGCGCGGCAAGAACCGTGCAAGAGGCCTTCCAGCTGCGCTCCACCGTGGCAGCCCTTGGCTTCACGATCCGCACCGTGGCCCAGATGTTGGAAGACGGCAAACTCGATGAACTGGTTGCCCAACAGCGCTCCCAAGCAGCGCCCCAGCGCCAAGGCAGTGGTGGCCGCCCCGAGGGACGTGGTCGTGATGGCGGTCAAGGGGGTGGTGGTCAAGGTGGTGGCGTCCAGGATCGCGCTCCCCGGGCCAACCCCTTCGCCAGGCCCAGCAAGCCCCCAGCCGCCGTTCCCGCCGCGCCGGCCGACGAACCTGAACCTTCCGAGTCTTCCCACAACGGGGCAGAGTCTTCCGGGGCTGACGCCTCCGATGCGGAACCGGCGGTGGTTGAAGACGTTGCAGCCGACCAATCCCAGGAGGGAGCGAGCGTTCAGACCAGCGAGGCCTGATCCCGATGCCACGGCCCAGGGTTCTTTCCGGTGTTCAGCCCACCGGCTCGCTGCACCTGGGCAACTGGCTTGGGGCCATCCGCAATTGGGTCGACCTGCAAGCAACCCACGACACCTTTTTCTGTGTCGTCGACCTGCATGCCATCACCGTTCCCCACAACCCCGGCCAGCTAGCCGAGGACACGCTGACAACGGCGGCCCTCTATCTCGCCTGCGGCATTGATCCGAAGCAATCCACGGTTTTTGTGCAAAGCCATGTGGCTGCCCACAGCGAACTGTGCTGGCTTCTGAATTGCGTCACCCCGCTCAACTGGCTGGAGCGCATGATCCAGTTCAAGGAGAAGGCCCTCAAGCAGGGTGACCAGGTGTCCGTAGGCCTGCTGGACTACCCCATCTTAATGGCGGCCGACATCCTTCTCTACGGCGCCGATTTGGTGCCCGTAGGCGAAGACCAAAAACAGCACCTGGAACTGGCCCGCGACATTGCCCAACAGCGAATCAATCGTCGTTTTGGCGGCAAAGACGAATCCGTCGAAGAGGTCGCCGTGCTCAAAGTGCCAGAGCCCCTGATCCTTAAAGAGGGTGCCCGGGTGATGAGCCTCACCGATGGCGCCAACAAAATGAGCAAAAGCGATCCCAATGAGGGATCCCGAATCAGCCTGCTGGACCCCCCTGAATTGATCACGAAAAAGATCAAACGGGCCAAGACCGATCCCACCATGGGCCTGGAATTTGGCAATCCAGACCGGCCAGAGGCCGACAACCTGCTGAGTCTCTATGCCCTGCTCAGCGGCAAAGGCCGTGCTGGAGCCCTCGCGGAGTGCGTGGACATGGGCTGGGGCACCTTCAAGCCCCTGCTCGCCGAGGCAGCTGTGGCAGCTCTCAGCCCTATTCAAGGGCGCTATCGGGACCTTCGCGCGGAGCCTGGCTACCTAAAATCGGTCTTGAAAGCCGGACAGCTCAAGGCCTCAGAGGTTGCCCAGGCAACCCTGCACACCGTGCGCTCCTCCCTGGGCTTCCTCGAGGCCTCCTAGGTCGTTCTCCGGATGCGCCCAGCCAGGGCGCCTAGGAGCCCTTGACCGTCTCGGGGAGCTGCACGCCAGCCCTGCGCAACTTCGAAGAGAGCGTCCAAACCGAGAGCACCAGCTGATGCCAAGGGGCCAGGGTTGCCATCTCCAGGGCCATGGGGGCCGGCGTGGCCTGGCGCAGGCTGCTAGCCGCTGCCAGTTCGCGATTGGCAAGCTCCAACTGGGCACGAAGGGCCAAACGCTCGGCCTCGGGCATCACGGCATCGGGACAGTGGTCCAAAAGCACCAGCCCCCGGGCAAACCAATGGCGGAAATCGTCGAGCAACGATTCCAGCAACCCATCCAGCAGGGCCCCTGCGGGCTCGTCGTTTGGAGAGGTCAAAGCCATGGCTACAAGCCTAGGGGCCCTGCGTAGGATCGATTTCCGCCTATCCCTGCTGATCCGTGTCCGCGCCCGTTACCAGCCCCGAGCCGGCTCCGATCGCCCTGCCCAAAACCAGCGAGAGCCCTGAGCTGCTCAAGATCCGCCACTCCATGAGCCATGTGATGGCCATGGCGGTCCAAAAGCTGTTTCCAGCGGCCCGGGTCACCATTGGTCCCTGGACCGAGAACGGCTTCTACTACGACTTCGACAACCCGGATCCGTTCACCGAAGCCGATCTCAAGGCCATCAAAAAAGAGATGGGCAAGATCATTGGCCGCCGCCTGCCCCTGGAGCGCATCGCGGTGACCCGCGAGGAGGCCGAAGCCAAGATCAGGGCCCAGAACGAGCCCTACAAGCTGGAAATCCTGGAGGGTTTGCAGGAACCGATCACCCTCTACACCCTCGGCGACCAGTGGTGGGATCTCTGCGCAGGCCCCCACGTGGCCAACACCAGCGAACTCAATCCCAAGGCCTTCGAGCTCGAAAGCGTGGCCGGTGCCTACTGGCGCGGCGATGAGACCAAGGCCCAGCTGCAACGGATCTACGGCACGGCCTGGGAAACCCCTGAACAACTGGCCGAATACCAACGCCGCAAGGAAGAGGCCCTCCGCCGCGACCACCGCCGCCTGGGTAAAGATCTCGACCTCTTCTCAATCGAAGACGAGGCGGGAGCTGGGCTGGTGTTTTGGCACCCCCGGGGGGCCCGCATGCGGCTGCTCATCGAAGACTTCTGGCGTCAAACCCACTTCGCCGACGGCTACGAGCTGCTCTACACCCCCCACGTGGCCGACATCAGCCTCTGGAAAACCTCTGGGCACCTCGATTTTTATGCCGAGAGCATGTTTGGCCCGATGCAGGTGGATGAGCGGGAATACCAGCTCAGGCCCATGAACTGCCCATTCCACGTGCTCACCTATGCGAGCACCCTGCGCAGCTACCGGGAACTGCCGATCCGCTGGGCGGAACTCGGCACCGTCTACCGCTACGAACGGCCCGGGGTGATGCACGGCCTGATGCGGGTGCGGGGCTTCACCCAGGACGATGCCCACGTGTTCTGCCTACCCGAGCAGATTGGCGACGAAATCCTGCGGGTTCTCAACCTCACCGAAACCATCCTCAGCACCTTTGATTTCAAGACCTACGAGATCAACCTCTCCACCCGGCCAGACAAATCGATTGGCGATGACGCCGTCTGGGATCTGGCCACCAAAGGCTTGGTTGATGCCCTCGATCGCAAGGGTTGGAGCTACAAAATTGATGGGGGCGGCGGCGCGTTCTACGGCCCCAAAATTGACCTCAAAATCGAGGATGCCATTGGCCGGATGTGGCAGTGCTCCACGATCCAGCTCGATTTCAACCTTCCCGAGCGCTTTGACCTGAACTACGTGGCCGCCGATGGTTCCCGGCAGCGCCCGATCATGATCCACCGGGCCATTTTTGGATCGCTCGAGAGGTTCTTCGGGATCATGACCGAGAACTACGCCGGCGACTTTCCCTTCTGGCTGGCCCCTGAACAGGTCCGCCTGCTGCCCGTCACCGATGAGGTGGTTCCCTACGCGGAAGATCTTTTAAGCCGGCTGAAAGCTGCCGGCATTCGCGCCAGCCTGGATTGCAGCGGCGACAGGCTCGGCAAACTGATCCGCACGGGCGAACAGCAGAAAATCCCAGTGCTGGGGGTGATCGGAGCCAAGGAAGCGGAAGACAACGCCGTGAGCCTGCGCAGCCGCCGCGATGGCGACCTGGGCAGTGTGGCGATCAAGGCTCTCCTCGAAGCCGGCCAAGAAGCCAACCAGACTCGAGCGGCTCGGCTCAACCTGCCGGCGGCCTGACGCACCCATCACGATGACCACGGTTCTTGCTGGCGATATCGGTGGGACGAAAACCCTCCTAGGTCTCTATCGCAGCGAGGGGATCGGCGGCCCGCTCACCTGCAGCCGATCCAAGCTCTATCGCTCCGCCGACTGGTCCAACCTGGCCCCAATGGCCAGCGAATTTCTGGGGGGCGACCGACCCGCTGCCGCCTGTTTTGCCGTGGCAGGACCGGTGCGCCATGGCAAAGCCCAACTCACCAACCTGACCTGGTCGCTGGATCAAGACGAGCTCGCCGCCGCGACGGGCATCGCCCAGGTGGAATTGGTCAATGATTTCGCCGTGCTGATCTACGGCCTGCCCCATCTCGATGCCCCCCAGGTGGCCGCCATCAAGCCAGGCCAAGCCGATCCATCCGGGCCCCTGCTGGTGATCGGCGCCGGAACGGGCCTGGGGGTGGCCTACGGCATCCCGACGCCGTCGGGCCTGGTGGCCATGGCCAGTGAAGGGGCCCACGCTGAATTTGCCGCCCATAGCCAAGCGGATTGGGAACTCAGGCAGTGGCTGGCCTCCGACCTGGGCTTGGATCGGGTCTCCACCGAACGGGTGGTGAGTGGCACGGGCCTGGGCCATGGGGCCCGTTTTCTGCTCGCCCACGAAGCCTCCGACAACCATCCCCTGCATGGGATTGCCGAGGATTGGCTGCAACCAGGGGCAAGCGCTGCCGATCTGCCCGCGGCAGTGGCCCTACTGGCAGCTGCCAAGGATCCCCTGGCGATCAAAGCCCTCGACCGCTGGCTCGGCCTCTACGGCAGTGTTTGTGGCGATCTAGCCCTGGCTGGCCTGTGCACCGGCGGCATCTGGCTTGCCGGCGGTACCGCTGCAAAGCTGCTGCCCCAACTCCAATCAGCCCGCTTTGTGGATGCCTTTCTGCGCAAAGGTCGCCTCGGAGCCGTTTTAGAACCCATCCCCATCACGGCCATCACCGATGAAGCGATCGGCCAATTCAGCGCCGCCTGTCGGGCCCGCATGCTGACCGCCTGAGATCAACCGCCTGAGACACTGGGCGTAGCAGAGGTTTCCGCATGGTGCGCCCCAGGGTTGGACAAGGGGTTCAAGTTCATGTCCCCGCCACAACAGCCAACGTGGGGCCTGGCTTTGATTGCCTGGGCGCCGCCCTCCAACTCGACAACGTGTTCGAGATGCGCTGCATCGAAGGGGGCAGTGAACGCTTCGATCTGATTATTGAAGGAACCGAAGGTGCCCACCTGCGTGGGGGCCCCGACAACCTGGTGTATCGGGCCGCCCAGCGGGTATGGAAGGAAGCCTGTGAAGAGCCCGTGGCCCTGGAAGCGCGGGTGCGCTTGGCCGTCCCCCCCGCCCGGGGATTGGGCAGCAGTGCCACGGCGATTGTGGCTGGATTAATGGGAGCCAATGCCCTGGTCGGCGAACCCCTGAGCAAGGAAAAACTCCTGGAGCTGGCCATTGATATTGAGGGCCACCCAGACAACGTGGTGCCATCCCTGGTGGGTGGCCTGTGCATGACCGCCAAGGCCGCGTCCCACCGCTGGCGGGTGGTGCGCTGTGAGTGGTCGCCGGCGGTGCAGGCCGTCGTGGCCATTCCAGCCATTCGCCTCACCACCAGTGAGGCCCGCCGGGCCATGCCCAAGGCCATTCCGGTGGGTGATGCGGTGATCAATCTGGGCTCCCTTACCCTGCTGCTTCAGGGCCTGCGCACCGGCAATGGCGACTTGATTACCGATGGCATGCACGACCGCCTCCATGAGCCCTACCGCTGGGGCCTGATCCCGGGCGGCAAAGCCGTTCGCGAGGCGGCCATCCAGGCAGGAGCTTGGGGCTGCGTGATCAGTGGGGCCGGCCCCAGCCTGCTCGCCCTTTGCAGGCCCGAGATCGCCCCAACGGTGAGCCAGGCCATGGTGCGGGCCTGGCACCAGGCCGGCGTCGAATCCCGTTCGGAGGTGTTGGCCATCCAACAGGAGGGCAGCAGCTGGTTGAACCTGCCCGACAAGCTCTAGAGCGGGCCCGACAAGCCCGAGACCGGCGGTCCGACTGAGTACTTTTACTCAGCCCCCCAGGGGCGACTGATAGATTTCTTTCGGCTGTAATGGGGCTGTAATGGACGCCAATCTTCCCCTTCAGACCGCATCCTTTCCCTGGCTGAGTTTGATCGTGCTGCTGCCGGCGGCGGCAGCCCTGTTAATGCCGCTCCTGCCCGGCGATGGCAGCGATCCGAGGGGGCCCCGCACCCTTGCCCTGGTGGTGCTCCTGGCCGACCTGGTGCTGATGCTGGTGGCCTTCACCCAGCATTTCGATGGCGCCGAGAGTGGCCTGCAGCTGGTCGAGCGGGTCAGCTGGGTACCAGCCCTCGGCCTCGAATGGTCGCTTGCAGCCGATGGCCTGTCGGCACCTTTGGTGGTGCTCTCGGGATTGGTCACCCTGCTATCGGTGGCCGCCAGCTGGAACATTCGACGCAAAACCCGGCTGTATTTCGGCCTGATGCTGCTCCAGGCCTCGGCCCAAGGCCTGGTCTTTCTCTCCCAGGATTTCCTGCTGTTCTTCCTCTCCTGGGAATTGGAGCTGGTGCCTGTCTATCTGCTGATCGCCATCTGGGGCGGCAAGCAGAGGCAATATGCGGCCACCAAGTTCATCCTTTATACGGCCACTGCCTCCCTGCTGATCCTGTTGAGCGGGCTGGCCCTGGCCTTCTCCGGTGACACGGTCAGTTTCAACCTCTCCGACCTCACCACCCGCTCGCCGGGAGGCACGTTTGGCCTGCTTTGTTACCTGGGTTTCCTGATTGGCTTTGGCGTCAAGCTGCCGATCTTCCCCCTGCACACCTGGCTTCCCGATGCCCACGGCGAGGCGAATGCACCGGTGTCGATGTTGTTGGCTGGGGTGCTGCTGAAGATGGGCGGTTATGCCCTGCTGCGCTTCAACGTGCAGATGCTTCCCGAGGTCCATCTCATCCTGGCGCCGGCCTTGATCGTGTTGGGAATCGTCAACATCGTGTACGGGGCCCTCAACGCCTTCGCCCAGGACAACGTCAAACGACGGATTGCCTGCAGCTCCGTGAGCCACATGGGCTTTGTGCTGGTGGGCATGGGGGCCATTGATGCCCTGGGCGTCAGCGGAGCCATGTTGCAAATGATTAGCCATGGCTTGATTGCTGCAGCCATGTTCTTTGTTACAGGAGTCTTTTACGAGCGCACAGAAACCCTCTCGATTCCCAACATGGGCGGCTTGGCCAAGGTGCTGCCCATCACCTTTGCCTTTTTCCTTGCGAGCTCCCTAGCTTCCCTCGCCCTGCCCGGCATGAGTGGCTTTGTCAGCGAGATCACCGTGTTTCTCGGCGTCACCTCCAACGACAACTTCACCATTGGATTCCGGGTGATCACGATTGTGTTGGCGGCCATTGGCCTGGTGCTCACGCCGATTTATCTGCTCTCCCTCTGCCGCCGGGTCTTCTTTGGTCCCCGGATTCCGGCCTTGGCCGTGGTTGGCGACATGACCCCCCGGGAATTGGTGATCGGTCTCACCCTGCTCGTGCCAACCCTGGTGATTGGCTTCTGGCCGCGGGTCGCGATCGATCTCTATGAAGCCAGCACCAATGCCCTGGCCACGGAGCTGTCCAACGCCGCCCTGATTGGTCTCAGCTAGCCCAAACCAACCACCCCCCAACAACAGGTTCTTCGGGTAAACCGCCCTAACGGGCCCTGCTGACGCCCCGAACAATCAGCTGGAATAGGAGCACCAGAGCAACTCCATGGGCACGCCTCTCTCCACCAGCTCAACCAGCGCAAGCAACCCTGGGGATCTGCCGCTACTGGCCGGCCACGGCCTTCCCGACTTTGCGGCCATCACCATCGATCAGGTGGAGCAGGCCATCCCCCACCTGTTGGCGGAACTGAATGGGGAACTCACGGAGCTCGAAACCAGGCTGGATGCCCGCTTAGCCGATGGCCCGCCGCTGGGCTGGGCCGAGGTGATGGATCCCCTGCAGCACCTGGGCGAGCGGTTGCGCTGGAGTTGGGGAGTGGTGAGCCATCTCAACGGGGTCTGCAACACCCCGGAATTGCGCACGGCCCACCAACAGCAACAGGTCAACGTGGTGGCCTTTGGCAACCGGGCCGGCCAAAGCCGCAGCCTCTATCGCGCCCTTCAGGCCCTTCAAGCCCTGGATCAGGGGGGCTCCGCCCTGGATGCCACCCAACAACGCATTCTCCAAGCCGAGCTGCGGGACATGCAGCTCCGGGGGGTGGGCCTAGGCGGTGAGCAGCAGCTGGCCTTCAATGCCACCACACAGCAATTGGCCGAACTGGCCACCACCTTTGGCAACCACGTGCTGGATGCCACCAACTCCTGGAGTCTCACCCTGACCTCGGAAGCCGAGCTGGCGGGATTGCCCCCCAGCCTCAAGGAGCTGCTGGCTGAGGCGGCCAAGGCAGCGGGGGAGCCAGGCCAGTGGCGCATGGGCCTCGACATGCCGCGGGTGGCCCCCTTCCTCAAATACAGCGCACGGCGGGACCTGCGCGAACGGGTCTACAAAGCCCAGGTGAGCCGGGCCTCCAGCGGCGAGCTCAACAACCTGCCCCTGATCGAAGAAATTCTCAGCCTGAGGCTGGAGCAGGCCCAGCGCCTTGGCTATGGCCATTGGGCCGATGTGAGCTTGGCCGCCAAGATGGCGGATTCCGTCGCCTCCGTGGAGCAACTGCTCGAGGAGCTGCGCTGCGCGGCCCTGCCGGTGGCCCTGGAGGAACTCGAGGCCCTGCGCTCCTGTGCCCGCCGCCATGGAGCCCCAGAAGCAGCAGATCTCAAACCCTGGGATGTCAGCTACTGGGCTGAACGGTTGCGGCAGGAGAGCTTTGAGCTCGATAGCGAAGCCCTACGCCCCTACTTCCCCCTCGACAGCGTGCTCCAGGGGCTCTTCAGCCTCTGTGGTCGCCTGTTCAACATCACGATCGTGGCCGATACGGGTTCAGTGCCCCTCTGGCATCCCGATGTTCAGCACTTTCACGTGTTGGATGCCTCCAGCGGCGAGCCACTGGCAGCCTTTTACCTGGATCCCTTCAGCCGGCCAGGCTCGAAGCGCGGAGGGGCCTGGATGGATGAATGCCTGGGCCGCTCGATCAACAAAGCGGGAGAACCGGTCTTGCCCGTGGCCTATCTGATCTGCAACCAGAGCCCCCCGCTGGCGGACACCCCAAGCCTGATGACCTTCGAAGAGGTGGAAACCCTCTTCCATGAATTCGGCCATGGCCTCCAGCACATGCTCACCACCGTCGAGCGTCCCCAGGCCGCCGGGATCAACAACGTGGAGTGGGATGCGGTGGAGCTGCCCAGCCAATTCATGGAGAACTGGTGTTACGAGCGGGGCACCTTGATGGGCATGGCCAAGCACTGGCAAAGCGGCGAATCCCTGCCCGAAGCGGAGTACCAAAAGCTGCTCGCTGCACGCACCTTCATGGGCGGCAGCGCCACCCTGCGCCAGGTGCATTTCGCGCTCACGGATTTAAGGCTGCACAGCGCCTGGTCACCAAGCTGCGGCCAAAGCCCCGACCAGATGCGCCGGGAGATTGCCCAAACCACCACCGCCCTGGAGCCCATCGCCGAAGACGCCTTCCTCTGCGCCTTCAGCCACATTTTTGCTGGCGGCTACTCGGCGGGCTATTACTCCTACAAGTGGGCCGAAGTGCTCAGTGCCGATGCCTTCAGTGCCTTTGAAGAAGCGGGCCTCGACCAGGAGGATGCCGTTGTGACCATGGGCCGCCGCTTCCGAGACACCGTGCTCAGCTGGGGGGGGAGCCGTTCACCCGCCGAGGTGTTTGAGGCATTCCGGGGCCGCCAGCCCTCCAGCGAAGCCCTGATTCGCCATTCAGGCTTGGCAGTGGTGTGAAATCCCCCGCCCAAAAACCCAGCGCCTGACTACCGCAACCCAATCCGGAACTGCAAAGCTGAACTGCACACCTGGACTCCGATCAAGGCTCCAGCAACGCCTGGACCAACAGATCCAAGGAGCGGGGATGGGCGATGAGCTGCCGGTGGGTCCAGACCGGTACGGCTTGCCGGGGACCAACGGGCAGGGTGGCTCGCCAACCGGGAAAGACGGTGATGTCGGTAGAAGAGAAAAAACTCTTGCAGGCGACTCCCTGCAAAGCAGAAGGATCCCCGTTTAGACGGCGCAGCAGGCGACTGCCAACCTTCATGTCGGCGATGCTGGCCAAGAGCACCCTTGGCACCAATTGGGCCGCCAACGTCCCCCGCTGGGGACTACCCACGCACCAAAACCGGCGGGTACGGCCATGGCCGCCCAGCCACTGCACCCAGGTGCGGGCCACAACGCCACCCATGGAAAACCCAAGTAGATCAATGGGCTGATCGAGACCAAAGCGCTCCTCGATCCCATCTCCCAGGCGTTGCGCCAGCACCTCAAGGGGCGGGAAGCCCAAGCCATGGGGCAGATGGGGGATCCACAGGTCCGGACGCCGCCCCTCTAAGCGGGCCTCCAAGCGTCGAAACAACTGGGGGGAATCCCACAGGCCGTGCACAAGCACCAGGGGCGTCGTCTGGGTGCACCCCATCAGTTATGCCTTGTGGTACGGACCACCTTGAAGGATCGTCACCCCACGATAAATCTGCTCAACCAGGAGCAGCCGGGCAATCTCGTGGGGGAACGTCATCGGCGAAAGACTGAGCTTGGCCATGGCCTTGGCCTTCAGGGAAGGGGCCAATCCCTCCGCCCCACCGATCACCAGGGCGATGCGATCGGAAGCCAGGCCATCAAGCCAATGGGCAAACCCGACCGAATCCAAGGGGCTCCCCTCTTCAGTGAGAACCACGAGGCGCTCTCCTGGCAGCAAGAGGCCCCAGACGGCATCCGCCTCTTTCTCAGGGGTGGAATCCTTCACCTCAACAACGCTCAGGCCAGGAAGCCGCTTGAGGTAGAGGGCAAGACCATCACGCACCCAACGCTTGCGGACTTTGCCCACGGCAATCAACCGCAGCCGCGAGGGGTTGATCATGGCTTCAGGGGCTGCACCAACCGAGATCCCGGCCTGGAAAGATCCTACGGACAGGTGCCTGTCAGTCATGCCAGGATCGGCGTCTGGATATTGAATGGAGAGCTGAGTTCTGGACGTTATCAAGGCCATTGCAAGCCAATTCCAGATTGGGGGCGTGATCAGCAGCATCACGCCGCTGGGGGAGGGCAATGTGAATGAAACCTATCAAGTGACCTGCCAAGAGAACATCTTTCAGGACCAACTCCTGCCAGACCAGATGCTGCAGGACCAAATCCTGCGGCGCTATGTGATGCAGCGCATCAACACAGCTGTCTTTCCCAGGCCCGAGCTGGTGATGGCCAATATCAACATTCTGGCCAACCACGTGGCCTCGCGCCCCTTGGAGAGGGGTTGGGTGATGCCAACGGCGATACCGACCCGCCATTCAAGCCAAACCTGGCTGGAGCAGGACGGACAGATCTGGCGCATGCTCACCTTTGTGGAGAACGCCCAGACGCTTCAAACCATCGGATCAAGCCAGGAGGCCCACGAAGTTGGGCGGGCCCTGGGAGTGTTTCACCACTTGGTGCGTGATATCCCTGCTGATGCGTTAGCCGATACCCTGCCGGGCTTCCATGTGACCCCTGGCTACTTCCAGACATTTAAGGATGAGCTGGCAAAAGCGGTGGCAACCCCGCCCTTCTCCATCTCTCCAGAGTTGGAATCCTGCCTCAAGTTTGTCGATCAGAGAGCTGGGCGGGTCGATGTGCTCGAAGCCGCCCTGGCCAGGGGGGAACTTCAGACCAGGCCGATCCACGGAGACCCCAAGGTGAACAATGTGATGCTTTGCAGCACATCCGGCCGTGCCCTGGCCATGATCGACCTGGATACGGTCAAACCAGGCCTGGTTCACTATGACATCGGCGACTGTTGTCGATCTGGCTGCAATCGCCAGGGCGAAGAGACCGAAGACCTTGACGCCGTACTTTTTGATCTAGGCCTTTGCGAAGCCATTCTAGAGGGCTACCTCTCCGCCGCCAAAGAAACACTCAACAATCACGACTATGACTACATCGTCGACGCCATTCACCTGATCACATTTGAATTGGGACTGAGATTCCTAAGCGACCATCTCGCCGGCAATATCTATTTCAAGGTCAATCGACCTGACCACAACCTCCACAGGGCCAAGGTGCAGTTCAAACTGGTTGAAAGTATTGAACAGCAAGCAAGCAGCATCCGCACGATTGTGGAGCGATTGCGGCCTTGACCCACCCCATACTCTCCCAAGCGAGCACGTTGCAGTACTTTCAGCTCACCCCCTTCGATCCCCTTCCGGTTGAATGCAATCTGAGCGTGGGCGGGCACATCAGACGCCCCAATGCTGAAACCATTCAGGTTCATTACCAAGTAACAGGCGACCTGAATGCCGTAGTCATTCCCCAGAAAGCAAATCCACCAGTCCGTCGCGACGAACTTTGGACGACCACCTGCCTGGAATTATTCATCGGCGCAAAAAAATCATCGCCCTATTGGGAGTTCAACCTATGCCCCAATGGGGACTGGAACATCTACAAACTCAGCGATTACAGAAGCAACCTCACGCCCGACCTGGCCTATCAAGACTTAGCGAGTGCAATGCATAGCGGAGCAAGCCATTTCGAGCTCAACGTGGTTTGTCCAATACCTGTAAATCTCAAGACATTCCCCAAGCTCGACGTTGCCATCTGTGCTGTGATTCAGTTGAAACAGGGGTCCATCAGCTACTGGGCCCTGAGCCACGGCGGAGCGGAAGCGGATTTCCATCGCCGCGATGGCTTTGTCCTCAGCCTTTAGACCCCCTCACGCTCACCAGCGGCGGTAGCGCTCAATGGCCACAAGCCCACCAAAGCCCGGCACTGGTGCCTGGCATTTGCACAACTGGAGATGGATCGGGATGGCCCCATAGAGCTGCTCAACCAGGTCAAGAATGCGCTGGCTGTAGAACTCAATGGTTTGACAGCGCAGCTCCCGGGCCTGGCGCTGCAGGGCTGCAATCAGCTGGCTGTAATCGAGGGTGTCGGCCAAAGAATCACTGCTGGCGATGGCGCTGCAGTCAACGCCGAGGCGGAGATCGAGTTCGAACCATTGCCCCTCATGCTGCTCAAAGGGGAGCACGCCCACATGGCTCCAAAGCTTCAGCCCCCGCACCTGGAGGCAATCGCGCTCAACGGCCATGGCTAAAGGGGGAGAGAGCGGTGCAGAAAGGCTTTGGCCCCACTGGCGTAATCGGCGGCAATATGCCCCTCGCCCCGCAGGCGATAGCGGTAGGTGACCAAACCCTCCAAGCCCACCGGCCCGCGGGGCGGCAGGGTTTGGGTGCTGATGCCCACCTCGGCACCGAAGCCGTAGCGGAAGCCATCGGCAAAGCGGGTGGAGCAATTGAGATAGACACCGGCACTATCCACGGAGGCCAAGAAGCGATCGGCCGAGGCCCCATCGGCCGTGCAAATGGCATCGGTATGGCGGGAGCCAAAGGCGCGAATGTGCTCGAGGGCAGCCTCGAGATCGGGCACCACCTTGATGGCAAGAATGAGGTCGGAGTATTCGGTCGTCCAGTCGTCCTCGGTGGCGGCATGGCTGACGCCAAGGGCGATTGAGGCCGCATCCCCCCGCAACTCCACCCCAGCGGCAGGGAAGGCCCCAACCACCATGGGCACAAACTCTCTCGAGATGGCCTGGTGCACCAACAGGGTTTCGATGGCATTGCAGGCCGCCGGATATTGGGTTTTGGAATCCAGGGCCACCCGCAGGGCCAGGCTCAAATCGGCAGAGCGGTCCACAAACAGGTGACACACCCCATCGGCATGGCCCAACACGGGAATGCGGGTGTTGTCTTGGATGAAGCGCACCAGCTCGTTCGAGCCCCTGGGAATAATCAAATCCACCAAGCCCTCCAGCTTGAGGAGGCCCAGGCTTTCCTCCCTGCTCGTCAAAAGCTCCAGGGCCTGGGGCGAAACCTCACTCTTGGCAAGACCCTGGCGCAGGGCCGAAAGGATCGCTGTGCAGCTGCGGTTGGCCTCCCGTCCGCCCTTGAGCAGGGCCCCGTTGCCCGAGCGGATGGCGAGGGAGGCGATCTGCATCACCGCATCCGGGCGAGCCTCAAAAATCACGCCCAGAACCCCAAGGGGCACGGAGACCCGCTCCAGCACCAGGCCCTCATCGAGTTCGCAGTGGAGTTGCCGTTGGCCCAGCGGATCGGCCAAGGCGGCCACCTGGCGGACGCCGGCGATGGCTCCATCGAGTTTGGGGCCATCCAATTTGAGCCTGGCCACCAAGGCCGAAGGCAGTCCTTCACTGGCAGCGGCGCCTAAATCAGCCTGATTGGCCGCCAGGATGTCCGAGCGGGCAGCCTCGAGGGCATCCGCCATGGCCAGGACCGCCGCCTGGCGCTGGCCATCCCTGCACTGGCCCAGGGCCATGGCACTGCGGCGCACGCCAGCAGCGCGCTCGAGCAAGGCAGGACTGGGATCCGGAACTGCCATCACGGAAGAGGTCATCGTCCCATCATCCCAAGTCGTCCGGGAGCTCGCCAGCCAGCGGGAAGCGGTCCAGCGCCAACTTGGCTGCACCGAGGCGGCCTGCGCCGTTGCCGAGCTGGCAACACTCCAGCGCCAATCCTTCCCGGCTCACGGGGGAGACCCGCTGGGTGATCTCCTCCCAAGCCGCAGGTAAGAAGTGGTGGCTCGCCGCACTTAAGCCCCCCCCAACCAACACCAACTCAGGGGTGAATTGATAAATCAAGGAGCTCAACCCAATCCCCAATAGCCGGCCATAGCTGCGCCAAATCGCCAGCGCAGGTGCCTGCCCAGCATCGGCCTGCCCACACAAAACAGCGGGACTTAAAGGGCTCAAGCGCCCCAATCCGGCAATGCTGCAATATTGCTCCAACGACCCCCGGTTGCCGCTCTGGCAGGGGGGCCCATCCGGGTTGATGCCGACCAAGCCGGGTTCGGGGGCAGCGCCGCTGCGGCCGGTAAACAGCTCACCTGCCAACAACACCCCACCCCCCACACCGGTGCCCAGGGTCAGCAACAAGACATCGGACGCCTGCTGGGCAGAGCCCAGCCAATGCTCACCAACCAGGGCGCAATTGGCGTCATTGGCGGTGGTCACCCGTCGATCGAGCTTGGGCTCGAGCCAATCAGCCAGGGGCACATCCAGCCAACCGGGCAGGTTGATGGCCACGCGGGCGATGCGACCCCAGCAATCGCTGGGACCGGGATGGCCAATACCCACCCGGGTGGCCAGCCGATCGGGATCCAAGGCCTGAACAGCCTCGGCAATCGCCATGGTGACGCCCCCCGGCATCGCCGGCTGGGGGGTCGGAATCTCCAAGGCCTGCAGCAGGAACCCATCGCCACGAAATCGGCCCAGCTTGATCGCCGTACCACCGATATCGACACCAATCAGCTGGTCCTGCTCCATCGGATCGTTGATTTAAAAACGCAGGAAAAGTTGCAACTGGGCTCCCAGAGCTCCCTGGCCGTCAATGGTTCCTTGGAGATTAATCAACTCGGAAGCCTTGTAATTGAAGTTGAGCTGGGGAGGGATGTCTGAACGGTTGGGTGCCGCCAAGACCGAGGCATTAAAGCGTTCGGTGATGTCCAATCCGATCTCGGAACCCAGTACCAATTGGGTTGGAAGCCTGCCCGAGCGTTGGGCGTCAACGCTATTCACCGTCGTATTGGCAAAGGTGGGGAACAGGGCAAAACTCACCCTCTGGCCAAGGGCATCACTCAGGGTGCCGAGGATGGGAGAGAGAAGGGTTTGCCCCAGGGCTGTCGCCAGGGCCGCCCCCGCCTGACCGGCGGCAAGACCGGCCAGGGAGTTGCCACCAATCAGGGCTAGTAGCCGTTCCTCAGACAGGGGCGGTGAACTGCGCAGGCGCAGGTTGCGGGCGAGCTGATCCGCCGGACCACTCACACTGATGAACACCCGTACCAAATTGAGTTGATCCAAGGAGCTCAAGTTGCCCTGGTTGGCCAAATCGGTCAGGGAGGGCCCCAAGGGCGAACCCAGGGTGTTTCCCGGCACCTTGAGACTGTCAGAAACCCTGGTGCGCAGCGCAATATCCAGGTAAGGGATCAGTCCCATCGACGGGGTGAAGACCGCCACATTGGGGGTATCAGGATCCAAGCTGAAGGTGGTGGTAAACAGGTTGAGGCGCCCGCGCTTCAACCTCACAACCCCTGATGCCGTCAGGGATGGGTCGAGCCGGCCATTCAGGCGTAGGGAGCCTTCGGTGGCAAAACTGGCCAGGTTGGGAACGCCCACGGTCAGGTCCGGGCCCAGGCTGAAGCGGAGGTTCTGGAATCCAAGGGCTGGGAAGCGCGGCACCAACTCCCTTGCGGCCTCACTCGACAGGCTGGGCACGTCGGGACCCAGGAGCACCAAGGGCTGCTCAAAGGTCCAGCGTTGCTCCAGCAATTCAGCAACGGATCCCACGGATTTGCCCGGCCGGGTTGCAGGGGCCATGTCGCTAGGTGCCACGTTGATGCTGCCTTTGGAAATCGCCAATTGGCCGCCCATGGCCATGGCCTTGAGGCTGCCGCCAATGTCCACCTCGCCATTGGCCATGGCCTTGATGCGCGGCAAGCTGAAGGGCACAGCCTTGACCGTGATCCGGATGCCCGGGGCACTGGCCTGTTGGGGGTCGGGGGCAATGGGTCGGAGCAGGCCCAAGCTGCCCTGGGCCGTGATCAAGCCTGTGGAGCCAACCCGAGCGCTGAAGTTCTGAAGAACCAGCTGCCGAAAATCAAACAAGGCCAGGGCATCCACCGCCTCCACGCGCTGGCCAAAGCAGAGGAGTTCGGCACCTTGAACCCGAAAGAATCCATTGGCGATGGGGTCTTGCTGGCTGCCCCTCACCAACAGCTGCAGATCGAGACGCCCCCGCTTCCAATCCACCGAGGGTTCGGCAAGGTTGGTGAGGAACACCAGGCCGTCGTCGCGACTTGCCAGCCGCAGCTCAAGCCCCTGCTCAGCGGGGTCAAGGGGAATGGTTCCCGCCAGGTCGAGGGTGTTCTTGGCTCCGGCGCCATGCAAGGCGAGATCCAGCCCAAGCCGATTGCCCTGCAAGATCACCGAGCCCCGTTGCAGGTCCAGGTCGGTGCTGCCAAGGCTGGCATCGCTGAGCCCCAGGGTCAGGCTGAATTGGGGCCGCCGCCTGCCAAGGCCGTAACGCCCCTCAGCCTGGAGACTGCCCCGCAGACCAACGGGCACGGGGGTCAACAGGGCGATCAGCGAGAGCGGCAGGGCGCTGATGCTGAAGCGGCCATCGCCTTGGGACAGGGGGCCTTGGAAACTGGCAACGATCGGCTGCTCGGTGAGGGCTGAATCCCGGTCTTGGCCTGTGATCCACAGATGGGCTTTGGCCGCCAGATCGGCCCTGGCCTCCGCCAGGCTTGGTCCAGCCAAGGACAGATCGGCATCGATTTGACCCCCAATCGCCTCGAGCCGTTGGAGGGGCGTGCGACTGAGTTGTTCCTGTTGCAGGGCCGTTGCGACCCCCTGCTTGGCCGACGCCAGTAGGGCCAACTGCTGCTGCAGGGTTTTACCGAGACTGTCGATGACGAGAAGGCCAAGATCGCTGGCCCGCCCGAATCGGACCGGTCCCAAGCCCTGCCATTGGGGCCGGGCGGCCACCAGCTGGCGCAGGAAACGGTCCGACAGCTGACGGGCCTGAACCGTGGCCCGGAAGGGGCCCTGCCAGGTGCCGCGCCAATCCACCTTGAGAGCCCCGCCATCGAGGGGATTGATCGATCCCAGGGCCTGGAAGCGACGGTTGGCGTAGTGCCCCTGGATCGCCGCTGAACGGGCCCAGATCCCAAGGAACACGGGCCGATCCAACCGGGCACCCCCCCGAAAGGCCAAGGGTTGGAAGGAGAGTTGGCCGCGGCCAGTCAGGCCTCCTTGGACAAATTGGGGCCGTCGTTTTGCACCCACGGCCAGCCACAAATCCGCCAGGGGCATGTCCTTGGCCGCCCACTGGTAGAGCCGGGGCTTGCCCTGGAGGCTGAGGGATCCGCCCCCCCTCTGCAGGTTCACCGCAATCGGCACCCACCGGCGATCCAACCGGGCCGTCAGCAGCCCTGCCGGCGCTGGGGCCAGGGCCTCCATGCGCAGGCGACCACCCCCGGCAGCATCGCCAAACCATTCGCCCACCCAGGATTCATCGAGGCCAAGGGGCCCGGCAACCGGCTGATCCAAACGCAGCTGGAAATCTGGGGTGAGGGCTGAAAGTGGACCACTGACCCGGCCTTGGCCAGACAACACCCCCCCCAGGGGGGCGCCCACAACGGGAGACAGACGGGCCAAGGGGTAGCGCTCAAGTGACCCTTGGAGATTGAGGTTGCCGGGGACCAGACCCCGACCCGGCAGCAGGGGCAGGGGCAGGGAACCCTTGGCCTGCAGCTGCGGGCTCTGCAGCCCTTGCAGTTCAAGGGTTTGATCCTGCCAACGCAGGCTGGCCTGCCAGGGCCCAACGATGGGATTGCTGCGTTGCCCGCCCTGCACGGCCAGGACTGGTTTGGCCGGCGTCCCCGTCAACCGCAGCGTGCCAGCCAAGGCATCGCGGGTCAGCCAAGGGGGCAAGGTCTGATCCGGCCGGAGATCCCTGGGATTGACCTGCCAGCGGCCCTGCCAATCCAGCTGGGGACGAAGCCGCCCCGCCACGCGCAGCCAGGAGGAACCCAGGCGCAACTGGACTTGGTCCACCTGCAACTGGCCGCCCTGGGATTGCCCCCCCTGCCAGTGGGCCCGCAGGGAGCCATCTCCCCTCAGCCTTAGCCCCTGCCATTGCCCCCGCCATGGGGTCGGCTGAATCGACACCTGCTGACCACGGCAACGGGCCACCAGGTGGGGCACAACCAGCGCTGGGCCTTGCAATTGGCCACTGGTTGGGCCATTGGCTTTGGGGGAAGAACTCCAGCCCAGCGACGCCAGACGCACGCCCCCCTGGCAGCTGGGGCGCCCCGCCTGCCAAGTCCAATCCAAGCCCCCATCGGCCCGGCCACGCCACTGGCCAGGGTTTGCGTGAAGAGTGCCGCCAACGGCCCGCTGAACAGCCTCCAGCGCCAGGTGATCGAGGCGTAACTGTCCGCTCCAGTCACGACGGTCCCAACGGCCAGACGCATTAAGAGCTAGAGATCCATGGCTGGCAGCGCTACCAGAGCGGCCAGCTGCTCTAGAGGCTCCCGGGGGGATCAGCCGGGTTTGCAGCTGGAGGGCATGGCGGTGGACCTGGATTGCCAGGCGGCCATCCAGTCCGAGCGGCGTCGGGCTTTTGGGCAAGAACACCTGGGCCCTCTGGCGCAGGCGGAATCGCAGCTCCAGCTTTGGCGGCGGCCCCTGGCCTACCCCAGGGCCGAGCACCCACCACTGCCCCTGGCGGTTGGGCTTGAAATCGGCCCTCACCCCCTCCAGGGTGATCTGAACAACCGGAAACCCCTGGCGCAGGCTTGCCAGGGGATCAAGACTCACCGCGGCACCGGTGGCGGTGAGGCTGGAGCCATCCCATCGGCCCGGAGCCAGCCGGGTGGCGCCAACCCTCAAACCACCCCAGCCCAACCCTTGATAGGGGCCCAAATCAAAGGGATGGCCCATCACCCGGCCCACCTGGCGCTCCAGCACGGGCTTCCAGTGGCCATACACCGTGTTGAGGGCCTGATCGAGAGCCCAATGGCCCAGTCGGAGGCCAACGGCCGTCACCCCAACAGCCACTGCCGTTGCGCCCATGGCCTTGGTGGATAGCCTGTTGCCGAGTTGGAACCCTTGCTCCGGCACCTAAGCCATCCCCCGGGGCCGTCCGTGCCTGCGTCCCGAGCAATATAGGAATCTGTCTAGACCTGAAGTGTGTCCATGGCCGCTGATCCCATACTGTTTGTGGCCGGCCAATGGCTCGGAGCGGCCAGTGGGGTCTTGGTCCTGGCCACAGCGGCTGGATTCATTGCCCGCTGGGGGGTGCGCTTTCGATTGGTGGGCGTCACAAGCTTCACCGCACTCCTGGCGATCTCCTGCCTGGCCTTTTCCGTGAGTTACACCCCTCGGGTCACCATTGAGGGGGCCGTGAGCGTCCCCGTGGTGTTCGACAACGGCAGCGACCTGGTGATTGCCGCTGCCCCCGACGACCTCCCCCAATCCGCCTTTGCCCCCACGGTGCAACAGCTGGCCGAAAACATCCGCACCAACGGCCGCAATGCAGAGAACGGCCTGGTACGCGTGCGCCTTCGCCGCGTGGAAGCCCAACAGGGTGGTGGCAGCAAGCCGGTGGTGCTGGCAGAAGCCACCCGCAGCCTGGCCACCGGCGCTGTCACCCTGAATCAAGGCTGATGCCCCTGGTACTGCCCCCCCACTTCAAATCCGAACTAGGGCAATTGGAACGGGCTGGAATCGATGGTTGGCAGGAGTTAGCCGATCTCCTCGACGACGACCTGCGTCGATTGGGCCGCAGTGGCGGGGCCAGCGAAGCCCGCTTGATCAAGCTACGGGGCCAAGCCAGGTTGGTGGTGGAGGCAGGGGTTGAGCCTGCCGAAGCAGCCCTGTTGCTCTACGCAGGCATTGCCAACTGCCAGGGCCTAGCCCAGGCCAATCCCCATCAACTGCTGATCCAGATGGGACGGCTCCAGGCCAGTTTGACGGGCATGGCAGCTCCAAGGCTGGATCTCATTACGCTCCAGAGCTGGATACGGCGGGCCCAACTCCGCATCGCCCGCCGGGCAACAAACTGACCCCTTAGGCCAGCCGGGCTGCTGCCGGCGTACCTGGAATAGAAGTCTCTTGGGGCCGTTCCCTTGGTCTCTCTAGCCCTAGCCCTGCCAAAACACTTCGACGAACACCGATCGAGCTCCACCCCCCGACCCATCGGCCCTGCACCAAGTCATGGCCCTAGGAGCTGGGGAGTTTCCGTTATCGGTGCTGCCCTTGGGATCCTGGTGGCGAGCTGGGTGACCATGGCCGGCGCCCAGGCCCAATCCCAACTGCTCGAATCGGTCAAACAAAACCCTGCGTTGGCCAAGCAACTCTGCGTCGAGCTGCGCCAGATGAATGGCTCCGGCATCGCCTCCACCTCCAACCAGGCCATCCAGACCATTGCCCAGCAACGGCAACTGAGCTTCACCGACGCAGAAATTCTCACCACCTACGTGGTGGGCCTCTATTGCCCGGATGTGCGCTGAGTGAGCGGCCATGACAACTGGATGCGTTGTCGCGATGGCACGGCCCTGATCAGTCGGATCTGGGCCCCCGGGGGCGATGGGCCTTGGCCGGCCCTGTTGATGCGCCAACCCTATGGGCGGGCCATCGCCTCAACGGTCACCTATGCCCATCCCAGCTGGTACGCCCAGCATGGTTTTCTGGTCGTGGTGCAAGACGTCCGGGGCCGGGGCGAATCCGAGGGCCATTTCCAGGGCTTTGCCCAGGAAGCCTCGGATGGGGCCGATGCGGTGCGGTGGGTACGCCAACTCCCTAGCTGCAATGGCCGGGTGGGCACCTATGGCTTCTCCTATCAAGGCCTGAGCCAACTCCTCAACGACGCATCTGGAGGCGATGGCTTGCCGGATTGCCTGGCCCCTGCCATGGCAGGGCTCAACGAACGCACCCACTGGGCCAGCGAGGGCGGAGCCCACTGGTGGGCCCTGGGCCTGGGCTGGGGCTTGCAACTCGCCGCCCAGCGCTGCCACCGGCAAGGCGATGACGAAGGCTGGAAGGCGATCCGCACTTCCCTCGAGCGGGGCAGCTTCCTGGGCGAAGGGATGGCCTTGCTCGAGCGCCATGACCCCACGGGCATGGCGCTCGAATGGCTGAACCGCAATCCCACAGATCCAGCAGGGTGGCGGGTTCACACCCCCTCTGACGCCCTGCTGCGCAGGCCCATGCTGCTGCTAGGTGGCTGGCACGATCCCCACCTCGGCGGCGTGCTGGATCTGTGGCACCGCTCAAAGGCCGCCGGCGGCTCCCCCAAACTGCGCATCGGCGCCTGGAGCCACTTGCACTGGCCGGGCGGCGCCGACGCGATGCAGCTGGCCTTCTTCCAACAGCACCTTCAAGGCATCGCCCCCGTCAACGAGCAAACCGCCCCCGTGGCCCTGCAGGCCGAAGCCCATGGCCCCTGGCTTGTGCCGGCAGCAACTCCCCCCAGGGCCTGGAGGCTCCAGGGCCAGGCCCTGCTGGACTTGAACCCGGCCAGCCCAGAAGCGAACCCAGCCGGCAGCGCACCCCCAGACCAGGCCAGCCGCCAGCTGGTGCATGACCCCTGGCGGCCCGTACCGGGGAGAGGGGGCCACCTCGATCTCAACCCCGGCCCCTGTGATCGCGCCGACCTCGACGAACGTCGCGATGTGGCCTGCTTCACCAGTGCTCCCCTCGAAGCGCCTGCGTTGCTGCTGGGTCGCTTCAGCCTGGAGATCACCATCAGCGCCGACCAACCGGGCTTTGATCTGTGTGGTGCGGTCTCCGTGGTGAAACAAGCCCCATCGGGCCCCCAAGGCGGCGCCCACAACGACCCCGTGCAGCAGCTCTGCACGGGCGTGGCCCGCTTCCTTGGCAGCGGATGCCTGCGCAGCGAAACCAGGCAGCTCCAGCTCCAACCGGTGATGGCCAACCTGCAGGCCGGAGATCAAATCCGGTTGTCCCTGGCGGCCTCGGCCTGGCCGCAGATTGCCCTCAACCCCGGCGATGGCTCGTTGCCCCTCGGCGGCCCAAGCCCAAAACACCGGGTGATCACCCTCAACCTGGAGCTCGCCACGGGCCACTTGCGGCTTGAGCCCATCGTGCAGCCAGGTCAACTTGAGGCAAACTGAGCCCACCTTTTAAAATCGCCGGCATGCGGAGTCCCCTGCGCCCCTTCTCCAAGCCCTTTTTTGCGGCTGGGTTGCTGGCGACCAGCCTGATCGGCAGCGCCTGCCTAGCCCCGATCAGTTCCGCCCAAACCAGCGCCCCTTCAAGCGCGACCCCCGGCGCCCAGAGCACTTCACCAACGCCCTCGGCCCTGGGCGTTCCCCAGGCCCGCGCCGCTGCCAACGCCATCCTCGAGGCCATCAAAAAGGGCGATGCCAATGCCCGCTACAACCAATTCTCCGATGAGCTCAAGGCCGTAACCAGCCCGCAAATGGTGCAAAACACCATGCGCACCCAGCCCAAACTGCTCAGCTGGAAGCTGCTGAGCGTCAACACCGGTCTGCGTAACACCACGGTGGAAGCCAGCCTGACCACCACCAAGGGGGCCCGCGATGTCTTCATCGTGCTGAATGGCGCCGGCAAAATTGTTGGCTATCACTTCGATCGCACCGACGAAGCGTCCAGCCAAGTGGCTCTGAACTTCGTCAACAGTCTGAGCAATGGCCAGTACATCAGCGCCCGCAGCTTTTTGAGCCTCGACCTGCAAAAGGAGATCAGCCCGGAGCGCCTGCAGCAGAAATGGCAGGAATTGCAACAGCTCACCGGAAACTTCGTGAAAGTGACCAAGGCCGTTGAAGCCAATTCCACCGCTTCAGCCAGGCTCGTGATGGTGGTGACCCAGTTCAACCGCCTCACCGACAGCCTCTTTGTGATCCTTGATGCCAACAACACGATCACCGGCGTCGACTTCCCCATCGATCCATCCAAACCCCAACCTGCCCAGTAGCCAACAGGCTTTGCTAACCCACGCCCCCTAGATCAGTGGGCGGGTGAAAAGCCGCCTAAGCTCGCGGCGAAAATGTTGCTGTTACATGGCCTTGCTCAGCCTCGATTGGATGGCGCAAGACGGCCAGCGGCTTGCCGAATGCCGGCACGATCACCCCTTCTCCATCCTTGGCCCCCAACCCCTGGATGGGGGGGGCTGGGTAGTCCGGGTGTGGATGCCCGAGGCCGAGCGGGTCGAGCTGCTTGTGGGCGGCCAGTCGCTGGCCACAGAGACGCCCAATCACCCCTGGGTCTTTGAAGCCCAGCTGGCCACCAAGCCTGGCAATAGCTACCAGGTTCGGGTGTTCCGTGGCGGCATCGAACACGTGCAGCACGATCCCTGGGCCCAGCGCGAGCCGTGGATGGGCGAACTGGATCAGCTGCTGTTTGCCGAAGGCAACCACCACCACATTTGGCGCCGCATGGGTGCCCACCTGGGCGAGCAGGGCGGCCTTGGGGGCGTTCAGTTTTGCCTCTGGGCCCCCAATGCCCGCAGCGTTTCTGTGCTCGGGGATTTCAATGGCTGGGATGGGCGCCATCACCCGATGCAGTCGCGGGTTGGCGGCTGCTGGGAGCTGTTTATCCCAGGCCTCAAAGCCGGCCAAATCTACAAATACGAAATCCGGGCCCAGAACGGCCACTGCTATCAGAAAAGCGATCCCTACGGATTCCGCCACGAGGTGCGGCCCAACAACGGGTCGGTGGTGGAGGCGATTGCCAACTACAGCTGGAACGATGCCGGCTGGATCGACGAGCGCGACAACGCCAACCCCCTGGATCAACCCATTTCGGTCTACGAAATGCACCTCGGTAGCTGGATGCATGGCAGCGCCGACCATCCCTTCATCGAAGCCGATGGCACCCCGCGGCCACCGGTACCTGCCGCCGATCTCAAACCGGGCGCCCGGCTCCTCACCTACCCGGAACTAGCCGATCGGGTGATTCCCTATGTGAAGGCTCGGGGCTTCACCCACATCGAGCTGATGCCGATCTCCGAGCATCCCTTCGATGGATCCTGGGGTTATCAAGTCACCGGTTGGTACGCGCCCACCAGCCGCTTTGGCTCGCCGAATGAGTTTCGCGCCTTTGTGGAGCGCTGCCACGCCGAAGGGATTGGGGTGATCCTCGATTGGGTGCCGGGTCACTTTCCCAAAGATGCCCACGGCTTGGCCTTTTTTGATGGGGCCCATCTCTATGAGCATGCCGATCCCCGCATCGGCGAGCACAAGGAATGGGGCACCCTTATTTTTAATTACAGCCGCAACGAAGTTCGCAACTTCCTGGTGGCCAACCTTGTCTATTGGTTCGAAGAATTCCACATCGACGGCATTCGGGTCGATGCGGTGGCCTCCATGCTCTACCGCGACTACCTGCGCCCCGATGGGGAATGGCTGGCCAATGACCACGGCGGCAGGGAAAACACCGAAGCGGTGACCTTCCTGCAGCAGGCCAATCACGTGCTGTTCCAGCACTTCCCCGGAGCCCTCTCGATTGCCGAAGAATCCACCACCTGGCCGATGGTGACCCAGCCCACCGACATGGGCGGCTTGGGATTCAACCTCAAATGGAACATGGGCTGGATGCACGACATGCTCGATTACTTCGAGCTGGATCCGTGGTTCCGTCAGTTCCACCAGAACAACGTGACGTTCTCGATCTGGTATGCCTTCACCGAGAACTTCATGCTCGCCCTCAGCCACGACGAAGTCGTGCATGGCAAGAGCAGTTTGCTGCACAAAATGCCTGGCGACGACTGGCAAAAGTTTGCCAATGTGCGGGCCCTACTCGCCTACATGTGGACCCACCCGGGCAAGAAAACCATCTTCATGGGCATGGAATTCGGCCAACGGTCCGAATGGAATGTGTGGGGTGATCTCCAATGGGAACTCCTCCAGCACAGTGCTCACCAAGGCCTCCAGCTCCTGGTGGACGACCTCAACAGCTTCTATAAATCGGAGCGGTCCCTCTGGGGTGACGACTTCAGCGAATTCGGCTTCCAATGGATTGATTGCAACGACAACCGCCACTCGATAATCAGTTTCATGCGCCGCGAGAGCACCACCGGCAGCTGGGTCGTGGTGGTGGCCAACTTCACGCCCCAAAGCCACACCCATTACCGCGTGGGTGTGCCCCTTCCAGGCTTCTACGAAGAGGCGTTCAACACCGATGCCGAGCGCTACGGCGGCAGCAACCTGGGCAATCTCGGTGGCAAGTTCACCGATGAATGGGGCATCCACAGCTACGAGAACTCCCTCGACCTCTGCCTCCCCCCCCTCTCGGTTCTGGTGTTCCGCCGGGATGAAAAGCGCAGCCAAGGGATGCGCTCCCAGGTCTGTGACGAACCCGCGGAGACCGTCAGCTGAGGCTCTAGGTTCTGGAGCTTTCTCGGGTAGGTTCGGCTTTGACTTTGTCGTTGCCCATGTCCGGAACCGCCCCCCTGCTGCTGCGCGCCGCCCGAGGTGAGCAGGTGGAGCGTCCTCCCGTTTGGATGATGCGCCAAGCCGGCCGCTACATGAAGGTGTATCGCGACCTGCGCGATCGCCACCCCGGTTTCCGCGAGCGCTCAGAAAATCCCGATCTCTCCTATGAGATCTCGATGCAGCCCTACCACGCCTTCAAACCCGATGGCGTGATTCTCTTCTCCGACATTCTCACTCCCCTGCCAGGGATGGGGATCGACTTCGACATCATCGAGAGCAAGGGCCCGATCATCGAGCCCGCCATCCGTTCCCAGGCCCAGGTGGATGCCCTGCGGCCCCTCGATCCAGCCGCTGCCCTTCCCTTTGTTGGTGAAGTGCTCAGCCGGCTGCGCGCGGATGTGGGCAACGAGGCTGCCGTTCTTGGCTTTGTGGGGGCCCCTTGGACCCTGGCTGCCTACGCGGTAGAAGGCAAGAGTTCCAAGAACTACGCCGTCATTAAGGCGATGGCGTTCCAAGAGCCCGCGATGTTGCACCAATTGCTGGGCCATCTCGCCGATTCGATTGCCACCTACGTGCGCTACCAAATCGACTCCGGCGCCCAGGTGGTGCAATTGTTTGATTCCTGGGCTGGCCAGCTCTCTCCCGTTGATTACGACACCTTTGCCGCCCCCTATCAAAAGCGGGTGATCGACCAGGTCAAAGCCACCCACCCGGACACCCCCCTGATCCTTTACATCTCTGGAAGTGCAGGGGTGCTAGAGCGCATGGCCCGCACCGGTGTCGACATCGTGTCCCTGGATTGGACCGTGGACATGGCAGAGGGGATCGCCCGGCTGCCCGAGGGCGTGGGCGTGCAGGGGAATGTGGACCCTGGCCTGCTGTTTGGCACCCCGGATGCTATTCGCGAACGCATCTTCGATTGCGTGCGCAAGGCCAAGGGCCGTAAGCACATCCTCAACTTGGGCCACGGAATTCTGCCCGGCACCCCGGAAGACAACGCCCGGGTCTTCTTCGAAACCGGCAAGGCGGTCAACGAGCTGATGGGTGCTGCCGTTTGACGGCAAAGCCAGGCCCACAGACTGGAAACCAACCCATTGGAACCCAGGCAGGTGGAGGCCAAGCCAAAGCCCGAATCCTGATTACAGGAGCCAGTGGCTGCGTTGGCCAATACATCACCGAAGAGCTCTATCGCAACAGCGATGCCGATCTCTTGCTGTTGCTCCGCGATCCAGCCAAGCTTGAGGTGGTATCCCTGCCGGATCCCAGGATCACCCTGCTGATCGGTGACCTGCGCGACCTTGGCCCCCACGCCGAGGCCATCGCCTCGGCCACCCGGATCATCCACACGGCCACGGCCTGGGGCGATCCCGCCAGGGCCCAAGCGGTGAATGTGGATGCCGTCAAAGAGCTGCTCCGCCTCACCAATCCAGCGGTACTGGAGCAAGTGATCTACTTCTCCACTGCCAGCATCCTGGATCGCCAGCTCCAGTTGTTGCCAGAGGCGCAGGCCCATGGCACCGAATACATCCAAACCAAGGCCATCTGCCTGGGCCAGCTTGAGCGACACGCCCTCGCCCCGAAGATTGTGGCCGTCTTTCCCACCCTGGTCTTTGGGGGGAAACTCGGCCCCGCCGGCCAAGCCAACAAGGGCGATCGCCACCCCACCAGCTACCTCACGGCAGGGCTGATGGAGGCGGTGAAATTCCTCTGGTTGGCCAAGTGGTTGCGAGCGGACGCCAGCTTCCATTTCATCCACGCCGCCGACATCGCCACGGTGTGCGCCCACCTGGCCACCAGGCCTCATCAAGCCAATCACGAGCCTGGCCAGGGTCCCCTAAGGCGGCTGGTTTTGGGCCAAAAAGCTGTCTCGGTGAATGGCACGGTGGCGAGCCTGTGCCGCTGGCGCGGCGGTTGGTATCCCCCCATCGCCGTTGACCTGGGGGGCTGGTTGATCAATGGCCTGATCAAGCTGCTGCGGATTGAAATCACCCCTTGGGATTTGTTCTCCATTCAGCAGCGCCATTTCATCCATGAGCCGGTAAGCCCACCCGAGCGCTTTGGCCTGGTGAGCCTGGCTCCAACCCTGGAAGCGGTCTTTGAGACGGCTGGTCTCCCCGGGCGGTGCCCCTAAATGTTGCGATCCTGGCTTTTGGGGTCACGAAAGCCTCGATCAGGACCTAATTTTGCTGGGTTGCTACCGCTTTGAAGCGCCCTCCCATGCGCCGTATCTTTTCCCTGATTGCTCTCTGCCTGGCGCTCGTTCTGGGCGCTGCCCCAAGCTTTGCCGCCGACGTGGCCCACGGTGGTCAAATCTTTTCTGCCAACTGCGCGGCATGCCACATGGGTGGCGGAAACGTGGTGAATGCTGAGCGCACCCTAAAGAAAGATGCCCTCGAGGCCTATTTGGCCAACTACAGCAGCGGCCCTGAAGCAGCCGTCGCCTACCAAGTGACCAACGGCAAGAACGCCATGCCCGCCTTTGGTGGCAAGCTCAGCGAAGGCGACATTGCAGACGTGGCTGCCTATGTGATTGACATGGCTGGCAAAGGCTGGGCCTGATCGGCTTCAATCCCTTCCTCGACCCCGGCGCAAGCCGGGGTTTTTTTATTGGGCGCGCCGAGCCTCCAAAACCGCCAAATAGAGATCCTCCGGTACCTCGCGGATGTCGTACTCACTGGGGGCCACCCCGTGCACATGGCGGTGCACCGCCATCCAGCAATTGCGTTCAGGATCCTTGCCTGTGGCGTCGAACTCCCGGGAGGCAACGACAAGGGCTTGAATAAGGGCTGGATCATGCATGAACCCCTTCTAAGTCAGCCCCATCCCCTTCGCCCACCTCCAATTCAGACACTTCCAAAGGAACCCATGGCGCCGATCCGACCACTCCAACTGAGCAAAGGGCTAGGTCGTTGGCTCGTCCTCGTTGGTGCAGCCTGGCTAGCGACAACCCAGGCCGGTCTGGCCCAGGAGCGGATGGCGGGCTCCTGCCCCCTGGTGGTCTCAGCGAGGAACAGCGACCTCCAGCCCAGGCGCATCCCGCCCAGCCAGGTGGCCGGCAAAAACGCTGGTGGCTGCCTCTCCCCAAGCGATGCCGTCTACGGCCCCGATGGTTGCCCCCTCAAACTCTGTGGCGCCAATGCCGGGGTCATTCCCCTGCCGGCGCCCTAGGGAGCAAGGGGGAGCGGCCTCATTGCGTCACGTTCGACGGTGAATCGAGCCGGTTTTCACCCCATCTCCAGCCGGTACTCCCAATCTGTGAACGGGGACTTGCGCCCATACGGTTGTGCCACCCCTCCAGAGCTGGAGATTGAGCCATGAATCCCACCGCCGAACTGTTCACTGAAAAAGCCTGGGGTGCCGTGGTGGGCGCCCAACAGTTGGCACAACAAAAGCGCCAACAGCAAATGGAAAGCGAACATTTGTTTGCCTCCCTGTTGGCCCAACAGGGCCTGGCGGGTCGCATCCTTGAAAAGGCTGGCGTGGAACTGGGCACCTTGAGCCAAAAGGTGGAGGCCTTCATCACCGCCAAGCCCAGCTTGAGTGCCCCTCCCGAAACGGTGTATCTGGGCAAAGGCCTCAATAGCTTGCTGGATCAAGCCGAGGCCCTCAAAACCAGCTATGGCGACAGCTTCATCGCCATCGAGCACTTGCTCCTGGCCCTGGCTATCGATGATCGCTGCGGCAAGCAGCTGCTCTCCCAGTGCGGTGCCACCACCGAAAAGCTCAAGGATGCCGTTCAAGCCATTCGAGGTAGCCAAACCGTGAACGATCAGAACCCAGAGGGCACCTACGAATCCTTGGAAAAGTACGGCCGGGATCTCACCGCGGCGGCCAGGGAGGGCAAGCTGGATCCGGTGATCGGCCGGGATGAGGAAATCCGCCGCACGATCCAAATCCTCAGCCGGCGCACCAAGAACAACCCGGTGCTGATCGGTGAACCGGGGGTGGGTAAAACGGCAATCGTGGAGGGGCTAGCCCAGCGGATTGTCAACGGCGATGTGCCCCAGGCCCTGCAAAACCGGCAGCTCGTGTCGCTGGACATGGGCTCCCTGATCGCCGGTGCCAAATACCGGGGTGAATTCGAAGAACGGCTCAAGGCCGTGCTTAAGGAAGTCACGGCCTCCCAGGGCCAGATCGTTCTGTTTATCGATGAGATCCACACCGTGGTGGGCGCCGGTGCCAGCGGCGGAGCCATGGATGCCAGCAACCTGCTCAAGCCGATGCTCGCCCGGGGTGAACTGCGCTGCATTGGGGCCACCACCCTTGATGAGCACAGGCAGCACATCGAAAAAGACCCGGCCCTGGAGCGCCGTTTCCAGCAGGTGTTCGTGGATCAACCCACGGTGGAAGACACCATCTCAATCCTGCGGGGGCTCAAGGAACGCTACGAGGTGCACCACGGCGTGCGGATCGCCGACAACGCCCTCGTGGCGGCAGCGGTGCTCAGCAGTCGCTACATTGCCGATCGCTTCCTACCCGACAAGGCCATCGATTTGATGGATGAATCGGCGGCACGGTTGAAGATGGAGATCACCTCCAAGCCCGAGGAGATCGACGAACTGGATCGGCGCATCCTGCAGCTGGAGATGGAGAAACTCTCCCTCGCTCGCGAATCGGATACGGCCAGTAGGGACCGGCTCGAACGCCTCGAAAAAGAGCTGGCCGATCTCAGTGAACAGCAGAGTGCCCTCAATGCTCAATGGCAAAAGGAGAAGGGCTCCATTGATGAATTGAGCGCGATCAAGGAAGAGATCGAACAGGTGCAGCTACAGGTGGAGCAGGCCAAGCGCAACTACGACCTCAACAAAGCCGCCGAGCTCGAATACGGCACCCTGGCCGAACTCCACAAACAACTAGCCGCCAAAGAGGAGGCCCTGAACGCAGTCGGAGCCGATGGCGCCCGCGACAAATCCCTACTGCGCGAGGAGGTCACCGAGGACGACATCGCCGAGGTGATCGCCAAATGGACCGGAATCCCCGTAGCCAAGCTGGTGCAAAGTGAAATGGAGAAACTGCTGCAACTCGAAGATGAGTTGCACAGCAGGGTGGTGGGCCAGGCCCAGGCCGTGACGGCCGTGGCCGATGCGATCCAGCGCTCGAGGGCAGGCCTTTCCGATCCCAACCGCCCCATCGCCAGCTTCCTCTTCCTAGGCCCCACGGGCGTTGGCAAAACCGAGCTCTCCAAGGCCCTGGCCTCCCAGCTCTTCGACAGCGATGCCGCCATGGTTCGCATCGACATGAGCGAGTACATGGAGAAACATGCCGTGAGTCGGCTGATCGGGGCCCCTCCGGGCTATGTGGGCTACGAAGAAGGTGGTCAGCTCACGGAAGCCGTGCGGCGGAGGCCCTATGCGGTGATCCTGTTTGACGAGGTGGAAAAAGCCCACCCCGATGTATTCAATGTGATGCTGCAAATCCTTGATGACGGCCGGGTCACCGATGGTCAAGGTCGCACCGTGGATTTCACCAATACGGTACTGATCCTCACGAGCAACATCGGGAGCCAATCCATTCTGGATCTGGCTGGGGATCCAGGCCGTCACAGTGAAATGGAAGCCCTGGTGAATGGGGCCCTACGGGGTCATTTCCGCCCCGAATTCCTCAACCGTCTGGATGAAACGATCATCTTCCACAGCCTCAAGCAAGAGGAACTACGCGAGATCGTGGAACTGCAGGTGCAGCGCCTGGCCAAACGCCTAGACGACAAAAAGATTGCCCTTGTGCTCAATGCCGATGCCCTCGATTGGATCGCCGCCTCTGGCTACGACCCGGTCTATGGAGCCAGGCCGCTGAAGCGGGCCATTCAGCGCGAACTGGAAACCCCCATTGCCAAGAGCATCCTGGCGGGCACATTCAGCGCAGGCCACACGATCGCGGTCGATGTGGCGGTGGATGCGACGGCCAATGGGGAGTCCGAGGGCGGCAAGCAGAAGTTGCGGTTCCAGCAGATGGATCCCAGCAAGCTACCGATGTTGGTCTGAACGGGAAGCCCAGCGGGTCAGTGCATCGATCCGCTGGGCCAGCTGCACGTCCAGGTGGGAGAGGCCACCGGTGTCGTGGGTGACCAGATCGATGCTCACCCGGTTCCAAACGTTGCTCCACTCCGGGTGATGGTCCATGGCTTCGGCGACCAGGGCCACCTTGGTGATGAAAGCGAAGGCCTCCACAAAGTCGGCAAAAACCAGGTCGCGGTGGAGTTTCCCGTCCACCAGCTGCCAGCTCGGCAAGGTTGTGGCGAGGGAGGCGAGGTCTGATGGGGTAAGGGGCTGGGCAGGCATGGGGTTTCAGGGCCGGGCAACGGCCGTCAAGGTCAGTTAGGGGCCGTCAACGGCGAGGTCATGGAGCCGGTCAATCATCAGATCCAGCTCCGTATCACCATCGAGCGGATCAAGATCCTCAACCGTGAGCAACGCCCTGCGGCGTTGCACCTCTGCTGCCAACCGTTCGGGATTGCGGCGCGACAGGGTCGTGCTTGCGCTGGTCGCTGGATTCGCTTGGGCCCAATCCAGGGAGGGGTCTTTTGCGACCAGGCTCTGAACCAAGCCGCGCAGTTCCAACACACTGTGATGGAGTTGGGCAAGATCCGTGCGGATGGCCTGGAGCTGGGCAGGGACAGAATCTGAGCCTGGCAAAGAATCCAAATCGGGATGGGGATGGCCGCTCAAGCGAAGCTCCCAAGACCCCGGGCCAGGGAACGGGCCCGCTCCACCAGGTTGGCCACCGCAGCGGGGGCAGCCGCTGGACGTTCGCCCAGCTCAACAGAGCGGTAGTGATCGGCAATCGACCAAGCCGCCGTTGCTGGATCGTCTCCAAACCGGGGAATTAAGTGCAGGTGAAGGTGACGGGCACCCTCGCCAAAAGCAATCGCGTACACCCGGTCACAACCCGTGAGCTGCCTCACCAATTGGCTGGCCTCTTGAACTGCCGTACCCCAGGTAGCGGCCTCATCGGGGCTGAAGTCGAGTGGTCCACCGACATGGCGCAGGGTATCGAGAAACAACCAACCCCAAAGGGGTGAAGGATCCGGGTGGTGGCGCAACACCCATAGACCGGTCCGAGCGATCTCATACTGGCTGGCCAAGGGATCGCCGATACCGTGCAGCAGGCAGACGCCACATTCGGCTGGGGGAGCGGCGCTAGGGAACAAGGCGCAAAGCCAGCTCGAGAACCGCAAAGCCAAGCAGGCCAGCTAAAGCAAGCAAGGAAGCCGAAGTAGGCACAAGCCAAGCCACTCAAGACGTCCAATCCTAAAGCAATTCTAAAGAAATAAGCACCCAAGGGGTGGGGCTGCCGAAGCCAGGGCTCACCAGAAACCCTTGCCCTTGAGCCAAAGCCCTAGCAACGCCAAAGGAACACAGAACGCAGCCAAAATTTGCAGCTTCACCACCAGGGGAGAAGGGGGGTTCGAAGCAGCCATCACGGAGCGGAGGGAGGACAAAAAGAACGATGGGAAGGGGGCAGGCAGCTCTTCGAGCAAACAGCCACCAACACGTTCCCATCAAAAAGGCCCCCTGGCGTTTGCCATGGGGCCTTGCTCTCGCAAGAGCTGCTAATCAGCCGAGGCCGATCTGGCTCAGGATGCCCTGGCCGGTGAGAAGCTCTGTGCCCAGACCGATCACGAAGCCCAGCATGGCAAGGCGGCCGTTCCAGGTCTCAGCGAAACCAACGAAGCCAAAACGGGTGGTGTTGTCGGCCATGGTGGTGGATGACGAAGGGTTACCCATAGTGTAACAGAAAATGAAGGAGTGTTTCGAAGCCTTGAGAGCCCCTAGTCAATGGCAAGTTCGCCGACCTCAGCCCAGGTGAGATAGGAGGCCATGTTGCCTGAGTGGGCGTCGCTGGACGAACAGGAGCTGGGCTCGTAGCTGTCGTTCACCAGGAGGATGGGTGTGCCGATCTCTCAGGCGATTGGGTCGGCCTTGGGGGGCGTTCCTGGCTGGTGGACGCAGGCATCGCCAACGAAAGGTCTGAATCGGAAGGATCTGGCAGGCGTTGATGGGAGGACATGGACCAGAAGACGCGCCGCCCAAACCCTAGTCAGGGCATAGGCCCACGACCCGTTACCAAGGGCGCAGCGAAGACGCCGCAAGGGCGATGCGCCCATCCCTGGCGCTGGGGAAATGGGGTGAAGGTGGGGCGGTGAACGCTGGAGAAGCAAAGGCGATGCCAACCCCCAACCAGAAAGCAGGACAAGGATCTGAGCAGAGCTCCCAGAACCGCACAAGTCAGCCCATGGATCGAGGGGGGCAAGACACAGAGATCTGTCTCGACTCGTTCCTAGGCGTCCTTGAAAATCTCAGCGAGGCCACAGGGCTATCCATTGAAGACATTGCCGATCTGTTGTCGAGCAAGGAGGGGCCCATCGGTGCCATGGTGCTTGCCGGACACCTGCAAGCAAAGACAGGCTGACGTGAACCCCAAAAACTGAACCAGCCCCTATGGGAGCTTCCCTACCGGCCAGAATTGGCCAGGAGAAGCCCCATAAAGTCAAACGCCCCAACCCCGAGCAAGATCCCTCGCAAGCTGCGCACTGCTGAGCAACTGCTTAACCAAGGCCAAACTGGCGCCGATGTCTGCAGGGCTCTGGAGGTCTCAGCCACGACTTTTTACCGCTGGCAGCATCTGTACGGGGGGATGAAAGTCACAGAGGCCGAACGCCTCAAGTTGCTTCTGGCGGATGCTGAGCTTGATAAAGCCAGGCTCTAGCCGCAGGCTTCTGAGCAGCAGTAGGAGCTGGCAAGCGGATCCGGGAGCTGGAGCGGCGCCATGGGCGCTAGGGCCGGCGGCTGGTTTACCGGCGGCTGCGGCTTGATGGCTGGAGCGTCAATCACAAGCGAGTGCAACGAATCTGGCGTGGGGAAGGTCTGCAAAAGCCCATGCCTTGCAAGCGGAAACGCTCCCGGCCTGCCGGTGGCGGCAGGGAGCTACTGCGCCCTGAATATCCGCATCACGGCTGGGCAATCGACGTCCAGCTCCGACCCATCTGCGGATGGCCAATGGAGCTGAGTTCATTGGCCATGCCTTGCAGGAGTGGTGCACAGGCAACGGTTCAGTAACGGCATCCATCCCGCCAAGTTCACCCTGGGAGAATCCATTTGTGGAATCGTTCAATGGCAGGCTCAGCGATGAATTCTTGTAGACGAAGTCAGCCGGAAGGCACATATTGAGCTCTTCTCATCTTTGCTACAGACAAAGTTTTTGGCAGAACAGCACCAAATCAAGTTCAACGTCTACAGACCGCATTCAGCTCTCCAGGGAGGTACGCCCCTGGAAGGCCTCCAGCCATGGAAAGCGGCCTGACTAACCCACCAGCTCTCATAGGAACTGGAGCAGCAAAGGGGGTCACGTCAGGATGAAGGTCACCAATGCCCAAGAAAACGCTTCCATTGACACTGCCTACATCGCTGCTTAAAGCCACTACCCCAGTACACGGCTTGGTTGACACCCCTATTCTCGCGCAATCAGCCTGGATTTTCCAGTGTCTCCCTAACCTTCGACAACATAAGGGCACCTAAATCAGCCATCAAAACCATCAGAGGAAAAGCTGCAATGATGCCAATGCCCGAGAAAAAGATCATCCAAAAGCAAAATCCTGAGCATTTAGGGAACCTGTAATGCCCGTCATATTGACAATAGTGTCTGCATTGTTAATGGTTCCATTGGCGTCATTGACAATCATCAAACGCGTTGCACCCATGTACTGATTAGCCAAGGTAACATCATAAATTTGGACCAAACCAGAATTGGAAGCAACGCCGGCAGATGCGGCCTCAATTTGAGCAAGGAGGGCATCAATGTCTGCGACAGAGCCGCCATCAATGTTCACAGCCGTTACATTAGCAACAGTGCCAGATGTGAGCGTTAATGCACTGGAGAAAGCATTGGCACCAGTAGCTAAATTAATTTCATCGCCAGCAGAAGCGCCCTCCCCAGAAAAATCAGTGATGGACTCTACGTTTGCCCAGGTTGTATTGGTTCCTAGAAATGAGGTGGCCTTAGTATCTGCATTAGATGCAATTACGAATTTGTCAGCCCCAGCGCCACCAGTCAATGAGTCAGCTCCGGCACCACCCGACAATGCGTCCGCTCCGGCACCACCAACAATTGAATCCGCAGATGAACCACCGACAATTGTATCAGCGAATGAACCACCGACAATCTCAAAAGCCTCTCCAAGCTGAGAGCTAAGATTGATCAGAATCCCTGAACTGGAATTAGAAGCATCAATTACCTCTATGTTCTCAAGCTGAAGATCGGTTGCCCTATTTAAGTCAGTTGAAGTAGCGTTCAGAACAAGAGTGTCAAGCGATCCCGCACCACCATTGAGGCTATCGGCCCCAGCAAAGCCAATAAAAGTATCGCTAAAATTGCTTCCCGTAATCGTATCAGCGAATGAACCACCGAGAATCTCAAAAGCCTCTCCAAGCTGAGAGCTAAGATTCAAAAGAACCCCTGAAGTAGAAGCAGAAGCATCAATTATCTCTATATTTTGGAGTTGGAGATCGGTGGCCCTATTTAAGTCGGTTGAAGTAGCGTTCAGAATGAGAGTATCAAGCGATCCCACGCCACCGTCGAGACTATCAGCACCAGCAAATCCAACGATTGTGTCATTACCTTCACCTCCGATTACAGTGGTAGCTGATGTCAGCTGAGCAAGGTCAAGATAGACACCTTTCGAATCCCGAACTTCTATGTCAGTGATTCCAGCAGCCCTAGCCAAGGCTCCCAGCTGTACAGACATCGCAGATGCATTGTCTGTGCCATCAAGATTGTCTCCGACAACCACCAACTTTTCTACTCCCTTTATCCCGGCAAACACCCCATCGTTAACCGCACTCTTGCCCCAAAGCTCTAAAATATCAGCACCACCAACATTGGTACCACCATCAATAGAATCATTGCTCCGCAACTGTGCTGAGTCTATGCGGAACGTATCATTCCCAGTCCCAGCAATTAGGGTATCTGCCCCAGCCCCCGCTATTAATGTATCGTTCCCATTCCCCCCAACAAGGCTATCATTTCCTGAACCACCTCCAAGCATATCGTTCCCATCACCACCATCCAGCTTCAGCGCCTTGAAGACATTAGAATCGGCTAGGATAACATCATTTTGCGATCCTCCTATCACCTCATCCGTAAGCGCCCGCTGCGATTTTGCACCCAGCAGAACCTTGTTTGAACCATTAGCTAATTGCAACTTGTCAAGACTGATTACCTTGACCTGCTCTTGATAAAGTTCTGAGCTGGCAACTCCAAGATCATAGGAAACACTTCCTCCTTGATTGTAGATACTTGCGACTGACGCATTGGCCAGCCCGGTATCCAGTTGATCAGACAAAGCTAAAATGTCTTCATTCGATCCACCACTCATCTGCGCAACAGCACCAGTGGTTGTCAGTGCTGCCGCAGAGACGACAATTGTGTCGGCACCAGACTGGCCACTGAGCAGTTTAATACCACTGGTACTATCATTCAAAGTAATCTTATCAGAGCCTGCCCCAGCGTAAAGAGCAGTGGTGGAGGTTCTCCCACTCAAATCAATGTCATCAGAGGCACTACCGCCCAGAATTGACTCGAACGTACCGTTCGACTGGGCTCCCAGTTGGACGGAATTTGTACCAGTACTTGAAAGTTGCAAGGTGGCTATACCAGAGCCATTGAGCAGTGTTAGATCACTAGCAGCAATCGAACCACTGGTGATGAACTCAAGGGTGTCCCCGCCAGTTTGACGGCTAGAAATTGAGTCCTTTCCAGTTAGCTCATTAATTGCAAAGCGGAAGATATCCTTGCCCTGGGTACCATTAATCGAATCATCTCCGCTACCCATATCAAAGATCAAGCCCTCACCATTGGTACCTGCCGATCGACCGGAGGCGTCAATCGAGTCATCGCCAATGCCACCTACAACTGAAGAAAGCCCAACAGCATCACCATCAGCAATAACAAGTTGATTTCCTTCAGCTGACAGGCGAATGGTCTCCACCCCACTCACACCAGCGAATCCACCACTGATGACACCACCGGTTGCAAATATGAGGATATCATTGCCATCTCCGCCTGCAACACTGTCATCAAGATCAAGATTTTTTGAATTAAAAACGAAAGTATCATCACCAGCATCGCCAGTCAGGGCGTCGTCGCCAGAGCCTGCCCATAGCTGATCATTACCAGCACCACCAATCAGCTCTAGGTTTTCCTCGGAAAGGCTGCCATCGATGGTGTCATTGCCGGAACCACCAACTACAGTGGTGATTCCAGCGGCATCAGTGTTGATGCCAAGAGTTAGCAGGTTAGCACCATTTGCTAACGTAATTTTCTCTATATTGCTGACATTCTCAAAGGCATCATCATTGCCAAAGTTAATAGCGCTGCCAAATGCCAAGGTATTGAGGTTACCTCCACCGCCATCAACTGTGTCGTCGCCAAGCACCGAAAAGGAGCCACTAGCAAAGGAAAACTGATCGTCATTGGAGGTGCCCACCAAATCATCGGCAGCAGCCGTGCCCATATAGACCGCTGCGTGGGCATCGACCCAGACACCATCCACAAGCACAGACACACTGTCATTCTCTGCAGAGATGGCAGCACGCTGGGCATCACTCAAAGGCAGCTTGAGCAGGTTCGCCGCGAACTGCTGCCCCGTATCCCCAGACAAGGCCGCTCCATCTCCATAGCGATCCTGCAAGGCGTGACCCAATTCCTCAAGCAGCACAGCGGTGCGATCAGCCTCACTGGCCTGATCCCACCAGCCCTGATTCACCAAAATTTCCCTTCGCCCACCTGAATAGGCCGCTGCCACACCACCAGTGAAGTTCTGAGCGGGTAAGAGGCGTATGGGCGGAAGACCACTAAACACTCCGTTTTGCCATGCCTCGCCCTGTTCACGCAGCTCAGCTAAACGGGACGAGATCCCGAGGGTTTGTTCTGCCGCCGACAGCAAGCTTCCGGATGCCGATACCTCCCGCAGTAGGTCTTCTAGCTGGCTGGTCAGGTTCAAAAAAGTAGCCATGACAGCAGGAGTGCGAGTGAAAAGGTAAAGAGCTGAAAACGACTCTGTAAGGACAAAGGATTTAGATCCCTATTCCAAGTCATTAACCACTGAACGGGGTAGTTCTATCACCGGTGCAACCCCTGATAGCAGAAAAACGGTCAAAGACATCAATGAAACGAAGATGATTAGCAGAAAGCTAGTAAGGTGAATCAAGTCAAAAGAAGATTGGAGTATTCGCGCAAAATCGCGTATGAGGGCTTATGGCCTCCTGGGAAAGCCATTGACGATGGCTGGGTGCCCTTCTCATCGCCCATGCCTTGGGAAGAGCAAGAAGACCATAGGCGCCCCAGTTCAGCCCCACGGCTGGCGCTCCTGCAAAACCGACACGGCTTGCCTTTGGTGCGCTATTCATCAGGCAGCGGCTTGGCCTAACAGACCAGGAGACCGTCGCGCAGATCGGCGGAAGCGAAACGACGTGGCGGGAGTCTTAGGGTCAGGCAAACGAAAGTATGCACTTAAACTGATCATCGATCCGGCTGGCAAAAGGTGCAGAACGATCGATCTCCATGGCTTTTCCGGTGCTGGGTGCTGAGACTATTTCGAGGCTTCTCTACTCCTTTCTAGTCACTATTTTTGCAGGGTTATGAAACCTGATCATTGCCAGGCCACATCTGGATGGGGCTCGAGACCTTTTGGTGGCTCGAAATAGAAGAACGGCTCGTCACTGCATAGCTGATCTACAACCCCAGGAGCATAAATAGCACAACAGTTGATCTACCTCTGGGTCCAAAAATCTTTCAACCCGACGATATCTCCATCATGACGACAAGCCTGATAGGGAGGAGCTACAGGGATACTTCTATAATGAGCAACAAGTTGGAGGCCCATCTTGGCGGCGGTATCGGGGTGCACTTCACAACAATCTAGGCCTTCTCCCTGAAACCCTTTCCTGGGACAACCATGCAAGTACCGTTAGACAATGACATCAATTATATTTGGCAAGCCAAATCTGGCCTAACCTACAAAATCAATAAAAAGAGGGCTGCCTTGACTGGAGCCATGGCAATCTTGGGATGCGGATTGGCACCCGTCGCCGTTTCTAGGAGCTGACCTTGGCCTTCGGCCGCTCCAGGCTCTGCACCAGTTGGCCCATCAGCAGGGCAATGGTGTCGCTGCCCGATCCAGCCCTGCCGGGATCGAGATCGCCCGGGTCCACCGCCACCCAGCCCCCATCCCCCGGGAGACGCAGTTCGAAATGGAGGTGCGGGCCCGTGCTGAGTCCGGTACTGCCCACTCGGCCGATCACCTCACCCTGGCGCACCCGATCGCCGGTCTTCACATAGAGCTCACTGAGGTGGCCATAGAGGCTGCGGCGAAGCGGGTTGGCATGCTCCACTTCAATGGCCAATCCATAGCCCCCGGCCAAACCACTACTGATAACCAGCCCGGAAAGGGCAGCCACCACTGGGGTTCCTTCAGGGGCGGCCAGATCCCTACCGGCATGCAGCAACCAATTGCCCAGCAGCGGATGCAGTCGCCAGCCAAAGCCGCTGCTGGTGACCGCCGAGCCCATCAGGGGGAAGAGCAACCGGCGATTGCCATTGCCCAGCAGCGGTGTGGGCCGTGGGGTCACCCCAAACACATCGGTCAGCCGAAAAGTTCCCCCAGCGCCCGTTAGCAAGGCTGAAACCGGCACCGTCAACGGGGGCAGGGGGCGGCCATCGGAGCCCAGACGCTCGACGCCATCGGCTCTACTGGGATAGCGGCTTGGTCGCGTGCCCCAACGGACCACCAAGCCGGTGCGGCATTCCTGATCGGAGAGGGCCCCGCTGCGGCAGGCCTGCTGGTGGGCCGGCACGTTGAAGGGGGTCGTTCCGCCACCGGAGCGGATCCGGGAGCGCTCCGAAGGCGTCACCACCCCATCGCGCACAAGGGCATCCAGGGATGCATCAAAGCGGGCAGGAGGTTCGCTGGACAACTGGGCGGGGTCCGGCCGCAGGGGTTCCGGGGGAGCTGCGGACCCAAGCAACGGAGCTGCGAGCACCAACGCCCCTGCCACAGCTTGCCCCCAGGCCAGGGGACGCCCCCAGGCGAGGCGATGCCAGCGGGGCTTGAACTGGTGCAGTCGCGATCGCTTCATCGGGCCATCCTAAAAACTGCGCTGCAGAATGAATGTCGCCCCCGGACGCTGTAAGCGCAGGCCCCCATCCGGCTCCAGGCCCGCCACCTGCCAGATCTGGCCTTCATGGAGCAGCCCCTCAGCCGGCCGATACAAGCGGGCTTCCGCCTCCTGCCGCACCAGCGCCGGTTCGTGGGCCATCGCCTGGGCCCAGTCCAGGGCTGCCAACACGGGATTGAGCAACCGTTGGGGCTTGGCCTTGGGAAGGAACCAGCGATGCGGGAGAGAGGACCGGCCCCGGGACTGGCCCTGGGAGAGGGCTTGGGAAAGGGCTTGGGCCAGGGAGATTGCACCGCTGGGGGGGCGATTGATGCCATTGAGGCCCAGGCCCACCTGGGCCCAGCGCACCTGCGCGCCCCGCAGGCGCAGCCGGGGCAAAATCCCGGCCAACTTGCGCCCGCCCACCAAAACGTCATTGGGCCACTTGAGCTGGGCAACTACCCCGAGGGCCTCCAGCTGCAGGGCCAATCCCACGGCCACCGCCAGGGAAAGGGAGGCCGAGTCGGCCAAGGCCGTTGGCCATGGCATCGCCGCACTCAGCCACAGCCCCCCCACGGGCGAATCCCACTGCCGGCCCCGCTGGCCCTGGCCAAAGCGCTGGTGGGCGGCCACCACCGCCAGCCCTCCCCCAAGCCTGCCCGCAAGGGCGCCTGGCAGGGGCCGCAGCTCCCTTTCGCGAGAGCGCAACCACCGCTCCAATTCCCGCTCGGTGCTGGCACACACCGCAAAACGACGCACCTGCCAGCTCAGAACTGGGCCAACCACAGGTTGATGCGGGCTGCCCCCAACTCCAGCTGCTCAACGGGATGGACCAAAGCCAAGCGCACCCAGCCCTCGCCACCGGGGCCAAAGCCATTGCCCGGTGTGAGGCAGACCCCTGTGGCATCAAGCAGGGCCGCGCAAAACGACTCAGAACTGAAGCCTTGGGCGCGCGCCTTGGGCGGCAGCTCGATCCAGAGATACAGGGCCATCGAAGGCAGCCGCACAGGCCAACCCGCCATCTCCAGGGCTGCGGCCATCCGATCCCGCCGCTGCCGATAGACCTGCTTGAGCTGCTCGGGCCAGTGAGGGGCATGCTGCAACGCGGAGATCGCCCCGGCCTGCAACGCCAACGACTGGTTGAAGTCAACCACGCCCTTGAGCTGGCGCAGGGCCGTGATCAACCATGGCGCCCCAATCGCAAAGGCCAAGCGGTAGCCCCCCAGGCACCAACTTTTGGAAAAGGAGAAGAACTCAATGCCGCATTGCCGCCAGGCGGGATTGCGCAACAGGGCTGGGGCCTCACCGTCAAGCGCCAAATCCACATAGGGGTTGTCATGGGCCAGCACGATCCCGTGCTCGAGGGCCTTCTGCACCGCTTCATCCAGCCAGCTCTGCTCACCGGTGGTGGCGGTGGGGTTGTGGGGGAAACCCATCACCATCAGCTGGATCCGATCCCATTGCGCCGGGCTGAGGGCCCCAAAATCCGGTCGCCACTGGCGGGTTGGATCTAAGGGCAACAGCACCGGCTCCGCTGAGGCCAGATGCAAGCCCCCCATATGCGAGGGGTAGTAGGGATCTAGCAGCAGGGCTTGATCGCCAGGGTTTAACACCGCCAAGGGGAGGTGGGCCGTGCCCTCCTGGGAGCCCACCAACAGCAGAACCTCGGTGTCGGGGTCGACGGCCGTGGCAAAACGCTTGGCGGCCCAATCGGCTACCGCCTGGCGGAAGGGCTGGGTGGCCCCATGCATGCAGTAAGAGGCACTTTCAGGTCTTTGCAGGGCAGCCGCGATCGCCGCGATCGCGGCGGGAGGGGGTTGGAGGTCGGTGGAGCCCAGGGAGAGGTCGAGCAGCTCTGGACCAGCCGCTAGCCGCTGGCGATAGGCCGACTTGCGTTCATCGTTGCGGGCAAAAACGCCGCTGCCCAGCCGTGAAAGCCGCTCAGAGATTGGCATCCAAGAAGGCCGCGAGTTGGGGCTTGGCCATGGCGCCTTCATGGCGCGCCACCTCCGTGCCGTCCTTGAACAGAATCAAGGTGGGGAGCCCTTGAATCTTCTGGGCATCCCGGGCCGTGGGATGGCCATCGGCATCGAGCTTGCCCACCTTCAAGCGGCCGGCGTACTCGCCATCTGCCCAGCTCATCAAGGGAGCCATCAGGCGGCAAGGTCCGCACCAGGTGGCCCATACATCAACCAGCACCACACCTTGGGCATCCAGCACTTCGGCTTGGAAATTGGCATCGGTGAGCTCAACGACGGCCACGCTAATCAAGCAGTTCTGGGCCAAGTGTAGGAACTGGCCCAGGGCGCAGCGCTGGGCTCAACCCTGCTCAATGGAGCGCTTGAGGGCCTCCAGCTCGCCATCAACCTCGGTCACCTTGACCTGCTGCACCGCAGCCTGATCAGCTGCAGAAGGGTTGGCCGGAGGCAACGACACCTGGGCGCCCCCCCCAGTGAGGCGCCGCTTCATGGCCTCAAATTCGCTGTCCACCTCGGGGGCCCCTTCGAGGGCCGCAAACTGGCTCTCCAGATCCGCCCCAGCCAGCTCGCCAGCTGCGGCGCTGTTGGCTTCGAGCATCTCCACCTTCTCCTGCATGCGCTCAAAGGCAGCCATGGAGGTGTTGGTGCCGAGGTTGCCCACGGCGCTCTGCAATTGGACCTGGGCCTGGGCCGCCTGGGCCCGGGCCTTGAGCATGTCTTTTTTGGTTTTGGCCTCGGCGATCTTGCCTTCCAGGGCCAGGAGGCTCTTTTTGAGCAACTCCACCTGGCCGGCCTGGCTGTTGAGTTGGGTCGAGAGGGCGGTGGAGGTCTCCTGGCAGGTGCGGCGCCGGGCCAGGGCTTCCTTGGCCAGGTCCTCTTCCCCCTTTTTTAGGGCCAGCTCGGCCCGTTCATACCAAGTGGCACTTTGGCTCTCGGCCTGCTCGGCCTGGTTGGCAATGCGTTTCTGGCTGGCAATCGCCGTGGCCACGGCCTGGCGAAGCTTGACCAGATCCGACTGCATGTCGGCAACGGATTGGTCGAGAATCTTGCCCGGATCTTCCACGCTGCTTAACGCCGCGTTGGCGTTGGCACGGATCAGGCGGCTGAGGCGGTCGAAAAAACCCATGGGTGCAACAAGCCCATCCAGAGAAGGCAGGGCTTGAGGCTAACCACAATGGGCCTAGCCTTCAACGATGGCCAAGGCGCCCCGGGACCAAACCCGCCAAATCGGCAACCTTTCCCTGCTGCTGCCGGCCCCTCGGCCCGGGGCCAGTGGCCTGGGGAGCTGCCTCAAGGCCTTGGAAAAAGACTGGCAACGGGGCGGCCACCTGGCGGCGCTTTGGCAGGCCTGGCCCAAAATCGCCGGGCCCCAACTGGCCCCCCACTGCCGGCCCCTACGGCTGCAGGGTGGCCTGCTCACCGTGGGGGCCGCCCCCGGCCCCTGGTTGCAGGCCCTGCAATACAACCGCCACCAACTGCTTGGTGCCCTGCGGGCAGCCGGATTCAGCCTGCGGGATCTGAAGATCGAGCAGCATTACGGCCGCGTCCAAGCCACCCCGGGGGGCGAGGCTGAGGCCCAAATCTGGGCTGTCCATCCCAGCCGGGTGGATGTGCATGGCATGGCCACCTGTCCCAGATGCGGCAGCCCAGCCCCGGCCGGCGAGATGGCCCTATGGAGCCATTGCAGCTTTTGCCGCCGGGCCCAGCTGACGAACCCCAGTTAGGACTCGCTGCCAAGCCGTTCTCAGGGGTTAGTAGCGCTCGGGCCTTGGCTTCTGCCAATCGGGCCGGATTCCAGTGGCAGCAGCGATGTGGCTGGCCCGCCGGGCCAACTGCCAGCGCTCCACCCTCCAGAGCCGGTAGATCCCATGGACCGCCAACTCCTGGTGGGGCAGCGTCTGCCAGCCAGCCTGCTGGGCGGTGCCCTGGTCGATCACCACCAAGACGGTTGTCTTGGAGATTGGATCAGGGGTTGCCCCCCTGGGCGCCGGGCTGGGGGCAAGGCCCGGGCGGTGTTCCTTGGCCAGCCGGTCGTTGAGGTTGATCAAGCCCACGGGCCCTGCCCCCTCGTAGAGCACCACCTGGCGGCTGTAGTAGTGGAGCGAAGGCTTCATCACGCCCACCATCGCCAGGGGTTCGGAACCCTGGGGCTGGCGGGCTACCGCGGCGGCCATCTGCCGCACCGGCAGACCCCGCAACTGGTCACCCAACTGCCAAGCCGGCAGCAACACCAGGGGAACAAAGGCGGCGATGGGCCACTGCAGGGCCAGTAAGGCTTGGGGGCCATCCCGCCGGTGGGTCCCGATCACCCCGATGGCCCCCAGGGCAAACAGGACCGCAGCCCGCCAGAGCCAACCACCGGCCAACAAATCCACTGGCAAGCTCGGCATCTCAGGCTCCTGGATCAGGGGCACCCACAGCGGGGCAGCCGCAAAGCCAACGGCCAACACCAGGGTTAAGGCCACGGTGCCCCCCCAGGCCCAGCGGCCACCCGAACCGCTCCCCCTGGCCTGCTGGGCCGCCAAGGCAATCAACAGTCCAGCCGCCGGGGTGGCGGGGATCCAATAGCTGGGCAACTTGGTGGCTGCTGCGGTGAAAAACAGCAGCACGGCCACCAGCCAGCAGGCCGCAAAGCGCTGTAGGGAGAGGGGCGCCGGCAACGGTTCCCGCCACCGGTGCACCACCTGGGCCAAGCCCAGCAGCAGCAGGGGCGTGGCGGGCAGGCTGGCGATGACCAGCACCACCCCAAAGAACCACCAGGGCTGGAGGTGGTGATTCACCACCACCGTGAAGCGCTGCAGGTTGTGGTAGCCAAAAAAACTGCGCACAAAGGGTTGCCCCTCCACCGCCACGGCGGCCAGATACCAGGGGATCGTCATCACCGCTGCGATCACCAGGCCCCGCACCGGCCTGAGCCGGCGGGCCAACCCGCCAAGATCCCTTTGGAGCCCGCCAAACAGCAGCAGCACCAACCCAACCAGCACCACCGCCACCGGCCCTTTTGTGAGCACCGCCAAGCCCAGGGCCACCCAGCCGGGCCACCAGCGCCGCTGGCCATCGGCATAGGCCTGCCAGCAGAGCAGCAGGCTCCAGGCCACGCAAGCCGAAAACAGGGCGTCGCTAGCCGCAATTCGGCTCCAGAGCAGCACCAAGGGCGACAGGGCAAAGGCCAGGGCTGCGCCCAGGGCCGTCAGGGCGGGCCGCGGGCCCCCTTGGGGCCACCGCATCAGGGTGTGGGCGAGGCCCAGCATCACGCTGATCGAGGCCACCGCCGAGGGCAGCCGGGCGGCCCAGGTGCCCAAGGGATTCCATTGGTCCTGGCCGGGCAGGGCATACAGCAAGCCCATGGCCCAATAGACGAGGGGCGGCTTGTCGTAGCGGGGCAGGCCATTGACCCGGGGAATCAACCAATCACCCGTTTGCGCCATCGCCCGGGCAGAAGCCGCAAACAGGGGCGGGGTTTCATCCACCAGGCCCGTGCTGCCCAAGCGCCACACAAACAACACCAGGCCCAGGGCCGCCGTGATCAGGAGCACGCGGCGGCGCAGGGCAGGGGCAACGGACAACTCGCTCAAACCGGTCCGGCTGGTAGCAGAGAACCTATCTGGCCACCCCTTGGAGCCAGGCCTCAATCCGGCCGGCAAAGGCATCCTGGGAGCAGTGCTGTTCCACCCACTGACGGCAACTGGTGCGCGGCACCGCCATGGCCCTGTGCAGCGCCGCGGCTAAATCCGAGCGGTCATCCGGGCGGGCCAAGGCCCCATTCAGCCCCTCCTGCACCAGCTCCCCCGGACCACCCCGGGCATAGGCCGCCACGGGAACACCACAGGCCATGGCCTCCACCACCACGTTGCCGAAGGCCTCATTCCATTTGGGGGTGTTGAGCAGGGCCAGGCACAGGCCCAGTTCGGCTTGGAGTTGGTCGGTGGGCAAAAATCCCCGCCAGATCAGTGTGCCCTCTGGCACGGAGGCATCCACCGCCTCGGCATAGGTGCCATCTTCCCGATAGCCCCAGACGTGCAGGGGCAATCCCAGCTGCGCCGCCACGGCGGCGGCATCCTCAAGGCCTTTCTCCGGGGCAATGCGCCCAGCCCAACCCAGCTGCTGCCTGGGCTGGGCAGAAAAGCTGTAGCGCTGCAAATCAAAGCCGTTGCCCACCAGCTGGGGCGGGGCAGAGAGCTGGAAATCGGCGGCCTGGCTGGCCGTGTGGAAGGCCAAATGGCGGTGGTGGGTGCCGCTGATTTGGGCAACCACCCCATCCATCGCCTCCCCCACCGAACCCATGCTCACCAGGTGAACCAAGGGCGTTTGGGTGTGGGGGGTGAGCCAGAGGGGCAGCCAGTCGTAGGCGAGGTTGAGGATCACATCAAACGACGTCTGCTCCTGCAGGGCCCGCTGCCAGAACTGGGCCAACAGCCCATTGGCGGGCATGCTGATTGGGGCCCCACGGCCCTGGTGCTGGCAACTGGGCTGGGGCGCTCCGGTGCAGGTCCACAACGCGGCCGCCCCACAGGAGGCCGGCAGCACCGATCCAGCTGCCGCCAGCACGGTGACCCCATGGCCCCGCCGCAGCAGGCCGGCCACCAGGGCAGCCAAGGTGAGCTCCACCCCGCCTCCCTGGCCGCTGCCCAAGGGGCCCACCGGGGTACTCACCACCAAAATCCGCATCACAACCCCACGCTCACAAGCCAAACCATCACAATCTCCCCTGCCAAAGCTGCTGGCGCCGATTGATCAGGAGCACCGAGACCAGGGCCAAGAGGGCCCCCACCCACTGGAGTGGCTCCAGGCTCTCCTCCAGAAACAACACGCCGCACAACAAGGCAAACACAGGTGTCAAAAAGGTGAGGGCCGTAAATCCCGTGAGATCACCACTGCTGGCAAACCAGAAAAAGAGGCCATAGGCCAGGGCACTCCCCAGCACCGTGGCATAGGCCATCAGGCCCCATTGGCCGGCGCTCCAGGTGGGCCAAAGCGCGCTCCATAAGCCTGGTACCAGTCCAGCTGGCCCCCCAGGTGCCACCAGTGGTGTGATCACGGTCCCCACAAGCAAAGGTGCACTTCCCAACAGCATGTGCCAGCCCGTGATCGCCACCGGATCGCTGTGGCGGGAGGCATAGCGGCACAGAACCGTGCCCGCAGCCATGGCCGCCGCCGCCCCAAGCATCCAGAGTTCCCCATGGCTCCAGGGGTGCAAATCCAAAACCGAAGGGCCGTCCAGCCACCAGTGCTTGAGCAGGGGAGCCGGCAGGCCCAAACACACGATTCCCAACAAGCCCAACAGCAGGCCGCTCCAGCCCACGGGGTTGATCGCTTCGCCAAACAAGCTGCGGGCGAGCAGGGCGACCAGCAGCGGCTGGGAATCAATCAACACCGAGCCAAGGCCAGCCCCGGTTTGGCCGAGGCCCTTGGCCAACAGGCCCTGGAACAGGCTGCCATCCACGAGGGCAAAAGCCACCAACCAAGGCCAATCGGCGGCGGCAACCCGCAGGGAACGCTTCAACACCACCGCGGCCAGCAACACCAGCGCCCCCGCCGGCAGCAACCTAAAGAGAGCCAGCAGCAGGGGGCTAGCCCCGTCCAGCAGGGGCTTCATCGCTGCCATCGCCGTGCCCCAAAGGGCAAACGGCAGCAGCATCGCAACGGTGCGCAGCAAGGGCCACGGCGGGGCCTGGGGCATCAAAAAAACGAGGCCGCCGGGCCCGATGGGGCCTTCTTTTTAAGATCCAGGCTCTTCTCCCTGCCGCAATGCTCTGGCCCTGGCGCCGCAAAACCCGACGAGCCATGGCGCGTATCGCCATTGAGGGGCCGATTGGCGGCGCCACCCGCACCCGGGTGCTCAAGGCGATCAAACAAGTCCAGAACAGGGAATGTGCCGCCCTGCTGCTGCGGATCGACAGCCCCGGCGGCACCGTGGGCGACAGCCAGGAAATCCATGGCGCCCTGCTGCGGTTGAAGCAAAAGGGCTGCAAGGTGGTGGCCAGTTTTGGCAACATCTCCGCCTCGGGCGGGGTGTATTTGGGGGTAGCCGCCGAAAAAATCGTGGCCAATCCCGGCACGATTACCGGCTCGATTGGGGTGATCCTGCGCGGCAACAACCTTTCCAAGCTGTTGGAGCGGGTTGGAGTGAGCTTTGAAACGGTTAAAAGCGGACCGTTCAAGGACATCCTGTCGCCGGATCGGGCCCTGAGCGGGGCCGAGCGCGATCTGCTGCAAAGCCTGATCGATTCGAGCTATGCCCAATTTGTGGAGGCCGTGGCCACCGGCCGCGGGCTGGACGAGGCCACCGTTCGGGGCTTTGCCGATGGTCGGGTCTTTACGGGGGCCCAGGGGCTTGAGCTGGGCCTGGTGGATGCCCTCGGGGATGAGGAAACGGCGCGCTTGCTGGCGGCTGAATTGGCGGGCCTCGATCCCGAGAAGACCAAACCGATCACCTTTGGCACGCCTCCGAAGCGCTTTGGCGGCGTGCTGCCCGGCCGGGGCCAGCTGCGCGGGGTACTCGAGGCCCTGAGCCTGGAGCTGGCCTGGAGCGGCCAACCCCTCTGGCTCTACCGGCCATGACCAGCTCCATGGGCTCCCACCGCCAGCTGCGGGCCCTGCGGGGCGCCACCACCGCCGAGGCCAACACGGTCGAAGCGATCGGCGCTGCCGTGGCCGAGTTGGTGCAGGCGCTGGTCGAGCGCAACCAGCTCATGGGCGACCAGGTGGTGTCGGTGACCTTCTCGGTAACCACCGATTTGGATGCCTGCTTCCCTGCGGCGATCGCCCGCCGCCAGCCGGGCTGGGAGCAGGTGGCCCTGCTCGATTGCCAGCAGATGGCCGTCGCCGGCGACCTGCCCCACTGCATCCGGCTGCTAGCCCATGCCTGGATAGAGGCCAGCCAACCCGTGGTTCATCCTTACCTTCGGGAGGCCTCCCGCCTGCGGCCCGATCGGGCCGCCAGCTAGCTGGCCGGCCACCCGCCCCACCAGGGGCTGCTCCTCCTACTGAGAATTGATGCATTCCTGGATGGCTCCCGCATGGGCTCCAATCGTTTGCTTAAGACCCTCGACCATCGCAGCAAAGCCGTAGCCCTTGGGGCTGGGGTCCTGGGGCTGGCTGGCCTAGCTGCGAGCCCTTTTGCCTCCAGGCTGCTGGTGCAACCCGCCCAGGCCCAGGCCACACCGAGCCTGATGGAGTTCCGCTGGGACAACACCAAGGACTACCGCAAGCTCTACTACTTCATGACCAGCACCAGGCCCCTGGCGCGGTCGGAGTATTACTTCATCCTCAAGCCCAAAGACCGCAAGACCGCGATCCTCAAGCTGAGCATCACCATCCCCAAGTATTTCGACGCCAAGATCGATCCCAAACAGATCAAGCTCTGCAAGATGAGCGAGGGCGGCATGCTGGCGCGCACCCGCTGCGTGAAAGATATCCCCGCCACGATCGAGCTGGCCGATAAGGGCAACGCCATCGAAATCTTCCCCGACACTCCCGTCTCTGACGAGGGAACCATCGGGGTTTACATGATGATCTTCAATCCCTTCAACAACGGCATGTATCAGTTCAACGCCCTAGCCCAAGCCCCTGGAGACATTCCCATCGCGGGCTATCTGGGCAGTTGGTTGATTCAGATCGAACCACCCAGCAACTGAATTCCCCCTGCACTTTGGGCTGCCCGTCCCGGTGCACGGGATGGGCAATTTCCTTTGCCCAAAAGGAGATCGGGTCACCTGATAGGTTGGCTCCAACGCCCATTCACGACGCGACAAGAGGAGCGAGACAGCCGCCATGACCAAACGCACCCTGGAAGGAACGAGCCGTAAGCGCAAGCGCGTTTCAGGCTTCCGCGTCCGCATGCGCAGCCACACTGGCCGTCGTGTGATCCGCACCCGTCGCCGCCGCGGCCGGGCTCGCTTGGCCGTTTAGGCCCCTTGGCCTTACCCCTGCGCCACCGGCTAAAGGGACAACGGGTTTTTGATTGCATCTACCGAAAGGGCCGTAAGTACCACGGCCCTTTTTTGCTGTTAAGACTTCTCAGCGCCCAGGCCAACCTTCTCCCCTCCAGCCAACGCTCGGCCCCCTTGAGCCCTTGGCGGTGTGGGGTCGTGATCAGCAGCAAGGTGCACAAGCGGTCGGTGCGCCGCAACCGGCTCCGCCGCCTGCTCCACGCCCACCTGCTGTGCCAACTGGGAGCTGACCAAGTCCCCGCCAAGCACCAGGGGCCCCTCTGGCTGCTGATCAGCCTCAAACCTGGCAGCGCCGAACAGAAACTCTCCCAGCTCCTGGGAGAATGCAGCCAACTTCTGCAACAAGCAGGCCTAACCCCATGAGTGCAGAGATCCAGGAATCGGTCTTTTATGAAGGCGGACCCGCCAAGGGCGACCTGATCTTCAACCTGCTGCTGGGCCTCACCCTGATTGGCATTCCCTTTGCCGTCGGCGCCATCGTGCGGGCCCTGTGGCTGCGCTTTCGGATCACCAGCCGGCGCATCGAAGTGAACGGGGGCTGGTTGGGCCGCGAGCGCACCCAGGTGGTGTACAGCCAAATTCGGGAGGTGCGCTGCGTCTCTCGCGCCCTTGGCCTCTGGGGAGACATGGTGGTGGTGCTCGCCGATGGCTCCAAGCTGGAAATGCGCTCAGTTCCTAACTTCCGCGGCGTTGAGGCCTACGTCGAAGAGCGCTGCGCCGCCAAAAAAGCTGCGGCCCCCAAGGGCATGGCCGCCTAAGCCTTCCCTGATCAGGCACACTGTGCCCACGCGTTCCTTTCCCCCAAGCCCCCATCCGTCGTGATCGGCTACATCTCCGACAACCTGCTGCTGCCCATCCTCGATTTCTTTTATGGATTGGTACCCAGCTATGGGCTGGCGATCATTGCGTTGACGGTGGTGATCCGCCTGGCCCTCTTCCCGTTGAGTGCCGGTTCGATCCGCAATGCCCGCCGCATGCGCATCGCCCAACCGGTGATGCAGAAGCGTCAAGCCGAAATCAAGGCCAAGTACGCCAGCAACCCCCAGAAGCAGCAGGAAGAACTGGGCAGCTTGATGAAGGAATTCGGTAGCCCCCTGGCGGGCTGCCTGCCCCTGGTGGTGCAGATGCCGATCCTGTTTGCCCTGTTCGCCACCCTGCGGGGCTCACCGTTCGCCGATGTGCCCTACACCTTGAACCTGAAGGTACTGCCAGCCGAACAAATCGCCGCCGTGGAGCCCAAGCCTTTCAACAGCGCCAGTCACTCGATCTTTGTGACTGAAACCAACCACGTCCCCTTGATTGCCAGCTTGGAGAGCGGCACCAAGCTCGGGGTGGGTGACAAACCCCAGGTGCTGCTCCACACCAGAGCCGGCGACAGCTTTGCCTCCGTTCTCGATGGCATCGACAACGGCGACACCTTCAAGCCCACTTGGAGCGTCTCCAAAGGTGAGGGGGTGGTGAGCGTGGATCAAAACGGCACCATCACGGCCCTGGCCCCTGGAGATGCCACGGTGGAAGCAAAAATCCCAGGGCTGGCTGCGCGTAGCGGCTTCCTGTTCATCAAGGCCCTGGGCCAGGTGGGCCTCATGACCGATGGCGCGGTCAACTGGGACATCGCCATCCTGGTGGCCGGCTTTGGGGCCAGCCTGTTTGCTTCCCAAATCCTCTCGGGTATGGGCATGCCCGCAAATCCCCAGCAGTCGACAGCCAATAAGATCACCCCGGTGATGATCACGGGCATGTTCCTCTTTTTCCCCCTGCCGGCTGGGGTGCTGCTCTACATGGTGATCGCCAACGTCTTCCAGGCGCTACAGACCTTCCTGTTGTCGCGGGAGGCCCTGCCCGACAACCTTCAGGCAATCCTGGATCAGCAAATGAACCAGCAGCCAGCCCTAGCAGGCGGTCCCGGTGGGGTCGGTCGCTTGCCATTTGAGCCCAAGGCCAAAAAGTAAAAGGCCAAAAATACAGATCCTTCCAGCAGCCTTGAGCGATCCTCTGCACCCGATCCCCATCCAGGAGCTCAAAGCCCTTGGCACTGCTCACCGCTGGCAGATCGAGCAAACGGTTGCTGGTCTCGATACTCTCACCCCCGTGCGCGGCCAACTCACGGTGGAGCACCAGGGCACCGTGCTTGCGGTGAAGGGTCAGGCGGCAACCATCGTGACCCTCTGCTGCGACCGCTGTCTGCAGCATTTCAACCACCCGCTCCAGGCCACCGCCGAGGAATCCATCAGGCTCGCCGAATCAGGCCTAACCGAACCCCAAATCCTGGAGCTGGATGTCGAGCCATGGCTCCCCAGCGCAACAACTGCAGCCAGCGATGGTGCCGACGCCTGCGACCAGCTCAGCCCCCGGGGCAGCTTTGATCCAGAACATTGGGTGTTTGAGCAGCTGACCCTGCAGTTGCCCATGGTCAACCACTGCGGTTCGGAGTGCCCGGGCCCACCCACCTGGAGTAGCGATGGCCGGGGTGGTGATCCCCGCTGGGCTGCCCTGGGCCAGCTCCAATCCTGAGTCGCTCGCCAGTATGAGCCAAGTCTGGGCTGATCAACTCGATCTCCTAATTCGCTCCCGCACCCCGATCCTCTGGATCCGCAGCCTGGAGGAGGAACGGGTGGAGGTGTTGCTGGAGGCCGCAGCCCAACGGCTCGGTGGCCGCAGCCTGCTGCGTTGGGATTTCATTGATGGCCTAAGCGGAGCACCGAATCGCCAGGGCGAAGCTGCCCGCAATCCCATGGCAGCCCTAGCAAGCCTGGATCGGCTCCCCGAGGGCGAGGGAGCGATCCTGCTGCTGCGGGATTTCCACCGTTACAGCGATGACCCCGGAGTTTGCCGGCGCCTGCGCAACCTGGCCTCCAGCCTGCGCCAGGTGCCCCGCACCCTGGTGATCACGGCGCCGGAATGGCAGTTGCCTAGGGAGCTGGAGGATTGCATCACCGTGCTCGAGCTGCCCCTGCCCCATGCCGCGGCCATCGTCGAGCTGTTGGGCTCCATCGCCAGGGCCAGCGGGATGCCCCTCGACGCGGCGGTCCTGAAGCAACTCACCGCCGCCTGCCATGGCCTCAGTGAGCAACGGGTGCGGCAAATCGCTGCCCGGGCCCTGGCCCGCCGGGGTTGCCTGGGCGGAGAGGATCTGGCCGAGGTCCTGGAAGAGAAGCGACAGGCCATCGCCAAAAGTGAACTGCTGGAGTACTGCCCCAGCGAAGCCACCCCCGCTGACATCGGCGGCCTGGAAGCCCTTAAACATTGGCTTGACCAGCGCCACCGGGCCTTCAGCGAGGAAGCCGAGCGCTACGGCCTGCCCGTGCCTCGGGGGGTGTTGCTGGTGGGACCCCAGGGAACCGGCAAATCCCTCACCGCTAAAGCCATCGCCCACAGCTGGGGCATGCCCCTGCTGCGGCTTGATGTGGGCCGCCTGTTTGCCGGCCTGGTAGGGGCGTCGGAGGCCCGCACCCGCGACATGATCCAGCGGGCCGAGGCCATGGCGCCCTGCGTGCTGTGGATCGATGAAATCGACAAGGGCTTCGGGGGGGATCCCCGCAGCGATGGAGGCACCAGCCAACGGGTGCTGGCCAGCCTGCTCACCTGGATGGCCGAAAAAACCAGCCCTGTGTTTGTGGTGGCCACCGCCAATGGGGTGGAAAAACTCCCCGCTGAGCTGCTGCGCAAGGGGCGCTTTGATGAAATCTTCCTGCTGGATCTCCCCACCACGGAAGAACGCAGAGCCATTCTCGATCTACAACTGGGGAGGCGCAGGCCCGCCCACACGATCCCCCTAGGGGCCCTGGCCGATCGAACCGAAGGCTTCTCAGGAGCCGAGCTGGAGCAAACCGTGATTGAGGCCATGCACCTGGCCTTTGGCGAAAATCGCGACTTTGCTGAAGCCGATCTGATCACTGCCGCCAGCCAGCTGGTGCCCCTCTCCCGCACGGCCAAAGAGCAGCTCGATGGCTTCAAGCAATGGGCCAGCAGCGGCCGGGCCCGGCCGGCCAGCAGATTGCGGGGCGTAACGAACTCCGACGCCAGGTAACAACAGTCCCGATAAGCCTGGGGCCAAGGGTTTGGCGCCCCTACGGTCGAAGCAATACCGCAGGCCTAGCCATGACTCCGAGCCCCGCCCCCCAGTCCCGTCAAGAGCTGGTGACCCAGCTGTCCGTGGCCTGCCTTGGCGCTGGAGTCATCACTAGCGTAGCGGTGGCCCAAGGACAAAACCCCCTCACAGCTCTGGGGATCACCTTATTTTCAGCTGTAGCTGCGGTAATCGTTGGCCAAGTGCTCTAGGAGGCTGCTGAAAAAGCAAGCAAACGATCATCGCTTCTGCGCTGCCTGCCTGTACAGCGGTGACAGGCTCGGATAGCCTGCTAATTCTCTGAATGCGGGGCCATTAGCCTCCTAATGGGCCCCATTCATGCCACCGCCTCCCGTGCCCTGAGCTGGTTGGTGATGGGGATCAAGTTGTAGGTCACCCCATGCAGCCGGTACACCGCTCCTACCTTGGCCCTGATTGCGTAGCCCTTGTCGGCACCAATAGTTTTTGATGGACACCTCTCAGCGAACGGGCCATGCGCAGAGCGGAACCCCTATCGTCGCACTTGCGCTACGACAAGGTTTTCCATCACGCAGTGCCCCAGGAAGCTCAGATAGGCGCCCAACACTAGGGGCCTTCTTGAACAAGCGCGCCTCGCTATCAGTGCAGGAGCGGTGGGTTTGGTTGGAAAACAGCAGGCCGAGGAAGTCACCTTTGGCACGTTTCTTCCCTGGGGCATATGCTCCAAGTCCTGTTTCACTCCGGGCGGCGTCAGGTCATCGTCAATGGCGTCGATCCGCTCCAGTGACCTGTGAGACGCCCAGGCCCGTAGGAGGGTGCCATCGACGGAGAAATGCTCTAAACCGAGCAGCGGCTTGATGTCCGACATAGCCAGCAGGAGTTGAGGCCGATAAACCAGCGGACCAGCAAGTTGTCGTCAAGCTGCTCAGTCAACCGCCGCACCTGCTGCCACAAGGGATGGGTGGCTGGGATTTGATTTTCTGTAGAGATGTACGGGAATAGGGAAGAAGTTCGTTCCTACTGGCCAGGCAACCATTCAGTGCCATCGCCCCCTTCTCCCGCAGCCGGCTGATTTTTTTAGCGGCGTTTATAGGGCACCGCAAAAAATCGATAGACCGCTTGATAACGTCCTGATTTAAATTTTATCAGGGCAACCAGATTGCATACTCTCCTTGCACCAGTGAGATTTCCAGGACGAACAGCAAAGAGTGGCAAAGCTCCAAGCAAAGAAGCAGATTTTGACGCGTCTTGTTGAATCGATTCGATGGCAATCATTTCGCCCTTTGCTTGATAAAGGCTACAACCAAGAGCGCAGTGATCGAATCCCGCAGCGGAGTTTCGGGGGGCGATGGGACCGGGCAAACGCCGAGCCGCAGGCGTCTGCTTGCAACAGCATAACGAAGGGATTGGTGTGCGCCAAAGGGCCTGTTGAAACGTTCAAGACAGGGCTGTAAAACCAAAAAACACAAAGGACCAGCGAGCCAAGCTCATCAGCTCAGAGATGTCGATTGCGGTTAGCTTCGTCGCTTGAGCTGCGCGAAACACCTGGTGCCCTGAGGCTCCCTAGACTCGGTGTGACAAATAATAGTCTTGATGCCACTCTTATTCCTTTCCCAAAACAGCGCAACAGCCGAGCAGAAAGCAAAGGCATCAATCACGATAGCCATAAGAACAGCATCTATATCGATACTGAAAACAAGGTGATGCTACCTAGGCTGACTCCGCCTAGTCAGGACAGTGCTTTGAGGATCTGCCGAGCCTTGGTGAATTTGCACGTCATAACCATGAAAAGGGCTCACGTAATCATCCTCAGATTGAGCTTGAAAGGCATCAGGCCCGGTGGGACCCAAAATCTATCATTTAATCTCCTACGCTATTCCTAGCGGTCAACTAACGTCCTGGCAACTGTCTGAGCAGTACCTAACACAAATCAATCCGCCAATCAATTTGCATTACTGGCGCACCTACAGCCTGCTTTCACGAAGCTGACAAGCATTTTTATAAAAACCGAAGATCGGAGAATCCCTTGGCTTAAGAGGTGAAATAAATTCAAACAAGGCAAATAATAATCAAACCAATAATACGGGAGCCAAAAATCAAATGAATGAAGGCAAACCAGGACTACACCCACATCAAAATATTGCCCAACCACGCTCAAGGTACAGACAAAAGACACCGTACAAAGCCCTAACAGGTGAAAGAACGGAACAAAGAAAACCAAGGACCACCTGAGTGCGCCAGGCTGGTCAACGCGTGCCAGGCGGAAATGAAATTAAACGGGTAGCCACATAGACTTGTTGGCAGGGAGCCAACTTGGCGGCAAGCATGGAAAAAGAGATGCACATGTAGGGGCACTGAGAGAGTAATGAGGCAGAAAATCAACTGAGGTCAACCCATCGCCCTAAAGCTCACCAGGTTCAAAGAGGCCGTCAGCCTTAAAAAGGATGAACGGCGGGTCTCTCTGGAAGGGGTGCTCACTGGTGCTGCGCTGGGATTGGTCGTACTTCTGCTGGAATCGCCTGCCTGGGCAGGGGGTGGGCGCAGACGGGGTGCGGGTCCGATTGAAGGTCCCGAACCCATCGATATTGGCGCGTTTCGAACCAACGTCGGGACCATGCCCTATTGGGATCTCTCGACGTTGTCATTAGGGCCAGAGCTGGAAACAGTCGATGGAGGTGGCTCTGGGCCAGGTCCACAGGACCAACCCGTGGCACAGACAGCCGCCGTTCGCCCAGCCAATCGACGGGGGGAACTCCCGATTCCATCGTTAAGCTTCAGGGCAACAAGACCTCCAAACTTCGGTGTAGGACCTGGAGGAAGTGAAATTCCTCCGATTATTCCGCCGCCACCACCGCCACCACCGCCGCCGCCACCGCCGCCACCGCCGCCGCCGCCAACGCCGCCGGAGCCGTGGGATCCGGGCGCTCTCGAGCGGATCGATCCACCACTCAGCGAGGTTTACAGCTACAACGAAGTTGTGGCAAGAACGGTGATGGCGGGCGATGCGGCTTTAGCCATAAACAGTGGCAACATCTACGCCATAGATGTCTGTGACATTGGATTTAATATGGCAAGGGCACTAGATGGCACGACAAGGGACTCGATTAGCTTTAGGGAAACACAAACCGTAAGCAGTGCTCACGATGATAATGCGACAATCATTCAAAACCTAGTCAATAGTGCCACCAGGGAAACAAACATAAGAGGCGCGACAACCGAGGGAACATACCTCATGAGCGCAGTTGACACGCTTGAGCTGTGCATCCATAGCGCAGAAATAGCAACGGTAGAGGTAGACGATCAAACCACAGGACTGGATCATTCAACATTCATTGGCGGTAAAGGTACAGACTATATTCAGCTAGAAGCAGTTATAGCAGCCAAGCTAGAGGGTGTAGGTGAAAGCAAGAAAGCAGACATCTCAATAGACCTAAGGAGTGTTGGCATGGATGGGTCCGAGGTCCAAACCTTTCGCACCGACGGAGACGTAATCGGTGAAAATGCTTACAACACTCTGAACTACAGAATCGCATCTTTCTCAGTTGATGGGGGCATGACGTATCTGCCGCCCTCTACTGTTCTGCCGGGTACATCAGAGCCTGAGTCAACACCGATACCTGGACTCGGATTGTTTGTCATGGCAGAAAATGGCTACTACATTTTCGAGCCAGACACAAGCTGGAATCAAGAACCATTTAATATCCTATACAAGCTCCAAGGGCAATCCACAGCAGAGCCCAGAAATCTGACCGTTGGAGAAAGCGGGGCAGATAAATTGTCAATACTAAGTACGATTTCAGGCACCAATAATACAAAGATCAGAGCTATCGACGACGTGCTCGAAACGATACTTGTCGACCGCGGCGTAAATGACTTTCTCTATGGCATTGATTTGCAGTTTGAAGATGCCAATGAGTTAGAAGAAGCCAATCTTAAGGTTAAAGCCAGCGCTATTGGAGTGCAAGACAGCACCATCATGCTTGGCAACGGAGACGACTCAGTCAACATTTCAGCGATCGTAACGGAATACCTGCAGGCCGATATGGTGTCGATTGAAGCAGCGCTAGCCAAAGGCAGCAAGGATATAAGCGTTAGGACAATAAGCCTTCTAAATTCCACACTGGATACGGGCCCTGGCGAAGACTCCGTTTTCCTAAGAGGCGATGTCATTAATTCGATCATCAACCTGGGAACGGGGGCAAATGCTCTTTACATCAATGGAAGCATTGATAGCAGCTCCAAAGTCATCATTGGAGAAGGCGATACAAGCGTCACCTTCACTGGCGATTATCTAAACGAACAACTGAAGCAAAAGGGAGGAATCATTACAGAAACAATTAATGGAGAAGAGAGTACACTGGTCTTTAAATATACCTATACGCAGCAAAATGGCGAACTCATTCGGGATAACCTGAATGACCGCGATAACGAATGGGAGATCATCAATACGGAGCAATATGAATACGTAAATGGAGGAAATGGTAATGACACCCTAGTAAGCTCAGGTGATCACAACAGGGATGTCCTAATAATCAAGGGCAAGTTTAATTCGGAATCAACAGAAACGGCCATAGATGCAGTCACAGATGCAGACATAGTTGATACAAATGCGGAATCTTATGCACCAAATCAGGGTAGTGTCTGGGGAATGCAGTTTCTTAGCTTTGAAAATGTGAACCTCGGAACCGATAATGATGTAGTACTGATGAAAGACCTTGGCGGGATAAGCGGCAAGCTCATGATGGGAGAAGGAATAGATACGCTTGACTATACTAACTGGGGCAAATCAGCAATAGTTGACCTCAAGGATGGCCGCGCTAGTGGCATTGGCAGCGGATCAAGTTCAGCAGGAACCTGGGACAATCCCGGAAAACACACAGACGTGGGTGCAAAAGGAACGCTGGAATCCGCCGAAATTGTGATTGGATCAGATCTAGATGATCTTGTCATCCTCGGCTGGGAACCTTGGCTGGCGCCCTATTGCGGCAATGAAACCTCAATTTCTGGCGGTAAAGGAGCAGACCAATTTATACTTACAGGTATCGGAAATGACCTGGGATACGCCTGGAACGACGAAAGCTCCGTGACAGTATTTAAAGATGTCAATCTCGACGAGGGAGATAGCTTCCTTGGTTTTAAGACAAATTCCGCAAATTCAGTCGTTGGGGATGTGCGCCAAATTGCCTCAATCGAAGTACTACGCGCAGGTGTAACCGAGACGACGGCCGCCCAACTGGCAATCGCCATCGATAAGAGCGGGGGCGGACAGCATCAATTGGTAGGACTTGGCATGGATGGAGCTGGGCAAAGCAGGCTATTGGCCCTACTTCCCGATGCCATTTTAGGAATCAATGCTAGCGAAAGCCTGGCTGGCTAATAGTGAAGGGCAAGCATGGATGATAAAGATCATCCACAATGAAAAACCCCACCCCCTGACAGGGGTGGGGTTGAAAGTAAGACAATTAAATCTTGAACTGGAAAAGAGTTTTAGTTCTGGGAATTGATAGGTTGATCGAAATTGAATGGATAGGCTATGGTTTCAGCATTGCCAGGAAGCTGGTTTGGATCACCGACAGCGAAGGAAGCATCCGCTATGCCAAAGTTAACCTGAAGGGGGATAAAGCCCCTCGCATCAATGTTATCGATGGGATCGAACTCTAGGGGAACCAGTGCATTGATGGCCCCAAGGGAAGCTGGGGCAAACGGGTCTTGAGCAAGACTATAGGCACCTCCAAGACCGTCTCCCAGTTCAGGGAAGTTGATCGGATCCAGGGATGAGATCGTCGTTGAAAGATCAACGTTACCAAAAAGGCCTTGGGACTCATCAACCAACTGAGCTGGGTAGGTAGGAGAACCAAAGGGATCAAGACCGCCCAAGTCACCCCAGCTGTCGGAACCATCAGCGTCCACGGGAATGGCTAGGGCCTCTAGGCCTCCCAACATGGCGGGATCAACGGCTTGGGCTGCATCAATGACACCGGATGGATTCAGCACCAGCTCGCCAGACAGAGTTTCCAGCTGGAGGTCGGCAAAGGCACCAACTTCAAAGGGGATATTGAGCGAAGAGAAATCGGTGAGCTCAGCGGGAGGCTGAATATCCACTGAGAGACTGAAAGGCTCTTCGAAGAATTGGTCTGAAGCAGGTTGCTCCATTGAAAGGATGTAGGCACTCGCCTCGGGGTTGCCGAAGGCTTGGGCATACGGTGCAATGAGTTCATCGGCGCCAGAACCGCTTACACCGAAAGCAAACGAAGCCCCCATCAAAACAGGTACGAAGCTAGGCACCTCGGATGGGCCTAGGAGGGGATTCGACAGGTCAAGACTGAGGTTGACACTGGTGGTGCTTGGGATGGCGTAGTAAAACATGGCGAGAGCCGATCTGATATGGCCCTACAGGACCAAGGCCTGTTGAGCAATTCGATGGATCCAAATTAGGCCCCAGAGGCAGATATGCGGCAACCACGGCACCTATTTGCATCTCCGCAAATCCTCTGATCCTCCAAAGAGGAGTCCGAATAGTGAGTAATTGGAAGCCTTTTGGCTCAACCCAGAAGAGCCGGTCAAGCGTTAAATCACTCCGATGTTTTGGAGCATCAGCGCTTTCCCCCTGGAGCGCCAGAAAACGGTTCTCGCCACCAGGGGCAAGCGGAGGTGAGACCAGGGGCCCGATGGCAAGGGAGACATCGAGCAGCGGCAGGTGGAGATCAAGGCTCCAGCGGAGGCGATCGGGCTGCATCGGGAACCACAGCTCTGCCGTACCGCTGAGGGTAAGGCCCACACCCACCAGCTCATCGGTAAATTCCGGATACTGCCAAGGCAGCAACCCATCCGTTTAAGGCGGTAGTCCCTGGGTTACCAGTGTCTTGCTGGGCATGGCAGGGTCCATGGTGACTCAAAAGGGATTGGGCGATGCGATGACCGTGCCCAACCGCTCCGCGGAAGCCAAGGACTACCGGGTGGACACGATGGACACCCCATCGGCCCCTGTGCTCGGCATCTCCCGGGCAGCCCGGCTACGGCAGGTTGAACGCCATGGCCAACGATCCGCTCGGGACGATCTCATCCCATTCCCGGAACCGCTGGTTGATGATCGGTTCTGCGTTGCCTGCCGACCCAGCGCTGACAGGCTCGGATTGCCTGCTCGTTCTCTGAATGCGGGGCCATGGGCCCCAGGAAGCTCAGATGGGGAGATGGACGGGAACAGGGCACCGGTTCGTTCCTGCTGGCTGGCTTTTTGAGCAGCCTCCTAGGGAATCAGGGCATGGAGCTGGCCAAGGGGCCCTTGCCCCGTAAGCCATTCGGTGGCCACAGCCAACACGAAACCCAGCATGGCCAGACGGCCATTGAGGAGCTCGGCGGGGTGGTGAAAACCCCAGGCCCGCTCTTGACCCACCACCTGCACGGCAGGCTCAATGGGCCTGGGGTCGAGCAATTCAGACGCATCCGAGCACCAGCCTTGATCCTCCGATTCAGAAAAACTACGCCTGGCTAGCGAGGGAGGTCGGCCAGACGACATGCCTGGCAATGAGGACAGGGAAGGTCCAGAAAACAGGCCTGCCCCTGAAGACAATCGACGTCCCAAGGATGCTCTATGGCCCGACGAGAACTTGGTGAGAGGGACTTGGTCACGCTTAAAAGTCATAGGGTTCATTGCGAAAATTGATGGCAACGAGTAAGCCACCTTCACCCTGCCCCATGAACACCAGGGACAACCCTCAAGCAGCATCTTTTCAGCAAAGTCGAGGCAAATAGCAAAAACCAAGGCAAGCACCCAAAGCACAAACAGCCAAAACCAACCAGTCAAATCACAAATAGTCAAAACCAGGGGATCCGCCTTAGACTTGAGTCAAACTGGCTCCATCACGTAGTCGGCATCAGTTGAGCACCATCAACTTGGCAGGGACAGCCAAGGGCCCAACCAACCTTGACCCTAGGAACCATGCCCCATGGTTGATCCACGCCGTCGCTGCATCGCTGAACTCAGCCTGCGTGAGTATTCCCTTTACAGAGCAATCTGCAACGAGCTGGAAGACCTCGAACAAGCCATTTTGTATGCCGGGGTTGCCGGAACAGATTTTGAGGACCTTGCTTCTTCAATGCTGGATCGCCGCCTGCTGGTGGGCTGGCTTCGCGAGCTTGAATTCCCCCCGTCTTCCGACTACGCCGACACTGGCCTGACGGCAGCCGTCGAGGAGCAGATCATTTCGGAGGCCCTCGATTGACGTCGCCAAGGGCACCGCTTCAAGCTCTCAACCCTGCTGTTGGTGATGGGGTCGATACCTTGCCCATCAGTCACTGAACTGGAATGGGGCCAGCTTAGGAATTGATGGGGGGCGGAATTGGTGGGGCTAGAAGCGGAAGCTGGTTTTCACCAGGGCGCCGAACGGATTGGCCCCGCCTGCATTGCCGTTGGGATTGTTCAAGTAAAAAACCGCCGGGGTCACGGAGATGGCATCGCTGAGCTGCCACTGATACCACCACTCCCAGGCCCACACTCCGGATTCATCCGGGGCGCCATTGCGAGTGGCGGTGGCAAAGCTGGGTTGCCCCAAGCCCATGCCAACGCTGTTGCCCTTGGCCAGCACATCGCTCCACTGCAGCCCCACCATCCACGACTGACTCGTGCTCAGATCGCCGCCGGAACTGCTGTTGATGCCATAGCCCGCGCTGATCGAGGGCCACCAGCCGCTGGTCGCCGGCTGCCAGAAACCACTGATGGCAAAGGCGTTGCTGTTCACGCCCTCATCTTCTATTTGGGTAGTGATGAAGGGGGTGGCACCTGGCACACCTACGCCGGCCTGGACATAGGAATAAACGGCGGCAAGGCCCCAGTTCTCCTTGCCATAGCCCAGTTGAACGGTGCTGGTACCGGCGGAACCACCGGTGAAAAGCCCCGTACTGGAATCGGC
>CALSBG010000010.1:0-105122 GCA_943373125.1 Synechococcus sp. UW140
CAGCAGCAGAAGCCACCCCGGTGGCCCTGACCGCACCTGCGATCGGCTAAAGGCAACAACCTTGCTAAGGCTGAATGAGCCTTGATGGAACCCCCCAAGCCCCCTCCACAAGAGGGGGCTTTTTGTTGGGCTTCGATGGGCATTGATGATGGGCCCAGCACCAGCAAAACCAGGGTGGTGTGTCAAGGGATTGCGCGACTCGACCTACAGCCCCTGGCCGTGGTGCCGGCAAACTATTGGCAGGCAGCCCGCTGTCTTGGGGCGAGGTCCCTGGTGAGCTGCTGCGTTGGGCCTGGATTTGACTTCGCCGACTTCGCGCTGTTGGCGGACCTCCCAAGCCAGGACCCTCCTGTCGGGGCTGCTCCCACCTTGCTCTAGGGCTTCTGGGTAGGCTCCAACGATCTGAAACCATGTGATGGGCAGCAGCTTCGGCAAGCTCTTTCAGATCAGCACCTTCGGGGAATCCCACGGAGGCGGTGTGGGGGTGATCGTCGATGGCTGCCCGCCCCGGCTTGACCTCGACCTCGATGCCATCCAGGCCGAACTGGATCGCCGCAAACCGGGTCAAAGCAAAATCACCACCCCGCGCAAGGAAGCCGACCAGGTTGAAATCCTCAGCGGTCTGCTCGATGGGGTCACCCTGGGCACACCGATCGCCATGGTGGTGCGCAACAAGGACCAACGGCCCGGCGATTACAAGGAGATGCAAGTGGCCTTTCGGCCCTCCCATGCCGATGCCACCTACCAGGTGAAGTACGGCATCCAGGCCCGCAGTGGGGGTGGACGCGCCTCCGCCCGCGAAACGATCGGCCGGGTGGCCGCTGGAGCCATTGCCAAACAACTGCTGGCCAAGGCCCACGGCACGGAGGTGATCGCCTGGGTACGCCGCATTCACAGCATCGAAGCCAACGTGGATCCGGCTGGGGTGAGCCTCGAAGCCGTGGAAGCGAACATTGTTCGCTGCCCGGACCAGGCGGTCGCCGAGCAGATGATCGAGCGCATTGAGGCCATTGGCCGGGAAGGCGACTCCTGTGGGGGGGTGATCGAGTGCGTGGTGCGCAATCCCCCCGTCGGGCTGGGCACGCCAGTCTTTGACAAGCTGGAAGCCGACCTCGCTAAAGCCGTGATGTCGCTGCCGGCCACCAAGGGCTTTGAAATCGGCTCCGGGTTTGGCGGCACCCTGCTGAAGGGCAGCCAACACAACGACGCCTTCCTGCCCACCACCGATGGCAGCCTGCGGACCGCCACCAACAATTCGGGCGGGATTCAGGGAGGCATCAGCAACGGTGAATCGATCCTGCTGCGGGTTGCTTTCAAACCCACCGCCACGATTCGCAAGGCCCAGCAAACCATTGATGCCAGTGGTGCCGCCACAACGCTGGAGTCGAAGGGACGGCACGACCCCTGTGTTTTACCAAGGGCCGTACCGATGGTGGAAGCCATGGTGGCCCTCGTGCTCGCCGATCACCTGCTCCAACAACAGGCCCAATGCAGCCTTTGGTAATCAAGCCTGAATTGGGAAGCCAAGCCCTATGGGCAATCAGCCCTGGGCCCTAGAGCGGATTGACGACCACGGCCCCGTTAGCGCTGCGCACCGTCGATGCAGGCTTTTTGACAGCCGGTTTTTTGGCGGCAGGTTTTTTGGCGGCAGGTTTTTTGATTGCCCCAGGCTTCAGCGCTATGGCCTGATCGGGGCCGGCATTGGCAGCAGCTGCCTTGGCAACGGGTTGACGGGCTGGGGCCTTTTTCGCCGCAGGCTTGCCGGCAGCAGTCACGCGCGCAACAGGAGCTTTCGGAGCCCGGCTACGGTGGCTCAACACCATCGCCCACTCGGCATCGGTGAGGTTGGCTGGCTTGGCGCCATGGGCATCGGCAACCTTGGCCGCCTTCTCAATGTCGGTGATCAGGTTTTTCCAGGAGGTTGCAAACCGCTTGTCGGATTGGGATTTCGCGCCACTCTCAACCAGGGTTTCGACAACGCCAGCGACCGACACCTTTTTACGGCGGCGATTGAAAATTTCCTTTTGAAGCTGGGCGACCAAAGCAAGCGCTTTGTCGCTGAGCTGGATAGTCACCTGAGCCATGGAAAGAGACATTCTCTTTCTCACTAGTAGCACTAAAGACGCAGCACGCCAACTAAGCAGCGTCGAGGCTGGGGCAATGGCTCCGCCAAAAGCGTCTATAGCGCAGCGGCAACAACGACCCTAAAGCGCCGAAACAAGCCTGCTCCGCAGGCCTTCGACAAGGGTCGCCAATGCCTCCCAAGCGGCGCCTTGGGCCAAGGAACCGCCCAGGGCCACCGCATCCACCCCGGCCTCCAACCAGGGGATCCCATCAGCCGGAGCAAGGCCACCGGCGGCGATACAAAAGGGCAACGGCCCCAAGGGCGGTGCTAGCCGGCTCCAGTAGTCCTTGCCCAGGCTGATCGCCGGGAAAAGCTTCACCAACCGGCAGCCCCACTCCCTGGCCTGTTGTACCTCGCTGGGGGTCATCACCCCGGGCACAAGGGCGAGGCCCAACTCGTTTGCCCGCTCCACCAGACTGCGATCCAAAACGGGAGAAACGGCATAACGGAGCCCCGCTGCAGCGGTGGCGTCCAGCCCGGCAAGCGAGCAGATCGAGGCCGACCCAAAGGCCATCTGGGGGAAGCGCTCCTGCAGGACCTGGCACTGCTGCACCCACTGGAGATGGGGGCTCCAGGCCAATTCCACCTGGTGAATCCCCAGGAGCTGCAAGCGCTCGATCTGAGGCAGTAGCGCCAGGGGCTCAGTGGAACGAAGCACCACCAGCAGGGGCTGGCGGTGCAACGAAGCGATCAAATCACTCCCTGGTGTCTCGGATTCAGACGTACTCAGCGACCCTGACATCCCGGCGAATCAGAAGCTCCTGCAGATCTTGGGCATCCACCGTCTCCTTTTCAACGAGCATGTCGGCGAGCTCATCGAGCACGGATCGGTTGGCCTTGAGAACCTCCGTAGCCCGCTTGTAGGCCTCCGCCACCAACAACGACACCTCTTCGTCGATGGCGGCGGCGGTGTCTTCAGAGAAGTCGCGTTCAGCCGCCATATCACGACCCAGGAACATCCCGCCCTGGCTGCGGCCCAAAGCCACTGGACCCAAGCGATCACTCATGCCAAAGCGCGTCACCATTTGGCGGGCGACCCGGGCCACCTGCTGGAGATCGTTGGAGGCGCCTGTGGTCACCTCGTCTTCACCGTAGACAATCTCTTCAGCCACCCGGCCACCGAGGGCAACGGCCATCTGGTTTTGCAGGTAGGAACGGGAGTAGAGGCCCGATTCCATCCGCTCTTCCGAGGGGGTGAAGAAGGTGAGGCCTCCCGCCTGGCCCCGGGGAATGATGCTGATCTTCTGAACGGGGTCGTAGTCAGGCATCAACGCGCCGACCAAGGCATGGCCGCCCTCGTGATAAGCCACCAGGCGCTTGCGCTTCTCGCTCATCACCCGGTCTTTTTTCTCAGGGCCAGCCATGACGCGCTCGATGGCGTCGTTGACCTCATCCATGGCAACTTCAGTGAGCTGCCTGCGGGCCGCCAGGATCGCGGCCTCATTGAGCAAATTGGCCAAATCAGCGCCGGTATAGCCAGGGGTGCGGCGCGCCACCTTGTCCAGGTCCACATCCTTCGCCAGGGTCTTGCCCCGGGCATGGACCTCAAGGATCTGCAAGCGACCGCTGTAATCAGGGCGATCCACCACCACTTGGCGATCAAAACGACCCGGCCTTAGCAGGGCCTGATCAAGCACATCGGGCCGGTTTGTGGCGGCCACGATGATGATGCCGGTGTTGCCCTCAAACCCATCCATCTCCGTGAGGAGTTGGTTGAGGGTTTGCTCCCGCTCATCGTTTCCACCGCCAAGACCGGCCCCGCGCTGGCGGCCCACGGCATCAATTTCATCAATGAAGACGATGCAAGGTGCGCTTTTTTTGGCCTGCTCAAACAGGTCGCGCACCCGACTGGCGCCGACGCCCACAAACATCTCGACAAACTCCGAACCGGAGATCGAAAAGAAGGGCACCCCAGCTTCCCCGGCCACGGCCTTGGCGAGCAGGGTTTTACCCGTACCTGGAGGGCCCACCAGCAACACCCCCTTGGGGATTTTGGCGCCGACGGCGGTAAAACGATCGGGGTTTTTGAGGAAGTCGACAACCTCGGTGAGTTCGAGCTTGGCGCCCTCAATGCCGGCCACATCACCAAAGGTGACCTGGGTTTGGGGCTCCATCTGCAGGCGGGCCTTGCTCTTGCCGAAGCTCATGGCGGGGTTGCCGCCGCCCCCTTGGGCCCGGCGCAGCAGGAAGAACAGACCTCCCAACAAAAGAAGGGGGAAAATCAAACTGCCAATGGCCTGCTGCCACGCAGCTGGCTCACGGCTGGGCTGCACCGCAATGTCGACGTTGTGGTCGGTGAGCAGCTTGAGCAGGTCCTTGTCGGGGGCCAGGTTGACCACGGCACGCCTGCCGTCGTTCTCCACCACCTGGGCCGTGCCGCGATCGGGCGAGATCAGCACCCGAGACACTTCATTGGCCTGAACAGCTTCCACGAAGTCGCTGTAGCGCAGGGTGCGCGGCGCGTTGGCCGCCTCAGGACGATCCAGGAAGGCCGTGCCCACGGCGATCATCACGATCACCAGGAGGACATAGAGCCCCGCATTGCGCCAGCGCTTTTTCACGGCTAATGAGAATAAGGTAAAGGAATGTTAACTGGGCCAAGGGCCAAGCTCAGGCCCCAGTCCGCAGCACCTCAACCACACTACGGAAGGCAAACCACTCGGGGATCTCCTCGCCGCTGCGGAGCATCTGGCGGAACTGGGTGCCACTCAGCTTTTTCACGTGCAAACCCCGCCCCTCGGCGTGCTCGGCTGTCACGTAGCCCTCTTCTTCGGTGTAGACAAGGTTGAGGGAGGGCACCGTTTCCATGCCCAGCTCGGGGGCGTTGTCGCGGGCAAAGTCCTGGGCCTGGTAAGGGCCATAGAAGTCGTCGCCGCTTAGCGACGACTTGCACCCCGCCATATCGCGGCCAATGATGAAGTGGGTGCAGCCGTAGTTCTTACGAATGATCATGTGCTGCAAGGCCTCCCGGGGGCCAGCCATGTGCATCGAGTAGGGCAAATAGGCCCAGCGGATCCGGGGATTGTTCACCTCCGCTGCCAGACGCTCATAGGTTTGGAAGCGGACTTCCCCGACGATGTCGTCGTCCTGGGTGGGTCCACAGGTGGGATGAACCAGCACCACGCCAGCCGAGCTGACGTTGCTGGCGTCCAGGGCCCGGGTGAACAACTCGTAGTGGGCCCGGTGGATGGGATTACGGCACTGGAAGGCCACCACGTCCTGGCCCTCTGGCAGGTTTGCCCTAACTTCTGCGGGCGACTTGCACGGGAACACCCGGCTGGGCAGACCCAGACCCCGCACCGTGCCGCCCAAATAGAAGCGCCCCCGCTCGGTGGCAATCATCTTGACGGCGGGGTGCTCAAGGGATGTGGTGCCGTAGCAGCCCTGGGCTTCCTTGGCCTTGTCGGGCTCCCACTTGCTCTCCACGGTCAACACCGCCAGGTCCTGACCGCGGTAGGTCAGTAGGAGGCGATCGCCGAGGCCAATGCTGGCATCGGCGGTGTCGAAGACGATCGGCAGTCCAAACAGCAAGCCGCCGGTGGTGCGGTTCGTTGCCACCACAGAGTCGTAGTCGGCTTGGGGCATGAAGCCCCGCAGGGGCGAGAACCCACCCACCACCAACAGCTCCACATCGCAGGCGTTGCGATCACTGCACTCCACAACTCTGGTGGCGCTGGCCTTGACCGCCTCACGTTCAACGGCGGGCACCATCAGATCCACCAAGGAACCGCCATGGGGGGCAATCAGGCCGGTTGCGGTGGCAGACATCTGGCGGCAAGAACAGAGAACGGTGATTCTCCCAGACCAGCCCGGCGAGCCATCTCCGGCCTGCGGCCGGCCATCAAAAAGGGCCCCCAGCGGGGCCCCCAAAGCAGCCCTGGGGCCGCTAGCGCGAGTGGGTTAAAGGCTCAAGCCTTCTCGAGGCGGCCGTAGAGCTGGCCAATGATCTTCACATCGACAACGGACTTGGTGCCCATGTCGGAGTCGGAGGGTTGGATGGCCGTGAACACCCCAGCAAATTCTCCGGTGGCCTCATCGACCTTGGTGATTGAAAGGTTCATCGAGCCCGTGCCGTCGACATAGCGCTTGACCGTTTCTCCGGTGAACTCATCACCAGCGGGAACCAGGCCCATGGCGCTGCTGTAGCCCGTGGTCAAACCACGGCCCTTGGGATCCAGGAAATTGCTGGTGCGGTAGCTGGGCGCCCGGAAGCTGCCATTGAAATCGGTGCTGGTGGTAATGGAAGCACCATCGGCCTGGGCCACCAACTCCTTACTGGAGAAGGTGAAGGGCACTTCCTCGCCGCCGGGGAGCAGCACGGTAATCGGCTGGAAGTCGATGCCTCCAAGTTCCTTAAAGGACAAACCAGTGGCACCCGCATCCAGGTCGCCATAGACCTGGTCAAGGCTGGAGGTGAAGCGGGTCAGGATTTTTCCAGCCACAAACTGGGCTTCCTGGCGCTTATTGGCGGGCTCGCCCTTCACAAACACCTCTTGGGGGTGCATGCAGATTTCGCGCAGTTGATACTTCGAGCCTGCGTCGAGGGCAATCGAGCCCCGGGCCGAATCGGGCAAGGTCGGACAGTTGTTGGCCAGACCGGTGTTGTGGATGTCGTCGTAGGTGAGGTTGGAGCGATCAACCGCCTTGGCCCCACCGCTGCACGCGGTCACCAGGGTCAGGCACAGCGCCAGCACAAGGGCCAGCAGAGGACGAAAACTCATGGGGAAACGCCGCAGAGACGGTGGATGGGAACTGGGCTTCGGCGGATCCTACGGGTGCATAAACCTGATTTCCCGTACGATGTCGCGGCTCTCAACAACCTGTATGGAGAGCCCATCGCCAGCGGCGATCCCGTCCAGCGTGTGAACCGAGATATGAGCCTCACTCCCGCCCAGCAAACCAGCCTGTCGAACCAGCTTAAAAGCCTGCAGCAACTGGCTCAGGAGCTCAACGGCAACCCCGATGCCCTACTTGAGCTGCTTCGTCAGATTGAGCAGCTGCACCGCACCGTCCAGGACGGAGCTTTCCGGGCCAGCCTGCCCTCCGACCGCAGCCAACTGTTCAGCCTGCTTGAAACCATGGAACGCACAGGCGGCTGGCCCTACATCCCGAGGTTGCAGCTGCGCACCTTTATGGATTTGCTTCAGCTCGAAGCAGAACCCGATGCCCCGGCAGGGGCCCTGGCGGCCTGAGCGCCGTCAAGAGTTGGTGGGCAATGGCCAGCTTCGAGGCTGGCTGGAGCTGGATGCCCTGGCCGCCTGGCCCCAGCAACCAGCCCTGGTTGCTGGGGCTGCCAAAGCCGGCATCGGACTGATCGATGGGATTGGCAAACAACCAATCACAGCCCTTGCGGCGTAATTTCTCCCGGGCGGCAGCGAGCCCATCCCCCGAGTGGGCCGCAAAACCCAAAATCGCCTGGCCGGGGGGCCGGCTGGCCACCAAACCAGTCAAAAGATCGGGCACCTGCTCCCAACCCTCCACCCAGAGCTCGCCAAGCTCCTGCTTGCTGAGCTTGCGGGCTAGGGGCTCCACGCGGCGGTGGTCGGCAACGGCGGCGGCCATGGCAATGGCATCCACCTGCCCCTGGGCCGCCGTGAGGGCAGCCTGCATCTGGGCAGCGGTTTGAACTGGGGTGCAGAGCAAGCCCTCCAGGAGCCCCGGGTGCACCTGCAGAGGGCCGTGGACCAACTGCACTGAAGCGCCGCGCAGTCGAGCCGCCTGGGCCAAGAGCACACCCATCAGGCCCGTGCTGCCATTGCTGAGGAAACGGGCCGGATCCAGGGCTTCCCGGGTGGGGCCCGCGCTCACCAGCAAGGCCAGGCCCTGCCAATCGCGCTGCCAACCCCAGAGGGCTACCGATTCGAGCGCCAAGAGGAGTTGCTCTGGCTCCGCCATCCGGCCATCCCCCTGGCGATCACAGGCGAGCAGCCCTGGGGTGGGCCCAAGGGCCAACACCCGCTCAAAGCTTTGGAGTGCCTGCCAATTGCGCTGCACCGGTGGGGATTGCCACATCGATGTATTCATGGCGGCGGCGGCCACCACCGGCGCCTCCGTGGCCAGCAGGGTGCTCGCCAGCAGGGTGTCGGCCAAGCCATGCACCCAACGGCCCAGGCTCGTGGCGCTCAGGGGGGCGACCAACACCAGCTCGGCCCATTCGGCCAACTCCACGTGCAGGGGCCGGGGCGCCTGATGGCTCCATTGATCCGCATCCAGATAGCACTGGTGGCGGCTGAGGGAAGCGAGGGCCACCGGACTCACCAAGGAGGCCGCACTGGCGGTAAGTACACAATGCACTTGGGCCCCGCGCTTAGCTAGGGCGCTCACCAGCAAGGGCATCTTCACCGCAGCAATACTGCCGGTGATCGCCACCAAAATCCTGCGTCCGGCCAGGGGGTCGGGGCTAGCGGCAGGACGCGGCGCGTCCTCAGTCCTCATCGAAGGGTTCCTGGTCTACCAAATGCACGTAGGGCCGGGCCAGCTCTGGCCGATGGATGGCCAAGGCGCGCATCAAATGCCAATCGGCAAGGCCGTCAAACGGACTGGGGTAGTCGTCCTCATCCAGCCGCCGGGCCAGCTCCGCCGTAGAGGCTTCATCAAAGGCGGCGAGCTGTTCGGGCGTGATCGACTCGGTCATGGCGGAGATCGGCCAGGGGCCGCTTCGAATAGCTTTTGGAGATAATGGCCCAACCCATAGAACTTTGGTTCCCACGGGATGGGCCCTTGGGGAGTTAGCTCAGCTGGTAGAGCGCTGCGATCGCACCGCAGAGGTCAGGGGTTCGAGTCCCCTATTCTCCACTCCATGAATTGGACCACCCACGCCGAGGCCAAGCTGAAGGAAGTGCCTTTTTTTGTGCGCCCCATCGTGCGGCGCAAAATAGAGGGACTTGCCTCAGAAGCGGGGCAAAACGAGATCGACGAAGCCTTTTATGAGCAGGCCAAGGCCCAGTTCGGCGAGAAGTAGACCGGCGATGGGGTAAAAGGGACAACACGATCAGTCCTTTTTATGTCCCAGTCCAAGCGTGAGCAGGTCGTGAGTCACCTGCGCTACATCCGCCAGGAACTCCGGGAAATGCACCAGGGGGTCCAGGAAGATGGACTGCTTCCAGAAGCGGGCGAAGTGCGTGGAGTAATGGCCCAGATGGAAGCCTTACTGGAACTGCTCGAAGGCAAGGGCTCCCGCAAAAAGGACAGCGACGGCTGATTGCTTTGCTTTCAAGGTGACGGACGGACCTTTCTGGTTTCACCGTCAAGGCCCTAGGGACGCTCCCCCAAACGGCCGAACACCAATGGATCCGCAAGGCAGCCAACGCTTAGGTGGTGAGTGTCCCCATCACCCAGCCCCGGCTTCGGCCAGGGCTTTTTTTTTTGGATTCCCCTATCAGTAGCGGTAAAAACCCGCAGATACACTACTGATGGTGTAGACAGGGTAAGGCAGGGCTTGGGCCGGGTGATGGGGATCACCGAAAGCCAACTTCCCTGCCCCCCTCTTTTGCAAAATATCCCCAACGCTAAATCAGCGCTGTGACAACGGGATTGCCCAAACCCCGCTATCAGCAAACCCGCTTTCAGCAACGGGTGGCCCAAGCGATCGCCTCCCTGGAGCGCTGGGCCTCCAATCCCTGGCGGCGGCTGTCGTTGCAATTGATCGTGCTGCTGATCAGCTTCAGCATCGGCGGAGCCATCGGCACCATTAGTGGGGCCTTCTCCGAACTGGATCCCGTTGGGGCGTTGATTTGTGTGAGCGCCATTGAATTAGCAATTCGGGCCCGGGGCCCCTTGCTGCGCCGTCAAGGCGACCGCCTGATCCTGCAACTCCTGGACATGGCGCGGCTGGGCCTGCTCTACGGACTGCTGCTGGACGGCTTCAAGTTGCTTTAAGCGGCCAGCCTTTAAGCGGCCAACAAATAGAGCAGCGCCATGCGAATGGGGATGCCATTGCGCACCTGCTCTTCCACCAAGCTGAGGTTGGGATCATCCAGCAGGGCACCCGCCATCTCCACCCCCCGATTCACCGGGCCTGGGTGGAGCACCGGTACGCCGGGGCTGCATAACGTCAAGCGCTGGTGGGTGAGGCCGTATTGGCGGTGGTACTGATCCAGGCTGGTGAGCAGGTGTTGGCGCATGCGCTCTTTCTGCAGACGCAGGGTCATCACCGCATCGGCACCGGGCAGGGCCTGATCCAGGCTGCGGACCACCGTCACAGTGCCGCGCCAGGGCACCGGATCGGTGGCCTGGCCAGGGGGCGGCGCCACCACAAACTCGGCAAAGGCCTCCGGGAGCAAGGTGGGCGGGCCGCAAAGCACCACATGGGCACCACAGGCGGTGAGGGCCCAGAGATTGGAGCGGGCCACCCGCGAATGGAGCACATCGCCCACGATCACAATCCGCTTACCGCGCAGGGCTTCTGGGGTGGGCGCCTGAGGATTGAAGTGGCGGGCCAGGGTGAACAGATCGAGCAAGCCCTGGCTGGGATGGCTGTGGAGACCATCGCCTGCATTGAGCACGGCCACACCCTCGCCGGCCTGATCGAGATCCCGCGCCAATCCTTGGGGAACGCCCGCACACTGGTGGCGCACGACCAGCACATTGGCGCCCATAGCTACATAGGTGCGGGCCGTATCGAGCAGGCTTTCGCCCTTGCTCAAGGAACTGGACGACGGCGAAAAACTCTGCACATCGGCCGACAAACGCTTGGCCGCCAACTCAAAACTGCTGCGGGTGCGGGTGCTGGGCTCGAAAAACAGGCTGGTCATCAGCCGCCCTTGGAGGGCAGGCAGCTTGCGCGCCCCCGCCACGGGCATGGCACGAAACCGCTGGGCCAACTCCAACACGGTGGCGTAGTCGTCTAGCGAGAAGGCCGCCAGATCGAGCACATGGCGGTGACTCCAACCGCTCAAAGCGCAGGCTGCACAAACGCCCTCAACCTAAAGGGCCAAAGGCACCTGCCAAGGGGTTGGCATTAGGGCGGTGGGCCCTGAACTCGCCAAGGAGGCTGACACCCCTGGAACTACCGCCGTGGCGTCATGGCGCTTGCAGATGCCAAACCGCTTGGCCAACAGGGCCGGGCCAGCCGCAATCCGCTCGGACTCTGCGGCCAACCATGGGGCCCGCAGCACCACTCCATTGGCCCAATCGGCGCGGACGATCTCCACGTTGACGCAGTGGTGAATGCCATAGCTCACGACCACCGAAAACCGCCCAGGATCGCCAAACAGGGGTTCGTTGCTCGGGGTATGGCGGCATAGCAACCATTGGGGGAGGCCTCGAATCACGAGAATCCCCGCCAAACAGACCACCGGCCCCCAGGGGTTGGCAGCGACGGATGCCAAATCAAGCCGCGATCCAGCAACCACGAAAAATCACTGCACAAACAGGCCACAGGTCGAAGCCTCCCACTGCTTCAGCACCGCTGACGTCTGCGGGTTCTTGACATAGCGACGCATGACCAATCCGGCTACCACCGTTCCCATCAAGATGTCGACCCCTCAATGCACCGAGAGGGCGATCAAGCCCACAATCAACAGTCAGGCCACCATCACCACCAACGCCACGCTGAAGACCGGGGTGATCGGATCAGCGGAGCCCAGCAGAAGCGCCAGCGTCAGCACAGGTCCCAATTGCCCCCAGGCGCCCGCACTGATAAGCAGCCGATAGCCCCCAAGCGGCCCGAAACACCTCCCAGGGTCTTCTGATCAATGGTCAGACCGACCAGGAAAAAATCAAACCCAGGCCGATTTTGGCGAACAAATCAATGCCCCCGAGCATCAAAACTGCGACCGTGGGCACCTGGCCCCTGAAGGGCCGTGCCAAAAAAGAAGCGCCGGCCACCGAGGCAACAAACACCAACAGGCCCTACAGACCTGCAGTCACGACAATCCTGCAGGAGTGCTCCAAACCTAGCCACGACCCCAAACCGTATGAATCGTTGGCTGCAGTGCATTGCGGCCAATGGCAAACCTTGGTGTCGCTCCTCCACCAAGCTGACGTTCCTTCGCCAAAGTGAACAGAAGCAGCCCCACCCAGCAAGCACCATGGAATCCTCCGGTCTCACCCTCGCCACCGTGCTGGTGGCCACCAGTGGCTTCTTCGTGCTGGCCACCTTGTTCTTCGGAACCAAAGGCGGCTACTACGACAGCGACGACTACGACGGCAACGGCACGGCCCACTAGGGATTGCTGAGCCGTTCCGCCTCGGGGCAATCCTCGGAGGTGATCACATCATCGGGGTCGCCACTGCGGCAGACGTAAGCCAGCCGGGTGCTCACCGCCCCAATTGACTCGAGCCGCACACTCTCTTCCCAGGTGTGGGTCTCGTCGTCGTCTTCGGCGTCGTAGCGGAGGGTGACCATGTCACCTTCGATGGCCACCACCAAGGCCTCCTCCACCCAACGCTGTTGATCGCGCAGAAACACCCACACCGGGCGCTTCTCGCTGCAAAACTGATCGAGCTTTCGATGCAGCATGGGCCCCACCGGAGCTGCTGGCCTTCCAATCCTAGGCAAGCCCACCAGGGTTCAAGCTGTTCACCATGACCTTTTCAGCCCCAAGCCCCCCTCCCGGGGCCCCAGCCCACTCTGCAGAAGCGGTCCGCCTGCAACTGCGCAGCTGGCCCGAGGTGGAGGCCTACCTCCAAACCTGCAAGGGGGTGATCGTGCCCTTGGGTTCCACCGAACAGCACGGACCCACCGGCGCCATTGGCACCGATGCCCTCACCGCTGAAGCCGTGGCCCTTGAGGTGGGTCGTCGCAGCGGTGTGCTGGTGACGCCAGCCCAGGCTTTTGGCATGGCTGAGCATCACCTGGGCTTTGCCGGCACCGTGAGCCTGCAGCCCTCCACCCTGCTGGCCGTGCTCCATGACGTGGTGCTCTCCTTAGCCGGCCATGGCTTTGAGCGGATCTTCCTGATCAATGGCCACGGCGGCAACATCGCCACCGCCAAGGCGGCCTTTGCCCAGGCCTATGCCACCGCCGCGGCCCGGGGCTTGCCCCATGCCGATCGCCTGCGCTGCAAATTGGCCAACTGGTTCATGGCCGCACCGGTGATGCGCGAAGCCCGCAGCCTCTATGGAGATCGCGAGGGGCATCACGCGACCCCCAGCGAAATTGCCCTCACCCTGCACCTGGAGCCCAGCCTGCAGGCCAAGCAGCGCCCCCTGCCGGAAGCCGCTCCCGCCGGCCCCATCCACGGGCCAGACGATTTCCGCCGCCGCCATCCCGACGGCCGCATGGGCTCCGACCCCTACCTGGCCCAGGCCGACCACGGCGCCCGTTTTCTCGATCTGGCCGCCACTGCCCTCAGCAGTGATCTGGAAGCCTTCCTGGCCGAGGCGCCCTAACCGCTAGCGTCCGTTCAAGTCCAAGGCCCCATCCAGCGCCATGAGCAAAATCTCCGCCGCCGACGTCCGCAAGGTGGCAGGCCTGGCCCGCCTCGACCTTCCGGAAGACAAGATCACCACCTACACCGGCCAGCTGGAGCGCATTCTCGAGTACGTCGCCCATCTCGAGCAGGTGGACACGGAAGGCGTGCCCCCCACCACCCGGGCCGTGGAAGTGGTGAATGTCACCCGGGAAGACGCCGTTGATCCCACCCCGGTGCGGGAAGAGCTACTCAACCTCTCGCCCCAGCGGGAAGGTGACTTCTTCCGGGTGCCAAAAATCCTGGCTGATTAACCAATCAAAACTCGGCTTCGCCTAACCCAGCTGCACCTAGCGCACCGGGGATATGGCGGTGCGGTGAAGTACCTCAAGCACGCGGCGACGCGCATGGCGCGTGGGCATTAAGGCGGCGATGGGACGCAACTTGCTGCGGCGCTTGCGGTGGCTACGCACGCCAAGAAAGATATCGTAGAGAAAGTTGAAACCATCACTGCGGGTTTCAAACAAGCCCAAGCGCTGGGGCGAACCCTTAGCATCCAAAATATGCTGGGTGGCGTGATAGGCCGGCCTGTATTCAAACCAGGGAATGGAGGGCCAAAGATGGTGGATCAGGTGATAGTTCTGACCCATGATCAGCCAATTTAAGGCGCGGCTCGGATACACCCGGGCGTTATGCCAGCGATTGCGGGATTGAAAAGGCCGGTGGGGCAAATAATCAAAAAACAAGCCCAAGGTGACCCCCACAAGTAAGGCCGGGGCAAACCAACAATTAAAAACGAAGTCGAGAAATCCAAACTTCACAGCAGCAACCACGATGCTGGCAAAAATTCCGCGGGCAATTCCCCACTCCAGCAATTCATTGTGGCGCCACAAACGCCTTTGAAAGAAGAAAAACTCGTGATAGAAGAAGCGGGGCGCAATCAGCCACAGGGGGCCAAAGGTGCTCACGATGTGGTCGGGATCGTTCTTGGGGTCATTCACATGGGCGTGGTGCTGCAAGTGCACCCGCGTGAACACGGGGAAACTGAAGCCCAGCAGCAGGGCAGCGCCATGGCCCATCAAGCCATTCCAGAAGCGGTTGGGATGGGCGGCGTTATGGCAGGCATCGTGAATCACGGTGCCCTCCAGATGGAGCGCCAAAAAGCCTGTGGCCAGAAGCACGCCCAAGGGCCACTGGCCCACAAACCAACCCCAGATGGTCAGGGCGGCCAAGGCATAGCCCCCCAAAAACAACGCCACCGTTGGATTCCAGCAGGCTGGTGGATCAAGAAATTCCTTCGGAACAGAGCGCGGCAACGGGGCGCTGGCTGGGGCGAAGACAGCAGAATCAAGCCCAGCAGAGGGTCCTGCGTCAGGAGCTGAGATGCCAGTCAGAGCCTGTGTCATTCCAGAACCCGCGCCATAACCACCCCCAAATACAGCCAAGAAGAAAAGTCGCGTCGAACGAGTCCTTAGACCCATTGCGTGGGTGCAACTTAAGAAACTGCGGATGCCCACCGGGGGACTTGAACCCCCACGACCTAAGCCACTGGTACCTAAAACCAGCGCGTCTACCAATTCCGCCAGATGGGCAGGACCTGACTCTAAGGACCCGACCCCAGGGCTGGCCAGAATGGGGCCAGCCACGTCCAAGACCATGGTTGCCACCCTGGGTGGCCTGGCCGCCCTGCTGGTCGGTCTGGCGATCCTGTTGTTGCCCTTGCTCGCCACCGAGCTGAGCCGCCCCCGCGATTCCGCCTGGGGAGCTGTGATGCTGCTGCTGGGCCTGGTGGTCGTCAGCAGCCGTGATCGCCTCACCGGCGCCCCCATGCTGGCGGTCCTGTGCGGGGGCCTACTCATCGGCCGCCTGGCCGTGGAAGTGGGCCAGGGCCGCTGGCGCCAGCTCACGGGCGAGGAGCAAACCCGGCTGGGCTCGATCGAGCGCTGGAGGAGCAGCCTCCAGCAACTGGGTGCCACCACCGCCAAGCTCTCCAGCCTTGTCGGCACAGCCGCCAGTGGCCTGGTCGGCTGGTTCGGAGCCCTAAGACAGCCCAAAACCACCACCAAGCGCTGGATCCGGCCAGAGGCGCCTCCATCGGGGATCTCCACCGTGGTGGTGACCTCCCTGGTGGAGGTTGAGGCCCTGATCCAAGCAGCCGATGACAACCGGGCGGGATAATCCCCATTTGATGCCCTAGGCGACGTGTCCGCAAGCTCCGCCTCCACCCCGGCCAACTACAAGGACACGCTGAACCTGCTGCAGACGCCTTTCAACATGCGGGCCAACGCCAAGGTGCGGGAGCCTGAGCTCCAGGCTTTTTGGGCCGAAACCAAGCTCTACGAGCGGCTCAGCCAGCACAACCCAGGCGAGAGCTTCACCCTCCACGACGGCCCCCCCTACGCCAATGGGGCCCTGCACGTGGGCCATGCGCTCAACAAAATTCTCAAGGACATCATCAACAAAACCGCCCTGCTGCAGGGCAAAAAAGCGCGCTTTATCCCCGGCTGGGACTGCCATGGGCTGCCGATAGAGCTGAAGGTGCTGCAAGGGCTGGGCAGCAGCGAACGGCAAGCCCTCACCCCGATCAGCCTGCGCCAAAAAGCCCACGCCTACGCCCTCGCCCAGGTGGAGAGCCAGAAGCAGGGGTTCCAGCGCTGGGGCATCTGGGCCGATTGGGAGCAGCCCTACCTCACCCTCCACAAGGACTACGAAGCCGCCCAAATCAGCGTGTTTGGCCAGATGGTTCTGGCCGGCCACATCTACCGGGGCCTAAAACCGGTGCACTGGAGCCCCAGCTCCCGCACGGCCCTCGCCGAAGCCGAACTCGAATACCCCGATGGCCACACCTCACCGAGCGTGTATGTGGCCTTTGCGGTGGACCAGCTCCCCGAGGCCCTCGCCAGCAAGCTGGCTGCCGTTGGGCTCGCCAGCGCCCAGCTGGCTGTGGCCATCTGGACCACCACCCCCTGGACCCTGCCCGCCAACCTGGCGGTGTCGGTGAACGCCAACCTCAGCTACGCCATCTGCCAGGTCCGCGCTGAAGCTGCTTCTGAAGGTGCCTCTGAAGGTGCCAGCAACCGCTACCTGGTGGTGGCAACCGATCTGGTGGAGAGCCTGCAAACCAGCCTGGGCCTGCAGCTGGAGCCGCTGCTGAACGTGAACGGTGCTGAGCTGGAGGGGATCCTCTACCGCCATCCCCTGCTGGAGCGCACCAGCCCGGTGGTATTGGGCGGGGACTACATCACCACCGAAACCGGCACGGGCCTTGTGCACACCGCCCCCGGCCACGGCGTGGACGACTTCAACACCGGCAAGAAGTACGGGCTGCCCGTGCTCTGCCCCGTGGATGAGGCCGGCAACCTCACGGAGGAGGCCGGGCCCTTTGCCGGCACCAACGTGCTCAAGGACGCCAACCCCAGGATCATCGAGGCCCTCAAAGCGACCGGGGCCTTACTGGCAGAACACCGCTACGAGCACCGCTACCCCTACGACTGGCGCACCAAAAAACCGACGATCTTCCGGGCCACCGAGCAGTGGTTTGCCTCGGTAGAGGGCTTCCGCAGCCAGGCCTTAGCAGCCATTACCGAGGTGGAGTGGCTGCCCGCCAGCGGCCGCAACCGGATCGAATCGATGGTGGGCGAGCGGGGCGATTGGTGCATCTCCCGCCAACGCACCTGGGGCGTGCCCATTCCGGTGTTCTATCACCGCCAAACCGGCGAGGTGTTGCTCAACGAAGCCACCCTCAGCCACATCCAGGCCCTGATTGGCGAGCACGGCGCCGACGTGTGGTGGGAACGGGATGAAGCCGGGCTCCTGCCGGAGGCCTATGCCGACCAGGCTGAGCACTGGCGCAAGGGCACCGACACCATGGACGTGTGGTTCGACTCCGGGTCGTCTTGGGCCGGGGTCTTGGGCGGCATCAGCGGCCAAACCCCCCGGGTGCCCGAGCTCCAGTACCCCGCCGATCTCTATCTGGAGGGCTCCGACCAACACCGGGGCTGGTTCCAATCCAGCCTGCTCACCTCGGTGGCCGTCAACGGCCACGCCCCCTACAAGCGGGTGCTCACCCACGGCTTCACCCTCGATGAGAAGGGCCGCAAGATGAGCAAATCCCTCGGCAATGTCGTTGATCCAGCGGTGCTGGTGGAAGGCGGCAAGAACGAAAAACAGGAGCCCGCCTACGGCGCCGATGTGTTGCGGCTCTGGGTGAGCTCGGTCGACTACTCCGCCGATGTGCCCCTGGGACCGGGGATTGTCAAACAGCTCTCCGACGTCTACCGCAAGGTGCGCAACACGGCCCGCTACCTGCTGGGCAACCTGCACGACTTCAACCCCAAACCTCTGGCCGAAGGTGGCGATGCCATTCCCTACGCCGATCTGCCCCTGCTCGATCAATGGATGCTGCAGCGCACGGCGTCGCTGATCACATCGGTGGGTGCCGATTTCGAGCGCTATGAGTTTTACCGCTTCTTCCAGGCCCTCCAAAACTTCTGCGTGGTCGACCTCTCCAACGTCTACCTCGACATTGCCAAAGACCGCCTCTATGTGAGCGCTGCCGATGCCTACCGCCGGCGCAGCTGCCAAACCGTGCTGGCCCTGGTGGTAGAGCGGCTCGCCGGCCTGATCGCCCCGGTGCTGTGCCACATGGCCGAAGACATCTGGCAAAACCTGCCCTACCCGGTGGCCGAAAAGTCGGTGTTTGAGCGGGGCTGGCCCACCGCCCCGGCGGAGTGGGCCGCCGCCGATCTCGAAACGCCCATGGCCCAGGTGCTTGAGCTCCGGGCCCAGATCAACCGCCAGCTCGAGCAGTGCCGCAGCCAAGGGGATCTCGGCGCCTCCCTGGAGGCCCAGGTGCACCTGGGCCTCGGCCCCGAAACCAGCCCTGAGCTGCGCGGTGCCCTGCAATGGCTGGAGCAGAGCAGCCACCCTGAGGTCGACAACCTGGCCGATTGGCTACTGGTCTCTGGCCTGGCCATGGAACCCCGCCAAGCCACGATTTTGGACGAAAACAAGATTTTGGCCGAAGCCACAGAAGGGGGCGTGGGCGTGCAGATCGCCAAAGCGGCCGGGGAGAAATGCGAGCGCTGCTGGCATTACGAGAGCGACATCGGCAGCCACAGCAACCACCCCACCCTGTGTGGCCGTTGCGTGGGCGTGCTGGAAGCCTGATCAGGCCTCGAACCCAGCTAAAGCCATGCAGCTGGCTCTAAAAACCCGTCCGGATCGGATGGGCCAGCCAACACCTGCTCAGCGGCGGGATTGAGGGGGCCCGCCAGCAGCGATGCCGTTTGAATCAGGGCACCCTCTGGCAGGGCTGATTGGTCGGGATCGAAGGCGGTGGGATGGGTGGTACTGCTGGAGAACCCCCGAAAGATCAACAGCTCCAAGGGCTCGCCAACCAAAAGCCCTGCCAGCCGCAGCACCCGATCCGGCCGCTGGCTGCTGATCGCTTCCAACTGGCTCAACGACTGGCTCAACACAGGGACACCCCAGAGCTGATCAAAACTCCCCCGCCACCCGGCCCTGCTTAGGCAAGCGCACCAGCAGCCACTGCAGCAGGCCCACCACGTAGGCCACCAGGGCCACATAGCCCACAAAGCCGGCAATGGTGGCGGTCCAATTGGCCCCAAACACAAAGCCAAACAGCCCAGTCACCTGGTCATTGAGCCCCTGGGGGGCCTGCAGCCATACGGCACAGCGGGGACCCGCCATCGCCGCCTTGCCCAGGCAAGCCAGGCTGGTGAGGCTGAACGCCGCGCCGGCCAACGCCCAAAGGGTCAAGCTCCAGCGCCAAATCCGAATCGTGAGGGGCAGTGGTCGCCAGGGGGGCAGATCCGCCAGCTCCTCGTTGAGATCCACCCAGAACCACACCGCCCCGACCAACAGCAGTTGACCGACCAAAACCAGCACAAAACCCAACGGGCGCTGGTTGGCGAGGAGCAGGGTGCTGATCAGTAACAGACTGGCCACCTTCCAATAGATCTGCATCAAGCGCACCAAGGCGCCCTCGCGGCGCACCGCGGCCCAGATCAACAACACCAGGGGCAAGCCCAAGCTGAACACAACCGCCAAGCGGTAGTCGAGCCACACCAGGGAGCGGTAAAGCGTTTCTGGCACAGCTACAGGCACGGGGGTGGTTCGGTAAGACGCCATTATCCGCGCCCCCCTGCTGGAGATAGGGTCAAACCATGGCTGCGTTTCCCCTACCGAGCTGGTTGGCATTTCTGCAAGGCTCCAGTGCCAAGGCCCCCTGGTGCCGGACTGCTCTTGCCACGGAAGCCTCGCTACAAGGGGCCGTGGACGCCATTGCCAAGCAGTTGCAGGGGAGCGGCCCAGCCGATTTGGCCCTGGTGTTTGCCTCCGCCAGCTACGCCAGCGACCTGCAGCGCCTGCTGCCCCTGCTGCAAAGCCAACTGAAATCCAAGCACTGGCTGGGCTGTGTGGGGGGCGGGGTCGTGGGCACCGATGGCGCCGGCAAGCCCCACGAACTCGAACATGCGCCGGCCCTGAGCGTCACCCTGTTGCGGCTCCCGGGGGCCGAGCTGCGCCCTTTTGCCATCGACACGGCCGAGCTTCCCGATCTCGATGGGCCCGCAGAACCCTGGCAACACCTTCTCCAGGCCCCAGGGGACGAGCTCGCAACCATGCCCTCGATGCTGCTGTTGGTCGATCCCAGCTGCCCGGCCATCAACGACCTGATCAGTGGCCTGGATTACGCCTGTCCCCAGGCCGCCAAGCTTGGGGGCATCGCCGGCCAGCACAGTGCCTCCCACGGCTCCCTGCTGTTGAGCCAAGGCTCAGACCCGCAGGATGGCTCAGACCCCCAGGGCGGCGTGACAACCGGTGGTGTGAGAAACGGGGCAGTGGGCTGCCTGATTGGCGGCAGCTGGCGCCTGGATCCCTTGGTGGCCCAGGGTTGTCGTCCCATCGGCCCGGTGCTCGAAGTGGAGCAAGCCCAGCGCAATGTGGTGCTGGAGGTGAGCGAAGGCAGTAAGCGCCGTAGCCCGGTGGCCGCCCTGCAGTCGATCCTCACCAGCCTCAGCGCCGATGAACGGGAACTGGCCAAAAACTCCCTCTTCCTGGGCGTCGGACGCAGCAACTTCAACCTGGCAGCCAGCCAAACCGGCAACAGCAGTGCCTTCTTGGTGCGCAACCTGCTCGGCATCGACCCCCGCAATGGGGCCGTGGCCGTGGCCGAACGCATGCGCGCCGGCCAACAGGTGCAATTTCAATTGCGGGATGGCACCACCTCCCGCCAGGAACTGCGCCAACTCCTAGAGCGTCAGCGCCTGCAGCAGCCCGCGCCCCTGGCAGCCCTGGTGTTTGCCTGCCTGGGCCGGGGCCAGGGGCTCTATGGCGAGCGCGATGGGGATGTGAGCGCCTGCCGGGAGGCCTTTGCCGAGGTTCCCATCGCTGGTGCGTTCTGCAATGGCGAAATCGGGCCCGTCGCCGGCAGCACCCATTTGCATGGCTACACCGCCAGCTGGGCCTTCCTGGTGCCCCAGGGGAGCGACCATCCAGCCTGATGCGGCAGCACGTCAACCCGCTCAGCCGGGTCCACCAACGGCCGCTGCCTTTACCCCCACCGGCCGAACTCTTTAGCGAACCGGCGCGGCCCATCCACCTCGACATCGGCAGCGCCCGCGGCGGCTTTTTGCTGGAGCTGGCCCAGCAGGAGCCAGGGCGCAACTACCTCGGCGTAGAAATCCGCCAGCCCCTGGTGCAGGCCGCCGAAGCCGACCGCCAGGCCCTGGACTTGCGCAATCTCCACTACCTCTATTGCAATGCCAATGTGAACCTCGAGCAATGGCTGGCAGCCCTACCCCCAGGCCAGCTGCAGCGGGTTTCGATCCAATTTCCCGACCCCTGGTTCAAGAAAAAGCACCACAAACGGCGGGTGTTGCAACCGGCCCTGCTGCTCGCCATCGCCGGCGCTTTGGCTGAGCAGCAAGAGCTGTTCATCCAAAGCGATGTGCTGGACGTCATTGAACCCATGGTGCTGCTGATCGAGGCCAGCGGTTACTTCCGGCGCCCCCCCCAGGACGGGCGGCCCTGGCGCCTGGACAATCCCTTGGCCGTGGCCACCGAACGGGAACGGCTGGTGCTCCAGCAGGGCCTGCCGGTGTATCGGGTGCTCTACGCACGCAACAACCAACCCCTTGGGACATGGCCTGAGCTCCCCCTGGAGCAACGGCCCAAAGCGACCGATAATCGGCCAGAACGCCCAGAGCTTTGCCCTTGAGCAGCCCCGCCGCCGCCCCTGCGCCTCCCTTGATCCTGCGCTGGCAGGGCCTGATGGCCCAAGCGCCTGGGGGCCTGCTCAGCAAGCAACTGCCGCTGATTGCAGGAGTTGTGCTTTGCGCCCTGATGGCTGGCCTGCCCCTGGTCACCCGCAGTGGTTTCAGCTTGCTCATTGCGGCCTGCGGCTTGCTGTGGGTGCTTCTCGCCCTGCGCACGCCCCCCGGCCAAGTGGGCAGCATCAACCGCTGGATCCTGGGGATCACGGCTGTTGCCCTGCTGGCAACCGGGTTTTCCCCCGTGCCATCGGCGGCCCTGCATGGGCTGGTGAAGCTCTTGAGCTATCTGGGCGTTTATGCCTTGTTGCGCGAGCTACTGGCCACAGCACCCATCTGGTGGGACCGGATCGTGGCGGCCTTACTGGCCGGTGAACTGGTCACCTGTGTGGTGGGGATTCGCCAGCTGTTTGGCGACACCACCGAACTGGCCCGTTGGGCCGATCCCAATTCCGTGGCCGACGGCACCATCCGCATCTACGGAACCCTCGATAACCCGAATCTGCTAGCTGGCTTCCTGCTACCGGCAATCCCGCTGGCCCTGGTGGCCTTGCTGCGCTGGCAGGGACTGGCCCGCAAAGCCTTTGCCACCGTAGCCCTGGTGCTTGGCATTGCAGCTGTGGTGTTCACCTACAGCCGGGGGGCCTGGATGGGCCTGGTGGCCGAAGCCGCCGTGGTCGTGGTGCTCCTGGCGGCCCGTCAAACCCGCCAATGGCCACCCTTCTGGCGCCGCGTGTTCCCCCTGCTGCTGCTGGCCGTTGGCGGTGCGTTGTTGGTGGTGTTGGTCACCCAGGTGGAGCCCCTGCGGGTGCGGGTGCTGAGCCTGGTGGCCGGCCGCCAGGACAGCTCCAACAACTTCCGCATCAATGTGTGGATGGCCGCGCTCGACATGATCCAGGCCAGGCCCTGGCTGGGCATTGGCCCTGGCAACGATGCCTTCAACCAGATTTACCCCCTGTTTGCCCAACCCCGCTTTAACGCCCTCAGCGCCTACTCCATTCCCCTGGAACTGACGGTGGAAGCTGGCCTCCCAGGGCTCCTCGCCGGCATCGGTCTGGTGTTGAGCTGTGTACGCACGGGACTGCGCCAATGGGGCAAGGGTGGTTTCTTTGCCCTTCCCGTCCTGGCGGCCCTGGCTGTGATCGCAGGCCTTGGGGTGCAGGGCCTCACCGACACGATCTTCTTCCGCCCTGAAGTGCAACTCAGCGGTTGGTTCTGCGTCGCCACCCTGGCCGCGGCCGCATCTCCAACCACCACTCCCCGTGGCTGAACCCCAGGCAGCACCACCCGGGGTGATCGCCGGCTTTGATGCCGGCCAAACCCACACCACCTGCCGTTTGGCCTTGGCGAGCTCTGGCCAGGTTGTCGGCGAAGGGCAGGGGCCCGGCGTTTGCCACTTGGCGGCCCCCCAGGGGCCAGAGCGATTCGCCGCGGCCCTGCTCCAGAGCCTGGAGAACGCCACAAGCCAGGGGCATGGTCAGGCTGGAGAGGGTGCCTTCACACTGCTGGCGGCTGGCATCGGAGCCAGCGGCATTGAAGCGGGCAGCCCCCTCCAAGCCCAGGGGCGAGCCATCGCCGCCGCGGCCCTGGGCTTGGCCCCGAATCGGGTTGCCGTCACCGGTGATGAGCGCACCGCCCTGCGGGGTGCCATGGGCGGTGGCGCCGGAAGTGGGAGCGGTAGTGGAAGTGGGAGGGGCGGCATTGTGGTGATCAGCGGCACCGGCACGATTGCCGTGGGGCGCAATGGGGCTGGCCAAGAGCACCGCTGCTCCGGCTGGGGCTGGCTGCTGGATGGGGCCGGCTCCGCCATGGACATCGGCCGCGACGGGCTGGCCCTCAGCCTGCAGATGGCCGATGGTCGGCGGCCTGATAGTCCGCTGCGCCCCAAGCTTTGGCAGGCCCTCGGCCTGGAGGCCTCAGAGCCGGCCAGCACCCAGGCGCTCAAGGCTTTGGTCGTGGAGCCAGGTTTTGGCGCTGCGGGATTTGCCAGGCTCGCTCCGGTGGTGGCCGAATTGGCAGCGGCAGGGGATCCCGACTGCCAAGCCATCGTGGAACGCTCAGCCCAGGCCCTGGCTGCCATGGCCGCCACCATCGCCAATCAGTTGCATCTGCCGGCACCTCTGATCTGGCCAATGGGTGGGGCCCTTGCTCACCTGGTGGCCCTGGGAAATGCCTTTGCCGCAGCCCTCAGCCAAGCCTGCCCCGGTGCCCAGATTGCCGCCCCCCAGGGTGACGCCTGCAGTGGTGCCCTTGAGATGGCCCGCGACCAGCTGACTTTGCGCTGAGCGTTAATCAGCCAGCGTTGAGATGCTGTTCGGCTTGGTCCGCCAGATGGCCAGCCCAGTGATCCACAAGACCTTGCTCAGCCGCCTCCACCATTACGCGCAGGAGTGGTTCGGTGCCGCTCGCCCGCACCAGCACTCGACCCTCCCCAGCCATGGCTGCCTCGGCCTGCTCAACGGCCAGGCGGAGGGGATCGCACTGCTGCCACTGCTGGCGCCTCTGGCGATCGGGCACGGTCACATTGACCAAAATTTGGGGATAGGGCTCGAAGCTACTGTCCATCCAATCGGCGAGGCTCTGGCCGGCCTGATGCAGCAAGGTGGCCACCTGCAGGGCCGTGAGTAGGCCATCGCCACTCATGCCATGGCGGGCCGAGAGGATGTGGCCCGATTGCTCGCCGCCCAGGCCGGCCCCCATCTGCTCCATGGCCTGGTGCACATACTGATCGCCCACCGCAGTGCGCTCGAGCACCCCGCCCTTGGCCTGCCAAGCCCGCTCAAAGCCCAGGTTTGACATCACCGTGGCAACGATCCGTTGGCCCGGGAGCTGGCCCTTGGCCAGCAGGTCGGAACCCCAGAGATACAGGATCTGATCGCCATCCACCACCCGGCCTTTGCCATCCACAGCCAACATGCGGTCGGCGTCGCCATCAAAGGCAAAGCCCATGCTTGCGCCTTGATTCAGGACCGCCTGGCGCAGTTGGTCCAGATGGGTACTGCCGCAATCGACATTGATGCGCTCCCCATCGGCCGTGCCATGCAGCACCGTCAGATCCGCTCCCAGGGCTTGAAACACCGCTTCCCCGCAGGCGGCCGCGGAGCCCCAGCACAAATCCAAAACAATCTTGCAGCCCTCCAGCCGGCGCCCCAATACGCTGGCGACCAGCGCCCGCTGGTAGTCGGCCAATAAATCGGATCGGTCTCGCACCCGCCCCACCCCACTGAAGCCCTGGGCCGCCGAGGCTTTGCCTGGCACCCCCGCCAGGCCCGCTTCCACCACCTGCTGTTGGGCCCGGCTGAGCTTGGCGCCAGACGCCCCAAACACCTTGATGCCGTTGTCGTGGGGTGGGTTATGGCTCGCCGACACCATCAATCCACCCGAAGCGGACAAGCGACGAATGGCCCCAGGAACCGCTGGGGTGGGGCAAAGACCCAGGTTCCACACCTCTCGGCCCGCAGCAGTCAGTCCGGCGCTAAGTGCGGCCACCAGCATGGGCCCACTGCTGCGGGAATCCATGCCAATCAGTACAGGGCCACCTGGTGGCAACACCTGGCCGCACCAGTAGCCCACCTGGAGAGCCAACGCCGGGGTGACCTGGGTGCCCACCCGGCCACGGATGCCATCCGTGCCAAACCCGGCTACCGAGGGGCCCAAGGGCAGGCCAACGGGATGAACAACCTGATGGTGGGCCGCCGCGGCCATGGAGCACCTTTAACTGAAATGAGGCTACGCGGGCTTGCAACGGGAGCTACCGCGAGCACGATCTCCGGCGCTATCTCCAGCGCCGGGGCCACCAAATCCAGCCCAGCAATTCGACGCTGGCCCAGAGCAGTAGGGCGCCGACCACCCAGCCGGGCAAAAAATTCAGGGGCCAGTAGGGGCGTAGCAACAACACACCACCGGCCAGCGCCCAGACCCGCAGGGTGCGAAGCCGCTGCTCCGCACCCGGAAGCGTGTTCAGCAACGGTGGCAACTGCGCCATCGGTGGCCTTGGAAGCCAAGGAGGTAGCGGCGGCAAACGCATCCGAAATAACCCAGCCGGAAAGTCCCCAGAATGCCGCTAATCCTGTGCCAGTTGCCATTGGCCCGCCTTGCCCAACTGCTGGCCATCACCTGCCTGGGAACAGGGGTCACCTTGGCCAGTGGGCAAGCCTTGCTCGAGCTAGGGCCGAAGCCCAACCCCGATACGCCCCGCCAGGTCCTGGAGGCCATCCGTCGGCTGGCCCCAGATCCCGTAGCGCGCCGCGAAGCCAGCCTGCTGTTGGCCAGTGAAAACGAGAACGATCCGGCCGCGCAACAGCACCTGCTGAAGGGCCAAGCCTGGGGCCCGGATCCCTTGGCCGCCGTAGTGCTCAAACGCCAGGCCCTCGCCGCGGCCAGCCTTGGGGAATCAGCCCAAGCCAAAACCCTCTGGCAGCGACTGCTGATCCGTTTCCCCTTGGCCCCCGCTAGCGCCGATGGCCTCTACGCCCTAGGCCATCAGCAACCAATGTCGCTCGGTCAGCCGTTGCGCGGCCAGCTGCTCCGCAACTTTGCCGCCCATCCTGCCGCCCTCGCTGCGGCTTCTGAGATGGCTTCTGGGGCCAGCCCTAGCTCCGGCCAGAAACGCCAGGGGGCCCTGCATTTGGCCCGCTGGGGCGTGCGCTGGCCTGGGGCCCAACAGCACCTTGAACGGGCTTGCCAACGCAAGCAGGGCCTTACCACCGGGGAGCGCGATCAACTGGCGGCTGGATTGGCCCAGCTCGGCAACAGCGCCGCAGCCACCGCTTGCCTGGCGAGCCAAAAGCCCTCCCGGCTCACCCAGCTGGCGATCGCCAAGGCCCTGCTGAAAGGCCCCGCCAACGAAGAGAGCCAGGGGGAGCAGCAACTCCTCAACCTCGCCCGCAGCACTGCCCCCAGCCCTGAAGCCCGAGAAGCCCTGCAATTGCTTGGAGAAAGCGATAGCCAAGAAAGTCTCAAGGCCCTGAAGCACCTGCCCCAAGCCCTGCAAACCCAAGCCCCTGTCCAAGCCCGTTACACCATCGCCACGGGCAACACCCGGGCGGCCCTGGCCGTGCTGCAACGCTGGCCAGCCGAACCAGCCAGCTGGGAGCTGCAGTGGCAATTAGCCCGGAAGGCCCTGTTGGCGGCCCAATGGGCCCAAGCCCGCGCCCTGCTCGCCGGTGCGGCCCGTCCTCACCTGCCCCCGGCCTTGACCGCCCGCCAACAGTTCTGGCTGGGGTTTTCCCTGGTCCAACTGGGCCAGCGCAACCAAGGACGGGATCTTTGGCGGCACCTGCTGCGCGAGTACCCCGATGGCTACTACGGCTGGCGGGCGGCGGTGCGCCTAGGCGCTGGCGATGTGTCGCTGGATCCAAACCTGGCTCCGCCCCTGCAGCCAGCCCCCTGGGTCCCCCTAAAGAGCGGCAAGCACCAGCTCGATCGGCTCTGGCGGTTGGGGCAAAACCAAGAAGCCTGGGAAACCTGGCGGCAGCAACGCGGGGGTCAGCCTCCCCAGCAAGCTGCCGACCTTTTGCTGGAAGGCCGACTCCGTCTGGGGGTGGGCGACAGTTGGATTGGCCTGGGTCAATTGGAGGAGGCCAGCCTGCGGCTCTCCCCCCAGCAATGCCAGCAGAGGCGCCAACTGGCCCAAGCCCAGGCCACCCCCCGATTCACCCGTCTTTTGGCAACCGCAGCGCGGGAGAACCGCCTGCCAGCCAGCCTGCTCGCGGCCATTGCCAAACAGGAATCCCGCTTCAGCCCTGGGGTGTACTCAGGGGCTGGGGCCGTGGGCCTCCTGCAACTGATGCCCGAAACCGCCGCCGATCTGTATGGGGGCCCTCTGGGCACAGCCGCCCTGGAAGAACCCAGTCTCAATGCCCTACTTGGGGGTCGCTATCTCAAACAGTTACTCACGGTCTGGGATGGAAATCCCCTGCTGGCGATCGCGAGCTACAACGCTGGACCTGGTGCCGTGGCCCGCTGGATCACACCCCAACTCCAGCAAGCTCCAGAACTCTGGGTGGAAGCGATCCCTTATCCCGAAACCCGGCTCTACGTGAAGAAAGTGCTGGGCAACCTCTGGCACTTCCAACAGCAGCGCCTACCCGATTGTTAAAAGCTAACGAGAGAAGGGCTAGCTGGAGAAGGCGTGGCCCAAGCTCCCTCCTGCCAGCACGATTGCACTCAACGCCAAGGCCAAAACGGCCGGCGATGGGGACACCCGAATGCGGGCTAAATCCACCCGCGCCAACAGAACGGTGGACGCCACAATCAAGACATGGCTGAGTACTTGCAGGTGCAACATGTACAGCCCACCGACCGTAATGATCAAGAGCGTGATCACGAAGCTGGCCACCCGGCTTGCTGCCATCAAGCTCGAAACCTGCTGCACCAGCAGATCCGGAATGGTGCAAACCACCACGACCAGCAGGGCGTGCAAACAATCCAGCGTCCAAAGCAAGTTGGGGAGCCCTACGGACAGGGGGGCCATGGCCGAGCCATGGCCCCAGCTGAGTCCCTCGTAAACCGCAATCGCAAACAGCACGAGGAGCATGGGCGCCCGTAGGGGCAGAACCAGGAAGCGCAGGGAAGCTTTCACAGCGTGCTCATGGTGTAACCGGGTTCATGGTGCAACGGGACTCAGTCGGGACGGTCCAAGACCAGGGCAATGGCATTCAGCGGACAGCTTGGGATGCACTGCTCGCACACCAGACAGCGTTGGGCAGCAAATTCCAACTGCCAAGTCGGCGCGCCAACGCTCAAAGCCCCACTGGGGCACACACTCGAGCAGATGCCGCAATCGACGCAGGCCCCTGGATCGACCTGGATCTGACCCGGAGCCCGATTGAGGCCGAGCCCCTGACTTTCCAACCACGCCTCAGCGGCAGCCAGTTCATCGATGTCCCCGGACAGCTCCACCACCATGGTGCCGCTTTGGTTGGGAGCGATCTGGGCCCTGAGGATCTTGGCCGCGATATCAAAATCGACGGCCAGCCGATAGGTGATCGGCTGATGCACCGCTTCCCGCGGGAAATGCAGGGTGAGGCGCCGTTTCAACCCTTGGAAACCAGGTGGTTCAAAAACCTAGCAAGCACTGGCAAAGTGCTTGCCATGACTTCACCCCCCAGCCCCTCCAGCCTCGGCGCCAAGGAACGCCTACTCCTGGTCTTACTGGCAGCCCTTTTGGCTGGCGCCGTGCTCTGGCTCCGGGGCGGCCTGCATCCGGCAGCCCCCTTAGAACGGCTGGCCCGCCAATCCCCCGACCTGCAGGTGGCCTTGGCAAACGGCAGGCCGACCGTGGTCGAGTTCTATGCCGACTGGTGCGAAGCCTGCCGGGCCATGGCACCAGCCATGGAGGCCATGGAACAGGAGCACCGGGGCCAGCTCGATGTGGTGTTGCTGAATGTGGACAACCCCCGCTGGCAGCCGGAGATGGATCGCTATGCCGTCAATGGCATTCCCCAACTTGAGCTCTTCAATGCCCGCGGCCAGAGTGTCGGTCGATCGATCGGTGCCCGAACGGCCAGCGACCTGAAGGCCATCGTCCAGGCCCTGATCGAGGAGCGTCCGCTGCCGGCGATCGCGGGTGTTGGCAAGGTCAGCCAGCTCAACGACGATCCAACGGAGTCGAGCCTGCGGACCGCCCCGACGCCTGCCCTTGCCGGCCCCCGAAGCCACGCCTAACTCCATCCCACCTGCTGACCCCATGGATCCCCGCTTCCGGGTGGCTCTGATTGCCGCCACACCCAATCCCCAACAGTGTGTGTATGCAGGCATGCACCAGGACTACAGCGAAAGCTTCGTGGCAGAGGATCCATCCAGCTGGCCCGACGAAACCAAAGCCGGTGAGGTCTGCGTCAAACGGTTGCTGGCTGGCGAGCGAGGCCATTACGGCCCCCTGGAACATGCCCAGATTGTGCTGAATGTGGGTTGGTTTCCCCATTCGGTGATGCAGCAGGCCCGCACCCACCGGGTGGGGGTGAGCTTCGATGTGCAATCGATGCGCTACACCGGCGATCGCATCTGTAAGGCCGCCAGCGGCGCGCTCCCCCTAGAAGAGGTGTTCTATCTCCGGCCCGAGGGCAACTACAGCGACCGCCAAGGCAAAAAGTATGCCTACACCGCGGAACAACGCCAAATTGATTTAGGGCTGTGCCAGCAAGCCGCCGAGCGTTACAGCGACTTACTCCAGGCCGGTTTTGCCGAAGAACATGCCCGTGGCATCCTTCCCTTCGATTACCGCCAACACTTTGTGGTGAGCTTCAGCCTCAGGGCGTTTCTGCACTTCCTGGATCTCAGGGCCAAGCTCGATGCCCAGCAGGAAATCCGCGAACTCTGCGACCTGATGTGGCCCCACCTGCAGAGCTGGGCGCCCCAATTTGCTGACTGGTACGAAAAGAGCCGGCTACATAAAGCACGCTTGGCTCCCTAAACGGGATCCAAGCTAGAAGCGCCCCTCCCGGGGCGACGCCCACTTGGCTCCCTAAACCTTGGCCAAGGTGACCCGCTCGAGCTGGTGCTGGTACTTACCGGCGCGATCTTTGTAGGTGGTCTCGCAGGGATCTCCCTCAAAGAACAGCAACTGGCAGATGCCCTCATTGGCATAAATGCGGCAATCAGCCCCGGAAGAATTGCTGAATTCCAAGGTGAGATGGCCCTCCCAACTGGCCTCGGCCGGCGTTGTATTCACGATGATGCCCAGGCGGGCATAGGTGCTTTTACCCAAGCAAATCACGGTGATATTGGGCGGTACCCTCATGTGTTCGAGGGCCACGCCCAGCCCGTAGGAATGGGCCGGAAGAATGAAGTAGGCACCGTCGCCGTCGTTGTGGAGCGGGGCGGGCTCCAAATTGGCGGGATTAAAGCGTTTGGGGTTCATGATCGTGCCCGGAACGTGCCGAAAAATCAGAAACTCCTGGGCAGAAAGGCGCAGGTCGTAGCCATAGGAGGAACAACCGAAGCTGAGGACCGGTGAAGCCCGGTTTTCGGGATCCAAATGGCGCACCAAGGTCGCTTGAAACGGTTCGAGCATGCCTTCTGCGGCTTGCTCGTTGATCCAGCGGTCGTTTTTCAGCATGACGGGATAGAAACCTAGAAACCGCGGCGCAGTTGGGTGACCTGATCAGCCAAGGCCATCAGATCCGGCCCCATGGCAGGGCCCGTCAGGATGACATCCATCTGGGCCGGTCGCTGCTCCAGGGTGGCCACCACCTCATCGAGCTCGAGGTAGCCCAACTCCACCGCCAATCCCAATTCATCCAGCACCATCAGATCGACAGCCCCGGTCAGGAGCTGCTCACGGCTAAAAGCCCACACCTGCTGCACGGCATCGATGGCTTCAGCCGAAGCCCCTGGGGCCGGAGCCGACAGGCAGGCAGGCACCCCAGGGCGCAACCACTGCAAGCGGCCACAAAGCCACAAACTGCTGGCGAGCCCCTGATCGACGCCGCCTTTCAGCAACTGGGTGATCAGCACCCGACTGCCCAAGCCGGCGGTGCGGAGCGCCTGGCTCAAGACGGATCCGAAGCTGCCCCGAAAAGGAGCTGTATGAATTTGCAGCAGCCCCTCGGGCTTGGCCACCAACCGCAAAGACAGGTCTGGCGTGGAGGACAGATCTGCCGCCAAGGCCCCTGGGGACGGCCGATGGGCCGTGCCGGCCACCACCTCAAGGCGCTGCGGATGGCGCGAATTGGCAGGGGTGGCAGACAGGCTGACGGTCATCAACACTCCAAGGATCGAAAGCTGGCGGCCGCAATGCCGCATTGACCTGAATGTAGCGGGAGCACCCCGGCTTCACACGCAACGGACACTACCGATAGTGGAAGCATCCGTACTAGTGCACGGCCAGGGCGCAACGGCGCTCCCACACCAAGCCCCAAAAAGTGTGGATTGCTACTTGAGGAGCCCAGAGCGCTCCGTAGCGTCCCGATACTTATCCCATTGCCATGGTTGGCGTGATCCACGGATTCAGCCGTACCGCCAGCACCCCGTCAACAGGCGCCCCTGGGAGCGTGGTCAGCATGGGCAGCGCCGGCCAGGGCTCCCCCACCCTGCTCGAGGTGATTCGTGGCCTCTCGGGAAGCAACGTGGAAACCATCGAACGCGGCAAAACCATCTTTTTCCCCGGTGATCCGGCCGAAAGGGTCTATCTCCTGCGCCGCGGCGCCGTGAGGCTCTCGCGGGTCTATGAATCTGGGGAAGAAATCACGGTGGCCCTCCTGCGGGAGAACAGCCTGTTTGGCGTGTTGTCGCTCCTGACAGGCCAACGCTCCGACAGGTTTTATCACGCGATTGCCTTCACCCGGGTGGAGATGGTGACAGCGCCCGCCACCTCCGTCCGCAGGGCCATCGAACAGGACGCCAGCGTGGGGCTCTTGCTTCTGCAGGGCCTCTCCTCGCGGATCCTGCAAACCGAGACCATGATCGAAACCCTCACCCACCGGGACATGTCGTCCCGACTGGTGAGCTTCCTATTGGTGCTCTGCCGCGATTTTGGGGTCCCCAGCAGTGAGGGCATCACGATTGATCTGCGCCTCTCCCACCAGGCGATTGCTGAGGCGATTGGTTCGACCAGGGTCACGATTACGCGTCTGCTGGGGGATCTGCGCAATGAGGGGCTCGTGCAGATCGATCGCAAAAAAATCACCGTGTTCGACCCAATCGCCCTGGCCAAGCGCTTTAGTTGAGCCCCTGGGGCTAATCCCCCTGTGCCGAGGGATACTGACTGGGCCTAGGGATACTGACTGGGCCGAGGGATACTGACTTGAACTGCGCATTGCTGTGTCCGGCTGGCTGCTGATCCTGGCCCTGCTGGTTTTGGGCGGCGTCCTCTCCACCCTGGGGGACCGACTAGGGAGTCGCATTGGCAAAGCCCGCCTCAGCCTGTTTCATCTGAGGCCGCGGCGCACGGCCGTGCTGATCACCGTGCTCACTGGCAGCGTAATCAGTGCGATGTCCCTGGGACTGATGCTGCTCGTGAGCCAGAGGCTCCGGGTGGGGCTGTTTGAACTCGACCAACTGGAAGCCCGCCTCCAGACCAGCCGCAGCCAATTGGCGGCCAGCACAATCGAACGCAACCGGGCCGAACAGGAACGCTCCCGATCCCAAGGTCAACTGCACCAAGCCGAGCAACAGCTGGTCACGTTGCGGAAGAGCCTGACGCCCCTACTCGCCCAAAGGCGCCAACTCGAGGCGGAGCGCAATCGCCTCGGCCAGGATGTGCGGGCCCGCGATGCCGACATTCGCCGAAACGAAGCGGACCTGGCCCAGGTGCGCGGACGCATTACCGCCAGCACCAAGGAACTCAAAGATCTCGAGACCAACCTGATTGCCTTCCGCCGGGGTGATGTCGTGATTAGCAGCGGCCAAACCCTCGCCAGCGCCAAGGTGACCGTGGAGAGTGCGGAGCAGGCAAAATCGGTGGTCAATGCCCTGCTACAGCAGGCCAATCTCAACGCTTTCCGTCGGGTCTTGCCTGGGCAACCTGCCGATCGCCAGATCCTGCTAGTTCCCAAAATCGATGTAGCTAAACTGGAGGAGATGCTCACCAAGCGCGGCAGCTGGGTGGTGAGCATTGTCTCGGCCGCCAACGTGCTTCGGGGCGAGAAGCAGGTTCTGGCCTTCCCCGACCTGCGGCCCAACCGCCAGGTCATCCAGGCCGGTGAGGTGTTGGCGAGCACCACGATTGAAGGGGAGCTCCGAAATAGCGACCAACTCAACCGACGACTCAACCTGCTGTTGGCAGCGGCCTATGCCAAGGCCCAACGCCAGGGCACGGTGGTGGACGGACTCCAGGTCGACGCCAACGCCCTCACCCAACTCAACCGCAACCTGAGCGAACGTCCCAATGGCCAGGTGGTGCAACTGGCCGCGGTGGCCGTGAACAACGCCGACACCCCTGATCCGGTGGTCGTTGAGGTGCGCTGGGCCAAAGCACGATGAACCGCAGCTTTGACGCCCAGCACCTGATCGCCGGGCTCGACCCGGGCCGCAGCAAATGCGGGCTAGTGCTGGCGGACAAGCTAGCCAAGCAGATCCACCAGGCTGCCATCCTCTCCCCCTCCCAAACCCTGAGCTGGCTGCGGCATTGGCACACCCAGGGCCTCAGAACCCTGGTAATGGGCAATGGCACCGGCAACAAGCCCTGGCTCAGCCGGCTGGGCGTTCTCGATCTCACCTTGGAGTTGGTGGATGAGCGCGGCACCACCCTGGCCGCCCGCCAGCGCTACTGGGAGCTCTTCCCGGCGCGGGGGCTGGCCAAGCTGATCCCTTTGGGGCTGCGAATGCCGCCCCGGGACCTCGATGACCTCGCCGCCCAATTGCTGTTGGAGCGCCAGCTGGGCCACCGGCTCCAGCGGCAGCTCGAGCCGGTGCTTAGAACTTGGCCCGCACCGTAAAGGCATAGTCGCCGCCAGGCTCCAGCTGGTAATCGACCTTGAGCAAAAAACGCAGCAAGGCATCTTGTATGAGGGCCCGACCCAGGGAAGGCTCCACGCTCAGCTCGCCCCGGTCAAACGCCCATCGAAACGTCCACTGGAAGCCACCCGCAGTCACCTCCCCCTCCAACAGCCGTTGGCTGAAGCTTTGGTGCAACACCCTCAATTGGGCCGTGGTGGCAGGAAGACGGGCCATCGAATCAGGCTGACGCCAGCTCGGGCTGAAAACAATTCAGCCGATTGCCGGCCCGCTCTAAACCGAGGCGCTGGAGAAGGCCGATCCCAGCCTCCACTTCAGCGAACACCGCCTCGAGAAGCTTGTGCTCCTGGGGCTCAAAACGACCCAACACATGGCCCACGGTGCGCTGCTTGCGCTCGATGGGATTGGGGGCAGGCGCCCCAATGCCAATGCGCAGGCGAGGGAAGGCCTGGGTGCCCAGGTGGCTGATCGTGCTGCGCAGGCCGTTGTGGCCGCCCGCACTGCCCGAGGCCCGGAGGCGCAGCTTGCCGAGGGGCAAATCCATGTCATCCACCACCACCAACAACTGGCTGGGCTCCAGCCCAAACCAATCGAGGGCAGCGCGAATCGATCGGCCACTCTCATTCATGTAGGTCTGGGGCATCAGCAGCCTGAGGCGACTGGCCCCCTGGCCCAATTCAGCCAACAGCCCATGCAGCTTGGCCTGGCTGCGAAAACCCACCTGGGCCGCCGCCGCCATGCGCTCAAGGGCCATGAAACCCACGTTGTGGCGGGTTCCGGCGTACTTAGCCCCCGGATTACCGAGGCCCACCACCAGCTGCAAAGCAGCCGGAGCTGACGAGGACTCCACCATCACAAACCCGAGGCCATCAGAGAAATCAGGCTGCCGGAGGCTGGCTGGAGGGGTCGGCAATCTCCGGAACTAGGACAGCGTGATCGACCACTGCCGGGGGGAGGAGCTCGGCCTTGGACTCTTCGGCTTTGGGCCCAGGGGCTGGTTCCATGGCCGTGCGGAACTCCTTCTCGAATTCGGTGGAAGCCGATTGAAAACCCTTCAAGGTGCGTCCCAGGGTTTTGCCCAGTTCAGGCAGGCGCTTGGGCCCAAACACCAGCAAACCGATGGCGGCAATCACCGCCATTTCGGGTAAACCGATGCCGAAGAAGTTCATGGGGCCTCGCGCAGATCAGCCGATGCCGTTCCAGTTGACGTTGATGCCCTCGAGCAGAAGGGACTTGTTGTACAGCTGGAGGATCACCAGCAAGAAGACCAGAAACAGCACCATGAAGATCCCCATCACTGGGGTGGTGCCCCAGCCTGGAACGACCTTGCCGTATTCAGAATTCAGCGGGCGCAGCAGGTTTCCGAGGCGGGTCTTTTGGGCCATGGCAGCTTGCTCCTCTCGCTCAATGAATCGCTGTCGTTACTGTAGTGGCCTTGCCGGTCCCCATGCGCTGGGCTGTCGAGAGTTGTGACGGAATTCGCCACGAAACCCCATGGATCCCAGCTCCACCAGCTCGCCCGCCCTATCGATCGCCCTTGCCGTACTGGCTGTCTTACTGGCCCTCACAGGCTTTGGCGTGTATCAGGCCTTTGGGCCACCCTCCAAAGCCCTGAGCGATCCCTTCGACGACCACGAGGACTAGTCAGCGCTTGCGGATCCTCCAAAAGCGGATCTGCCAGGGCCTGAGCTCCAAGGAGAGTGGCCGGCCCTGGGGCGCCGCTTGGTGGGCCTCGAGCACCTGATCCAAGCCATCCAGCTCCGCCATCACCTCCCAGCCGTCGCCAAGACTGAGCTGGCGTCGCAATGGGGAGCTGTTCTGCACGGCGATCAGCCCATAGCCCTGGGTGGGATCCGGCCGGAGGGCCAGCAGCAGCAAGCCATCGCCCAGGGGAGGTAGCGCCGGAACGGCCTCGCCCCAATCCTGGGAGGCAGAGAAGGGCTGGGCAGGCCGCAGCCAGAGGGGCTCCCGGAAGCGGACGGCCTGCTGGGGAACCTGGGCCCGCTGCCAATCGGTGGCGCAGGGCAGCAAGGCCAGTCGCAGACGCTGCCAGCCGTTGTCGGCGCCCGGATCCGGCCAGGTAGGGGCCCGCAGCAAAGACACCCCAAGGTGCCCGGGCGCGGCCGATACCCCCTGGGGGCCATCGAGCAGCACTGCCAAACCACCGCTTTGGGGCACCGAAGCGATCCAACTGATCGCCGGCACCTCCCAACGGGCCTGCTCCCGGGGCGTGATGGCCTGGGCCGGCCGCTCGATCACACCGCCCGTGGTGTCAGCAGCCCACCGCTGGGCAGGCTGCTGGAGGGGGATCTCCAAGCGCAACAACTCGTGGCGGGCCCGCCAATCCACGCTCAGCACCAGCTCCAACCAGGGGCTCGCCGCCCGCAGGCGGCCCTCGAGCCGCACCGCACTGGAGCCGCAGCGTCCCCGCCGCACAAAGCTCGTGCAGAGGGGACCTTGCTCGGCCCACTGGATGCCCCCATCCCAACGCCAGGCGAAGGGGTGCTCGGCGTAATCAGCGGCCACATCCCAAGCGTCCCAAAACTCACCGGCATCGCGGTAGCGCTGCCAGGCCAAGGGGGCTGCCAGCTGGGGCACTCCGTTGGCATCCCAGAGCTGCTCGACCCCCTCGGGGCCGAGCTCAAGCGCCACAAGACCATTGCCCAGGAGCCAGCGATCCATGACGCCATCCGGCCCCGCCGGCCCCGCCAGGCGCTCGAGCCGCACCGGGTGCTCAATCGCGGCCGGCTCGAGGGGCGCCGGAGCCGCCCTGTCAGCCATAGGCTTCTGCCGCATCAGCGGCAGGGCTGCCACACCAGCCAGCGGGGGCAGCTGCACCCAACCGCTACCGGCTGAAGCCGACTGGGTGGCGAGGCGCTGGCCATTCCAGGTCCAGGAGCCAGCAGGCAGCCGCAACACCTGACGAGACGCAGCCAGGGGCTGGAGTTGGCAGAGCCACCACAGCGGAGCATCCCCTCCAGCCGGCTGGCTGCCAAGCCACTGGTGCAACGCCTGATCGCGCTGGCGACAGGCGCGGCGGCGAGCAAGGCGCCACTGGGGTTCGGCCTGCTCGAACACCTCAGGAATCGACGTGCCCGGAAGGATGTCGTGGAACTGTTGAAACAGCAGCACCCGCCAACCGTTGGCTTCTCCAGTTTGCTGGCCAGAACGGCCTGGTTGCTGGGCAGAACGGCCCGCCAGCACCGCTGCCAGATCCGCCTCCCGAAGCAACCGCTCCAGGGTGCGGTTATGGCGTTTTTGGTCGGGCCTGCTCGTGGCGCAGCCCCGGTGCAACTCCAGATAAAGCTCATCGCGCCACACCGGCAGACACGCCTGGTGGGGCTCAAGGCGGGCCAAATAATCCCGCAGCAGTCCATGCACTTGGGGGGCGGCCTCGGCCTGGCCCTGCCACAACTGCAGCTGGTCGAGCATCTCCGCCGTAGGGCCACCGCCGTGGTCTCCCACCCCTGGCAGCCAGAGCGCCTCAGGGCATCCGGAGGCGGCTGTCCACTCCAGGCGATAGCGCTCCATCGCCACCGGATCAGCATCGGTGCCGATGGGCGCAGTCATCAGGGCCTTCAGCTCACGGCCGCAGCGACTACGCCAGCGGAATAGGCGATGGGGGAAGGGATTGCTGGCATTCCAAAACAGCTTGTGGGTGCAGAACCAATCCACCCCCGTGGCCTGGGCAATCGCCGGAAGGCCAGCGCCAAAGCCAAAGGTGTCGGGCAACCAGGCCAACCGATGCTCAAGTCCAGGAAACACCCGCCGGCTAAAGGTCTGACCCTCTTGAAACTGGCGCAGGAGCGAGGCACTGCTGATCAGCACGCAATCGCTCTCAACCCAGGGGCCATTGATCGGCTCGAAACGGCCCGCCGCCACAGCCCGCTGGATGCGTGCGAACAGCTCTGGGCGATTCAGCTCCAACCAAGCAAACAGGGCCGGGGTGGAGTGGCCGAAATGGAGATCTGGGAAGCGCTGCATCAAATCCAATGCTGAGCCAAAGGTCCGCTCGGCGGCCTGCCAGGTGTCGGCAACCGGCCACAGCCAGGCCAGATCCAGATGGGCATGGCCCAGCACATGGAAATACCCCTCCGGCCCATCTGAACCGGCTCGCAAGTCCCGCAGAGCCCCCTTGGTCTCATCCAGGAGGCCGAGGGGATCCTCCGGATCCAAGGGCTCCAGAACCACGGCGCTAGAGATCAGGGCTCCGTCGTCATGGAGGGGGCTGCGCAGGCGCAACTCCAGATCGAGGGGCACACCGTTCCACCAGCTCTCGGGGAGACGCCACCGACAGGCCGTATCGAACAGATCACCGCGATGGACCCTGGCGCCATCCACCCAAAGCTCTACCTGATCCGCCCACCAGCGCAGGGCCAAACGGGCAGCAATGCCTGGCCAATCTGGGGCCTGCCCTTGGCGGGCCAAGGCCTGCCAAGCGGGGGGACAAACCACCTGAAGCTGCAATTGGCGCCACAGACCACCCCGGGGCCAAATCACCAGGCCACGGGCATCCCAGTCGGGACGGTGCAGCGCACCCCAGGGGTGCTGACGCGCCGGGCCCGGGTGGCCATTGGGCTGCTCGCACCGCCACAGGGGCTGGAGGTCCCACAGCGAACGTGAATGAAACGTTTCAATCCAGGGCAACTGGGCTGCGCCATGGGCCTCGGGCATCGTTGGATAGCAAGCCAAGCCCCATAGGATGATCCGGATGCCGTGGGGTCGGCCAGGCCCTACCAGGCGCCTGTCACTCCCTGTCACCCGTCCGTCTCCCCTAAGACCGAACCATGCTCGCCCTCAAGATCTCGGTTTACTCGGTCGTTTTCTTCTTTATCGGCATCTTCGTGTTCGGCTTTCTAGCCAGTGATCCCACCCGCACCCCGAGCCGCAAAGACCTCGAAGACTGAGTTCATGACCCCACCTGACGGACTCATGAACCCTGTGGGATGATCACAGCCTTGTGATCACCGGCATTCAACGTGCAAGGCCCCAGAGCTGCCGCTGAATCCTGTCTTCGTGCAAATTCCAGCCCTCGCAACGATGGGGAAAGCTCCAAAAGTATTGGAACCCAGCGTCATAAAGAACGCTTGAATTTTAAATGGATTCTTGACAGCAACAAGCTCTCATTAGCAGCCTGTTCCTTAGCCATCATCCAGCCCCATGCCCTCGCGCTTGGGGCTCCAGCTTCTGCGCCTCGACAACAGCCAGCGAGCTCAATCGTCGAAAGCGGTAGCAACAATCCAGGCCCAGGCCAGGCGGCAAAAACCATCAGTCCAAAGTCCAAGCCAAGCGAGCCAAAGCCCGGGGAAACCTTCGCGATCATCGAAGCTGACCAGCAGGGTTACGACTCTCCCCTGGGACGCTATGTCGCCAAAGGCAACGTCAAGGTTCGCTTCAACGGCTGGATCCTGCTGGCCGACCGCATCGAAGTTGCCGAACGCAGCCGCAGCTTCTATGCCACCGGAGAAGTGCGCCTCAAGAAAGGCGACCAATACCTGCAAGCCAGCAGCATTCGCTATAGCAACTGGGAAGGCACCGGCGAAATCGAAGATGTCTATGGGGTCATCGATCAAGACACCCTGAAACGCGATACAGCCCCACAAATAACCACACTCCCTTCTGCTGCCGAAGCAAACGCTCCACCAGAAGCCGAACTGCCCCAATCCTTTGCCTGTCCCCAATTGACAGCCAGTGCGAATCGCAGTGCCATCAGCATCCTGCCCCCAGGCAAAACAACACTGCCAACGATGGCAGCCCCCAATAGCTGCCTAGGAGCTGCAGGCACGAACGCAACAGCGAAACCGCAGCGGCTGATGGAAGCGCTCGAAAGCGTGGTCTTTCAACCGAGCCAGTACAAGGCTAATCCCAGTTTCGCAGCGCCAAATGCATTAGGCACCAAGACAACCGCTAGCCAGTCGCTCAGACCCATCGGGATTGATCAACGGGTTAAAAACGTGAGCTACCAACAAAGCTGGAGCGCAGGAATCTCCATCAATCTGCTGGGCCTGATCGGCTACACAGCACCCACAAATACCGCAGGGCAGGGCCAACTCGCCGCACCAAAATACAAAAATACTGGCGGGATAATAAGTAAAATTCGCTTCCAAGCCACAGCCATACAAATCCAAAGAAATACCTGGAGCACAAGGCAACTGGCCTTCACCAATGACCCCTTCACCCCGTCACGCTCTTGGACCATTGCCCGCAATGTGACAGCAACCCAATATCCCGACGGCACAACCAAGATCCAGGCTCGCAGTGGCAACATCATCCTTGAAAATAAGTATTCCCTGCCAGCCGTTCTGAGCCAAACCCTTGGCAAAGAAAAATCGGCATTCGCCTTTGGATTCGACAACCTAGACCGAGATGGCTTCTACCTTGCCTATAACTTAAAGCCAATTAAAATTGGCCAAGGCGGGAGCCTCAGTCTCCAGCCCCAATTTTTAATTGAGCGCGCTATTAACGGGGAAACCAATAGCTTTATTGCCCCAGGGGCAAGTCTTGACAGCGGCAACGTCACCCAATCGATTACAGCTGCAGACGCCTTTGGCCTCTTAGCCAAATTGCAGTTTCCTATCAATCGCTTCAATCTCTCTTCTGATCTGAGCCTGGCCACCTTGAATCCGGAGAACCTGAGCTCCGGAACCCGCAACACGACGCGGCTAACGACGCCCATCCAACTACCAGGCCACAGCAGCGCGACAGCGAGTCTATTCGGTAGCTACCGGGAACGAACCTACAACGGCAGCCTGGGGCTCCAGAATGTGATCTATGCCTATGGCGCCGATATCGGTGGCAGTCTTAACATTCAGACTAATTACTCTCAAAAGCAAGCAGAAAAAACAAAAATCAAATTCGATAGCAGCATGCCAAATACTTCTCACAACCCAAACAACGGCAACAGCTTTACCAACCCCGCCCAATCAAAAAGCTTTTTCAATCCGATTAGCCTAAATTGGCAACTACGGTCAGGCAACTATCAGGCGAATCTTTTCAGTACAGGCACCCTTGCCAATCTTTGGCGCACAACCCTTAACATCTCTATGGGGTCATCTTTCTCCATCTGGGAAGGCAAGTCAATCGCCAGCACCTCAGACCCTGCCACGGGCCTTCGCTATTCACCCAGCTACATTATTCCAGGACTGCGATTAGATTTTGGCGCTTCCGGCAATCTTGCCAACTACGGAGATGGTGGCAACCAAAACAGCCTCACCCTTTTCGGAGGCCCATCCATAACTCTGGGGCACTTTGACAAGCCCTTCTTAGATTACACCCGTATTGCCGCCTCAATCGCAGGCACCTTCAAAAATGGATTAAGCCCCTTTAGTTTTGATCGGGCAGTCGACCTTCGCACCGCTTCATTTAGCGTGGCGCAACAAATTTATGGCCCCCTCGTTCTCGAAGCGGGCGCCACCTATAACATTGATCCCGGCTCCATCTACAACGGAGAAGCCTCCTATTCCTATCTTGAGGTGAAGCTTCAGCGCCGCTCCTACGAATTAGGCATCTACTACAGCCCCTACGATGGGATTGGTGGAATAAGGATCAAGCTCAACGATTTCAACTTTGACGGCAGCGGCGCACCCTTCATGCCGACAACCTCACCAGTATCCATGCCAATCCGCCGTAGTCCGACCTAGGAAGGTATAAATCAGAGTGCTCCATCCGGGCCAGAACTGCCTGGGAAACGCAATCAAAATCCAGAGAGATAGGGCAGCTGCGCCGCTGTTGTTTGCAAGGCCCCATCGTTGGCGAGCAACTGGGATGTGGCATCCCATTGGCCCGTGCGCAGCATTTGGCGGGGACCCGACGCCAACTCCAATGGCCAGGACAGGCCAGCCGCCGTCGAGGCCTGAAGGCCATCCAGTTCCAAGCGGATTGTTTGAGTCGGATCAGCCTGAATTGCTGCCTGCAAAGCAAGCACTTGGTCATGGCTGGCGGTAAAACAGGGAATTCCCAGGGCCAGACAATTTCCATAGAAGATTTCGGCAAAGCTCTCACCAACCACCGCCCGAATACCCCAACGCATCAGGGCTTGGGGGGCATGCTCGCGGCTCGAACCACAGCCAAAATTCCGATTGACTACAAGGATGCGAGCCCCTTGATGGGGCTCCAGATCAAAGGGGTGCCTCCCCTGAAGCTCAGCGCGATCATCGGCAAAAGCCTGGACGCCGAGCCCCTCAAAGGTGACGCACTTCAAAAACCTGGCAGGAATAATCCGGTCCGTATCAATATCATCGCCGGTTAACACCACGGCCCGACCCTCCACCTGGGGAATGATGCCGAAAGGAAAGGAAGGAGCAGTCATCTGGGGAATCAAAGACGTCAAAGGATGGGATGTTGCTGTTGCCCAGGCCAGCACTTAGCTCTGCAATAGGGATCGCACATCACTCACCTTGCCGTGAATTGCCGCGGCCGCCGCCATCGCCGGGCTCATCAACAAAGTGCGGCCCGTGGCCGATCCCTGGCGCCCCTTGAAATTGCGATTGCTCGAGCTCGCACTGATTTGACGGCCCTCGAGCCGGTCCGGGTTCATGGCCAGACACATCGAACACCCTGGCTCGCGCCACTCAAAGCCAGCCTCACGGAACACGGCGTCGAGCCCTTCGGCTTCCGCAGCAGCTGCCACCTGCTCAGAGCCGGGTACCACAAAGGCCTTAATTCCTGGGGCTACGTGGCGCCCCTTGGCCACCGCGGCAGCAGCCCGTAGGTCGCTCAGGCGGCCATTGGTGCAGCTGCCGATGAAGCACACATCCACTGCCACTCCCGCGATCGGGGAGCCGGGTTGCAGATCCATGTAGCGATAGGCCTCTTCTGCCAGGGGACGCTCATCGGGATCGGTCTGCTCGAGGGTGGGCACGCTCTCATCCACACCGATGCCCTGACCTGGTGTGATCCCCCAGGTGATCGTCGGAGCAATCGCCGTGGCATCGAAGCGCACCTCATCGTCAAACACGGCCTGATCCCCGCTCGCCAGGCTGGTCCACCAGGCCACGGCCCGATTCCAGACGTCCCCTTCCGGGGCATAGGGGCGTCCGTGCAAATAGGCAAAGGTGATGGCGTCGGGGTTGACGTAACCGCAGCGGGCTCCGCCCTCAATCGCCATGTTGCAGAGGGTCATCCGCTCCTCCATCGACAGCGCTTCAATCGCGGGGCCAGCAAATTCATAGGCGTAGCCCACGCCCCCTTTCACCCCGAGGGTGCGAATGATGTGCAGAACCAAATCCTTGGCATAGACCCCAACCTGCAACTGGCCGTCCACCCAGATGCGGCGCACCTTGAGCTTGCCCATCGACAGGCTCTGGCTGGCCAACACATCCCGCACCTGGCTGGTGCCAATGCCGAAAGCGATCGCCCCAAACGCCCCATGGGTTGAGGTGTGGGAATCACCGCAGGCCACCGTCATGCCTGGCTGGGTGAGCCCAAGCTCCGGAGCGATCACATGGACGATCCCCTGGCGGCCACTGCCAATCGCCTGGAGGCTGATGCCGTGCTCTGCGCAATTGCGCTCGAGGGTGGCAAGCATCTCTTCGGCCAACGGGTCAGCGAATGGCCTGGCTTGGGAGGTGGTGGGCACGATGTGGTCCACCGTCGCCACGGTGCGCTCGGGATGGCGGACGCCCAAACCCAAATCCTTTAGGGCTGAAAAAGCCTGGGGGCTCGTGACCTCATGAATCAGATGGAGCCCGATGAACAGCTGGGTGGAGCCCCCGGGCAGCTCGGCGACCTGGTGCAGATCCCAGACCTTGTCGTAGAGGGTGCCGGCGCTCACAGGCAGTGCAGCCAATGGAATGAATCACCCTAAAACCAAGTCCGTAAGCGTTACGCAGCCAGCAGCTGGAAACGCAAGCGATTGAGGGCCTCACCGGCGGTGAGCGTTTGAATCCAATCGCGGCCCCGTAACGCCCCAAACCGAACTCCCTCGGAGCAGGAGCCATCGGGACCAGCGATGGCGATATGGACCAGCCCCACAGGCTTCTCAGCGGTGCCCCCACCCGGGCCTGCAATCCCCGTCACAGCAATCGCCCAGGTGGCTCCGGTCAGCTGGCGGGCGCCCTGGGCCATGGCAAGGGCCACCGCATCACTCACGGCCCCATCGCGCTCCAGAAGCTCGGCGGAAACTCCCAAAACTGTCTGCTTGACGGCGTTGGCGTAGGCGATCACCCCCCCGAGGAACCCATCCGATGCCCCAGGCACCCCCGCCAGGGCGGCCCCAATCCCACCGCCGGTGCAGCTCTCTGCCACGGCCAGGGTCTCCCCCCGCTGGCGCAGCAGGGCCAGCACCACCGACGCCAGGGAATCGGCATCTGAACCAAAGCAAGCATTCCCGGTGCGCTGGCGAAGCTCCTGCTCCACGGGCTGCAGCAACGCCTCCGCAGCCGGAAGGCTGGTAGCCCTAGCGGTGATGCGCAGCTTGACCTCACCAGCTCCGGCGTAGGGCGCCACGGTGGGGTTATCTGAGGCCAGCAAATCAGCCACCTGCTCGGCCAAGGCGGATTCGCCCACGCCCCAAAACCTCAGCATGCGGCTGGCGAACAACCCCTCGGCAAGCCCGTTCTGCCGCAGCCAGGGATCGGCAGTTGCTTGCCACATGGCCCGCATTTCACTGGGTACCCCAGGAAAGGTGAGCACCGTGAACCCCGGGCAGGGGCTCCAGATCATCCCCGGAGCCGTGCCCGTGGCATTGGGCAACTCCTCTGCCCCTTGGGGCAAGAGGGCCTGCTTGCGATTGCTGGGGGCACAAGGCCGGCCCCGGCCACTGAGCTTGGCCTGGATATCGGCCCAGATCGCCCCATGCTCCACCAAGGGCGTGTCAAAGGCTGCCGCGATGGCTTCGGTGGTGAGGTCGTCGGGGGTGGGGCCCAGGCCGCCGGTGGTGATCAACAGCCGGCAACGGCTGGAGGCTTCGCGCACAGCCGCCATCACCCGCCCACGGTTGTCGCCCACCACTTCCTGGCGGTGGTGGGGAATGCCCAAGCCAGCAAGCTCTTCGGCCAGCCACCGGGCATTGCCGTTGGTGATATTGCCGAGGAGGAGCTCGGTACCAATGCAGAGGATTTCTGCGCTCACAGGCTGGTTTCGCTCAAGGACATTTCGCGGCCATGCGTTTGGCCTTTTCGAGCTTGTGCAGCTGGCGGCGGGAGCGCACCACCACCCAGATCAAGACGGCTGTTGCCAAAGCCAGCCAGAGGAAACGCATCTCGGCATTCACCACGACCAAGGCCAGGGCAGCAAGCCATTGGGTGAAGGCATAAATGAGCAGCACGGTGCGCCGGTGACTCAACCCGGAGCGCAACAACCGGTGGTGCAGGTGACGCCGGTCGGGATAGAAGGGGGAATGGCCTGAACTGAGGCGGCCCATGATCACGGCCGACATGTCGGCCAAGGGCAGGGCCAAGATCAATAGCGGCAGCAGCAAGCTCACGCTGGTGAGGCCCTTGGCGGGGCCAACGATGCTGACGGCTGCCAGGGCAAAGCCCAGGAAGTAGGAGCCCCCATCCCCCATGAAAATCTTGGCGGGGTTGAAGTTGTGGCGCAAGAAGCCAAGGCACGAGCCCGCCAGCGCTGCGGCCAACAAGCCAGCAGCGGGTTGGTGAAGGCTATAGCTCACCGAGAGCAGCCCCACGGCAGCAATCCCACTCACCCCGGCGGCCAAACCATCCAGGCCATCCAGCCAGTTGATCGCATTGGTGATCCCCACCAGCCACACCACGGTGGCCAGCAGGCTCAACCAATCCGGCAGCACCAACAGGGCATTGGGGTGCCCCAGGGCTCCCAGGGGCACCTCGATGCTGCCAATGCGCACGCCCTCGCCCCAGGCCATCGCTGAGACCGCCAGCTGCCCCGCCAGGCGAGGCAGCGGAGGCAAGGCGAAGAGGTCGTCAGCCAAGCCAATGAAGAAGAAACACAGCGCCCCGGCCAAGGTGGTCCAGATCAATTGGTCGTTGGCGGTGGGGAGCTCGGCGAAACCACCCAGACTCCAAACCAGACCCAACGACAGGCTGAAGGCCAGCACAATCCCGACGCCCCCGAGCCGCACCATGGGGGTGGTGTGTTGTTTGCGGGCATCGGGGGCGTCAATCAAACCCCAGTGCAGCCCGAGCTTTCGCACCCCAGGCACCAGCAAGGCTGTCAACGCTGCCGCCACGGACAACGTGAGCAGGGCAGCGGCATTGGGACTGTGGGCGAGAGTCACGGGCGATTCAGGCTGGCTGCAGGGCCGGTTGGTTGGCGTAGAGCGGGAATCGCTCACACAGGGCCGCAACCCGATTCCGGCAGCGCTGGGCCCCAGCGGCATCGTCGGGCTGCAGGAGTCGGTCCGCAATCACATCGGCCACCTCCTTGAAGGCCGCCGCATCGAAGCCCCGGGTTGTCAGGGCCGCCGTGCCCAAACGCAGGCCGCTGGTCACAAAGGGCGACTCGGGATCAAAGGGCACGGTGTTTTTGTTGGCCGTGATGTGCACCTCACTGACCAGCTGATCCGCCAACTTGCCTGTCATGCCAATGGAACGCAAATCCAGCAACACGATGTGGTTGTCGGTGCCACCGCTCACCACGGCAATGCCCCGCTCCTGAATGCGAGCTGCCAGGGCCTGGGCATTGGCCACCACCTGCCGGCTGTAGGCCTGGAAGCTCGGTTGCAGCGCTTCGCCAAAGGCAACGGCTTTCGCCGCAATCACATGTTCCAGGGGGCCTCCCTGGGTGCCGGGGAACACGGCCTTATCGAACTGCTTGGCGAAGTCGGCATCCCGACACAGAATCAAGCCACCCCGAGGTCCCCGCAGGGTCTTGTGGGTGGTCGTCGTCACGACATCGCAGTGGGGCACTGGGCTGGCATGGACCCCTGCCGCCACCAATCCAGCGATATGGGCCATGTCGGCCAACAGGTAGGCCCCGACCTCATCGGCAATGGCGCGGAAGGCGGCGAAGTCGATGCTGCGGGGGTACGCCGAATAGCCACAGATGATCAGCTTGGGCTTGTGCTCTAGGGCCAGCTGGCGAATGGTGTCGAAATTGAGCTGCTGGGTCTCGGGATCAACGCCGTAATGGACGGCCTTGAACCACTTGCCCGACACATTGACCGGGGAGCCATGGGTGAGGTGCCCCCCGTGGGAGAGATCCATCCCCAGAATCGTGTCGCCAGGCTTCAGCAAGGCCAGGAAGACCGCGAAATTGGCCTGGGCACCGCTGTGAGGCTGCACATTCGCCCAGGCCGCCCCAAACAGCTCCTTGGCCCGCTCAATGGCTAGGGCCTCAATCGCATCGACGTGATCACAGCCGCCGTAATAGCGCTTTCCAGGCAAACCTTCGGCGTACTTGTTGGTGAGGACCGAGCCTTGGGCTTCCATCACCGCCCGCGACGCGAAGTTCTCGCTAGCAATCAGCTCCAGGTGGCCCTGCTGCCGCTCCAACTCGTTCTGGATCAGGCCACAAATGGCGGGATCAGCCGCTGCCAAGGACTGGTTCATGGCTGTTCCACCAAATTCAGGCATCGATCGCCAGTGTGATTGCTCTGATCGTAAGAAAAGACGCCCAGGCTGCACGCATTGGTGAGCACACAAAAAAACCGCCCGAGGGCGGCGCCTTTCCAAAGGAAAGGAGAGGAAGTGTTGAATGAAGAAGCGCGCCTGGAGAGATTCGAACTCCCGACCCTCTGATCCGTAGTCAGATGCTCTAATCCGCTGAGCTACAAGCGCATGGGTCCCATTCTCACCGCATGGGGTGCCCATCCGTCAAACCCCTCGCCCCCTTCACCATGCCGATCCGTTGGTACGGCCCTGCCAATCCCGAAGACCCCACCTACCGTCATTTCGAGCGAATCGTCAATCTGACCCTCCATGCAGCCGTGTTTGCCCTGTTCAACAGCGGCCTCTGGGTGGTTCAAAACCTGCGCCACCCCTGGACCCACCTGAACTGGCTAACCCTGGCGTGGCTAGCCATGCTGGTGATCCACGCCGGCGTGGTGATCAGCCTGCGGCCAATCAGTGAACATCGCGAACCATGACCCTCAGCGCCAGCGACCTGCGTGACTTGGAACTAGCCCTTGGCGATCGTCTGTATCTCCAGGTGGCCGGCTGGCATCTTTACCTCAAAGATGCGGGCCTTGCCCAAGCCTTAGCCATTGAATGTTCGGCACGCCTTGGCCAAGGGGCCTCCATTGCCGCCAGGCAAGCCCTAGAGGCCGTTCAAGTGCCGATTGGCGGTAGCGCCACCAGGCTGCCCTTGGCCCGCTTGATACCGGCCGGCCAGCTTCGTGATCTGGAAGAGGTTCTGGACCCCTTTTGCCGATAGGGTTGCCCCATATGAATGCGGGCTGTGCTGGTCATCGAGGTCACCAATGCTCGCGAAGTCATGCGCCAGAGGATTGGCCCCCTGGGGAGTCGTCTGATTGGCAAGGTCGTCGATGCCGAAGCCCAGGTGGAAAAGGCGCTGATCCAGGAGATGGAAACAGCCTTCAAAGAATTCGGGATCGAAGCCCGCATCCTGTCGGTGGAGGGCCCCAAGATGCTGGGTCGCTCCCACCTCGAGATCCCTGTGCAAGTCAGGGAAGAACGCTGCGTGAGACTCAGCGACTAAAGCAACCCAGCGACTAGGCCATCGGTAGCCGGCGCTTCAACTGGGAGATGAGCTGGTTCGCCAACTGCTGAGCTTCTGGCACTCCGGCTGCTGTGGCCATCCATCCATACAGAGCCAAACCCATGGCGCCACTCAGGCCAAGCTGCAGGCCAAGTCCCAGCAACCCCTGGGGCCAAACCACAAACGAGGCCAGGACCCAAGCCGCACCACCAGCCACCGCAGCCGCACCGAGGAGCAGCAGGGAATCCCCGGCCCAGACCCGCAAGGGCAAGCCACCCAACCGGGATTGAAGGGCCAAAAGCAACGCCAGGCAGGTGATGGCATTCACCCCCACCGTGGCCAGCACCAGGCCAGGGGCACCGAAATTGAAAGCAGGAATCTGCAGGCCCCAGGGGGTGGGCCCACCCACCAGCGTCCAGTCGAAGATCACATTGAGGCCAATGCCTGCCACCGACAACCGAAATGGCGTTGTGCCATCGCCAAGGGCATAAAACACCCGCACCAACACATCGCGCCCCAGATACACCGGCATGCCAAAGCCATAGGCCATCAGCAAGCTGGTCACAATCACGGCGGCCTGGTGGTCGAAGGCCCCGCGCTCGTAGACCAGGGCCACAATCGGCCCGGCAAGGGCCACGAACAGGGCGCCAAGGGGCAGCATGCTGGCGCTCGAGAGCATCAGACCCTGGCGGATCCGGTTAATGAGGGCCGGGCGATCCGCGGGAGCCGTAAGCCTGGCGAACACAGGCAACAGCGGCACCAGCAAGGCATTGGAGATCAGGCCCAAGGGTGTCTGCACCAACAAGTTGGCGTAGCCAAGGCCGGCCGCCGCACCAAGGATTCCTGAGGCAAAAAACAGATCCGTAAACACGTTGATCTGCAACATCCCGGAGGAGAAGGTGGCGGGCCCCATCACCTGCAGCACCTCTTGCACCCCGGAGTGCTTCCAATCCCAAACCAGCTGAAATTTGTTCAGCCCTTGCTTGGCCAGGGCCGGCAGCTGAATCAACCACTGCAACAGCGCCCCCAAGGTGGTGCTGGCCGCCAAAACAATGCCCCCGAGCACGGCTTGCTGGGGAAGGGCGAGGGCCGGACCAAGCTGCCACCAGAGCAGGCCAAGGCCGCCAATCACCGCGACGCTAGAGAGCAACGGGCTGACCGAAGGCAACCAAAAAACATCGGCGGCATTAAGCGCTCCAAAGCCCAGGCCGATCAACCCGGCAAAGAGAGCCATCGGCGCCATCCAGCGCAGCTCAAGCACGGCAATCGCATGGCGTTCGGCATCGAGGCCTGGACCCACCAGCGTGATCAAGGGATCCGCCGCCACCAACAACACCAGGGTGACCCCAATCAGGCCCGCCCCAACGATCGTGTTGATCGCCGCCAGCACATGGGCCCCCTCCTCCCGGGGGCGCCGGGCCAGCACGCTCACCATGGCGCTATGGAACGGGCCGTTAATCCCCCCCAGCAGGATCAACAAAAAGCCCGGAAGTACATAGGCATAGTTGTAGGCGTCATAGGCGGCACCGACGCCAAAGGCCGCCGCAATCACCTGTTGGCGCACCAGGCCCGCCACCTTGCTGAGGGCAGTGGCCACGGCCACGATCAAGGCAATCCGGCGCAGCGATCGACTCATGGCCGGCAGTATGGCGGGCTTGCCCCAGCCCTCCAACCATGGCCACCGAGAACATCGCGGGCGCAGCGATCGAAATCCTCCAGCTCGGCCCCCTGGTGGAGGGCACCTTGGTCAAGCGCTACAAACGCTTCCTCGCCGATGTGGAGCTCGACAACGGCAACTTGGTGACCGCCCATTGCGCCAATACCGGCCCCATGACGGGCGTGCTGCACCCCGGCGGACGGGTTCGCCTGCGCCACGCCCCCTCACCCACCCGAAAGCTGGCCTGGACCTGGGAGCAAGCCCAGGTCCTTGGCGCCCAAGGCGACCAGCTCTGGGTGGGGATCAACACATCCCTACCCAACACCTTGGTGCGCGCCACGATCGAGGCCGGATGTTTGGAGCCCTGGCTTGGGCCGATTGGCGCCATCAAGCCTGAGGTCCCCTACGGGGAGGGCCGCCGTAGCCGCATCGATTTGCTGCTCACCCCCGGAGAAGGTGCCAGCGACCCCAGGCCCATCTATCTCGAAGTCAAAAACACCACCTGGACCCAGGGGGATCTCGCCCTCTTCCCCGACACCGTGACCGAGCGGGGCCAAAAGCATCTGGTGGAGCTCAAGGCCCTCCTCCCCGAAGCTCGGGCCGTGCTTGTGCCTTGCTTAAGTCGGGCCGATGTCACCCGCTTTGCCCCAGGGGATTCGGCCGATCCTCGCTATGGAGACCTCTTCCGCGAGGCCCTGGAAGCAGGCGTGGAAGTGCTGCCCTGCATCTATGCCTTTTCCGAGACGAGCGTGTCCTGGCTTGGGCTCGCCCAGGTGGAAGCAAGGGGGCCCGCCTAGGGAGACCAACCGGCGGCATGGGGCGCCCATAGAGTTTGTGCACCCCCAGTAGCGGCCTTTGTGGATACCCGCGCCTTTAAACGCTCCCTGCACCATTCGGAGCGCTACAACCGCCGCGGCTTTGGCCTCGGGGAAGAAGTAGCCGGGAGCCTCGAGCAGGCCTACCAAAGCGACCTGATCGCCAAGCTGCGCGAAAGCGGCTACGAATTGCGCCGCGGTCGGCTCACCATTCGACTGGCCGAGGCCTTTGGTTTTTGTTGGGGGGTGGAACGGGCTGTGGCCATGGCCTACGAAACCCGCCGCCACTACCCCACCGAGCGCATCTGGATCACCAACGAAATCATTCACAATCCCTCGGTGAATGACCACCTCCGCGAGATGGACGTGCAGTTCATCCAGGTAGAGGGCGGCGTGAAGGACTTCTCCGACGTGGCCAGCGGCGACGTGGTGATCCTGCCGGCCTTTGGCGCCACGGTGCAGGAAATGCAGCTGCTCAATGAACGCGGTTGTCACATCGTCGACACCACCTGCCCCTGGGTGTCGAAGGTCTGGAACACCGTGGAGAAACACAAAAAACACGCGTTCACCTCAATCATCCACGGCAAGGTGAAGCACGAGGAAACCCTGGCCACCTCATCCTTTGCCGGCACCTATCTGGTGGTGCTTGACATGGCCGAAGCCCAGATGGTGTGCGACTACATCTTGGAGGGAGGCGATCGGCACGCCTTTATGGACCATTTCGCCAAGGCCTGCTCCCCTGGCTTTGATCCGGATCGCGATCTGGCCCGCGTGGGCGTCGCCAACCAAACCACGATGCTCAAAAGCGAGACCGAGGAGATCGGCCGCCTGTTTGAACGCACGATGTTGAAGCGCTATGGCCCAGCTGAGCTAAGCGAGCATTTCCTGGCCTTCAACACCATCTGCGACGCCACCCAGGAACGCCAGGACGCCATGTTTGCCCTGGTCGATGAGCCCCTGGATTTGATGGTGGTGATTGGCGGTTACAACTCCTCCAACACGACCCACCTGCAGGAAATTGCCGTCAGCCGCGGCATCCGCTCCTTTCACATCGACACTCCAGAGCGGATTGGTCCCGGCAACCAAATCGAGCACATGCCCTTGGGCAGTGCCCTGGAAACGGAACATCCGTTTTTACCTGAGGGACCGATCCGTGTGGGCATCACCTCCGGCGCCTCCACCCCCGACCGCGTGGTGGAGGACATCATTGAGCGCATGGTTGCCCTGACGGAAGCCTGAGGCCCAACCCGGGGGCTTTACATTGTTTAAAGGTTCCAACCCCCTCGAACTGTGGCGCCCCCTCGGCGCCAGGCCCCTAGAGCTCCTTCGGGATTGTTCCTCTTGTTTCGCCATTCTTGATGCCATTGCCTTCCTTGCTGCCGTCGTCACGAACGCCAGCAACCTCGATGGCAGTCCAATCCCCGGCAGAGTCCTCGCCCATGCAGAGCCTGCGCCACATCGATGATCCACGGGTGCGCTGCTACACCAGCAGCTTTTCCGATCTAATGGAAATGCGGGCGCCCGCCTCTGTGGTGCAGGCCTACCTGGATAGCCATGGGGGATGGTTCCAGCGCTGTGCTGCGCCGATGCAGGTGAGCCCCATCAGCACGAATGGCTATCTGCTCACGCTTGGGCGCTTTGGCAACTTTGGCTTCGATGTGGAGCCCACCATTGGCCTCGAGCTGCTTCCCCAAAGCCAGGGGTTGTATCGCATCATCACCGTGCCCATCCCCGCTGGTGAAACCAGCCTCGAGGGCCTCTACGACGTGGAGTTCAACGCCTCTCTCCAGCTCCAGGAGCCCAGCGCAACCCGTGGAGACGCCGAAGCGCTCACCCTCGTCCGGTGGGAATTGGATTTGAGTGTTTGGATCCAACTCCCTGGGGTGATCACCTTGCTCCCAGACAGCCTGGTTCAAAGCAGCGGCAACCACCTGCTCACCCAAATTGTGCGGCAGATTTCCCGCAAACTCACCTGGAAGGTTCAGGAAGACTTCCACGCCAGCCATGGCCTGGAATGCCCCCCAAGGCAGCGGGCCCAGTTTTAGGCGACCAGGCCGGTTAGCCAGAAGCCCTTAGGCCGGACGGTTTTCCCAGATCTTGGCCACAATTTGCATGCCACTGACGGCCTGCCAGAGGAACAGGGTCATCAGGCCCATATTCAGGCCCACATGGGCTTTGCGGGCCATCAGGTTGCCCTGCTGCATCAAGGGGGTGAGCGACGCAGCGATCGCAATCATGCAGGTCATGGCGATCCCCACAACCAGGTGAGGGCCCACAAACAACTTGCCGTTGTTGAGGTAGGTGACGGCCATGCCCCCAAAGGTGCCAATCACCATGATCGCCAGCAAAACGCTGCCAATCTGGAAGTGGCGCTTGGCGAATTGCCCCTTGATCAATTGCTTGCGGGCCTCGGGATCCGCCGTGCGGGTGCGCTTGGCCTTGATGCCCAAGAACATGCCGTAGCCGGCGAGAGCTAAAAGGCTCCACATCAACAACGGATGCAGAAAGTTCAGGTTGTAGGCAAGCGCTTCAGGCATGGCAGCAAAGAATGGGCCTAGGGAGCACAGCCGAGGCTGAGAAAGCGAAACTACAGCTGGCCTGACCTTGGCGACGAGCTCGGTTGAGAAAATTGAGTAGAAACAACTTAGAGGAGGCCATTCAGTGGAGAAAAATTCAGTGGAGGAAGTGGCGGCGGCCCGTCACCACCAAGGCAAGCCCCAGCTCATTGCAGGCGGCGATTGAATCGGCATCGCGCACACTGCCCCCAGGCTGAATGGCCGCGGTGATGCCGTGGCGAGCCGCCAGGCGCACGGTGTCGTCGAAGGGGAAAAACCCATCGCTGGCCAACACCGCACCCTGGGCCTGGTCACCAGCAGCCTCAAGGGCCAACTTGGCTGAGCCAACCCGGTTCATCTGGCCCGCTCCAACACCCAGGCTTTGGCCCCCCTTGGCCACCGTGATGGCATTGGAGCGCACGTGGCGCGCCAACTTCCAGGCAAAGCGCAGATCCTCCATCTCTTGGCTGGTGGGCTGGCGATCACTCACCACCTGCCAGCTGGATTCGTCAACGGCCCCAGCGTCCAACTCCTGGACCAACACCCCACCGAGCACACTGCGCAGCTGCTGATGGCCAGCCCGACCAATGGCCTCTGGGCTGAGCTGCAGGAGCCGCAGGTTGGCCTTGCTCGCGAGATGCTGCCTGGCGTCAGCATCAAAGCCTGGTGCAACCACACATTCTAAAAACAAGCTGGTGAGCTGTTCTGCCGCCGCTTGGTCGACAGGGGTGTTGAGGGCCACGATGCCGCCAAAGGCCGAAACCCGATCGGCATCGAGCGCCCGCTGGAGGGCGTCAGCCGTAGCGGAGCCCGTAGCCACACCACAGGGATTGGTGTGCTTGACCACCACGGCGGCAGGTTGGGCGCCCAGCCCATAGCCAAACTCCCGCACCGTGGCGAGGGCCGCCTCGAGGTCAATCAAGTTGTTGTAGCTGAGTTCTTTGCCCTGGAGCTGGTCGGCAGCCCCCCAGCCTGCTGCGGGGTGGCTATGCCAAGTGGCCTGCTGATGGGGATTTTCGCCGTAGCGCAGGGATTGCTTGGCCGGCACATCCAATTGCAGGGGCGCTCCCGGGGCGGAGCCATCGGCCAATCGAGCCGCCAACCAGGTGCTGATCGCGGCGTCGTAGCTCCCCGTGTGTTGAAAAGCCCCCAGGGCGAGCTGACGGCGCAGATCGGACGTCACAGCCCCAGAGGCCAGGGCCGCCAAGAACGGCTCGTATTGCGTAGGGCTGGTCAGCACGGCCACATCGGTATGGTTTTTAGCCGCCGCCCGCACCATGGCCGGACCGCCAATGTCGATGTTTTCGATGGCGGTCTCAAAGGCCACCGCCGGATCAGCCACCGTTTCACGAAAGGGATAGAGGTTCACCACCACCACATCGATCGGATCAATGGCTTGGGCCGCCAGATCAGCTTGATGGGAGCCATCGGCCCGCTTCGCCAGGATGCCGCCGTGGATCCGTGGATGCAGGGTTTTGACCCTCCCGCCCAGGATCTCCGGTGCACCGGTGTGGTCAGCCACCTTGGTCACCGCCAGACCAGCCGCCTGCAGCGCCGCTGCGGTGCCGCCACTGGAAATCAACCGATAGCCCGCTGCCAGCAGCCCCTCGGCCAAGGGGACCAACCCTTCTTTGTTGGACACACTGAGAAGGGCCGTGGGCGCCATGGCTGCAGCTTGGTTGGATGGAAGGCCAACCTAAGCAGCAGTGTCCCGGTCCCATCCCATGACCACTCCCCCAAGCTCCAATCAGGCCCTGTCCAGCGAGCTCCGCAGCGGTCCAGCGGGAGCGCAACGGCGCCTGGTGTTGCTGCACGGCTGGGGCGCCGATGCCCATGACCTGCTCGAGCTGGGGCCGCTGCTGGTCGGGCCCGAAGTGGAGGTGGTTGCACTGCAAGCTCCCTGGCCCCATCCCGCCGGCACGGGGCGCCAGTGGTATGACCTCCAGAAACCGAACTGGCCCGAACTACCTGGCGCCCGTAAGGCCCTGAGCCAGCGGCTGCTGGACCTCTCCAGGGAATTACCGCTGGAGAACACCATCCTTTTGGGCTTCTCCCAAGGGGCTGCGATGGTGCTCGATGTGGGCACGCTTGCCGAGGGATTGGGTGGCCGCTCTTGCGCAGCCCTCATTGGCTGCAGCGGCTACCCCCATCCGGGGTGGGATCCCCAAACTCCCTATAAAACAAAGGTCCTGCTCACCCATGGCGAACAGGACCTTGTGGTTCCCTTTGCTGCCAGCCAGGCCGTGCAGGAGCAACTGGAGGCGGCTGGCCATGGCGTGGAGCTGCTTGGATTTAGCGGCGGACACACCATTGATGAACGTCTATTCCCAGCCATGAAGCGCTTTATCGCCGGCCAATGGCCGACACAATCAAGCGTTCAAAGCATCGACGCCACCTAACGAACTCAAACGAAGGCGTACTCGTACTCCTCCATTTCCTCCCAATCGTCAGCCGCCAAGGCCTCGATCCCCTCGAACAGTACCTCTTCGCCAATACTGTCCACAATCACGCGCAAGGAGGGGAACAGGAAGTGATTTTCTTCGGCGTACTGGGCACTGAAGAGGCCCTTTTCGCCCCAGAAGAAGCGATCGGTCGTGTGCTCGTTTCGGCGCACATTCAGGATTGCCGGGGGCACCAAAGCCTGCTCAGCAATGAACCGACGGGCAGCCGTCACCGGCTTGTGGTCGCCGGTTTCGAGATTGAACGTGGACACATGGGCCAAAACCCTTTGACCCGCGAGACGGCGGCGGCTGATGCGCTTGCGCTTCTTAGACATGGAACAGCTCCCAAAGGGAGAGACGAAAGGGGACGGAGAGGAATCAGGAGGGAGATAGCCGGGGGCCCAGCGCAAAGCGCGCACAAAGACCGTGACTCAGCCAGCCAGAGAGGCGCCAAACGACCCAGAGGGCGCAAAACAACAGCTCAGGCGACGTCCAACCATCTGTCGTCGTTGAGCATGAGCAGGTCCGAGGTCAGTGAAGCTGCTCATCCGCCCATTCGGATTAGCAGAACAGCAAGAGGAGTGGTCAACAAGGGCGTGAACTGTCTCTGCTGTAGCCTCGAGGCACAAATCGTGCCAAGGGGCCTTCACGACTGGGACCCGCTGCCCGCTCGCGGACCGCGAAGTATTGGTCGATACCAGATACTTTAAGACTTTTTTTGGAATTTCCCCGAAAATCCGAAAAAGAATTTTTCCGCTCTCCCACTGAGCGCGCCAGATGCAAGTCTCCACGCGCTTTTTGAACCTGCTGCACTTCCAGCTCGCCCAGTTCGTTGACAGCGACGCACTGCGATCGGTGGTGGTTTACGTGACCCAACCGGGGGAAGAGGAGGCCCCCTCCCTGGTACCCATCGGCCAATGGCCCAGCGACGGGCGGGCCCTGCCCACCGTGGAAGTCAGCAGCCCCCTCCGCCAGCCCGCCGCGCAACGGCGGTGGTTACCGCTGCGCCACCAGGAGGTGTTGCTCGGAGCCATCCAAGTGGAGAGTGACACCGTGCCCTGGCCAGAGTCCCTCAGCCAAAGGCTGCAGGCCGTAGCTCTCTGCCTCACCGAGGCGCTCTGCCTCGACCTCGAACAACAGCGCCTCGCCCAGAACCTGCGCCTCCAAGACGAAGAGCGGGATGTCTTGGTCCACCAGCTACGCAACCCCCTAGCCGCTTTGCGGACCTTCGGACAATTGTTGCTGCGCCGACTGGAACAGGACAACCAAAACCGCCCGCTGGTGGAAGGCTTGTTGGCGGAGGAGCGCCAACTGAATCGCTACGTCGACGCCATTGGCCAACTCGGCCGCCAAGACAGCCTGCCAAGCCCTGAAGGGAGCGCCCAACCCCTGCTCCTGCCCCCTGTGTTGAGCGGCCCGGCAGGCCAACCCCTGGCGGCCCTGCTCGAACCCCTGCTGCAACGGGCTGCTGCCACCGCAGCTCTCCAGCACCGGCCCTGGCATCCACCAATCGCCCTGCCCGAGTGGCGCGGCGACAGTGGAGCCGTGGCCGAGATCCTCGCCAACCTGCTCGAGAATGCCTTTCGCTACAGCCCCACGGGAGCCGCCCTCGGGTTTGAATGCCAACCCACTGAGCAGGGCGGCTGGCAACTGACCCTCTGGGATGGGGGGCCGCCGATTGATCCCCGAGAACGGGACGCAATTTTTGGCAAAGGGGTGCGCGGCTCGAGCAGCACCAGCCTGCCCGGCACCGGGATGGGGCTCGCCCTAGCCCGCGACCTAGCCCATGCCCTTGGGGGCGAACTGTGCCTGGTGGACCAAGCCGCAACCAACACCAGGGATGGGCAAGCTTGGGGCAATGCCTTTCAGCTCACCCTGCCGCCCGCAACAGCAAGCCCATAAACAGCAGAGCCAGGGCTTCACTCCATTCGACACAGGCGCCGTAGCTATCGCCGCTGTGCCCGCCCAGCCGCCGGCCAAGCCAGAAAGGGGCCACAACCACGGGAACCACTCCAAGAGCCCCCCAAAGACCCAGGGCGGCCCCATGGGGCACCTGCAGGCCAGTACCCGGCAAGGCAACACCCAACACCAAAACAAAACCCACCACCAGAAGAGCCAGCACGAGGAGAGTCCCCAGCACCGGGCGCAGCTCTCTTGCCAGACCCTGCCAATGCTCGCGGTGGAAGCCGGCGCTGCCCTGCTCGCGCAAATAGGGGAAGTACTGCATCGCCAGCAGGGGTGAGACCCGGGCCCAGAACGCGGCCCAGACCACGGCCACGGGAGCAGCCAAAGGGGGGCCATCGGCCAAACAGAGCAAACCGGCCCCGCGTAACAACAGCACCACCAGCAAAGCCTGCACGCCAGCCGCGCCGACCCTGCTGTCCTTCATCGCCTCCAAGGCCCTTGGACCCGCCCCCAGGCCGTCGGCCGTATCCATGGCGCCATCGAGATGGAGGCCCCCTGTCAGCACAACCGCCAAGACCATCACCAGGGCCACCTGGGCCGCCAGGGGCAACCAGCCCACCGTTAGGGCCCAAACGACAGCCTGAAGCACCCCAAGCACCAGGCCCACCAGGGGAGCGAAGCGGGCGATGCGCTCAAAGCGCGGCGCGATGAACGGCCAAGGAGGCAGCACCGAATAGAAGACCCAAGCCCCAGCCCAATCCCGCAGCCAAGCCGGGGCCGGTTGGTGGGGGGGGCGGGCGATGGTCGGGGGCATCGGGCGAGACCTAGCGTCCAGGGAGCACCTAAGGGGCGCAATCGCCTTCTCATTCGACATCACCGCCCGATGCCCCCGCACCCGGGCACGCTGCGGCTGCTTCCAAACCCCCCATGGCCCGGTCACCACGCCGCGCTTCATGCCCGTTGGCACCCTGGCCACGGTGAAGGGTGTCACCGCAACCCAACTGGGCGATACGGGGGCCCAGATGGTGCTGGCCAACACCTACCACCTGCACCTGCAACCCGGCGAGCAGATCGTGGCTGATGCGGGCGGGCTGCATCGCTTCATGGGCTGGAACGGCCCGTTGCTCACCGACTCGGGTGGATTCCAGGTGTTCAGCCTGGGCGACATCAACACCATCGACGACCACGGCGTGGTCTTCCGATCACCCAGGGATGGGGCCCGCATCGAGCTCACCCCGGAGCGCTCCATGCAAATCCAGATGACCCTGGGGGCCGATGTGGCCATGGCCTTTGACCAATGTCCTCCCTATCCAGCCAGCGAAGCCGATGTGGCCGCTGCCTGCGGGCGAACCCACCGCTGGCTGGAGCGCTGCATCGCAACCCACCAGAAGAGCGACCAAGCCCTGTTTGGCATTGTTCAAGGCGGCTGTTACCCCCACCTGCGCGAGGAATCGGCCCGGGTGGTGGCCTCGATGGGGCTGCCGGGCATTGCCGTCGGGGGCGTCAGCGTCGGCGAACCCGCCGAGGAGATGCATCGGATCGTGCGCCAACTGGGTCCGCTCTTGCCCGAGGAGAAACCCCACTACCTCATGGGTATTGGCACCTTGCGGGAAATGGCCATTGCCGTGGCCAATGGCTTTGACCTGTTCGATTGCGTGATTCCCACCCGGCTTGGTCGCCATGGGGCCGCCCTGGTGGGCGGTGAGCGCTGGAACCTCAAGAACTCCTGCTTTCGCCATGACCACACCCCCATGGATGCCAGCTGCGGTTGCCCGGCCTGCACCCTGCACACCAGGGCCTACCTCCACCACCTGACCAAGAGCAACGAGATGCTCGGCAAAATCCTGCTCAGCCTCCACAACCTGCACCACCTGGTGCGCTTCTCCAACGCCATGGGCCAGGCCATCCGCGATGGTTGTTTTGCGGAGGATTTCGCTCCGTGGGAAGCCGACTCCCCAGCTGCCCACACGTGGTAGCGTCCGCCCCTAGATCAGTGATTTCTGGGATGGCTCCTTACGCCCTGCAGACCCTGGCCCAGCTTCCTGAGGCCTACCAAGCTTTTGGTCCCCTGGTCGACATCCTGCCGATCATCCCCCTCTTCTTCCTACTGCTTGCCTTTGTGTGGCAAGCCTCCGTTGGTTTCCGCTGAACCCAGGACCAGCTGGGCCAAGCCCCAATCTGGTCTAAGGCTTTTGAAGCACGGCCCAGGCAAACCGGGGCAACGAGAGCATGCGGCGCCAACGACTGGGCTCCTGCACCAACCGGTACAACCATTCGATCTGTAGCGCTCCCATCCAATTGGGGGCTCTTTTTTTGGTGCCTGCCCACACATCAAAGCTGCCGCCCACCCCCATCCAGAGACCGCCTCGGCGGCCTGGCAGGCGCTGAATCCAGGTTTCCTGGCGGGGCACCCCGAGGGCGGCTAAAACCAAATCGGGCTTGGCCGCCACCAGTTGCTGCTCCAATCCCCGCCAGGCCGCTGGGGGTTGGTAGCCATGGGCCGTCAACACCAGCTGCAAGCCCGGCAGCTCCTGCCGAAGGCGGGCGGTGAGCTGGGCCATCACCGTTGGCGAAGCTCCCACCAGGGCAACCCGCCACTGGTGACCGGCGGCATGCACCAGCAACTCCCTGGCCAGTTCAATGCCGGGGCTGCGGCGAACGCGATACCCCTGGCGGCCCAGGGCCCACACCACCCCAGCCCCATCGGGGATCACCAGCTGGGCTGCCTCAATCGCCGCTCCGAGGGCTGGTTCGGCCTTGGCCGCCATCGTCATTTCTGCATTCAGGGTGACGATCTGACCCCCACCCCGCTGTTTCAGGGCGAGGGCCGCCTCAAAAACGTCAGCGCACACGGCCACCCGCACACCCAGGACCCGGGTGCGCATCGGTTCTGTTGCCATTGCTGCCATGGGGGGGTCCTGCTGCGGGAGAGAATCTATGGCTGGCTCCAGCCATCGATCGGATGACAGGCATCGACATGGCTCCCCCTTCCGCCCCAGGTGGCGCGACCGCTGAGGCGGAATCCTGGGCGGTACTCGAAGACATCGACCGTCAGATTGAAGCCGTCGTGCTCGCCCGCCAAAACCCGGTTACGGGTCTGCTGCCGGCAAGCACCGCCAACACCGTGCACGGAAACTACGGCGACGCCTGGGTGCGCGACTGCGTCTATTCGATCCAATGCGTGTGGGGCTTGGCCATGGCCCATACCCGACTGCGGGGCCATAGCCGGCGGGCTTTTGAACTGGAGCAGCGGGTCGTGCAGCTGATGCGGGGCCTGCTCAACGCCATGCTGCGCCAGGCCCCCAAGGTGGAGCGCTTCAAACACAGCCTGGATCGGCTGGATGCCCTGCACGCCAAGTTCGACACCCCCAGCGGCGAACCCGTGGTGTCCGACGATGGCTGGGGCCATCTCCAACTCGATGCCACCGCCCTGTTTCTGCTGCAGCTGGCCCAACTGACCTGCTCAGGCCTGGTGATCATCCAAACGAAGCACGAGCGGGACTTCGTGCAAAACCTCGTCTATTACGTGGCCCGGGCCTATCGGGTTGCTGACTACGGCATTTGGGAGCGGGGCGACAAGGGCAACCATGGGCTGCCTGAACGCAATGCCAGTTCAATCGGCCTGGTCAAGGCGGCCCTTGAATCCCTCGAGGGGCTCGATCTCTATGGGCCCCATGGCGACGGCAGCTGTTGCCTGGTGATTCCCCACGACGCGATTGTGCGGCTGCGGCGGGCCCTGAAAGGGCTCTTGCCAAGGGAATCGGCCAGCAAGGAAGTGGATAGCGCCTGCCTCTCGGTGATTGGCTATCCCGCCTGGGCCGTCGAAGACCCCCAACTGACCCACCGCACCCGCCACAAGATTCGGGCGGAGCTGGGCGGGGCCTATGGCTACAAGCGCTTCCGCCGCGACGGTCACCAGACCGTGGTCGAAGACCACACCCGCCTCCACTACGAACGGGAAGAATTGGCGGCCTTCGAGCACATCGAATGCGAGTGGCCCCTCTTTTGGGCCTACGAATTGATCACAGCCTGCTGTGAAGAGCGCTGGGAGGAAGCCCGCCAATGGCGCCAGAAACTCACCTCGGTGAGCGTCATCGTGGACGGTGTCGCCCTGTTGCCGGAGCTCTTTCTGATTCCCGAGGGCTCCATCCAGGCGGAACGGCACCAGCCCGGCAGCCAGCCCCGCCAGGCCAATCCCAACGTGCCCCTGCTCTGGACCCAGAGCCTCACCTGGCTTTCAGATCTGCTAATTCAGGGCCTGATCACCCCAGGCGATCTCGACCCCCTCGGCAGGAGGCTCGCCCAGCCCCTGGGAGCCGAAAAGGTGCTGGTGGCGTTGGTACCGGCCACGGCCTCGATCGCCGACGCCCTCCATCGGGCCGGGCTACCCCTGGCCGAAGACGGCGAGAACCCGATCACCATCAGCAGTTCCAAACAGCTAGCCCAACGCATGGCCCAGGTGGGTGCCAACACCAAGCTCGGGCTTTCGGGCCATCCGCCCGTACGCATGGAAACCATGGCCACGGCGCGGCTTTACCGGCACCAGGGTCCCGGCGGCAGCGAATGGATGGCCTTTTTGCCTGCGGTGCTGGAAGAGGGCACGTTCTACTTGGCTGACGATCCGGTGCAATTGATTGATGCCGTGGGGGCGGAGCTGAAGCTGCTGCAACGCCACTGGCGGGGTGGTGGGGCACCGCTGCTGCTCATTCCAATCGCTGAAGGGGCCTTCAAGGCCAACCCCGACGCCTTTGTGCAGTTGGGCCATCAGCTCACCACAGGCCAGCTCGAAGGGGTAGCGGTGCAGGTGGCCAGCTTGGCGGAGCTGAAGGGCCAGGCCTGCTGGATTGACCTTCCAGACCAAGCAAGCGCCCCACCGGTCGCACCCATGGCGCCATCAGTCCCATTGCGCGCCAGTACAAGCCACCCCCCCCTCTCTGCCGAAGAGGCGGTGGCCCTGGAGCGCCAGGAGATCAGCATTGGCGATTTAGCCGATCGCCTCTGGCGGAGCACCTCGCTGGACGAGCAAAGCGAACTGCTGGAACAGCTGGTGCGGCGCCTGGGGGTTGAAGCCCAGCTCCACGGCCCCCATGCCACCCAAGCCGTCAGGCTCCAGGAGCTGCTGGAGGAGGTCTACCGCCGGTCGCTAGCCGAAGCCAACTGGGATGTGGTGCGCCGGGTGGCGGGCTCCATGCAAATGGTCCACCCCCAATTGGAAGACGCCCTGACCGACCTGTTGGTGCGCCAAAAGCAGGTGGTGGTCGGCAGGAATTACACCAACGACTCCCTGATCAGCACCCCCCAGGGCAGTGACACCATCGCGGCCATGATCCGCCGGTTCAGCGGGGAAGACGGCAGGGAGTGGATGCTGCAGCAGGAGCTGCTCCTGGCCCTTGATGGCCTGGCGCGCCATGAACCCGCCCTGTTCAGTGGCAGCCTCACATTGCAGCTGGGTCAATTGCTGCTCCTGCTCACCAGTGAACTGGCCGCCGAGGCCGATCTCTCTCCCATCGATGCCTTTGAAGCCCTGTGCAGCAAGCCGCCCCATGCGATTCGCCGGCGGCTGCGGGCCGTGCTGGCCGATGTGGAGCACGCCAGAGCTTCCCTGCAGCGCAAGGAACAACTGCATCTGCGCGGCAGGGTGCTGTGGCAGGTGCCGGACCCCCTCGAGGAGCTCCCCAAAGGTGGCTGTTGGCTGCAGCACCGCATGCGGCTCGGCGCCCTTGGCCGGGTGCCCCGGGATTTCTACCCGGGCATCTGGGATCTCCTGCATCACTGCCGGGGCCTGGTGATTGGCGACAAACTCGAGAAACGCAACCGGCTCGAAAGCGCCCCATTGCTGAGTGAAAAAACCCCGGGGGAGCGCAATTTTGCGGCACTGGTTGAACACCTGCTCAGCAAAATCGAGGCCTCCGAATACCGCCAGCTCTGCACCGAAGCCCTCATCACCTTGATGGCCTTTTTCGGGGCCAACCCCAGCGTGCGCTTCGATGACGACCTCGCCCTCGACGTGGTGATTGGCCACGCCGTTCGGGTGGGCTGGCAGATCCAGAACCCCGACATTGCCGCCGAGCTCTATGGCCAACACAAGGCCGAAGCCTGGGATGGGTTCTATCGCGCATCCCCTGCGGCATGCCGCCGCTGGCAACTCGAAGCCCTCAAGCAACTGACCACTGCGTCAATCGAGGCTGCATGAAGCGAGGCTTCTGCCTAAGCGGTTCGCCTTAAATCCCTAAATCGGGGCTTCCAGGCTCATGCTCAAGCTGGGCTGCTCCACGCACTGCTCGATCAAATCAGCCAGCAACAGGGCCCGGGACGCTTGCAAGCCGCCCACCGCGGGTTTTTCGGCACCTCGGACGCACTGCAGAAAATGCTCCAGCTCGGCATAGAGGGGTTCAATCGAAGTGGTGCTCACCTCCTCGATCACCCCATCGGAGCGGTAAACCAGCTCGCCATGGTCGGCGCTGACCGACACATGGGCGCGCCGATGAATGTGAAGCGTTCGGTTGAGGAAATCAGTTTCGACCAGGCTGCCGCGGCAATGGGCACTGAGGCTGCGGATCTTGCGATGGGCCATCTTGCTGGCCGTGAGGCTGGCCACCACCCCATTAGCGAAGCCCAGGGTGGCATTGACGTAATCAATCGGGCCGTCCGCACTGCGGCCGCCGGCGGCGGCGAGGCGCACCACCGGAGCACCCGCCAACTCGAGCACCAAATCGATGTCGTGAATCATCAAATCCAGCACCACTGACACGTCATTGGCGCGATCCGGATTGGGACTGTGGCGACGGGCCTCGAGGACCACCACCTCCTCGTTGGCGGTGACCTTGACCAGCTCCCGGAAAGCGGGGTTAAACCGCTCGATGTGGCCCACCTGCAACAGCCGGCCCGCAGCTTCAGCGGCGCGGATCAAATCGGCGGCCTCCTCTTGGCTGGCCGCAATCGGCTTTTCAATCAGCACATCCACGCCCGCCTCCAGGCAGGCCAGACCCACCCGATGGTGCAGCAGGGTCGGAACAGCGATACAAACAGCATCGACCTCAGGGAGCATGGCCTCGAAGGAGGCGAACCAGTGGCAGCCAAATTGCTCGGTTGCCAAGGTGCCCCTGGCCTGGTCAGGGTCTGCCACCCCGACGAGCTCAGCGTCTTTGATGAGACTCAGCACCCTGGCGTGGTGCCAACCCATGTTGCCAATGCCAATGACACCCACACGGACAGGGTTCATGGCAAAGGCACTAAGAACCCTCTCATTATCGACGATCAAGGGCCAGCAGGCCCGTCCGACGCCTCGGCCCGACGCCGGTCCAGTTCGACCCGCTCAATCTCGACGCGCTCGATCCGGGGGCCATCCATGGCCACCACCCGGTATTGATACCCCTTCCAGCGCAAGCCCTCTCCTGGGGCCGGTATGTGCTGAAGACGCTCCAACAAAAAGCCCGCCAGGGTGTGATGGCCATCGGCTTCGGGCAGCTGCAATCCCAACTGGCGATTCAGCTCAAAGATCTCCAAATCACCCGCCACCGACCAGAGCGATTCCCGCAACTGCTGGAGGTCGGCTGCCGCCTCGAGGGGGTTGTCGTCTTCGCCGACAATTTCACTGGTGAGGTCGGCCACGGTGACCAATCCCTCGGTACCGCCGTGTTCATCCACCACCACAAGCAACGGCTGACCGCTGCGAATCAAGGGAAGCAAATTGGCCAACGGGGTGCTCTCCTGCACCAGGGCCACTGGGAAGATATAGGGAGCCAAAAGGGTGTCGGGTTGCAGTTCCCCGCGGGCAATCGGATCAGCCAAGCGCCGCAAATCGAGCACCCCACGCACGTCATCCAGGGAACTGCCAATCACCGGAAAGCGGGCGTGGGCAGTCTCGTGGACCTCACGCATCATGGCCGCGAAGGTCACCTCAATCGGCAAGGTCACCATCCCAGAGCGGGGGACCATGACCTCCCGTACCAAGGTGTCACGCAACGAAAACACCCCTTCAAGGATGTTGCGCTCATCGGGCATCAAACCCGTAACACTGCCGGTTTCAATCAGTGTTTCCAATTCGCCCGCCGATAAAACCGGCACCAATTCATCCCAATTACGGGGCAGGCCCAACAGCCGCAGCAGCAGGCCATTCACCCGTTCAATAAGAGAGAGCAAGGGCGCCAGGGTGCGGCTGACTGAATCCAGCAAAGGAGCCAACCGCAGGGCCGATGCCTCCGGGCGATGCAACACCCAGGCTTTCGGCACCAGCCCGCCAAACAGGGTGGCCAACAGCACCACCATCAGGAACACGGCCCCATCCACAGCCCCCTGGGGCACCACCGCACTGAAACCGGCGCTCTTCAACGCAATCGCCAGCTGTTCAGCGACCCCACGGCCGGCCCAGCCGAGCGCCACCAGGGCCAAGGCCGCTCCCAGCTGGGTTGCCACCAGCACCCGCCGGAGCCGGAACTGAAGCTTGGCAACGGCATGGGCCCCGGGCTCGCCGGCCTCCTCTAGCTGCCTAACCCGGCTGGGCCTGAGCCGAATCAGGGCGAATTCCCCTGCCGCAAAGAAGGCCAAAAGGGCCAAAAGCACCGCCAGGGCCAGAAGGGTGATCACAGAAAGACCAAAGTGGGGGTCGCGAGGATCGAACTCGCCTAAGGCGAATTATGAGTTCGCTGCATTCACCAGATTGCTAGACCCCCTGGTTTCCCGTGTCTACCACAGGCCTCGCACCGGTGCACGAAAGGAGGGCTCCGGTGCAGGAGAGGAGGCCGAAGAACCCAAACTGTTTAAGAACCCATTGCCCACATCGCCAGTCCGCCAGGGGATCAGCCCGCCCTGCTTCTCAAGCAACACCTGGTAGGTGTTGCCCAGGGCTGTGCCATCCCAAACGATGGTCTGGTCTGGGAACCCAAAGCCCATCACCTTGGTGCCATCGCCGCCGCCCATGGAAATCCCCAAAAGATCGGTGATTTGGTGGGTGATGTCGACGCCACGGGCAAAGGGCGCGGTGTAGGAATAAAAGCGCTGCTCCACCAAGTGGGGCGTGGTCTGCACGGCGCCACAGCGGGTGATTTCAACGGGGCGCAGAGAAGCCTGCATCCCCTTCAGCGCCTGGGGCGCTTCGAGGGTGGTCGTACAGACCACCGGGCCCGCCAGCGCCGGACCAGCGAGGGACGGGACCGCCATGAGCAGCATGAGCAGCCGAAGAGCCTGCGCCATCGTTCGGACCGAGCTACACGCAAACTAGGCACCAAGTCGCTCCCGCACCAGTGGTCTCTCCGGTGTCCCTCCCAGCAACCCCCGCCGCCATGCGGGACACCTTGCTGCCTTTGCTGGCCCAAAAGGCCTACCGGCACGGGCACTTCACCCTGGCCTCCGGCCGCACCAGTAATCACTACGTCAATTGCAAGCCGGTGAGTTTGAGCGGCGAGGGGCTGGCCCTGCTCGGGGCCCTGATGCTGGAGCAGGTGGAGGCCACTGCAGTGGCGGTGGCGGGACTCACCCTGGGTGCCGATCCCCTGGTGAGCGCCGTGGCCATGCGAGCCGCCCTCGATGGCCGCAACCTCGACGCCTTGATTGTGCGCAAGGAAGCCAAAGGCCATGGCACCGGAGCCTGGCTAGAGGGGCCCTTGCCAGAACCCGGGAGCCGCATCACGGTGCTCGAAGACGTGGTCACCACGGGCGGCTCATCCCTCAAGGCGGTCAACCAGTTGCGCGAGGGCGGCTATCGGGTGGAACGGGTGGTGACCATTGTGGATCGCCAGGAAGGCGGCCTCGAAGCCATGACCGCGGCGGGCCTGGAGCTGCGCAGCCTGTTTTTGCTGGATGAGATTGCCGCCAGCCCTGCGGGCCAATGACAACCCCCTGGGATTGGCAGCCGGCCCAAGCCAGCCGCATCGAGCAAGCCGTGAGCCTGCTCCGCCTTGAAGGCGCTGACACCCGCCGCTTTTTGCACGGACAAACCAGTGCCGCTATCGAAACAGCTCCGGCTGGGACCTGGATACCGAGCTGCAGCATCAGTCCCACGGCCCGGATGCGGGCCCTAGTGGAGGTGCTCCTGGATCCAGCCGAAAGTGCTCCTGCCGACTCAAGTGCGGTCACAAAGCCCGGCGCCTGGCTGGTCATCCATGGCATCCCGCCGGAAGCCGCTGAAGGGGTGCGTCAAAGCCTCGATCGGGTGCTGTTCCCCGCCGACCAGGTTCACCTGGGCGCCCTGGAAACGGCGAGCCTGATCACCCCTGTGGGGCCAGGAACAGCCCAGCTCCCCGCGAGCCCCAAGGACGCCTGGCAGGCCCTTGAAGCTGGAGCCGGCTGGTTGCTCGGCTGCCAAGTTCTGCTGCGTCACGGCAGCGAGCCTCCGGCCTGGTTGGCGGATCGGGCCCTGTTGTCAGCCACAGGCCACGAGCGCTGGCGGATTCAACAGGCCATCCCTGCGGCACCAGGCGAGCTCAATGACGACACCAACCCCTTTGAGCTGGGGCTGGCCGAGCGGGTGAGCCTCAACAAGGGTTGTTATGTGGGCCAGGAAACCCTGGCCAAACTCTCCACCTACGACGGCGTCAAACAGCAGCTGCGGCGTTGGAGTTGGACGCCCCAGCCTGGGGAACTGGCTGGGGGACAGCCTGGTCGTCCGCCGGCAGCCCTCACACCCGGCACCACCCTGTACAACGCGGATGCCACCGGCAACAGCACCAGCAGGGCCGGGGTGATCAGCTCCAGCTTGGAACTCGAGGATGGGGTCTGGATTGGCCTAGCCCTGGTGCGCAAGCAAGCCTTGGAGCAGCCGTTGCTTCAGGTCGGCGATGGCTCCCGACCAGCCTCCCTCTTGCTGTCTTGAAGCCATAGCCAATGGGCCACCGTCCAGGTGGCCAGGTTGTCGTCGCGGTTGTAGCGAAAGATCCGATCCAGGTGGTAGCGACTGGCGCGACCTCGGGGTCCGGGCTCATGGCGCCAATGGCGCCATTGGCGCCACCAGAGCAAGCAGCGGGCTCCATCCACCCCCTTTTGGCTCCACGCAAAGCCCAACCAACTCGCTACGGCCTTGAGGCCATAGCTACTCACGGGAAGCCGCCACGAGCGCTTCAAGCGGGCGTGGACATCGATCAAACGGGATCGGAGCCGATCGATTTCAGCGTCGGTTGCCCCCTGGCGCCGGGCCAGACGCACCAGCGCGATCAATTCGGTTTCGCCGTAGTGCAACACAGGCCAGCTTGGACAGTGGTCAAGCCAACGCCGCAACCGCTGCCACAGCAAGGGCTCCCCGTGCTCGAACAGGGCCAGCAGGGGTTGGTAACGGCCCTCGCCCAGATCGGCTGGCCAGCTGCCATCCGCCAAGCGCTTCACCACGACAAAACCGTGCAGGAAATCATCCCGGGCATCAGGGTCCGATTCGATGTCGTAAAGGAGCAGCCCAGGGGCGCTATCGAGTTCGCTGAGCGCCAGGCCTGGATCCAGCCGTTCGGGCTTGCCTTGCTGTTGCACCCGGGCTTGGGCCACCAACTGGGCCGCAATCTCCCGGTGCTGCTCGCCATGCACCTCCAGCTGGGTAGCCAACTGGTCGGGGTCCGTACCCGCCAAGTCATGGAGGCTGCCAATCCCCAACTCCAGCAAGAGTTCACGGCGCTTCCCCCCGATTCCACTGACCTCGCTGAGATGGCCCTCAGCGGCAGCAGCCTGATCACAAAGCCCTCGCCAACTACAGAGAATGCATTTTTTGCGATCACTCACCAGCGCCGGCGGACTCGTGCGCTGCAAGTCGCCCTGGAGCCGCACCAGGCTCTCCTCGAGCTGGTGCTGAAGGCCAGCACCAAGCGACAGGGCTTCACACTGAAAACCACGGCCATCCCCGGCCACCACCAAACCCTGGGGCACTTCAGCCTGCTGGTGATCGGCCAAGAGGCGCCCCCAGAGAGCCAATTGGAGCCGGTGCTCGCGGGTGACCCGGCGCCCCTGCCGGGCCAGCACCGGCCGGTAGGCGAAATTGCCCCAGCGGCTGACGCCCCCAACCCGCTCCAGCAGGGCCGGGTGCGCTTGCAACTCAGCCCCGCCGGGGCCGGAGCCCCTGAGCCGCAGACCCATCACCCCAGGGGCTCCGGCGGCGCAGCCCGCCTCACCGTGCTGCGGTTTTTGGGGCAGCAAGGTTTGAAAGCTCCGCAGCTGATCGTGGAGTGCCAGGGCGCGATGGGCATTCCACTGACGGGCTTGTTGGTCACCAAATTGATCAAGCCAGGCCCGACGGCGGCAGCGCACCCAGCTGCGGAGCAACCGGTCGGTGAGTGGAGGCGCACCCAAGGATCGGCCTGGAATTCCCCGACGTTAAGGCCCCAAAGGCGTGGTTAGAGCGCAGAATTGGAGGATCCGGCCTCCCCCATCCATGGCGTCTGCCCCGCTAGCCCTGGAGGCCAGCCCGATTGCCTTCGGCACCGATGGCTGGCGAGGGGTGCTCGGCGTGGATATCACCCTGGAGCGCCTCCTGCCCGTGGCGGCGGCGGCCGTCCAGGAGTTGGCCCACTCCCGCCCCCAGGGCATGGTCAGCCGCGAGGTGGTGATTGGCTACGACCGGCGCTTCCTGGCTCCGGAGCTGGCTGAAGCGATCTGCGCGGCTGTACGCGGTTGTGAGCTCGTTCCCCTGCTCTGCGAAACCGCCGTGCCCACACCCGCCTGCAGCTGGGCCGTGGTGGAGCGCCAAGCCCTGGGAGCCCTGGTGATCACGGCCAGTCACAACCCGCCTGAATGGCTGGGATTGAAAATCAAAGGCCCGTTTGGGGGCTCGGTGGAGGGTGACTTCACCAAGCGGGTGGAAACCCGGCTCGCCGCCGGGGGCATCACCGTGCCCATACCAGGAGCCACAGAACGCTTTGATGCGATGGGCACCTACCTGGCTGGCCTGCAATCGAAGCTCGATACCCAGGCCCTGAGTAGCGGACTCCAATCGATGGGCCTTCAAGTGATCGTCGATCCGATGCACGGCTCCGCCGCGGGGGGATTGGCTGGCCTGCTGCCAGGGGGGCTTGCTAGCGGCCATGTGCGTGAAATTCGTTCCAACCGCGACCCCCTGTTTGGCGGCCATCCCCCCGAACCCCTGGCCGCCTATCTGGAGCAGCTGATTGGGGAGGTGCGGGCCTCCACCGCCGCTGGCAAGCCAGCGGTTGGCATCGTCTTTGATGGCGATGGTGATCGCATTGCCGCCGTTGATGAGCACGGCCGCTTCTGCAGCACCCAGCTCCTCATGCCCCTGTTCATCGACCACCTGGCCAGGGCCAAGGGATTACCCGGCACCGTGATCAAAACCGTGAGCGGCTCGGATCTGATGCAGCGCGTGGCCGAAACCCAGGGCCGCACGGTGCTGGAAATGCCCGTGGGCTTCAAGTACATCGCCAGTGAAATGCTCAGCAGCGAGGTGCTGGTGGGCGGCGAGGAATCCGGTGGGGTGGGCTTTGGCATGCACCTACCCGAGCGCGATGCCCTCTTCGCTGCCCTGCTTCTCATTGAGGCTCTCGTGGAAGGGGGCAAGCCCCTAGGCGAGCGCATCGATGCCCTCCAAGAGCAGTGTGGCGGCGCTGCCGCCTACGACCGCCTCGATCTACGCCTGCCGAATATGGCCACCCGCAGGCGCCTCGAACAGCGGCTCGCCGAAGCCCCCCCCACCGAGGTGGCAGGAGCCCAGGTGCAGCAGGTGGTCACCACCGATGGCGTCAAGCTGCGGCTCGGTGCGAGCCATTGGTTGATGTTGCGGTTTTCAGGCACCGAACCCCTCCTGCGGCTCTACTGCGAAGCCCCCACCCAAACCCGCGTTGACGAAGTGCTGGCCTGGGCCAAGCACTTGGCCGAAGCAATCTGAACTCCCGATTGAACACGCTGTCCAAAGACGTGATGGATCAAGCCAAGGTGCTCGTCATCGCCAGCGGCAATGCCGGCAAAGTGCGCGAATTCAGCCATTTGCTAGCCGCTCTGGATCTGGAGATCCGCCCCCAGCCCCCGGGCCTTGAGGTGGACGAAACCGGCAACACGTTTGCGGAGAATGCCCGACTTAAGGCCTCTGCCGTAGCCAAGGCCACCGGCCACTGGGCCCTCGCCGACGACTCAGGACTCTGCGTCGACGCCCTGGGCGGGGCCCCTGGGGTGCACTCGGCCCGCTATGCCGACAGCGATCAAGCCCGCATTAGGCGATTGCTGGCGGAACTGGCCGCCGCCAAGGGTTGCTCCGATCCCGAACGCGACCAGGGGAACCGCCGCGCCCAGTTCGTGGCCGCCCTGGCGGTGGCTGATCCCAGCGGGGAGATCCAGCTGGAGGTGGTGGGGCACTGTTCTGGCGAAATCCTCACCGGCCCAAGGGGGGAAGGGGGCTTTGGCTATGACCCGGTCTTTTACGTGCCCGAAGCAGGCCAAACCTTCGCGGAAATGGCCAAGGAGCTCAAAGGCCGCATCGGCCATCGCGGGCGGGCCTTTGAGCTGCTTCAGCCCCAGCTTCGAACCCTCTTGGCCTAAGCCGCAGCCCAGCTGCCGTGGAGGCCGTAGGGCATGGCCACCGGCAACTCAATCACCGCCTGCTCAGCCATGGTTGAGGCGTTGAGGATCACCAAGTCGCTGCCATTGCGGGCGCCGTTCCAGATCACGGTGAGCACCCAACCCTCGTCTTCGCTCGTGGCACCAGGACGGGGAACCATGATCGGTTCACTCACGAAACCGCGCGGTGCAGCACTCCACACCCGCCGTTCTCCAGTTTCCAGGTCGAGCTTTTTGATGGCTTGCAGGGGGTCATTGCCCTGCTCCCGTTCGGCCACCGCCATCCAGCCATAACGGGCCGGCAGGCCTTGCCTGGCGGGATTGACCATCGCGAATTCACAGCAGCGTTCACTGAGACGCTCACAGCTGAGCTTGCCGGTGGTGAGCTCAATGCGGCAACGCTCCAGCAGGCCTTCGGGGATGAGCTCGAAATCAATCGAACGGAAATCCACATCGGGGCCGACGGAGGGGAAATCGGCGTAAAAAATGCTCTCAACCACCAGTTGATCGGCCTCCTCATAGGCATTGAGGTGGTGGAAGACAAACCCTTCCGGCGCATCAATCAACCGGGGCTGCTGCCCAGCAAACGTTCCGCCATCCCTAGGCACCAACCAGAACTGGGCCTGGCCACCAGCCTTCGAACTCAAACACTGGGCCGCACCCTTTTGCCCCAACACAAACGGCAAGGGGTTGAAATCGACTGCGTTTTGAAGGAACACCGCCCAGTTGGGCGTGATCGCGAAGTCATGCAAAAAGGCGAAGCCCTTGAAGCTGTCACTCCGATCAGACACCAATTGACCGGCCCTGGGGCCCTCGGTGGCGAACTCCATCAACCGCAAGGTGCTGCGCGGGCCTGTCTTCACCCCAAAGGTGACCATGCGGGGTTCGCCGTGGTGGCCGGGATCAAAGCGAGGGTGGGCGCTGAAGGCTTCACCTGGCTTGAGCACCCCATCCAGCAAGGTCAGGCCCCGGGTCTCGAGGGTGGCTTGATCGAGGGCGTGGGGGGAGCTGGCCTCCCAAAGCGCCAGCAGGTCATCGCCAAGGCGCACCACATGGGTGTTGGCAATGTTCTTGAGCCGCAGATCAAAGGCATTGGCCAAGGGGCCACCGGGCTTCTGGGTGCCGAACACACCGCGATACAAGACCTGGTCTGCGGCCTCCTCCGCCAGCCAGCCCTCGGTGCGCACGAAGCGATTCGTAAACAGCGCACCACCTTCAGAAAAGCGCAGGGCGCAGATCATGCCGTCGCCATCGAAGGGATGGTGCACCCAACGGCCAGCGCGCTCCAGCCTCCCGGGGCCATTGCGATAGAGGCAGCCACTCAGCTCAGGGGGAATCTCTCCGCGGGCAGCAACCAGGGGCTCGTTCTCGAGCTCCACCTCCACATTGCGAAAAGCTCCAGCCCAGTCATCGCGGTCATAGGTGCCCTGCGGTGATGGCAGATCCGAAAGGGTTGGCACAAGTGCAGGTGACATACGGAAGAGCCTGCCTAGGCGCTGGCGAATTGAGTCGAAAATAGGCGTGAATAAACGCCTCCGTGGCCCAAAAGTGCGGCGTGGGTGCCGGACTCCACCACTTGGCCCCCAGCAATCACACAGATGCGATCGGCATTCACCACCGTGGACAAGCGATGGGCTACCACCAGGGTGGTGCGGTTGGCCATGAGGCGATCCAGGGCCTCCTGAACAACCTTTTCGGATGCCGAATCAAGGGCCGAGGTGGCCTCATCCAAAAACAGAATCGGGGCGTTTTTAATCAGGGCCCTGGCAATAGCCACCCGCTGCCTTTGCCCCCCGGACAGCATTGTGCCATTTTCGCCAATCAGGGTGTTGTAACCATCGGGCAACTGCACAATGAAATCATGGGCATTCGCTGCACGGGCCGCAGCCTCAATACGCTCAGGACTGGAATCGGTATGGCCATAGGCAATATTGTTGACGACGGTGTCATTAAATAGAAAGGTATTCTGATCAACAACAGAGATCAGCTTGCGCAAACCATCGAGTGACAGATCGCGAAGATCAATTCCGTCAAGGGTAATGGCGCCTGCCGTGGGTTCATAGAGGCGGCAGAAGAGATCGATAATCGTGCTCTTGCCTCCACCACTCGCTCCCACCAGAGCCACGGTGCGCCCCTTGGGAATTTCAAGGTTGAGTTGATTAATGACGACCTCACCGCCATAACCAAAACAGACTCCCCTCGCAATCAGAGCTTCTGAAAAGCTCGCAACAGTTTGGGGTACAGGGACCTCAGCAGGGTCCGGGGGGATATCCAGAATCGCATAAAGATCTTCTGCCGCAGAAGCTCCCTGTTGCCAGGATGTGTTCGACCTAGCTATACTTTTAAAAGGAGCATAACAGAGATAAAGGGAGGTCAAAAAGGCAAACAGGCTCCCGGTCGTTCGGGCTCCAGCAATCACGCTTTCTCCGCCATACAACAAGACGGCACTAAATCCCACCGCCCCCAGCAATTCCATCAAGGGTTGGTTTGCCAGCTTGGCCCGAGTCGTCTTGAGGGAGCTATCTCGAACTGACTTATTTTCAGACTCAAAGCGGCGCAGCTCGTAGGCCTGCATCCCAAAAATTTTGACAACCCTAGAGCCCACAATCGACTCCTGGAGATAGGTCGCCAAACGGGCCAGACTTGACTGACCCTGCTTTGACGTTCGCCTCACCTTTTTCGAGGACTTAATGACAGGATAAATAGCGAAGGGGAAGAGAACAAACGCTATCAAAGACAGCAGCCAATCCTGATAAAAAGCAACCGAAACTAGGGCGATCAGGGTAATGCCATCCTTAATGACCGAAACGAATCCATCCACAATCCCGCCCTTCACCAGATCCACATCCGAAAGCACTCTTGAAACCAAGACACTGGAGGGATTTCTATCGATATACGATTGTGGCAGATCTAAAATCTTGGTCGCCAATGTATTGCGCAAGTCGGCCGTGATCTCCTGACCCACAAGTTCCGTGAGGTAATTGCCTAAATATTGGGCCGCCGCACGGATTGCGATAACAACCACAATGGCAACCGGAGCGCTGTATAGCCGAAGCCGATCCTGAGATGGAAGAACCTCATCAAACAGATACTTAATCACCAGGGGCACGAGCCCGGTGGAAGCACCGTAGATAAAGTTAAAAAAGAGGGCCAGGGTAAAGCTAGGCCATAAATAGCGGCGCCCAAAAAGAGCAAGTCGCCAATAGACAGATTGCTGACTCATTGCATTAAGCTAGCAAGCTCTTCTGCAGCCCTTTCCGAGGCACCGGAATCCCCCATCGCCTTCCGCAAGTCTTGGACGGCTTGCAGGCAACCTTCCCGATTGCCTGCGATCTCGCGAACGGCCCGCACAATGTTGCCGGCTGTCACATCGCGCTGAATCAATTCAGGCAAAAAGGATCGTCCCAGGACCACATTGGGAAGGCCCACCATCCGGCGCCCAATCACTAGCTTAGCCAAGAGGTAGGTCAGGAACGAGAAGCGGTACAGGATCACATGGGGACATCCCAACAGGGCCGCTTCCAGGGTTGCTGTACCGGAAGCAATCAAACCCGCATCCGCCGCCGCAATCACGTTGTAAGCATCCCCCTCCACCACGGGAACCGGGAAGGGAAGGGGCCCATGGACCTGCTCGAGATAGGTCTGATCAATGGTGGGAGCCTTCAACAGGGCCACCTGCCAGCCATCGGCCCTCAAGATTTGGGCTGCTGCCAACATCGCAGGCAACAGCAGCCGAACCTCCGAACGCCGGCTGCCCGGCATTAAGACCAACAGCGGCTGCTGATCTGAGAATCCATGCACCGCGCGGCTGTCTTGCGCCGCGCGTGTGACCCGGAGCCCATCCACCAAGGGATGGCCTACATAGCGGGCAAAGTCACGGCCATGGGCGTTGAAGATCCCCTCCTCAAACGGAAAAATGACGGCAAGTCGGTCGATGATGCGGGCCATTGTTTTGGCCCTGCCCTTCCCCCAGGCCCAGACCTGGGGCGCGATATAAAAGAAAACCGGAATCCCCCGCTTGTGGGCCTCCTTGGCCACAAACATGTTGAAGCCCGGGTAATCCACCAGGGCCACCACATCGGGCCTGTGCTGATCCATCTGGGCCTTGAGCAGTTCCATCACCCGGTAATGGCGGGGAATGCTGCCGACAATCTCGACCAACCCAGCGGCCGAGAGGGTGCGCACATCGGCCAAAACCTCCATGCCACTGGAGCGCAGGTGATCACCCCCTACGCCAACCACGGTCACATCGGGCTGTTGACGTCGCAGGGCTTGGACCAGGGCCCCACCATGCAAATCCCCGGAGGCTTCTCCCGCCACCAGCAGGACACGCTTGTGCCGCGTTTCAAGCATGACCAATCACGCCAAGGACCTGCCGGACTAAGGGGTCGAGGGCCACGGGATCGATGCTCAAAGGGATCGGGACAACCTTGCTTCGATACTGCAATGGCAGGCGATTGGCATCCTTGCTGGTGGTGACGAGGACAGCACCTTGGGCTTGGGCCACGGCCACGAGGTGTTCCAATTCGGCCTCAGCATAGGGATGGTGATCAGGGAAGCTTGCCTGGGCAATCACCCGCAGGCCTCGGCCGCTCAGGGCTTGGAAAAACTTCTGCGGCAACCCGATGCCGCAGAAGGCAACCAAGGGCCTCCCCTGCAAGCCATCGGGTAGATCGAGCTGAAAGTGCAAGCTGCACCGGGGCTTCTGGCTGGGCCAAGGCAGCTGGGCTTCGCCCCCGGCGCGGGCACCCATGCCCGTGCCCGTCAGCACCAGCAAATCAGCCCTGCCCAGTTGGCTGGCCGGCTCCCGCAACGGTCCAGCAGGAAAGACCTGACCATTGCCAAGCCCGTGCTGGGCATCCAGCAGCGTGACATCCAGATCCCTCGCCAGCGGCCAATGCTGCAGGCCATCGTCGAGCAAGAGGAGCGTGGCGCCCTGATCAAGTGCCCGGCGGGCACCCAGTCGCCGATTGGATCCCACCCAAATCTGCACCTGCTCGAGCTGGTGGGCGTACTCCAAGGCCTCATCTCCCACCTCGGCATAGCTCGCCTCTGGAGTCACCAGCACCGGTTCGCGCCGCTTGGTGCCATAGCCCCGCAACAGGACAGCAACGGCATAGCCCCGCTGCTGCAAGACCCGGGCCAGACCCATCACCACAGGGGTTTTACCCGTTCCCCCCAGGGTGATGTTGCCGATGGAGATCACTGGCACCGGCAACTGCAACGGCCGGGTCGTCGATCGGTGCAACCAAACCCCGACCCCATAGAGCCAAGACCAAGGCACCAGCACCCTGGCCAGGCAGCTAAGCCTGGGCTGATACCAAAAGCTGGGGGCGTTGCGGGGCATGGCGCTAACGATTCGAAGGATCCAGGGGCTTCGCCCCACCGGCGAGGGCCTCAATCAGCCCCGTGGCGATCTGGCGGGAGGGCCCTTGCAGGGCTACACCAACTGGAACGCCCATCGGTGGACCTTCATTAGGGCCTTGCCTCTGGGTTTCAAGCAAGCGGACCACCCCATCAAAGGCTTGGCCTGCGGTGGGGTATTGGTGCAAAACACCCGCTGCAGCCAGGGCTGCGGTGACATCGGCAAAGTTGGCCATGTCGGGGCCGCAGACCACCGGCCTAGCCAAAGCCGCCGGCTCAAGGGGATTTTGGCCCCCATGGGGTCGGCCATTGGGATAAAAACTCCCCCCCATCACCACCACCGACGCAGCGCCAATCCAGGAGCCCATCGCGCCGATGCAATCGGCCACCACCAAGTCGCAGGAGAGCGGCTGATCGCTGGCCGCAAGCTCAGTCCAAAGCGCTGCCCTAGGCGGCGCTTTGGCTTTCTGGCGGGAGAAGGCAACCCGAGCCAGTTCCAACACCTGGGCCGAACGCTGGGGGTGGCGCGGCGCGATCAACAACCCAAGCTGGCCTGGCCCCTGGCACCCCGGCGAACCAGCCAGCCAGGCCTTGATCCACTGGTGTTCTTCACCGGCATGGCTACTTGCCAAGAGGACCACGGGCCGCCGCCCAAAAACCTGGCCCAACCGCTCAACGATGGGGCCACTCACCGCCAGGGGGGCCGCATCTCGCTTGGTAGAGCCAGCCGCCACCACGGCCTGGGCCCCGAGCCGCCGGAAGCGCTCGGCATCCTGCTCGGATTGGGCAAAGCAGCGCTCAGCGCGGCCAATCAGCCAAGCGGCGAACCAGCCCAGCCGTTGATGGTTGCGAAAGGAGCCCGCACTCATCCGGGCATTGATCAGCTGCAGCCGCGGCATGGCATGGACGATCTCAGGCCACAACTCCGCTTCCGCTAAAACCCCCAAACTTGGCCGCCAATGCAGCCGAAACGGCAGCCAACAGAGCCAATGGTCGATCGGCACGTATTGGTGGATCACCCCAGGGGGCAAGACCGAAGGCGCCAGCCGAGCCGAGCTGCGGGTCACCGTGGTGAGCAACACCGGAATCCCCCCACCCAGCTCCTGGAGGGCAGCAAAAACGGGCAGCAAACTGTTGAGCTCGCCCACGCTGGCGGCGTGGAACCACAACAAAGGGCCTTGGGGGCGTGGGCAGGTGGGCCAGCCCAACCGCTCCTGGATCCGGGAGGGATCTTCCTTGCCTTGCAGCAAGCGCCAGAGCAGCAGCAGCAGCGCCAAGGGGGTGAGCAGAAGCCACAGCAGTCGATAGAGCAGCAGAAGCATGGTCAGTTCACCCGATCGACAGCGCGAGCCACCGTGGCTTGAATCGCGGCTTCAAGCTGCTGCTGCAGGGATTCAAGCGGGGCCTCGCCGGGGCAATAGAGCGGCGCTCCCAGCACAAACACCGCCTTGGAAAAGGGCAGGGGCAACAGACTCCGATCCCACGATTTCAAGCGATGCAGCCGCGAGGAGCCCAGGGCCACGGGCACAATCGCGCAGCCCGATTGCTGGGCCAAACGGATCACGCCACTTTTGACCCGCTCGGCGGGCCCTTTGGGCCCATCGGGGGTCATCACCACCGACTGCCCACCTTGCAAAACCGACAACAGCTGGAGGTAGGCCTTCGCTCCTCCGCGGGTTGAGGAACCAAACACCAGGCGAATGCCCCGCAGTCGGGCCGCCACGCCAACAATCTGGGCATCACGATGGGCGCTCAACAACACCGAAACCGCCCGCCGTTCATAGGTGCGAAACATCGGCACAAAAAACACATGGCTATGCCAAAGGGCATAGATCACCGGAACCTGCTGCTCTCGCACCAAGCGCTCCACCTCGGGATCGGCCTCGATGCGCAGGCGGGAGGTGATCAGGAACAGCTGGCCGTAGGCATTGAGCAGGGAGCCCACGAGCCAGGCCAGACCCCTGTTGTTGAGCAACGTCCGCTTTTGGGCCAAAGGCTTCTACCCGTGTCTCAAGGATGTTTCTCAGACGGTGGCTGGGCCAGATACAACAATCCCCCGGAGGGTTCTGCAAGGGCAGCCCGCCAGGGAATTTGGATGGCCTGAGAGGCTAAAAACCAGTTATTAGGCGGAACCAACACCCACATAGGAGCCGTAAAAGAACAGACCCACCACAAAAATCACCGCCATGCCCCCGGCTGTGGCCACGAGCCACAGGGGAAGGACGCCTTCTGTCCATCGGGAACGCCAGGCCACCGCAGGTCGCCCATCGGGGAGGCGATCGGGGATCCGGCCATCAGGCAGGGAAGATTTCTTGCCGCTCATTGGATGCGCTCCCGATCAGTTGAAGAAGTAGCTGGAGAACAGGATGCCAATGACGAACACAAACAACAGCCCCAAATAAAGGCTGGTGCGGTTGAGCTCGACAGGCAAGTTGTTGGGGTTGGGGTTGCGTTGCATGGCCTCAGCGGCGAACGAACTGCATGGCAGCCAGGGCACCCAGGAAGAACACCGTGGGGACGCCGAGGGCATGAATCGACAGCCAGCGCACCGTAAAAATCGGATAGTTGCGCGGGGTCGTAGAGATGGGTGCTTGGGTCATGGCTTATTTCAGACGCGAGTCGAGCGATCCCTTGGCTTCATAGCGCTGGCTCACCACGGGAGCCTTGCTTTCCTGGGCCTGGAAGTAGGCATCAGGACGGGGGGTTCCAAAGGCGTCATAGGCCAGGCCCGTAGACACGAACATGAAGCCGGCCAAAAAGATGGCAGGCAGGGTCACCGCATGGATGACCCAGTAGCGGATGCTCGTAATGATCTCGAAGAACGGGCGTTCTCCTGTTGAGCCGGCAGCCATAGCGACAAGCGTTCAGCTTGTGAAGTTTAGGGGTCGGGGCGTGGCTGGCGGGAGCCAGCCGGGAGCTTGGTTACAGAAGTTGGTGGGAGGGGGCCACCGGGAACCCTGGACCCATGGGATCGGTCTCCCTAACCCACCCAGCGCAGTAGGGATCCCCGCTCACCGAGCACAAATCCCTTGCCATCGGCACTGAACAGGATGCGGGTGAAGTTGGTGGGTTGCTGGGCTCCCACGGGATCCTTTTGCCAGGTTTTGCCGTTGTCGGCACTGACCAGCAGGGTGCCGCTGCCGCCACCGGTCCAGATGGCGCCCTGGGGATCCCAGGCCATATCCAGATAGCCAAAGCCATTGGTAATGGGCACAACGGCCTTGCCCCAGGTGTCCACATCACTGGGATCGGCGTTGAAGCGCAGCTGGGCGCCGCGGGCCAGCATCCACAGCGATCCATCGGGCTGAAAGCCCATCGACTGCAGGCGCTGGCTGCTCATGCGCTGGTGCGGAGTCCACGCGGCCTCACCGGGATTCCAGGTGGCAAAAAAATTGCCCAGACCGCTCACACTCACGTACTGGCCATCGGCACCTCGGCGCAGATCCCGCACGGCCCCAGCCGCGTCTTCCACCTCCGCCTGCCAGCTATTGCCGCCATCGCGGCTGTTGTAAATCGCGCCCACGTTGGTGGCGAGCTCCGCCTGGTTGGGGCCAAGGGCCGTAATCAAGTAGGGCTCACCGGGAAGCTTGGTGTCGAGAAACAGGCGGCTCCAGTTCTGGCCGCCATCGGTGCTGTGCAGCAAAAGACCGGGCTGGCCAGCAATCCAACCCTCATCTCCCTGGAAAGCGATGCTGAGCAGGCGGAAGTTTTCCTCTTCGGGCAGATCCAGGGCCCGTTCTTCCCAACTGCTGCCCCCATCGTTGGTTTCGAGGATCAGGCGATTGCTCCCCACCAGAAAGCCATGGTTGGCATCGGTGAAGGCCACGTCCAGGGGGTTGGCCTTGGTGGCGATCGGCACCGGTTGCCACGGACTGGCCGAAGCGGCGGGCAGGCCCGTGGTCACACAACCACCCAGGCCCAGGCCCAGGCCGATCACCATGACAAGGCTGAGTAGCTGGCGAAGAACGGCAGTCATTAGCGCAGGGAATACAACGAAAGGAAGAAGGCGACCGCCAGGGCGAAGCCACCAAAGATCAAGACATTCTTCTGCCCGGGAGTGAGGCGGTTCACACCAAGGCCGAAATTGAGGTTCTCCTCAAAGCCGCTGGGCTTATTGCGGGGGCCGATGTCCTTGAAGGCACCCATTTTGCTGCGACAGACCGGGCAACGAAAACTGGCTGGATCGAGCTCAAGGAAAGGGATGCCTGCAGCAATTTTCAGCTTTTTAATCCCTTCATCCGGGTCGTAGACAAACCCGCAGCTCAAGCACTCAAAGCGGTGGTCGGCGGGATCATCATCGGAAGATTCGGTGGTAGCCCCAGGGTCTGCATTTGGCTCCCGCTCCAGAACTTGTTCCGGAGCGGGAGCTGGCGAGGGTTCTGAAGCGGCTTGGGCCTCGGCATCACTCATCCCTGTACCCCTGGTTGGTTGGGCGAACTGTATCGGCGCCCAGAGGCGAGCTGCAGATGCCAGACTGTTTGGAAGGTTGGCCTGGCCTGAATGTTCGTGCTCTCCGGCTATGACGCCTTTGTCGGCTTTTTGCTGATAGCGGCAGCCGTTCCCGTTCTGGCCCTAGTGGCCAACAAGCTGTTGGGGCCCAAAAGCCGGCAAGGTGAGCGGGAGCTCACCTATGAATCCGGCATGGAGCCCATTGGCGGCGCCTGGATTCAATTCAATATTCGCTACTACATGTTTGCCCTGGTCTTCGTGATCTTCGACGTGGAGACCGTTTTCCTGTATCCCTGGGCCGTGGCGTTCCACCGCCTGGGTTTGATTGCCTTTATTGAGGCCTTGATTTTCATTGCCATCTTGGTGGTGGCCCTGGCCTACGCCTGGCGTAAAGGCGCCCTCGAATGGAGCTGATCGGACCTCGCCATGACCACAACCCCTGCCTCGCCAAGCCCAAGCCAAGTACCAACCGTCCAAGCCCTCAGGGATCTTCGGGCTGCTAGCTGCAATCCCGTGGGTGCACCGGCCATCACCTCGGACCTCTCCGAGAACGTGATCCTCACCACCCTCGATGACATCCACAATTGGTCACGGTTGAGCAGCCTGTGGCCGTTGCTCTATGGAACGGCCTGCTGCTTCATCGAGTTTGCGGCCTTGCTCGGCTCCCGCTTCGACTTCGACCGCTTTGGCCTGGTACCCCGTTCCAGTCCCCGACAAGCCGACCTTCTGATCACGGCAGGCACGGTCACCATGAAAATGGCCCCCGCTTTGGTGAGGCTCTACGAACAGATGCCCGAACCGAAATACGTGATCGCCATGGGAGCCTGCACGATCACCGGCGGCATGTTTTCCGCTGATTCCACCACCGCCGTTCGCGGGGTGGACAAACTGATTCCTGTGGACATCTACTTGCCCGGCTGCCCGCCGCGGCCTGAGGCCATCTTTGACGCCGTGATCAAGCTGCGCAAAAAAGTGGGCAACGAAGCCCTCGCAGAGCGGGGCAACCTCCAGCAAACCCACCGCTATTGCACGGTGAACCATCAGATGAAGGCCGTGGCCCCCATCGTTGACGGCAAATACCTGGCCTCGGAAACCCAGAAAAAAGCCCTTGCCGCCGCCGCCGGCCTGCCCATGGCAGCCCCCCAGGTCCAAGGGCAGCCCCAGCCGGAGAGCAGCAATGCCTGATGAGATTAAGCCCGCCCAAGAACTCGCCGCCACCCAGCCCGGCCCAGTGAGCCAATGGCTCAAGGGCCAAGGCTTTGACCATGAAGTGCTCAACAACGACCACCTGGGCGTCGAAAACCTTGGAGTTGAAGCGGCCTTCCTGCCCTTGCTGGCCACAGCCCTCAAGGCCAACGGCTTCGACTACCTCCAGTGCCAAGCCGGCTACGACGAAGGCCCGGGCGGACGCCTGGTGAGCTTCTATCACCTGATCAAAATGGGGGCGTTGGTGAACTCCCTCTCCAGCACAGGTGCCCCTCCCGAAGGCGTCAAGATTGAAGAGGTGCGGCTGAAGGTGTTCCTATCCCGCGACGGCACCCCCAGCATCCCCAGCCTCTACGGCCTGTTCCGTGGCGCCGACTGGCAGGAGCGGGAAACCTTCGACATGTACGGCATCACCTTCGAAGGCCACCCCCATCCCAAGCGCCTGCTGATGCCCGAAGACTGGAAGGGCTACCCGCTCCGCAAGGACTACATCCAGCCGGACTTCTACGAAATGCAGGACGCCTACTGAGGCGCACCCATCAATCCCGCAGGTTCTGCTTGTAAAAACGCATGACCGCCAGCGCCACACTGCGAGGATCGTGGCGCAGGGTGGCCGTGGGTCTGGCGCCCTGCAGGGGAGCCTGCATCACTTGATATCCCTGTTTCCGCAGGTGGCGCGCATCACAGGTGACTGGTTCGGCCCCGTGCTGGCGATAGACGTTCAGCAGGGGGGAACGGCCCAGATCCTCCTGGGCTAAAACCGCTGAAAACAGCCGTTGATCGATCCCCAAGCTGGCCAATTGGGCCTCAATGGCCCGGAGGTGGCCGGCCACATCCAGCCCATCGGTTTCGCCGGGCTGGGTCATCAGGTTGCAGATGTAGAGGCGGGGCGCCTTGCTACGCCGAATCGCCGTAACCAATTCCGGCACCAGCAAATTAGGGAGCAGCGAGGTATACAGGCTCCCGGGGCCCAAAAGAATCAGATCCGCATTGGCAATGGCCTCGAGGGCCCTCGGCAAGGCAGGCGGGCGCTCAGGCGTGCAGCCCAAGCGCACGATGGGGCTGGTGGCTTTGCCGATTTTGGATTCGCCTTCCAGCCGCTCCCCGTTTTCAAGCTCCGCCCACAGGCGTACATCGGCGTTGGTGGCCGGCACCACCTGGCCCTGCACCGCCAGCACCCGACTGCTGGCCGTAATCGCCGATTCGAGGCTGCCAGTGATCGCCGTCAGGGCGGAAAGGAACAGGTTGCCGAAGCTATGGCCCTCGAGGCCGCTGCCGGCCCGAAAACGGTATTGGAACAGCCGGGTGAGCAGCGGCTCTTCCCTAGAGAGGGCCGCCAAGCAATTGCGGATGTCGCCCGGGGGTTGCACCCCCAGCTCCCGGCGCAGCACCCCGCTACTCCCGCCGTCATCGGCCACCGTGACGATCGCGGTGATGTTGCTGCTGTAGCGCTTCAGGCCACTGAGCAGGGTCGAGAGCCCGGTGCCGCCGCCGATGGCCACGATGTTGGGACCCCGATTCAACCGGCCTTGGGCGGCCAGGGCATCCACCAGCAGGGTGCCCTTATCGGGGGCCAGGGCCTGCTGAATCGAGCCAAAACTGCGACTTTGCCCCCACAGCACCAGGGCCGCCCCCGCCACCAGCACCAGGGGGCCAGTGACCCCTCGAGGCAAAATCTGTGTGACTTGCTGGAGCAACCATTTGATGGTGCTGAGCATCCAATAGATGGGCTGGAGGTCTGCCCAGACCGCCGCTCCCAACAAGGCCAACAGCAGCCCAAAACCGGATGTCAGCACCCAGCGCTTCACCACCAGCCCCGGCTGCAACCAGCGCACTGCCCGCCGGGAGCGACTCATCAAATCGCGCTGGCGGAAATCTTTTTGACGCTTGAGTCTTCGGGGCAACGGTGGGGGTAGACCCCTGTCGCAATTGGATCAACTTTAGGGAGGGTTGGCCGAAGCAAACGGAATCGCCCTAGGCAAAGACGTCAAGATGGATGCACTTGCCCCAAGACCCCTGACCACCGCCGCGCCGCCTACAGCGCAGAGCTCCATTCCCATCGCAGAAATGCGCGACTTGAGCGTGCGCTGGGGCAGCCACACCATTCTCAATGGCGTCGATCTCAGCATCGAACCCGGCGAACAGCTGGTGGTGGTGGGCCCTTCAGGCGCGGGCAAGTCCACGGTGCTGCGCCTATTGGCTGGACTGCTCCTGCCCAGCAGCGGCCGCTTGAACATCAATGGCGAGCCGCAGACCTATCTGCGGCTCGACCAGCAACACCCCCCCGATGTGCGCCTGGTCTTTCAAAACCCAGCGCTATTGGGTTCCCTCAGCGTGAAAGAAAACGTGGGCTTCTTGCTCTATCGCGATGGGCGGCTCAGTGAGCGCGAGATTACCGATCGCGTCAATCAAGCCCTCGAAGCGGTGGGGCTTTTGGGAACCGCCGATCAAATGCCAAGTGAACTCAGTGGCGGCATGCAAAAACGAGTGAGTTTTGCGAGGGTCCTCATCCAGGACCCTCGCAAAACCAATGACCAGACCCCCCTACTGCTGTTTGACGAACCCACGGCGGGGTTGGATCCGGTGGCCTGCACCCGCATCGAAGATCTCATCGTGCGCACCACGGACGTGGCCCAGGCCGGCTCGGTGGTGGTGAGCCATGTGCACAGCACGATCGAGCGCACCGCCGAGCAAGTGGTGCTCCTCTACGACGGAGCCTTCCGTTGGAATGGAAGCATTGATGACTACCGAACCACTACGAATCCCTACGTCGTTCAGTTCAGGAACGGTAGCCTGAGCGGACCGATACAGCCAGCTGAGCTTTAACCCATGCGCCGCAGTGTCCGGGAGGCGATTGTTGGGTTCTCCTTGCTGGCCGCCATCTCCAGTGCAGTCGGACTGTCCTTTTGGCTGCGGGGCATCTCCATCAGCCGCACTAACTGGACCGTGCAAGCCAATTTCCAGCAAGCCGCTGGCCTGGCTGAACGCTCCGCCGTGGTCTATCGCGGGGTGCAGGTGGGGAACGTCCGCAAAGTACGGGTGACCCCCCAGGCGGTGGTTGCCGAATTGGAAATCACCAATCCCGATTTACAGCTGGCCAAGCCCGCCTACGCGGCAATCGGCGAAGCCTCCCTCCTGGGCGGCGAAGCCCAGGTGTCCTTGGTCAGCACAGGTCCCTTGCTGCCCGCCAAGACCCCAGCCCCCTATGCCAAGTCCTGCAATCAAGCCCTGATGCTCTGCAACGGCAGCACCATTACAGGACTCCAAAGCCCAAGCCTAAGCAGCATAACTGCCATGATGAGCAAGATGCTGACCCAGGTTGATCAGGAGAAGTTGATCGACAAATTCTCCACACTCACGGGCAGTTTCGACAAGGCTGCCGTGGAAGCCTCCAGCTTCCTCAAGGACGGCAAGGTGCTGGTGAAAAAAGTCGATGGGAGCGTCGACAAGCTGCAGCCCACGATCGCCAATCTGAATGCGGGCAGCGCCTCTCTGAAGAACCTCATCGCAGCCCTCGACAATCCCAAAACCGTCAAAGAGCTGCAGAGCACCGTGACCAATGCGGAAGTCTTGACAGCCAAATGGAAAGCCGTAGGGGGTGACGTCAAGAAGCTCACCGATGACCCCCAGTTCATGGATGGGGTGCGCAGCGTCGCCGTGGGACTCGGCAAATTCTTTGATGAGCTCTATCCCGAACGCAAAGGCACGACGGCCAAGTCCATCCCGATTCGCTAGGCACCCCTCCTAAACCCCGTTAATCGCCTCCATGGCGATGGCGGCAATGGCCTGATCACTCGCCTTGGGCAGCTGAACATATTTTCCGCCGGCGGCCTCGGCCAGGTCTTTACCCATGCCGCTGCCGATGAACTTCCGCTCGGTATCGATCACCAGGAGCTTGATACCGAGGGCTCGGTAGCGACTGGCCACCTGCTTCACCTCTTCCTTGAGATCAACCGGTTCATCCCCTTCCAATTCCGGCTGACCAAGGGACCGGGAGAGGGGCACGTTGCCGCGACCATCGGTAATCGCCACAACCACCACCTGGCCGAGGTCTCCCGTGGCCAAGGCATTGGCGCCAACCCGCGCCGCCTGGGTGAGGCCGTGGGCCAAGGGAGACCCACCACCACAGGGCATCGATTCCAGCCGTCGGCGGGCTGCCGTGATCGAGCGGGTGGGGGGCAAGAGCACGTCGGCCTGCTCGCCGCGGAAGGAAATCAGGGCCACCTCATCGCGATTTTCATAGGCCTCCGTGAGCAGCCGAATCACCGCCCCCTTGGCGCTTTGCATGCGGTTGAGCGCCATGGAGCCACTGGCATCCACCAGAAAAATCACCAACGCACCAGCCTTGCGTTGCAGTTGCTTGGCGCGCAAATCACCGTCTTCGACGATGACTTTGCGGTGGGGCTCGCGCTCGCGGCGGGTTTTCTGATAGGGCGCCGCAGCCCGCAGGGTGGCATCCACGGCGATGCGCTTTATCGGGCCCCTGGGCAACATCGGTTTCACATAGCGGCCGCGGGAATCGCTAAACACCACAGCCCGGCTACCGCTGCCGCCTGATTTGGACTTGGCGGCAGAGAAGAGCAACAGATCGGGATCGATGGTCGTGGCTTCCGGATCCAACAAAAACTCTTCCGGAATCGAAGGGGGTGCCTGATCCTCTGGGATGTCGTCGTCCTGGTCGTCGTCAGAGTCATCCTCCGGGTCGTCGTTGTCGGACTCGTCGTCTTGGTTTTGATCCTCTGGCGGCTCCTCCGGGGGCTGCTCCCCCTGGGGCGGCGGCGGGGGCTCCATCTGCTGGTTGGGATCCTGGGGTGGCATCTGCAGAGCCCGCGGCGCAATCACCAGGCGCACGGCCACTTGGAGGTCGTCGGCTTCCACCTGGTCGCGGCCGCTAAGGGCCGCATGGGCCCGGGCCACCCGCACCGCATACAACTCGGAGCGATGGCCTTCGACCCCGCCCCGCAGGGCTTCTTGCACCAGGTAGCCAATCTGCTCGCGGCTGATCTGCACATCGGGAAGCCATTGGCGCGCCAGCAGCAACTGGGTGGCCAGGGCATCGGTGTCCTCCTGCCACTTCGCCCGAAACGCATCACTGGATTCCGCCTGGGCTAGGGCGCTTTGGGTGATCTCGACCCGCTGCTCGAGCTCCAGGATCTGGTTGGCCGACAGGCAGATGGCGAAGCGATCCAGCAGGTGGTCCCGCACGGCCCCCTCTTCGGGGTTGTAAGTGGCGATCAACAGGCACCGGCAAGGATGGCTCAAGCTGAGCCCCTCCCGTTCAATCCGATTTTCACCGGAACCCACCGCCGCCAGCAGCAGGTTGGTGATGTTGTCGTCGAGCAGGTTGAGCTCGTCGACGTAGAGCACGCCCCGATGGGCTTCGGCCACCAAGCCCGGCTGAAATACCGCTTGCCCTGAAGCCAACGACGCCGTGACATCAACCGAGCCCACGAGCCGGTCTTCGGTGATGCCCAAGGGCACCTGCACAAAGGGGGCCGGAATCACCTGGGTGGGCAGCGGGGCAGCTGGGTCGGCGCCGGTGGGATCACCGCCCAGCTCTTTGATGCGAGAGCGGATGGCCCCATCCCAATCATCCGGGCGCTGGGGATCGGTGTTGAGGTTTAGGTAGGGGCCGGGTAGCGCCCCGTCGGGGGCCGCCAAATCCAACACATCAATGGGCGGCAGCAGGGCATGCAGCCCCCGAGCCAGCACCGATTTACCGGTGCCGCGGCCACCAGCGATCACCACCCCACCCAGGCCCGGATCCACCGCGGCCAAGAGAAGCGCCAACTTGAGGGTGCCGTGGCCAGTAATGGCCGCCAGCGGAAACGAGCGCGCTGCCACTCCGCTTGCAACCATGGAAGAGCCCAACCCCTGAACTGTGGACACCAGTCTCGCTGATCAGCCTGGGGGAGTGCCGCCAGGGGAAGGCAGCATCGCGATTGCCCTCGGCGCCAACCTGGGCGATCCCGCCGCCACCTTGATCGCCGTGCGACCCCTGCTCGCGGCTGCCCTGGCTCGGTGGTTCAGCGGCAATGCCCCCCCTACCCAGCCGCCGCCATCGCTGCAGTGGTCGCCCCTGTTTCGCACCGAACCGGTGGGCGGACCTGCCGGCCAACCGCCGTACCTCAATGGGGCCGTGGTGATGGAAACTCCCGCTGGGATTGGAAGCTCCCTTGCCCCGCCCCTGGCCCTGCTGGAAGCCCTGCAAGCTCTGGAGGCCCAGTTCGGCCGTCAGCGACTGGAGCATTGGGGGCCCCGCAGCCTGGATCTCGACCTGCTCTGGTGCGGGGATGTCTGCTGCAACTCCGGCGTGCTGGACCTTCCCCACCCACGCCTTTTGGAGCGCAGTTTCGTGCTGGCCCCCCTGGCCGCCATTGATCCGAACCTGATTCCGCCCGTTCAACCGGGTCCACCGGTGCAACCAGGCAAGCCCCACGGGATCCCCCTCCCAAGCTGCGGTGCCCTGCTGGGCCAATTACTGCCCCAGCTGCAGGAAGCCCCGCCCGAGCGCCTGCTCCCCCAGCAGGGCTGGCCGGAATAGGCCATGCTGGCGGCCAACACCAACCGCCCCACTCCATGGCGCCCCTGCCCGCCCCCGAGCCCGCGCGCCTCATCGAAACCACGGCAGCTCTTGATGCCCGCAAGCTGCGCTTCGAGATCAACCGGGTGGAGCTGCCAATGGGGGTGGAAGGCAGCTTTGGGCTGATCAAGCATCCCGGCGCCTCCCTGGCGGTGCCTGTGCTCGCTGATGGCCGGGTGGTCATCCTGCGCCAATACCGCTTTGCCGTGGCCACCCGGCTGCTGGAATTCCCCGCCGGCACCCTGGATCCCGGCGAAACGCCCTTGAGCACCATGGAACGGGAGCTGCAGGAAGAGGCGGGCTATAGCGCTAGCCGTTGGGATCCCCTGGGGGCCATGCTCCCCTGCCCGGGCTATTCCGATGAGGTGATCCACCTCTTTCTGGCCCGCGACCTCACCAAACTCAGCGAGCAACCGGCCGGTGACGACGACGAAGACCTGGAGGTGCTGTTGATGGAACCAGACGACCTGGACCAGGCCCTGGCCAGCGGCGATGAATACCTCGATGGCAAGAGCGTCACGGCCTGGCTCAGGGCCAAGCAACACCTCGGCCTTTAAAGCCCACCGCCCCCACCGCCATGGCTCCTCCCCGCTGGCTGATCTGGCACCGCCGCGACCTGCGCCTCGCCGACAACCTGGCCCTGGCGGCGGCAGCAGCAAACACCGCCGCCGTGACTGGCGTGTTCGTGTGGGATCCGGCGATCCTGGAACCCGCCCCTGGCCTGCCCAAGGTGGCGCCAGCGCGGCTGTGGTTCTGGAGTGAAAGCCTCAAGGAATTGGAGCGCAGCTGGGAGCAAGCCGGCAGCCGGCTGGTGATCCTGCGGGGCAAGCCCAGCGAGCTGCTGCCCCAGCTGGCGGCGGCCATCGGCGCCGAGGTGGTGGCCTGGAACCGGGATGGGGAGCCCGACGCCCGGAATAGGGATCGGGCCGTGGCAACAGCCCTGCAGGCCCAGGGCACCAAGGTGTTGGTGGATTGGGACCAGCTGCTGATTCCACCAGACCAGCTCAAAACCGGCAGCGGCGATCCCTACCGGGTGTATGGCCCCTTCTGGCGCAATTGGCGCGGCCAGGTGGAACAGCGCTGGGTGGCCGGAGCCCTCAGCTCGAGCCCGGCACCCTCAGGCCTGCTGGATCTCGATGGAACCACCCTGGAATCACCAGCCCTAGCTGGCCTGCTCCAGCAGCACCAGGCGAGCGCCAGCCTGGACCATGGTTTTGAGGGCACGGCCCTGTGCCCCTGCCGGCCTGGGGAAGCCGCCGCCCAGGAGCAGCTGCAAGTCTTCTGCGAAGGCAAGGGCCGCGAAGCAGCCCTCCTGGCCTACGGCGAGGGGCGCAACATCCCAAGCGAAGCCGGCACCTCGGCCCTGAGCGCCGCCTTGGCCTTGGGCACGCTCAGCCCGCGCCAGGCCTGGGGAGCGGCCCAGGCCGCCAAAGAGCTGGCCCGCAGCGACGAGGCCCGCCAATCCATCACCGTGTGGGAACAGGAACTGGCCTGGCGCGAGTTCTACCAACAGGCCCTGTTCCATTTCCCCGAGCTGGCCGAGGGGCCCTACCGGAGCCAATGGCGCCACTTTCCCTGGGAAAACGACCCCGAGCGCCTCGCCGCCTGGCGCGATGGCCTCACCGGCATGCCGATCATCGATGCCGCCATGCGCCAGCTCACGGCCAGCGGCTGGATGCACAACCGCTGCCGCATGATCGTGGCCTCCTACCTGGTGAAAGACCTGATCTGCAACTGGCAGCTGGGTGAGACCGCCTTCATGGAACACCTGGTGGATGGGGATCTGGCCGCCAACAACGGCGGCTGGCAATGGAGCGCCAGCAGTGGCATGGATCCCAAGCCCCTGCGCATCTTCAACCCGGCCACCCAGGCCGCCAAATTCGACCCCGACGCCACCTACATCCGCACCTGGCTACCCGAGCTGGCCCACGTGAACACCAAGGAGCTGATCTCCGGCGAGATCGCTCCCCTGGAGCGACGGGGCTACCCCCAATTAATCGTGGACCACAAGCACCAGCAGGCCCGCTTCAAGGCGCTTTACGCCACCATCAAGGGCTGATCAAGCGCTATCTGATTAAGCCGCCACCTGTTCAGCCGCCACCTGTTCAGCTGCCATGGGAGCGGCTTGGGGCAGCAGGGTTTTAAGCGCGGTAATCACCTGCTGCTGCTGTTCAGCCGAAAGCTCGGGGAAGATCGGCAGGCTGAGCACCTCGGAGCAGAGACGCTCGGTGATCGGCAGGGAGCCCGGCCCGTAGCCCAATGCGGCGTAGGCCGGCTGGCGGTGGATGGGGATTGGGTAGTAAATGATCGTGCTGACGCCGGCGTTCTGAAGCTGCTGCTTGAGCCAATCCCGGCAGCAGGCTTCTGGCAGGCCAAAGTCGGCGCTATCGGACGAGGGCACACAGGCCGCCGCCTGATTAGAGCCGTTACAGGCCGCAGCGCAAGCTTTCATCCCCGATGGGGTGCCAGGCACCCGCACCACAAATTGGTTCCAGCTGTGGCCAGGGGGGCCCGCTTCGGGGAGGTGCACGCCCCCAAGGTCGGCCAATTGCTGGCGATACAGGGCCGAGATAGCCCTGCGGCGACCCACCCAGCGGCCCAGATGGGGCAGCTTCACGGCGAGCACAGCCGCCTGGATGGCATCCAGGCGGCTGTTGTAGCCAAGGGCGGTGTGCAAGTAGCGGCGCGGCATGCCATGCACCGCCAGCTCCCGGATGGATTGGGCTACGTCCGCATCGCGGCAGGTGATGGCACCGCCATCGCCTGCTCCACCGAGGTTTTTGGTGGGGAAGAAGCTGAAACAGCCCGCATCGCCCCAGCTGCCCAAGGGCTGACCTGCCCAGCAGGCACCGGAGGCCTGGGCGCAGTCTTCCACCACCTTGAGGCCATGGCGTTCGGCGATGCCACAGACCCGCTCCATGTCGACGGGGCGACCAAACAAGTGCACCGGGATCAGGGCCTTGGTGGCTGGGGTAATCGCCGCTTCCGCCTGGGCGAGATCGATCAGGTAGCTGGTCTCCTCCACATCCACAAACACCGGAGTCGCGCCCACGGCGCTGATCGCTTCGGCCGTAGCAAAAAAGCTGAACGAAGCCGTGATCACCTCATCGCCCGGCCCAATCCCCAAGGCCCGCAACGCCAGGATCAGGGCATCGGTGCCGCTGTTGCAGCCAATCGCAAACGGTACGCCGCAAGAGGTTGCGAAGTCCTGCTCAAACTTGGCAATCGTGGCGCCACCGATGTATTGGCCACTGCGCAAGACCTGCAACACGGCTTGATCAAGAGCCTCTCCGAGCTCCTGGATCTGCTCGCTGAGGCTGAAGGGGGGCACCTGCATGGCGGTCAACTTAAGCCGGTGGCGATGCCCGCCATCGCTGGGGGATGCCAGTTGCTGGTGCATCCCTCAACCCTGGTGGGGTGAACCAAGGGAGCCTGATCGGCAAGGATTCAGTGGCCGTTGCATGCCAAACCGTGCCCGCAGGAGTTCCCCACTTGCGTCGAGCGCTGCTTGGAGGCACCGCGCTCGCCATGCTCGCGATGGGCCTGGGGCTCACGGGCTGCAGGCCCGCCCACCTGCGCCCCAGCTGGGCGATCTATCCCCTGGAGCGCCACCAGCGCCACGACGGCCTGGCCGTGGTGAGTCAGCCGGAGGGCTACGGCCTGCACATCTGGATCGAAACCGACACCACCACCCCGGGGCTCTGCCAGCCCCGTTGGATTGTGGATGCGGCCAGGCTGTTCAACGGCAATGGCACTGCCCCCTTCAGCTCCGGACTCGCCCCACGCCAGGAATTTTTCGCCGCCGTTGCCCGGGCCGATGTGCGCCGTGCCCTGCGCCAACAGAGCCAAGCCCTCTGCCAGGAACGCGCACCCCGCCGCAACTTCCGCTGGCAAGAGCCCCCACGGAGCCCCCAGGAGGTCAAGACCGAAAGCTTTCCGCTCCTCGAAGAATCGGATCTGCTCAGCGATCCTGCGGCCGTGCAAGAGCAGGAAGATCAGCTCCTGACACCCTCCCCAAACCCCTCTGCTCCGGAGCAGCGCTGAGCCAACCAGCTAATCGATCCCCCGGGGTGGGAGAGAATCACCCCATCGCTACCTTTCGCCCCCGGCGGCCCCATTCCCATGCTCCTGGATCTACGCGGCAAAAAGGCCCTGGTTACGGGGATCGCCAACAACCGCTCGATCGCCTGGGGCATTGCCCAGCAACTCGCTGCCGCCGGCTGCGAGCTGGGTATCACCTATCTGCCCGACGACAAAGGGCGCTTTGAAGGCAAGGTGCGCGAACTCACCGCCCCGCTCAACCCCACCCTGTTTGAGCCCCTGAACGTGCAGGAGCCCGCCCAGATTGAAGCGGTGTTTGAGCAGGTCAAACAGCAGTGGGGCTCCATCGATGTGCTGGTGCACTGCCTGGCCTTTGCCGGCAAAGAAGAACTGATTGGCGACTACTCGGCCATTAGCCCTGAGGGCTTTGCCCGGGCCCTGGAGGTGAGTGCCTATTCCCTGGCCCCCTTGTGCCGTTATGCCAAGCCCCTGTTCAACCCAGGCGCCAGCGTGATCACCCTGAGCTACCTGGGGGCTGAGCGGGCCATCCCCAACTACAACGTGATGGGCGTGGCCAAGGCGGCCCTGGAGGCCTCCGTGCGTTATTTAGCCGCTGAACTCGGCCCCGAGAAGCAGGTGCGGGTCAATGCGATCAGCGCCGGCCCGATCCGCACCCTGGCCAGCTCGGCCATCGGCGGCATCCTCGACATGATCCACAACGTGGAAGCCAAGGCCCCTCTGCGCCGCACCGTGACCCAAGACGAAGTGGGCTCCACCGCCGCCTTCCTGGCCAGCCCCCTGAGCTCCGGCATCACCGGCCAGGTCCTGTATGTGGACGCCGGCTACTGCATCACCGGAATGTGAACCCCGCAAGACGTTTACCCGCGGAATGGGAAGCCCAGGGGGCCGTGCTGATGGCCTGGCCGCGGGCCGAAGGTGATTGGGCGCCCTACCTGGATGCGGTGCGCGCCTGCTACCAGGTCCTCTGCGCGGCAGTGGCCCGCCACGCCCCGGTGCTGCTGCTCACCGACAACCCCGCTGAAACCGGTGCCGCCCTGGAAGCACTGGAGCAACAGCTCGCTGCCGAAGGGCTCACCAATCGACTGCGGTTAATCGAGAGCCCCGCCCAAGACACCTGGACCCGCGACTACGGGCCAATCACGGTGCTTGAGACAGCCGCCGATTCGGGGGACGCCCCAGGCGGCCAAAGACCTGTGCTGTTGGATTTCCACTTCAACGGCTGGGGCGGCAAATACCAATCCGGTGGCGATGACCGTGCCACCGCAGCGGCCTGCGCAGCGGGGGTCTTTGGCCCAACCCGGCGGGAGGAGGTGGCGATGGTGCTGGAGGGGGGCAGCATCGAATCCGATGGGGCCGGCACCCTGCTCACGACCAGCACCTGTCTGCTGTCGCCGGAGCGCAATCCCGACCTGGACCGCTCCGCCATCGAAGCCGCCCTTCTCCTCCACCTGGGCGCCGAGCGGATGCTGTGGCTGGAGCACGGCCAACTGGCCGGCGACGACACCGACGCCCACATCGACACCCTGGTGCGCTTCTGCGACCCCCAAACCCTGGCCTACGCGCGCTGCGATGATCCCAGCGATCCCCACGCCCAGCCCCTGCAGGCGCTGGAACAAGAGCTGGGCCAGCTGCGCACCCTGGCCGGTGAGCCCTACCGGCTCATTCCCCTGCCCTGGGCCCGGCCCTGTTTCGCCCCGGATGACGGCCGCCGGCTGCCGGCCACCTACGCGAATTTTCTGATCCTCAATGGGGCCGTGCTGGTGCCCAGTTACGACGACCCCGAGGGCGATCAGGCGGCCCAGCAAGCACTTCAAGCCGCTTTTCCGAGCCACCAGATTGAAGCGGTCGACTGCTCGGCTTTGCTGCTGCAGCACGGCTCCTTGCATTGCGCCACCATGCAGATTGCCGAGGCCGTGTTCCGATGAGCCCCCTGCGCACCGCCCTGATCCAGCAGCGCTGGGCCGGAAACCGGGAAGCGATGGTGGCCGCCACCGGCGCCGCGATTCGCCAGGCGGCCCAGCAAGGAGCCCAGCTGGTGGTGTGCCAAGAGCTGCACACCAGCGCCTACTTCTGCCAACTCGAAGATGTGACGCGCCACGACCTGGCCGAGCCCATCCCCGGCCCCTCCACCGACCACTTCGGCGCCCTGGCCAAGGAGCTGGGGGTGGTGCTGGTGATCAGCCTGTTTGAGCGGCGGGCGGCGGGCCTCTCCCACAACACCGCCGTGGTGCTGGAGAGCGATGGCCAGATCGCAGGCACCTACCGCAAGATGCACATCCCGGATGATCCGGGCTTCACCGAAAAGTTCTATTTCGCCCCGGGTGATCAGGGCTTTGAGCCGATCCAAACCAGCCTGGGGCGCCTGGGGGTGCTGGTGTGCTGGGACCAGTGGTACCCGGAAGCAGCCCGGCTGATGGCCCTGGCCGGTGCCGAACTGCTGATCTATCCCACCGCCATTGGCTGGAGCTCGGAGGACGATGGCGACGAGCAGGCCCGCCAACGGGAGGCCTGGATCACCGTGCAGCGGGGCCACGCCATCGCCAATGGCCTGCCCCTCTTAGCGGTGAACCGCTGCGGGATCGAAACCGAGCCTGGGGCCAAGGGCGGTATCAGCTTCTGGGGCAGCAGCTTTGGCTGTGGCCCCCAGGGGGAACTGCTGGCCATGGCCAGCAACGATCAAGCGGAGGTGCTCCTGGTGGACCTGGATCTGGAGCGCAGTGAGGCCGTGCGCCGCTGGTGGCCCTTCCTGCGCGATCGTCGCATCGATGCCTACGGCGATCTGCTCAAGCGCTGGCGCGACTGAGACCCACCCCAAAGCCCCCTAGGAGCGTGGGGGCTGGACCTGCCTGGCACCATGGGGCCAAAGGGTTGCTAGCCATGCGCACCGGCGAGATTCACCGCGTCACGGGAGAAACCGATGTGCGCGTCAAGCTCAACCTCGATGGCACGGGCCACTGCCAGGTGGGCACCGGCGTGCCCTTCCTCGACCACATGCTCCACCAGATCGCCAGCCACGGGCTCTTGGATTTGGAGATCAGCGCCAAGGGCGACACCCACATCGACGACCACCACACCAACGAAGACGTGGGCATCGCCGTTGGCCAAGCCCTTGCCCAAGCCCTCGCCGACCGGCGCGGCATCCACCGCTTTGGCCATTTCCTGGCGCCCTTGGATGAGGCCCTGGTGCAGGTGGCCCTCGATTGCTCCGGCCGGCCCCACCTGAGCTTTGGCCTGAAGATTCCAGCCCAGAAAATCGGCAGCTACGACACCGAACTGGTGAAGGAGTTCTTCGCCGCCGTGGCCAACAACGCCGGCCTCACCCTGCACATCCGCCAGCTTGATGGGGTCAACTCCCACCACATCGTGGAGGCCTGCTTCAAGGCCTTCGCCCGGGCCCTGCGCCTCGCCGTGGAGGTGGATCCCCGCCGGGCCGGGGCCGTACCCAGCAGCAAAGGGGTGCTGGAGAAAGCTGGGGCATAAAGAAGGAGGCCTTGGAGCAGCTGGGACCTAACGCCGGAGGGGTTCGCGGGACCACAAAAAGATCCCCAAGCGCTCGGCATCGGCCATGGTTTGCTTGGCATCGAGCAGCAGGGCGCCACGGGATTCCCAGGCAATGCCGGCTAAACCCGCTGCCGCAGCCTTGGCCACGGTGATCGGACCAATACCCGGGAGATCCATGCGCCGGTCCTGGTGGACCTTTGGGCCCTTGTAGAGCACCCCGGCCTGGGTCGCTTCGGGGAGATTGGGCCGAATGGAGGCGACCCAATCGAGCATGGCGTCGGTGCCGGGCAGGGCTTCGGTGGCCAGGCACAGCCCGCCGGCCACAATCGCCCCCTGGCCCACATCCACTCCCGAAATCGCCTCCACGATGTAAGCGGCCCGCTCCACATCGGCCCGCTCAGCCCCAGTGGGCACCCGGCTGGCATAGAGCCCGGGTTCGGTGAGCAGATTCGGCGCCACCTCTTCCACGCCCACCACCTGGAGCCCTAGCTCCTCGATGATCTGGGCCAGCGACCTGAGCGCGGTGTCATCGCCGCTACGCAGGGAGGCCAAGATCCGCGGGGCGGCCATCAAGGTGGAGGCCTCAAAGCGCAGGACGTTGAGGGATTTGGGCCGATCAAACTTGCCCACCATCACCACCTGCTGGATGCCCCGCTTCTCCAGCGACTTAAAAAACGAAATCGAGCGCTCGAAATAAAACGGCTCAGCCCCTTCAATGTCCACGGCGATGCCGTGGGGATGGCAGGCGATGTACTCCCTGCCGTCGCGGGTGAGGGCTTCCGAGAGCATCCGAGGCAGCACTCCGGCACCAGCAATGATGGCGAGGGTCGGATCACCCATTGGGGCGGCGTGGAGCTCCAAACACATCAACCACGGCAGTCAACAGCCGCAGACCCGAACTGTGCGGGGGCTGGTGGACAGGTAGTCGGGCGGCCTGGCTGGTTGCGCAGGGTGAAATGCTCAGGCTGGTCTGAGGCGGCCCACCAGCTCCTGGGGCGTCAAACGCAGGTCACTGGCGCCAGATCCGCTGCCCGCCGCCATGGGATCGGGGGAGCCAGCGCGCAAATCCTTGAGCACCACCACCCCCTCGGCAGCCTCCTGGTCGCCAATCACCACGGCCCATCGGGCCCCAGAGCGATCCGCCCGCTTGAACTGCTTGCCAAAGGCCGAACCACTGGCATCGATCTCCACCGCCAACCCGGCTGATCGGCATTGGCGGGCCACCGGCAGGGCCATCGCCTCGGCAGCCTCGCCGCGGCTCACCAGATACAGCTCGGGCACCGCAGGGGAAGCGGCAGGGGCCCCAGAACCCACGCTTTGGGCCAACAACATGGCTAGCCTCTCCATCCCCAAGGCCCAGCCAATCGCCGGGGTCTCGGGCCCGCCCAGTTGCTGCACCAGGCCGTCGTAGCGGCCGCCACCACACACCGTGGCCTGGGCGCCGAGCTGATTGCTGGTGATTTCAAAGGCGGTGTGGCTGTAGTAATCCAGGCCGCGCACCAGCCGGGAGTTGAGCACAAAGGGAATCTCCAGGGCCTGAAGCCCCTCCTGCACCTGGGCAAAGCGTTGTCGGCTCTCTGGGCATAGGGCATCAGCCAGGGATGGGGCATCGGCCAGCAGGGCCTGGGTTTGGGGATTCTTGGAATCGAGCACCCGCAACGGGTTGGTGTGGATCCGGCCTTGGGAATCCGGATCGAGCTGGTCGGTGCGCTCCTGGAGCCAGGCCACCAACTGCTGGCGGTAGGAGGCCCGGTCTTCGGCGCTGCCGAGGGAATTGAGCTCCAAAGCCAAACCGCCCACCCCAAGATCGGCCAAGAGATCCCAGGCCACCGCAATCGCTTCCGCGTCGGAGCGGGCATCGGCAAAACCCAGCAGCTCCACGCCGATCTGGTGGAACTGGCGCTGGCGACCGGCCTGGGGCCGCTCGTAGCGAAACATCGGCCCGCCGTACCAGAGCCGCTGGGGGCCCTGGCTCAAGAGGCCGTGCTGAATCGCGGCCCGCACCACCGAGGCCGTGCCCTCGGGCCTGAGGGTGCAACTGCGATCGCCCCGATCGATGAAGGTGTACATCTCCTTGCCCACCACATCGGTGGCTTCGCCAATGCCGCGGGCAAACAGCTCGGTGGCCTCCAACAGGGGCGTGCGGATTTCGGCGATGGCGGCGCGGCGGAAATGCTCGCGGGCGGTGGCCTCAATCTGCTGCCAGAGGGCGGTCTGCTCGGGCAGCAAATCCACCATGCCCCGCAGGCTTTGAAGGGTTGAGGCGGGGCTGGGCACGGAAACGCTTGGCCAATCGGCCCAGTTTGCAGCTTGGCTCGCTTGGCTCCTAGCCCTACACCTGGCGGTATCAGCGGGCAAAGCGCTCCACACCGAGCGCGATGGGGGAGGGGAGCTTGACGTTCACCCAGACTTCAAGCCGGGATGGTTCGGCGGCGGTGCCAACCCCATCACCGATGCAGCCAGCGGCACCCTTGCCCATCACGGGAACTACGCGTTCATGAACCGAGCAACTCGCGGAAGTAGGCAATGGTGGGCTCCAGGCCCTGCTCCAGGGGCACCGTGGGTTCCCAGCCCAATTCGGCGCGGGCCAGGTCAATCACCGGTTGGCGCTGGAGGGGATCGTCCTGGGGCAGGGGTTGATCCACAAATGCCAGCTCGGGATTAATGCGGTCGCGCACTAATTCGGCAAGCTGCTTGATCGTGAACTCGGCTGGATTGCCGATGTTGATCGGGCCGGTGTGGGCGCCATTCATCAGGCGGATCAGGCCCTCCACCAGATCGTCCACAAAGCAAAAACTGCGGGTTTGGCTGCCACCGCCATAGAGGGTGAGGGGATCGCCGCCCAGGGCCTGCACGATGAAATTGCTCACCACCCGGCCATCGTCGGGGAGCATGCGGGGCCCGTAGGTGTTGAAGATCCGCGCCACCCGGATCTCGGTGCCGTGCATGCGCCGGTAATCAAAACAAAGGGTTTCGGCGATGCGCTTGCCCTCGTCGTAGCAGCTGCGGATGCCGATGGTGTTCACACAGCCCCGGTAGCTCTCGGGCTGGGGGTGTACCTCCGGATCGCCATACACCTCACTGGTGCTGGCCAATAGAAGGCGCGCGCCCACCCGCCGGGCCAGGCCCAGCATGTTGTAGGTACCCAGGAAGCTGGTCTTGGCTGTCTTGATCGGGTTGAACTGGTAGTGCACCGGGGAGGCCGGGCAAGCCAAATGCCAGATCCGATCCACCTCGAGCTTGATCGGCTCGGTCACGTCGTGGCGGATCAGCTCAAAGCGGGGATGGCCAATCCACTGGGCGATGTTGGCCTTACGGCCGGTGAAGTAGTTGTCGAGGCAGATCACCTCCTCACCGGCCTGCATCAGCCGGTCGACCAGGTGGGAGCCCACAAAACCGGCACCACCGGTAATCAGGTTGCGTATCTGACAAGCGGGCATGGAGTTAGGACGTAGGGGTTGGCGTCAAGCGGAAATGAGTTCCAAAGCTTCTGTGCCTCCAGCCACAACACACGTGACCAGGCGTCGATCAAAACTGGCCAACCTTGCCGCCTGGCGCACGGCCAAAGCCGGCAGGTAGGTGTCGGCCCAGAGCTGGTGCCTGGGGTGGCACATCAACTGCTGGAGCAAAATGGCCACCACGGCTGGAGCTCCTGGTGAATTGGGGTAGCGGGGGTGCCCCAGGATCCGCAAGACAGCGTTCTGGGTCAACGCGCAGCTGATCGCGCAGGCTGTTGACCAGCTGCAGATCCACGGGTTGGGCATCAGGGCGAACGGGAAGGAGCGGCAAACCGTTACGGATGTCCTGGCCTGGATGGGCTGGTTTCTGCAGGCCCTGCCTGGCCAAACCGCTGATGGCGCAACATCAAGCATCAATTTAGCCTTCGCCGACGCGCCAAACCTTGAGCCCAGCAGCACGAGCAGCAGAGGCATCGGCCATGGCACGGGCATCAAACAACCAGGCCGGTTTGCGCATCACAGAGGCAATCGCTTCCCAATCCACATCGCCAAACTCGGCCCACTCGGTGAGGAGCAGCACCGCATCGGCGCCTGTGGCCGCTTCAAGAACGGAGCTGGCCAGCTGCCAATCGCCACCGCCATCCGAGCCCTGGGCGCTCGACACCCGGGCCAGGTCCTTAGCGATCTGGGCCGCGGGCACCTTGGGATCGACGATCGCCAGCTGGGCCCCTTCCTCCAGCAAATCCTGGCAAATGCGGATCGCCGGGGATTCGCGGGTGTCGTTGGTGTTGGCCTTGAAGGCAAAGCCCAGCACCGCCAGGCGCTTGCCGGTGACGGTGCCAAACAGCTTGGTCACCACCAGGCGGGCGATGCGGTGCTGCTGCCAGGTGTTCAGCGCCACCACCTGCTCCCAGTAGGCGGCCACCTCCTCGAGGCCGAAATGGCCGCACAGATACACCAGATTGAGGATGTCTTTCTGGAAACAGCTGCCGCCGAAGCCAGGGCCGGCCTGCAGAAATTTGGGACCAATGCGGCTGTCGGTGCCGATCGCCTTGGCCACCTCCCGCACATCGGCGCCGGTGGCCTCGCAAAAGGCGGCAATGCTGTTGATCGAACTGATTCGCTGGGCCAAAAAGGCATTGGCCGTGAGCTTGGAGAGCTCGCTGCTCCACAGGTTCGTGCGCAGGATCTTCTCGGGCTCCACCCAGTGGCCGTAGATGCCAGCCAGGGCATCGATTGCCTCTGGATCCTCACCGCCGATCAGCACCCGATCGGGGTTCTCCAGATCAGTGATCGCCGTGCCTTCCGCCAAGAATTCCGGATTGGACAGCACCGAAAAGGTGGGCGCAGCCCCATGCGATCCGGCCTGCGGGGAAGAGGCACTAAGAATTGCCTGCACGGCTTCCGCGGTGCGCACCGGCAGGGTGCTTTTCTCCACCACGATCGTGTGGCCCTTGGCGCAGGCCGCCACCTGGCGGGCGGAGGCCTCAATCCAGCGCAGATCACTGGCCTGCCCGGCTCCGAGCCCCTTGGTTTTGGTAGGGGTGTTCACCGAGAGAAACACCATGTCGGCTGCGGCGATCGCAACGTCCACGGCGGTGGAAAAGTGCAAATTGCGGCCCCTGCAGCGGGCCACCACCGCCTCCAGCCCGGGCTCGTACACCGGCAACTGGGAGAGGTCGGTAGCGTTCCAAGCCGCGATCCGCTCGGCGTTGAGATCCACCACCGTCACCTGGATCTGCGGGCAACGATCCGCAATCACAGCCATCGTCGGGCCGCCCACATAGCCCGCACCGATACAACAGATCGTCGAAATGCCCATCCGCTCGCCCCACGGCATTAGGCAATCGTGGCATCCAGGGCGCAAGCAACCAGACCCTGCGCAACAGCTTCGGCTAGAAACCCCGTTAGCGCACCCTCAGGCGTCGCTTATCCGATTGATGCTTGCGCACGACAGGCCCGCCCTCGCATGACCCAGACCCCAACCCCTGGACAACAAGCTGGTCGGCCCCGCTTGCGACGGGACCTGAGGCGGCTATGGGCACAGTTGAGTCGGCGCAGGCGGCTGCAGGCCCTGATGCTGGTGGTTTTAACGCTAGCCACTTCGCTGGCGGAGATGGTGAGCCTGGGGGCGGTGGTTCCGTTTCTGGCGGTGCTGGCCGAACCCGAGAGGATCTGGGGCACGGGCAAGGCCCAATGGCTGGCTGGCTTGATGGGCTGGCAACATCCAGCCGAGCTGGTGTTGCCGCTGTGCCTGGCCTTTGCCGGCGCCGCATTGCTGGCGGGAGCCGTGCGAATTCAGACGCTCCGAGGCACGATTGGATTGGCCAATGGCATCGGCTCAGACCTGAGCATCGAGGTGTACAGGCGCACGTTGTACCAGCCCTATGCGGTGCATCTCCAGCGCAGCAGCAGCGAAACCATCAGTGCGATCTCCACCGAAGTGGATCAGGTGGTGGGCATGCTCAGCGGCCTGCTGCAACTGACCTCTGCTGGGCTAGTGAGCCTGGGACTGGTGGTTGTTCTGATTGGGCTCAACCCTGGGGTGACGCTTGCGGTGGCGGCCGTGGTGGGTGGCGGCTACGGGCTGCTGATGGGGCTAAGCCAGAGGCAATTGCAGCGGCTGGGCCCGGCAATCCTGAGGGACCAGGCACAACTGATCCGCAGCCTGCAGGAGGGGCTTGGGGCCATCCGCGACGTGATCCTCGATGGCACCCAGCCCATTTATCAGGCGACCTACGGCCAGGCTGATCGCCGGTTGCGGCGGGATCGTGGGTCTGGTCAGTTCTTGGCCCTGGCGCCGCGTTACGGCATGGAGGCCGTGGGTTTGGTGGCGATCGCCCTGGCGGCCCTGGGCTTGGGTGCCGGCCAGGCCGGTTTCCTCGGAGCGCTGCCTCTGCTCGGAGCCCTGGCCCTGGGAGCCCAGCGGTTGCTGCCATCCCTGCAGCTGATCTACAGCAGCTGGAGCGGCTTTCGGATTAATTCGCCGGCGCTGTCGTCGGTGCTGGGCTATTTGGAGCAGCCTGTTGCGGAAGCCGATTTGGCGCCAGCGCCAGCGCCCCTGCAGTTCAAATCGGACATCCACTTTCAAAAAATCAGTTTCCGATACGGACCCGATCTGCCCTGGGTGCTCCGCAACGTGGACCTCACCATCCGGCGGGGCGAGCGGATCGGGATCGTGGGTGAAACTGGTAGCGGCAAAAGCACCCTTGTGGACCTGTTGATGGGCCTGCTAGAGCCGAGCACCGGAGCATTTCTCGTCGATGGTGAACCCGTGCGGGGGGAGCAGCTGCGCCGCTGGCGCGGTGCGATTGCCCATGTGCCCCAGAGCATCTTTCTGGCTGATGCCTCCATTGCTGAAAACGTTGCCTTTGGCGTGCCCAAGGGAGCCATCGATCAGGCGCAGCTTGAGCAGGCCTGCCAGCAGGCGCAGATTGATGGTTTGATTCGCTCGTTGGAGCGGGGCTACGACACGGGCGTGGGCGAACGGGGCGTGCGGCTCAGCGGCGGCCAGCGCCAGAGAATCGGTATCGCCCGGGCGCTCTACAAACGCGCGCCGATACTCGTCTTCGACGAGGCCACCAGCGCCCTCGATCAGGCTACGGAAACGGAGGTGATGGAGGCCATTGACTCCCTTTCCACAGAGCTCACCATCGTGATGATTGCCCACCGTGTAAGCACCTTGGAGCGCTGTGACCGGCTTCTAAGCGTGAAGCAGGGCCAGTTGCAGGCCGTGGAGACCAATCAACGATGAAGGCCGTGATTTTGGCGGGGGGCCTGGGCACCCGCATCAGCGAGGAAACCCACCTCAAGCCCAAGCCGATGATCGAGATCGGCGGCAAGCCGATGCTGTGGCACATCTTGAAAATTTTTAGCGCCCATGGGATCAACGAGTTTGT
>CALSBG010000011.1:0-100460 GCA_943373125.1 Synechococcus sp. UW140
GCAGATGGTGGCAGCCAGCAGGGTGGGGATCATCAGCACACCAAACCAGCCCACATAGAGGCGGTTGTTGGTGGAGGTGACCCACTCGCAGAATTGCTGCCAGCTGGTAGCGCCTTGGCGCTGCTGGATCGTGGTGGTCATGAGAACGATTTGGGAAGGGCTTGCCTGGCTACAGCCGGAAGGCTTTGCAGGAAAGCAGTAAGTAGATGCGGGGCGGGAAACCGCTCGCTCATCTGAAGTTAACACGACTTCACAATTGCCGTTCGCCGCTTGCCCATCCTCGATCAGCAGCCTTGCTGATCATCGCCATAGGCCCCGCTTATCACCCAGTGATGGAGCGGTATCGGCGGGCCCAAAGGCGCTAGCTCGGCAAGGCACGAGCGGAACTGGAAATCCCGCCGTTGGCGGTGAGGTTGCTCAAGCAGCTCACCCTGGAGTTGGAGTCGGTTCAGGACCGATCACTCAGCACCATCCCCACTCCCTCACCCAAGGACGGCTTGCTGGTGCGTTCAAGCCACAAACCCTTCCCAACTTGATCCGATTTGCAGCCACCGGTCATTGCCAGGAACACCAGGATCTTCAGCAAGAACCGGGGGATACCCAGTGGTGCGCCAGCCCAAAAGCGAACCGGCGAAAATCTCGAGGTCCAGTTGGCCATTACCACAGGCAAAGAGTCAGTCTCCGCGTCCTGGAAACAGAGCAACCAGGCTTATCAGCTCCCGAACTTGCGATCCAACCACTGGGTCAGCACATAGACGCCAACAAACATCGGCAGATAGGCGACCCACATGTTTGGCAGATCCAGCTCTGAGTTGTTGATCAACACCAACCCGCCATAGCTGACCGCGCCATAGATCAAGGCCCTACGCAGTGGTCCGGTGATCTTGTTCAAGCGAAAAGGACCTGGCTTTTTGCCACAGGCTAAGCCCGCTAGCGGCTTCTTCCACCGCGTCGCTACCAGCCACTGGCCCCAGGCGGATTTCCTTCTTGCCTGCCGTGGGATTGGCGTTGAACCGCACCTTGGTAGCAAAGCTCAGCTCGTGGCCAAGGGATAGGAGGGCCGGCCACCGTTACTGCTGGCTTTTGGATCGACAGGCTCGATTAGATCAAGCAAGGGCTGCTAAGGCACCACCCGATCCATCTCGGCCAAAAACTTCTCCGTCTTGGTGTGCTTTTTTGCGGTGCTCTGCTCGTCATCAGCAAACCCGAGGTGCTTAATGCCCATCGCCCCAGTTATAAACTTGGTATGTGCCCCTAGTCACGCTCGGATGGCCTGGCTTTTCCAGAGTCTACCTAGCACTTAGACAGACACAAGTCGGCCAAATAGGCCTGCCTCGCCAGTTTTGTCTGGTCTCAATACACCTAATGGATGAGGGGGCCATCAGCTCGATGCCGAGGTGTAGAAACGCAGGGCAAAGCCCCAGAACCAGCGGCTGAGGGCCAGGGACACCACCGCCACCGCCACCGATGCCAGCAACCACTGGCTGGTACCGGTGCCCAGGATCGCTTCGGCGGGCACGGTGGTGAGAAAAGCCACCGGCAGCACCAGGGTGAAGAAGGTGCGCAGGCCGGCGGGGTAGGCCGCCACCGGATAGCGGCCCGCCACCAGGGCGGAGCGCAGCACCTCGGTGGCGTTCCACACCTTCACAAACCAGATGCTGGTGGCCGCCAGCACAAACCAGAGCGAATACAAGATCACGGCACTCGCGATCAGCAGCACCGCCACCTGCAGCAGGGCTTCGGGCCCCGGCCTGGCCCCAGCGCGGATGGCCGCCACCGCCATCAGCACCAAACCCATCACCACCCCGGGCAAGCCCCAGGGGGAGAAGGTGCGGGCCGAGAGCCAGACCTGGCTGTCGATCGGCTTGAGCAGCACGAAATCCAAGGTGCCCGTGCGCACGTGGGTCACGATCGTGCTGAGGTTGGGCTGCAGCACCGTGCTGGTGAGGCCATCGAGCAGGGTATAAACCCCCAGCACCACCAGCGCCTGGTTCCAGCTCCAGCCGCCGAGGCTGCGGCCGTGGCCAAAGAACAACGACAACAGGAACACACTGCCCGCCAGGTTGCCGCCCACCGACAGCAGCTCGATCAAAAAATTGGCCTGGTACTCCAGCTCCGCCGTCAGGGAGGTGGCCCAGAAGCGGGCCAGGGTGCGCCGATAGCGCCGGACCGTCGCCATGCTTTTCACCAGGCTGTTGGCCGGGGTGGGCGCCATCTAGGCCCCCATCGCCGAATAGCGGCGGATGCCGGCCTTCCAGAGCAGCAGGGTGAGCGGCAGCAGCAGGGCGATCCAGGCGAGCAGGGCCCCAAATCCGGCGGCCCCATCCACCTCCCCACCGCCCAGCAGGCGGGCAGGGAACCAGATCATCCAGGGGAAGGGGGTGGCAAACGCCAAGGCCCGCATGCCCTCGGGAAACGTTTCCAGGGGCGCCACCAGCCCCGAAAGAAACAAATAGGGGATCATCTGCAACCGCTCCAGGGCGGCGGCCCGTTCACTCCAGAAACAGACCATGGTGATGAGGCTCTGGATCAAAAAGCGCAGTAGAAACACCAGGTGGGTGGCCACCACCGCCAGCACGAAGCTGACCGGGGAGGGCCACCAGAGGGTGCCCGGCAGCAGCAGCGCCACGAGGGCCAGGATCACCACCACAAAGGGCAGCCGGGTGACCTGCTCAGCCAGGTGGGCGGCCAGGTAGCGCCAGAGGGGCGGCAGCGGCTGGAGCAGGTAGGGAGACAGGCGGCCCTGGAGGTTGTCCTCCTCAAAGGCCTGGATCACCCAGACGATCGTGAACTGGCGCACCACAAAAGCAGCCAGGAAGTAGCGGCCCAGCTGCAGGGGGCTGAGGCCCGCGTCGGCGCCGGCACCGGAGCCATTCCAAACCCCGAGCATGATCAGGGGCAAGACGCCAGACAGGGCCCAGAGGGCAATCTCGGCGCGGTATTCCAGCATCAGGGCGTACTGGCTGGTGAACAGCGCCCGGGCCACCCGCAGGCCATGGACCAGGGGTGAGCGGCTCATGCCACCACCCCCTGGCGGAACAGGCGGCCGATCAGTTCCTCCACCGGCGGCTCACTCACCTCCAGATCCACCACGGCAAAGTCCGCCAGCAGGCGGGCCACCGCAGCGGTGAGCTGATCCCTGGGAATCAGCAAGCGCACCTGGTGGCCCTGGCAGGATTCCACCGCGCCATAACCGGCGAAGGCCTCCGCTGAGGCGGGATCCTTGAGCTCCAGCCGCACGTCGCGGCAGGGGGCGAGCCGTTGGGTGAGCTCGTCGAGGGGGCCATCGTGGAACAGATGGCCCTGGTGGATCAGTAGCACCCGCGGGCAGAGGGCGGTGATGTCGCCCATGTAATGGCTGGTGAGCAGCACGGTGGTGCCGGTGCGGCGGTTGATGTCGGCAAGGAAATCCCGCACCCGGGCCTGGGCATTGACATCAAGACCGAGGGTGGGTTCATCGAGAAACAGCACGGCGGGGCGGTGCAGCAGGGCCGCCAGCAGCTCCGCCTTCATGCGCTCCCCCAGCGAGAGCTTGCGCACCGGCCGGCTGAGTTCATCCCCCAGTTCGAGCATCTCGGCCAGCTCGGTGATGCGCCGCCTAGCTTCGGCGTCGTCGAGGCCATAGACGGCGGCATTGACCCGCAGGGAATCCAGGGGCGGTAGGTCCCAGATCAGCTGCTGCTTCTGGCCCATCACCAGCGAGATGCTGCGCAGGAAGCTGGCCTGGCGGCGATAGGGCACAGAGCCCGCCACCTCCACCGTGCCGGCGGTGGGGTGAATCAGGCCGCTAAGCATCTTGAGGGTGGTGGTCTTGCCGGCGCCATTGGGGCCGAGAAAACCCACGATCTCGCCCGCTTCAATCGAGAAGCTCACGTCCTTCACCGCCGGCACCTCGCGGCTGCGGCGGGCGAAGAAGTGGCGCAGGGTGCCGCGCAGTCCGGGTTGCTTGTCGGCCACCCGGTAGGTCTTGGTGAGCCCCTCGGCGCGGATGATCGGCATGGCCGAAAACCTAGGGCTGCCGCAGCCGCTCCAGGCCGCCGCGCCCCTGGAGCTCGGCGAGCTCGTCGTAGCCGCCGATGAACTGGCCCTCGATGAACACCTGGGGCAGCGAGCCGCGACCGGTGCGTTGCTCCAGGGCCTGACGCTCGGCGTCGCCGCTGATGGTGGTGACCTGATGCGGGATGCCGAGGGTGCGCAGCATGCGCAAGGCCCGTTTCGACCAGGGGCAACCGGGCAACACCGCCACCTCTGCCGCGAGTTGAGTCGGGTGAGCCGGCTGGCTGTCCGGCAGGAAGCCCACCAGCAGATCGGCCCCCTTGAGCACCAGGGTGCCGGGCTCCAGGTGGCCGCCCCACACCTGGCAATCGCTGTCGGAAAGGCTCAAGTGCAGGTGAACCCCGTCGGGCGCCACGGTGCCCTGCAAGGTGATGATCTCGAGATCCCCCTCGAGGATGGTGGGCTCGGAACGGCCGGCGCACTGGAAGGCGGCCCGGGAGAGGTTCCCCACCACACCCAGCACGAATCCGGCGGCGCCCTGCTCGATCGCCAGTTGCTCGAGGCTGCGGCGCAGGTCGCTGCCGGGGCCGAGCTTCAGCGGCAGGGTGCGCATCGATGGGTTCAGCGGGAAGGCATGGGCTCCAGATTATGAAAACGGCAGCGCAGCAGGGCCAAGGCCTCATCGGGCAGGCCCAGGAAGCGATCGACCCAGCCTTCGCCACTCGGGGGCACCCGGGCGGTCTCCACTAGCAGGGGCAAACCCAACACCCTGGTCGTGCGGCACTCCAGATCGGGAGGCTCAAGGGAGCTCGTCTCGAACCGCAGGCTCTGGAGACCATCGGCGCCCAAGGGTCCGAGGGTGGTGAGCTGGCGTTAGGAGGTGGTCATGGGGGCAGCACCTGGATTAGCTGAAGCATGGATCGATGGCCCCGCATTCGCCCAAGGCCGCTTGATCGGCCACCAGGGTGAGTTTGGGGTGGCCCTGCAGCCAGCTGGCGGGCAGTTCCGGGCTGGGCTGCTCCGCTAGCAACCGGGCCAGGATCCCTGCCTTGGCGGCGCCAGTGACCACCAACAGCAGCCGCTTGGCCGCCAGGATCTCAGCCAGCCCCAGGGTGATGGCCCGCTCCGGCACAGCCCTGGCATCCCCGCCAAAGGCGGCGGCGTTTTGCTCGCGGGTGGTGCTGCTCAGCTCCAGGTAACGGCAAGGGGCCTCAGCCGGGCAGGGGGGCTCGTTGAAGCCCACATGGCCATTCAGGCCCAAACCCAAGAGCTGCAATCCCAGCCCTCCGCAACGGGCAAGATCCGTGGCATAGCGCTGGGCTTCGGCCCCTGGATCGCTCGCCAAGCCTGCGGGCAAGCGCACCTGATCCCTCCCGAGGGCCAAGGGCTGTTGGAGATGCCGGGCCATAAAGGCCGCAAAGGATCCGGCATCATCAGGGGCCAGGCCCACGTATTCATCGAGGTTGAAACTCAACCACCGCTGGCGCAGCCGCTGTTGCTCCGCCACCGGTAGGGCTTGCACCGCCTTGACCAGGGCCCCATAGACCGGCTCCATGGTGCGGCCGGTGGCCAGGCCCAGGGGCTGGTCGGGCCAGCGCTGACGGTCGCCCAGCAGGCAGGCCGCCACTTGCTCTGCCACCGCAGCCCCATCGGCGCAGGCCACCAGATTCCAGCCCTTGGGATCGGTGTTCAAGGTGGCTTCAAGGGGCGTTGTAGGGGCGCAGATCGGTGCCCCGGAAGTAGTAGCGCAGGATCTCGGGATAGGCCTCGCCTCGTTGGGCCAGGGCATAGGCCCCCCATTGGCTCATGCCCACGCCGTGGCCGAACCCCCTGCCCACAGCCAGCAGGGTGGGCTGGGGCACCTGGATGGGCGCTTGGGCTGGGGCATCGGGCAACGGGACTGTCGATCCAGCCAGCGGGGGCAGGATCGGCGGGCCGGAAGAAGGGAGCTGGCTCGAGGCCACGTCAGGACCCACCAGCTCAAAGCGCACGAGGGTGCTGCGCAACCCCAACCGGCTGCGCAACTCAGCACCTGTAAGCACCAGGGTTCCGCCAGGACCAATCACCCGGGCCTGGCGAACCCGGCCCGAGCTGGTGGTGGAAAGAATCTCGATGCGGTTAGCTCCGCCGATCTCACCAAACGCCTTAGTCAAGGCGAAGGGTTCGAGCCGTTGCTGCCAGCGGGACACGGGGCTGTCCTGGTCGATGTCCGGCACGCTCACCAAATAGGGCAGCTGCTGGATCCACAAATCACCGCTGTTTTCGGTGCTGCCGCCGCTGCTGCTGTGGAACACCGCATTCACCAGGCTGCCGCCGTACATCAGCACCTCGCCCCGGGTACTCGCCACCGCTTCGCGGGTCGAGGGGGTTTCGGCCTCCACGCCCCTGTACACCTGGCTCGCCACGGTGGCCCTGACATCGAAGGGCTGGCTGGCCGATCGCTGGCGCAGGGCATAGGTGCGGGCGGCCACGGCCTGGGCCCGAAGGGCTGCCTGGGGCCAGCTGGCGGGCATTTCACTGCCCACCACGCTGGGCAGATAGCTCTCGAGATCCACGTAATTAATGGCCTGCAACGCGGATCCGTTGACCGCCACCAGCAGCCGGCCGCGGTAGCTGCGTTGCTTCAACTGAAAATCCCCCGCGGGCTTGCTGTGTCCGAAGGCAAGGCCACTAGTCAACGGTTCCAGCCAAATGGCTTGGCCCGATCCCATGATTTGCGCTGACGCCCTGACTTGCGCTGAAGCACTGACTTGCTCTCCAGGGGCCTGGCCGTCCAGCTGCACCGCCATAGCTCCGCCCACCAGGGTGAGCGTCACCGTGGCGCCCGGCGCCAAAATCACCTGACCTCCAGGCGCTTGGGCCAAACCGCGCAGGGCGAGGGGATGGTCGGTCGCCGCCACCGTCAAGGTTGGGCCTTCTACCAGCAGCACCCGCACCTGGGGCTCGCTCTGCTGGGCCATGACTGCCTGGGCCATCACTGCCTGGGCCAGAAGAGCCTGGGGTGCCAAAGCCGCCCCAACCAGAGCAGCAGAGGTCAGCCAATTGCGTAAATAGGGCACCACGGCCGCCGCCACTCCTGCCAGGAGGCCCATTCTGCCGGCTGCCCCTGGGGAGTGCCAGCTCCGCATGTCACCATGCACCAAAGCCACTGGGCCCGTGCAGGTCACCTTTTTAGGAACCAGCTCCGGGGTTCCCACCCGTGGCCGCAATGTTTCGTCCGTGGCCCTCAGGCTGCCGCAACGCTCCGAGCTGTGGCTGTTCGACTGCGGCGAAGCCACCCAGCACCAATTCCTCAGGAGTGAGCTGCGGGTGTCCCAGCTCAGCCGCATCTTTATTACCCACATGCACGGTGACCACGTGTTTGGGCTGCCTGGCCTGTTGGCCAGCCTGGGCATGGCTGGCACCTGCGAGGGCATTGATCTCTATGGACCCGACCCCCTGCGGGATTTTCTGGAGGGGGTCCTGCGCACGTCGTCGACCCGGATCGGTTATCCATTGCGGACCCATCGGGTGGCAGAGGCGGCAAGCACGGGGGCACTTCTGCTGGACGACCCCGACTTCACCGTGCGCTGCACCCCCCTCATCCATCGGATTCCGGCCTTTGCCTACCGGGTGGATCAGAAGCCCCGGGCAGGCCGCTTTGACGTGGAGCAGGCCCGGGTCCAGGGGATCCCGCCAGGGCCGATCTACGCCGACCTCAAGGCCGGCCGCACCGTCACCCTGGAGGACGGGCGGGTGATCAATGGCGCAGCCCTCTGCGGACCGGAACGGCCAGGCAGCAGCGTTGTGTACTGCACCGACACCGTGTTTTGCGAAGCCGCGGTCGACCTGGCCCGCGGAGCCGATCTGCTGATCCACGAGTCCACCTTTTCCCATGGGGAGGCCGACATGGCCTACCAACGCCAACACTCCACGAGCACCATGGCGGCCCAAACAGCCCTGGAAGCGGGGGTGAAGCAACTGGCCCTCACCCACCTCAGTCCCCGTTACATGCCAGGCAATCCGATGACCCCGGACGACCTGCTTGCTGAGGCCCAGGCAATCTTCCCCAACACCCTGGTCGCCAAGGATTTCCTCAGCATCGAGGTCGCCACCAACGCCTAAACCCCAAGGCCCCAGCCCCCTAGCCCTGCAACAGTTCACGCGATTCCGCACCAGAGGGCCCTTTTGCCGTGATACAAGGTCTCCGATGCGGTTGATCCGCCAACCCTCCGGCTTCTCCCAATGGCCTCCTCCTTCTCTTTGGCTGCCCTAGGCAGAGCTGCCCGCCACGTGGTGCGTGCCCTGCTGGTTCTGCCAATGGCGCTGCTCGTTTGCTTTGCCACCCCAGCGATGGCAGCCCAATGGAGCGCCGAGCAGCTCACCGTGCCTGCTACCCCTGATGGCACCCTGGTGACCTTCAACGAACAGGAGATCAAGGCCGGTCGCAAGGTGTTCAACCTCAGCTGTGGCGAATGCCACGCCGGCGGCATCACCAAGACCAACCAAAACGTGGGCCTCGATCCCGAGACCCTGGCCCTGGCCACCCCGCCTCGCGACAACATCGAGGCACTCGTCGACTACATGAAGGACCCCACCTCCTACGACGGCGAGTATTCGATTGCGGACGTTCACCCCAGCCTGCGCAGCAGCGATATCTACGTGAAGATGCGCGATCTCGACGATGACGACCTGCGCCTGATGGCCGCCTACATCCTGGTTTCCCCCAAGGTTCAAGGCCAGCAGTGGGGCGGCGGCAAGATCTACTTCTGATCAGGCTCGGATCTGCCCAGTTCACATACAATTTTGCCAAACTCCTCCATCCGGGGGAGTTTTTTTATGGTCAAGGTGCTCCAAGGCGCCCTTAAATCGGGCCAAAAGGCACAAGAAAGCTGAACCGAACAGGAGCGATTAGCTCGCCACCGGCGCTTCCAGCACACCTGGTGGTCTGCCGATGGCGGGCTCGAAGGTGGCGGGCAATTTGCTGTACCACCACTCCTGCAGCTCCGGGGCCAGCCGCACAGGGAACAGGGTGATCACGGTGCGGGTGGAGCGGGCCCCGGGCTGGAGGAGCTCCACGGCGTAGCTGGGGCAGCGCCTAGACGCCAGGTCCGGCACAAAGCGGCGGCCAATGCGGCGCCAGCTGGGCTCCTTGCTACGCCAGGCCAGGCGGCAACAGGGCCAGGGCAACTCCTCCCGATCAAACAGGCGGCAGCAGGGGCCGATGACGCGATAGCTGAACTGGCCGCCCGCACTGGTGTGCTCGCTGCCGGGCTCCAGAAGGGTTTGGGCCTGGACTGGTGACACCAAAGACGCCATAAAAAAGCCACCCCGAAGGATGGCAGAGAAGGAACGGCTGATCAAGAACGATCCAGCCAGTTGCTCAATAGAGCTCTTCTTCGGCGTGGGTCTTGATGGTGCAGTCGCTGGTGGGGTAGGCCACGCAGGTGAGCACGAAGCCAGCTTCGATCTGGTCGTCGTCAAGGAAGCTTTGGTCGCTTTGGTCAACGGTGCCAGCGGTCAGCTTGCCGGCGCAGGTGGAGCAAGCACCAGCGCGGCAGGAGTAGGGCAGGTCAATGCCCTGCTCTTCAGCTGCGTCGAGGATGTACTGGTCATCGGGCACCTCGATGGTCTTGTTGAGGCCTTCGCTCTCGCTGATGAGGGTGACCTTGTAGGAAGCCATGGAAAAGATTGGAGCTCACAGGCATCCGAAGAGCCGGGCCTGTAGGACCAGCCATTCATACATCCGCCAGCGGCCTTTCCAGCGGTTTTTTGGGTCTGGCCGCGGGAAGGCCAATCAAAACCAGGACACGCATCAGCGTGCCTTATGCAACAACGGCGCGCTTGATGGTCATCAATCCCCACTGGCTCTGCTGGCCGGTGAGCTCCCCATGCCAGCCCTCGGCCGCCAGCACCCGCTGCAACGACGGCGCCTGGTCCACCAGCAGGCCGCTCAGCAGCCCCACCCCGCCGGCCCCCAGCACCTGGGTAAAGGCCGGGCACAGGGCCTCAATCACCGGCGCCAGGATGTTGCACAGCAACAGATCGGCGGGTTGGCCATCGAGGAGCTTCGCCAAGGCCTCCACGGAGCCCAGGCGCACCTCCACAGCCCCTGAAAGCCCATTGAGGGCTGCATTGTCTGTGGTGGCCCGCACGGCCAGGGAATCGGTATCAGCGGCGCAGACGCTGGCGGCTCCCAATTTCAGGGCACCCAGGCCCAACACGCCGCTGCCGCAGCCCAAATCCGCCACCCGCAGCCGCGCCAACGCCATGGTCTCGATGGCCTCGAGGCAAAGCCGCGTGGTGGGGTGACTGCCGGTGCCAAAGGCACTGCCCGGATCCATGGCAATCACCAGGCGATCGGCATGCTCGTCCGGGCACTCCAGCCAGGCCGGCAGGATCAGCAGCCGAGCGCCCACGGGGTCGGCCTGCCAGTGCTGTTTCCAGGTGAGGCTCCAATCCTCATCGGCCTGGTAGGTCCAGGTGATGGGGGGTAGGGCTAGGCCGAAGGGATCGGCCAAGCCTGCCAAGGCCTGCTCCAACTGCTGGCGCTGGTCAGGGGGCCAATCAATCTCGGGCAACCAGGCGATCAACTGGCGCTGATCCGGAGCCTCTGGCCGATGCTGGAGGGCAACCCGGGGGATGCCCAGCACATCCAGCTTCCAGACGAGGGATTCCTCCAGTTCTGGTAAGGCCGCCAGCTCCAGCCGCCACCAGGCCAGGGCCATCAGAAGGTCACCGTGTGGGCTTGCTGGATGCCATTGATGGCGTTGATGGTGGCCAACAGGCTCGCGGGGATGGGGTCATCGAGGCTCACCACCATCACGGCATCGCCCCGCACAATCCGGCGACCCACCTGCATCGATGCGATGTTGACGTTGTGCTCGCCCAGCACGGAGCCGAGATGGCCAATGATCCCGGGCATGTCCCGGTGCCGGGCGATGAGCATGTGGCGGCTCGGCGCCACATTGACGGGGAATTCGTCGATGGTGGTGATGCGCAGTTCCCCATCGGCGAACACCGCTCCGGTGACGCTGTGCTGACCATTGGCACCCTTGCTGCTCAGCTGAAGGGAGCCCCCGGCGAAGTCGCGGCTGGCGTCGTCCTTGACCTCCACCACGTGGATGCCCCGGGCCTTGGCCTCGAGGCCCGCATTCACGTAGTTGATGCTGTCGCCGAGGGCCGTGGAGAGCAGGCCCTTGAGGGCGGCAATCACCAGGGGCTGGGAGGGGTGGTGCGCAAACTCCCCTTGCAGCCGCACCTCCAGCTCTTCGACGCTGCCACCAGCCAACTGGCTGATCAGCTGGCCCAGGGTTTCGGCGAGCTGGAGATGGGGCTTGAGCTGCTCCATCACCTCGGGGGTGAGGCCAGGAATGTTGACGGCGCTGCGGGCAGGCAGGCCCAGGAGCACATCCCGGATTTGCTCAGCCACGTCGATGGCCACGTTTTCCTGGGCCTCTTCCGTGGACGCTCCCAGGTGGGGCGTGAGGATCAGGCGCTCCGGAACCGACCGCAGGGGGGATGTGGCCTCCAGGGGCTCATTGGCGTACACGTCGAGGGCCGCGCCGCCGATCACCCCGTTTTGAACGGCCTCGGCGATCGCCGCCTCATCAATGATTCCGCCGCGGGCGCAATTGACGATGCGGGCCGTGGGCTTCATCGTTTTCAGCAGCTCCGCATTGACCAAGTTTTCGGTATCGGGGGTGCGGGGCAGGTGCAAGCTGACGTAGTCGGCTTCGGCAAACAGGGCCGGCAGCGGCATCAGCCGCACTTGCATTTGCTGGGCCCGCTCCGCCGACACAAACGGGTCGTAGGCCATCACATCCATGCCCATGGCCTTGGCCACCCGGGCCACGTGGGAGCCGATCTTGCCGAGCCCCACCACCCCAAGTTTCTTCTTGTAGAGCTCGTTGCCCACATATTTCTTGCGGTCCCAGCCGCCGGCCATGGTGCTCGCGTGGGCATGGGGCACATGGCGTGACAACGCGAGCATCAGGGCCAGGGCATGCTCTGCCGCCGCAATGGTGTTGCCCTCAGGGGAATTCACCACGATCACGCCCCGCTTGGTCGCCGCGGGCACATCGACGTTGTCGACCCCCACGCCGGCACGGCCAATGATGCGCAGTTTGTCGGCCGATTCGATGATCTCGGCGGTCACCTGGGTGCCTGAACGAATCATCAGGGCGTCGTACTCGCCGATGATCTGCTTCAGCTCCGCAGGAGGGAGTCCAGGGCGCACATCGACCTGAGCCACCTGGGAGAGAATGTCGATCCCCGCCTGGTCAATGGGGTCGGAAACCAGAACCTTTGTCATGTCCGGCGGGTGGTTGGGGGAGCCGGAGGTGCAGTGTAGTGACCGGTCGAAATCCACTTCGACTTCAATTGGTCTTCAATTGATTTTCAACCCAAGGGAGGAGCAAGGGCGTGGGTGCAAGCGTGGTGGTGGTGCTGGGGGATCGCAAACGGCTGCATCAACTGCGCGATCGTCTCGGCGAGCAGGTGCCCCCCATGGCCCAGGTGGTGGCCGTTGGCGAAGGCGAAACCCCGATCAACGCTCTCGAACGGCTCAATCCCGCCGTTGGCCGCCGCAACCGGCAGCGCAGCATGGCCCGCTGGCTGATTCCGTTTGGCTTCTTCGCCGGGCTCACCTTCACCTACATCACCGATCTCGACACCTTCGCCTTCTTCGGTGCATGGAGCCAGCACCTGGTGGGTGCCCTGCTGGGCATGGGTTCGGGCTGGATGGGCAGTTTTGCCGCTGCCGCCAGCGTGACCTCCGAGGAGGACGACCGCATCCGCAGCCTGCGCAACCGGCTCGAGGAGGGGAACTGGCTGTTACTGATCGAAGCGCCAAACGGCATCGAGATGCCCTGGACCACCCTCCAACAGGCCAAACCCAAGGCCGTGGTCCGGCTCAACGACTAAGCCATGCTGCCGCGCCAGGAGCTAGGGGAGGGGAGCCGCCATCGAGAGGCCTTGGAGGCGATTCTGGATACGGCGGAGCAGGCCCTGCGCAGCTGGACGCCCTGCTGGAGCGGCTTTATCGATGGTGCCGTGCGCGAAGACGCCGAAGCGCGCCTGGCCACCCTGGCCGAACTCACGGTGCAAAGCGAAGGGGGCCACCCATCGGCCGAGCGGCGGCGTCTGCTGCTGCAGCGCCCCGAGGCACCGATCCATCCCGCCGATCTCCCCGACGAACTCCTGGGCCTGGAGATCAGCGGTAACTTCCTCTTTGACCCCTCCACGGCGCTGGACTTTCGCCAAGGGCTCCTCGCCATTGCCGGGGTCAAGCCAGCCGACCTGGGCGATCTCTGGTTGCGGGGAGATCGGGGCGCCCAGGCCATTGCCACGAGCAGTTGCGCCCAAACCCTGGATGGCCTCACGGCCCAGGTGCGCAGCGTGGAAGTGCAGCTTTTAGCCCGACCGATCGCCGCCCTGCAATGTCCGGCCACCCGGCAGCCCAGGCGGTTTCAAAGCGTGGAAGCCTCCCTTCGGCTGGATGCGGTGGCATCGGCGGGATTCGGCATCTCGCGCAGCCGCATGGCGGAGCTGATTCGCCAAGGGGAACTCCAGATCAATTGGACCGTGGTCACCAGTGCGAGTCGGGTGATCGCCGCGGGCGATCGGGTGCAATGGAGCGGGCGGGGGGAACTGCTGATTGAAGAGGTTTGCCTCACCAAGCGGGACCGCTGGCGGCTTCAGTTGGTGCGCAGCTAAGGTCATTAGGCTGGCTGCTAGGTTGGATGCGATTCAGGAGCACAGCCATTGCGTCCTGATCCGTTCGCTCGGGCGATTAGCTCAGAGGTAGAGCACTACCTTGACACGGTAGGAGTCACTGGTTCGATTCCAGTATCGCCCATTATCTTCCCTTCAGAGTTAGCAATTCCATCCGTGATCACTTCCGCGGCTAGGTAATTGGGTGACTTGAGGGATTTAACCGTGGTGGTTGGCCTGGGGCGGTCAGGTCTTGGCGCGGCCAAATTGCTGCACCAACTCGGGCACGCAGTGTTGCTCCTCGAGAGCAATTCAAGCCAAGACCTTGAGAACAAAGCGGAGGCGTTACGGGCTTCAGGTATTGCCGTTCACTTGGGGGCGCCCCTAGCCCCCCCCACCTTCTCTGGCCTGCCCCAGCAACCCAAGACCGTGGTGATCAGCCCAGGGATTCCCTGGGACCATCCAACCCTCTGCGCACTTCGCCAAGACGGGATTGCGGTCAGGGGTGAACTGGCGGCAGCCTGGGACAGCTGCCCGCAGGTGCCCTGGATTGGCATTACGGGCACCAACGGCAAAACCACCGTGACCCACCTGGTGAGCCACGTGCTGCGCTGCGCTGGCATCGATGCCCCCATGGGCGGCAACGTGGGCCATTCAGCCGCCGAGCTGGTGCTGGAGCGATTGCAGCCTGGTGGTGTGCTGCCGGCCTGGCTGGTGGTGGAACTCAGCAGTTACCAAATCGAAGCGGCCCCGGAGCTGGCCCCCCAAATCGGCATCTGGACCACCCTCACCCCCGATCACCTGGAGCGCCACGGCACCCTGGCCAACTACCGCGCCATCAAACGCAGCCTGCTGGAGCGCAGCACGGTGCGGATTCTCAATGGCGACGACCCCGACCTCCGGGCCCACGGCCAAACCTGGGACCACGCCCTCTGGGTCACAGCGGGCCAGCGTGATGGCCTGCCCAGCGGTCTCAGGGCCTACCTGTGGATTGAAGCCAACCAGGTGATGCACCAAGGCCCAGGGGGGCCAGCGGCCCTGATGGCCGCCGATGCCCTGGCGATGCCCGGGGCCCACAACCGTCAAAACATGCTGCTCGCCGCGGCCGCTGGCCTCCAGGCCGGCCTCAGCGGCAGCCAAATGGAGGCTGCTTTTCGCCAGTTCAGCGGCGTGCCCCACCGGCTCGAGCGGATCTGTGACCACCAGGGGGTGGCCTTCGTGAACGACAGCAAAGCCACCAACTACGACGCCGCCGAGGTGGCCCTCAGTGCCCTCGATGGGCCCCTGGTGGTGCTTGCGGGGGGAGCGTCCAAACGGGGCGATGCCAGCGGCTGGATTCGGGGCTTGATCCAGCAGTCCAAGGCCGTGGTGCTCTACGGCGCCGCCCAGGCTGAATTGGCCGGCCTGCTCGCCGATGGCGGCTATCCCGGCCAGGTGACCTGCTGCGAAGGGCTCGCCGAGGCCGTACCCGAAGCCGCAGGGCTGGCAACGGCCTTGGGCTGCAAAGCGGTGCTGCTCTCACCAGCCTGTGCGAGCTTCGATCAATACAGGGATTTCGAAGCCCGCGGCGAGCATTTCCGCCAGCTAGCCCTCAGCCTTTCGGGCCCTCGTTGAGATTGGCGGCCAGCTGGAGATAGCCGGCGGCGCCAATGCAAACCGCCAACGGACCGGTGGCAAACAGGCCAATCCCGAGGGCCAAGATCCCAACCGCACTGATGGCGCTGATCACCAGCAACAGCACGGCCACATCAAACCAATGGGGGCTCACCATGGCCCGGGCCCCGGCCAGGGCATCCAAGAAGGACACCCTCTGGTCAACCAACAGAAAGGCCGAGAACCAGTAGGCCACGCTCAAATAGATCCCTGGCAGGCCAAAGGCAAGCAGACCCAGCAGGATTGCAATGGCTGCAAACACATGCAGGCCGAGCAAGTTGAACAGCTGCTTGGTTTCCTTGAAGAGTTGACCAAATTGGAAGGTTTGGCCCTTAGCCGCCAACAGGGCGCCGTTGAGCAGGGCCACGCTTCCCACCAAATGCACCACCACCTGCAACAGGAGTAGCAGGCCGTAGGCAATTCCCGGGATCGCCTTAGGGCCAGTCTCAGCCAGCTTGAGCGCTACGGCGGAGGCGGCAAAGGACACCCCGCCGGCAACGATGGTGTACAGAATCGCAAAGCCCACCAGCACCAGGGCATTGCGGCAAAAACCACGACAGCCCGTTTGGACAATGGCGCCGTAATCCAAACCACTTGCACGCTTGTTCTGCCTATCGCTCAGCATCGGAAGGGGCCAGGGGCCTAGAAAACGTCAATTGCAGTGTTGACAGCCCAGGCTGGGATGTCAACGAACCAGCGCAAATCTGAAACAGAGTGTCCAGAATGGACCAATAACAGCCTTAGCATCGCTGCAACACCCGATTGCAAGGCGCCTCAAGCCCATGGCCTATTGGTTGATGAAAAGCGAGCCCGATGTGTACGGGATCGACCATCTCAAGGCCGAAGGCACCACGCTCTGGGACGGCATTCGCAATTACCAAGCCCGCAACTTCATGCGCAGCATGCAGATTGGCGATCTGGCTTTTTTCTATCACTCCAATACCAAGCCGCCGGGGATTGTGGGGATGATGGAAGTGATCGAAATCCAGCTCACCGACCCGAGCCAGTTTGATGCCAAATCGAAGTATTTCGACCCGGCGGTGACAGCCGAAAAGCCCCGCTGGGATTGCGCGCGCCTGCGCTATCTGCGCCATTTCGACAGCCTCCTCAGCCTGGATGCGCTCAAGGAGCAGTTCAGCCCGGAGGAGCTTGGCGTGGTGAAACGGGGCAATCGGCTCTCGATCCTGCCGGTGCCAGAGGCCAGCGCCGAGCGCTTGCTCGCTCTGCTCGAGCCAGCATGACCCTGCTGCGCCCGATCAGCTCCGACCCCATCGCCATTCGCCAGGCCCTCGAGCGCGGCTGGGCCACCTTCGCGAGCTGCCCCTGGGTCCTGATGGGCTTCACCCTGGTGGGGGGCGGGCTCAATTTGCTCAGCCAGGTGCTGTATCGCTACGAAAGTGATCGGTTCATTGGCCTGTTTGGGCGCGTCGATGGCCTGGCGGTGACCCTGGCCGGTGCCGCCTGGCTTGCCTGGGCCCTCAGTAGCCTCTGGCTGGTGGTGGGGCTGATGCGCGGAGCCCAGATGGCCCTTGGGCGCCAGAGCCCCCGGTTCAGCGACCTGGCCCGGCTGGATGGGCGGGCCATGGCCCGCTGCTTTGGCACCTTGGTGCTGATCCTGGCGCTAGTCGCCCTGATCGTGCGCCTGGCCCAGGCCAGTGCCTTCTTGCTCACCTTGATCCAACCCTGGCTCGCCCCCCTGCCCCTGGTGGCGGGTGTGGCCGTGGCGGTGTACCTGGCCGCCGACCAAATCCTGTGCCTGCCCCTCACTCTGATGGGCCAGCTCACGCCGCTGGGGGCCTTCCGCAGCGGCCGGGCAGCCATTGACCCCCACTGGCTCCATGCCCTGGGGTTGACCCTGGTGGTGCTGCTCATCCTGCTGGCAGGGATTTTGGTGCTCATCGTCGGACTGGTGGCCGCCCTACCGATCACGATCTGCACCCTGGCTGCGGCCTACGAGCAGCTGTTTGAGCTGCCGGATCTCAACCGACCCCGTCCGACCTAAAGCTGCCCTGGCCAGGGAACAGGTTGGCCAAATAGCAGCGGGTCACCCCGCGGTTCTGCAACCCGTTCTGCACCAAAAACCCGGCCAGGGCGGCCTGCACCAGGCGGTATTGATCCCAGTTGGGATGGCGCTCAATGAAGCTGCGCATCGAAGTCAAGAGCGCCTCAGGCACCTCAGCCCGCAAGCTCACCAGCCCCTCCTCTTCTACCAATCCTGGCCCCACCAACCCTGGCCCCGCTTCTCTTGCCAACTCTGGCCCCGCTTCTTTTGCCAACTCTGGGCCCACTGTCATCCCTACTCGGCGCTGTCCCATCCAGTTCCCCACATCCCTGCGCCGGAGTCAAATCGGCTGGCTGGGGGTTGGGCCAGGTCTTCCCAGATTGAGATTGGCTGCCAGCAAAGGTATCCATCCGAGGCCTACCCCCCAGGCGCCAGTGCCCCATCGACAAAGCCATGCCTGTCAAGCCGGGTAGCGCCAGCTGGGGGGTTCTCCCCAGCGCCCTGAAGCCAGCAGGATCCGCCCACCCAGGCCTGGGGAAAACCTGGGCAGAAGGGCAGCACTGCCTTCGGAATGCCAGGGGATCCCCCATTGATCAGAACAGCTGATCTGCAGCGAATCAACGGCGCTGTCTCATGCTGGAACCGTCTTATCTCGTCGCAACGATGGCCATCGCCCTGATCGGCACGGGGCTCCTGGGAAGGGCTATCCACCGAAAGGATTACAGCGCCCTTCACCAGCTCAGTGGCTCTGATGGGCGCCCAAGTCAAGGCCCAAATCCTTAAGCTCCCCAAGCTGGGCCAGGGCCATCGCGACCGCCTGACTCCCAGCAGCATCCCAGCCCCCTTCCAGGCCCCGCTGGAGCCCCTGGGGGGTGAGCACAAAGCGGACCTGCCAATGGCGTCGATCGCCTTCAAGCGCCATCCATAGGCCCCCCAGATCGAGCTCCAAGCCGATGGACTCCTCCTCCATCAACTGATCGGCGATGGCTGCGTGCTGCTCCAGCAATTGGCCAAAACCCTGGCGCAGGCTTTGGGCCTCCTGGGCCGTGAGCTCCGCTGCCCAGCCAGCTCCACCGATCAACACAACAAAGGGGTGACGGGCTGGATCCACCAGCAACCGCCACCCCTCTCCCTCTTGCACCTGCATCCGCTGGCTGACGCCGGAATCGGCTGAACAATCAGCCGGCCAACAGATCGGGCTGATCCTGCTCGTCACTCAACTCGATGATGGCGCGCTGCACGGGCTTGATCATCGAGTCGTCGAGCAGGCCATCGAAATCATCAAACCGGCGTTGCTTGGCGCGGAAAGCGATCCGTACGGTAGTCAAGTAACGGTTGCTAGAAAAGCGGATTAGGCTCTCTGCCCGCTGGGCCAGTTCCTTCGGGTTCACCTCAAGGCCGCTTTGAATGACGCTTTGCATAACCACGGGTTCACTAACATCAATCTAGGTCAAAAGGGGGACCTGGCGGATGGGAAGGAGGCCGCGGTTGAGGGGGAAGCCATGGAGGACAAGGGAACACTGGCCATCGATTTAGGCAGCACCACCACGGTGGTGGCTTACCAGGGCCCAGACACAGCAGCCCAGCTGCTGTCCTTGCCGCCCTTCAGCCTCGATGGACCGGTAGTCGTGCCGAGCCTGCTTTGGCTCACCGAAGCCTCCGGCGCCAAACCACTCATCGGCCGCCAGGTGGTCGATGCCGGCTTGGCCCATCACGACGGACCGGAACTGCGCCGCGACTTCAAACGGCTCATTGGCTCCGGTAGCCCCTCAGCTCAACCAGCCGAAGAGGCTGGGGCCCTGCTCCTCAAGGCTCTCTGGGCCGCCCTGCCGAGCGGCATCAGCCCCAAACGCCTGGTGCTTACAGCACCAATCGACACCTACCGCAGCTATCGCCAGTGGCTGGTCCAGGTGTGCGCGGAGCTGGGCGTGGAGGAGGTCGCCCTGGTGGATGAGCCGACCGCCGCGGCCATCGGCGCCGGGCTTCCCCCCGGCAGCACCGCCCTGGTGGTGGATATCGGGGGTGGCACCGTGGATGTGGCCCTGGTGAAGCTGGAGGGAGGCGAAGGCCGAGCCGCCCCGATTGCCCAGCTGTTGCGCTTTGCGGGCCGCGATCTCGATAGCAGCCGCCAGACCTTGCGCTGCGCCCAGGTGATTGGCAAGGCAGGCCTGGCCTGCGGCGGCCGCGATATCGACCGCTGGATTGCTGACGCCCTCTGCCCAGGACAGCCCCAAGGGCCCCAGCTTCTGGAGGCTGCTGAGCGGCTCAAATGCCTCTTAAGTAGCCAAGACGACGCCCTCGCCCTCGTGAGCGCCGCCAATCAAGCTCCCCAGGAGTTGCGCCTCAGCCGCACCAGCTTTGAACAACTCCTCGAAGAGCGTGGGCTGATCAGCCAATTGGGTGCCCTCCTCGATCAGGTGTTGGCGGCTGGTCGCAGCGCTGGGATCAGGCCAGGGGCCATCACAGCCGTGCTGCCCGTAGGCGGCAGCAGCCACATCCCCCGGCTGCGCCGCTGGCTGGAGGAACGGCTAGCTGGGGTGCCCCTCAAAACCCATCGCCCGGTTGAGGCGGTGGCGGTGGGAGCCCTGGCGCTCACCCCGGGCGTCAAGCTCAAGGATGTGCTGACCCATGGGGTTGAGCTGCGCTGCTGGGAACAACGCAGCGGACGCCACACCTGGCATCCCCTGTTTGTGGCGGGCCAGGCTTGGCCCACCGATCGGCCCCTCGAGATCGTGCTGGCCTGCAGCCTGGATGGCCAGAGCTGCCTCGAACTCAGCCTGGGGGAAACCCAAATCGAGCAGCGCGGTGAAGTGGTTTTTGAAGGAGATCTGCCGGTGCTACGTCAACGCCGGGCTGGCCGGACCCAGGTCATCCCCTGGAGCGACCAACCCTGCGCCATTGCCCTGGATCCCCCTGGCGAGCAGGGTGTGGATCGACTCAAGCTGCTTTTTGTGATCAACGGCCTGGGCCAACTCGCAGCAGAGATTACGGATCTCGTCACCGGCGCCAGCCTGGGCGAGCGCAGCTTTGGTCCGGTGCGCTGACACTGCCCCAAAAGCGCCGTTAAGACTGATAGAACGGAATCTGATTGCATCTGCCGCCTTGGCCCTCCGCCGGCACAGGCTCCCGCGCTTTTGGCTTGGACTCACCCTGGGGCTGGTGGCCTCAGCGGTTGGTGCGGCCTATTGGTGGGAACGGCAGTTGCCCCAGCGCCTCGAGCAGGCGGCCGCCACCGGAAATCTCAATGCTTGCCTGCGTTACAGCGAGCAACTCGAGGCCCTGCGCTGGCTGGACGACAGCGCGCCGAAGGAACAGGGTCAATGCCGACGCCTCAAAGCTGCGGAACTTTGGCAGCAACGCCAATGGGCCCAAGCCCTGCGGCTGCAGTGGCAGCTGGTGAATTCCCCAGCGGCCGGACCCAGCGACCAACGCCAACTCGATCGCTGGGTCTTGGAGTTGCAACGCCTGTCCCTCGACCAGTTCCAACAGGGGAATCTCAAGGGCGCCTTGGGGCTTTTGGCCCCGATTGGCGATGACCACAACAGTGCTGGTAACGCCACGGGGGATTCCTATACACAAATCTGGAACCGCAACCGGCTCCTCATGGAGCGCAGCCAGAAACTGGTGGCGCAAAAGCGCTGGTGGGAGGCCCTCGACGCCCTCACCAGGCTCGACCATCCCTGGTGGAAAGGTGAGAGCAAGCCCATCAAGGCCAAAGTGCAGGCCGCGATCAATGGCTTGGCCGGCAACGACCGCGAGCATGACGGCCATGGCGCCTTGCCCCATACGGTGCCTGCGGCCGACCTGGATGCCAGGGTTCAAGCCAATATCGCCAAGGGGCTCGATGAGTGGACAGCCTTCACAGCCGCCTGCAAATCCCTGGGCGGCAAGGTAGTTGAGGCCGGCCCTGAAACGGCCTGCCAGCGCCCATGACAAGATTGGCCCCGCGAAAGAGTTCCGGGACCATGCAGCCAGGTGATCAGGTCAAGGTCTGCCAAAGCGTGGTCGTCTACCACCATCCCCAACACCGTGGTGTGGCCTTTGATCTCCAGGGCCAGCAAGGGGAAGTGGTCACCGTGCTGAACGACTGGAAAGGCCGGGTGATCAGCCCCAACCTTCCGGTGGTGGTGGCATTTGGCAAATTCAAGGCCCATTTCCGCGCCGACGAAATCGAAGCGGCCTAGGGGCGCAACAGGAAGACCCCTTCCTCCCCATCGATCCCCTGCAGGGCCAGCTGGATCGTTTCTTGTCGGCTGGTGGGCACCACCCTGCCGCAAAAATCAGGCTGGATCGGCAATTCCCGATGGCCCCGATCCACCATGGCGAGCAGGCTCACCCGTTCTGGCCGGCCCCAGGCCTGCAAGGCCTCGAGGGCAGCCCGCACCGTACGGCCCGTAAAAATCACGTCATCCACCAGCACCACCTGCCGTCCCTCCAGGCTCACGGGCAGGTCCGTGGGCTGGGCCAGGCGGGTACCAATCCGCTCCAAATCATCGCGGTAAAAGGTGGGATCGAGGCTGCCGTGGTCGATGGCATGGCCACTAATCCCCCCCAAACGGGCCGCCAAAACCCCCGCCAAGGCCACCCCGCGGGTGGGAATCCCCAGCAACAGCAACTGATGGGTATCGGCGACGCTCTCGAGCACCTGGGAGGCCAGGCGGTCCAAGGTGCGGGAGAGGTCCTGGGCCGAGAGCAATTCGAGCCGATTCATGGGGCTGGCACCAGCAACGCAATGCTACGGAGCCAACCAGCCGGATCCTTTGTTGCCAAAGCCTGACGCGGCTGGGATCAGGGAAATTCGTCAAGGGATTGGGGCTGTAGGTTGGAGACGAAGGCAGTGCAAACCTGAAGCGTTGCATCCAAACCTCTGCTTGACATTCCTCGGTTTGACATCCAACGGCATGCACACCGCTAGGTGAGTCGGGTGACAGCAATTCCCTCCCAGCAGCACTCCAGCGGGCCTAACGCCCTCAACTCTTCCTTGAGCGCTTCATCGCTGAATCATTCTCGATTGCCGGTCGCTTCACTGCGAGACTCAGCGCTTGGGGACCCAGCGCTGCGGCAGCCATCTTCAATTGCGCCCGTTGTTCTCGCCATCCTCGATGGCTGGGGGTACAGCCATGAAGAAGCCCATAACGCCATCCGTGCCGCGGCGACCCCGGTGATGGATGCCCTTTGGCACGCCTATCCCCACACCCTGATTGAAGCCAGTGGTGGGGCCGTTGGCTTGCCTGATGGCCAAATGGGCAACTCGGAAGTTGGCCACCTCACCATCGGTTCGGGCCGGATTATTCGCCAGGAACTGGTGCGGATTAGCCAGGCTGTGAAGGACGGCAGCATCGCCGCCAATCCAGCACTCAATGCCCTGGCCGACAAGTTGCTCGCCAACGGCCACACCTTGCACCTGATTGGCCTCTGCTCCGATGGCGGCGTCCACAGCCACATCAACCACCTGGGCGGCCTGCTGCGCTGGGCCGCCGCTCGGGGCCTCCAGGATGTCTGCATCCACGTGATTACCGACGGCCGGGATACGGCTCCCAGCAGTGCCCCTGGCTTTGTGGCCCAGGTGCTGGAGCAAATTCAAGCGGCTGGGGTGGGCCGGATCTCCACCCTCTGTGGCCGCTACTGGGCCATGGACCGGGACAACCGCTGGGAGCGCACCGAGAAGGCCTATCGGCTGCTGAGCCAATCCAGCCCCCTCATTGACCTGGGCCCCGTGGAAGCCATTGAGGCGTCCTACGCCCACAACGTGGGCGACGAATTCCTCGAACCGGTGCGCCTAGCGGACGATCTGATCACCTCCGGAGATGGGTTGGTCTGCTTCAACTTCCGTCCGGATCGGGTGCGTCAGCTGATCCGTGCCTTGGTTCTACCCACCTTCGACAACTTCGAGCGCAGCCTGATCACCGACCTGGATGTGGTCACGTTCACCCAATACGAGAAAGGCCTCCCCGTGGCCGTTGCCTTCCCGCCCGAATCCCTGGATGGGCTGCTCGGCCAAGTGGTGTCGGAGGCGGGGTTGCGCCAATTCCGCACCGCTGAAACCGAGAAATACCCCCATGTCACCTACTTCATGAATGGGGGCATCGAGCAGGCCTTCCCCGGTGAAGACCGCCACCTGGTGCCATCGCCACGGGTTGCCACCTACGACCAATCCCCCGCCATGTCGGCCGAACAGCTCACCGATAGCTGCATCGCCGCCATCCAGAAGGGCACCTATTCCCTGGTGGTGATCAACTATGCCAACCCGGATATGGTGGGGCATACCGGCCAGATGCAAGCCACCACCGAAGCCGTCACCACCGTAGACACCTGTGTGGGCCGGCTGATGGAGGCGACCAACCGCATCGGCGGCACCCTGGTGATTACCGCCGACCATGGCAATGCCGAGGTCATGGAAGGCCCTGATGGCCGCCCTTGGACCGCCCACACCACCAATCCAGTGCCCGTGATCCTGGTGGAAGGAGAGAGACGCAAGCTGGCTGGCCACGGCACCGATGTTCAACTCCGAGCTGGCGGCGGCCTGGCCGACATTGCCCCCACCCTGCTGGACATCCTCGAACTGGCAAAACCGGCCAGCATGAGTGGCCTGTCCTTGGTTGCTCCCCTAGGCAGCCAGAGTGAGCCCAACCGCGTTGCCCAGACCCTGGGCGTCTAGCCTGAAGCGATGATCACGTCGATTTTGTCTTGGGTTTGGATTGGCAGCGGCGTGCTGTTGATCGTGAGCGTGCTGCTCCACAGCCCCAAGGGCGATGGCATGGGAGGGCTTGCCTCCAGCGGTGGCTCGATGTTTACCAGCGCCCGCAGTGCGGAGGACACCCTCAACCGCATTAGCTGGACCCTGCTCGCCATCTTTTTAGGCCTGGCCGTGGTGCTAAGCGCTGGCTGGCTGAAGTAAGGCGATGAACCGCCGCAACCTGTTGGCCAGTTTGGGATCGGGATTTGCCGTGCTTTTGGGCGGTGCCAAGGCGGCATTGGCCGCCTCCAAAGCCGGTGATCCGGCCTGGGAGCTCAGCAAAGCCGAATGGAAGCAACGGCTCAGTCCTGGCGCCTTTGTGGTCTTGCGGGAGGAGGGCACCGAACGGCCCTTTAGCAGTCCCCTCAACAACGAAAAAGGGGCCGGCACCTTTGTCTGCGCCGGCTGCAAGCTGCCCCTGTTCAGTTCCAAGGCCAAATACGACAGCGGCACTGGCTGGCCCAGCTTTTGGGAACCGCTACCCAAGGGCATCGTCACCAAGCTGGATTTCAAATTGATCGTGCCGCGCACCGAATACCACTGCCGTCGTTGTGGGGGGCACCAAGGCCATGTGTTCGATGACGGCCCCAAGCCCACCGGCAAGCGCTACTGCAACAACGGCATCGCCCTGAATTTCATCCCCAGCAAGACGGCCAAACCCAGCAAGAAGAGCCCTCCAGCCGGTTAGCCGCTGAATTCCGTGTTGTAAGCGTCTTCTCCGTGGGCCTAGGCGGCACCAAGCCATAAAAAAGCGCCCCAGAAGGGGCGCCGGAGCTGGGATCTGAAGGATCAACATCCAACTGGGATCTCGGCTGAAATCCCTTGTCGAAGTCCAGAGATCAATAGTCGAAGTCGCCGCCCATGCCACCGCCACCGGCGGGAGCACCGTCTTTCTTCTCGGGCATGTCAGCCACGATGCACTCGGTGGTGAGCACCATGCCAGCGATGGACGCCGCGTTCTGGAGGCCAGAGCGGGTCACCTTGGCGGGGTCAACGATGCCAGCAGCCAGCATGTCGACGTACTCACCGGTAGCGGCGTTGTAGCCCTCGTTGAAGGGCTTGTTCTTCACGTTCTCAGCCACCACAGCGCCATTCACACCAGCGTTCTGAGCGATGCGCATCAGGGGAGCGGTCAGGGCGGAGGCCACGATGTGGGCGCCGATCAGCTCTTCGCCGGAGAGGTTGGCCTTGGCCCAATCCTCAAGGGCAGGGGCCAGGTGGGCCAGGGTGGTGCCACCGCCAGGAACGATGCCTTCTTCAACGGCCGCCTTGGTGGCGTTGATGGCGTCTTCCAGGCGCAGCTTCTTGTCCTTCATCTCGGTTTCGGTGGCAGCACCCACCTTCACCACGGCCACGCCGCCGCTCAGCTTGGCCAGACGCTCCTGCAGCTTCTCCTTGTCGTAGGAGGAGTCGGTTTCGTCCATCTGCTTGCGGATTTGCTCGCAGCGGGCCTTCACGGCCACCTCGTTGCCTTCGGCCACGATGGTGGTGGTGTCCTTGTTGATGGTGATGCGGCGGGCAGTACCCAGCATCTCCAGCTTGGCGTTATCCAGCTTCAGACCAGCGTCTTCGGTGATCAGCTGACCGTTGGTGAGAACGGCGATGTCTTCGAGCATGGCCTTGCGGCGATCGCCGAAGCCAGGGGCCTTCACGGCGGCCACATTCAGCACGCCGCGCAGACGGTTGACCACCAAGGTGGCGAGAGCTTCCTTCTCGATGTCCTCGGCAATGATCAGCAGGGGTTTGCCGGTGCGGGCGATTTGCTCGAGCACGGGCACCAGGTCTTGCACCAGGCCGATTTTCTTGTCGGTGAGGAGGATGTAGGGCTCTTCGAGCACCGCTTCCATCCGCTCGGTGTCGGTGGCGAAGTAGGGCGAGATGTAGCCCTTGTCGAAGCGCATGCCTTCGGTGACCTCCAGTTCGGTGGTCATCGACTTGCCCTCCTCGAGGGAAATCACGCCTTCCTTGCCAACCTTGTCCATGGCGTCGGCGATCATCCGACCCACCTCTTCGTCGTTGCCGGCGGAGATGGTGCCCACCTGGGCGATGGCGTTGCTGTCGCTGATGGGCTTGGCGTGCTCCTCGATCTTCTTGACGAGGAAGTCGGAGGCCTTGTCGATGCCGCGCTTGAGGGTGATGGCGTTAGCGCCGGCAGCCACGTTGCGCAGACCGGCCTTGACCATGGCGTGGGCCAACACGGTAGCCGTGGTGGTGCCGTCACCGGCAGCATCGTTGGTCTTGGAAGCGGCCTGACGAATCAGGGCCACTCCGGTGTTCTCAATGTGATCTTCGAGTTCAATCTCCTTGGCAATGGTGACGCCGTCATTGACAATCTGGGGTGCACCAAACTTCTTCTCGAGCACCACGTTGCGACCCTTGGGGCCAAGGGTGACCGCAACGGCTTCGCAGAGGATGTCGATGCCTTTTTCGAGGGCCCGGCGGGCTTGCTCGTTATAAATAATGCGCTTAGCCATGGAAGGCGATGTCCTTGTGAAGAGTTAATCCCTGGGAAGGGTTAAACGGAACTGGTTCGGCCGGAGCTCTGACGAGCTCAGTTGACGATGGCCAGGATGTCTTTCTCGGAGAGCAGCACGTACTCATCGGTGCCGAGCTTGATGTCGGTGCCGGCGTACTTGCTGTAAAGAACTTTGTCGCCGATGCTCACTTCGGGAGCCTGACGGGTGCCGTCATCGTTGCGCTTGCCAGGACCGATTTGCACCACCTCGCCCACCTGGGGCTTTTCCTTGGCGGTGTCGGGCAGAAGGATGCCACCGGCGGTCTTTTCCTCCGACTCAGAAACCTTGATGAAAATGCGATCTCCGAGGGGTTTAACCGTGGAGACGCTGAGAGAAACAGCAGCCATGAATAAATTGCGAAAGCAACGGCATGGCGTCTGAGACGCCACTGGGAGACGGATCCGGCACCACTCGCAGGAGAGCTGGCACTCGGAACCGTTGAGTGCCAACCCTATGGGCCCCACCAAGAAATGGCTAGGGCGGTTCTGTGCGGTTGACCGAACCACCCCAAGCCGGCAATGCGCGGTGATAAGGTCGTGCCGCTTCAAGCGGGATGGTCCCGCTGTGCGCTCCTCGCGTTTTCCTTATTTATGGCTGCTGCTACCGCCACCGGCACCAAAGGCATCGTCCGCCAGGTCATTGGCCCCGTGCTCGACGTTGAATTTCCGGCCGGAAAGCTGCCAAAGATCTACAACGCCCTTCGCATTGAAGCGAAGAATTCCGCCGGCCAAACCGTTGCCCTGACTGCAGAAGTGCAGCAGCTCCTCGGCGATCACCGGGTGCGCGCCGTCGCCATGAGCACCACCGATGGCTTGGTGCGGGGCATGGAAGCCCTCGACACCGGCGCTCCCATCTGTGTGCCCGTGGGCGAAGCCACCCTGGGCCGCATCTTCAACGTGCTCGGGGAGCCCGTTGACGAGCAGGGTCCGGTCAAGACCAACGAAACCGCTTCCATCCACCGGGCCGCCCCCAGCCTCACCGAGCTGGAAACCAAGCCCAAGGTGTTTGAAACCGGCATCAAGGTGATCGACCTGCTGGCTCCTTACCGCCAGGGCGGCAAGGTTGGCCTCTTCGGGGGTGCCGGCGTGGGCAAAACCGTATTGATCCAAGAGTTGATCAACAACATCGCCAAAGAGCATGGCGGCGTTTCCGTGTTCGCCGGCGTGGGCGAGCGCACCCGGGAAGGTAATGACCTCTACGAAGAATTCAAGGAATCTGGGGTGATCAACTCCGAAGACCTGAGCAAGTCGAAGGTGGCCCTCTGCTACGGCCAGATGAACGAGCCCCCCGGCGCCCGGATGCGGGTGGGTCTCTCGGCGCTCACCATGGCCGAGCACTTCCGTGACACCAACAAACAGGACGTTTTGTTGTTCGTTGACAACATCTTCCGCTTCGTGCAAGCCGGTTCAGAAGTGTCGGCCCTGCTCGGCCGCATGCCTTCTGCCGTGGGCTACCAGCCCACCCTCGGCACTGACGTGGGCATGCTCCAAGAGCGGATCACCTCCACCTTGGAAGGTTCGATCACCTCGATCCAGGCCGTCTACGTGCCTGCCGACGACCTGACCGACCCCGCACCGGCCACCACCTTCGCCCACCTGGATGCCACCACCGTGCTGAGCCGCGGCCTGGCCTCCAAGGGCATCTACCCCGCTGTGGATCCTCTCGACTCCACCAGCACCATGCTCCAGCCCGCCGTGGTGGGTGACGACCACTACCGCACTGCCCGCACGGTGCAGTCCACCCTCCAGCGCTACAAGGAGCTGCAGGACATCATCGCGATTCTCGGCCTCGACGAACTCTCAGAAGACGACCGTCGCACCGTTGATCGGGCTCGCAAGATCGAGAAATTCCTCTCCCAACCCTTCTTCGTGGCTGAGATCTTCACCGGTCAAAAGGGTGAGTACGTGAAGCTCGCCGACACGATCGCGGGCTTCAACATGATCCTGGCCGGTGAACTGGATGATCTGCCCGAGGCTGCCTTCTATCTCGTGGGCAACATTGATCAGGTCAAGGCCAAGGCCGCCAAGATCCTGGCCGAAGCCAACAAGGGTTGATCTGAGGAACCCAAACCATGAGTCTCACCCTCCGCGTTCTGGCACCTGACCAGAGCGTTTTCGATGGCATTGCCGACGAGGTCATCCTGCCCAGTACGACTGGTCAGGTGGGCATCCTTCCCGGCCATGTCACCATGCTTGCCGCCCTTGACACCGGCGTGATGCGCCTCCGCGATGGCAACGGTTGGTCCACCATCGCCCTGATGGGTGGTTTTGCCGAAGTGGAAGCCGACGAAGTGACCGTATTGGTCAACGCCGCCGAGCTCGGCAGCAGCATCAATGCGGGCACTGCCGAAGCCGAATTCGAAGCTGCCCAGCAAGCCGCTGCCAGCTTTGAAGGCCAGGCCACGAGCCCTGAAAAGCTCAAAGCAGCAGAAGCCCTGGACCGCTCCCGCGCCCGCTTCCAAGCCACCCAGGCTGGCTGACGGGAGATTCTCCAGCACTCACCTCACCCTCCCGGACTCCAGCCCAACTGCTGGGGTCCGGGATTTTTGATGGGATTGAGCTTGCTCATGCGCTTGCGCTCAAACCACCAATCAGCAACCGCAGACCACCAACGGCAGACCAGAAGCCAAAGCCTGAACCCATAAAAAAGCGCCCCCGAAGGGAGCGCCGGCAAGATCCAAAGAGTCCTGCCGAATCAGGCGGTACCGCAGAAGGTGACATCAGGAAACTTGAGCTTGGCTTCGTCAAGGCTCTTGCCTTTGCCCTCTTCCTGCCAGTAGTTGATCACCTCGGTGGCCTTATTGAGCACTTCAACGCGCTCGTTGTCGGTGATCCAGCTCTTGCCCTCGAGCTCGGTCTTCAGGGTTTCCCAGGCATCTTCCCGGGGCCAGAAGAAGTAGGAGGTGAGGGGGCTGGGGCCGCCACCCACAATCTGGTCAACGGCTAGGGCAACGTTGTCGGGGAGCCAGAGGATCTTCAGCAGGAAGCGGCCCTCATCGGCCTTGGGGGTGTAGCCCGAAGGCACGCCATCTTCGTCAATGGTCGCGGTCGCCAGGGCGGCACTGCCACCACGCATCACCGGACGCCCCTGGGTGGTGGTCTCGTCTGCGGCGGCGACAGCCTCTACGGCTTCGCTCACGGCAGCGCCAGGTGCGCTATCGATGGCTGTCATGGGGTCAACGCTCAAGGCTACGGTTCAAACGATTAACCTACCAGCCGCCCTGGCGCCCCCGGCTTCATCCCCAGCCATGACGCTGCGCCTCTTGCTCGATTCTGCCGACCCCGGCGCCTGGGAGCGATGGCTGCCCACCGGGTTGTTCTTTGGCGTTACCACCAATCCCACCCTGCTCAAAAAGGCAGACCAGCCCTGTGATCTGGACCATCTGCGCCAACTCAGTGGCCGCGCCCTGGGCCTGGGGGCCCAAGAACTGCATCTCCAGGCCTGGGGCCGCACCGCAACCGAACTGCTGCGGTGCGGGAGTGCCTTGCATGCCATCGCCCCCAACCGCATCGTGGTGAAAGTGCCGGTGACCACCACGGGAGCTGAGGCAGCAAGGGAGCTGATCAGCCAGGGCATCCCGATCACGTTCACCGCTTGCTACGAGCCAGCCCAAGTGCTGGTGGCCGCCGCCCTTGGGGCCCGTTACATCGCCCCCTACCTGGGCCGGATCAGCGACCTCGGCCGCGATGGCCACGGCGAGCTGATCGCCATGCAGCGCTGCCTCGATGGGCTGGGCTCTTCAGTGCGGCTCTTGGTGGCCAGCCTGCGGCACCCCAGCGACCTTCCCCGCCTGGCGGCCGCCGGCATGACCAGCTTCACCATCAACCCGACCATCGCCGCAGGGCTCTTCGCCAGTGAGGCCACCCTGGCCGCCGCCGCCCAGTTCGAGCAGGATGCGACCGCTTGATGGTCGCCGTGATGGCCCCCCCGATGTCCCCCCGTGCCGTCCTACTCTTCGACATCGATGGTGTGATCAGGGATGTCGGCGGCAGTTACCGCCGCGCCATCGTGGAAACGGTGCACCATTTCAGTGGCCACCGTCCTGATACCAGTGCCATCGACGCGCTCAAAAGCGAGGGCTGCTGGAACAACGACTGGGAAGCCTCCCTCGAGCTGCTGCGCCGCTCAGGCCATGAACCGCTCCCGGCTTTCGATGCCTTGGTGGAGGTGTTTGGCAGCTTGTATTTCGGCGGCGACCCCGAAGGCGACTCAGCCCTTTGGCAAGGCTTCATCGGCAGCGAGCCGCTGCTGGTGGAAGCGGAGTTCTTTGCTGCTTTGACCAGGGCCAACGTGGCCTGGGGCTTTGTCAGTGGCGCCGAGCCCCCCTCCTGCCGCTACGTGCTGGAAACCCGGCTGGGCCTGGGCGCACCGCCACTGGTCGCCATGGGCCAAGCCCCCGACAAGCCCGACCCCACAGGCCTATTGCGGCTGGCCGGCCAGCTCAGCGGCACAGGCATGGATGGGGCATTGGTCGGGGCTCTCGATGCCACCAGTCCGCCCATCGCCTACCTGGGTGACACCGTGGCCGATGTGCTGACCGTGCAATGGGCCCGGCAGCAGTGCCCTGATGCTCGCTTCCTCAGCCTGGCCGTCGCCCCACCCCATTTGCATGCCCCGCAAGCCATGGAGCTGCGGGCTGCCTACGAGGCCCGGCTGATCGAGGCGGGGGCCGATGTGGTGTTGCCCAGTACCAAAGCCCTGGAGCCCGAAGCCCTCTTGTCCTGGCTCAGCGCTCCATCGCGCTAACCGCCTTAGCGGCAGCAGCCGTCAGGTTTTCGTGGCCCCGCTCGGTGACAGCCACATCATCCTCAATGCGGATGCCAATGCCCTTCCAGCGGTCATCAATGGCCGGCTGGCCCTCCGGCACCGGCAGCCGATCGCTCACATAAAGCCCGGGCTCCACCGTGAGCACCATGCCCGGCTCCAACTCCACGTGGTGTTCGCCCAGGCGGTAAGCGCCCACATCGTGCACGTCCAGCCCCAACCAATGGCCGGTGCGGTGCATGTAGAGGTGCCGGTAAGCCCCCTGGTCGATCAGGCCATCCAGATCACCAACGAGCAAGCCGAGTTCCACCAGGCCTTCCACCAGCACCCGTAGGGCCGCATCGTGCACCCCTTCGGCGGTTTGGCCAGGAGCCACCGCGGCCACCGCGGCCTCCTGGGCCGCCAGCACCAGCTCATAGAGGGCCCGCTGCTCGCCGCTGAAGCGGCCCCCCACCGGGAAGGTGCGGGTGATGTCGCCGTTGTAGTAGTCGTTGAGCGAACATCCCGCATCGATCAGCACCAAGTCGCCATCGCGTAGCTCGGCACTGTTGGCGGTGTAATGCAGCACGCAGGCATTGTCACCACCGGCCACGATCGAGCCATAGGCCGGTCCGCGGGCACCCTGCTCGAGGAAGTGCTGCTCAATCACCGCCTGCACCTGCCGTTCCTTCAGGCCGGGGCGGGTCACCTGCCGGGCCAATTCATGGGCTTCGGCAGAGATGCGGGCGGCCTCCCGCATGCGCTCCAGCTCTTCGGGTCCCTTGCGCAAGCGCTGGGCGTGCAGCAGGGGACATGGAGCCACCAGGCCGAGGGCCGCCGCTCCGCTGCGGGGCGCCCGATCGAGCTGCTGGCCCCAGGCCTCGAGCACCAAGGGCTCCACCTGGGGATGGCGCCCCACCCGAAAGGCAATGCCCTCAGCACCCTTGAGGTAATCAGCCAGGCGCTGGGGGAGTTCCGCAAGGGGATGGGCAAGATCGGCGCCAAAGGTGGTCACGGCCCCGTCCACGCCCCACCGGAAGCCGTTCCACACTTCAGCGGTGGGCTCCTTGGGCTCCACAAACAGCACAAAGCGGGCGTCGTCACGGTGGGGCAACAACAGGGCCACCGCTCCCGGTTCGTCAAAGCCCGTGAGATACCAAAAATCGCTGTTCTGGCGAAAGGGGTACTCGCAGTCGGCGTGGTGCACCACCATCGGCGCCGCCGGAATCACGGCCGCCACCCCACCCAATTGCTCAAGAAAACGGGCCCGGCGCTGGGCAAAGATCGACATCAACGGGCAGCCTGGAGCGCAACGGTCGCACGCCAGTTTGATCGAGCCCCGCCAACAGCCGTTGGCAGAGCCGATTAAATAGGTGCATTGCGCTCGCCTTAGCGCCCGTACCCCATTGCGGTCCGATGTCCTCCACCAGATGCAGGCCTGAATGAACGACGTTGTCGCCCTGGCGCTGCTGGTGGTGGTCGTGATCGCAGGCTCGGCCCTGGCTTCGGGAGTGGAAGCCGCCGTGCTCACGGTGAACCCGGCCCGGGTGCACGAATTGGCGAACCGCGCCAAGCCGCTGCGGGGAGCTCGCAGGCTGGATCAACTGCGCCAACGCCTGGGCCGCACCCTGGCGGTGTTGGTGATTGCCAACAACGGCTTCAACATCTTTGGCAGCCTGATGCTGGGCGGCTATGCCGCCGTGGTGCTTAACCATCACAAGATCGATGGAGCCGCCCTGCCCTTGTTTTCCATCGGCCTCACCGTGCTGGTGATCCTGCTGGGAGAAATCCTGCCCAAATCCATGGGCAGTCGTTTTTCGATGCCCGTGGCCCTGGCCAGTGCGGAGGCCCTGCATTGGCTCGGGCGGCTGATGCTTCCGGTGGTGCTGCTGCTTGAGCGGGTGCTGCCTGCGATCACCCAAGACAACGAAATCAGCACCAACGAAGACGAAATCCGGCTCTTGGCCAGGCTGGGCTCCCAAAAGGGTCAAATCGAAGCGGATGAGGCGGCCATGATCGCCAAGGTGTTCCAGCTCAACGACCTCACCGCCAGGGATTTAATGGTGCCCCGGGTGTCAGCCCCCACCATCGATGGCGGGGCCCTCCTTGGCCAACTTCGCCCGGAACTCTTGGCCAACCATGCCGAATGGTGGGTGGTGCTGGGCGATGAGGTGGATGAGGTGCTCAGCGTGGCCAGCCGGGAACGCCTGCTTACGGCCCTGCTCGAAGGCAAGGACAACCTCACCGCCGCCGCCCTCGGCGAACCGGTGGAATTCGTACCCGAAATGATCCGCGCCGATCGGCTGCTCACCGCGTTTCGGCGCGACACGACGGGGGTGCGGGTCGTGGTGGATGAATTCGGTGGTTTCGTGGGGGTGATTGGTCCTGAAGCCGTCCTGGCGGTCTTGGCCGGCTGGTGGCGCCGCCCCCAGCCGGCCAGCGAGGCCACCTAATGGCACCAGAGCCCTCCTCCCCCATGCGCTGCCGCCTGCTGCTTGAGCAGTGGCGCCAGCAACTGGTTCTCAGTGGGCGCGAGCATGCCGTGGTGGAAGGCCCGCTGGGGGCCTTTGATCGCCAATTGCTGCGCTTGCAAAGCCAGCACCTCAAGGTGGCCGTGTTCGGCCGGGTGGGCGTGGGCAAATCAAGCCTGCTCAATGCCCTGCTCGGCCATGACGCCTTTGCCACCGATGTGGCCCACGGCTGCACCCGCCATCAACAGGCCCAGCTGTGGCACCAAACCATTGCGGGGCTGCAACGGGTCGAACTGGTCGACACCCCGGGGATCGACGAGATTGCCGCCGCCGGCCGGGCCCGCCTGGCGGGACGGGTAGCCCTCGGCGCCGACCTGGTGCTGCTCGTGCTCGATGGCGACCTGACCAGCATCGAGCTCGAGGCCCTCGAAGCGATCTTGGCCAGCGGTAAGCCCCTCCTGCTGGTGCTCAACCGCAGCGATTGCTGGCCCGCTGCCGAGCAATCCGCCCTGATCGCCAGCATCCGCCAGCGACTGCCCCAAAAGGCCCGCCACTTGGAGCTGGTGGCCGTCGCCGCGGCCCCCCGACGGGCCAGCGTCCTGGCCGACGGCAGGGTGCGCAGCAGCGTCGAAGCGCCGCGCATTGGGCCCCTGCGGGAGGCCCTGGTGGCGTTACTGGAAGAGCACGGCGAACTGCTCCTAGCCCTCAATGCCCTGCGCTCTGCCGATCGCCTCCACCAGCAGCTACAGCGCTGGCGCCTGAGCCACAGCCGCCAGGCCGCCCAAAGCCTGATCGGCCGCTTTGCGGCCCTCAAGGCCACCGGAGTGGCGGCCAATCCGCTGGTTCTTTTGGATCTGGCCGGAGGCCTGGCTTGCGATACGGCCCTGGTGCTGCAGCTCTGCCAGCTCTATGGCCTGAAGATGCACAGCACCAGCGCCAGGGCACTGCTCACCCGCCTATCGGGCCATAACGCCCTGTTGGGTGGGGCCCAGCTGGGCATCCAAGTGGTGCTGAGCCTGGTCCGCCAGCTGCTGCTGGTGGCGGCCCCCCTCACCGGCGGCCTGAGCCTGGCCCCCGCCGCCCCCGTGGCCATCGCCCAGGCCGCCCTCGCCGTGCACACCACCCGGCGCACGGGCCGGTTAGCGGCGGCCGAACTGGTCAAAGGCGCCGAGCGCGGCGGCAAGCCGGGGGCCTTAATGCGGCGACTCAGCCACAGCGATCCCCAGGTACGCCAGTGGCTCAACACCTGGCAGGACCAGTCCCCCGCCAGTCCGCGCTCGAGCTTGCAAGCCCTGCTGCCATGAGCCAGCTGGCCCTCTTTGGCACCAGTGCCGACCCTCCCACCTGCGGCCACCAGGCCCTGCTCGAGGGGCTACTGAGCCTCTATCCCGCCGTCGCCACCTGGGCCAGCACCAACCCGCTCAAACAGCACGGGGCTCCCCTGGAGGAGCGGGCCCAGCTGTTGGGCTGCGTGGTGGAAGCAATCGGTAACCCGCGGCTCGAACTCGCCCAGGAGCTCAGCAGTCCATGGACGATTGAGACCCTGGAGCGGGCCCACAGGCGCTGGCCAGAAGCAGAGCTGGTGTTTGTGGTGGGTAGTGATCTAGCGGCCCAAATCCCCAGCTGGAAGCAGGCCGATCAAATCCTGGGCCGCTGCCGCCTGGCGATTGTGCCCCGCCATGGCTGGCCCCTCACCAGCCAACACCGCGAGGCCCTCGAAGCCCTGGGATCCCAGCCGGTGGAACTGGCCCTGCAGATCCCCGCCACCGCCAGTTCTGCCGTGCGCGAACGGCTCGACCCCAGCCAGATTCCGGCCGCCGTCCTACCGGCCTTGCTCAAGCACAATCGCTATGGCCTTGCTGAGCCGCCCTGCTGATGCGCATCGCCCTGGCCCAAATCAATCCCCTGGTGGGAGATCTGGCTGGCAATGGAGCCAAAATCCTGGCGGCCTGCCAGGAAGCAGCTGCCGCCCATGCGGATCTGGTGGTGACCCCGGAGCTTTCCCTCTGGGGTTATCCGCCGAGGGATCTGCTGCTGCGGCCGGCTTTGCTCAACAACCAACAAGACGTCTTGGCTCAACTCGCCACCGAGCTGGCGGCCACCCAACCCTCCCTGGCCCTGCTGGTGGGCGTGGCCGAACCGATTGCGGCAGCAGAGAAGCCCAATCTGTTCAACGCCGTCGCCCTGGTCGCAAGTGGTCAATGGCGCATCGTCGCCCGCAAACAACTCCTGCCCACCTACGACGTCTTTGACGAACGGCGCTATTTCCAAGCGGCTGACCAGCCCGCCGTTCTGGAGTTCCAGCAGGGAGATCGCAACTGGACGCTGGGTCTCACCATCTGCGAAGACCTCTGGGTTGAGGAGGAACTGCAGGGCCACCGCCTGGCCGGTCCCGATCCCGTAGCCGCGCTGCAGCCGCACCGGATCGATGTGCTGCTCAATCTCTCGGCCTCCCCGTTTGGCCAAGCCAAGGCGGCCCTGCGCCATCGCCTCGCCGCCCGCGCCAGCCAAAAATTGCAGTGCCCGGTGGTCTACGTCAACCAAGTGGGCGGCAACGACGAGCTGGTGTTCGACGGGGCCAGCTTTGTGGTGGATGCCAGCGGCGCAGTGGCGGCCCAATTGGCCTGCTGCCAAGAACAGGTCGCCATCTGGGAAACCCCAAGGGCTGGGGGCAGCCCAGAACCTCCTGGAACCAACCGCCCAACCCTGGCCCTGACCACCCCCCTCCCCGAGCCCAACGAACAACTCTTTCGCGCCCTGGTGCTTGGCGTTCGCGACTACGCCAAAAAATGTGGCTTCCGCCGGGTGCTATTGGGGCTGAGCGGCGGCATTGATTCAGCCCTGGTGGCCGTGATTGGCGCCGCTGCCTTGGGGGCCGAGCAGGTGCAAGCCCTGCTGCTGCCATCGCCCTACAGCTCGGAGGGCTCCATCAGCGATGCCACCGCCTTGGCCGCCCGGCTTGGCCTTGCAGCCCACACCCTGCCAATTGCCCCCTTGATGGCAGGATTTGACGCCGCCCTCGCACCTGCCCTGGATGGAGCGCCCCACGGGCTCACGGCTGAAAATCTGCAGTCGCGTATTCGCGGCTGCCTGCTGATGGCCGTGGCCAACCAGCAGGGCCACTTGCTGCTCTCCACGGGCAACAAATCCGAGCTGGCCGTGGGCTACTGCACCCTCTATGGCGACATGAATGGGGGCCTGGCCGTGATCGGCGACCTCTACAAAACCACCGTCTTTGACCTGTGCGATTGGCTCGACAGCCCGGCGGCGGCCCCCTGCCGCACCGCCATGGGGCTACCTGCCCGCGGCGAGCTGGTTGGCGCCGCGATCCGCACCAAACCCCCCAGCGCCGAGCTGCGCCCGGACCAACTGGACAGCGATTCCCTGCCCGATTACGCCCTGCTCGATCCGATTCTCAAAGCCCTGATCGAAGAGCTGCGCAGCCCTGAGGAGATCGTCAGCCAGGGCCTCGCCGATGGCCGCCCCGTGGATGGGGAGGACGCCGAACGGATCATGCAGCTGGTGCGGCGGGCCGAATTCAAACGACGCCAGGCCGCCCCCCTGCTCAAGGTGAGCGGCCGCGCCTTTGGCACCGGCTGGCGCATGCCGATTGCGGCTCTGTAGGCCAGCCGCTCAGGCCATGCCAGGGGCGAATGGCCGGGGGAACGGCCGGCGCAAAGCAGCCGGGTTAAGGCCTTCCCTCAAGGCCAGGACCAACCCCGCCGCTTCGGCGTAACTGCTAGCCGCGAGGGCCTCCAAACCAAGGGCGGCCGCCGTGACATCCAACAGGCAGGGATTGGCCACCGTGATCAAGGGCACCCCCAGCTCGGCGCAAGCCAGCACGGCCTCCCCACCCAGGGCCCCAGCAGGGACCACCACCGCCCCCAACTGCTCCCGGCCCAGGAGCTGGGGATCGGCCAAGACCGCTGGTGACGCTGCTTCTAAGGGCACCAGCTGGGGTGCCCGGCTGAGGCCCACGAGCACACAGGGCAAAAAGGTGTACCCCAGCTCCTCGCCGGCCGCCCTGGGATCCAAGGCGGGGTCGAGGGGCAGGGGGCTCAGGGCCGGTGCATGGGCGCAGGGAATGCCGAGATGGCTGCTGAGGAGATGGCTGATCACCGCCTCGGCGCCGGCCAAACCATCCACCCCAGAGCCCTGGCGATAGGCCGCCAGGGCCTCACTTTCAGGATCGTCCGGGAAACGGGCCACCACGGCGATGGCCGTTGCTCCCTGGGCAACCAATTGCTCCCCAGCGCGCAGCAGGGCATCGGGGCGCTCCAGCTGGCCCCAACTGGCCCCACTCGCCCCCTGGCTCAGGTGCACCCCAAGCGGTGTGTCGGTGGTGATCACCGGCCCAATCTCCAGGCCCAACGTGGCCCGACAACCATCAACCACCTGGAGATGGCGCTGCCGCAGCTCGGGCTCCATGCCCCCATCCAGCAACAATCCCAGCCGCTGCCGCCTGACGGGCCTGAGGCCCAAGTCACCGGTGGCAAAGCGATTCAAGGCGGATCCCTCCACGTACTGGATGCGGGGATCGCTCCAGTACAGGGCGGCACCGTTCATCACATTGGGGTGGGTGATCAGGCAGCCACTGGCGGCCGCCAGCAGCCGCGCCGCCGGCAGGGCATCCCCGGCATAGCCGCCCTGTTCGCAGCCAATGCCGGTAGGGATCACCAGCAACGTGGGCATGGGGGGCGCCATAGAACCTCCGGAGCTCATCTGGCGTCTTCAACCACAACAACGGCCTCAACCACCAGCACAGAGCCCCCAGGGCTGGGCTCCACCGCCGTAATTGCCCAGCGCAGGGGCCGGCCATGGGCTGCCAAGGCCTGTCGCACCTGGTCAAGCAGCGGGCCGACCTGGCGCAGCAGCCGCAGCTCCAGGGGCTCCAGCCTCACTTTTGGTACTGGCCGAACTGGGCTTCATAGAGGGCATCCTCCTGGCCAGCCCGGAACTTCAGATCGCTGCGGGGGAAGGACACGCACAACAGGGCATAGCCCTGCTGCTGCAGTTCAGCTTTCACGCCCATGGCATCGGGTTGGTGCACCGTGCCCTCCGTGACCACAGCGGCACAGGTTGTGCAGACACCTGAGCAGCAGGAGCTGGGCAACGCCACCCCGGCCGCCTCAGCTGCTGCCAACACGGTTTGCTCACTGCTGCACTGGAAGGTGTGGCTGCTGCCGTCAAGGTCGCAGACAACAGTGAAGGCTTGGGAGTCGGTCACAGGAGAAGGGCAGCAGCGGGCCGTGCAGGCCCATTCTTCCAGGCAGCCTTAAACCTGGTGCCACTGGCTGGGATGGGGGGCCAGGTACTCAGGCGGGGTCTCGCCCTCCCCCGCCGCTGGGGCCGAAAGGACCAGATCCAGGCTGATCGAATAGCGGGTGTCGTCGGGGTCCCCGTTGGGCAAGACCGCATGGTCGAGATGGGAGGGGAACAAAACCAGCAATCCGGCCTGGGGTGCCAGATCAAGCCAGGGAGCATTCCAAAGTCCTTGCGCCCCACCCAAGGGGCCCCCATGGCCCACGGCCAGACCAGGCACCAATTCGTTCACCTGCCGGTGGGGGTAAAGACGCAAACAACCGTGGCGGCCACTGCCATCGCCATTGAGGTAATAGACCGCACTCAAATGGGCATTGGGGTGATGGTGCCGGCCCACCACCTGATCCAGTTCGCTCACCACCGGCCAACAGCGCTGCAGATGCAGGGAGACCTGGCTCAAATCAAAGCCCAAACCCTGCAAGTAGCTGCGGGCATGCCCCAGCAGGGAGGTGATCAAAGGGGCAAAGGTCGGGTGGCGATGGAGCTGCCAGACGCCATTGAGATCCCCGGTCCAGGCACAACCCGGATCCGGATTGGAGCTGGCCCCACCCCGAAGCTCGTTAATTGCCTGCAACTGGAAAGCCGTATCCAAGGGATCCGGGGCCAGCTGCACCCGGCCGAGAGCCACGGGAAACAGGGGCTCAAGCGCCAGTTGCCCCAAGGCCAAAGCTCCCATGGTTGTCATGACCGCCGGCTCTAACGCCCTACACAACCCATCCTCCTGCTCGGCTGGGCCAATGATGTCCTAGCCGCAAAAAACCCAGCATCCACCGGCCGTTGCGCCAGCTTTGCGGGCAACACGACCTTTGGGATGCTGGGTTTTACGGTTGAAAAGCGAACCTCTCAACCCGATCGTAACGAAACAGGCCGGCTGGACTGAACCAGTCGGATCAACTAGACCATCGCCGCTGAGCCGCCCACCACTTCCAGGATTTCCTGGGTAATGGCAGCTTGACGAGCCTTGTTGTAGTCCAAGGTGAGGGTCTTGGCGAGGGCCTTAGCATTGTCGCTGGCGTTGTTCATGGCCGTCATGCGACTGGCCAATTCCGAGGCAGCCGCCTCCTGCAACGAACGCAGCAACTGGTTTTCCAGATACAACGGCAGCAGGGCATTGAGCAATTGGTCCGGGCTCTGATCGAAGACGACGTCGGAAGGCAATTTGGCCGCCGCATTGGCGGTCGTTCCCACTTCCACGCCTAACTCACCCTTGCGGGTTGTTAGGCGGAAGATCTCATCATCGGGGAGTGCAATCCCTTGGGGATCCAGGGGGAGCAAGGTTTGGGATACGGGCTTGGAGCTCACCAAGTTGATGAACTTGGTGAAGATGATTTCCACCCGATCGGTAGAGCCGGAGAGGAAATCCGCCAGCACGTCGCTGGCTATGCCCATGGCTTCCTTGGCATTGGGCACCTGCTCCAAGCCGGTAAACGTGGCCCGAATGGTGTAGAGCTTGGCGCGGTTCTGGAAGTAGGTGATCGCCTTACGACCAATGAGCACCAAATTCACGGTGTAACCCTGGGCCTTGAGCTCGGCGTAGCGCAATTCAGTGCGCTTGATGATGTTCGCGTTGTAGCCACCGCACAGACCCCGGTCGCCGGTCACAGCCAACAGGGTGATGGTCGAGACGTCCCGTTGCTCCAACAGGGGAGCATCGGCATCTTCGAAACGCATGCGCGACTGAAGATTCTCCAGGATGCGGGCCAGACGGTCGGCGAAGGGGCGACTGCGCAGAACCTGCTCCTGGGCGCGGCGCACCTTGGCGGCCGCCACCAGGCGCATGGCCTCGGTGATTTTACGGGTGTTCTTGACCGAACTAATTCGGTCGCGGATGTCCTTGAGGTTTGCCATTGGTGATGCCCCTCCTCAAACCGAGGCGAGCATGGTCGACTTCACCTCTTGGATGGCATCCTTGAGCATGGCCTCAGCTTCATCGCTGAGTTGCTTCTCGGTCTGCACCTTGGAGATGAAGTCAGCCTTGTTGGACTTCAGGTACTCACGCAGTTCGCGGCAGAACTGAACAACAGATTCCACGGGAACCTCGTCAATCAGGCCTTTCACACCGGCGTACACAACGGCCACCTGTTCGGCAAGGATCAGGGGGCTGAACTGGGGTTGCTTGAGAATCTCGCGCAGACGCTTGCCCCGGCCCAGTTGCTGCTGGGTGGCGGCATCGAGGTCGGAGGCGAACTGGGAGAAGGCCGCCAGTTCATCGAACTGGGCCAGTTCCAGCTTCAGGGTGCCGGCAATTTTCTTGATCGCCTTGGTTTGGGCTGCACCACCCACCCGGCTCACGGAGATACCCACGTTGATCGCGGGACGCAGACCGGAGTTGAACAGATCGGAGCTGAGGAAGACCTGACCATCGGTGATCGAAATCACGTTGGTGGGAATGTAGGCCGAAACGTCTCCAGCTTGGGTTTCGATGATGGGCAGGGCGGTCATGCTGCCCTTGCCCATGGCATCGGAAAGCTTGGCGGCCCGCTCCAGCAGACGGCTGTGGCAATAGAAGACGTCGCCGGGGTAGGCCTCACGGCCGGGGGGACGACGCAGCAGCAGCGACATCTGGCGGTAGGCCTGGGCCTGCTTGGTGAGGTCGTCGTAGATGACCAGGGTGGCTTTGCCCTTGTACATGAACGACTCAGCCAAGGCTGCGCCGGTGTAGGGGGCGAGGTATTGGAGTGCGGCGGCTTCCGAAGCACTGGCCGCCACCACGATGGTGTAGTCGAGGGCGCCTTTCTCGCGGAGCACCTCCACCACGTTGGCCACGGAAGCGGCCTTCTGGCCCACAGCCACGTAAACGCAAACCACGTCCTCACCCTTCTGGTTGAGGATCGTGTCGATCGCTATGGCGGTTTTGCCGGTCTGACGGTCGCCAATGATCAGCTCCCGCTGGCCACGGCCAATGGGAATCATGGCGTCGATCGCGGTGATGCCCGTTTGCATGGGCTCATGCACCGACTTGCGCTGGATGATGCCAGGCGCCATCGATTCGATCAGCCGCGTTTCGGTGGTGGCGATGTCGCCCTTGCCATCGATGGGCTGGCCCAAGGAGTTCACCACGCGGCCCAGCATGGCGTCGCCGACGGGCACAGCAGCAATCTTGCCGGTGGCCTTCACGGTGCTGCCTTCCTGAATCCCGCGACCCTCTCCCATCAACACCACGCCGACGTTGTCGTCTTCGAGGTTCAGGGCAATGCCTTCTGTGCCGTCTTCGAACTGAACCAGCTCGCCAGCCATCACCTGCTGGAGGCCGTAGACCCGGGCGATGCCATCACCGATCTGGAGCACAGTTCCGACATTGCTGACCGAAACCGACTTGTCGTAGTCCTCAATTTGCTGCTTGAGGATGGCGCTGATCTCGTCGGGGCGGATGGAAACCATGGGAGGAAGTCCCCGCAGGCGGGGCGAATGAGAGGAATGGCTGGAGAGAGGAGATGGTTGAAGCTGAAGGGCCAGCGACCAGCTGGTCGCCTGGAGGTGGGCTAGCTCACCTTGGCGAGCGCCAAGCCAAGGCGGCGCACTTGGCCAGACAGGCTGGCGTCGATCACTTGGGAACCCATGCTGACGATGAAGCCCCCAATCAAGCTGGGATCGACGGAAAGGTCGAACTCGACAGCTTTGCTCCCCGTAATCGCCTGGACCTTCTCATTGAGTTGGGCCTGCTGATCTTCAGTGAGCTCAGTGGCGGAGGTCACCTTGGCAAGGGTGATGTTGCGAAGCGTGCGATACAGCTCGAGGAACCGCAGCAGCACCGAATCAAGCGCGGAAATCCGCTGGCGGTCGGCCAGGAGCTTGAGCAGGTTCTGCACCGAAGGAGTCAGCTGATCAGCGAACAAAGTCGCCAAAGCAGCTTTTTTAGCTTCGGGCTCCAACACCGGGGAAGCCATGGCCTCCCGCAATACAGCACTGCCGTTCCAAATGGCGAGCAAATCCTTGACCTGCTCCGCCACCGCGTCGGTTTCCTTGCGGGATTCAGCCACCTGAAGCAACGCTTCGGCGTAGGGGGTAGCGATCGAATTCAGGAGAGGCATCAGGCTTTCTCCAGGGTGTTAATGGACTGATCAATCAGTCGGGCCTGGGCTGCTGCATCCAGCTTTCCGGGCAAGGTCGCCAAGGCCTTTTCAATGGCTCGGTTGGCAGCTTCCCGGCGCAGCTGGTCGGTGACCCTGGCGGCTTCGGCACTCAGATCGGACATGGCGCCCTGCTTGAGGCGAGCCATCTCTTCAATGGTGCGATTCTCGCTCTCAAGCCTCAGGGCTTCGGCGCGGGCTTGGCCATCGGCGCGGATCTGCGCAGCCCTCTGCTGGGCAGCCGCAAGATCAGCTTGGGCCTGGGCCAACGCAGCGGTGGACTGGACCAGACGGTCTTCAGCGTCCTTGAGATTCGCAAGGATTGCACCCCGGCGACGCTCCAGGATGCCGCCAAGAAACCCTGGCAAAAACTTCCAGAGGGCGAAAATGACAATCGCCAGGTTGATGATGTTGGTCTCAAACAGATTGAGATTGAGACCAAACGATCCATGGGCCGCCAAAAGATGGCTCATGGGAAGGGAAGAAAACACGATGCTCATGACGTTGCCAACAGGCGGGAGACGATGAGGGCACCGAGCTGGTCGGCGGAAGCGTTGAGCTTGGTCGCGGCTTGATCGCGTTCAGCGTCGATCTCGCGACGGGCCTGCTCCCGTGAGGCATTGGCATCGGCCGTAGCCATCGCCATCGCCTCCCGGTAGAGACGGTCCATCTCCTGCTCAGCCTCTTGGATCAGCTTTTGGGACTGCTGACGCGCGTCCTTGAGCTGGTCCTTGAGGTCGGCTTCCAGCCGCTCTACCTGAGCCAGCTTTTGCTTGGCATCGGCACGACTGGTGGTGATGAAGCTCTCGCGTTCCTCTACAACCCGGCCAACCGGGCGGAAAAACAGCGAATTCAGAATGAAGGTGAGGAGAACAACCTGAACTGCCATCAAGGGCAGGGTGGCATCGAGGTCAAAGAGACCTCCCTCCTGAGCACCTGCTTCGGCAAGCAGAAGCCAGCTGGTCATTGGGGCGAGGGCGCTGGAACGGTCGGGCGGGGAAGCGGCAAGTGGCGCTCTGGAGGGGAGGGGCTCAAGCCCCCACCCACCAGCCACTCACCTTGCGATCAACCAGCGAAGGGGTTGGCGAACAGCAGCACCAAAGCAACCACAAGGCCGTAGATGGTGAGCGCTTCCATGAAGGCCAGGGACAGCAGCAGGGTGCCGCGAATCTTGCCTTCGGCTTCAGGCTGACGTGCAATGCCTTCAACGGCGCTGCCAGCTGCGTTGCCCTGACCGATGCCGGGGCCAATGGCACCGAGGCCGACAGCCAGGCCAGCGGCCAAAACCGACGCAGCGGAGGTGATGGAATCCATGGTGGAGTGGGGAATGGGTGGCGCCAAACAGCGCGTGGTGGACCGGGAGTAAAACCCTGCGCCTGGGACATCCTTCGAGGGATGGGCCCGGGGTGCAACCGGACCTGCGCGCAGGAGATTTAGCAGAGCGTGGGGCGACCCTGCAAAACAGAAGAGTGCCTAGTGGTGCTCTTCGTGCACCGCTTCACCGATGTAGTAGGCCGCCAGGGTTGCGAAGATCAGGGCCTGGATCGCACTGGTAAACAGGCCAAGGAACATGGCCGGCAGGGGCACGATCAAGGGCACCAAAAACGTCAGCACAGCCACAACCAATTCATCGGCAAGGATGTTGCCAAAGAGACGGAAGGACAGCGATAGGGGCTTGGTGAAGTCCTCGATGATCTTGAAGGGAACCATGATCGGCGTGGGCTCTACGTAGTACTCGAAGTACCGCAGACCTTTGCGGCTCAAACCCGCGTAGAAATAGGCCAACGACACCAAGAGGGCCAATGCCACGGTGGTATTGATATCGGCGGTGGGCGCACCGAGTTCACCACTGGGAAGGTGAATCAACTTCCAAGGAATCAGGGCTCCCCCCCAATTGCTGACAAAGACGAACAGGAACAGGGTGCCAATGAAGGGCAACCAATCGCGATAGGCCTTCTCACCGATCTGCTCCCGGGCTAGCTCACGGATGTAGTCCCAAAGGAACTCCAGCAGATTTTGAACACCGCGAGGGTCCCGCTCCAACTTGCGGGTGCCAACCACCACCAGGGCCAACAGGGCGCCAATGACCACCCAGGAGCTCAGGAAAACCTGGCCGTGGATTTTGTAGTTGCCAAGTTGCCAGTAGAGGTGTTGACCAACCTCCAGTTCGGCAAAGGGAAGGATGAAAGGCATTGGAGCCAGCAATGGGGAGTTCAAGGTCGCAAGCGCGACGGAACGGGGAAGGGAGTCAGCGACGGTGAACCGTCAAGGTGGACTGGGTGATGAACCGCCGATGACAGTTGATCAATCAGTTGATGGATCAAGCAGAACCTGAAGGATCACAGCAGGCTTGTAGATCAAGAAGCCCAGCAGGGCCGGCAAGATCGACAACTGGGGAACCTTAGAAGCCACCAAAACCAGGACAGCTGGGACCAGGAACTGGGCCTTGCTGATCCCCCTGGAGTTGTCTCCGAGGCGGGAGACACTCCGGCAGAGAAGCCAGAGATAAACGAATCCAGATAGTGCCCCCACCAGCAGACTGAAAGCCGTGGCGGGAGTTCCAACGACTGCTGTGATGGCCACGACTACGGCTGAAAGCAGCAGGGTGAACAGCAACAAGCGCCGTTGGAGTCTGAAGAAGTCGTCCATGCCATTGCTCGGATCAGCCGGGGCTGAGTCGGCAACCGCGCAGTCGACATGGGGCAGGGCCAGGTCGTTGTTGGTCTGATCTCCAAGCCCGTCTTCCCCGAAGGGATCGGATGCCGATAGGCCGGCATCAGGCGGGCAGGGGACGGAAACCGACAAACGAAAATGAGCCCTCAAAAGGCGCGCGGAGTCTATCACGACCTTGGCAGGTTCCAGGCCAAGCAAGCGATCTCGCCCGTTAGGCCAGCACGGGCAGCAGCACCCTTTGGGCCACCAACGTGCGCGCCACCGCTGCCTGCCGCTGGGCCTCCCAACCCAGGGCAAGCTGCCCGAGGGGAGTGCCAGCTGGCGCCAGCTCCAATGCTTGCATCAAGGCCAAACCATCCGGGCTGAGATCGAGGGGGGCCATATCGGAATCCAGCAGGGTCAGGCCCGGCCAACCCCAAAGGCAGCGGTTGCGCTCACCCGTGACCGCCAGCAGGGGCCCATCTGAACCCCAGTCGGGCCGAACCAAATCGCCCTGGCTCAGGAAAAACTCGAAGTGGCTGATGTCGGGATCTAGGTCTTCGATCAGGGCCCACTGCTGCTCCACCGGCAGGGCCTGGGCCCGCTCCAGCAGCTCGCCTTGGAGCAATCGGGCCGGATCCCACACCTCGGGGTTGGAAAACCCCGCAAAGCGAAGGTCGGCACTGGCCACAAAGGCCATGAGCCGCTGGAGGTTGTAGCTCGTCTCCTGGGGATGGAGATACATATCGGCGAAATTTGCGTCCGCCGCGGTATCGAGGGCCCAGCGCTGCTCGTGGTGACGGCGCAGTCGATTGGACTCAGGCAGGGCTTCATACAAACCCCGCCCCAAACGGAGATCCTCCTTACCCGTGCCAACCCCCAGCAGGCTGAGGGCCCGCTGGGTGCGGTGAATTTCCCAGCGGCCGCCATCGGCATACAGGAAAAGGTGCAGCACTCCACCGGGCTTCAACAGGGCCGCCAAGGCCTTCAGGCCTGCCTCGGGCTCGCGGAGATGGTGGAGCACCCCAACGGAATTGATGTAGTCGAAGGGGGCTTCCCCGCCCAGGTCAAGCAGGCTGCGTTGCTCAAGGCGCAGCGAGCTGGCCTGGCCAGCGGCCCCCGAGCGACGGGTGCGCTCCCGGGCCACATCAAGGGTTCCAGCGCTGATATCCACGGCGAGGATCTCGGCACCTGGATTGAGGTGGGCCAGGTAATCGGTGCTGACCCCCGTGCCGCAACCCGCATCCAGGATTCGCCAGGGCCTGGGGCCTGCCGCCGGGCGGGGAGGGAGGGCGCCGGCCACAAAGGCGTGGGCACTATCGACACACCAGCGCCAGTTGTATCCAGGCGGTGGGCCGTCCTGAAGGGGATCGCCTGGGTAGGGGAAGCGGTCGTAAAAGGCACTCACCACAGGGGTGGCAGCATCGGTGTTGGCGGTCACGGGATCTCGAAAGGACATGGGGCGAGCTTTGGGGAGCATTTCATGGGCTCCCCCCTGGAGCGGCACCTGAACCCATCGAGCTGCAAACATTTGTTCATGCCACCCCGAAGGCCCAGACCGGCGGCCGTAACGTGGCCGAGCCCGGTTCGCTCTCGTCAATGACCGTGACCGCCAGCAGCGGCAGCACCAGGGTTGCTCCCCAGCGCTACGACACCCTGCCGCTCTCCAGCGTCCGTCAGGCGGAGCAACAGGATCGCTTCCCCGATGGGGGAGAACTCCAAGGCCTGATCACCTTCTTCCAAAGCGGACAGCTGCGCGTTCAAGCTGCCCGTCGTCTTTCGGACAACGCCGAATTCATCGTTGCCAAGGCAGCCAACCGCATCTTTGCCGGTGGCACTCCCCTCTCCTATTTGGATGGGCCGATTGGCAGCGCCAGTAAGGCCCCAGAGGGCGGCGTAGCCCTTGCCGCTGACCAGGTTGCCTTCCAGCAATCGGTACAAACCTTTGCCCAGGGCACCGGCAGCACCGGTGGCAACATCTTCACCCGGTTGCTCGACGGCGCTGGCGGCGATGCCGATGTGCGCGTCGTGCTGCCCACGGGTTTTAGCCCGATTGGGGTTGGCCGCTACGGCACCGATCGGATGAAAAAATCCATCCGCGACCTCGCCTGGTTCCTGCGCTACGTGGGCTATGCCCTAGTGGCAGGTGACCCCAGCATCCTGACGGTGAACACCCGTGGCCTGCGGGATGTGCTTGAGAAGGCCTGCTCCCTGGCTGCCACCAACGTGGCCCTGCAGGAAATGCGCGCTGCCGCAGCCGGCCTCCTGAAAGACAATCCACCAGCTCGCCAGCTGGTGATCCAGTACTTCAATGTCCTGCTTCAGGAACTGGAGGTTCCCACCCCCTCCACCCGCCAGCGGCTTGGCAGCCCCGAAAACCAGGGCCTGCAATTACCCGCCACCTATGCCCTCGCGGCAGAACGTGCCCAGCGCTTCAACATCAAGCCCGGCATGACCGGCAGCCAAAAGGCCGAAGTGGTGCGAGCCGCCTACCGCCAGATCTTTGAACGGGACATCGCCAAGGCCTATTCCCAAGTGGTGTGCCCGGTGGAGGCCACCCAGGTGCGGCAGATGGATATCTCCATGCGGGAATTCATCCGCGCCCTGGGCCATAGCAAGGAATACCGCCAACAGTTCTACGGCCGCTTTTCCAATAGCCGGGCCGTCGAATTGGCCTTCCGCCACTTCCTTGGCCGGGGGATCAGCACAAGGGAAGAATTCACCCGCTACTTCGACATCGTCAGCGCCCAAGGGCTCAAGGGCCTGGTGGATGCCTTGATCAACACCAGCGAATACGCCCAGGTGTTCGGAGAGGAAACCGTTCCCTACCTCCGCGACCTCGGTGATGAAGCCCAGGAGAGCGCCGGCTGGGGATCCAACCGCAAGCTGTTCCGCTTCAGTGCTCCGTTTGAAGGCGCCCCCCAATACGTCACCCTTTACGCCGCCTACCGCCAGCCTTTCCCCGACCAGCACGTCTATGGCGGTGGCAATGATCCCCTAGCCCTCAACTACGGGGCGATTTTCCCCTCCGGCACGGCGTCGGTGGCCACCCGGCCTGCCCCCTATGGCTACGACTCCCGTCGGATCCTGATTGGCAACGGACTCAACCAGCCGGGCCAAATGAACACGGCCCAATTCCGCAAGGCCACCCCAAGGCGCGTGGGTCCCAAGGTGGTGCGGTTGCAGCAAATCGCCACGGGGGGAGCATCGGTGCCCCGCCGGGGCGGCCAGCCCAGTGTTCGCGGCACGGAAGCCAGCACCCAAGCAGTGATTCGGGCTGTCTACAACCAGATTCTTGGCAATACCGGCTACGCCGGCGAACGCACAACCGTTGAAGAGATCAAGCTCGAAAACGGCAACATCAGCCTGCGCGAATTCATTCGCCAGGTGGCCCGCTCGAACGCGTTCCGGCGCCGTTATTGGAGCGGCCTCTACATCACCAAAGCCATTGAGGTGATGCACCGCCGCATCCTGGGCCGACCCACCCTTGGTCGCTGGGAAATCGACGCCTACTTCGACACGGCGGCTCGCAAGGGCTTCTATGGCGTGGTTGACGCCATGCTGAACAGCTCCGAATACAACGAAAGCTTCGGCGAAGACACCGTTCCCTTCGAGCGCTTCATCACCCCTGCCGACCGCAACGCCCGACAGGTGCCCACCTTCAACCGGGCCTTCAATGCAGCCGCCTATGTCGAGCCTGCAGGCCTACGGCCCGATGTGACCCCGCCCCAAGCCCTTCGCAGCACGGGCGATCTGGTCCAGCGCAACCTGGCTGATCGCAATCGGGTGATTGTGGGCAGCTGGACCGCCCAACTCTCCGGTGGTGCGGTGGCTGCGCCGAATACCCCCTCTCCAAGCCAGGGACCTGGCAGCATCCGCCAAGACCCCGCCCCAACCAGGCGTTGGCGTCCAACCACCATTGGCTTTGCCGGTGCTGCTGGCTTTGCTGGAACCACAGCGTTTGCAGGCAGTGCACCAGCCTTCCAGGTCTCCACCGGAGCCGCCTGGCGATCCACCGTGGGCGATGGTCGCGTCAGCGACCTCGCCGTAGAGCCTGGCGCCGCCATGGCCAGGGCCCTCCGGGGGGGGCTACCCCAAGGGTTCAACCGTCGCAACAGCCTGGGTCAACCGGTGCAACTGGGCCGCACCGCAAGCGAAACCGACGTGCAAACAGCCATCGAAGCCACCTACAAGCAACTGCTGAACCGGGTTCCCTTCGCGGCAGAGCGGCTTGGCGATGTGGAGTCCCAATTCCGCAACCAGCAGCTCACGGTGGCCGAATTCGTTGGCCAACTTGCCGGCAGCGACTGCTTCCAACAGCGCCTCAATCGGATGGCCCCCCTGCGGGCAGCCTCAGCGGCCTACCTTGCCCTGCTTGGCCGCGCCGCCCAACCCCAAGAAGTGAGTCGCTTCCTGGCGACCCGCGCCAAAGCAGGCCAACAGGCCGCGCTAGACGGACTGCTCACCAGCAGCGAATACGCCCAGGCCTTTGGCCAAGACACCGTGCCCTACGTCCGCGGCATGGCCACGGCCGACGGCTTGCCTCTCACCAGCGTGAACCGGACCGCTTCGCTCTATGGCGGCAATGCTGGCCTCAACCCCAGTCCTAAGGCCGCCATCTAAGTCGGGGCCCGCCCCCAGACCAGTCACAACCAGCCAAGCCGAAGCCAGACCAGCCAATCCCAAAGCGGCTTCAGCCCTAAACCTTCCGACTTCACAGTTGGGAGGTTTTTTCGTGCTGAGCCACACAAATCAACGCAAAATCGTGGTCGCATCGTGAAACAAGTGCGCCAATCAGCAAGCCAAAATGATGAACAATTACCACACCATGTTGCTATTAGCGGCACTTGCCAGAGCCCTTGCGGCGGAAGGGATCTGGAAACCAGATAGGCCGTGAAGAACTGTTACCGCCCCCGGGGACAACGAAGGGCTTTGGCACAGAATGCTTCAGCGATCGGCGCAAGTCGATCTCTCCACTTACCCACCGGATACCGGTCACCGTCAAGGCGGCCGCTTGTTTCGAGGCAGAACTGCATGAGCATCGTCTCCAACTCGATCATCAACGCGGACGCCGAAGCCCGCTATCTAAGCCCTGGCGAACTTGATCAGATCAAGTCGTTCGTCTCGGCTGGACAGCGTCGCCTCCGCGTCGCGCAGGTTCTCAGCGAGAGCCGTGAGCGCATCGTCAAACAGGCCGGCGGCGCCCTGTTTCAGAAGCGTCCTGATGTCATCTCCCCTGGCGGCAGCGCCTACGGCGAAGAAATGACAGCGTCCTGCCTGCGGGACATGGACTACTACCTCCGCCTCGTGACCTACGGCGTGGTTGCTGGTGACGTGACACCGATCGAAGAGATCGGCGTGATCGGAGCCCGCGAGATGTACCGCTCCCTGGGCGTACCCCTCGAGGCCATGGCCGAGTCCGTGCGCGAAATGAAGTCCGCCGCCATGGGCCTGCTCACCGGCGCCGATGCCGAAGAAGCTGGCTTCTACTTCGACTACGTGGTTGGCGCCCTCTCCTGAGGCCCCGAACCCCACCTTCCTTCCGCACCGTCTTTTCGCCCTAAGCAGGATTCATGCAAGACGCCATCACCAACGTCATTAACCAGGCCGACGTACAAGGTCTGTACCTCGACGGCTCTGCCATGGGCCGCCTGGAGCAGTACTTCGCCAGCGGTGAGCTGCGCGTTCGTGCAGCTGCCACCATCAGCGCAAACGGTTCGGCCATCATCAAAGAAGCCGTGGCCAAGTCGCTGCTGTACTCGGACATCACCCGTCCCGGCGGCAACATGTACACAACCCGTCGCTATGCAGCTTGCATTCGCGACCTGGATTACTACCTGCGCTACGCCACCTACGCCATGTTGGCCGGTGACACCTCGATCCTCGACGAGCGTGTTCTCAATGGCCTCAAGGAGACCTACAACTCCCTGGGCGTGCCCATTGGTGCCACCGTGCAGTCAATCCAAGCCATGAAGGAAGCCACCGCTGCCTTGGTAGGTCCTGACGCCGGTCGTGAGATGGGTGTCTACTTCGATTACATCAGTTCCGGCTTGGGCAACTGATCCAATCGCTTAGGCACAACCCCACGGATCGTCCCATGCGCCTGTTCAAGATCACAGCTTGCATCCCCTGCCCTGAGAAATCACGCACCCAGCGTGAGCTCCAGAACACCTACTTCACCAAGTGGGTTCCATTCGAAAGCTGGTTTGCTGAGCAGCAGCGGATCATGAAGCAGGGCGGAAAGATCCTGAAGGTCGAATTGGTTACAGGTCGGCGTCAACAGAACGTTGGCAACTGATCACAACCTCCTGCTTAGCAAGCCCGGCCATGCCGGGCTTTTTTTGTGGTCCGGCATCCCTAGCCAGCCGCAAGCTTTCACGGCTCAATAGGACCATCGACCTAGGACCATCGACAACCGTCGCCGACCCGACCCACCAGCCTTGTCCCGATCCAGCACCCGGCGTAATCCCCCAGCGGCTGGTGTGCATGCCAGTGCCGCCCAAGGCTTATTGCCCCTGCCATGGCACCTTTGGCCCGCTGAGGCGCGCCTCGTGCTCGGTATGGTTGCCGTCTGGAGTGTGGTGGGCGTCCTGGTGCTCACCTCCTCCAGCTGGTGGGTGGCCGAACGGGAAATGGGCGATGCGGCCTACTACCTCAAGCGCCAATTGATCTGGATGGTGGCCAGCTGGGGGCTTCTCTGGCTAGGCCTCCGCACCAGCCTGCGCCGCTGGCTACATATCGCCCCCATGGCCCTCTTGATTGGCCTTCTGATGGTCGCCGCCACTTTGGTGGTGGGTAGCACCGTGAATGGGGCGAGCCGTTGGCTCGTGATTGGGCCCATCCAAATTCAACCCTCGGAACTGGTCAAACCCTTTGTGGTGCTCCAAGGGGCATCCCTCTTCGCCCATTGGAAACGCAGTGGCAGCGACCAAAAACTGCTTTGGCTCGGCATCCTGGGGGCCTTGATCCTGCTGATTCTCAAGCAGCCCAACCTCAGTACCGCCGCCCTCATCGGCCTGCTGCTGTGGCTGATGGCCCTAGCCGGCGGCCTTTCCAAAACCCTGCTCCTCGGTGCCGCCGGAGCAGGAGGCCTGGTGGGTATGGCGAGCATCTTGCTCAATGCGTACCAACGCATCCGCGTGATCTCCTTTCTCAACCCTTGGCGCGATGCCCAAGGGGATGGCTATCAACTCGTGCAAAGCCTTCTGGCCATTGGCTCCGGCGGCTTCCTCGGCTCCGGCTTTGGACTCTCCACCCAAAAACTGCAGTACCTGCCGATCCAGTCCACCGATTTCATCTTTGCTGTCTTTGCAGAAGAGTTCGGCTATGTGGGTTCGGTGGTGCTGCTCCTCTTCCTGCTGCTATTTGGCTTTGCGGGGCTACGCATCGCCCTGCAAAGCCGCACCAACCAGCTACGGCTGATCGCGATTGGCTGCACCACGATCCTGGTGGGCCAATCCATCCTCAACATTGCCGTTGCCAGTGGCGCCATGCCCACCACCGGCCTGCCCCTGCCGCTGATCAGTTATGGCGGCAACTCCCTGATGGCCAGCCTGCTGATTTGCGGCCTGCTGCTGCGTTGCTCCCTGGAGGGCAGTGGCCTCTCCCCCACCCCCAGGCGTCACCGGCCCTCACCCGCCCGATAGGCTGGATCAATGATCAGCTTCGGGCCCCAACTGGCCGATTGGGCCCGCACCAGCGAGACCTTGCTGCAACAGTCCTTGGCCTCTCCCACCCCCACCACCTTGGCGGTGGTTTTTGCCGGTGGCCTGCTCACCAGCCTGGGGCCCTGTTCCCTATCTCTTCTGCCGGTCACCCTGGCCTATTTGGCCGGATTCGGCGCCGCCGTGGCCGATGGCCAGCGGCGCCCATCCCCTTGGCAAAGGAGCCTGAGCTTTGCCGCCGGCATCGTGGCGTCCCTAGTGCTACTGGGGCTGGTGAGCGGACTGCTCGGCCGGATCTATGGACAAATTCCTGGCCTCATCCCCACCATCGTGGCTGTGCTCGCCCTGCTGATGGGTTTCAACCTGCTGGGGGTGCTGAAGATTCCCCTCCCCCCTGGGCCAGACCCAGACATCTGGCGAAGCAAGGTGCCCGCCCCCCTCGCTCCTTTGGCGGCTGGCTTGGCCTTTGGCCTCGCAGCAACCCCCTGCACCACACCGGTCTTGGCGGTGCTGCTGGGCTGGATGGCCCAGAGCGGTAAGCCGGTGGTTGGCATGGTGCTGCTCACCAGCTTTGGCGCTGGCCAGGTGCTGCCCCTGCTGCTCGCAGGGACGGCGGCGGCAAGCCTGCCGAGCCTGCTCAACCTCCGCAAGGTGGGCCAGTGGGTGCCGCCAATTAGCGGCGTGATCCTGGTGACCACCGGAGCCCTAACCCTGGTGGCCCAATGGCTCTGAACGCAGACCAATGAAACCTCTCCTCCGGCTGGCGTCCTGGATCTCCGACCTGCGCCTCGCAATTGGCCTACTCCTGGTGATCGCCGTTGCCAGTGGGATCGGCACCGCCATTCCCCAAAAAGAAAGCGGTGCCTTCTACCACCAGCTCTATGACGGCCAACCCTGGCTGGGGCTGATCAAAGGGGATAACCTGCTGGCGCTCCAGCTCGATCACATCTATTCGAGCAGCTGGTTTTTAGGCCTGCTGGCCTGGCTGGCCCTATCCCTGCTGCTCTGCAGCTGGCGCCGTCAATGGCCCGCCCTGCAAAACGCCATGCGCTGGGTCGATTACCAATCACCGCGCCAACTCAGCAAGCTGAGCGTGGCCGAAACCGTGGCCAGCCAAAGGCCAGCCGCCTGCCTGGCGCAGCTGGAAGGGATGCTAAAAGCCCAGGGCTGGCAGATCCAGAGCCACCCAGGCAGGCTGGCGGCCCGCAAGGGCCTGCTGGGCCGAATCGGGCCGTTGCTTGTTCATGCCGGCATGGTGGTGCTGATGCTGGGCGCCGCCTGGGGCTCCCTGGCTGGCCAGCGCTCCGAGCAATTTCTGGCGCCGGGACGCACCCTGGATCTGCTCAACAGCCGCGGCCAAAGCCAATTGGTGGTGGCCCTCGATGGCTTCTCCGTGCAGCGGGATCCGGCCGGCCGGCCGGAACAATTCACTTCCCAGCTGCGGCTACTGGATGGCGAGTCAGGTCCCGAGCTCAAGCAGGCCGAAATCAGCGTGAACCATCCCTTGCGCTTCAAGGGCATCACCCTCTACCAAGCCGACTGGTCGCTTGCTGCCATCACGGTGCAGCTCGGCAAAAGCCCCTTGCTGCAGCTACCGCTGCAGGCCTTCCCCCAACTCGGCGAACAGATCTGGGGATTGGTGCTTCCCACCCGCCCCGACGGCAGCGAACCGGTGTTACTCAGCCTCAACAATGAGGCGGGCCCCGTGGACGTCTACGGAAGCGATGGCCAACTCCTCGGCCAATTGGTGCCAGGAGGCTCCGCCACGGAGATCAAAGGGCTGCCGATTCGGGTGGCCAGCGTGCTTCCAGCCAGTGGCATCCTGTTGAAAAAAGATCCCGGCGTGCCCCTGGTCTATGGGGGCTTTGCCATTGCCCTTGCCGGAGGAGGTTTGAGCCTGGTGGCCACCCGCCAGCTTTGGGCCATCGGCGAGGGGGAGGGGGAGAGCGGTCGCCTGCATGTGGCCGGGCTCTGCAACCGCGACCTCCCGTCCTTTGCCCAGGAGCTACCTAAGTTACTGGGCCGGCTCTAACAGGCCAGACGGGTGCCGTGACTCACCCGCACCACGGTGTGGACATTGCCCCGGGGGTGGAAGTCAGCCTCGAGTTGCATCCACTGGGGCGCGGCCGCTGCGACGCAATCATCAAGGATGCGGTTGGCCACTTCCTCGTGGGAAATGGAGCGGTCTCGGTAGCTGTTGACGTAGAGCTTGATCGCCTTGAGCTCCAGCACCCGGGGGCCGGGTTGGTAGATCAGGCGCAACACCGCGAAATCGGGATAACCCGAAAACGGGCACTTGCAGGTGAACTCAGGGAGCTCAATGGCCACCTCGTAGGGGCGACCTGGACGGGGGTTCTCAAAGCAGATCAGTTCCGCATCGAAAATCGCCCGCTCGCCATAGAGCGGTGTGCGCGTTTGCTCCACCGGTTGCTCCCTATCCATCCTTGGATCGTAGACAGGCCCGCAGGCTAGGTAGCCGTTGCTACTGCGACTCCAACAACCCTCAGGCCTAATGGATCCTGTCCCCTTCCTTGGGCGGGGATTTCCTGAGAGACTCCCTTCAAAGCCCTAGCTGCCCCCATGAAAAAAATCGAGGCCATCATTCGTCCCTTCAAGTTGGAAGACGTGAAGATTGCGCTGGTCAACGCAGGCATTGTGGGCATGACCGTCAGTGAGGTGCGCGGTTTTGGCCGCCAGAAAGGGCAGGTCGAGCGCTACCGGGGCTCGGAATTCACCGTGGAGTTCCTGCAAAAACTCAAGCTCGAGATCGTGGTGGATGACAACCAGGTGGACACGGTGGTGTCCGCGGTGCAGGACGCAGCCCGCACTGGCGAGATCGGCGACGGCAAAATTTTCGTGAGCACCATCGATTCGGTGATTCGGATCCGTACCGGCGATCGCGACAGCGGCGCGATTTAGGCCCCCTGCTCACACCTCACCTTCTAGCTGTTGGCCAGGGTTCTGGTCACCAGCATTTTGATGGCCTCAGCGTCCACAGCCGAGGGGCCCTGGCCCCGCAGCCAAAGCAAATATTCATGATTGCCGGCTGGTCCCGTAATCGGTGAGGCCATCAAGCCCGCCGCCGCCAGACCCACCCCTGCCGCGGCCGCCATGACCCCAGCAATCGCATCGGCGTGGGCGTCAGGATCTCGCACCACCCCACCCTTACCCACCCGGGCCTTACCCACCTCGAACTGGGGTTTCACGAGGACCACCAGCTCCGGAATGGCCTGGGGCGCCAGCAAGCCCTTAAGGGCTGGCAACACCAGGCCAAGGGAAATGAACGACACATCCGCCACGGCCAAATCGGGCCATGGATCAGCCTCGCCGTAGAGATCAGCGGCGACCAAATGGCGCAGGTTGGTGCGCTCCTTCAGCACCACACGCCCATCACTGCGCAGGCTCCAGGCCGTTTGGCCATAGCCCACATCAATGCCATAGACCCGCTGGGCGCCGTGCTGCAGTAGGCAATCGGTGAAACCACCGGTGGAAATCCCCCCATCGAGGCATACCCGACCGCCCACCTCGAGGGGGAAAGCCTCAAGGGCCGCCAGGAGCTTTTCGCCCCCACGGGACACAAAGCGCGGCGGATGTTTGATTTGCAGCTCCACCTCGGGGGCCACATCGGTGCCGGGTTTATCGAGCACCTGATCACCTGAACGCACCCGACCGGCCCGAATCAGCTGCTGCGCCTGCTGGCGCGAGGTCACCAGCCCACGGGCAAGGAGCTCCAAATCCAAGCGTTGCTTGCGGGCCATGGTGCAGGGGGGCGGCTTCAACGCTGCCCGGTTGTGATCAAACCCTATGGGAAACGGAACACATTCCAAGCAAGCGGGCTGCTGGCGGAAAACCAGCTGAAGATGGCCCAGTCGAAGAGGCAAACCCATGGCCACTTCCTTTCAAGGTCGAAACAATCTGCGTTCCAGAAACGTGGTTCAGCTGCTGCGGCCAGGCTGCTTTGTGCGGCTGCCCAACCAGCCCCACGACCTACCCCCGTTCCAAGTCATCCAGTGCCGCGGTGGCCGCTGCTGGGTGCGTCAACAGAGCTGGGGGCACCTGGTGCAGTGGGAAGTGGCCCACCAACAACTCAGCACCGCAGCCTGAGCCGGGGAATCACCGGCTTATTCCGATCCAGCCGCCCCATACATTGGTGGGGCTGTTGCCACGCGCTGGCCCTTGATCGAGCGTTACACCCTGCCCGAAATGGGCGCCATCTGGAGCGAAGAGGCCAAATTTCAAAGCTGGCTCGATGTGGAAATCGCCGCCACCGAATCCAACTGTGAGCTGGGGCGGGTCCCGGCCGAGGCGGTCGCCACCATCAAAGAGAAAGCGGCTTTCAGCGTGGATCGCATCCTCGAGATCGAGGCTGAAGTGCGCCACGACGTGATCGCCTTCCTCACCAACGTGAATGAACACGTGGGCGATGCGGGCCGCTTCATCCACGTGGGCATGACCAGTTCCGACGTGCTGGATACGGGCCTAGCCCTCCAGATGAAGGCCTCGGTGCAACTGCTCCGCACCGAGCTCGACAAGCTGACCGATGCCCTGCGGGACCTCACCCGCGCCCACAAGGGCACGGTGATGATTGGCCGCTCCCACGCCATTCATGGCGAACCGATCACCTTTGGTTTCAAGGTGGCCGGCTGGCTAGCCGAAGTGCTCCGCAACCAAGAGCGCCTCGAACGGCTGGAGCGGGTGGTGAGCGTGGGCCAGATCAGTGGCGCCATGGGCACCTACGCCAACACCGATCCCCAGATCGAGGCGATCGCCTGCGCCAAGCTTGGCCTGGTGCCCGACACCGCCAGCACCCAGGTGATCTCCCGCGATCGCCATGCTGAGTACATTCAAACCTTGGCCCTGGTGGGAGCGGCACTCGAGCGCTTCTCAACCGAGATCCGCAACCTGCAGCGGACCGACGTGCTCGAGGTGGAGGAAAACTTCGCCAAGGGGCAAAAGGGCAGTTCGGCCATGCCCCACAAACGCAACCCCATCCGCAGTGAGCGGATCAGTGGCCTGGCCCGGGTGCTGCGCAGCTACGTGGTGGCGGCCCTGGAAAATTGTGCCCTCTGGCACGAACGGGACATCAGCCACAGCTCGGTGGAGAGGATGATGCTGCCCGATTGCTCCGCCACCCTGCACTTCATGCTCAGGGAAATGACCGATGTGGTGAAAGGCCTGGGGGTCTACCCCGAGAACATGGCCCGCAACATGAATGTCTATGGCGGGGTGGTGTTCAGCCAGCGGGTGCTCCTCACCCTGGTGGAATCGGGCATGGCCCGCGAGGAGGCCTATCGCATCGTGCAACGCAATGCACACACCGCCTGGAACGTTGAGGGCGGCAATTTCCGCGCCAATCTTGAGGCCGATGCTGATGTCACTAGCAGGCTGAGTCCAGGGGAGTTGGCCGATTGCTTCTCAACCGACTTGCACCAAGCCAACCTGGGCGTGATCTGGGAGCGATTGGGGATCTGAGGCCAGCAATGAAACTTAAGCCCCATTCGGGGACGGACGCTCTGTGGCCGGAACCAGCTGACCATGACCTCCAGCCAAGAGATCCTCGATCTCACAGACCGGGAAGCGATTGATCGCCTTGAGGGCCGCGCGGGCATTGGTGCGCAACTGCTCGCTGATGACCTCGCAGTAGGGCACCTGGGCCAACAGATCCACGGTGCGGCGCAGGATCCGCACCACGTCTCCCTCATCCAGGGAGGTGTTGGCGATCAGATCATTCCAGCTGGTGCCCTTGGCCCAGGCGTGTACCAACCCCGTGAGCTCGGGCTCCCACCAGATCGGCACCGTCACCTTGGCCCGCTCCTGCTGGCGTTCCAGCTCCCGACGCAAACCGCGCAGATCATGAAGGGCCTCCTCCGCCTGGGGCGGGGGCGGATAGCCACACCAGAGATCGGGGCGGTTCACCTCGGTGGAGATGGCTTCAAAGACAGCCGCCAATTGGGCGGGATCGAGCTCATCCAAGTGGCCGCTCATCAAGGCCAGGCCAAGCCACAGCTCGTTGTCGCCCCGCAGGGCAGCCACAGTGCGGCCCACCTCGGTGGGCTCCAGCCCATCCTCGCCAGCCAAGGCGCCAAAGAAGCGCAGAATCTCAATTAAGGCCAGGAAGGTATCCCAATGGCGATTGGAGCGGAAGTGCAGGAGCCGCTGCCGTTCCTCAATCTCGTCATGGAGTTCCTCCATGCGGCGGCGATGCTTTTTGAGTTGCTTGCGATCGCCCCAGCGATGGGCCGGATGGAGCTCCAGATCTTCTTCTAAATGGTGCACCAACTGGGCATGGGCTTGCACCTCCCCAGCCAGGTCGTACTGGGGGGTGGTCATGTCATGGCGATTGGCCATATGGCCCACGGCCAGGGCCAAGCCGCCGCTGGCCTGGTCGCCATGGCGCAACTCACCGGCGTGGCGCAGCAGGGGCGGATCCACCTGGCCCACCTGGAGGCAGCTGAGTTCGGCGTGCAAACTCACCACCGCATTGCAAGGCAGCAGCACCCAAAGGTTTTCATCCGTGAGGCACAGGAGCAACGGGAACTGGCCCGATCCCTTCACCTTTTCCACAATCACCGCAGGTGTCACCCGCCCCTTGAGCTGGGGTGCCTTCAGGCTCACCAAGGTGCCTTCACTGGAGAATTGGAGGGCCAGTGTGAGCTCATGGGCCAGGGTTTCTTCGGCCTGCTGTTGCAGGATCCGCAGGATGCGGCGCTCTTCCCGCAGCCGGGCCCGCTGCTTTTCGTAGTCTTCAAAGTCTTCCCATGGCACATCCCCTGAGCCGTCTTCTAGACGATCCAGCTGGCCCACCAACTCGGCAATGCGGGCCTCGTCTTCAGCCAGATCCAAGGTGGCCAGATAGCGGCCAAAGCTGCGCTCGACCAGCTCCTTGGCCTTGGCCAGGTCGTAGCGCTGCAGAAGGTTGAGCACCATCCCGTAGCTCGGCGTGAACTGGCTCACCAAGGGATCGGCAGGGCTGGTGGCCAACTGGCCCGCCTCTCGGACGCCCTCAAAGCGGCTCTGCACCGTGACCACATAGCCCTGGGTATCAAGCCCCCGGCGGCCAGCCCGGCCGGCCATCTGCAGGAATTCACTGCCCATCAAGGGCCGGTGGCCCCTCTCGGTGCGCTTCGACAACGCCGAGATCACGGTGGTGCGGGCCGGCATGTTGATCCCCGCGGCCAGGGTTTCGGTAGCAAAGACCACCTTGATCAGACCCTGCTGGAACAGCTCTTCGATCAGCTCCTTCCATGCGGGCAGCACCCCGGCGTGGTGGGCCGCAATGCCGCGCAGCAAGGCATCGGCATGGCCCCCATCGCGCACCGCCTCGGGGGTGGCGGCGATGTAGGCATCGAGGCGCACCTTGATGCGGGCCTGCTCCTCTGGGTTCACCAGGCAGGCCTTGCCCAAGTCGCGAACCCCCTTGTCGCAGCCCCGGCGACTGAAGATGAAATAGATGGCGGGAAGCATGTCGCGCTCAGCCATCTGGGCCACCACAAAGCCCAGGGGCGGGGCTTCGGGCTGGGGAGGCTTGGCCGTTTTCGGGCCTTTGCGCTGGCCGCCCTTCGGGGCGCGCCACACCTTGCAATTGGGATGCAGCCCCGTGCCTTCGTCGTTGAGTAGGGGATGCAAGCCCTTGGCACTGCAGAAACTGAAGGCCAAGGGCACCGGCCGAAAATCACTTAAGACCAGCTGGGTGGGGCCATGCACCCGATCAATCCAATCGGTGAGCTGACCGGCATTCGCCACCGTGGCTGACAGGGCCACCAGTTGAATCGGTGGCGTGCAGTGGATGATCGACTCCTCCCAGACGGTGCCCCGCTGGGAATCGTTCATGTAGTGGCATTCATCGAGTACCACCGCCTCCACATTTTCGAGGGGGTCGTCGTGGTCGTCGGCCTCCGCATACAACATGTTGCGGAAGATCTCAGTGGTCATCACCACGATCTGGGCTTCGCGGTTGAGGCTCAGGTCACCGGTGAGCAGGCCCACCTTTTCGGCGCCAAATTGCGCACGGAAATCCCTCAGCTTCTGGTTGGAGAGGGCCTTGAGGGGGGTTGTGTAGAAGACCTTCTGACCATGGGCCAGGGCCCGATAGATCGCGTACTCCCCCACCAGGGTTTTACCGGAACCCGTGGGGGCGCTCACCACCACTGAGTGCCCCTGATTGAGGGCATCGATCGCTTCCAGCTGGAAGGGATCCAGCGGGAAGGGGAAGAGGGTGTCAAGGACCAACTCCCGTGACCCTGATGCCGATGGGGAAAGCTGCGTCGGTCCGGCCTGGTCGGGCACTGGGCGCCGGCTCTGAAATTCTCCTAATCCTATGGCGCCCTTTTCGGCCCGTGGGCGGCCAAAGTAACGATCGCTTTGTATGTGCCGGCCTCCCCGTGGCTCAGGCTGGAATCCCTCACTGGCAGCAACACCTGGTTCGTGGCCTCGAGGCCCTTCCCCCAGAGAGGTTTAGGCGGCTGCGCAGCTACCAGCCCCTCGGTGCCTGCCAGCTTGAAGCCCAACCAACCGATGGGAATAGCTATCCCCATGGCATGGGCGCGGGAACGCCCCTACTGGATTTGGCCAGCAATGACTACCTCGGCCTGAGCGGGCATCCGGAGCTGGTCGCCGCCGCCGAAGCCGCCCTCCACACCGACGGCGTCGGGTCCGGCGCCTCCCGGCTAGTGAGCGGCAGCCGACCTGTGCATCAAGCCCTCGAAGCAGCCCTGGCTGCCTGGCTCGACCGCAAGCGGGTGCTGCTCTTCCCAAGTGGCTTTCAAGCCAACATCGCCGCCGTCAGCGCCCTGGCCGATCGCCACAGCCTGGTGGTCGCCGACCGCCTCATCCACCACTCCCTGCTGGTGGCGATCAGGGCCAGTGGCGCCCAGCTCCAGCGCTTCGCCCACAACGACCTGGAAGACCTGGCCCAACGCCTAGGAGCCGCTCGCCAGGCCAACCCCCAGCAGCGGCTCTTGGTGATCAGCGAAAGCCTGTTCAGCATGGAGGGCACCAGCCCCAAGGTGTCCGAGCTGGTTGAGCTCTGCCACCGCCATGGCGCGGCCCTGCTGCTGGATGAGGCCCATGCCCTGGGCGTACTCGGACCCGGGGGGCGGGGCCTGGGCCATGGCCACGGCAGCATCGCCATGGTCAGTGGCACCTTTGGCAAAGCCTTCGGAAGCGGTGGGGCCTTTCTGGCAGGCGATGGGCTAGTAGGGGAATGGCTGCTCCAGAGCTCGGGGGCCTTTCGCTACACCACGGCCCTGGCGCCTGTGTTGGCGGCGGGGGCCCTGGCGGGGCTTGCCCAGATGCAAGCCAACCCCAGCACCGCTCTAGCCCTGCTCGCACGCGCCAAGCGCTGGCGCGATGGCCTAGAGGCTGCCGGTTGGCCCCGCCCCCCCGGCACCGGACCGATCCTGCCCTTGGTGGTGGGCAGCGACCGCGCCACCCTTAGCCTGCAACAGCATCTAGAAACAGCAGGCCTGCTCACCGTGGCCATTCGGCCACCCACCGTGCCCGAGGGCACGGCAAGGCTGAGGCTGGTGCTGCGCCACGATCTGCCGGAGGGCAGTCTGGAGCAGCTGATCCAGGCCCTGGGGGACCCACCGGAGCGACCATGCAACTGATTGCGATGCACGGATGGGCCGGCGACAGCCACGGCTGGGCCCCATGGGAACAGGCCTGCCAAGCCCGAGGTTGGTCCTGGCAAAGCGGCGACAGGGGCTACGGCTACCTGAGGCCGGTCGAACCCCACTGGAACGAAGCCCCCCCCAACGCCAGCCAGCGACGGGTGTTGATCGCCCATTCCATGGGAATCCACCTGCTGCCAGCTGCGCTGCTGGCCCAGGCCGATGCGGTGGTGCTCCTGGCCAGCTTTGGCCGCTTCATTCCCGAGGGCAAGGCGGGCCGGCGCCTGCGCTTGGCCATCGAAGCGATGGCTGGGCAACTGCGCAGCGAGCGCGGTGAAACCATGCTGGCCGACTTCCTCGCCCGCGCAGCTGCTCCGGCTAATCCGGCACTGTTAACCCCAACCCCTTTTGACTCGGGTCTCTCGGCGATCGGTCGCCGGCGGCTCAGCCACGACCTCGATGCCCTCAGCCAGACGTCCGGGCTACCAGATGGCTTCCCCCACCAAGCCCGGGTCTTACTGGTCGAGGCCGGTAGCGACCAAATCGTGACGCGGGAAGCCACCGAAGCCCTGGCAGCCTGCTTGCCCCAGGCGGATCGGATCACCCTGCAGGGTGCGGGGCACTGCTTCCTAGGCAGCCAAGTTCTCCCCATGGCCCTGGCTTGGCTCGAGCCCCTGGGATGAACAGTCAGGTTTTTAGCCAGCACGTGCGGCACCGCTTTGGCCGGCAAGCCGACCACTACAACCGCCACGCCAAGCTGCAACGGGCCATCGCCTGGCGCCTGGCCCACCATTGCCTCTCCCTTCCCGTTCCCCCCGGACCTTGGGCCGACCTTGGCGCCGGCAGCGGGCTGGTAGGCCAAGCCCTCAGGGACCAAGCCCAAGCCAATCCATCCCTGTTGCAAGTGGATTTCTGCCCCGAATTGCTGGCGTGTAATCCCATCGCCAAGGCCCAGGGCGCGCTGCTCTGGGACCTCAACGGGAGGCTACCCAGCGAGCTCGAACAACCCGCCCTGCTCACCTCCAGCTTTGCCTTGCAATGGCTGGACGACCCCCTCCAGCAACTCGAGCTCTGGTGCTCAGCGCTTCGCCCCAGGGGCTGGCTGGCCTTAGCCGTGCCCACGGCAGGGAGTTTTCCCCAATGGCATCAGGCCGCCGCGGCCGCCCAGGTTCCATTTACCGGGCTGGCCTTACCGAGCGCCCAGGGCCTGGTTGCCGCAGCACGGCGCCACCTGCAGGTGCACACCTGCCAGCCGCTCCGGTTCACCCAGCCCTGCGTCAACGGCATCACCTTCCTGCGCGACGTCCGGCAGCTCGGGGCCTCCGCCAGCAGGCACAAGCCCCTCCATCCCAGCCAACTGCGCCAGCTCCTGCAGCACTGGCCCGCGGGGGGAACCCTGGGCTGGGAGGTGTTACTGCTGGTGGGCCGACGGCTGACGCCATGACATCAGGCCATGACATGAAAACGGGCACAGACACGAGAGAAGCACTCCCTCCCAAGTTGGTTGTTTGCGGCACCGATACCGATGTGGGCAAAACCGTGGTGAGCGCCCTGCTCGTGCAGGGGCTTGGCGCCCACTACTGGAAGCCGGTGCAAAGCGGCATCGAGCACGGCGGCGACAGCGGCTGGATCCAAACCCTGCTTGGTCTTCCGGCTGAGCGCATTTGCCCGGAGCGTTACAGGCTCAGCAACCCCGTTTCTCCCCACTGGGCCGCCGAACTGGACGGCCGTCGCATCGAACCCGAGTGCCTTGCCCTCCCCAAGGTTGCGGGGCCTTTGGTGGTCGAAACCGCCGGGGGGCTGCTCGTGCCGCTGCGGCGGGACTGGCTTCAAATCGAGCAAATAGCCCAATGGCAACTGCCGGTGGTGCTGGTAGCCCGCACTGGTTTGGGCACCTTGAACCACACCCTTCTCTCGGTCGAGGCCCTGCGCCATCGAAACATCCCCCTGCTAGGGATCGTGCTCAACGGCCCACCCCACCCCGACAACCCGCGCACCTTGGCCGAGCTCTCCGGGGCTGCCGTGCTCGCCCAAGTCCCCCATCTCGATCCCCTCGATGCCCAAGCGCTCGAGCGCCAATGGCAAAGCCAAGGCCTCACCCATACATTGGCCACAGCACTGACGCCAAGCGCCAACTCCCCGTGAACAAACAAACCTGGTTGATTTCGGCTTTCCTTGTTCTGCTCTGCGGAGGCATTTTTGTGGCCTTCACCGATGTGGAAATTCGGATCGTGCGCTGGGTGAGTTGCGGTCCCCTATCGACCCAGCAGGAAGACCGCACCGAGGTCTGCCGTTAACGGCGCCATCGGGCGATCGGCCTGCTAGGGGCCCGCCAGAATCGCCGCCTCCGCATCCGAACGGGACAAGCCGTAGGGGAAATGCCGCACGCTCACCCGGCCTTCGTTGTGCCAACTCACCTTTAACTCCTCCACCTCCAACTCAATCTGGGCACTCCATTCGGGGCCATGGAGATCCCAGCAGCAGGGTTGGGAACGCTGTTGGTGGGCACCGATCGAAGCCAACCAGGCCTCCAGGGCCGGCAGGGGGTGGTGATACAGGGGGGTCTCTGACGTGGGCTCGTCTGGGGTCAGCGCCTCTGATGTTGGTGGTGTGGCCATCTCAAACCTCTCCCCTCAGCCAAGCCAAGCCCAGGCCTAGGGCCAAGCTCAGCAGCAATGTGCCCCCCAAGAGTAAAAGTGCCAGCCACTCGCCGCCGGATAGGGGCCTCCGGGTTGCCCCCTGGACTGGCCTGGCCGATGGCAGGGGGGACGGGGGCCAAAGGGGAACCTGGGCCAGCAGCATCTGGCGCAGGGCCAACAGCTCAGCGTCGTAACGCTGGCGGGAGAGGGGATCACTGAGCACCCCATAGCCCTGCTGCAGCTGGTGAAAGGCGGCGGCAGCCTCTACCGGGGGCAAGCTGGTGGTATCGGGGTGGTAGCGCTTGCTCAGGCTGCGAAAAGCCTGGCGCAGCTCCTCGGTGGTGGCCTCTGGCTCCACCTCCAGCAGGGCGTAGTAGCTGGCCGGTACTGGTGGCGGCAGGGATGGCTGTGGCAGGGATGGCACAGGGTCATAACCCAGGCTGGAGGATCCTAGGGAGATCACCGCTGCCGCCTGAGTGGATGGCCCACGATCACCTCGCCCTCTGGCAAGAGCTCGGCTGGACTCCCTCTGCCGTCCAGGAGCGGCTGTTCGTAGCCCTGCAGGAGCAGCTCCGCACCTGGAACAGTCGCCTCAACCTCACCCGCCTGGTTGAAGGTGACGACTACTGGATTTCCCAGGTGTTCGACAGCCTGTGGCCCCTGGTTCCCCTGCTGCAAGGGTCGCCAGAGGAGGCCCAGCACCTGATCGACGTCGGTACCGGTGGAGGCTTTCCCGGACTGGCCGTGGCCATTGCCCTGCCCCAGGCCCAACTCACCCTGGTGGATTCTGTGGGCCGCAAGGTGGAAGCGGTCAGGGCCATGGCCCTAGAGCTTGGCCTGGCTGATCGCGTGAGCGTGCGCTGCGAACGCATTGAGCAAACTGGCCGCAGCCGAAGCTGCCGCGGCCAGTTCGATTGGGCGATGGCTCGGGCCGTTGCCAGTGCGCCTGTGGTTGCTGAATACCTGGCGCCCCTGCTCAATCCCCAGGGCCGAGCACTGCTCTACCGAGGCCAATGGGATCCGAACGACCAAGACAGCCTGGAGAAGGCCTGCCTTCCCCTCAACGCAGGAATTGAACAGTGCCGCAAACGCGACTTACCCGGGGGCAAAGGCATCCGCCACGCCCTGGTGTTGAAGCCGCTCGGGCCCTGCCCGAAAACCTATCCTCGGGCCGTTGGCATTCCCAGCAAGCAGCCCCTCGGCGCACGACCCCAGCCCCCTGGCTAGGTGGTGATAGGTGCGAGGTTTTCGCACCCGCTAGGTACTGGTCAATCGCTGAACCATTTCACCGCCCAGCCTGGCCTTGAGCTGCCGCAAAATCCCAGGTATTTGAGCCGCCCAGGGACTGCCCAAGAGGGCGCCACGCAACTGGGCCTCATTAACGCCACGGTCGGGGGCAGGGGAAGCCCCATCGGCCTCAAAAACAGTGGGCTCGATAGCAGTGGGCTCGAAAGCATCGGCATTCGCCCCGGGGAACCAATGGCCGCCCTGGCCCATCAAGCCATAGCGCGCCTTGGCAAAGCTCTCGAGGTCCCAAGCGACCAACAGATTGTGCAGCCACAGCAGCACCGGCAAGTTGATCTCGCCAGGGGTATCTGTCCACTCGGGTAGACCCTGCTGCCAGGTGGCCAACCAGGCCCCACCCAATGCCTCCCCAAACGTCCCTGCCAACGCCTCCCTACGGGCCTGTTCCAACCGTTCCACGATGGGCGGCACCAGGCCGCCGGCCCCATCCAACAGCGCCACAGCCTCGAGATGGGCATCCAAATCGCCTGGGTGGGCAGCCCCCACGCTGATCGTGTGAATCCCTGGAGCGGAAAGGCAAAACAGGTCGTTGAAAACGATCGGATGCAGCGGCTTGCACAGCTCAGCCATCCGCGCTGAAGGGCTATGCAGATGACCACCCTTGTCGGTTGGGCTGATCACAAACACACCCATGTCATGGGCCAAGGCCCGATCAATCGCCGGACGGTTGTCCTGGCGAATGAAATACCAATGCAGGTTGATGAAATCGAATTGATCAGAGGCGATGGCCGCTTCGATCAACGCCAGGGAGCCATGGGTTGAAAAGCCCACATGGCCAAGGCGGCCTTCTGCCTGCCAACGGCGAACCACCTCCAGGCATCCGCCAGGCCGGAGGGTCTGGTGGAGGTGCTCCTCGAGGTTGATGCCGTGAATCGCCAGCAAATCCAACCGTCCACCAGCCGCCAGGCCCAAGCGCTCAAAACTGGTTTGCAGTTCGGCCTCAAACACCCCAGGGTCGGGATTGGGGGGCACCTTGGTTTGCAAGATCCGCCGCGGATCGCTCACCTGCTCCAGCACCGTGCCCAACTGGCGCTCGGAGGTGCCGTAGTGGCGCGCGGTTTCGATGTGGTGAAAACCAGCTGCCACTGCCTTCTCCAGGGTGGCCCGCAGGTTGGCCTGACTCTCCGCTGTGATCGCATCGGCAGGGAGATCACCCCAGCTCTGTTGAAAGCGCATCCCGCCCAACGACAACACCGGCATGGCCAGGCCCGTACGGCCAAAACGGCGGGTTGGCACCCTCATGCTCATCGCCGTGGCAGGGTGCGCTTGAGCCTGGCGGGCTGGGGCAACCCCAAGGGGTGGATGACTTGCTGGGCCAATTGGGCTGCAAGCTCCGGCAAGGCCCCATAAGCCACCCAATGGATGCAATCCACTGGACAGGTGTCGATCGCCTCTTGGATGAGCTCGGTGCTGTCACCGTCTTGGCGGATGGCTCTGGAGCGGCCCCAATCCGGTTCCACCACAAAGGTATGGCCGGCCACGTGGGAGCAATAGCGACAGCCAATGCAAACTGCCTCATCCACCCAGACAGCTTTTTCCCGCAACGCCCCTGCCAGCAAGGGCTCAAAGCCATTGGGGCGGGGTGAGCTGGCCCCATGGCCAGGGGCAAAGGCCAGGCTGGGATCCGGCAGCAGGGAGTCCACAGTTAGACCCAGCGGGTCACTACCAGCTCAATACTGCCGTCGTTGTGGTCGGTTTGCTCATTTACCTGGAAGCCCTCTTCGGCGGTGGCGGCCAAAATCGAGCGCAGGGCGTAGCGCTGGCTGAGCTGGGCCAGAAAACGCTCGACAGGAACGGCCTGGCTCCAAAGATCCAAATCGGTCACCAACTCATAACTGCCCGTGGCGGCATTGAGCCGGAAGCCGATGTCGGCCCCGTTGCCTTGGCAGACCGCCAACTCAGCCGTGACGGTCTTGCCCCGGTAGCCACGCACCTGGAGAGCACCAACTTCAGGGGCATGGCCCAGATCGGATAGGGCCTCAACCAGGGCCTGGCGGTCGCGAAGTTCGGTCTTGACGGTGCTGAAGTGCGACATGGGCTCAGGCTGCGGGGGTGTCGTTGGAAGAAGTGGGGGGGAGAACTTGCGTGGGGGCAGGAATTGCGCCAAGGGCATTAACCGCGCCAAGGGCCTGAAAAGTGGCGATGGCGGTGTCTTGCGTCACTGCCATCGGGAGGTAGGCCTCAGAAGTGCTTTGGCGCTGTTGGACAGATCCAAGCCGGGCCTCAATGCGTTCGGTGAGTTGCTGGCAGCCCTCTCCCGGCACCCCCTCTACGAGCTCTTGCACCCTGCCACCGGAATGGATCCGGAAGCGGATGGTTTGTTGTGCCATCCCTCGCCTAATCCAGAGTCCTTCGATGTTAGCGGTGGGCCGAGTTAGCGGTGGTTGCCGGCCGCTGGGCTCAAGCCAGCAAGCCTTCATCCACGAGCGTCTGGAGACGTTCCAACACCTCGGGTTGCTCGAGTTGTTCGAGGGCCAAGCGGGCCTCATCGCGCACACTGGATTCCGTGTCATTGAGCATGGCCTGGAGCAGGCTTTCCACCAAGACCTGCTGGCGAGGCTCCACCAAGTCTGGATAGAGCCGCCCCAGGGCCCAGGCGCTGTTCGAGCGCACCGCAGGCTCACTATCAATCCGCAAACTCAACAGCAGCTGGGCCGCGGCGGGATCGGCCTTGGCAGGGCCCGTACTCCCCGCTTCCGCTAAGGAACTAGCCGCCCAGAGCCGCACGGCAGCAATCTCCACCTGGAGGGCACGGGTTAGGGGGTTGAGCACGGGGGCATCGGGATAACTCCCCAAGCTCCAGGCCACGGCCTTGCGCACATAACCGTTGTCGTCGGAAGCCAGCAGGCCCAGCAGATCTTGAACAGCCAGCGGACTGGGATTACGGCCCAGGGCATAGACCGCGCTCATCCGCACGATCGGGCATGGGGCCCCAAGCAACGGCAGCAACAGGGGCAGGGCCCGGGGGTCCCGGTGCTCACAAAAGATGCGCAGCCCCTGCATCCGCTGGTCGTGGTCACCCACCAGCAAGGAAAGGCCCAGATCGCATTCAGCCGCCACATCAGCCGCCTCCGGATTGCTGCTATCGAGCGCATCAAGGGGATCGCCCAACAATTCTTGGGCGAGCTCCTGGGCCAGCACGTCGAGGTCGAGGTTGAGCTCCTGGGGGCTCTCGTCGAAGGGGCCAGAGCGCCCAAGCGATACCGGCAGATTGGGCTGGAGATCAGTCACGACGGGGACTCAACTGATCGGTGCCGGTGCGGCCATATCTCCGGGCAGCCAAATGCGCGCACTGACCGCAAACAGGGCCAAGCCGAACAACAGCACGATGGCGGCTGGTAACAGGGTGGAGCGAAAAAATTGCACAGTTAGTGGGGGAACCGGAGGGGTTCAGGCAGGTGCGCTGGTCTTGTCTTTGGCCTGACACCATCATCGCCCCTAGGGTTCGCCCCGTAGATGAAGGGCAAACGGCCCATCAAACGCCGGAGGCCAGGCCAAAGCCATGACCCAACCCCCGCCCCAGGCCCCGGGCCACCGTCTAGGAGCGATTAGCGCCGAAGGGTTTGCCAGCGGTGCACCCAACAGCGGCCTCTCCGAAATTCTGCCGATCTGGCTGGCCACCCATGGGGTTCCGGTTGAACTGATCGGCCTACTGCCGCTCGCGGGACTGCCCTATGTACTGAAGTTCCTGTGGGCTCCCCTGCTTGATCGCTGGCCCATAGCATGGCCAGACCGCCGCCGCGGCTGGATCGCCGTGCTCCAGTTGCTATTGGCGCTCGCCATAGGCGCTCTGTCACTGCTGCAACCAAGCAGGGACCCACGGGCCTTGAACCTGATCGGCCTGGTGGCACTGCTAATCGCCGTGTTCAGTGCCACCCAGGACATCGTCATCGATGCCTACCGCACTGACCTACTTCCGGATCGGGAGCGGGGTGCGGGAGCAGCCGCGAACTCGCTCGGTTTTCGACTGGGAACTCTTGTAATGGGTAGCGGGGCGCTCCTGATAGCTGGAAATTATGGCTATCCCCTTGCCTTTCTCGCGGCCGCTGGCCTAATGCTCCTGCTTGTGCCATGCACCCTGGCTGCTCCACGACTAAAGCCACTGGCGACACCGGTGTTGAACCTGCACCAAGCGATGGTGGATCCAATTCGAGAATTTCTTGCCCGCACAGGGCGTGTTCGCGCGGTTCAGTTTTTTGCACTGATACTCCTCTATCGATTGCCAGATGGATTGCTAGCGCCTATGAGCGGTACATTTCTAGTGGCTGAGGGGCTGAATGAGGGGGAGATAGGCCTCATTAAATCCGCATTGGGGATCCTCGCCACTATGGCGGGGGTCTTGGTTGGAGGAATTCTATTCGGCAGACTGGGAATGAACCGCAGCCTATGGCTTTTCGCCATTGCAGGAGCTGCCGGCAATCTCGCCTACTGGCTAGTAGCCCGTAGCAATCCTTCAACAGAAGGTGTGGCAACTGCAGTTCTACTGGAGAACGCCTCCAGTGGACTTGTTGGAACAGTCTTTGTGGCCTTGCTGATGAGCCTCTGCAACCCGAAGTACTCGGCGACCCAGTACGCAGCCTTCTCAGGGATATACGCGATCAGCAGCAAGATCCTTGGGGCCACTTCTGGGCTCTTAGTGAAGTTAATCGGCTGGGAACATTTTTTTCTCTTCACCGCAATCACCGCCGTTCCGGCATTCCTATTAATGCAGATTCTTACCCCTTGGAACAGAACAAATCCTTTAGGAGCTTTTGATCCCCTGCGGGATGCCACCTAAACCCGCCTAAGCGGCCTGGAGCGTGTCCCCGAAGCGGCGGCGCAACTGACCACAGGCGGCATCGGCATCAAGCCCGCGGCTGGCGCGCACACTCACAGCCCCATGGCGCCGCTCCAAACAAGCCTTAAAGGCAGCCACCGCCTCCGGTGTGGGCCGCTGGAATTCCTCCTCTTCGATCGGGTTGTAAGGAATCAAGTTCACATGGCTCTGAAACCCTCGTAGCAACTGGGCCAGGGCCTCGGCGTGGTGGGGGCGGTCGTTGAGACCGCCCAACAGGATGTACTCAAAACTGACCCGACGCCCCGTGATCGCCACGTAGCGGCGGCAATCCTCGAGCAACGCCTCCAGGGGGTAGGCATGGGCGGTAGGGATGAGCTCCTCACGCAACCGCTGATCGGGGGCATGCAAGCTCACGGCCAAGGTGAACTGGGCGCGCCCAAGCCGCTCCAAGGCCCGTTCGGCCAGGGTGGGCAGGGTCTTGGGCACGCCAACCGTACTGACCGTGATCTGCCGTTGGGCCATGCCCAAATCCGTGCAAAGGCAGTCGATCGCTGCGAGCACCGCATCGATATTGAGCAAGGGCTCACCCATGCCCATGAACACCACATGGCTGGGCCGCTGATCCATCACTTCACGCACACTCAGCACCTGGTCCACGATCTCGTGGACCGCCAACGAGCGCTGCAGCCCCCCCTTACCGGTGGCACAAAAGCGGCAAGCCATCGGACAGCCCACCTGGCTGCTGACGCAAACGGTCAACCGATCGCTAGCCGGGATACCCACGGTTTCGAGGGTGAGGCCATCGGCGGTACCCAGTAGCAACTTGGTTGTGCCATCGCGGGCCACGCTGCGGTGCAACTCGCTGGAACGGCCAATCCAATCGCCGCCGCCCTCAGGGGGCTGGGCCTGGAGCTGGACACGCCAATCTTTCGGCAAAACGGAGATCGCTTCCAGGCTGCGGGCCCCTTTGGCATACAGCCAATCGTGGAGTTGGCGGCCACGAAAGGCCGCCTGGCCTTGGGATTGGGCCCACTCCTCTAACGACGAAAGGCCCATCCCCAACAGGGGACGGGCCCCGGACGGGGAGCTCACCAAATCAAGAGGCCGTGGCCCAGCTTCCACTCCACCGCCAGAAGGGCAATGAATCCGAGCATGGCCATCCGGCCATTGAAGAGCTCGGTGTGGGTGTGGAAGCCATAGCTCGGCAACCGGCGCTGGGGCACCGGCGTGCCCAGACTTGTGGTGGTGGCCTTACTCATCGGTGAGCAGACCTTCTTCCTGCAGACCCTCGAGGGCAGCAGGATCGGCAATCAGCTCTTCTTCCAAGCCTTCTTCCACCACCGGGCGGGTGAAGGCGGCGCTGCCGCTGGCACTGGCCTCAATGCCATGGCGGCTGCGCGTGGCCACCAGATCCTCATCGGATGGATCGTCGAGCACGGCCATCGAAGCCGAGGGAGCCGGCATCTCGACGGTGTAGTCGGGACGCAGGTTCTGCATGCGGCGATAGCCCATGCCGTCTTCCTCAAGGATGTCGGGATGGGGACCTGCCTCAGCCCGGAGCTCCTCTTCGAAACCACTAAAGCCGGTACCAGCAGGAATCAGGCGACCAATGATCACGTTCTCCTTGAGGCCCCGCAGCCAATCGCTCTTGCCCTCGATTGCCGCCTCTGTCAGCACCCGGGTGGTCTCCTGGAAGGAGGCCGCCGAGATGAAGCTGTCGGTGTTCAGCGAGGCCTTCGTGATGCCAAGCAGCACCGGTGTGAATTCGGCGGGGGCGCCACCGGTGATCGCCATGGCGGAGTTCACCTGTTCCACCTGGCGCAGCTCGATGAGCTCGCCGGGCAGCAGGGTGGTGTCTCCCGCATCTTCAATACGGACCTTGCTGGTCATCTGGCGCACAATCACTTCGATGTGCTTGTCGTCAATCGCCACGCCCTGGGACTTGTACACGTTCTGCACTTCCGTCACCATCCGGAACTGCAGCTTGGAGATCGCCTCCTGGGCCGCATCCATCGTGGGCTTACGGCTGCGCAGATCTTCGAAGTAGCACTCGAGGAGCTCGTGGGGATTGATCGGACCGTCGGTGAGGGACTCACCTGCATGGACCTGCTGGCTATCGCTCACCATCACGTTGCGACCCAACAGGATTGGGTAATCGGTCACGACATCGTCGTGCTCAATCACCGACACGGTGGGGTAGTCGTCGTCGTCACCCTGCTTGATCTGCACGGTGCCGCTCTTGCGGCAGAGGATTGTGGATTCCCGGGGACGGCGGGCTTCCAGCAGTTCTTCAATACGGGGCAGACCCTGAACAATGTCCCCGGTTTTCTGGCGTTCAAACACCAGCAAGGCCAGGCTGTCACCCCGCTGCACCAGTTCACCGTCGCGGACGTGGAGCACCGAATCGGGCGACACCATGTAAGGACGGCCAAGTCGGATGGTGATGGTGTTGGCCTGGATGGCTTCTACCTGCCCGCAGCACGGAGATGGCACCCCATTTGCCAGCAGATCACCGTCGACGATGCGCTGGTCGACCTTCACCTCAGGCTGGACCGTTCCCAGGTCGATGATGCGGGTGTCGGAATCCCGCTCGACGATCAAACGGCGAATCGGCTCACCCTCAACCTGCTCGGGGATTTGCAACACGCCATCTTCCTTGCACAGGATCTGGGTAGTAGCCACCACATCGCCCTTCTTGACGCTGATGCCGTCTTCCACCTGGAGGTCGGTATGGGTGGAACCGTGGCTGGCATCCGAGAGGGTGTCCCGGCGGACCAGCAACGATTCAAGAATCGTGAGCTGAAGACGCTCAATCGTCTTGGCCCGCTTGTCGGCCACAGCCTCCACATCCACAGTCATCTGCGGTGTGGTGTCGTAGGTATCCAGAATCAGTTGGGTGCGTAGGAGTTCGACACCTTCCACCGACTTAATCAACTCACCGTCCTTAAAGGCCAAGCGCTGGGTCGCTTTCAAGCCCAGGGAAGGACCCCCATTTTGCTTAACGGTGGACAACTCGGGGAGGTGGGCCGCATCGGGAATGGCGTACTCCTCAACCGGACGGAGCAGTAGGGCCCCACCTTCAGGGGTATCGACGGCTTCCACGAAGACCATCGCCTCAGCCTTCAGGCCCTTGGCGATCTCTTCGCCCGGATTCACCAGCTTGCCGTCGGCGAAACGGGCAATGGTTTTGCTGTCGGAAACGAGATGAAGCTTGCCGGAGCGAACAATGATCTCGCGAAGAATGTCGTTCTTCTGGGTCACCGTCACGATGCCAGCGGTTTGGCTGAAGATGTCTTTGACAACTTCAGTGCCGGCTTCGATCCACTGACCGTCTTCGATCATCAACAGGGAGATGTCCTTGTTGATCTCGTGGGTTTCCTGGGGAATCCACAGCAGGGTGCCGCCCTTGTTCACTTCGTAGCCGTTTTTGGCACTGCGGGCTTTCTTGATGGACAGGCCAGGGGCGAACTTGACGGTGCCACCGGTCGTCGTACGGAAACGGTCATCGTTGAGTTCGGCGATGACCTCGCCATTACCAATCTTGCTGCCAGGAATGGTGTTGAGGCGATAGCGAATGTTGTCCTTGCCCTCGAGGTGCCACAGCTCACCGGAATGGGTGGATTCGCCCTGGAGTTTGCAGTCCTTCAGGGTGAGGCTGGCGGTCACGATCTGAACTTCGCGGGAGTCCCCAGCGGATTCACGCAGGCGAACGGCACCGCCGTACTCACTCACCAGACGGCTCTCCGCCAACACCTCGCCGGTGGTGACTGCCTTGGTGCCCTGAATCACGGGCAGGGCATTGGGGGGCAGGTTGTAGACATCGCCGCTGAACACCCACATCCGCCCCAAACGCTGGGCCTTCAGGGTGATGTTGCCCTGGCGGTCCGTGGATTCCTTGGGCTGGATGGCGTCTTCGTAGCTGACCTGACCAGCCAGATCACAGATCACGTCCTTGGTGGCCTTCTCAACGCTCTTCTTGACGGCCACGCCAGCGGCAATCTGGGCGAGGATCGTGTCAGCAAGGGCGGTATCACCGTCGGCTACGAACAGAATCGAGCCGCTGGTGATATCGATTTTTTGAGGCTTGCCCTTACCGGAGGGCTTGAGGGTCAAGCTGAAATCCGTTTCAGCCACCTGGGCCTCCACACCGTGGGGGGTCCGGAAAGCGCGAACCCGGGCCTTGGGCCCGAACTCCACAACCCCCTCCAACAGGGAGCGCACCACGCCGGATTCTGCGGTCGACACACCACCGGTGTGGAAGGTTCGCATGGTGAGTTGGGTGCCAGGCTCACCAATGGATTGGGCGGCCACGATGCCCACGGCTTCGCCGAGGTCAACGAGCTGGTTATGGGCCAGGGCCCAGCCGTAGCACTTGCGGCATACCGAGCGGGAAGCCTCGCAGGTGAGCGGTGAGCGCACCTTCACAGTCTTGACGTTGGCAGCCTCAATCCGGCGGGACAGGGGTGGATCGATTTCGCCATCGCGCTCGACGAGGGTTTCACCGTTTTCATCCTGCACCGGCTCAGCCGCCAGGCGGCCGACCAACTTGCTGGCGAACTTGCCCTTCTCATCGGCATCGATGGGAATACAGCGGGTGGTGCCGCAATCGTCTTCGCGAACAATCACATCCTGGGCCACGTCCACCAAACGGCGGGTGAGGTAGCCGGAGTCAGCGGTCCGTAGGGCGGTGTCCACCAGGCCCTTTCGGGCGCCGTAGGAGGAGATCACGTACTCGGTCACCGTGAGGCCTTCACGGAAGTTTGTGCGAATCGGAAGGTCGATGATTTCGCCCTGGGGGTTGGCCATCAGGCCGCGCATGCCCACCAGCTGACGCACCTGGGACATGTTGCCCCGCGCGCCCGAGTTGGCCATCATCCACACCGAGTTGAGTGGATCGTTCTCGTTGAAATTGCGACGAACCGCGGCCACCAGGCGTTCGTTCGTTTCAGTCCAGGTGTCAATCACCTTGGTGTGGCGCTCCACCTCGGTGATTTCGCCGAGGCGATAACGCTCTTCGGTTTCGGTGATCTGCTCTTCCGCTTCTGCCAGCAGGGCAGCCTTATCGCCAGGGATGCGCAGGTCGTCGACGGAGATCGAAACCGCCGCCTGGGTGGCGTAGTGGAAACCCAGGTCCTTGAGCTCATCGGCCATCGAAGCCGTGGCCGCAGTGCCGTGGTGCTTGTAGGCCCAGGCCACGAGATTGCGCAGGGCCTTCTTATCGATCACCCGGTTGCGGAAAGGGGGTGCCTGCTTGCTCAACGGGCCATTGCCTTGCTTGGCCTTGGCTTCAGCTACGGCAGCAGCCAATTCTGCAGCGGCCTTTTTGGAAATCTTTTTGGTTTTCTTGGCTGGGGTGGCGGTCATGGCTGCGCGCGGGTGAAAAACGGAAGAAAGAGAAAGAAGGGATCTGCCTAGACGGCAATCGTCAGGACGCAGCCACTGCGTCAAGGATTGTGTGGTTGATCACCACCCGACCCACCGTGGTGAGGAGGTAACGGCTAATCAAGCCACCCTCTTCATCAAAGCGGTCCCGGCGGAAGAGCCATTGCTCAATGCGGGTGCCATCACTGAGGGTTTCTTCCTTCTGGGGCTGCTTGTCTTCGTCATCACTTTCAACTTCGCCGTTGAAGCGCACCCATACCCAGTCGTGCAGGGTGACGTGCTTCTCATCGAAGGCCTCAATCACATCTTCCAAGCCCGCATAGGTTTTGGCCCGGTCACCGAAGTCCGGCTTGATGGAACCGGGCTGCTCAGCCGTCAAGTAATAGGCGCCAAGCACCATGTCCTGGGACGGGGTGATGATCGGCTCACCCGTGGCCGGGGACAGGATGTTGTTGCTGGCCAGCATCAGCATGCGGGCCTCCGTTTGGGCTTCAATCGCCAGGGGCACGTGGACGGCCATCTGGTCACCGTCAAAGTCAGCGTTGAAGGCTGGGCACACCAAGGGGTGCAGTTGGATTGCCCGGCCATCGACCAGCTTCGGTTCGAAGGCCTGAATCCCCAAACGGTGCAGGGTTGGGGCCCGGTTCAACAGGATGGGGTGACCTTCGATCACCTCCTGAAGCACCTGCATCACCTCGTCGTCGGCGCGCTGGATCAGCTTCTTCGCCGCCTTGATGTTGTTGACGATGTTCTGGCGGATCAGGCGATGGATCACAAACGGCTGGAACAGCTCTATGGCCATCTCCTTGGGCAAACCGCACTGGTGCATCTTCAGCTTCGGTCCGACAACGATCACTGAACGCCCGGAGTAGTCGACCCGCTTACCCAGGAGGTTCTGGCGGAAGCGACCTTGCTTGCCTTCGATGATGTCGCTGAGGGACTTCAGCGCCCGATTGTTGGCGCCCACTACCGTGCGGCCCCGGCGGCCGTTGTCGATCAAGGCATCGACAGCCTCCTGCAACATCCGCTTTTCGTTGCGGACGATGATTTCGGGGGCCAAAATCTCCTGAAGCCGACCCAGGCGGTTGTTCCGGTTGATCACCCGGCGATAGAGGTCGTTGAGATCGCTGGTGGCAAATCGACCACCGTCGAGCTGCACCATTGGGCGCAGATCAGGTGGGATCACGGGGATCACATCCAACACCATCCAGTCAGGTCGGGCGCCGGTGGCGATGAAGTTGTCGATCACCCGCAGGCGCTTAATCAACTTGGCGCGCTTTTGACCCTTACTGGCTGCGATGTCTTCGCGCAGCTGCTCGGCGGTTTCATTCAGCTCGATGTCCTCAAGCAGCTGCTTGAGGGCCTCGGCGCCGATACCGACAACGGGCTCGTTTTCGATCTCCGAATCTTCGGCATAGATCTGATCTTCAATCTCCAGCCACTCGTCTTCGGTGAGCAGCTGCTTGTAAGTGAGATCTTTGTGATCGCCCGGATCGAGCACCACATAGCAGTTGAAGTAGACAATTTGCTCCACATCCCGCAGGGGCATGTCAAGCAGGATCGCCACATAGCTGGGGATCCCCTTCAGATACCAAACATGGGACACCGGGGCCGCCAATTTGATGAAGCCCATCCGGTGACGACGCACCCGACTTTCGGTGACCTCCACTCCGCAGCGCTCACAGACGATGCCGCGGTGACGCACCCGTTTGTACTTACCGCAATGGCATTCCCAGTCCTTGGACGGACCAAAGATTTTTTCGCAAAACAGCCCGTCCATTTCTGGCTTGAGCGTGCGGTAGTTGATGGTTTCAGGCTTGGTAACCTCACCTACCACCTGGCCATTGGGCAGGGTGCGCTGCCCCCACTGCATGATCCGCTCGGGGGAAGCGAGCGTGATCTTGACGTAATCGAAGTGGTTTTCGGTGCGGAGGTTGCTGTTAGACATCGGGGTTGGGACGCGCGGAGATCGAGAGAGAGGGGCTATTCAGCGATCAGTCGTCGTCGTAGTCCGCGACGCCGAGGGATTCATAGGTGGGCCTGCTGGGGGTGCTGCGGCGGGGATTGACGTCCTGCATCAGATCCACTTCTTCACCAGCGTCGGTATAGACGGCGATGTCGAGACCCAAGGATTGGAGCTCACGCATGAGCACCTTGAAGGATTCCGGCGTACCTGGGCGGGGAATCGGCTTGCCCTTGACGATGGCGTTGAGGGCCTCGTTGCGGCCTTGCATGTCGTCGGATTTGACGGTGAGCAATTCCTGCAGGGTGTAGGCGGCGCCGTAGGCCTCCAGGGCCCAGACTTCCATCTCACCCAAGCGCTGACCGCCCTGCTGGGCCTTACCACCCAAGGGCTGCTGGGTGACAAGGGAGTAGGGACCGGTGGAACGGGCGTGAATCTTGTCGTCGACAAGGTGGACCAGCTTGAGGATGTGGGCATAACCCACGGTGACGGGCTGGTCGAAGGGCTCCCCACTGCGTCCATCAACGAGTTGGATCTTGCCGGGGTTGTCAGGGTTGTAGACCCATTCCTTACCGGGAAGGCTGGCGGCCTCCTCGAGGTAGGTCTGCACGGTCTGCTTCGACTTCTCAGGGCCGTGCATTTCATCGAAAGGCACCACCTTGACGCGGCAATCCAGGTGGGAGGAAGCCCAACCCATCAGGCACTCGAACACCTGACCCACGTTCATCCGGCTCGGCACACCCAGGGGGTTGAGCACGATGTCGATGGGGGTGCCATCGGGGAGGTAGGGCATGTCCTGCTGGGGCAGGATCCGGCTGATGATTCCCTTGTTGCCGTGACGGCCGGCCATCTTGTCGCCGACCTGGATCTTGCGGCGCTGGGCCACATAAACCCGAACCACCATGTTGGCGCCGGGCGGGAGCTCATCTCCCTGTTCGCGGGTGTAGATGCGCACGTCGACAACACGGCCACGCTCGGTGCCAGGCACCCGAAGGGAGTTGTCGCGCACATCGCGGGCCTTCTCGCCAAAGATGGCGCGCAGCAGCTTCTCTTCCGGGGGCTGGTCGGATTCGCCCTTAGGGGTCACCTTGCCCACGAGGATGTCGCCGCTCTCTACATAGGCACCGATGCGGATGATGCCCATCTCGTCGAGGTTGCCCAGGCTTTCCTCGGCAATATTCGGGATTTCCCGGGTGATTTCCTCCGGTCCAAGCTTGGTCTGGCGGGCTTCGATCTCGTACTTCTCGATGTGCACGGAGGTGTAAAGATCGTCATGGACCAGACGATCGCTAAGCAGAATCGCGTCCTCGTAGTTGTAGCCCTCCCAGGGCATGTAGGCGATCAGCACGTTCTGGCCAAGGGCGATTTCCCCGCCCTCGCAGGCCGAGCCATCCGCCAACACCTGGCCGGCAATCACAGGATCGCCTTGCCTGACGATCGGACGCTGGTTGAGACAGGTGTCCTGGTTGGAGCGCTGGTACTTCTGCAGGTGGTGCACGTGGTCGGTGCCCTCCTCATCGCGAATGACGATGGCGGTGGCATCAACAAAGGTGACCGTGCCATTGACCCGGGTAATGGGAACCATGCCGGAGTCGCGGGCCACCTGGGTTTCCAGGCCGGTACCCACCAGGGGACGCTCCGGGCGGAGCAGCGGCACAGCCTGACGCTGCATGTTCGAACCCATCAGGGCCCGGTTAGCGTCGTCGTGCTCGAGGAACGGGATCAGGGAGGTCGCAACCGAAATCACCTGCACCGGTGAGAGCTGCACGTAATCGACTTGCTCCGGCGGAACTTTTTCAAAGTCCTGGCGGTAGCGCACCGGCACCAATTCAGAGGTGATCCGACCTTCGGCATCGGTGGGCACGTCACCGGGGGCCACCCGGCATTCGTCCTCGAGGTCTGCCGCAAGGTAAAGGGGATCCCCCTGCTTCAAGACAATGCCGTCCTCCACCTTCCAGAAGGGGGTCTCGATAAAGCCGTACTCGTTGACCCGGGCATGGGTTGCCAGGGAGCCGATCAGACCCGCATTGGGGCCTTCCGGAGTCTCGATCGGGCAGATCCGGCCGTAGTGGGAGGGGTGAATATCACGCACAGCAAAGCCGGCACGCTCCCGGGTCAAACCACCTGGGCCCAGGGCGCTGATGCGGCGCTTGTGGGTGAGCTCAGCCAAGGGATTGGTCTGATCCATGAACTGGCTCAGTTGGCTGGAGCCAAAGAACTCCTTAATTGCCGCCACGAGGGGCTTGGGGTTCACCAACTGGGCTGGGGTCAGGGATTCGGTCTCCCCAACGGTCATGCGCTCTTTGATGATCCGCTCCAAGCGGTTCAAGCCCACCCGTACCTGGTTCTGCAGGAGTTCGCCCACCGAACGCACCCGACGGTTGCCGAGGTGGTCGATGTCATCGAGGCTGGCGCCGCCAACATCAAGCTCGAGGTTGATCAGGTAATCGATGGTGCTGAGCACGTCCTCAGGGGTGAGGGTGCGCACGGCATCAGGGATGGTGAGACGCAGCTTCTTGTTGATTTTGTAGCGACCCACCCGACCGAGGTCGTAGCGCTTCGGGTCAAAGAAACGGCTGTGCAGGAGGGTTTGGCCACCACTCACCGACGGGGGTTCACCCGGACGCAGCTTTTTGTAGAGCTCAAGCAGGGCCTGGTCTTCCGAAGAAATGCCCTCGTCGTTGGCTGCCTCAATGGATTTTTGGTAGTACTCGGGGTGGCGCAGCTTGTCGAGAACGTCGTTGTCCGACAGGCCGATCGCCCGCATCAACACGTGGGCATTGATCTTGCGGGTCTTGTCGACTCGCACATGCAGCAGATCGTTCTTGTCGGTTTCGAATTTCAGCCAGGCACCCCGGTTAGGGATGAGGCTGGCATTGAAGGTCTTACGGCCGTTCTTGTCCTGCTCGTCCTTGAAATAGACGCCAGGGGAACGCACGATCTGGTTCACGATCACGCGCTCGGCGCCGTTGATGATGAACGTGCCGCGCTCGGTCATCAGGGGCAGCTCCCCGATGAACACTTCCTGCTCCTTGATCTCGCCGGTCTCTTTGTTGACGAGACGGCAGGTCACATACATCTGGGACGCGAAGGTCGCATCACGACGCTTCGCCTCTTCCACATCGTGGCGGGGGCGCTTCAGGCGGTACTCGCTACCGATGAAGTGCAGCTCCAGCTTGCCGGTGTAATCGGTGATCGGGGAAAAGCTTTCCAGCTCCTCGATCAGGCCCTTCTCCAGGAACCATTTGAAACTCGCGCGCTGTACCTCGACCAAGTCGGGCAGGTACGTAGCGGTCTTAGCGACCTGGATCGCGCTGCTCATGCGGTCAACCTGCAGGAACTGGTGGGATAAATAGGCCTGTCGAGGCAAGGGTCTCGAACCCGCTGGGAGGTCGCAAAAACAGCCGCCCCCATTACTGGAAACGGCCGCCCATGGAGGGCTCGCTTAACGGGTTTTCTTCAAGACTGCAAGCGTCGACAACTAAGGAGCGCTTCCGCATCCAGGCCAATGAAACATCATACAGTCTGAAGCGCCAGGCCAAACAAGCGAGCCGCATTAGCGCTGCTGGTATGGGCCACCTGGGTGAGGGTTTCACCACGCAGCACCGCTACCCGCTCTGCCACCGAAGCGACAAAGGCTGGCTCGTTGCGCTTGCCTCTGCGGGGCACCGGGGCCAGGAAGGGGCAATCGGTTTCCACCAAAAAGCGATCAGCCGGCACCTGTTGGGCGCAGGCATGGGTGGCATCGGCCTTGGGGAAGGTGACGGTGCCACTGAAGCTGATGTAAAAACCGAGGCTTAAAAATTCAGCCATTTCCTCGGGCGTGCCGCCCCAGCAATGCATCACACCGCGGGGACAGGCACCTGAGGCTGCTCGCCCCTGCAGCTCCTCGAGCATGGGCTCAGCCGCATCGCGGCAGTGGACGATGACTGGCAAATCCAGCTCAACCGCCAAATCCAGCTGGGGCCGGAGCATCGCCAGTTGCTCCTCCAGGTTCTTGTCGCGGAACAGGTCGAGCCCCAGCTCGCCGATGGCCACCACCCGAGCATCAGCCTGGGCAGCGGCCTTCAGAACGGCGGGGGTATCGGCCCGCCAATGCTCCGTATCCAGAGGGTGAACCCCTACCGAATAACGCATTTCAGGAAAACGATCCGCCAGGGCCCGAATCGCGGGAATTTCCGAAGGCTCAACGCAGGCGTGAACTAGGGCCTTGACCCCGGCTTGGCGCCAACGCTCGGCCACCTCCTCAATGTCGTCGTCGAAATTGCGGAAAACAATGTGGCAATGGCTGTCAATAAGACAAAAATCTCCAGGAGATCCTCCGGCTAGGGATTGGGATTCCTGGAGATTGGCTTGTGCGGATTGCGAATCGCCCATGGGCTCAGGGCAAGGGTCGGAGAACTCCTGGGCAGGGCCTGACTCAGGCTTGGGCCGCTGCCGCGGGCTCGATCGCCTTTTTGACGGCGGCGCTAAGACGGGACTTCTGGTTTGCTCCCGTATTGCGGTGCAGCACGCCAACTTTGACAGCCTTATCAATCTTGCTGAAGGCGGCACTCATGCTGGTTTGCACGGCGGACTTGGAGTCCTCCCCTGGGGTCTGGCCGTAGGCAGCCACAGCGGTGAAGCAGCGCTTCACCAGGGTGCGCAGGGCCGACTTGTAGGTGCGGTTGCGGAGACGATTGCGCTCGGCAATCTCGATGCGCTTTTTCGAGGACTTGTTATTGGCCACAGGCGGACGGGCGATCGTTCGGCAGTAGGAAATCCTACCTTCAGGCCGCCCCTAGCTTCAAACCAAGCCTAGGTCAGCGGAATGGCGACCTAGCTTGAGGGACCTTGCCCCCTCTGCAAGTCCCGTGGTTGCCAGCCCTGCCACCTTCTCGATCACCTGCCTGTGGGATCGCGGCCAAGCCGCCGAGCGCCTCGCAGCGATTGCTGAGCGCACCTGCGGTGGCAGGCTCACCGCAGAAATGGCTCGGGTGGACGCCATCCTGGAGCAGGTGCGCAGCCACGGCGACCAAGCCCTCCTGGCCCTGACTGAGAAGTTTGATGGCGTCAGGCCCGACCCCCTGCGGATTCCCCCGGAGCGCCTCGCCGAAGCCTGGGCGAGCTGCCCTGCACCGTTGCAGCAAGCCCTAGAGCTCGCCCACGGGCGGATCCTGGCCTTCCACCAACACCAGCGGCCCCAGGATCTGGCCGTCACCGGCCCCCATGGAGAACTGCTCGGCCGGCGCTGGCGACCGGTGGAGCGGGCAGGTCTTTACGTGCCTGGTGGCAGGGCCTCCTACCCCAGCACGGTGTTGATGAATGCGGTGCCAGCCAAGGTGGCTGGCGTGGCCAGGCTCGTCATGGTGACCCCGCCGGGGCCCAGTGGTGAACCCAATGCCACCGTGCTTGCCGCCGCCCACCTGGCGGGCGTGGAAGAGGTGTACCGGGTCGGTGGCGCCCAGGCGATTGGGGCCCTGGCCTACGGCACCGAAACGATCCCCAGGGTCGATGTGATCAGCGGTCCGGGCAATCTCTATGTCACCCTGGCCAAAAAAGCCGTTTACGGCCGGGTTGCGATCGATTCGCTCGCAGGGCCCAGTGAGGTCTTGGTGATCGCTGACCACACGGCCCAAGTTGATCAAGTGGCGGCTGATCTGATGGCCCAAGCCGAGCACGACCCCCTGGCTGCGGCGATTTTGCTCACCACCAGCCCCAAACTCGCCGAGCAACTGCCAGCCGCTTTGGCGGCCCAGCTTGAGGGCCATCCCCGGGCCGAAATCACCCGGCAGGCCCTGCAGGATTGGGGCTTAATCGTGGTGTGTGCAGATCTGGAAGAGGCCGCAACCCTCAGCGACTGCTTTGCCCCTGAGCACCTGGAGCTGCTGGTGGACGATCCCGAGCCCCTCGCCGATCGCATCCACAACGCCGGAGCAATTTTCATCGGCCCCCACACCCCTGAAGCGGTAGGGGATTACTTGGCAGGTCCAAACCACACCCTGCCCACCTCCGGCACCGCCCGCTTTGCCGGCGCCCTCTGCGTCGAAACCTTCCTGCGCCACACCAGCTTGATCCGCTTCAACCAGGCAGCCCTGCAAGCCACCGGCCAAGCCGTCATCACCCTGGCAGAAAGCGAAGGGCTCTACAGCCATGCCGAATCGGTGCGGCGGCGGCTGGCATGAGGCCCCTTCCCCTCCGCCCGGTGCTGCTCAGCCTGGGTTCGGTTGGCGTGATGGCGACAACTTTGGGGCTGCGGCTGTCCTCGCAAGCCACCCCTGCTGGGGTGATCGCCACGGCACCGCCAGTGGCGCTGGCCAGCAAGGCCGGGTTGCCCACCACAGCAGACGGGCGTCATTACCCCCTGGTGCCGGCTGATCCGGCCACTACCGCCGCCCTGCTGAGCCGCGTGGAGGAAGCCCTGCGCTCCCCAGCCACCCCCGAAGCAGGCCTGCCGGCCCTCGGCCACCAGCAGCAGGTGATTTACCGCGTACTGGCCCACCAGCGACACCAGACGACCCAGGTGCGGGCAGCCCTGGCGGAACGCTGGCGGCCGGTGTTGGACCTGCACCTAGCGGCACGGCGCAACTTCATCGCCATGCACGACCCATCCCGGCGGCCCACCCACCTGCCTGCCTGGCGGATCTTGCCCCCCGAGCGGGCGGAGAACCTGCTTCGGTATTACCGGGAAGCGGCGGCCGCCACGGGCATTCCCTGGGAGGTGCTGGCCGCCGTCAACCTGGTGGAAAGTGGCATGGGCCGCATCGATGGGGTGTCGGTGGCCGATGCCCGCGGACCCATGCAGTTCCTGCCGAGCACCTGGGCCGAACCTGGTATCGGCAACGGGGGTGACATCCGCGATCCCCGCACCTCCATCGGTGCCGCTGCCCGCTACCTGGTGCGCCGGGGCGGCCTCAAAGACATCCGCAAGGGCCTGTGGGGCTACAACAACAGCGACCACTACGGCAGGGCGGTGTTGGCCTACGCCGCCCTGCTGCGCGACGACCTCTGGCTGCCGGTGGGTTACAACCAGCGCAAGCCCCTAGCCGTCACCACCTGGTTGCGGGCCAACCCAGCCGGCGTCAACCCAGCCGGACGTTCGGGATCTTGAGTCTTGCCGGGGCTTTAACCCGAGGGGACTAGGCAGCTGGTTTAACGCTTGGCCAGATCCCGAACGCCGGGCACCCCATCCACGATTTCACCCACCAAGACTTGGTCGGTAATGTCAACGAATAGCCCGTTCTCCAACACCCCAGGGAGATTGTTGATCTCTTTCTCGAGGGGGGCTGGGTTAGTAATTCCGCCAGCAAATTTGGCATCCAGCACCACGTTGCCCTGGTCGGTCACCACCGGCCCCGCCTTGCGGACCGCCATACGGAGCTGGGCATCCGCCCCCATCTCCTTGAGCTGGCCTTGCACCTGGCGCCAGGCGCCGGGAAGCACCTCCACGGGCAGCAGGAAACCGAGATTGAGCGTGTCCACCAATTTGGTGGAATCCACCACCACTACGAAGCGATCCGCGCGGCGGGCCACCAGTTTTTCCTGTACGTGGCAGGCCCCACCGCCCTTGATCAACTGGAAAGAGGGATCCACTTCATCGGCGCCATCAATGGCGAGATCGATTCGATCAATGGCATTGAGGCCCTTCAGGGGAATGCCTAGCTCAGCCGCCAAAACCTCGCCCTGGAAGGAGGTGGTCACCGCCACGATGTCGTTGAGATCACCGCGCAGGAGCTTGGCGCCCAGGGCGTGAATCATCAGGGCCGCCGTAGAACCAGATCCCAGACCCAGCACCATGCCATCGCGGATCTGCTCCACAGCCGCTTCGGCCACGGCCTGTTTCATCCGGTCTTGCAGATCCGACATCACGCGTGCGCTTGGGGCAGCGACCGTAGCTCAGGCCGTCGGGGGCATGGCCGAAGGCTTGATGGAAAGACTCAGCTCCTGCTGGCCGCGAATCACCCGCAAGGGCAAGGGTTGCCCCACCGTGGAGCGCTCCACCAGTTGCAACAACGCCGAAGGATCGCCGACCAATTGGTCGGCGGCGGCCACCACCAGATCGCCGCGGCGCAGGCCGGCCAATTCGGCGGGGCTGTCGGGCAAAACCCGCTGCACCAGAGCCCCATCCTGTTCGGGGAGCTGGAGCAGGGCCCCAGGATCACGGTTGTTCTCGCGGGCCCGGCGGGCCGTGAGGGGAACCAGCTGCAAGCCCAAATAGGGGTGGAGCACCTGGACACCGTCGCTGAGTTGCTTGGCCACGCCCTTGGCCAAGTTGATCGGAATCGCAAAACCCAAGCCAGCCCCGGGGCCGGAACGCACCAGGGTGTTGATGCCAACCACCTGGCCGGCAGCGTTGATCAAGGGCCCACCTGAATTACCCGGGTTGATCGCCGCATCGGTTTGGATCAGATCAAGCCGCTTATCGGCAAAGCCGAGGCTGTGGATATCGCGGTGCAAACTGCTGATGATTCCTAGGGTCACGGTGCGCTCCAGGCCATAGGGACTGCCCATGGCAATCGCCCAATCCCCCACCTCCAGGGCTTCGGAATCCCCCAGGGGTGCCGCCTTGAGCCGGGGGGTGGCCTCGAGCCGCACCACGGCTAGATCCGTGACGGGATCAGCTCCAACGACGACGCCATCGAGCTGGCGGCCATCAGCCAGGGTGACCTCCACCCCGTCCACCTGATCCACAACGTGGGCATTGGTGAGCACCAGCCCCTTCGCCGCGTCAATCACCACCCCCGAGCCTTGCCCCCGCTCGCGGATGCTGCCGGCCGGATCGCCAAGCAGATCGCGGAGGAACGGATCCAGCATCACCGGATCAAACGGCTGGCGGGCCACATCGCGCTCGGTGTCGATGCGCACCACCGCAGGCGCCACAGCCCTGGCGGCATCGGCCACAAAGCCATGGGAATCAGCCCACGCCATCGGTGCCCCCAGGAGGGAGAAAAGCCCAAAAAGCAGGACAGAAACAAGCGACAACCAGTTCAAAGCGCTTTGGCTGACAGCCGGGCAAGCAATCGAGTCAGGCTAGGGGTATCGCCCGGGCACCAGGGACGGTTGCCATCACCCCCTTGAACCGGCCTAAGTTGCTCGCCATTGCGTGAGGACGCCATGCCCGCCATCCCCCCCGGCAGCCGCCAGCGTTGCAGCCTGTGCCAAGTGGAAATCCAGGGCATGGTCGGAGGCAATGACCTCGTGCATTTCAGCCAAGGGGCACCGGGAACCCGCGCCAAGCTGTGGGCCCGGGTGTGCCAGTACCTGCGCAGCGATGAGCAAAAGGGGCAGTGCCTCAACCAGGACACCAGCCTGCGGGGCACCGTGCAGTCCAACGACTTCTTCGCCGAAGCACCCGTGATCGAACTCCCCACCATGCCTGGGACGAGCGAACCATCCGCTGAATGAAATCGCCACCAGCCATCCCCTAAGGTGATGTTGTGCCCGGCGGGCATTTCCTTTGATTCCGGCCAGTTGGGGTTTGCACCCCACGGACCAGAAGCAAGGGCAGTTTTCCAAAACTGCAGCAGCCGGCGGGCTTCACCGCCCTACCTGTCCCTGCAGTTTTGCCGGATCCGCTCAACGCCGAACTCGCACGGCTTGCCCAAGGCGCAGCCGCCCAGGTCGGCTTTGCGGTCCTTGGGCTTCAAGTGCTGAGTCATCGCATCCCGATGACGGTTCAGGTCCTGGTGCAACGCACCGATGGCAGCGACATCAGCCTCGATGACTGCGCCTCCTTGAGCGCACCCTTCGGCGAGGCGATCGATGCGGCTGGACTGCTCGCTGACGCCTATGTTCTGGAAGTCAGCAGTCCTGGTGTCAGCGACGAGCTGCAGGACGACCGGGATTTCCGCAGTTTTCGCGGATTCCCGATCGAAGTGCAATTCCGCGATGCCAAAGGCGAAACCGTCTGCAGCGAAGGGCTTTTGCTCGAGCGCGACGACACCTCCGTGCACCTCAACCTGCGAGGCCGCACCAAGCGCATCCCACGCTGTGACCTGATCAGCGTGCGGCTGGTTACTCCAACCGAGTGACCAGCTTCTCAAACCTGTCTCGCCTCCTGACCATTTCCCTCCCCTGATCCATGGCTCTGGTTCTTCTCCCCGGTCTGAACAACCTGATCGAGGACATCAGCGAAGAAAAGAAATTACCGCCTGCCGTGGTTGAGGCCGCCCTGCGCGAGGCCCTGCTCAAGGGCTATGAGCGCTACCGGCGGACCCTTTACCTGGGCATCAGCGAAGACCCCTTTGAGGAGGACTACTTCTCAAACTTCGATGTGGGCCTCGATCTCGAGGAAGAGGGCTACCGGGTCCTGGCTTCAAAAATCATTGTTGAAGAGATCGAAAGCGAAGACCACCAAATCGCCTTGGCTGAAGTGCAGCAGGTGGCCGAAGACGCCCAAATTGGCGACACGGTGGTGCTTGATGTCACCCCAGAAAAAGACGACTTCGGTCGCATGGCCGCCTCCACTACCAAACAGGTGTTGGCCCAGAAGCTGCGTGACCAACAGCGCCGCATGATCCAAGAGGAATTTGCGGACCTGGAAGATCCCGTCCTGACATCCCGGGTGATTCGCTTTGAGCGCCAGTCCGTGATCATGGCCGTGAGTTCGGGCTTGGGCCGGCCTGAAGTGGAGGCAGAGCTTCCCCGCCGCGACCAACTCCCCAACGACAACTACCGGGCGAACGCAACCTTCAAGGTGTTCTTGAAGGAAGTGAGCGAAATCGCCCGCCGCGGTCCCCAGCTGTTTGTGAGCCGGTCCAACGCCGGCCTAGTGGTCTACCTGTTTGAAAACGAGGTGCCTGAAATCCAGGAAGGCTCCGTCCGCATCGTGGCCGTGGCCCGTGAAGCCAATCCTCCAAGCCGCTCGGTTGGCCCCCGCACCAAGGTGGCCGTCGACAGCGTCGAGCGGGAAGTGGACCCCGTCGGAGCCTGCATCGGCGCCCGGGGCTCCCGCATCCAACAGGTGGTGAATGAGCTGCGCGGCGAAAAGATTGATGTGATCCGATGGTCTCCCGATCCTGGGCAGTACATCGCCAACTCCCTCAGCCCAGCTCGGGTGGAAATGGTTCGCCTCGTTGACCCCGAAGGCCAACATGCCCACGTGTTGGTGCCACCGGACCAACTCAGCCTGGCCATTGGCCGGGAAGGTCAAAACGTGCGTCTGGCGGCCCGCCTAACTGGCTGGAAAATCGACATTAAGAACGCCACGGAGTACGACCAGGTCAGCGAAGACGCCGTGGTCACTGAGTTGGTAGCCCAGCGCCAGGAGGAAGAAGCCCTTCAGGCCGAAGCCGAGTCCCGCCTTGAAGCGGAACAGGCCCTGCGGGCTGAGGAAGATGCCCGGCTGCGGGAGCTCTATCCCCTGCCCGAAGACGAAGATGGTTACGTTGATGAGGGCGAAGTCCAGGCCGACTACGCCGAAGAGGTCTCCCCTGAAGCTGAAGAACTCGCCCCTGAAGAACTCGTCCCTGAAGACGTCACTTCTGAAAGCGAAGACTTAGCAGCAGAAACCGAAGAGGGTTCCCCCGAAGCCGAAGGCGAGGCTGAAATCGGCGCCACGGATGGGGCCCGGTGAAACCCAAACCCGTGCTTCGGCGCTGTGTGAGCTGCCGAGAGTTGCTGAACCGTCAGCAGCTCTGGCGAATCATCAGACTGGCCGAAGGGGGAATCGGGTTGGATCAGGGGATGGGCCGTTCGGCCTACCTCTGCCCCAATCAGGTGTGTTTAGAGGAGGCGAAACGACGCAAACGACTGCAACGGGCCCTGCGCTGCCAGGTTGCTGAAACGATCGTCGAGACTCTCGAACGGCGACTGAATACCAGCGCTGATCGCGCCTCTGAGGCAAGATGACCATTGGCCGCCAAGCGCGTGCGGCCTGGTTCCCCTCGACCCCTTAACGGGCGGCCCTTGGGACCCGACCACTGGAGACCTTAATGACCAGCAGCGGCAAAGTCAGAATTTATGAGCTATCCAGGGACATGGGCCTGGATAACAAGGACGTGCTCGATGCCGCCATCCAGCTTGGTGTTGCCGCGAAAAGCCACAGCAGCTCGATCAGCGACGACGAAGCAGCGAAGATTCGATCCTTGATCTCAAAAGGAGGCTCAGCTCTACCAAACGCCGGAGCACCTGCCGGCGCGGCACCTAGCAAAGCAATCCTGTCGGTGAAAAAAGCGGAAGCCACGCCTGCTGCAGCCCCACTCAAACCGGCGGCACCGGCACGCCCCGCCGCCCCGAGTTCGCCCAAGCCCCCCCTTACTCCGGCCAAGCCAAAAATTGTGGCCAAGCCAGAGATTGTGGCCAAGCCAGAGATTGTGGCCAAGCCCGCGGCTTCAGCCAAGCCCCCCGTGGTCGTGGCGAAGCCTGTAATTCCGGCCAAGCCTCCGGCCCCAGCCAAGCCCCCGGTGATCGCTAGCCAGCCCGTGGCAGCAGTGCCGGCAAGGCCGATCACCCCCTCACCCAAACCAGCAGCCCCTGCCTCCAAGCCAGCGGCTCCCCTGGGCAAGCCCGCTGCTAGCGCAGCCAAGCCCCCGGTGATCGCTGGCAAGCCGCCGATGCCGAAGCCGGTGGTGATCGCATCGAAACCTCCAGCCCGACCTGCCTCAGCGGCTCCCGCTCCAAGCCGTAAACCGGAACTGCCTAGCCGCCCAGCCCCTGGCAAGCCCCAACTGGTCGGCCGTCCTGTCAGCGGCCCACCGGCGGGTACCAGCAGCCGTCCCGCACCGCCGGCCGGCCGCGCGCCCTTGAGCCAACGCCCGCCCCAACCCCAGCGCTCCGGCACGCCTGCCCCGATTCGACCAGGCCAAGCCGGTGGCGCCCGCCCCGCAGCCCCGGGCCGTCCCGCCCCCAGCCCCCTTGAACTGGTCGGCAAACCCATTCGCCGCGATAGCGCTGGTCCAGCTGGCGCTGGTGGCAACCGTCCCGCCGCCCCTGGTCGTCCTGGGATGCCCACGGGCATGCGCAAGCCCATGGCTCCTGGGGAGCTCATGCAGCTGCAAAAACCCGGACCTGGTCGCCCCATTGCCCCACCCCCCAGGCGCGCCGGTGAGCGCACCGAAGGAGGAACTGCCGCCCCCGGGGGCGGCGCAGGAACGCCTGATCTCGTCCGGCCCACCGCCACACCACCAGCCGCACCCCGCCGCCCCGGATTCCGTGCACCCACAGCTGCCGGAGCCGCAGGCCGCCCACGCCGTCCCGATTGGGACGACACCGCCAAGCTGGAGGCCCTGCGCAGCAGGACACCGCAAAAGCAGCGCACCAAGGTGCACATCATTGGCGAAAACGATGATGCGCTGACAGCAGAAACCGGTGGCTACGCCGGTGAACAGGAAGCCATGGTGCTGCAGGCCAGCCTGGCCAGGCCTGCCAAGCCCCGCAGCCCCGGGGCCCCACCCGCCAAGCCGATGGCGGCCATGCGCAAGCGCAAAAAAGAAACCACCCGCCAGCGCCAGCGCCGCCGTGCCATGGAGCTCCGCGCTTCCCGCGAAGCCAAGCAGGTCCGACCGGAAATGCTTGTGGTGCCGGAGGGCAACCTCACCGTGCAGGAGCTCGCCGACAAGCTCAGCGTCGAGAGCTCCGAGATCATTAAGAGCCTCTTCTTCAAGGGTGTCATCGCCACGGTGACCCAAACCCTTGACCTCTCCACGATCGAAGCCGTGGCCGAGGAATTCGGCGTCCCGGTGCTGGAAGACGACGTTCAAGAAGCCGCCAAGAAGACGGTGGAGATGATCGAAGAAAGCGACTTCGCCCACCTAATCCGTCGCCCACCTGTGGTCACCGTGATGGGCCACGTCGACCATGGCAAAACCAGCCTGCTCGATTCGATCCGCAAAACCCGCGTCACCGCTGGCGAAGCCGGGGGGATCACCCAGCACATCGGTGCCTACCAAGTGGAGGTTCCCCACGCTGGGGAACGACGCAAAATCACCTTCCTCGACACGCCGGGCCACGAAGCCTTCACGGCCATGCGCGCCCGCGGTACCAAGGTGACTGACGTTGCCGTTCTGGTGGTGGCGGCCGACGACGGCGTGCGGCCCCAAACCCTGGAAGCCATCAGCCATGCGCGAGCAGCTGAGGTTCCCATCGTGGTGGCGATCAACAAGATCGACAAAGAGGGAGCCTCCCCGGAACGGGTCAAGCAGGAGCTCTCCGGTCTCGACCTGGTGGCCGAAGACTGGGGCGGCAACACCGTGATGGTGCCCGTGAGCGCCATCAAGGGCGAGAACGTCGACAAGTTGCTGGAGATGATCCTGCTGGTCACGGAGGTTGAAGACCTCAAGGCCAACCCCGATCGGATGGCGAAGGGCACCGTGATCGAGGCCCACCTCGACAAAGCCAAGGGGCCCGTCGCCACCCTGCTGGTGCAAAACGGCACTCTGCGCGCTGGTGATGTGCTGGCGGCAGGCCCCGTATTGGGCAAGGTGCGAGCCATGGTGGATGACACCGGTAAGCGGGTTAAAGAAGCTGGGCCCTCCTACGCCGTTGAAGCCCTGGGCTTCAGCGAAGTGCCCACCGCCGGCGACGAGTTCGAGGTTTACCCCGACGAAAAAACAGCCCGCTCTGTGGTTGGCGATCGCGCCAACGAAGCCAGGGCAACGCGCCTGGCCCAACAGATGGCCTCCCGCCGGGTTTCCCTGGCCTCGATGTCCAGTCAGGCCAGCGAAGGCGATCTCAAGGAACTCAACCTCATCCTCAAGGCGGATGTCCAAGGTTCCGTGGAAGCCATCCTGGGATCCCTCGAACAGCTGCCCCAGGGCGAAGTTCAGGTGCGGGTGTTGCTCTCCGCCCCAGGCGAAATCACCGAAACGGACGTTGACCTCGCGGCTGCCTCTGGTGCTGTGATCATCGGTTTCAATACGTCCATGGCCCCCGGTGCCAAGCGGGCTTCCGACGCCACGGGCGTGGATGTGCGCGACTACGACGTCATCTACAAACTGCTCGAGGACATCCAAATGGCCATGGAAGGCCTGCTGGACCCCGAAATGGTGGAAGAAAGCCTTGGCCAAGCCGAGGTGCGCGCCGTCTTCACGATTGGCAAGAACGCCGTTGCCGGTTGCTATGTCACCAATGGCAAGCTGCAACGCAACTGCAAGGTGCGGGTGTTCCGCGGCAAGGAGAAGGTGTACGAGGGCGACCTCAACTCCCTGCGTCGCAACAAGGACGACGTCAAGGAAGTGGCCACCGGCTTCGAATGCGGCATCGGTACCGATCGGTTCAACAGCTGGCAGGAAGGGGATCGAATTGAGGCTTACAAGCTGGTCACCCAGCGCCGCACCCTGAGCACCTAACAGCCGCCGTGACAGCCCGCAGCGAGCCCCTGCTATGGCTCCAGCTCATTGGCCTTGGGGCCATTCCGTTGGAGCTTTTGCTCGTGCTTCTGCTGTTAGCTGGCAGCGATCCGGGCCCCTTCCCGGGGCTTGAGCGGGCGCTCACCTGGGCGTTTGGGGCCATAGGCCCATCGGTGCTGCTGTGGCGGATGCCCCCGGATCCGTTCTCACTGTTGCTGATTTGCACCCCCGTGCGCCTGCGCAGCCCAGACCAATTGGACTTCAGCGAGCAGCCCATGGGGCTGCCCCTCAAACTCTTGCTTGCCAGCGGTACGGCCTTCCTCCTGCCCCTGCTGTGGTGGCTCGACACCACATCGGTGCTGGCCACCACCTATGCCCTGCTGCCCACGCCCAATCGGATGGCGGCCCTGGTGGCCGTCGCTCCCCTGCTAACCCTGATGGTGTGGCAGTGGCAACAGGTGGTACAGGCGACCCTGCTGCTGGGCCGCAATCAACAACCAACCCTGCCGCCCCCTGGGGCCAGCGGCCCATTGACTAGGACCAAGAAGCACCAGCCCCTCTGCCCTGGACTTCCCTGGCTGCGCCTACCAGCCCTGACACCGCAGGCAACTCCAGCATTGCTCCAACAGCCTGAAGGCCCCAGCAAAGCCCAGGGCGAAGAACCAGACGAAGCGCAGGAGAGAATGCCCGTCGAACCCCAGGGTGAAGAGGCCGGGGAAGCAGGCTTAGTCGCAGAGGTAATCGCGATCAGTCCCCCTGACGAGCCAGAACCTGAAGAGGGTTCAGCAGAAAAACCCGCAACGCCAACCGAAAACCAGGAGGGGAACGTTGGGGTAGCCCACGACGACGATCCCGTCGCCGGCCCGGATTGGCTCCAATCCGAGGACCCTGAGATCACCGATGTGGAGTTCACCCCCCTCGTATCAGCCGAGCAGGAATCAGCCGAGCAGGAATCAGCCGAGCAGGAATCAACCCACCTGGATGGTGCCCAGCTCGAGTCAGCTGCGGTTGCGATCGAACCAGAGGAGGCTGCCAAAGAGGCTGAGGGCACCGACCTGAATCCCCAAATCGGATAAGGGCACATCAATCCCGCTGGAGGTACGCATCGCCATGGTGGCTAACCCCAGACCAGCAGATGCCACCAGGGCAAACCAAAGGCCCCGCCTCAAACCCCGCCAGGGGGTTCGGGCCTCCAGCAACAGCCGAGCTCTGAGCTCGGGATCGAGGGAATCCGGCTTAGAAGCCATTCAGTAGGCCCAAAGGGATCTGGAGACTCAATGCTAGTTTCGAAGCCCCGCCGGTGTAGCTCAGGGGTAGAGCAACTGATTCGTAATCAGTAGGTCGTCGGTTCAAATCCGATCACCGGCTTCAGTGATGGCCAAGGGTCTCGGCTAAAAGCGGGGATTCCTTTTCCTTTGCCAACCGAGGGCGCGTACCAGACACGAGAGCTCTATTGCCTTGTTGAACCGAGCGGCAGGCTGGGCGCGGTGTATGCAGCGGGTAATGCCCTGGCGATTTCGATCTGGCTCTTGATCGGCCTGACTCTTGGCCACACCTTTCCCCCTTACCACGCTGAGGCCGACTGGTTTTCAAGGTTTTTTAGGTTGTTAATGGGGTTAGTGATGCTTGCCCTCGGCACCAACCTCTTCCTCAAAGGTCCACGAAAGGGCCAGGCACCGAGCCAGTCCGCTTCTCAGCACCCCGACCTTCGGGCCTTTTCAATTGGCATGGGCCTCATGGCACCAAATTTCTCCAGCCTGGTGCTGTTCTTTCCTGCTTTAGCAGCGCTCACTAGGGGCGCTCCAGCGAGATCCGAAGAGTTCCTATTCATCGGATTGCTCGAACTCATCATGATGAGTCCTTGCTTGATTCCCCTGCTTCTCGTTGGTATCGCCGGCCGTGGCGGCAGAGCTCTGTCCTCGATCGCATCCATAACTGGCTTAAACCGAAGCAATGGGCGTTGGGATTGCTGGTGTGCTTCGCCACAGCCCAATACCTCATCATCAGCGGAATCCTGGCTGCTTGAACAGCCAGGAGTTGCAATCAGGATGCGCCACATGGGGGAAGGTTGCTTCAAACGTCCAGGGCCAACCGTGGCCCCAGCCTCCCGAGCCTGGATGCACCAGCGCGAGGCGATCAAAACTGATCCCACGATCCCAACCTTTCTGCACCTGTTGGGGCGCCAACTCCTGAACCAATGCCCCCTGTCGATCGCTGAACCAGGGCCTCCCGGAGTCGGATCCGCATGCAGCAGGCTCAAGTGGAGGCCCAAAGCTGGCCCATGGCACCCCGGCAATGCCAGCAATGCTTGACCGATCAGGTCAAACCCAGGGGGATGGTGCAGATGGAGACAAAGGAAGGTGAAGTGGTCAGGCCCCCACTCCAGCCCATCAACCCTCGGCGCAACGGGGCGCTGGGCCAGCTCTCTGATGGAGCAGTGCAGCCGGTCAGCCCAGGCGGGGGCGGGGAGCAACCACAAGGCGAAGGGGAAGGTTGGATCCAGGGCAACTCGAATTGAATGGCTAGGAGTTCAACTTAGGGGTCGGGATCGTGGGGGCGTCCATGTCGCTAGCCCCAGGAAATGGCTGATCTGAGGTCCAGACATCAACACACAGGTAAGCAACAACACATCACAATGGCTTTGATGCTCGTTGACTATGGCTGGTCTTCAGTGCGGCCATGGATTTCAGCAGTGGTGTCATCGTCCGACTTGCATCCGACGACGGTTGCACCTACGAAGTGGTGAGTATCGAAGAGGATGGGGGTCGTTGCTGGCTACGCAGAAGCCCCCAGCCCCGTAACGGAACAGCCGCATTCCCAGTGGCCATCAGCCAGCTGCGTAGAACCAGCTGACCGGTGGCGCTCAAGCAAGACCTCGCCAGAAAACTGGTGGAGCACGATATGTCAATGGGCCCTGGAAGAGCAACCATCCGTGCTTTTGTTGGGTATCACCATCAATCGCCAAACCCTTGATCCCTGAACAGCGTTTTCCTAAAAAGCTCCTGCTCCTCAAGCTTCTGGCAACCCTGGCTGGATCAGTCGCCACAGCCGCCTTCGCCGTGGCTGGGCTGACCCCAGCCCCTGCTAAAGCAGTCAGTCTGGATCAGGCCTGCTCCATGTTTGCAGCGAAAATCCAAGCAGCCCTCAGTGCTGGCGACACCGCAAAGGCACAGATGATTTTTAGCGAAGGTAACCAACGCATTGCCTCGCGCTTCAACGGAGCCAGCTGCCCGAATATTCAGGCGCCCTAAGATGAATCGACTACATGAATCCTTCCAAGCCTTAAAACAACTTGGAAAACTGATTGCCGTGGGCAAAAGTTCGGGAAATCTCGAAAAAATTGCTGACCTTGTTGATAGTTTTCTCGACACTCCCCAAATGAATGCGTGCATCACACGCTTCAGGGAGCTCCCGGGGGGCTCCGAAATGATGGATGAGCGCTATCCACCTCTTCAACCAGATCTTGACAGCTTGGCTCAATACTCTGCCGGCAGTCTCGGCCACGAGTATGCAGCCCTGATTCGAAGACTCAACTACGATCCGGAGTTCTTCCGGCCGCGATTAATCGATACCGAAGGGCGATGGTTGACCCAGCGAATTGCCACAACCCACGACATCCACCATTTGATCAGCGGATTTAGCACGGAGCGCGAAGGGGAGAATGGGGTACTTGCCATCACCGCCTCGCAAATTGGCTTTCCCGCCTATGTGTGCCTGAATCAAGCAGTTCAAACCACCAACTTTCGCTTCAAGCTCGAGAGCTACCCAGCCATCAGCAAGGCGATCAACCATGGGGTAACCATTGGTTTTACCTCCCAAGCCTTCTGCACAGCACGCTGGGAGGAGCAATGGGGCTGGAGCATCGAGCAATGGAGGCACCATCTCCACATCCAATACCCTGCCGACCAGTGCAGTTACGGCCTCCATCCCAGCGTTTGAAACCCATGGCCAAGCGGCCCATCAAAATGCTCCCGGCCATGGCCGTTGGCTTGGGGATCTGCCTCTGCCTGAGCGGTTGCAGACGGTTTTCCCCCGATTGCCGGAATGCCAAACAGCAGCGATCCAGGGAGAGCCTGGCCGCCAAGATGTACAACTCAGGCGATGGGAAAAAAGACTCAGGACGCAACAAACGGGTGCAAGTGGCAGAAGATCAGGTTTTTCAACTCTGCACCGACAGGTTGACCTGGTGTTTTATCAGGAGAATGGCATCCACGCCATAACAACGCTGCATCGACTTGACTGCGTCTATCGAACCGCCTGAACCCAATCGTGATCCCAGCGTGACTGGCCAGTTTCAGGACCCAGCAGGAGAGGAAAGATCGCCATGAAACCATTGCTCCGCGGCAGCGATCTCCTTACATGTTCTGACGGACAATCGCAACGACGCAAGAAAAGGCCTGAGTCTTCGGCAAGCAAAAAATGCGAACAAACAATTAAACAGAAGACTCAGGCCCAAGGAGAAGGCCAATCAGGGTCAAGGTGAGGAACCAAAACTGAGCGTGTTTACCGAGCCTAACCTCGAACCAGCCGCTTGAACGGCAGCCTCACGCTTTGCCGCACAATTGCGGCAGGGGCAGTTGGGGCAGTGCCATCCTCCTCAAGGGCAATGTCTGCTTTTTTGCGAAGCTTGAAATCCTGAACAACCATTAGCCCCCCCATCAGTCCCCCAGCGAAAACTCCAACTCCAATCATCAAGGGAGCCGCCGCAATCGCTAAAGACTGCGTCGCTACAAGGGACGTTGCGAAAAGGGAGGTGAATGTATTTGTCAATACTGTCATGGTTCATTCCTCGTGGCTAAGACCTCGAGCAACCTGACGGGTAGAACCAAGCCAAAACGCAGCCAAAGCAGATCCACCGCAAAGTCGCTTTAGTTCAACATTCCATATCTTGAACTGCACAACACAAAGCAATGACACGCCCAGCCCCCGAGGCTCAACGCTGGGCAAAAATCAGGTTTAATGCTGAAGCATTCGATTCAACCATTGAAATCCCTGCTCCCAAATCCATTGCATTGGGCCCATCCATCACAACGCGCAAATCAACTACGGAAGGCGATTAGCCCTTGCCCGCAAAGACAATCGCAGTTCATCCACAAGCAACTGGATCCCCGGAGACTCCATGTTCTCTCTCAAGATCACGAGATTATCGCTGATCGTGTACGTCATCACGTCGAAATCAATGAACACACGATCTTCCAGGCCCAGGCCCAAGGTATTGAGGTAATAGACCTTCAGACCTTCGCTGGCTGGGACATTCAGCAAGATACGTAGCCTTTGCATGTTGTGTAGCAACTTGCCTTTGTTGACCAATCAAACTTACGTGCAGCTGTTCGGTGGCCAAGCGAGTAGCTACGGGTACAAAATGGAGACGAATCAAATCGGTTTGACTAGCCAAATCCGCAGCCTCAATCCCCTTCTCGTGGCTGAGCGTATGGGAACCATTGGACACCAAAAACAGCGGGGAGCTCAACAGTTCAATCACGCAAAAGCGCTGGGGGAGGCCCTTGGCCAAATGGCCCTTGCCCGTAATCAGATACAACCGCATCGGCCGCCGGCCCAGGACGCGGGCCGCCTGGTGGACCTGGGGCGATCAAGCCTTAGCAGTCGATCGTTGCCCGTAATGCCATAGGCGCCGCCCTAAAGGCGTTTAAGGCTGATTCCAAACGTCACTTGCACGGGGCTTTGCCTGCCTGGACAAAGTCACTAGATTCCAACAGAGCTGGCTTGCGGCGAGCTCTCCATTGCCTAGCCACTGAACCAGGTCAAAGGAATCCAGCCCGCGCTGTGAAATCATTCAACTAAAAGTTAACACATTTTACTGCACGTTGACTTTTAACAGCAAAGCTGCAGTCATCAATGCCCATCGAAGCCCAACAAAAAGCCCCCTCTTGTGGAGGGGGCTTGGGGGGTTCCATCAAGGCTCATTCAGCCTTAGCAAGGTTGTTGCCTTTAGCCGATCGCAGGTGCGGTCAGGGCCACCGGGGTGGCTTCTGCTGCTG
>CALSBG010000012.1:0-97876 GCA_943373125.1 Synechococcus sp. UW140
TCGTTCTCATGACCACCACGATCCAGCAGCGCCAAGGCGCTACCAGCTGGCAGCAATTCTGCGAGTGGGTCACCTCCACCAACAACCGCCTCTATGTGGGCTGGTTTGGTGTGCTGATGATCCCCACCCTGCTGGCTGCCACCATCTGCTTCATCGTTGCGTTCATCGCAGCACCCCCTGTCGACATCGACGGCATCCGTGAGCCTGTTGCAGGTTCCCTGCTGTATGGCAACAACATCATCTCTGGTGCTGTTGTTCCTTCCAGCAACGCCATCGGCCTGCACTTCTATCCCATCTGGGAAGCCGCCAGCCTCGATGAGTGGCTGTACAACGGCGGTCCTTTCCAACTGGTGATTTTCCACTTCCTCATCGGCATCTATGCCTACATGGGACGTGAGTGGGAACTCTCCTACCGCCTCGGCATGCGCCCCTGGATCTGCGTTGCTTACAGCGCACCTGTGGCTGCTGCTTCTGCTGTGTTCCTGGTGTATCCCTTCGGTCAAGGCTCCTTCTCGGACGCCATGCCCCTGGGTATCTCCGGCACCTTCAACTACATGTTGGTGTTCCAGGCTGAGCACAACATTCTGATGCACCCCTTCCACATGCTTGGTGTGGCTGGTGTCTTCGGTGGCAGCTTGTTCTCCGCCATGCACGGTTCCTTGGTGACCTCCTCGCTGGTGCGTGAAACGACCGAGAGCGAGAGCCAGAACTACGGCTACAAGTTTGGCCAAGAAGAAGAGACCTACAACATCGTGGCTGCCCACGGTTACTTCGGTCGTCTGATCTTCCAATACGCCTCGTTCAACAACAGCCGTAGCCTGCACTTCTTCCTGGCTGCCTGGCCCGTTGTAGGCATCTGGTTCACCGCCCTTGGCGTGAGCACGATGGCCTTCAACCTGAACGGTTTCAACTTCAACCAGTCGATCCTCGACGGCCAAGGCCGCGTGCTGAACACCTGGGCTGATGTGCTGAACCGCGCTGGTCTGGGTATGGAAGTGATGCACGAGCGCAATGCTCACAACTTCCCGCTCGACCTGGCAGCAGCAGAAGCCACCCCGGTGGCCCTGACCGCACCTGCGATCGGCTAAAGGCAACAACCTTGCTAAGGCTGAATGAGCCTTGATGGAACCCCCCAAGCCCCCTCCACAAGAGGGGGCTTTTTGTTGGCAGTGGTTATGCCTCCAGGTTGCTACTCAATACCATGCAGGCTTTTGGATAAGTACAAAGACTAGGGTTGACCGCCTTCTATTGAATGATTCACCGCGCCCAGCAGCCCATGCCTGCCATGGGCTGCTGGCGGTAACGGGTTAGTATGGAACGTTCAATCCATTAATAAGCACAATGTCTGAAATCGAAGAAATCAATAAACTTGTCACCTTTGGGCTTGTGGATGGAAGGCTAAGGATTCTGCAAGTCAATGCAAATGTGTGGGGAGATGTCAAGGGAGATATACAGGGCAGTGTCCAAGGTGATATTCATGGAGATGTCAAGGGTAGTGTTGACGGATATATCGGTTGCGACGTCGGTGCAAATGTTGGGCGCCATGTTCTAGGCGACGTCAATGGTGACGTAGAAGGCAGTATTTGGGGAGATGTCAAGGGTGATGTATGGGGTCGCGTCTATGGTCAAGTACAGGTAAATGTGGACGAAGGTGCCGATTAAGTCTTCAAGGTTGACTGTTTTACAGGAGTTAACTATTGGATGGCTCTGCGCAAAGTATTTCATATTGTGCGCGTCTAGGCACTTGGCGTTTTAGATGTCTAGCATGACAATATGATGCGTTAAGAACATGGTATGAATGCTGAACGGCCCGCGGCGGATTGACTGATTTATCGCTTTGCTTTGCAGCCAATCTTGCCATATAGTTCGTTGTCCAGTAGGCTGGATCTGTAACTATGAAAGCGATAAAAGAATTCCGCCCCCAGCTACAAACAGCAAGCCTGCCCAGCCCATCATTGAGGGGCGCTCTCCAAGAAAAGCAAAGCCTAATACAGCTACAACTAATAGGCTTAGTCTATCAACTGGTACTACTAATGTAGCATCCCCTTGCTTCAAGGCCCTAAAAAAGCAGAAGGATGATAGTCCGCTAGCCAGGCCCGAAAGTACAAGGAATACCCAAGTTTGTTGGGACAATGCAAATGGGCTACTTAGCTTTCCACTTGCTATAATGAGCAAAGGAAGAAAAATAGATACGACAAGAGTGCGGATCAAAGTGGCCAAGTCTGCATCTATATCTTCAAGGCCAACCTTGCCAAAAACCGCAGATGCACTTGCAAAAATTGCGGATAAAAAAGCCCAAATAAACCAAAGCGGTGGGGCGGGTATTGGGCTCATTTAAGATAGAAGTGCTTGGCAGCCGCAGTAGTTCATTAAAGGGTTTGTTGCTTATTGCCGCTCTTCGCGCAACTCTGTTTCTCTTCGTTTTTACTTGATGAAGCCTAGGCGTTGGGCGGCAGCGTCATCAAGGCGTGAAAGCTTGATGATGACTGGCTCCAAATTCCCATGGTTGTAGGGTGGAGGAATTGATCATTCTGCGGCTTGTCGTAGGGAGCACTGTCGTCATCCCTGGACTTTGCGTTTGAACCGCTGACACCGTTCTTTGCAAGCCTGCTGGAAATCGAACCCAGCGTACCTTAGTCAAAATTGAAACGACGTGAGGGGCTGCACGGGCTGCTTGGCCAAAGCGGCAGAAGGAAGCAGGCCCAGTAAGGCAAGGAGTAGCCACATCAGCTCACATTTGAGGAACTAGGCGCTAAGCCAAAGGTGCCATGTCATGGAGGATGCGATCAGACACTTCGCGGAGCGTTCACACATTCCACTCCTTCTTTAATGCAGCGAGTCTTTCCAGGTTGACTTTATCGAGCTCGCAGGACATACGGATCTTCTGACTAGGGCCTTCTGCAGTGGAAAGCACGGCTCATTCACTGCTTGCTGATTGTTCCTGGTTGTGCCCTACGCCAACGTCACCCCAGTGCGTCTGCCAGGCAGAGATCCACCCTAACCGTCAAGAACAATGACGCACTATTCAATAACTGATTAGAACAGCACCCTGCAGATCCATCAAGCTGCCCTAGCTCTGGAGCGCTCCATACGGTGATGGTTGCGGCGCAAGCTCCATGATGCATCACCTCCGGAAGGCCCTTTTACTGGCATCAGCGCTAGGCATGCTTTCCCTACAAACCCCAGGTATTGCTGCGAATTATTCCGCGATCTGCTCGGGTGGCACGGAGTGCAGCGTGTTGCTGGGCGTGGGCAAAATCAGCCTGCCAGAGCTGATTGGCTTTGGCGCCAAAAAGCACGATTACCTCTTCACCATCAACTACGTGGATGAGGCGGGCAAGACCCAAGCCACCAACGTGGGCTGGGGCGCCTACAACGCCACCGCCTTTGGCGTGACCCTCACCCAGGAAGCCGGCAACCAAAGCGTCTTTGGTTACCAGGCCAAGCTCGGCATTAGCTATCTGGCCAGCAAGAACACCGAAGTCTTTGCAGAAGCCACCTACCAGGGCGCCATGGGCTTCACCGTGGACAACGTCAACTACGACCCCCTCAACAGCTGGGGCGCTCGTGTGGGGGCGCGCTATCGGTTCTGATTGGGGCTACGGCCCGATCAGAACCCTATCGACCTGGGCTTGGGATAGAAACAGTCGATCAAAGGTGCCGCGGTGCAGGGGCAACCCCTTAGGGATTGAGCTCGGTTTCGCGCCAAGCATTCCCATCGCTATCGCCAGCGCACCAGCGGCGACGGCGGTGGGGATGGGCGCTGAGGTCGAGCAGCTCCACCTGGTGCAGGGCGATGCGCAGCAAAACGAAGTTGGCTGGGACCAAGGTTTCAGGCGGCAGCTCGGCGGGGAAGGCTTCCGCCCCGCTAAAGGGGGCACCGGGTTCGGGCCAACCCCACAGGGCCCGGCCGCCGGGGGTGAGCGCCTGCCAGTGGTGGTGATGTTCGGCGCTAGCCGGGGCGGCGGGCAGAATCTGGGCCTGGCCCCGCAGGCGGAACTGGGCGCGGGCCTTAGGCAGGAGCCAGGCCAACTCCACGGCTGGATTGGCCTGCAGCTCGGCGAGCTTGGAGCTGCGGCCATCGGTGAGCAGATCCAGGTGGCTGGCAGCGCCCCAGCCCCGAAACACCAAGGTGCGCACCCGCGGCGTGCCATCGGCTGCCACGGTGGCCAGCTGCAACCAGCGCGCCATGGGCGAGCGCCCCTCCCGCTGCCGGGCCGCCCGCAGCAACGGCCGCCATGGCGGCAGGGGGTCGCGCTCTGGCAAGGGTTCAGCTGGAGAGGGCTGCGTTCAGTGAACCACGGTGGGGTGGGGCTGGATCAAGCCCGATGGCTGCGACGATTGATGCTGATCTGCAGGCGGAGTTTTCTGGTCGCAGCGGATTCTCTGCAAAGAACTTGTAGTTGATGGGGCAGTTCTCTTAGTGCGTTAACCGTTTGCAAGACGGGTTGATGCGCTCATAGCCAAGTGCAAGCAGATGACTCGCCATAGCCAACCGCGAACACAATCTGCACATGCTGGAGCACCATGAAGATGATTGCCAGGCCGCGAGCCAGATCGAGGCATCGCAGGCGTCGTCCGTCAGTTGTGCGAAACGGCCCGAATCGGCGTTGAGCAACTGCGGCCTCGGTGGATTCCCCGGAATGGGCAACCGTGCGCTCCAAGTGCCCTCCTCTGGCCCAGATGTCCATATGCCTAACTTCGTGTTAGGCAATCCTTCAGGGCCTGTGGTAGATGAATGCGGCGTCAGTGCCACCGCCAAGTGCAACCGCAAGCTGAATGTTCAGGTGCGCCATAGCCTCCGTGTATTGACTGTTGGAAAGGGGACCTGAGTCCAGTGCAGAAAAGCCGATCGAGTCGGCGAGTTCCAACACAAGCGCTTTCGCAGCTTGGTCATCGGCACAGACGAACGACGTCACCCGTTGCCCATCCCGCAGCATTTTTTCAGGCACCATGATGTCTGCGAAGACCGTATTAAACGCCTTAACAACTCGTGCTTCGGGAATCAATTTGGCGATCTCCTCGGCTGCCGAACTCTGACCTCCGAAAGAGATGGGCGACCAATCTGAATTCAACGGGTTTGTGGCGTCTACGACCACCTTCCCAGCAAGCGCCTCCCTGATCTGTGGCATGGCTTCGGAACAAGCAAGGTAGGGGATGGCAATAATGAAAATCTCCGCGTGCCGTGCCGTAAGGTCCGCGTCACTTCTAGTGCCCATGCAGACGTCATGCCCTGCCGCGCGAGCGAGTGCTGCCAGTCTTCCGCCGACACTTCCTGATCCAAGAATTCCGACTTTCATTTGTGATCTCGTTTGTATGTGAGCCTAACGCTTGAATTGGTCTGCGCCGCGAAGCAGCATCGGCACTACACTCATAATTTTACGATGCCAAGGGTTACCTTGATGGCGCCAACAAGTGTTGAGCCCCCATAGTCTTTCGCAAGGCGCATCAATGAGTTGTGGAAACCTAGGTTTGGGAACGCTGCTTCAACTTCTCTTATTTCAGCTCTGCTTATGCCCTTACGCAGCATTCCTTTCGAGGCATCGATCCAGTCGGCCTTGCGGCAGGCTTCGATGATGTCTCTGTGTTGTCCGGTATAGGGAAAGATTTTGTGGTGCCAATGGATGGCGTCACGAAGCAAATCAGGATCTAACCCCAGCCCCAGCTTTTGATTGTCGGCTATTGCTACAGCCTCTGATGGTTCCAAATAAGCTAATTCGTGATCCGTCCAGAGGCCGATGTCGTGATATACAAACGCAGTCTCGACTAGCCGCTCATGTTCTTCAGTATTTCCTAGAAAATGCATTGCATAAGTGATCGCACGATAAACATGATTTCTATAGCCGGGAAAATCCTTGCCGATCAGATATTCGTATCGTTCTAGCAGTTCTTCGGCGTAGGGACGTTCCATTTTAATCGTGATACCTGACATCGAGCCTGACTCCATGATTGATACAAGTGCGGCTGAGCGTCTCGAAGAGAGGGTGGCTAACTTGTTGTTAGCCAGGCCGCTAGACAGAAAACATAGCATGTAAAATACTTAGTGCTTGCCGCAGCGTCTCATCGTCCAAAACACCCAAGCGCTTCATCAACCGATCTCTATCGACAGCCCTTAGCTGATCAAGAACTACGTGCCCGTCTTTATCCTCAAAACGGCAACGCACGCGAAAAGGGTATGGATGCCCACTTGTTGTAAGAGGAGCGACGAAAAACGTACATAGATGGGCGTACAACTCATCCGGTGAGATGACAACGCACGGCCTCGTTTTCCTGATCTCTGATCCACGCGCGGGATTCAGGGAAACAAGATAGATATTCCCCTGCGAGACAGCTTCACCTGTCACCATGACCACTCTTCGTCGTCAAAGCGGGTACTGGTCATGTCATCGAGAGGACCAGCTGGGCTATACGCTACAGCAGATTCCGCCCAGCCTGCTCTCGGATGAGTCGAGAGCCTGATGCCCCGCGAGTTCCCAATCTTGACAAGCTTCGCCCGGACCATGAGGATCTCAGACAATGTCATTACAGTGCAGCCACTTCTGCGGCCAACGGCCTTTGCCTCTACTCTGGCTAACGTTTGTGCGTCCTGAGAAGTGAGTAAAACGAGCGGAGCAAACTCGAACGACTTGTTATATGCCATGACTGCCACTCTCATAACTGCCTGTACCATCAGACCTTAGAATAAATATTGAATTTGTTGATTCGAAAGGTGGACAAATTAACTTTATCCCTTTCTCGTTCTCGATAATAACTTTGCATATGATTTTGATTTTCTGAATGTCTGATTTGTCGTAATTGAATGAAGCCCAAACTGCATTGGTATCAATGTTATGCCCCTCTTCGATGTTGGTTGCTGATTGTGGAAAATTCTCAGGCAGCCATCCACGATCAATTGTGCTTTTAAGTGATGCATAGTCATTGTAACTTGATCTCGTGTGTTCGAAATTACTGCATGTAGATAAAAGCAGTATTGGTAGCGATGCACAGATATATAGGATTGGTATGATTTTCTTCATGGCATCACGCTAAGATCAGCGGCGGGACATAGCCTCGGCATAGGAGGAAATCTCCGCACCCGTCTTCTGAATCTTGATATTAGCGGTCATCTGTGCGACTCCGCCAATAACCTGGTCTGCGTGCATGATGAGCCAGTGCATAGATTGTGATTCCCTGTTCGTCTGAGCGATAGACCAGTGCGAATGGAAAATCCCTGAGAAACACCCGTCGTGTTCTATTTTGTGCTGTTGTGCCTGCTAGTGGGTATGCGAGAGCACGAGCTGTGGCATCCTCAACAGCTTCAAGAAATTTGGATCCAAGCCCTGCTTCAACTCGATGGTAGTAGCCAACTTCAGCAAGAAGCTCAAGCCTTGCAGGCTCAACAAAACGAACACGATTCACTGCAGGATCTTACGGGCTTCTGCAAATACTTGTTCTGCCGAATACTCAGGTATATCTCCTTTTTCAAATGCATCAATCCGCAAGGCAATCTCCTCAGACCATGCCGCTTCTATTTCTTCGATCGAAGTGTGGAGTGATTCCAGCATGAATTCCGCAAGCTTTGCCCTATCTTCTGCTGAGAGTGAGCGGGCCTGCTCTTCGATTTTGTGAAGAGATGAGGACATGAACCTGAGATCAGAGGCCTTCATGGCGACTCTACTGCAATTCAGCCTTGAGGAGTGCCGCTAACGCTGCCCTCGAGTGGCAGGGAAGGACTATTTATCTCAAGCAGACAATCGATGGAGGCCTGTCCACTCGAGGGGCTTGTTATCTGTTCCTCTATGCCGTGACACTTCTCTGGAGTGCTTCCTGAGCGAGCGAATTGAGACTCTTTCCCTGCGCCTCCGCAGTCATCGCTAACTGCTCATGTAGTTCAGGCGAAATCCGAAGATTGAACTTACCTGAATAGTGCCTGCGGGGCTCGATTCCTTGCTCCTTGCAGACCTCAAGGAAAACGTTCAATGACTTTTTGAATTCCTGGCGAAGCTCCTCAGGGCTGGACCCATAAAAGTCCGCTCCTCCAGAAAGCCCAAGGATTTCCCCGCGAAATTGATCCGTTTCCTCGTCGTAGTCAATTTTGGCGAGGTAGCCATCCACATTCATGAGATTCATGGTGTCACTCCGTGTTCGTCAAGCCATTTGCGGATCGAAGCAACAGCACCCTTGTCTGTATCAGGCGATGGGTGGGGTCTGTGGAAGACCCTGACTTCACCAAACAGAACGACCGCGACTCGGCTGCCCGCCCTTTCACTGACATCCCCACCAAGCTCCTGAAACAGGGCTTCGATGTCCCTCCACGGCAGGCTGCCGCTTACGGGACGGGAGAAGATCAGCTCAAGGGTGCGCTGGTGCTTCCGCTTCAGCCCAGTATGGTACTGTCTCTCGGTACCAGAAGGGGCTTCCAGTCAACGGCTTGCTGGATAGGGTTAACGGTAGATGTCAGCCGTCCGCCGTAGGCGGGTCGGCTGGAGCGGCTTATTGTACTGCAATCTCATCTGAGGTCAGCTGAGTCAGCCAACAGCGTTTCCGCCTGGCCAATCAAAGCAAGGTACTCAACCGTAAGTCTACTAACGCCAAACGGATAGAACCAATGGGGCTTAGTCGCCCCAGCGCGACCTCCTGCGTGGTCGGGCAGAAGGAGACCCCTTCTGCTGAGGTCGTCCACCACAGTCAACAGTTCGGTCTCGTCGCCAACGAATGCGCCAAGTTGGGGCGCCCTGGTTAGTATCCCGTCTGTGATTAGTCTTACCCCATATGGGGGATCTTTCTGGGGACTGAGATCTATTTTGAGTAGATGGACAAAGACGCGGAGATACTGATTGGAGCATCCTCGGAGGGCTGAAACAATATGGAGCTTAAGGGTTTGCGTATATTGATCCCCCTCAAAATCGGCATACAGCAGCGCCAGGCATGCATGAGCCAGAGTTGCGTTTGTAAGTAGAACACTGTCGGCGTAATCCGACAGAATTTCTGTGCCAACATCTGATTGGATGTACGCCTCGAATTTCTTCTTCTTTCCAGCATCCCAGGCGTTGCTTTCCTTGTGAATTGACTTGAGAAACCGAATGATTCTTTTCTTGCGAACTAAGGTGTATGCTGCGGCGATAGATCTGACATAGGGGACGACGTCCTTCAAGTCATCGGCCAAATCTGTTACCTCGGTTAGTCTGAGCTCTATTCCGTTCATGTCCATGGTTCATCCGACTGACATTTGTGCATCCCATTCATAATACCGCATTCTGGCGATTGGCTTGCAGTCCAACGCTCCAGATCAGAAGCGGGCAGACGCTGAAGAGATGGCAGCAGCTACCGCTCCCGACTTCTGCATCTTGATGTTAGGCACTTGCTTTTGCTTTTTGACAGTAATCATAGTAAGTTTTCGAGTGAGTCCATTTCATACCTTGAACAGGATAGTTTGCTGCCAGATTGGTTCCAGTTGTCAAGACAAAGAAGTTCCGATGGATTAATTCTGTCGCCTCGGCATAGAGGTCATGAAAGCATTGCTCGTTATTTTTATGTACAATAAGATTCAAATAGTCTTGCCCAGCTGGAATGCTGTCATACAGGGTAATAAATGCTTCTATGGTCTTATCGCTGATCTGCGAAAACGAGTGCATCGCTCCAATGAGAAATGCCTCATCATCCCAGCAATCGTGGTAGATATGCGCAAGCACAGCTAAACCAATTGTCGAATGTGTCTGGCGTACTGTCTCAAGTACAGCATAGAAGCAGTTTGAATATGTCTCATCATCTATTATCTTATCAATGAATTCCGGATTAATTTCCGCCTCGGTGACAAATCTTTCGAATCTCCGTTGGAGATGTTTCCCAAAAAAATGTTGGCTGAAGCGAGCTAGTAGCCCGACTCCAGGCACGCCAGCATCATTCGCTAGCTCTGCAATATCGCTACCGGTTTGTACGACCTCCTTGATCCATTCAATACTGTTTGAGTTCATGGAGCGACTTTCAGTGTTCATGTGTCAACGCTTTCATTGAGTAGCATGCAAGCAAGCTGCTTGGGGAAGCAGGTAAGAGAGTTCAAGGCGGCCTGTCCACTTGAGGGACTTACGAGGAGACGGCTCTTGCATGTCTCGGACTTTATAGTAGCGAGCTCCATTTCCTCTCCGTAATAGTTGTGTTGACAGCCGTGTATATTTCGCCCGTCAGACCTTTCTCTAGCATGTCTTTCATTCGCTGGACTGCGATTCTTGCAAGGTCAGCCATGCCGTCATCCACTAGTCTTTGAAGGCATCAATTATCGGCGTCGATCTCTCTTTTAATTTGAGAATCTTTTCGGCCGCTTTGCAAGTCGCACATCAAGTGCCCCATCTCATGGTAAAAGTTATTAATGTCTGTCAATTCGTTTTCGACCTTAACAAGTAGGACCAGTGCTATTTCATGATTGCGCCAAGTATATATCGAGTTCCTATTAGGAAGCGACAGTGCTTTCCCATGAAGAAGACCAAACTGGGAATTTTCTCCTTTTTCTAAATGCTCCAACTCAAGTTTCAGGGGATAGTATGCTCTTGCTTCTTCAAGTGCTTCTTATAGGGTTTTCATGCTAATTGAATCGGGAGAAGAGATTCGAATTTAAGGCGCCTAACGCTCCAGATCAGAAGCGGGTAGGCATGCATCGCCATGGCAGTCAACGCCGGCCCCCGTCTTCTGCATCTGGATGTTCGGTGGGCAATGTAAATTATGACACTATCAAAAGCTCTTGGGTTTTCTCGTTGAAGCCGTGTTGCCAACGTCCACTTCACTTCCTGTCGGAGCTTTCAGCCACTAGGATTACCCGAGCCTTGTAGCCTCAGAAGTGAGCACCAGTACCCCATTGGCTCGGCTCTATCGTAGGCATCGATACTTGCTTGCGCTGCTCGAAGCAATAGGAGGCCAAGCATCTAATACTGATTTTCAGAAGCTGCTTTTTCTTTTTTCCAAAGAGACAGCCAATCCCCCTCTATACGAGTTTGTACCGTATAAGTATGGCGCCTTCTCGTTTACCTCCTATGCTGATCGTCTTAAACTCATCGAGAAAGGGCTGTTGATTCGTTCGAGTGATCATTGGGAACTTGCTGCTGATGGAGAAGCCGCAATCTATCCAGAGGCTGGCTATAGAACAGATGCGGCATCGTTTGTCAGCCGTCTTGGCTGGATGAGAGGCAGGGAGCTTATTGCCTACACCTACAAGCATTTCCCCTACTACGCAATTCATAGCGAGATTGCCAGCGATATTTTATCGAGCGACTCTTCGGCCCTAGATGCTATACGGAAAAGCAAGCCAACTACCAAAATACCTGGATTGGCAACTATTGGCTATGAAGGGAAATCAATTGAAGCATATCTAAATCTTCTTCTACATGACGGCGTTACCCTTTTGTGTGATGTAAGGCGTAACCCGATCAGCCGAAAGTATGGCTTTTCGAAGCGAGTACTTGCCACTGGATGCACGCGAGTTGGAATTAGATATGAGCACATGCCACAACTTGGAATTGAATCAAGCAAACGTCATAATCTGAGCTCACAAGAAGACTACAATGAATTATTCGCCAGATATTCAATCGAATATCTCCCAAGGCAAGAAAAGGAACTAACGATCATTTCATCATGGATTGAATCAGGAGAGAGGGTTGCTCTGACCTGCTATGAGGAAGACGTGAGGCAGTGCCATCGAGGTTGTGTAGCCAAGATCATTCAGTCTTGCTCTGAAGATTTTCAGGTTAAGCATCTGTAATTTCAAGATGAAACAAGAACGGCTGCTTATTCTTGTTAAGACCTATCCTACGCTTTCAACTAAGTACGGCGAGACAGTCTGCACAGCAGCCATGAGAGATGATGGGTCATGGGTGCGCCTGTATCCAGTCCCATTTCGTCGCCTAGGAGAAACTGAGCAATATCGTAAGTACGATTGGCTTGAATGCCGAATTGTACGAAACACCCAAGACCGAAGGCCTGAGAGCTATAGGCCTGTAGATGAATCTGAATTGCAAGCAGTCGCTCACATTGGAACTCAAGACCAATGGTATGAAAGGCGCCAAATAGTACTTGGCAAAGCAAGAGTCTCTTATAAGCTTGATGAGTTAATTCTTGGCGCCAAGCAGAATGAGATATCGCTAGCGGTATTCAAGCCTGCCAAGATTATCGACTTTATCGTTGAAAGAGAAGAATCGCGAGAATGGGATCCCAAGAAGCTGAGTGCAATGCGGGCACACATCGATCAGCTCTCACTTTTTGATGACAACGAATGGAGAAAGACCTTTAGGGTGATTCCCAAGCTGCCTTACAAATTCTCATATCGTTTCGATGATGCAAACGGCCAGCGTAGCCAGCTGCAAATTCTTGATTGGGAAATAGGTGCGCTATTCTGGAATTGCTTGTGGCGAGATCAACGCCAAAATGAGCAAGCAGCGATTGAAAAAGTCAGGGCAAAGTACTTTGATGAATTTGTGGGCAAAGATCTTCATTTCTTTCTCGGAACAACTCTCCAGTATCATTCTTTTGCCCCTAATCCTTGGCTGATTATTGGCGTCTTTCCTGCGCCGTACCAAACCCAGTTGCCCCTTTTCTAGAGGTGTAGTAGGTCCTGTCTTGCCGCTCCACCTAACAGTATTTGGGCGGACCCATATAAGACAGCTGCCCCACCCTCTCTGGCAGTATAAGAGCCCTTTGCCTCGTTGCCAACGTGCTGAAATGATTGTCACCGCCATCGCTCTTGCAGTCCAGCCATTTAAAGCATGCTTCTTATCCGGACCCGCATAAGACCGATCGGCATGTTTCAAAATTTCGCTCTCCACCCCTGCAAGTTCATGATTACAGCCCTTGGTGTGGATCATCGCCGTCCTTCCAACACCCGTCCCCTTAACTCCTGGCGGAGACGGATAGCTGATCGGCTTTAACCCATCGGATCCACCAACTGCCCTTCCCACCCACCTGGGGCCTGCCAATTGTTGGTGATTTGGCACCTTCCCAACCCAGCCTCCTGGAGAGTGCTGCCTAGCGCGAAGAGGAGCAGCAGAGCTATTCAAGCGATCAAGGCGACGCAACCCGCTCCCTTTACCGGCGGCCCCCAAAGGCCAATCGGGAATTGACGCACCTGGCCGGGTTTTTATGCAATCAATGCATAGAAACTGGAACCCAAGGTGACACGGCGGCCAAGTTGCTTCCCAGGCGCGGTCTTTCGCTGCACAATGAAGCCATGGGTCAGGTTTGGTTCATCTTGCAATCCCAGCTGCTTTACATAGAAAGGGCCATCCATGCCAATCCGCACCGACACCACCGATACCACCGACATCACTGACGCCCTGATCGCCCTGATCGCCCTGATCCCGGCGGTCGGCAGCCTTATCAGCAATGCGGAGATCAGGGCTGCGCTCGAGCAGGAGGTGGATGGGTCGATCAGCGATGGGCAGCTCGAAGAAGCCAAGAATCCTGTGGTGGCCATGGGTGCCGCCGAAAAACCCCGCGGGCCCGGTGGAGGTTTCATGGCTCCTGGCCTGAGCCCACCCCACCCGGAGGTGCTCAGCGATTCGGAGCTGCGCGAGCACTTCAACCATGGCCTGTGCCATGGCTTTGATTTCGACACCACGATGCTGCGCATTGGCGCGATTAACATGCTCCTGCCTGGGGTGGAGAACCCCGATGTGAGCTATCGCGATTCCCTCTCAGAAGACGGCTCCGTTTCGAATGAAAGCTCCGTCGAAGAAGACAACTACACCCTGATTCTGGCCAATCCGCCCTCGCCGGATCGCTGGATTAGGAGAGCACCAGCGGCAAGTTGCAGCGGCTGGTGAAAACCAAGAAAACCGAACTGCTGTTCATGGCCCTGTTCCTGCAGCTGCTCAAACCCGGCGGCTGGGCGGCGGTGATCGTGCCCGATCGCGTGTTGTTTGGTTCTTCCAAGGCCCACAAAGAACTGCACCGCACCCTGGTGGAAGACCACGTCCTCGAAGGGGTGATGTCGCTGCTGAACCGGTTCTGGCGGCTTCATGCCGTGATGAGAAAAACTAGGTCCCATCGATTGGCCGAGACGATCAGGCGGTCTTCAGGCCGCCGCACTCCTCCCAGGCGCTCAACAGCTGGCCCAGCTCTGTCTTCATGGCTGCCAGCTCAGTCAGCCGTTGTTCGATGGAACGGATGCGTCCCTGAATACTGCTTTTCAGGGCGCCGCAGTTGCAGTGACCGGCGCGCCGCACAGCGAGAATTCTTTTGAGCTCCGGAAGGGGCACATCCATGGCTCTGAGCGTTCGGATCAAGCCCAGCTCGCCTACGACGGATGGATCGAACAATCGGTAACCCCCAGGGGAGCGGGAAACGATGCCGATCAGGCCTTCATCGCAGTAGAAGCGCACGGTCTTTACGGGCAACCCAGTGGCCTCAGCCACCTGGCCGATGCGCAGGGCCGGAGCATCCATGCGATAACCCTCCAGACACGGCAAGCGTCTGGCAATTTTAGGCAAGGAACCCGGGTGGTGGTCTGACGACACCAACACTCCATTGGTTTCTATCTGCTAGAGACTTGCGCTAGCTTGCAGCTCTGAGCGATCCACCGCCCCATGCCCCAAGATCGCCCAGCGAAGACCATCCCAGCCAAGACCATCCCAGCCAAGACCATCCCAGCCAAGTCCATCCAGGGGCTCCTGGGCCCGGTGGGGCTGGCAGTTCTCCCCCTGCTCGGCAGTGGCGCCCTAGCCAACACCACTGCGGTGCCAGCTGTGTACGCCACGAAGGCAGAAGCCGAGACCGCAGCCAGGCAGCACTTCAACTGCACCGGAGCGCATCGGATGGGCCCCCAGTGGATGCCCTGCGCCAAGCACGGCCAGGCCAGCGGCCCAGCCCACAGCCACCACTGAGGTCACCCATGGGCAGCTGCGGTAAACCTCCCAAGCTGGTGGCCATCGGAATCGCCCCCCTCGGGATCATCTCGATCGGCGTGGTGCCGATGGGTGTGGTGAGCATCGGCGTGGTGCCCATGGGTGTCGTGAGCCTTGGGGTTGTGGGAATGGGTGTGGTTAATGCCTGCGTGGTTGGAATGGGCGTGCTGGTGGCCGGCATGAATGCCATGGGCATCTGGACATTCAGCCCAAGCAACAGCCACCAACACCACAGCAACCGGCCAGCCCAGGAACACCTGATGGCCTACCCCAGCAAGGCGCTAGCGCAACAGAAAGCCCTGGAGCTTGGCTGCGTCGGGGCCCATGCCATGGGATCCCGATGGATGCCATGCGCCGAACATGTCCAGCCCTAGTAACAGCAACGAAAGTCCATGACTCCCATTCTTAGCCTCCTTCTGATCGGCACCAGCTCACTCACTGCCTTATCCCATTCACCCCTCGTGAGCAAAGCATCACTAGAAAAGTCCTATGAGTTGATTGGTTTCAATACCCATGCTTCTGAGCTTCTAGCCTGTGGCGGCGGCGGCTCAGGCGCCTATCGCAAACCCCCGAGGCCCGGCCATGGAAAACCTGGGGATTCGACCCATCCCAGTGGCATCCAGCCAACCAGCACCGACACCAAGCCAGCCCAAACAACCATCCATTCAGGCCAGACCTGACTTCAGCGAAAGACTATTAGAATTTAAATGTCGTTTTGACCAGAGCCCCAAGGGAGCTGAAGCCTTGCCCTTCGGGCGTTCTCTGCCCCAGCGGCCGGCTAAGATAAAACAGGGCCGGTGTAATGCTGATCGCATCAGTGACTTGGAACTTGTACCACCCCTCCAAGGCATAATTACCATCATCTGCACTGACTCCACCAGTCAATGATGTTGCGAAGACTGCCTGACCGACTGCCACGCCAAAGTCATTGCCCTGGGCCAACACATCAGTCCACTGCAATCCCACCATCCAGGACTGACTGACCCTGGGCCTACCAGTCGTTGGCACGCTATAGCTAGTTTTGTTGATCCCCCAGCCCAGGCTCACAGAAGGCACCCAGCCACTGTTGAGGGGCTGCCAAAAACCACTTAATCCGAACGCATTGGTTTCAGCACCAACTGCTTCCCCGTGGTCGATGGAGCTATGCACAGTTGGAGTGGTGCCTGGCACAAATTGGGTGAGTGGTTGCACAGAGGACCAAATCGCAGCCAGGCCCCATTGTTCTTGTTGATAACCGATCTGCACACTTGCGGTGGCACCAGACTCAGACGTAAAGAGCCCTTTTGATGAATCTGAGCCAAGGGCTGCAACATAGTTTGCACTCACACTCCAGCCGTTGTGTTGCCACCACAGGCCAGCTCCGGCGCCAAGATTCTTGCTATAGGCAGCTGGAGCGCCATTAACGGTAAAGAGGTTCAAGACGGTATCAGCAGGGTAGACGCTGGGCCAGAGCGCCAACATGTCTTCCTGACCGACCCGGGCCCCCACCGTGGCTGTGAATTGCTTGCCGATGGGGAATTGGTAAAACAGCTTATTAATGCCGACATTGTCGGCGCCAGAATCCTCTTCAAAGGCAATCTCTAATTCGGCGGAATTGCCAATTCCATGGGGCTCTCCGCCAAAGGCACTGTTACCAAAATTGCCCGCGCGAAGATTGGTGCGAAGTAGGTCCTTGCCGGTGAAACTTGTATCTAAATTAAGCTGAAGATCGTAGTTAAAGGTGATAGTCTCGTTGACCCCCGTGACCGGCGTTCCGGTGCGTCGTCTCACCGTATTGGTTGCCGAATTGTAGGCACTGCCGAAGTATCCCACTCCCCCAACGACAAATGTCGCCAAGCCAGAAAGCTTGGTGGTTGTGGAGAACTGATTGGCTTCCAATTTGCCCACCTTGGCATCCAGACCATCGGCGCGGCCCTTGAGGATGGCGAGTTCTTTTTGGAACTCAGTCAGCAGTTTTTTCAGCTGATCGGTGGTTTCGGTGACCCGATCAAGGCAGGCATTCAGCAGGGCGGCAGCTTCAAAGCGGGTGATCGCCTGGCCCCCTTTCAAGGTGCTATCGGGATAGCCGGCCACGCAGCCGTAGCGCTCAATCACATTGGAGAGGGCTTGGTAAGCCCAATCCGTGGGCTTCACATCGGCGAACTGGCTAATGCTCGTGACCTGCTCATCGCTTGATGCATAGCGATTGACGCCCGAGAGGTTGGGGTCCGGCTGGGACGCCTGGGCGGCCAAAGCTTGCAAAGGCGTGGTGGCCAACAGCAGTGGGGATAGAGCGAAGCGAAGCAGTGACATGCAAGAAATCAGTACAACGCTGCCGCGAGGCAGCCGCGTACCACAAGGTGCAGCAATGGTGCCTCAACCCTTCTGTAAGCGCGAGTTACTAGAGGGTTGGGTCAGGGTCTCCGCACGTTGCTCAACGCTCCATGTCGGTACTGATGGGTGACGGGGTTACATCGCCTCGACGAGCTCTGATCGGCTCAATAATTGGTGTGCCGTAGCACGTCTCCCATGGTGTCTAACGATCCACGCCGGCAAGCGCTGATCGACTCATTGCGGAGTCGCTACCAACAAGCAGAACGCCAATCGGACGTGGAAGCCAAGCGAGCCCTGTTCAAAGAGGCGGTGTATCTGGGCATCCAGCCTGAAGAATTCACCTTGGGCCGGTGAGCAGAACCAAAGTGGTTCACCCTGCCATCGACTCAGCCCCCGCCATTCCCAAGCTGTTCCACAGCCTTTGGGGCTTCACGGGGGACCTCGACCAGGCCCTGGTTCAGGCCCGCCGCCATGGATTCGACGGTTTGGAGGCCAATCTCAAGCACCCTGCCCTGGCTGAGAGGTCTGCTGGTGAGGTGCGCGAGGCCCTTGCTGAGGCCGGCATGGCCCTAGTGGTGGAACTCTTTACCGGCGGAGACTACGTCCCCCGACTGGACGATCCCCCGGCTGAGCACTTGGCTGAGTTGGAGCACCTGCTGCAACGGGCACCGGATCTCGATCCGCTGCGCATCACCGTGGTTACCGGTGCCGACAGCTGGTCCTGGCCGGAGCAGCTTCAATTCTGGAGCCGGGCCCTCGAGCTGGCGACGGCGTGTCCCCTGCCGGTGAGTTTTGAGACCCACCGTTCCCGCAGTTTCTTCAGCCCTTGGACGATGGCCTCGTTTCTTGAGGAGTTTCCTGACCTTCGGCTGACGGCGGACATGAGCCATTGGTGTGTGGTAGCCGAACGCCTAATGACTCCAGAGTTGGAGCCGGTGCGGGCGATCGCGTCTCGCATCGACCACATCCATGCTCGGGTGGGCCATGCCCAGGCTCCTTCGGTGAGTCATCCGTTTGCACCGGAATGGGCCGAAGCCTTGGAGGCCCATCGACGTTGCTGGCGGCTTTTTGGCCTGGAGCGTTCGGCCGCGAGCTGCGGGCCCTTCACGATCACCCCTGAATTCGGCCCGGATGGCTATTTGCCCACCCTGCCGTTCACGGCTCAGCCGGTAGCCGATCTGCTGGAGATCAACGCGGCGATGGCTGCCTGGCTGCGGGGTGGGGCCTTGGCTAACGGCGACTCGAGCTCCATCCAGTCGGCGTAGAGGGCTTGCCACTGCAAGAGTCGCTGCTCGAGTCGATGGACCGGACCTGGTTCCAGGCCGCTGCCATACCCGCGCTGGGTTGCCTCCACCAAGCATCGGTCTTCTTCCAAAAAACGCAGCATCTCTGCCATCCACAACTCCGTCCTCTCCAACTCCGTCCTCCCAGGATCTGCATCCGCCATGGGCTCCAAGGGGGGCTCCGCATCCACTGCAGGGCTGGGCACCGGGCAAAACAGCCAAACCTCCATCTGGCTGCGCGCCAGGGCCTGAGGGTCCCGCGGGGCGGGGCCAAGCTCCGGCACAACGTGGAGGACAGCCAGCCGGCCGTCGGGCCAGAGCAGCAGATGGGTCCAGGGAACAAGGCCAAAGGTCAAGAAGGTGCCCTTCTCGCCTAGGGGAGTGGCAAGCAACGATCCATGGCGACTGAGAACGTGGCGGTAGGCGCGGACCGGTCCCTGCTCCTGGTGCAGGGTCGTGGCATGGGCGATGGCTACGTGGTAGTCGTCGAGGGTGTTGTCGTGGGCCAGCTTCCAGTTGCAGGCCAGCGGACGCCGCCTGCGAGCCACCAACTTGCGGGGCTGTCGCCAGAGGTTGCCAGCTTCGCCAATGACGAGATCAAGCTGCTGCGCCAGCGGTAGTGGATCGTCCCCCAGGGCCACCCAGATCAAGGGACCGTCTTCCTGGCAGCGCAGTTCCTTAAGGGGCCAATCGCTGCGGTGGAAGGGTTCCAGAAAGTCGCCTTCCCGTGCCGCCGCTCGCAGTCGGCCGTTGAGGTCGTAAGTCCAGCCGTGATAAGGGCAGACCAAACGCCGGCAGTCACGGGCGGATCGATCCGGGTCAAGAAGGCCCACACCCCTGTGGGGGCAGCGGTTGAGAAACACCCGGATCTCTCCGGCTTCCGGACGAGTCAGCAGAAGTGGCAACCCCAGCAGCTCAAGGGCCAAGGCCTGGCCAGCTCCGAGTTCACTGCCAGCGGCGATTGGATGCCAGCAGCGTTTGGCGTAGAGCTCGTATTCGCGCTCAGCGATGTAGGGCTCGCAGTAGAGCCAGGCTGGTAAGAACTGGGCTGTTTGCATCGATTGTTGCAGCTCAGGCCACCATGGCTGAATCAAAAGAGCGCAGGTACTGGGCCAACTCTTCACGGAGTTCCAGGAATGGCCGCGATACCCTCAGGGGCGCCATTGGCGATGGCTCCAGATCAACGGTCACGCTGCGCACGATCCGGCCAGGTCGAGGGGCCAAGATATAAACTTGATTTGCAAGTAGTAACGCTTCCTCTAGATCGTGGGTAATCAAAAGTGCCGTCAGGCCGGTACGTTGCCAAAGTTGATGAAGGAACTCCTGCATCGATTCTCGAATCTGGATGTCAAGAGCTCCGAAGGGCTCATCGAGTAGCAGCATTTGTGGTTCGGCAGCTAATGCCCGCGCGATTGCGACCCGCTGCTGCATGCCACCAGAGAGTTCCTTTGGCATGCGGCGCCCAGCATCAGCTAATCCAACCACCTCAAGGAAATAGGCAGTGCGTTCACGGATATCGCGCTTGCTGCGTCCTTGCAGCTTCATACCGAAAGCTACATTATTTGCCGCCGACAGCCAGGGGTAGAGGCTGTATTTTTGAAACACCATGCCCCGGTCGGAGCCAGGAGCACGAACGGGAATTCCATTCACCAGTATTTCGCCTGTGGTTGGACGATCTAGACCTGCAACCAACCGCATGATGGTTGATTTTCCGGATCCGGAGCTACCAACCAAGGCAACAAATTCGCCCGCCTTGACCGTAAAATTAATGGCATCAAGTACTAATTTAGAGCTGGATCCTTCACCGAATCTTTTGGAGACATTATCAACGTGTAGATGCATGATTGAAGTGGGAATCAGTTGGCCCAGCTGCAGCTTCGGCGCAACAGCAATCGGAAGCCCAGGTCAATAAGTAGTCCTATCAGGCCTATCAGGATAAGCCCCAGAAATATTTCATCGGTGCGCAGGAATCGCTGGGCAAGAGAAATGCGCTTGCCAAGACCTTCGCTGGCTGCTACCAATTCGGCAACAATAACCAAATTCCAAGCGGAGGCCATGTTGATCCGGTACGCATCTATCACCTGAGGAGCTATACAGGGGGCGATAACGCGGATCAGCACTTGAGGCTGACGGCCCCCGAGGGTGAGAGCAGTTTCAATCAGCTCGTTGGGTACGAATTTCACCGCGTCCATGATCATCAGCGTATTGAAAAACAGCGTGCCTATGAAAATCAGAAGGATCTTCGGAAGTTCTCCCAAGCCAAAGTAAATAATCAGCAGGGGGATAAATGCTGGTGCTGGCATGTAGCGGAGTAAGCCAACCAGTGGCTCAAGCAGGCGACAGATCACCCTGCTTGTGCCCATGGCCATGCCAAGGGGCAAGGCCACGATCGCCGAGAGGACAAAACCGCCAAACACGCGTCCCACGCTGGCCGTCAAGTCTTTCCACAACAGGCCCGTTTGAACCTGCTGTTGACCAGCGGCCCAGACCGCAGTCGGACTGGGCAGGAAGAGACTGTCGACTGCACCGGTGGCGGTAATGGCCCACCAAAGGAAAACCACAAATGCAACGCCGGAGCTACCAAGAAGCCAGGGATGCCTGATCCAGGACCGTCCCATCACGGCACTGCATTCACAAACTGTGGCTGGAGCAGGTCATCGAGCTTCGGAGGTGTCTTGGCCAGGCCAAGCTCCTGCAGGAAGCCGCTGATCTTCTGGGCCGCATAGGGCAGCGACTCCATCGTGGTGCCAGGTTTGAACACCTGCACGTTCTGTTGCAGGTCTAGAAGAGTCGTTCCGGCTTCGTAGGCCTGGTATTCCGGTTCGCTTACACCAGCCCGTTGGGCCAAAATTGTGAGGCTGGCTGCAGGCTGAGCTTTAATAGAATTGAGAGTGGCGAACCAAGCGTTGACAACCTTCTGGACCTTTTCAGGGTTTTCAGCGACAAATGCACTGCGGCAAACGAGGTGGTCGCTGATGGCTCCAGGGAAATCCTTCGAAGTGAACAGCGTGGTACTGCCCTCCCGCTTAAGGGCTTGTGTTGTAAAGGGGGCGAAGACACCAACAGCATCAACCTTCCCGGCGACGAAGGCAGCTGAAGCAGCACCAGTCTCGAGGGGTACAAAGGTGATGTCCTCAGCGCCCAGTCCAGCCTTCTTTAGACCCAGTAGCAATAAGTAGTGATCAACGGTGCCCTCTTCAGCTGCAACACGCTTGCCCTTAAGGTCGGCGATGCTCTTAATGCCGGGTGCGGCAATGATCTGGTCGTTGCCGGTGGAGTAGTCGTTGGTCAGAACAACCTGTAAGTCGGCTCCACCGGCAATTGAGCTGATCGTGTCTCCGAGGGTCTGACTGTTGCAATCAAGCTGGCCAGCGTTGAGGGCATTCATTGAATCCAGGTAGCCGTCGAACCACTGCAGCTTCACTGCAACGCCAGCCTGGGTGAAGAGCCCCTTGTCCTCGGTGACCTGCCAAGGAATCCAGCCAGGCCAAGCGCTGTAGCCGATACGCACTGGAGCGTCGTTGCTAGGACTTTTGCAGGCGCTGAGGCCTGTAACGGCTAGGCCAGTCAAGAGCAAGCTGGTCAGTAAGCGCGCATTCAGCTTCTTTTGGATAGTCATTTCTAATGGGGTGTTAGTGAAAAAGGGTCCAACTGGTCAGCACAGCTCCAGGTAGCGCCTGGTCTCCCAGTCGGAGATCGCGTCGCCAAAGACTTGGCGCGACAAAGGGTCAGCAGCAAAGGCCTCAATCGCCTCGCCGAGGGTCCGGGGCAGGGTGGTGATTCCCCGTTTGGCGCCTTCCTCGGGGGCCTGCAACCAGTTTGGTTCGAGCAGTGCGGGGGTCATCGCTCCCCTCCCGCCACCAGCGCTTCGGGCTGCCAGGTGATTTGCTGCTGAGCCGTCAGGCTGAGGGCCCGCTCCTGGCGCAGCCAGGCATGCCACTCCTCCAGCCCTTCCCCGCTGCTGGCTGACACCCGGATCACGGCACAGCGCGGATTGACGGAGCGGATGTGGTCTTCAATCCGCTCAATGTCGACCGGCAGGTAGGGGAGCAGATCAATCTTGGTGATCAGCACGCAGTCCGCTTCGCGGAACATCACCGGATATTTGAGTGGTTTGTCCTCGCCCTCGGTAACGCTGAGCAGAGCCACTTTGCGATGTTCTCCTACCTCGAATTCAGCGGGGCAAACCAAGTTGCCTACGTTTTCAACCCACAACAGATCTAGCCCTGCCGGATCGAGCCGCTGACGAAGCAACTGGAGGCCGCCACTCACCATCGCCGCATCCAGATGGCAGGCTCTACCGGTGGTGATTGGTACTACCGCATGCCCACCGCTTCTAGACGCTCTGCGTCAAGCTGGGTGGTCATATCACCCTCCAGGACAGCCATCTGTAGATCCGCAGACAAGAACGGCAGGCTGCGCTCCAGCAAGGAGGTCTTACCGGAACCGGGACTGCTCATCACATTGAGGCAAAGCAGCTGCCAGGCATCAAAATGGCTGCGATTGTGCTCGGCCTGATGCTGGTTGGCAGCCAGCACGTTGAGACCAAGTGTGTCTTCTAGGGGCATGTGCATGACAGATCAGGACGCGCTAGTGGTGGTTATGGGTGGGCTTGATGTTGTTGCAGTCAGCACGTAATCCACAGAACGGATACGCAATTCTCTGCCGCTGATGATCTCTTCCATCGGGTGATCGCAGCAGGGAGAGCGGTAGGCCTGTTCGGGTGTTGGGCTGTAGGTGCTGTTGCAGACCAGACAGAGACCAAGCAGCGGAATCGATTCGATGGCTAGCTCGGCGCCGTCCAGCCAGCTGTTGTGCACAGCAATCCGCCAAGTGTGGACAAGCTGGGCTGGTTCAACACAGGTGAAGGCACCCACCTGTAAATGCACGCGTTCAACAACTGGAGAAGCGGGTGCATGCTGCTGGCGCCATTCGGACATGGAAAGTAGTAGGCATTTCGTCATGTCGACTTCATGCATTTGCCTATCTCCACTTCTGGTCGACGTGCATGTTGCAGACGTCACTGATCCAACTTGGCTTCTCTTTTCGGGGTAGCTGGCCGCTCACCACCAGATGAGCCATGGTGTCACAGACCACTCGGCAAGCCATTAATGAAGTCATGTCGCTAACGTCATAAGGCGGCGATACTTCCACCACTTCCAGGCCACATACAGGCACGTTGCGTACAATTAACTCAAGCAATTTCAGGGCTTCTCTTGGCAGTAAGCCTCCGGGCTCTGGCCAGCCGGTGCCAGGTACAAAGCCGGCATCGATGCAGTCGATATCGAAAGAGATATACACACAGTCGGTACCATCGGTGGCACGCTCAATTGCAAACTTTGCGGCGGCTTCGAGGCCCATTTCACAGATATCGGTAACCGTGAGTACGTTGCTGCCCCGCTCGCGGCAAACCTTCACACCTTCGCGTGGTACTTGCCAACCACCGATGCCCAGCTGCACCAAGTTCTCAGCAGGTGCATTGGCCATGTTGGTTGCATGAAACCAGGGACATGTATGCATGCGCTCGTCAAGGTCAATCTCTTGGGTATCGACGTGGCGATCAAAATGAATGATGCCAACCTTCTTGTCACCCAAGTGTCGGCAAACCCCACGCAGGGTGGGGAAGCCAATGGAGTGGTCACCACCAAGAATGATTGGGAAAGCACCACTGGAAAAGACATGAGCTATACCCTTGGAGATCTGATCAAAGCTCTTCTCATTGTTGGCGGGTATTGTAAAGATATCACCAGCATCACATAGCGTTATCTGCTCGCGCAGGTCGACGCCCATTTCGTAGTTGTATGGGGTATAGAGAGCAGAAATACGACGAATACCTTGGGGCCCGAAGCGGGTACCAGGTCTATAGGTAGTACCACAGTCATGGGGAACACCCACTACCGCCACATTGAATTCACCGACGCGATTGACGTCCTCAATGTAAGGAGCCTTCATAAACGTGTTGATGCCCGCGTAATGGGGCAGTTCACCACGCGAAAAAGTAGAGATGCGCCTGTCAATGATGCTCTCAGCTGCCTCAAGCCCGTAGCGATGGCCTTGATCAACTTCCTGCTGCCAGCCAGTGAGGGGCAAGGCCCGTTCTTTTTCAAGGGCCCTCATTCCTTCGGATGGATGCAGGCGCTCGAAGTCGCCTGATGCGTTCTCTGGGGAACTCATGGATGAGCAAGGAATAGGAGTGGTTGCGGTCTCCCGGGCTTTTATCCCTCCGTGCCCCGGCCATAGCCGGTAGAGCTCTCTTGGACCAGACACCTGGTAATAGGCCGGAACCCTAGAACTCCTAATCCGCCTTTCAATTGTGAAGCAGAGGATCGGAGGATATGGTCGCGATGGTTACCAGAGTTGGAATTGAATCGCCACCTCGCGACGCTCTCAGTGGTGATGGTGCTGGGATTCGGTTGGGTTGCCATGGCGGACTCCCTGTTGCGTGGGATGGTGATGGTCGGGATGGGCTGTTGCTGTCTGGGGCAGGGCCACCAGCAATCCACAGGCAACCAGCATGCTCAGGGGGATCAGACGAACGGTTAACAGGGCGGACGGCATCGAATCGGTGTGCATGACACTCCTAGACCGTACAGATCCGACCGCACAGTTCCGGTAGCCATTGCAACTGTTGCATCTACACCAAGGGCCCTGGATCAACCCTGTGTTCGGATTCTTCAACCTTTTCCGCGGGTTACGCGGCCTCTCCGCTACCCCAGCCAGCCGGCAGCTCAATAGCGATTACTTTGTTGCTGTGTAGCTGCCAATGTTTAGCAGCAGCCTTCCTCCCATTACAACTCTTGATAGGTTGTATCAGAAACAGACCGCTTCACTGTGTCCAGGACTAATCTCTCGTTAACCAAGCCACAGGAGCTGACCATGCTTGATATTGGACTTACCCATGTGGCCTTACCCGCTTCAGATATCGAACGCAGTGTTGAATTCTATGCGGCCTATGCTGATATGCAAGTGGTGCATCGGCGCGTTGATCGTGAAACAGGGGCTGAAGTTGTCTGGCTATCTGACCATACGAGACCATTTGTGATTGTTTTGATTCAAACCCCTTCTGTGCAGCCAGTTCTCTCTCCCCTAGCCCATCTTGGCATTGGCTGTAGGAGCCGGGAAGCCGTGGACATGTTGTGCGACAAGGCTCGCCAGGCTGGCCTAGTGGTTGAAGAACCCAAGGATTCTGGTTACCCCATTGGCTATTGGGCATTTTTGCGTGATCCCGACGGCCATACGTTGGAACTGTCCTACGGCCAAGAGATTGGCCTAACAGTTACGCAGGAAAGTTAGTTAGCGATCCACTTGCTGCGTAGATGTGTAGCCCTACAAGCCTGTAGTGCTGATCGGCATCAAGACGATCAACCCTGCGTTCCCCCGCTCCGGGCGGTGTGTTGTGACCATCAGCGTGCACATTGATTGGCGTCGGCAAAGGTGATCGACTTGTATCGATCATTCACCGTCAGGAATGCCACGCAGCGCTTCCGATCCAGCATGTAGGAGAGGGTGCCCTCTGGCACCTGCACTGCACTGACATACTTCGTACCCCTAATAATAAAACCAAGGGAGGCAGAGATAGGCGTTTGGCCTACCAAATATTGGAGATCGGGAACCGGCGGACCTAAAACAAGTTGGTTGCTTGGCTTGCTAGATGAATCGCTACCACTTGTTGTCCCCATCGTTTTCACAACAAGTCTGCGGGTGCGATTGCCGTCGCTCCAAGTGAAGACGGCCTTGGCACCTTTGTTTTCATACAGGACATTGGTAAAACCTCCAAAACCATTGTCTAGGCGTAGATTTTGCCTGTTGGGACCAACGAATCTGAAGCTGTTGCCGTTATCGAGCTTCACCACAGAACTGACTTGTCCATCCACAAGTTTTTCCCTCACGCTGCAGTCATCCTCGTAAACGATGGAGCCGTTCTCACTTAATCGGCACTCTGCCTCCGATTGAGCCGTTGTTTGGGCTTGGCTTGGCATGCTGAGTGACATCGCCGCACCAAGAAGGGCTGCAAAAACTGGCCTTAGCTGCATGGTCATGCCTGACTGGAACAGTGCTCACCCGAATCGTGGGCCATGGAGAGGCCACCCGCCGGAACCCTTTACCAATAGTTGTGGGGAAATCCCATCCAGCGCGGCGGCAGGGTTTTCAGCACCGAGGCGGCGGGCCGCCCAATGGTCGCCCCAGGGGCCTGGAGGCCCTTGCCCCAACAGGCGATCCCCGAACAGTCGCTGAGTCGTGATCCCGAACTCCTGGGTAGACCCCCCCTCAGCTGAGGGCTGGCAAGGGAAGCACTGGTCGGCAGGGTGCAAACTTAGGGGGGATTCAAGGGCTCCAGGCAGCAATGGGTCAACGCCGGTTACTGGCCATGGTGCTGGCCCTCAGCGGCCTGCTGGCTGGGTGTAGCTCCCCTTGGACAAGCGGCCTGGCCGAGCTGGGCAGCTCCATCACTGTGTTGGCGGAGCTCTCATCGAAGGCGGATCCGATTGAGCAGGCCCGGGTGCAAGCGCTACTACGCAGAAAGATCAAGGAATTCAAGCGAATCCATCCCCACGTCAGCATCAGATTTCGAGCGATTCCCTCCGACCGGCTCGAGCAGGAATTGAACTATCGAACCCAGCGCGGCCTGGGCCCCGATTTACTCCTGTTGGCATCCAATCGCGATCTCATCACCCTGTGGCAAAAGGTCTACATCTCACCGGTTGTGCTCTCCAACCAGGAGCAGGGCAACTTTCGAAGCTCCTATCTGGGGCAACTGCAGTATCGAGGCCAGCAGCTCGCTGTGCCATTCATGGTGATCCCAGCCCTGGCCTGCTTTGATCGTAGGCGCCTCCCCCAATCGCCCCAGACCCTGGAAGCCATCATTCGGCTTGGTCAACAAAACCATTCCTTTGGTCTCAATTCGAGCTCCGATGGCCTGGATGAAGTGATGAGCGGTTTCGGCGTCAAAATCTTCCGCAAAAAGACGACCAGTTTCCTAAACAACTATCAGGTACTAAAAGCCCTGCAGTGGTACCGCGAGGCGAATCTGCAATCCCACATCAGCTTTGTAGACAACGACGAGGAATTAAGGCAAGGGCTAATCGCGGGCCGCTTCGAATGGATCCCTTGCTATAGCGGCTGGCTGCCCAGCCTTCAAAAAGCGCTGGGCCCAAACCTGGGCATCGCCGTATTACCAGCAGGGCCTGGAGGTCCTGCCAAACCGCTGGTGCGGACGCCCCAATGGGTCTTTGGCGCCCAGTCGAGGCCAAGGCAGCGCCAACTTGCCAAGGAATTTGTGCTATTCACCACGAACGTCGTCAACCAACGGGGCATGGCTCTCGAACTGGGAACAGTGCTACCGGTGAATCCCTCCATCAAATTACCACTTAAGGCCTATCCCACGTTAGCGGTCATGGATGCAGCGATGAAAAACAGCACTCTAACAACCCTGGAACAAAAACACTTTCTTCTTCAGAATGCCAAAAAAGCAGGAGTCTGGGTTGAGCTAGTCATCACAGGCATGCAATCGCCAGGTGCAGTGGCGCCCAAGTTTGAGGCCCTCTTCAAAGCCATGCCCACCCTGGGCAGCCAGCCATGACTGAGATCTCCCTACTGTTTCAAGACTTGCTTGCCGATCTACTCAGGATCGAGGTTCTCAAACAGTTTGCGGCCTTGGGGCTGGCCTTGGCAGCTTGGCTAGTTCTGAAAGTCCAGTTAAAGCTCGAGCAACGCCCCTGGCCCCAGGAACAATCCTGGCCATGGCTGGCACGGGTGAAGCCCCTGGCCAATGAAACCCTGCTTTGGCTGTGTCTTACAGGAGCAAGCACCTGGTTGGTCGCCACCACGGGGGTGGGGGATCTGGCCAGATATTTGACTCGCTTTTATGCGATCTGCCTACTCTCACGCTTTGGCCTGGTCGTTCTCAGGCTCTACCTGCCTTCCAAGGTTGTTAAGGCCACGGATTTGCGGGTTATAAGGCCTTTGTTGCTTTTGGTTGGCATCCTGCTCTTTTATTCCCAGTTTGCCGATCTAAATCAACTTTGGTCCACCCAGATACTGCATTGGGGCAATGATCATCTGACCTTGGGCGCCTTAATCATGCTGGTTTTTGGCACCTATTTTGTCACTGCTGGGGCTGAACTTCCGGCCCTTGCTGCGGCCGAGGTCATGCGGCGCGCGTTTGAACTCAATGGGCCAACCCATCGGGCATCAGCCCTGGTGATTCGCTACAGCCTGGCCGCCTTTGGCCTGGTCTTGATCTTGGCCTATGTGGGGGTGAATCCAACCTTGCTTGCTGCCGTGGGTGGCGGACTTTCGGTGGGGTTGGGCTTTGGCCTCAAGGAAGTCTTCAGTAATTTTGTTAGTGGCCTTTGGTTACTGCTGGAAGGTGCTATTCGGCCAGGGGATGTGTTGCTCCTTGAATCTGGAAAAGGGGAGGATCCCTGTGAGGTTCTTGAACTGGGGATGCGTGCCACCACCCTTTGGCGCGACCGAGACAACGTGGAATTGGTGGTACCCAATCAAACTTTTTTCACCCAATCCATGGTGACCTACAGCGGCCTCCGGGACCGCCGCCGCCGCGGACAGGTGCTCATCGGCGCTGCCTATCGCCACCCTCCAGAAACCGTGATCAGCCTGCTGGAAGCCACGGCACTCAGCATTCCTCGGGTGTTGCAGCAGCCTGCTCCGAAGGGGCTGCTCCTGGGCTACGACGAGTCAGCCATCACCTACGCCATCCGCTACTGGATTGAAAACCCCATGGATGGGGTTGGGGTGGCCAGTGAGGTGGGCATCGCCATTTGGAACGCCTTTCACAGGGAGGGTATTGAAATTCCCTTCCCCCAAAGGGTGCTGCACGGGGCCCAGTTCCTTACGGGAGCTGGCGAACGCCAATGATGGCCCATCCACGTACAGCCATGAAGCCAAGGTCGCGCCACCCACCCCGGTAGCCGGTGGTAGCGCCATGGCTGGCCCTGGCCCGAATCACTGCTTATGCCTCACTATTCTGTACTGTGGTGATGGGGTCTTAGAGATTGGCTTGACCAGTGATAAGATAAATGCATTGGTGTTTTAATGCGCATGCGCTTTCCCCCATCCCTGCTCAAGCCTGCGGCCTGGCTTCTGTTTGGCGCCGCCGCCGTTTTTGGCTCCACAGCCGCCCAGGCGCTCACATTCAATTGGACCCTTACGACCCAGAGTCTTTATTCCGGTTCTGTTTTGGAAAGGACTGGTTCTGGCACCCTGGGAGCCACATTGGTATCCGGAACCACTTACCAAATACAATCTATCAGTGGAACCTGGAATGGCGAGGCGATAACAGGCTTGCTGACCTCCGTTATCAAAAATGGGTCTACACTTACGTTTGACAATCAATTTACAACCAATGGTGCAAATCAATTTAAACCCACAAGTGGGTTTGGCTACGCTTTTTCTACGCAGAACTATTGGGTTAATGCATTTGCAGGCGCAAGAGGGCTTATATTTCCCTTAGACGAAAGTAATACTTCTGGAGTAGGTGGTATTCCAATCTTCACTGCACAGGAAGTTCCCGCCCCGCTGCCCCTCCTCGGCCTACCCGCCGTGCTCTTCTACAGCCGCAGGTTAAAAAAGCGGATCAAGCAGCACAAAGCTCTCGCTGTTGTGTCCTAGGCCACCGCCGGCGCGATCGCCGGGGCCTCCGACCAGCCCGGCTGCCGCCTCAGATCAGTTCAGGAAGGAACAAAGCAGCCCTGGCGATGGGTTCGGAATTCTTCCTGGGCATCTGGGACGGCTATTTCCCCATCCAGGAAGCGGAGTTCCAGCTTGCAGCAGCTGTTGACTGGGGCCCTTAGGCCAGTACAACCCTCCTCACCCAAGTAAAGCCGCTCCATCGAGCCGCGTGATCGCCACCACTCCGGGCCTGGGCCGCCGCCCGGGCCATCCGGCAGGCCAGTTAGAGCCAAGGGGCACCTGGCGCAATTGCCCAAATGGCTGATTGCGAAGGTCCCGCAGTTGAAAGGCCTGGAACTCCTGATCACCGCGCTGATGGACACCGTGATCCTCTCCAGGATGCTGCACTGCCAGAAAAAGAGTGGATTCCGTTTGATCGAAGCAGGGTCCGCAGAGTTCAGATTCCATCGGGCCCGTGGCAAACAGCAGGGCTTTGCCAGCCGATACTCCCTTGGCCGGGAACAACCAGCAGGAGTTATTGCCAAAGACGTCGAGTTCGCTATTGCTTGTTGATCGATCGGTGACCATCCAAATATTCCCGGACTGATCAATGGCCAGGTTATCGGGATTAGCGAATCCCATCCCTCCCTCCCAGGGCAGGCCGCCGGTTGCCACCATCCGCCAGCTGAATGTGCCGCCTGGAACCTTAGGGTTTCCGGGCTGATCCTGCAGGCGCATCACCCAGCCATAGGGCCATTCAGGCTGGCCGGCTGGGCCGTGGAAGAGGGCTGGATCAGCCCGGCCACCGCCATCGGCACCGCCGGAGGTGAAGGTGATCAGCAGGTCTCCGGTTCGGGGATCCAGCTCCGTGTCTTCAGGCCGGGCCAGGGGGGAGGCACCGACGGCGTTGGCTGCCAGGTGGGCGTCGATCAGAATCGCGCCCATTTGCCCCTCACCGCTACCGAGATAGAGATCGCCGAGGGCCTGGAAACGATGGCGATAGCTTGCCAATGCAGCATCACTGCGGATTTTCTCTGCCCCAGCGCGGTTGCGATCGCTGTGGGGCACCAGGGTCGGCTGGTCATAACCAAATCCCTCGAAATGGCTGGGAGCCAGGGGGGCAACGGCCGTGGTTGCTAGCAGGGGAATCCAGGAGCCCGTTCCATCCGGCTGAAGCCTGGCCACCTCAAGCCGGCCGTTCTCCAGCAGCCGGGAATTGGCTGGATCTTGGGGATCCTGTATCGGGGCCGTACCCACGAACCGATAGAGGTGGCCTCCGTGGCGGTCACAGCCGGAATAGACCACCAGCGGTTCATCACGCCGAGCCCTGATGGCAACAGCCTCGTGGCGAAATCGGCCGAGCCAGGTGTGCTTAACAGGTGGTTGCTTCGGCTTGAGGGGATCGATCTCCACCATCCAGCCATACTTGTTTCCAGCCATGCCGAAGGGATTACCAAGCCCCTCCAGCCGCTGGCCGTCAAAACGGAATGGACAGTCCGCAGGTGGTGGCGAGGAGCCATCCGCAAAGACCGCCTCCACCACCTGGTTTTGGAAGTTCTCCTCAGCCGACAAAACGCTGCCCCAGGGGGTCTGGCCACCAGCGCAGTTGGCGAAGGTACCGATCACCCGATCGCCCAGGCCATCGTTGTAACCCATCCGTTGTTGACGCCGGAACACAGCTGCTGCCGGACCCGTGGTGCGCAACTGCTCCTCGGCCTTTTTCCAGCCACTGAGTCCGGTGATGCGTCGATCGAGCTCACCCGATTGGTGAAGCCAGCGACCCTCGGCATGCCTCTCGATGCTGGCAACCCCAATCCCGAGATCCATCAAGGCCGCCTGGGCCACGGCCATCACGTTTGCGAGAAGTGCATCGCCAGCAGGCAAGGAACTGGCATCAACGCTGCCTCCCCGCCGGGACAGTTCATCGCTCAGCGCCCGAAATGGCAGGCTGAAACCCATCACCTCTTCGAAACCAGCACACCAGGATTTCGCACTGATGTACTCAAAGTTCACCGTGAGTACACCCCGATTTTCACCCAGCGGCTGAAAGGCCAGATAGTCATTGTTGAAGCCGAAGCGTCCACTGCCTAGCGAATCTCCCCAGCTCAACACCAGGTCACTGCGGTAGCCCTTGGGCACAACCAGCTTGTCCTGGATTGTGATCCTGGCGTAGTGGTGACGCTGTTGGCCAGCCGTTAAACCATCGCTTGGCAGGGGAATGGGGCCTAAAAGTGGTTCGAAAGGCTGGGTCTTGTCCCGCAAGGCCCCTTGTCTGAGCGCAGATGATGGGAGCGCAAGGGATTCGCGCCCAACCAACGGTGTGGCGACGCCTGCGGCACCGAGGCCGAGCAATTGGATCAGCAGGCTGCGGCGGTTCATGAATCAGAACGGCAGCTCGTGGGCCGCTCGGGTTTCAGTAGGGCCAAGCGGTTGGCCTGGGCTGGGTTGAGGTTATCGTCGCTCACCAACAGCAAGCTGGGACTCCCATCCGCCGAGGGCGGGCCTTGGCTTAATCCCTCCCAGTTATCCGGTGTCAGACCGATGGACTGCAAATCCCAGGACTGGAGCGGTGTTGATACGGTTCCAGGCCTTGGCAGGCGATACAGGGCTAACCGGTTGTGCCACGTGTTTGGAGCGCTGTAACGACGCAGCAGGGCTAGCAGTTGCCCAGCTTTTTCTTTCCCACCTCCCCAGGCCAGCAGATCGGTTAGGCCCCAGCCCTGATCTGAGGGCGGCACGGAAGGTCGATCTAAAGCTCGATCGAAGGGCAGCTGGAGTGCCCCCTGGGCCCTGGCCTGAGGTGGATCAACCCGGGGATTGTTCCCCTGCGACCACCACCAGCGCAACAACCGAACCTGATCGGCAGGGTCTTGCCTGAGCGGTTTCTCCGCCGCCATCAACAGCTGCAGCGGCTGGCCAGGGGAGTTCAGCTGGGTTAATGACTCTGGTCCAGCATTACTTTCCAGCCCTCCAGTTGGCGATGGTTGCCAGTCGGGTGGCAGGGCCATGGCCTTGATGAGTGCGCCCGTTTGGGCTGCCAATTGGAGCAGTTGGGCCGGACGATCGGCACTTCGACGCCCTTCACTGGCCAGCCAGATCTGACCGTTTGCGATCACAAAAGCTTCGCCATCGATCACAACATTCGAGCGGGAGGAGGGTCCAGTCGCCAGGGCCATGCTGAAGAGGGGTTTCAGCGCTGGTCCATCGGCCACACCAGACCAGGTACTCAGTTGGGCATCGGCTAGATCACTCAGCAACACAAGGCGATCGCGCCTGGCGTCGTAGCGGGCGGCCGAGAAACCACCGATGGCAGCTCCATTGGAATTCTGCCGAGGCAGGGTTGTCTCCCAAACCTTTTGCCATCCAAACGAATGGGAGCAGGCCGCGCTACTGAAGAGCAGGGCGGCAACACCAAGACCAGGCACCGTCAAAAGATGGAGAAAAGAACGTGTTGATGGAGCCGCCCAGGCAGGCCACTGCCTAGAGATCGCCCTCCACATCGGTCTTGATGGTGCAATCCGACAGGGGGTAGCTGACGCAAAGAAGGGCGTATCCCTTGGCCATCTGCTCGTCGTCCAGAAAGCTCTGGTCTTCCTGGCTGATACTTCCCTCGAGAATCTTGCCGGCGCAAGTGCTGCAGGCCCCTGCCTTGCAAGAGTAGGGAAGGTCGATTCCGGCCTCTTGGGCAGCATCGAGAATGAAGGTGTCGCTGGAGCAGGAAAAGCTCGCTCCGCCCTCAATCGTGATCGTGGCCATGGCTTGATGGGGCGAGAAGACTGCCATTCAAGGCCTGGTCACCACAGCCCTTTGTCGCGTTGATCACATCCCACCGATGTTGAGCCGGCTATCCCGCCCGGCATCCCCAAGCTTCAACGGTGGCGATCAGGATCCCAAAAGCCGCCATGGGGCCTGGGGCTAGAGGCCAGGTCCAGGTTTGGCGGATGGGGCCGCCGCATACAGGCTATTCACGGCTTTCCAATTCACCACATCCCACCAGGCACTGATGTAGTCAGGTCGGCGATTTTGGTAGTTGAGGTAGTAGGCGTGTTCCCACACATCCAACGCCAAAATTGGCGTGCCGCGCTCAAGCCCAGGTAAATCCATCAGGGGGTTGTCCTGGTTGGCGGTGCTGGTAATGGCCAAGGTGCCATCGGGCTTCACGATCAGCCAGGCCCAACCGGAGCCAAAGCGGCTTGCCGCTGCTTGGTTGAACTGCTGCTCCATGGCCTCTTGGGAGCCAAAGGCTGCCGTGATGGCCTGGCCCAGGGCCACGGATGGCTGGCCTCCCTGGCCCCCAGGGGCCATCACCGTCCAAAACAAACTGTGGTTGTAGTGGCCGCCACCGTTGTTGCGGACAGCAGGGGAATAGGTCGAAATCGAGCCTTGCAAAGTGGTGAGATCCACCGATGCCAATTCTGGATACGCGGGGATCTGGGCGTTGAGATTGGCCACATAGGCGGCATGGTGACGGTCATGGTGAAGCGTCATCGTGCGGGCATCAATCGAGGGCTCCAGGCCATTGGCCGCGTAGGGCAAGGGCGGCAGGTTGAACTCCGCAGCCGCCTGCAGGGGAGCCGCCAGCACCACGGCCAAGCCCACCACCAGGCTCATCGCGTAGCTCAACCCAAAACTGAACCAAGAACGCAGCCAAGAACCCAACCAACCCATAGCCCTTGGCAACGGGGGACCCCAGGGTTTTAGCGCCGGAATCCGCCGCAGGGGGGGCTGGCTCACGGCCGGTTGAGCCTGTCGGTCACATCCGCCATCGGCATCAGGGCCCTACCCCAGCCATTGGCGGGCAACAGATTCGCCGCACCTTGGGATGGGCGCACAGCCTCACCGGAGGCAAAGGCCGCCCTGGTCCAGGCAAGCAACAGGGGGCCCAGCACCCCGCCATCGGCCGATGGTCCGGGCCGCAGGTTGAAGTGATCGCCCCCTTCAACCAGCACCAGCCGGTTGCCCAAGCGGGAACCCCATTCCATTGGCATGATCGCCTCTGGATCCGGGGGTACGACCCAATCACGGCTGCCGCTCACCAGCAAAACCCGGCCAGTCAGGTTCTGCCCCGAGCCCCGGGGAAACAGCAGGGAAACCGGAGGGCTCACCGCTGCAACGGCGATCACCCTCGAATCCTGAAGGGCGGCCTGGTCCACCCCTTTCAGCCAGCTGCACTGCAGGGTCCAGCTCAAGTTGCGACTGGGGTCATCCTCGTTGCCACAGCGGGCAACCAAATCCACCTGCTCGGGCCGCACCCCCGCCAACTGCAGGGCCGTGGTGGCGCCCCAGGAGTGGCCAATGACCACCACTCGGCTGGCATCCACCCCGGTAACGCCGCCCAGGCGGCCGGCTTCCAGGGCATCGATCACCGCTTTGAGATCCTTCGGCCGCAGGGCCAATTCCTCCGGCCCTGGCGGCGGTGCTTCGCCCGTCAAAACCTCCTGCTGCTGGCTCTTATCGCTGCCGGGATGGCGGGGCAGGATCACGGTGTAGCCCTGGCCGGCCAGGAAGGTGCCCCATCCCTGAAAGCTGGCAGGCCCATCCCAAAGCCCATGGGAAACAAGCACCAAGCGGCCATTACCCCCTTGGCGGGGCTGCAACACCTCCAGCTCGATGGGCTGGGAGCGGTGCGGCACAGCCAAGCGAACGATGCTCTCCAGCACAGCGTTCCGGGGCACAACTGGAGCAGCCGGGGCCTGGGCTGGCGGTGTGGACGCGAGCAACTGTTCGGCCCGTTGGCGCTGTTGGGCCATGCGGCTGACGATCTGGCGAGCCCTGCCCAAATTGAGGATCACCCGTTTGCCGGGGATGGCCTCGATCAAGCTCAACACGGTGGGTTTGCCGTTCTTGGAGGCCTTGATCAAGGCGTCCCGCAGGGTTTTGCCGCTGAGATCCGGGCTTCGGCCTTCCAGCGTGCCCAAGCTGGAGAGCACGAACATGGCCTGCTCGAGCAAGGGGGACCCCACCGAACCATTGGCCACCTGGGTGAGGCTCAGCGGCACAGGTTGATTGAGCAGGGCGAGGAGCTCTCTGCCAACAGCTCCTCCGCTGGCCCGATCCAGTTCGGCGAGATCACTGGTGCCGGTGCGCAGAGCCCTGGGGTCCCTCAATTCGCCCACTCGCACCGTGAAATCGGTGTCGAGCAGGGGAAGCTTGATCACGATCTCCTCCAGGGCCCGCGCGGCGGGCATCGCCATCAGAGGGGAGAGCAGGGCCCCCAGCAGCAAGCCGCGCCAAGCTTTAGGCATCAGATGCAGCCCTGCACGGAGATGCGATAGCTGAAGCCCAGGGCATTGGGATCATTGCTGGCCCCCACCTTGAAGTTCATCTGGGTGGCCTGCTTGCCGGGCACCGCCGCAAAGGGGCCAAACATCTTGCCCGTACCCATGGGGGGGTTCATCAAGGTGTTGATCACCTGGAGATTCGAGCCATCGCTGAACTTCATGAAGCCCTCCACCGGGTATTGGGCATTGGGATCAGAGGAATTGGCCGTAAAGAAGAATTTGTAGCTGGTGTAGGGCTGGGTCACGAAAAAGTCGGTGTTCCAATTGGTGTTGCCGATCAACTTGCCGCGCCCCACCGACTTACTCACAATCGTGGTCACCCCATCGCCGCCCACCGGCTGGAGGAAGGTGCAAACAGGGGCGGCTTGAACACCAGATGCCAGGAGAACGGCAAGACCACCCGCGAGGGGAGCAGCAACAAGCTGCCCAGCAAACAAGGAACGAAAGCTTTTCATTGTGATCCTGGCTTCAGGATGGAGCCCAAGAAAGCTAACAGCTCCATGACAGGTCGCAACGCCACTTTTGAACTCCCTAGGTAGAACCAAAGGCCACCTGGCAGGCGGCATTCAGGAGTTCGGCTTGGGCGGCAGTCTTAGGCTCCTCGCCATTGATCATGCCGGCATTGCAATCGGCACTGAGTTGGTAGTCATTGCCGTCGGCTTGCACCACGAAATTTACGGCAGATTGGCCGCTGGGCTGAATGGAGCCATAGTACAGCGAGTAATTGCTATTTGGCACAACAATCGTGCTGTAGTTATCAGAAATTGCATCGTCAACCGCGTTGTTGATGATGGCGGCAGTGGCCAGGGTGCCAACGCCCCAGAGCGCTGCCCGCGCTCCCCACCATCCCCAAGCCGGGGTTGTCGAAACGCCATACCAGCCGTAATTCCAGGGGCGGGCTACTCCCCAGCCAGGCCTTGCCCAGCCCGGACGAACCACCACATTGTTGATATTGACCTGACGATTCCAGTTGCGGTTGACATCGCGGTTGACATTGCGATTGCCGTAGATATCGCGGTTGCCGTTGATATCGCGATTTCGATCAAAGCTGCCCGACCCCATAGCACCCTGGTTGGGGCGACCCTGATTCGGGCGGTCCCGGTTCGGGCGATTGGCCCGATCAAGGGAAGGCCCCGTGCTCGCCCCAGGGTTGACCTGGTTGCTCCAGCCGCCGCTGGGGCGGGTGGAGCCTCGGTTGAGACCCGCGCCAGCGTTGCCAAAGCCGTTGTTGGCTCGACCCCCACCAGCCCTGCCACCGCCGCTAGCCCTGCCACCGCCGCTAGCCCTGCCACCGCCACCCCGGGCAACTAGGGAGTCGGCCGAAGGGGTCCCAGCAAGCGGCACCTCGGGGGTCAATTGCCGAGTGGCCAGGGCAGGACCAGCGGGGACGGCCATCAACGCCGCCAATGCCATTCCGAAGCCAGCACGGGCATCCTTCATGGGGCCACCTTCTTGCAGCCGTCGTCATAACAACTCAGGTTGATCCGGCCGTCCTTGCCAAAGAACACCTGCACCAGATCGCGACCAGCCATCGCCTCGGGACGATCCTGCTCAACACTGTTGAGGTAGTTGGGGTTGACCACGCAGAGATCGCGGCCGTTGAAACACACCGTGTTTCGGGAGAAACGGGCGGCCGCGGACGTGAGCGACTGCCATCCCTTGGTCTGGCGATCCCAGCGCTCCATCCGCACGGGCTGGTCGGTGATGCGAATGGTTTCGGTGGTGCTGCCAAGGGTTTGGCGATACAGGGTGGCGCCTTTTTCGTTGATGGCCTCCACCTGGCAAGGCTGGGGATTGCCAGCGCCCACACTGCATTGGGTGCTGAGCTTGTAGAGCACCTCGGCCCTTGCCAACAGGGGTGTGCCAAGCAGGCTCGCCGCCAACACAGCCAGGAGCCCAGGGCGACAGGTGGGAATAGGGACGGGAGTCATAGAGAAAGAAAAGGCCCTGGTCTGGTGGAGAGCCAAAGCGTTGATCCATCCTGACCAGGTCGCGCTTTGGCGCCTGAGGGCTGTGGCTTTTCTCTATGAAGTGACGTGACCTCCAGCTAGGGCAACCCCGTTTCGTAGGCCAATCCGGCGCGGGCCAGGTTCCAACGATGCAGCGCTGCAGCTTCCGCCGAGCGGGCTGCCTGCAGGTTCCGTTGGGCAATGAGGCAGTCGGTGATCGGCGCAATCCCCGCACGAAAGCGCAGCAGGGCATCTGCCACGGCCACATTGCCGGCACGGACTGCGGCGGCAGCCGCCTCGATCTGGAGTCCGGAGGCCCCATGAAGCGCAAACCAGGTCTGCACGCTTTGGGTAATGGCCTGCTTGGCCACTTCAATGGCCACCGCGCTTTGCTCCACCCGCCGCTGGGCCAGTGCCGTGGACTGCTGGCTCAAGCCCCCATCGAACAACGGTTGACGCACGCTAACGAGGGCTCCCACGTCGTAAAAGGTGCCCGACAACGAACTGCTCGCCCCTTCGCCCTGCACGCTGAGCCTGTCGCCGTTGAAGCCACCGCCCAGGAGCAGGCCAACGCTGGGGAGCAGGCTTGAGCGCGCCAATCGCACGGCGGCAAGCTGGGCCTGGCGCTGGTAATCCAGGGCTTCCAGGCTGGGCCTCTGCTGGAGGGAGCTCTCGAGGGTGGCGCCCAGGGAGAGGGGCCAGGCCTTGGTGCGCTGCAACGGATCGCTGAGGCTGAGCTGCTGGCTGGCTGGTTCGTTCAACACCCGGGCCAAGCTGCTGAGGGCGATCTGCCGCTGGGCCAGGGCATCGGCAAGGCCAGCCCGATCGGTTTGCCACAGGGCTTCGGCCTGGGAGGTATCAATGCGGGCGGCCAATCCCACGCGGCGAATGGCTCGGGCCTTGGCCAACAAGGTGCTGGAGAGATTGACCGATTGCTGCCAGACGGGGATCAAGGCATCAGCAAGCTGGGCATTGAGATAGGCACTTTCGATGTCAAATCGAGTACGCCGTTGCTGTTCACTTAATGATGATTGCGATGCAGCCAGGCTGGCTTGGGCGGATTGTTTCAGCGGACCCCGGCCAAAATCAAGCAGGGGGTAATTAATAGCGAGCCCCACATTGGCGAAGCTGTTCTGCAGATTGGCATAGCCATTGGTGTTCACACTGAGGTTGATATCGCCAATGGTGGGAACATTGGAAATAAACCCAATACTGGTACCAACCTGGGCATAGGTTCCCAGGGCCACCAGATCCAACTTGGGCAAAAAGCGGGTCTTGGCCAGACCCACCAATGCCCTGTTCTCCTCAACATTCAACCGACTGGATTGGAGGGCAAGCCCATTGCCCAATCCCCGTTTCAGGGCTTCATTCAGGCTCAGGCGCAGGGGCGTTCCACCGGTTGGCTGAACCCCCTGGGCAGTCGCACCCCCACCGCCAGACGCCAAGCAGAACGTCAAGCCCAAGGCACCCAACCAGTGACTTCGGCCCCAGCTCAACGGACTTGCTTGATCAGTGCGGGTACCCTAATACCACTGTTTTTCCGTTTCGTGGAGCTGGCCCCTCGCCTCCTGCCCATGGCTTTGGTGAGCTGCCTGTCAGCTGCCTGGGCCATCTACCCCGGGGTCGCCGTCAAGGTGGAAGGCAGTGCCGTTTTCCTGCAGCCCGATAGTCGTTTGGGGGTCTACGCCCGCTCGGCCGGCCAGGTGCAAGCGGTGCTCACCCAGGTGGGGCAAGGGGTTCGCCAGGGCGACGTGCTCCTCACCCTCGACCGCATCGACCAGGCCTCACCGGGCAAGGGGTTTGTCGCCGCCAACCCCGATGCCTTGGGGAGGCAAGAGCGGGCCATCGACCGCCAAGAGGAGGCAGCGCGGGCCCAAATCGCTGCGATTCAAACCACCAACCAGCCTGTTTTTCAACAACTCAAGGCCCTTGAGACCTTGCGCAACCAGGACGTGATTCCTCGCTACAGCCCCCTCTGGGTCGGCGCCCAAGATCTCTACCTCCGCAACCAAAGCCAGGTCAAAGCCCTGGAGGGCCAACTGGCCTCCCTGGATGCAGCCAGGGCGGAATTGGAGGGCCAGCGGCTCAGCCAAGCGGTGGTTGCCCCCCGGAGCGGAAGGCTCTTAAGCCTCTCTGTAGCCCCTGGCCAGGCCCTCATTCCGGGCCAACGGGTTGGCACCATCGGACCGGGACCCAGCCCCCAGCGGGGCTTGCGCAGGGCCGTGGCCCTGTTTGGGGATGCCGATGCCACCAGGCTGCGCGTGGGCCAGCGCCTCCAGCTGGAGCCCTTGTTGCAAACCCGCGAGCGCTACGGCGGCAGCGCCCAGCGCTATGGGGTGGTGGAAGGCAGGATTGCTGCCATCACCCCTGCCAGCGCCGATCCAGCGGAGGTGGGCCGTGTGGTGGGGGATCCCGATTTGGCCGTGAATTTGATCACCCGCAGCCGCCAAGCCGCCTTTGGCGAGGGCGGCGACCCCGTAGCCACCGCTGCCGACAAAATCACAATGCCGGTGGTCATGGTGACCGTGGATATAGACCCTGCTTCAACCCCTAGTGGTTTGACCTGGAGCGGCGGGCAAGGGCCCAACCTGGCCCTCGAGAATGGAACCCCGGCCAAGGCCCAGGTCACCGTTGAGCGCCGCCCGCTGGTGAGTTTTGTGATGCCGTTCTTGCGTTGGATTGGCGGGGCAGAACGATGAACAGCAAACCATGGGCCCCTCACCGCTCGCTTTGGTTGCGCCCCTGGCGCCAGCCAGCCCCTTGGGCAGCCCTCGTGCTCTTGGGGATCGCCAGCGCGAGCGCGCCGCCACGGCTTTGGTTCTGGGTGGCCTTGCTGGTTGTGGTTCTCCTGGTGGGCTGGATCCAAGCCCTAAAGCGGCCCGAGGCCTGATGCTGCGCGCCGCGCTGGTGATTGGCTTGGCAGCGGCTCTTACCAGCGCAGCCGCCCTCGGACTCGGCCTTTCAGGGAGTGCCGTGGCCTTTGGGGCCGTGATTGCCGCCTTGGTGGTGCGTCCGGATTTCAGCCGCTGGCCAGCAGCGATCTACCCGGTGTTGCTGGGGATCGTCGCCATTGGACTGGCCATCGGCACCTGGGTTGCCCAGACCTTGGTATCCGTTCCCCAGGTGTTTGTCTTTGGCTTGGTCGCCGCCTTCATGCAGCTGCTCACCTTGCTGCTGCCAGCCAAGTTGCGCTTACTGAATGGGGTGGTAGCGGTCGTTGGAGTGTTGCCGCTGCTGAGCTCAAACCCAAGCTGGAGCTCCGCCTGGGACGAACTGCTGGCCATCGCCCTTGGCCTGGCGATTGGCACGGCAGTGCAGATTCTTTTCACGCCGCATCTCCCCAGCCCGGGCCCTGAAAAAGAGCCGAAACCACCCGAAACAGCTGCGGGGTTCAACCCCATGGCTGGCCTGCGCTCTCCCTTCTTCTGGCGCAAGTTGATCAGCGCCAGCCTTGCCCTCGCCATTGGCAAAGGCTTGGGAGCCGTGGAGCCCAAGTACCTCTACTTCGGCGTGGTGCTATTGCTGAATGATGGCATTGGCGACACCCTCTTCAAAGTGCGTGATCGCATGGTTGGGGTCAGTCTGGGGATCCTGATGCCCCTGCTGGTCTTCAACACAATTGGAGGAGGAAGCTTCTCCAATGGCTTGGTCATGGGAGGCACGGCGGCTCTCGCCATGGCCCTCAACCAAACGCCCCATCTGCGCACGGCTTTGGTTTCCAGCGGGGTGGCCTTCATTGGCTATGGGCCCCTCGTTGCCTGGTACATCCCGAATCGATGGATTGATTATTCCCTGGGCTGTGCCCTCGCCGTGGTGATAGCCATTGTGATTTTTCCAAGCTCATCCCTCAAGCGATACAACCAGCTTAAATCCCTACCAGATACAACTCCAGAGCAACTCTTAGACCTCCTACCAGGAGCAAGGGAAGAGGCTCGACTCCTAGGCCTTCAACCCCCTAGGACGGCGGCCAACAATTGAGCTGGAAACAGTTGAGCTGGAAACAACTCAGGTGGCCCCTGTTGGCCGGCGCCGTTGTAGCGGGAACAGCCTTAGGCAGCTATCGGATCACACCACAACTGTCGAGTTGCCCCGAGATCGGCACAGTTCTCGGGGTTGTTTTGGCGATGCTGGTTGCCACATCAACCATTCACGCCCTGGTGACATCCGTGCAGGCAGAACTGACCCACTCAGGACAAATCAGTACCTGGTGCTCAACCAGTAGCGGGCGGCGCCTGTTGGTGATTGCCCTTGGGGCACTGCTTACGGCAGCCACATTGTTGCTTGAAATCATCTTATGGGCCTGGGTCTATCGTCATGTAGGAGCCATTCATGGCCTCGAAGAAAGCCTGTATTTCTCAGGAATCACCTTCACTACTGTGGGCTATGGAGACATTACACTGATCAAGTGCTGGCGGCTGCTGAGCATTGGAGAGGCCGTCAATGGTGTGCTGATGGCCGGCTGGAGCACGGCGCAACTCATCTTTATTGTTCAGCGGGTGATGGCCTTGCGTATACGCTCAGAAGAGCCTTAAGGACACCTCGAAAATCATGGGATTCTCCAGTCACCGGTTTGCATGAAAATGCCTGTGGGCATCATGAAAGCAGATTGTAATTGCACTAGTAATGCGATTTAATTGGCAGATTGTTTCGCATTGGGCCCTACTCAGGCAATGGCTAGTGCCTTGGTTCAAGCAGGAGGGGATCTGCCCATCGCTAGTTGTTCCTAGAAGCGATTTGCGGGGATGACTTCCCAGGCCCCCCGGTGCTTATGTTCCTTTTTGCTCCCTTTCTAGGGTCTGTGCGCTCGGCCTACGGCTTGGTTGCCACTTGACGTCCTGGGAGACCTGCCGGCACTTCACGGGACCCTCGGGTCCCCATGGCATCTGCTTGGGCTGGCAGGGGGCGCTGACCGGCGCCATGGCAGGGGTGCAACGCAGCCAGCAACAAAATAGGAAAACCCCTGCCAGAACAGGGGTTTAGTCATGCCAGGACCCAGATTTGAACTGGGGACACGGCGATTTTCAGTCGCCTGCTCTACCAACTGAGCTATCCCGGCCCGTCGCCTGAGCGACTTGAGGATCTTAAATCACCGACCCTATGGTCCCTTGGCTGGGGTGCGGGCCAGACAGCAGGCTCCAACCACCCGCCAGCCCTGCTCCCGCAAGACTTCTGCCGCTGCGCACAGGGTTGCACCCGTGGTCAGGATGTCGTCGACGAGGAGGACTGGTTGGCGCGGTCCCCGTTGTGGGCGGGCAGGGGGTTGGCAGGCAAAGGCCCCAGCCTGATTCGCCCACCGCAGTTGGCGGCCCAGGTGGTGCTGGCCAAGCACCGGCCGGCTGCGCTGCAACAACCCCCCATGCCCCCATCCCAAGCGTTGGCTCAACTGCTGGGTGATCAAGGCGGGCAAGGGATTGGCCCTGCTTTTCCAGCTGGGTATGGGCACGAGCAAAGGCTGCCTCGCCAGGGGGGCTAGGTCGCTGCTGAGGCGGGTGACAAGGCCGGGCAGCGCGGCGTCGAGGAGCGTGCCCAGTCCAGCCTCCCAGTCGGGGCCAGGAGCCAGCTGCCTTAGGCGCAATAGCTCCCTGCGCAGGTTTCCGGCATAACTGGCGGCGGCCCACCAGGCCAGGGGGTGGCTGCCGCCAAGGCCGGTGGCGGGTAAGGCCAGCCTTTCTTTAAGGGAGAGCCTTTCTCTCAGGGAGAGTCTCTCTGCCAGGGAATGGGCCCGGCGCTGCGCAGGGGGGGCCTGCTGAGGGCTAGCAACCCATTCGAGTGGAAACCAGGCCTGCAACAGCTTGGCCAGGGGGTTGGTTTGGGTGTTGGTTTGGGCTGGCACTGCAGCTCGAGCTTCGGCAGCTTCAGGGTTCCCACCGCCCCTGCCGCCAACTACTTGGGCATGGCGCGCAGCATCGCTACCAGGGTGCGGTGCGCATCCTCACTGTCGCTGAGGGTGTGATCAAACGCCACCTGCACCGAGGCGCCATCCACCTCCAGGGTCATGGCCTTCGGGGTCACGGCCACCATCCTGGCCGCCTGGGCCCCTTGGATGCCGCCGTAATGGCGGGCATAGGCCAGTACAGCTTCGGTGTGGTCGTCGTTCATGTGTTTGCAGATCCGATCGCTGACTTCATGGGTGAGGGGGTCGGCGGCCATGGGGAAGGGAGCGGAGCTGAAGAGATTCTGCTATCAGCCGGCGCCAAAGCGTTGCCAGAGCAACAGGCCCAGGCGAATCCCACTGAAACCCACATAGCCAGCCAGCACCACAAACAGGCCCATCGAAATCACCGTGCGCAGGCGTTCATTCATGGTTTTGGGGCAGAAAAGCTGGGACCATCTTGGCGAGCGGCCAGTTTGGCCATGCCCAAGGCAGCCGTGCAGTGGGGGCGGTTGACCACCGGAATGCCTAGGGCCTTCTCCCGCAGGGCCCGCCATTGGTGGTTACGGGCGCCGCCTCCCAGACTGATCACCCGTTGCACCGGGGGGGCGCCCAGGGCCTGAAGTGTGGCCCAGCCCGCCACCTCCAGGGCCGTGATCCCCTCGAGCAGGGCCTGCAGATAGCGGGCGTCGCTGATGGGCCTGGGCTCGAGCACGGGTTGCAGTTTGGGATCCTCCACGGGAAAGCGCTCCCCTGGGTCGACCAGGGGTCGCAGCTGGAGGCCGGTGGCTTGGCTGGGGTTGATTTGGCGGCTGAGTTCCGTGATTTGGCTGTCACTGAAGAAGCGGCGCAGGATGCCAGCGCCCCCATTGGAGGCACCGCCCACGAGCCATTGGCCGGCTACCCGGTGGCAGCTGATCCCCGGGCCCTGAATCGGCATGGGGCTGAATTGCTTGAGCACCAAGGTGGTGCCCAGCACCGCAATGCCGTCTCCGGCACCAGGGGATGCGGCCAGCACCCCGGCGTTGGAGTCGGTGCTGCCAGCGACCACCTGGCAGGTTGGGCTGAGTCCCAGGGTTTCGGCACTGGCCAGGGCGATCGGGCCAAGCCGGCAGCCGCTGGGGCAGATTTCAGGCAGGGCCGCGCTCCATGCTTGGAAGCCGATGCTGCCGGCCCAGCGTTGCCCTTGCAGATCCCAGCCCAGCCGCAGGTTGTTGCCCTCTTCTCCCCAGCGCCAATCTCCCAGGAGCCAACCCATCAACCAATCGGCTTGATGGCGCAACAGCCACGGTCCAGGGAGCCCCAGGTGGTGGGCGGTGCCAAGCAGCCGCAGGGCCCGCGCCAGACTGCCGCTGGCGCTAGCCGCTGGGCTGGCCTCGCCGGCCATGGCGCCAGCGGCAGCCTGGTGTTCGGGGCAGGCGAGGCTGTAGGCCAGGGCTAGGCCAAGGTCTCCAGTGGCCAGCTCTCCATTGGGCCTGCAGAGCAGCAGGGTGCCCGAGGTGCCATCGATGGCGATCGCGCCGATGGACGCTCGAATCGTTTGGGGAAGTTGGTGGCAAAGAGCGATCAGTCCGGCGCGCCAACCGGCAGGGTTGGCAAAAGCTTCCGGGTAAGGACCTGAAGCCTCAGCCACAAGCTCCCCATCGGGATCGACCACGGCAAGTCTGATGCCGCTGCTGCCCAGATCAATCCCGAGTCCTCGATGGCGTGGGCTGGTCAGCTGCCCTTAAGCGGCGACCCGCGATGCCGTGGCCTGCTTCAGGGTTGCCACAATGGCGTCCACATCTTCCCAGGGGAGGTTGAGGTCAGTGCGACCGAAGTGGCCGTAGGCGGCCACGTCTTGATAGAAGCGTCCCCCCCGTTGCTGGGGTAGGTGGCGCAGCCCGAAGGTTTCGATGATGGCGCCGGGGCGCAGGTCAAAGTGCTCTTGCACCAGGGCGGTGAGGTCGGAGTTGCTAATGGCACCGGTGCCAAAACTCTCCACCAGGATGCTCACCGGCCTGGCCACGCCGATGGCGTAGCTGAGCTGCACCTCGGCCTTGCGGGCCAACCCTGCAGCCACCAGGGCCTTGGCCACGTAGCGGGCGGCATAGGCGGCGGAACGGTCCACCTTGGTGGGGTCCTTGCCGGAGAAGGCTCCGCCGCCGTGGCGGGCATAGCCGCCGTAGGTATCCACGATGATTTTTCGGCCCGTCAGGCCCGCATCGCCCTGGGGACCGCCCACCACGAACTTGCCCGTGGGATTCACGAGGAAGCGGGTGGCGGGTTGGTCGCCAGTGGCTTCCTTGTGGGGCTTGAGGGGGAGGTCGGCGGTGGCGGGCTCCACCACATGGCTCCAGAGGTCGGCGGCGATGCGCTCCCGCATGGCCTTCTCTTCACTAACTCCGTCGATTTCAGCGGTATGTTGGGTGGAGATCAAAATGGTGTCGATGGCCACGGGCACATCGTCTTCGTAGACAACGCTGACCTGGGTTTTGCCATCAGGGAGCAGGTATTCGAGGCTGCCGTTGTGGCGCACTTCCGCCAATCGCCTGGCCAGCCGGTGGGCCAGGCTGATGGGCAGGGGCATCAGCTCAGGGGTTTCATTGCAGGCGTAGCCAAACATGATGCCCTGATCGCCAGCCCCAATCAGATCGAGGGGGTCGCCGGAATGGTCGTCGGCCTCGTTCACCCCCTGGGCAATATCGGGGGATTGCTGGTCGAGGGCCACGAGCACCGCGGCACTGTTGGCATCGAAACCGCCGGCCCTGGCGCCGGCGTAGCCGATCTGGTTGATCACGCCCCGCACCAAGGTGTTGAAGTCGACCCGGGCGGTGGTGGTGACTTCACCGGTGATCAGGCACAGGCCCGTGTTCACCACGGTTTCGCAGGCCACCCGGGAGGCGGGGTCCTGGGCCAGGAGGGCGTCGAGCACCGCATCGCTCACCTGATCACAGATCTTGTCGGGATGACCTTCGGTCACCGATTCCGAGGTGAAGACGTGGCGGCTACCCATTTCTAGAAGCAATGACGTTGGCTAGTACCTTATCTGCAGCCCTTAGGACCCAGCTTCTACGCTGAGCTCATCCCAGTGATGGATGAGGGGGTGGGGTTCGTTCAGGGGGGGCGCGCTGCTCCAGGCAGCCGTGTAGCCCAGGGCCTGTTGATGGGGAATGCCGGCGGCCACGGCCATGCGCAGGTCGCTGTTGGCATCGCCAATCAGGGCGCAGTGCTCCACGGCAACGCCCATCACGCCGCAGAGTCCATGCACCGCCTGGGGATCCGGTTTGCGGGGCCGGTGTTCGGCACTCCAGAGCCCGGAGAAATAGCTGCTGAGCTGGTGGCTGGCCAGGAAGTGCTCAATGCCGGCCACATCGTCGTTGCTGATCACCGCACAGCGCACAGCCTGGCCCTGGAGCTGCTGCAGAAAAGGCAGCAGACCTTCGGTGGCGTCACTGCTGTGACGCCCCTCGCGCCTGCCATCGCACTGGTCAGCCTTGGCGAACACCAACTCACTGATCGCCAGGGCATCGGGCCAGCCAAGCCCTGTTTGGGCAAGGGCGGTGGCCGTGGCGATCAGGTTGTGGTCGCGGTGGGCCACCGCGGTGATGCCGGCTGGGCAGAGCGCCTTGCTCTCGTTTCTGAGGCCATAGGCCCGTTCCAGCAACTCCTGGAGCTGGGGGCGCAGGGCAAGGTCGACCTGCTCAAGGCAAAGAAAAACCCTGGCCTTGGCCAGGGTGATGAGCTGGGGTTCGCTGATGCTGAGGGTGCCGTCCTTGTCGAACAGTACTGCTTCCACCAAACCCAGTTCGATGCCGCGAAGGAGGAGCTTTGCCCGGGGCTGGCTTTCCAGGGAGTGGGTTGCCATGGGATTCCTCGGAGGGGGGATTCCTCGATGGGGTCAGTCGACGGTGACTTCCATGGGTTCGCCTTCTTCGGCTTGCTCCAGCAGCATTTGCTTGTAGCGAGCGGCCATTTCTTCGGCCTTCTCGAAGACCTTGGCAGGGTCGGTGAGCATGTCGCCGGGCTCGGGCTCAAGCGCTTTGGTAGACAGCGAGATCCGACCGCGCTCGGCGTCGAGGTCGATGATCATGACCTTCATCTGATCGTTCACGTTGAGCACCGTGTGGGGTGTCTCGATGTGCTCGTGGCTGATCTCGGAAATGTGCAGTAGGCCGCTCACACCGCCGATATCGATGAAGGCGCCGTAGGGCTTGATGCCGCGCACGGTACCGATCACAACCTCGCCCACTTCCAGGCGGTTCATCTTGCGCTCTACCAGGGCGCGGCGATGGCTGAGCACCAGGCGGTTGCGCTCCTCATCCACCTCGAGGAACTTGAGGGGCAGGAAGTCTGCAACGAGTTCCTCTTTGACCTTGCGGGTGCTGATGTGGCTGCCGGGAATGAAGCCGCGCAGGCCTTCCACCCGGACCAGGGCACCACCGCGGTTGGTGGCAAACACTTCGCTGTAGATGGTGGCGTCTTCTTTCTGCAGTTGGCGCACCCGTTCCCAGGCCCGCTGGTATTCAATCCGGCGAATCGAGAGGGAGAGCTGACCGTCTTCGTTCTCCTCACTCATGATGAAGAACTCCCGGATCTCGCCGGGCTGGAGCACATCGCTCAGGCCCTCGACCCGGTTGATCGACACCTCTTGCAGCGGCATGAAGGCTGCGGTTTTGGCGCCGATATCGATCATGGCGCCCTTGGATTCCAGGGCGAACACGGTGCCGTTGACGACGTCACCGGGCTTGAAGTTGTAGTCGTACTTGCTCAGCAAGGACGCGAATTCATCAAGGGTGAAACCCACCCCATCGGTATCGCTGCGGGAGGCGCGGCTGCTGGGATCGTCGGCCGTGGGCACCTCTTCCGGGATGGCGAGATCAAGCTCAGCGTCGAGGGTGAGGTCGAGATCGGCTTCTTGTGCCAGTTCCTCGGGACTCTGGTTCGGGCTGAGTTCGGAAGGGGTCACGGTCATGGGGGAGTGTGGCGGCCTGCCCTCGGGCAGTACGAAAGGAACGCAGTGACTGCCCGCCAGCAGCGCAAGCGCAATCAATCAGTGTAGCCAACCGACCTGCGAGAGCCTCCTTGCAGGACCAGGTCGATCAGGCCTGGCGCCTAGCCGATCGCGGCCAAGGACGGTTTGGTCTTGCTGCGCAGTTTGGTGCGTTGGTTCAGACCTTCGAGGGTGGCGACAAAGTCGCTGACGCCCTGGAACTGGCGATAGACAGAGGCAAAGCGCACATAGGCCACTTCACTCATCTCACCGAGCTGGGCCAAAACGAGTTCGCCGATTTCACTGCTGGTGACTTCGCGACCGCTGCGCTGTTGCAGCTGCAATTCGATTTCATCCACCACCACTTCCAGTCTTGCTGGCTCCAAACCCGTTTTCTCACAGGCCCTAAGGACCCCATGCAGCAACTTGCTGCGGTTGAAGGTTTCACGGTTGCTGTTGCGTTTGACCACCGTGATGGGAACCGTTTCCACCCGTTCATAGGTGGTAAAACGAAAATCGCAGTTGAGACATTCACGGCGTCTGCGCACACTTCTGCCGCAATCAGCTGCCCGAGATTCGAGCACCCGACTGTCAGTGTGTTGGCAAGAGGGGCATTGCATGCCCGAGGTTCCGGGTGAACTTTTTTAAGTGTAAACAGCGATTTTCGCTTTGAAAAGGGCCAGGACCTATCAATCAAGTGATTTTGGGGCAATTTTGGCCAAATTGTTGAAGGCAATCCTTTTGTTGCCTCCAATCCGGACCGTTGTGCCACAAAAAAGCCCCTGAATGACCAGGGGCAGATGCACAGTGCTTTGGCCACTGCTTTGGTTTTTGGGGAATTCCCTAGGGCTAGATCACTTGCCGATCTTCGGGGGATCGCGGAACGCGATGGCGAAGAACAGGGTGGAAATGGCCAGGGCCAAAATCAGGATGTAAGCGAAGCTCTCCATGGGGACTCCTCCAGGCGTGCGTACAGGGTGTCTGGCGATCTAGCTGAGGGTGCTGCCAGCCGGGGGCACATAGCCCTCAGGCAGGCGGCGGGTGGTGCGGTCGCCCAGTTTCTGGAACAGACCGAACTCCACCTGCTCACCCAAGTCTGGGTCGATTCCGGCGAACACATCGCGGTAGAGGGTGCGAGCCCCGTGCCAAATGTGGCCGAAGAAGAACAGCAGGGCGAAGGTGGCGTGCCCGAAGGTGAACCAGCCGCGGGGTGAGCTGCGGAAGGTGCCATCCGAGTGGTACTTCTCGCGATCGAATTCAAACCCTTCACCCAGCTGGGCTTTACGGGCCAGTCGCTTGACGTCGGCTGGATCGGTGAAGGTTTGGCCATTCAGGGCACCGCCGTAGACGGTTGCAGTGACCCCGGTCTGTTCGAAGGAGTACTTCGCTTCAGCGCGGCGGAATGGGATGTCGGCGCGAACAATGCCTTCCTGGTCTTGGAGAATCACAGGGAAGTTCTCGAAGAAGTTGGGCAGGCGGCGCACTTCAAGGTTGCGGCCGTCCTTGTCGGTGAAGACGATGTGGCCAATCCAGCCGGTGGGCAGGCCATCGCCGTTCACCATCGGACCCACGCGAAACAGACCGCCCTTTGCAGGACTGTTGCCGACGTAGTCGTAGAAGGCCAGTTTCTCAGGAATCGAGGCGTAGGCCTGCTCCATCGAAGCCCCGCCATCGAGGGCGGTTTGGACGCGGCGATTGATTTCGGTCTTGAAGTAACTCTGGTCCCACTGGTATCGGGTGGGGCCAAACAGTTCGACAGGGGTGGCTGCCGCGCCGTACCACATGGTTCCTGCCACCACAAAGGCCGCAAAGAACACGGCCGCAATGGCCGAGGCCAAAACCGTTTCGATGTTGCCCATGCGCAACGCTTTGTAGAGGCGCTCGGGGGGGCGGGAAGTGATGTGGAAGACGCCGGCAATGATGCCCACGATGCCTGCGGCGATGTGGTGGGCAACGATGCCACCGGGATTGAAGGGGTTAAACCCCTCAGGGCCCCAGGACGGCTGTACCGCCTCCAGGTGTCCGTTTAATCCATAGGCATCGGAGACCCACATGCCCGGTCCAAAAACGCCGGTGAGGTGGAAGGCCCCGAAACCAAAGCAGCCCAAACCTGCGAGCAGCAGGTGAATGCCAAAAATCTTGGGCAGGTCGAGGGCGGGCTCCCCGGTGCGGGGATCTTGCCAGATCTCGAGGTCCCAATAGGTCCAGTGCCAAATCGCGGCAAGGAACAGCAGGCCACTGAAAATAATGTGGGCAGCGGCCACACCTTCAAAGCTCCAGAAGCCGGGATCAACGCCGGTTTCGCCGGTAATGCTCCAGCCGCCCCAGCTGCCGGTGACTCCCAGGCGAGCCATGAACGGCATGACGAACATGCCCTGCCGCCACATGGGGTTCAGAACGGCATCTGAAGGATCGAAGATCGCGAGTTCATAAAGCGCCATGGAGCCGGCCCAGCCGGCCACCAGCGCGGTGTGCATGAGGTGCACGGCCAATAAGCGACCTGGGTCGTTAATGACAACGGTGTGCACCCGATACCAGGGCAATCCCATGGGGAGTAGGTCTGGAGTGGGTGCGGCGATCGTAGGGGCGAGAAGGGCCCTACTGGGCGGCTGGTTACGGAGCGCAACTGGCGGCTTCACAATGGGGCCAAGTTGGGAGTCCTCCGTGCCAGTCATTCGCTTTGTGCGTGAAGGTCGGGATGTGGAGTGTTATCCGGGGGAAAACCTCCGAGAGGTGGCCCTGCGGGAGGGCATCGAGCTCTACGGCTGGAAAGGAAAGCTGGGTAACTGCGGTGGTTGCGGCCAGTGCATCACCTGTTTTGTCGAACTGCCTGAGGCCACATCCCCCCTGGCGATGACTGGCCGCACGGCTGTGGAAGATCAAAAGCTGCGGGGGCGCCCCCAAAACTGGCGCTTGGCCTGCCAGGCCCTGGTGCAGGAATCGCTCTTGGTGCTCACCCGCCCCCAGACGGGCATGGCAAACAAGGACGACGCCATGGCGACGGCCCTGGCCCAACCTCTTGGGGCTGGGCCGACGGAGTGGCCAACGCCACCGGCGGCCCAGGAGCCCGATGGGGAGGAGCCCGAAGGTGGCCTGGCAGAGGGCCTGGACAGCGACCAAACCACAACGAGCGGTGAAGGCTCCTGAATCCATCCATTCGCCGGTGATACCGTCCCACTTACGCCCAAAAGGTTCGTCTTAAGCAGCCATGGAAACCAACGATCTCGGCTTTGTTGCCAGCCTCATGTTCGTGTTGGTGCCGGCTGTCTTTTTGATCATTCTTTACATCCAGACCAACAGCCGCCAAGGGGGCTGAGAGGTCTGGCCAGATGGCCCCATGGCAGGCCTCTCAGCGCTGTTCCGGCTCCCGCACCAACAGCACTGGTGCGGGGGCATGGACGCGGATGTAGTCGCTCACGGAGCTGCCTAGGAGGCGGTCGATGTCGACCAAGCTTTTGGCCACCACGGGGCGGCGGTCCTGGGAGGCAATCACCAGGAGATCGGCCTTGATCTCGTCGGCGGCGTTGCAGACGGTACGGCCGATATCCCCAGAGCGGTGAAGCGGTTGGAGCTCCACCCCAAAGATCCGAGCCCGCTGAACCGCTTTTTCAAGCACCAGATCGGCGGGATTCTTGCCCCCCCTTGAGGGTGTGATGTCTTGGCGGCTCACGTGGACCCCCGTGAGGATGCCGCCAGGGATCTCGCGCACCAGTTCGCAGGCCAGTTTGAGGGCGTCATCCCCGACTCCGGTGCCGTCGATGGTCACCAGCACGCGGTTGATGTGGCGGATGTAGAGGTCGTCGCGCACCAGCAACATCGGCCTGGTGGAGAGCTGGAAGACGTATTGGCTGGCGCTATTGCTCAGGATTGATTGCAGCCGGCTCATGCCCCGGGAGCCCATCACGATCAGATCGCTATCGAGCTCATCGGCCACCTGGAGCACGGTTTGCTTGATGTCGCCCTGGCGAATGATCGTGTTCACGTCGCTGGGACTGAGCCCGAGCCGTTGCACGGCTTCGGCCACGATGCCGGCAGCCTTTTGGAAGTGTTCGCTGAAGCTTTCGCCGGCCTGCTCGGGCACCACGTGCAGCAGGTTGAGACGGGCTTGGCGCACGGCGGGGATGTCGCGCAGCATGCGAACCATTTCTTCGACATGGCCTTTGCCGGAGTCGGCAATCAAAACGTTGCGAAACACGCGGTTCACCGTTGGCTCTGGGGCAGCCTATGGCCCATCCGTGGGTTGGGAGCAGCCGCCATGCAGACCGTGATGGAGACCCATCTGCCCAGGGGGTGGCGCTTGGAGCGGCGGGTGCTGCCCCAACACACCGACCATGCCGGCGTGATGTGGCACGGCGCCTATCTGGCCTGGCTGGAGGAGGCCAGGGTGGAGGCTTTGGCGGCCGTTGGATTGGCCTACAGCGATCTGTCGGCCCAGGGGCTCGAACTCCCCTTGGTCCATGTGGCCGTTGATTACAAGCAGGCCTTGCTCCATGGCGATGTCGTGCAGCTCTTCAGTGAGGTGTTGCCTCGCAGGGGTGTGAAGTTGCCCTGGCGGAGTTGGTTTGTGACCCCCGGTGGCGCCCTGGCCGCCGAGGCCCGGGTGGAGTTGGTTTTGGTGGAGTGCTCAGCGGCCCCTGGGCATCGCAGGGTGCTGCGACGCCTGCCGGCCGAGCTGGCTGCCGCCGTTGACAGGTTGGTGCGCGGCCCGCAATAGAGTTTCAGTACAAATGTACTGATGGCATGGGTGCGTTGCTGCAGTTCCCCGGTGGTGCCCCTGCTGGTGCCCTTGTTGGCCACGGGGTCTGGCCGGAGCAGAGTCGGCTCTGGTGGTTGCTCTGGAGTGGCTGTCCGGGGCTGGGATGGTCGCGGTTGGTCCAAATTCAGGCCCTATTTGGCTCTTGGGCTGAGGCGTGGCAGGCCCCGATCGGCTTGTTTGAGGCATTGCCGGGTTTTGGTCCCAGGCTTGGCCAGCGCTTGGGCCACTACCGCGAGCGCTGGGGCCCCCAGCCCCTCGATCAGTTGCGCAGCAAGGGCGTAGCCCGGCGGGTTTTGCTGCCGGGCGATCGGCCTTTCCCCCGCTCCTTGGGTGCGCTCGAGCGGCCGCCCCTGGCCCTCTATTGGCAGGGCCAGGGATCGCTGTGGCCCCTCTTGCAGGGGCGCCGGGCCATTGCCGTGGTCGGGACCCGGCTCCCCTCCCTGCACGGCCAGTCGATGGCCCATGCGATTGGATCCGCTTTGGCCAAGGCTGGCTGGCCGGTGGTGAGTGGGTTGGCAGAAGGGATTGATGGGGCCGCCCACCGGGGCTGCTTAGCCGCTGGGGGGAGGCCTGTGGCTGTTTTGGGCACGCCCCTGGAGCGGGTTTACCCCCGTCATCACGCTGAATTGCAGCGCCAGGTGGGGGTCTCCGGTTTGTTGGTGACTGAGCAGGGGCCTGGCGCTGCCGTGAAGGCGGGCCACTTCGCGGCCCGTAATCGCCTGCAGGTGGCCCTGGCTTCAGGGGTGGTGCTGGTGGAATGCCCGCTGAAGAGTGGGGCGCTGCTGTCCGCTGAGTTGGCCTGGCGCGAGCAATTGCCCCTGTGGGTGGTGCCAGCGGATGCGGGGAAAGCCTCCGCGGCGGGCAGCAATCGTTTGTTGGCCCAGGGCCGTAGTGTGCTTTTGGATCCGGCGGATTTGATCCGCCAGTTGGGCCCTGGCCCCTTGGCGGCCCCAGGGCTGGCCGAGCCGCCCGGCCCTCGGCGCCATGCGGCGGTGCGCCCAGATCCCGAGTTGATGGTGGCCGTGGGGCAGGGTGCGTCCTTGGAGCAGCTCTGCCTGGCCCTGGATCAGCCGGCGGCAACCCTCGCTTCACGCCTGCTGCAGCTGGAATTGGCCGGGGAGCTGCGGGCGGAGCCTGGCCTCTGCTGGAGTCCCGTTTAAAATCTGGCCATGGCCCAGGAGTGCAGCGGCAATCCTCTCTTTGGTGAGCCCCTCTTGGCTGAGCTGCACCCAGGCCAGCAGATCTTGGGCTGGCGCCAGGAGCAGTTGGCGAAGGGCGGCCAATCCAGTGATCTCGATTGGTTGCTTGATTTGGGTGGCGATCTGCGCTGGCAGGAGCTTCAGCTCCTGCACCTGAACCCCGGCCGCCAGATAGCCCTCAGCGCGTCGTTGGATGCCTTGGCGGCCCTTTGGGATCGCCATCTTCGATCGGCTGAACCCCTCCAATACTTGGTGGGTCTTTGTCCGTGGCGCGATCTTCAGCTGGACGTGGCCCCAGGCGTATTGATCCCCCGGCAGGAAACGGAGTTTCTGGTGGAGTATGCCCTGGGGTTGATGGGGGGCAGTGGGCCAGGGCTGTGGGCTGATTTGGGCACGGGGTCGGGTTGTTTGGCCTTGGCCTTGGCGCGGGCTTGGCCAGGCAGCCGGGGTTTTGCGGTGGAGCAAAGCCCTGAAGCCATCGCCATCGCCACCGGCAACCTTCAGGCGCCAAGGGAGGGCCCCATGGCACCGGTTGAGCTGCTGCTGGGCAGCTGGTGGGACCCGCTGGAGTCGCTTTGGGGGCAGCTGGAGTTGGTGGTTTCCAACCCCCCGTACATCCCCACGGCCGTTTGGGCGGCCTTGGATCCGGTGGTGCGTAACCACGAACCGGCCGGGGCCCTGGATGGGGGCCGCGATGGCCTCGACGCGATTCGCAGCATTGGCCAAGGAGCCGCCAAGGCCTTGGCTCCAGGCGGCTGGTTGCTGCTGGAGCACCACCACGACCAAAGCCTGGCGGTTCAGGGGGTGTTGCTGGATGCCGGGTTGGAGCAGGTGAGGAGCTACCAAGATTTGGAGGGCATTCAGCGCTTTGCGGCCGCCCGGCGCCCCCCAGCCGCTGGGCTCGAGGGGCTGCAGCCATGAGTGCCCTTGGCTTGGAGCGGTGGCTGGGACCCAAGGATTTGGCGCTGCGGCTGGCCGCCGGCGAGGCGGCGCTGTTCCCCACCGATACCCTGCCGGCCCTGGCGGCCCGCCCCGCCCAGGCCGCCGAGCTCTGGCGTTTGAAGCAGCGCCCCTCCGACAAGCCCTTGATCCTGATGGGCGCAGACCTGGAGCAGTTGCAGGGCGTGCTGGGGGGGCCTTGGCGCCAGGAGTGGTTGGCGATGGCCGAGCAGGGATGGCCTGGGGCCCTCACCCTGGTGTTGCCAGCCAAAGGAGCCACCCTCGAGGCCCTCCATCCGGGAGGCACCAGCCTGGGGCTCCGGGTGCCGGCCTGCCCCATGGCCCAGGAGCTCCTGCGCTGCAGTGGGCCCCTCGCCACCACAAGTGCGAATCCCTCTGGGGAGCCGGCGGCGGCCACGGCAGACGACGCTGCCCGGATGTTTCCTGACCTGGCCCGCCTGGGACCGCTGCCCTGGCCCCAGGGGGGCGGGCAGGCGAGCACGGTGCTGGCGTGGCAACAGGGCGGGGCGGCCCCAGGCGGCTGGCAGGTGCTCCGCGTCGGTGCTCTACTGCCTGCAGGGATTTAGGCGTTCGCGATGGCTGCCCTTCTCTTGGTGCTCTTCATCACCCTGGGGCTTTGCCACCTGGTGCTCACGCCGCTCTTGCACATCGGCACGGGGATCTTTGAGGCCGGTTGGTTGGCTTGGTTGCTCGTACCGGTAGGCCTATGGCTGGTGGCCGGGCGGCCGGCGGATCGCTAGGTGGCTCAGGGCCAACATCAGGGCCATCAAGCCATAGCCCAGGGCCCAGCGGCTGCCAACGCCCCAGCCCACCTGGAGCACGGTGTCAGCTTGGCTGAATTGCCAGGCATGGATCACGCCAAACCAGGAGCCCAGCGCTGCTGCCAGGGCGCAGCCACTGGCGGCCAGGAAGCGTTGCTCAATCACAAACACCAGCAATCCCGCCAGGAGCATGGCCGTAATGATTTGACCCTGTTCGAGGGCAAAGGCCCCGCTGGCCCACACATCGGCCTGGGCCAAGCTGGTCACCAGGCTTGGTCCAAAGGGCTCGGCGCTGGTGCCCGCCCCACCTGCCCTGAGACCGGCCTTGAGCATTAAGGATCCCCAGCCCGCCAGGCCAGGCAGCAGGCCGATCACAACGGCAGGGGCATGGGCTGCCGGGGTGGCCTGGAACGCTTGCGCCGCAATCACGATGCCGATGTAAAGCACGATCGCCATCCCCGCTTCAATCGGCACCAGTTGGCCCACCAGGCCAAAGATGCCGCTGAGGCAAGCCACCCCCATCACCACGCCGTTCAACCAGGAGTAGCCAATGCGGGCCCCCATGGCTTTCCAGCCTGGATGGCCGATGTAAAGCGTGGTGGGAAAACAGGAGCCCAGCCCAGCCGCGGCGATGGTGCCGATGCCATTGATCAGTAGGGAGCTGCGCACGGGGTAGCGATCCCCAGCTGCTTCGGCACTTTCGATGTTTTGGAGGGAGCCGAGCACGTTGAACAGGCCCATGGGCACAATCACCCCCAGCCAGGGGAGGAGTTGGCCCCGGGCTTGCCAAAGGCTGGCCAATTCCAGGTGGGGAATCCTCAAGCCCACTTGCTGGGCATTGCTGCTCCAGCTGGCGGCATCAATCGAGATCAGCCCACTGGCCCAGGCCAGGGGAATGCCAACCAACACGGCAACCAGGCCCCCGGGCAAGGGCAACCGCACTTTGCCGTAGTAAGTGATCAAGATGACCCCCAGCACCGCCAGCCCCACCACAGGGTGGGCATAGGTGCGCAGCAAAAAGCCCAGGGCGATGTAGCCCAGGGCAATGCCAGCCAGGGTGGAGAGCAGGGCCGCCCGGGGCAGCCAGCGACGAAGGAGATCGGCTCCAAAGGCACAGGAGGCCTCAATCAAGCCCGAACCCAGGCAGGCCACGAGCCCCGCTTGCCAAGAGAGCCGCACGGCCTCCGCCTCTGGCAGCCCTTGGCCCAGGGCGGTGAGCTTGACCGGCAGCATCACCAAGAACACATAGGCAAACAGGCTCACCGTGTTGATGCCATACGGCAGGGCCGTGCGATCACTGCGCTGTTCGCGTTTGGCGAGTTCGAAGGCCTGGCGGGCATAGGCCAGGTTTCCAATCACCAGGCTGATCCCTGTGGCGGGAAGGATGGTGCCAAAGATCAGGCCATCCGGGTAGCCGAGCACCCCGCGGCACAAGCTCACGATCAGCAGGATTTGGATCAGGTTGTCGAGGCCCAGGCCCAAAAAACCATCAAAATCGCTGGCTACCCACCAGCGTGGGGAGCCGATGGCCTGGCTAGTTCTCACTGGTTTTCCCAAAAACGCTGCTGCCCTGCCTTTTTAGGCTCCCAGGGGCGCCTAGGGGGCCGGGGTCGGCTGCAGCTTGGTCGCTGCCTTAATGCCCGCGACCAGGGTGCCGACGGTCTTCTGATCGATGAGGTTGAGCTTGGTGAGGCAACCGCTATTCACTTTGGTCACGATTTCGATCAGCGAGCCATCAAATAGTTGTTCGGGGGTGAGGGTGGCCGTGCTGGCGACCTGGGCGCCGTGCTGGTTTTGGATCACGTAGGCCATGGCTCTGGCAGCGGTGGCCAGGCTGGTTTGCACCGGCACCTTGGCGATTACGGCCAACTCGCAGATGTTCACCGCATGGGACAGGGACATGTCGGTGATCGCCGTGCCGGATGCGGGCTTGACGGTTGCGGGGCTTGCGGTGGCTGGGGCTGGAGTTGCAGCAGGGGTGGCGCTAGGGGTTTGGGCGTGGGCATAGCCCGAGCCCAGGGCGAGGCAGGCGGCTGATAAAGCAGGGAAGAGCCGTTGAAAGGTGGACATCGGGCTGGGGCTGTAGCTCTCAAGGTAATGCTCTTGAGCAGGGGGAGCCAATCCTTGGGCGGTGGAGCCAACAACGCTCTGCCCTAGGGCAGCGGCGCCACGGGAACGGCTGGCCCCTCCAGGGTGTTGCTGCAGAGATCCAGCACAACCCGCTGGCCGATCGAACCCGGTGCCGGGGCTGTCCAGGGGCTCCAGCTGCCATCGATGCGCCAGGTTTGCCGCAGGCTTTCGCATTGCACCGCGATGGCCGTGGCAGCGGAGGTGCGCAGGCCCACATCCTGGACCGCGGGTTTGACCAAGGCGATCCGCACCCCACCCGGATGCAAGGTCCAACCAGCCCAGTCGACCGCCGTGGCGCTGAACCATTTCCAGCGGCTGCGCCCGCTTTGATCGCGCAGCTCGATTTCGGCTCGGTCGCGGCGTTCGGCGGGGCTGAGCAACAGGGCGGCGGCGGAGCTGCCATCACTCCCTGGTGGTGGCGGTGGTGGTGCAATGGCTTCGCTGCCCCTGGGGGCCGGTTGAGCCCGGCTTGATCCCTGCGGGGGTGGCTTGGGGAGCAAAAGTTTCTGGCCAATTTGCAAGCGGCTTGGGTCTTGAATCCCGTTGGCCTGGATCAGGGCTGCCAGGCTGACGCCGTAGGTGTGGGCGATGGCCTCCAGGGTGTCGCCTGCCACCACGATCAACTCCCTGGCCTGGGCTGCTGGCATCGCCAGCACCCAGGCCAGGGCCCCAAGCGTTGCCAACGAACCAAATCTTTTACGCACGGCGGTTTGGCTTGCACCAGCACCTTAAAAAACTGTGGGCCTCTTGACGGCGGCCTTCTCCCGCCAGGTTGCTGCGTCGCCTTCGCCCCGGATCTGACCAGGTAGGCCCCCCCGAATTCAATCTGACTAGACCAGATGTAACCGCGCTGATCTTGAGCGGCGGGATCCATCCGTCGGAGAGCGATGCGAATCGGTCAAATTTCCCCGTTGTCTGAGAGCGTGCCACCTCGTTGCTATGGGGGAACGGAGCGGGTCGTGCACTACCTCACGGAAGAATTGGTGCGTCGCGGTCACGATGTGGTGCTCTTTGCCAGCGGCGACTCCTGCACAAGTGCAGAGCTGTTTGCATCGGTGCCCGCAGCGCTTCGGCAAGTCGGTTATGGCGGTGACCCTCTGGTGCCCGAACTCATTCAGGTGGATGTGGTGGCCGATTTGTGGGATCGCTTCGACATCCTTCATTTCCATACCGGACCGTCCCACTACCCCTTGATGTCGCGGCTGCCGGTGGCCCATCTCACCACCATGCACGGCCCCCTCGATGGGCCAGGTCAAAGTGAGCTGTATGCCCGTTTTAATCAGGTCCCCCTGGTGTCGATCTCCGAGTCCCAAAGACAACCCCTTGCCGAGGCTAATTGGCTCGGAACTGTTTATCACGGCTTGCCCCTTGATCTCTACAAGCCAGATTATTCACCAAATAATTATTTAGCTTTTGTGGGTAGGATCTCCCCGCAAAAACGTTTGGATCGGGCGATTGCAATTGCAACGGAGTTGGGTCTTCCTTTAAAAGTTGCTGCCAAGATCGATCCCGCGGAAGAGGCTTACTACAAGGCATCCATTGAGCCACTGCTTGTGGATAATCCCTTGGTGGAATTCTTGGGAGAAATTGATGATGCGGGCAAGCAGGAGCTGCTCAGCAAAAGTTTGGCACTCCTTTTCCCGATTGATTGGGAGGAGCCTTTTGGCTTGGTAATGATTGAGGCGAATGCCTGTGGAACCCCTGTGATTGCCTGGAGAAATGGGGCGACACCCGAAGTGATTCGCCAGGGGATTAATGGGATATTGGTGGATTCGCTGGCAGAGGCTGTGGCCGCGGTTCGCATGATTGAACGCTTGGATCGGGCGGTGGTGCGCCGCGATTTTGAGAAACGGTTCAGCATCACCCGCGTGGCGCAGCAATACGAGCGTCTCTATAGCCACCAGATTCAAGCCCAAAGTGATCGCGGCATCAGACGGCCTGGGTTGCTCAGCCATGAGCTGTTGACCCATGCCACATGATCAGTTGCCGCCATTTGTTCTTAAAAATGGTGAGACGTTCGCCATGCTTGATTCCAGGGCGGAAATCAATCCCGTAACCCATCCTGATTCAGGAATCTTTTATCGCGGGATGCGCCATGTCAGCCGACTTGAGCTTTTGCTCTGGGACCATCCCGCCAATGTACTGAGCTCGACAGAGCGGGGCGAGATGGGGGTCCATGTGAGCCACCTGAGTAACCAAGATGGCACCGTGCATCTGGAGCGTAGTTCAATTCTGACGGCCACATCATTTTTGCAGCAGATGAGTTTTACCAGCTACTCTGAGGCCCCATTGTGTGTGCCGATCAGGCTGCTATTTAATACCGATTTTCGCGATATTTTTGAAGTGAGGGGCTATCAGCGTCCCCAGCGTGGACGCACTGTGCGTAGCTTGACCCCCGATGGTCTAGAGGCGGTTTACCTCGGGCTCGATGATTGCTCCCGCTGCACGATGGTGCGGATCTCAGGGCCCGTCGATGCCATTGATGAGGAGAGCATGGGCCTCTCCCTCCAGCTGGAGCCCAAGCAACCCACCAGGGTTTGTTTAGTTCTTGATTTTGCCCTGGAGTCGGGCGTCGACCATGACGGCCCTGAAGAGGCCTTTGATCATGGTATGAGTGCCACGATTGATCGGTTTCGCGATGCCCGCCGACGTTCGGCCAGTGTGCATAGCGATAACCCAGCTTTCAATGGCTGGATTACACGGTCCTACTCGGATGTGCATCTGCTCTCCAGTCACCTTGAGCATGGGCTCTATCCCTATGCCGGAGTGCCTTGGTTTAGTTGTCCGTTTGGCCGTGACGGTTTAATCACCGCCAGGCAGCTGCTGTTGTTTGAACCCCGCTTGGCCCGGGGGGTCCTGGGGTTTTTGGCCCAACAACAGGCCCGCCATCTGGATCCCGCCAGTGATGCCGAGCCCGGCAAGATCCTGCACGAATCCCGCCTGGGAGAAATGGCGGCGCTTAAGGAGGTGCCCTTCGCCCAGTACTACGGCAGCGTCGACGCCACGCCCCTGTTTTTGATCCTGGCCTGCGATTACCTGCAGCGCAGTGCCGATCAAGCCTTTATTGCCGAGCTGAAGCCCGCCTTGGATGCGGCGATGGCCTGGATCCGCCAGGCGGAATCCCGCGAGAAGGATGGTTTTCTGCGGTACAGCCGTGCGGCCGAGGGTGGTCTGCGCAACCAGGGCTGGAAGGATTCCGACGATGCCGTGCACCATGCCGATGGTCGTTTGGCCGAAGGCTCGATTGCCCTCTGTGAGGTGCAGGCCTACAGCTACGGAGCCCGGTTAGCGATGGCGGCCATCCAGCGCCAATGGGGCAACAGGGCAGAAGCCGACCAACTGCTCGCCGAGGCCGCCATGCTGCGGCGGCGTTTTGAAAAGGCGTTTTGGTGCGAAGAGATTGGAACCTATGCCTTGGCCATCGACGGGGTGGGTGAACCCTGCTGTGTGCGTTCATCCAATGCGGGCCACTGCCTTTGGACCGGCATCGCCAGCCCGGAAGCGGCCAGTTCGATCGCCCGTCAACTCCTGGGGCCCAGTTTTTTCAACGGTTGGGGTATTCGCACCTTGGATGAGCGGGAGGCCCGCTACAACCCGATGAGCTATCACAACGGCTCGGTTTGGCCCCACGACAACGCACTGATTGCCATGGGTTTGGCCCGTTATGGCTACAGCGGTGAGGCGATGCGGATTTTAACAGGGGTGTTTGATACGGCTCGCTCGATGCCGTTGTCGCGGCTGCCCGAGTTGTTTTGCGGCTTTCCCAGGCAGCCCGACGAAGGCCCCACCCATTACCCCGTGGCCTGTAGCCCCCAGGCCTGGGCCAGCGGCACGGCCTTTGGCTTACTCGAAGCGATCACGGGCATGCGGATGGGGCGCGATCCGGAGACAGGGCGCGTGAATGTGGTGTTTCGCAATCCTGTGTTGCCTGAGCACATTACTCTTTTGGAGATCCATGGTCTGCGCTTGGGAGATGAGGAAATCGATCTCCAGTTGCATCGCGGCGAACATGACACCGGTGTGTTGGTTAAGCGCCGAACATCAGGAGTGGATGTGGTTATCCACAAGTGATCAAAGGATTGAATGGGCAACTCTATATTGACTTTCAAATAATTATTGGAGACGCCTATTTATCTTTGAAGATTTCTGATGGGCAGCTCGAAAGCCAAGAATTCTCAAATCTCCAGTTTCCATAGAATAAGCCTTTTGGCATCACGAATGCGGCTTGCAAGTGTTCCGGTAACACAATTTAGTCGGCAACCTTAACCGCATTGGATACGGCTCAGTCAAATGCCAGGCCGTTGGTTGAGTTCTGGAGATAGCTTAGGATATTAAATTACAGATATTTTAGCCCCACCAAGACACATTCCTTTCAAGCCCAATCATTCGTGGCAGCTTACAAGCAATTGAGGTTGTCATGCAGCCAAAAGCTTTTTCTAGGCAAGAACGAATTACCCCCTGAATGGTTGCACGAGCCCTTTTCATGGTTATGACATTCAATGCCACCAAGGCTCAGCAGATCTTCCAAGCACTGTCCTGAGTAGGTGAAGTCAGCCCACCCATCATCAGTTTGATTTCGGCATCGATACAGATTTTGTTCTTGCGTCCAGCATTATTTTTCGCTCTTGGTTGTAGCCTTAATTACGCGATGGGCGGAATGCTTGCGATGGAATCGATTTGGCGAAACGTGTCAGAATAGTCTTTTTTCTGAAATTTTGCAACTCTTTATTGTTCGCACTAGAAACCCAACTAGCCCACGGAAAGGGTAAAATCTGAATAGCTTTGTATAATTAAAATCCGGACGCTATCAATCTGTCTTGCGATTTTTCGAGGTATCTATTGCAAGTGGAGGCTTGTATAGATGCTTGTCAGGCCGCGAATGATGAACTCCACGCCGATGGCAAGGGTGAATAAGCCCATGATTTTGGTGAACACACTGAGCCCCACTTCGCCGACAAATTTCACTATGCGCGAGCTGAATTGAAAGACGAGGTAATTCAGGCCCACGAGGGCAAAGATCGCGCAAAAAAGACTGGCTTGGGAGCCAGTTCTAGAGCTTAAATCAGCAAAAAGAATGACCGCGGAGAAGGTGCCGGCACCAACCGTGAGTGGGATCGCAATCGGCACAACTGCCGAGGCATAGAGCTTGGCCTTGTCAAGGCTTTGCCGATCAACAAGGCTTGAATCGACCGCCTTGGTAGCAACGTCATTGGATAGGCGGGCATTCATCATGTCGAGACCCACCCCCCCGAGCAGGATGCCGCCCGCAATCTGAAAGGAACTGATCGCTATGCCAAAGAAACCAAGAACGGCTGTGCCGAACTGCATGAACAACAACAGCATCGACAAACATGCTGTGCTCGTAATCATAATCATGCGCTGAATCTGGGCCCTGGGTAACCCCTTGGTTTGAATCAGGAAGGCGCCGATGGCCGAGATGTTGTTGCCGATGGCCAGCAAACCAATCAGGAAATGCTGAAAGGTGTTGGGTTCAATGAGGGATGCCAAGGGTGGATTTGGTGGTGTTGGATGCGGAGTGAGGCCTAATGGTGGAAATGCTGCTCCGGGGTCCTGGGCTGGGGCATGGGGCCGGAGAGGCTCTCAAACCACTGCACGGAACGCTGAATGTCTGTGAGCAGTTGTTCGGCCATATCCCGGCTAAATCCTGCCCGGATCACAAATCGCAGCACCGCCATCTCTTCGCAATCGGCAGGCATGGTGTAAGCGGGAATCAGCCAGCCCCGTTCGCGCAGCTTGTCGGAGAGCTGGAAGACCGTCCAGCCTGTCACGGCCTGATCGAGCTCCACAGCAAACACAGGCAGCTGACCCATGGGATGGCTGATGAGCCGGAATTGGGGCATCTTGGCGATGCCATCGGCCACGCGGCAGGCGATGGCTTCGAGGGCCGCCATGCGGTGGGTATAGCCGGTTCTGCCGAGGTGGAGGAAGTTGAAGTATTGACCCACCACCTGGGCGCCTGGGCGCGAAAAGTTCATGCCAATGGTTGGCATGTCGCCGCCGAGATAATTCACATTGAAGCGCAGCTCTTCTGGCAAAGCCGATTGCTCGCGCCATAGAATCCAACCCACCCCTGGTAAGACCCCGCCATATTTGTGGCCGCTGGTGTTAATCGACTTCACGCGGGGCAGGCGAAAGTCCCAGAGCAGGTCGGGGGAATTGAAGGGGGCCACGAATCCTCCTGATGCCGCATCCACGTGAATCGGGATATCCAATCCTGTGCGTTCCTGCAGCTCGTCGAGGCAACGTTGGATGCCGGCGATGGGCTCATAGCTGCCATCAAAGGTGCTGCCAAGGATCCCCACCACCCCAATCGTGTTTTCATCGCATTGGGCTACGGCCTCTTCTCCGGTGAGATGCAGGCGTGTTGGTGTAATCGGAACCAGGCGAGGTTCCACATCGAAGTAAGCGCAGAATTTGTCCCAGCAAATTTGGGTGTTGGTGCCCATGACCAAATTTGGGGGGCGATTGTCGAGGCCAGCGGCCTGGCGCTTCTGACGCCAGTGCCACTTGAGCACCATCCCGCCGAGCATGCAGCCTTCGCTCGATCCGGTGGTTGAGGTGCCGATGGCCTGGCCGGGGTCCTCGGCATGCCAGAGCTCAGCAAGGATGCGTAAACAGCGCTCCTCAAGCTCGGCGGTTTGGGGATATTCATCCTTATCGATCATGTTCTTGTCGGCGCACTCCTCCATCAGGCGGCGCGCCTCAGGTTCCATCCAGGTGCCCACGAAGGTGGCCAGGTTCAACCTGGCGTTGCCGTCGAGCATCAAGTGATCGTGAATGATTTGGTAAGCCAGGTTGGCGTCCAGCCCACCGTCGGCTAGGCGGTTACGGGGCACCTCGGTGGGCAGATTTGCGGCCACAAGTTTCCCCTCCGTAAACGTGTTGAGGCCGAGGTGATCGGAGCGGTCGTTCAGGGCCATGCACGGAGAGGCTGTGATCCCATTGAAGGTCACCGTTGCTGGCTGGCAAGCGGGTGTTGGTCCGTAGGATGGATGGTGTATTGGGCGTGGCCGTTGAAACCATGCGTGATCGTTCAAATTGTTCCCAGATCTGCGCATGCGGCCCATGGCCCTAGTTGTCATCAGGAAGGAAGAGGAGGAAGGGCGTCAGCCCAGGGCGAAGGCCCCTGAGGTTCGCAATGGATTCGGTGGCGCTGGTCCAGCTCGCGGTGCCAAGCGCAAGGGCGGAAAAAAGCGGGCGCCATCTCTTAGTAAGGCCGATTGGGGCCCCTTGGGCAAACACCCGGATTTGGATGCGATCGTGGCGAGGCAGCGCTTGCACCTGCCCCTGTCTGGCCGGATCACGGAGGTTGATGTGACCCGGGCTTGGAAAACTGCCGCAGGGGAGCACCACCCGGATCGGGGCGGTGAGCACGACACCATGCAGCTTGTGAACGGAGCTCGTGATCTCTTGCTGGGCCGTGGTGTGGCTGGAAAGTAACTGGAAGCTGACGAGCCCCAAACCCCATGCGTATTGCGATCACTGGATCCCATTCCCTCGGTAAATCAACGGTCGTCAACCAGTGGGTGGAGAGGCACCCCAGCTACCGGCGGGAAGAGGAGCCCTATCGAGCCCTAGGACTCTATGGCCCCTACACAATCGATTTTCGAGAAGCCTCAACCAGGCTTCAGAATGGCCTTCAGCTTTATTACAATATTGGCCGGATCCAGCGCTATTGCCTAATCACCGACGAGGTCATTTTTGATCGGGCCCCGGTCGATTATCTTGCCTACTCGATGTATACGGCAGCCCAGGGACTATCAGATATTGATGACTGTTTTGTGGATTCGATGGTTCCGGCTGTGCGGGAGTCTCTCGATCGTCTCGATATCCTTGCCTTTGTTCCCAAATCTGTGGAGTGGCCTGTTGAGATGGAAGACGATGGCATTCGCCCATTGGACTATGCCTATCGGGATGAGGTGGATGCACTGTTTAAGCAGATTTATCGCGATGGTTGCTTTGGGTTGTTCCCCAATCCGGATGGCCCTCGTTTGATCGAACTTGTGGGTTCGCCCGAGCAAAGACTAACCCAATTGGAATTGGCCATCGCAGAATTACAGGCCACTTAGGGACTCTTGAAAAAACCAGGTCTGCTGCAGTGCAACTGGTCTGGGCGACTGCAAGCCGTTAAACCGGCCTCCAGCAGGGCAATTGACGATGGCTGGGTCCCCTTCTCATCGCCCATGCCTTGGGAAGAGCTAGAAGAGCTAGAGAGAACATAGACACCCCAGTTCAGCGTCACGACTGGCGCTCTTGCAAAACCTGTAGGGCTTGCATTTGGCGCACTAATCATCAGGCAGCGACTTGGCCTAAAAGACGAGGAGAGCGTCGATCAGATCAGCGTAAGCGAAACGAAGTGGCTGGAGTTTTTGGGTCAGATAAACGATAGCATGCACCTAAACTGAAGTGATTAGTGCCTCCCTAAGATCTTCGTGCTTTTGGAATTGTTGAGCTTCACCATCATCTTTTCCTGGCTATGCCCATGGGCGAAAGAGGTGATTTAATCAGCTTCGTGAGCAGACTGTTCATGGCAACACTTGTCTATTCGTTGACCATTGCTAGCTCGCTGCCAAGGGCACCCTGCTTCACCCTTGGTGAGACCAATACGATCTTTCTCCTCTTTTTATGGTGACTGAAGTGTTTATCGCCTGCGGGATTTATTTGGTTGATCGAATTGGTGGCGAATCAAAGGTGCTCGTTAATCGTGTGGAATTGAGGTGTGAGATTGCGGTGCCCCTGTTGTTTGTACTTCTGAATGTCTACGTCTATTCCCAGGCTCGCTTTTGAAGGACCTCCCGTCATTAGCTTGGAGCTGGAGGCAGGTGGTCGTGGCTAAGTGGGTATTCAATCGATGGGAGCCCGCTGGCGGCCGGCCCCGGACCCTGGGCCTCATGCCCTTGCTGCTGCCATTTTTGCTGCCCTTGCTGCTTGTCAGCAGTGGGGCTCGCGCCAAGTTGGTTCCAGCTCTGGTTGCTGCCCCGGAGTCTGCTCTGCCGAAAGCAAAGGTGCCTGCGGGCGCCGAACTGCAGCAGATTCGCGAGCAAGGCGGCGGCCCGGATCTAAGGCAGCGCTATCTGCTTGCTGCCCATGGGTTCCTCTATCGCTACTGGCAGGAGGAGGCCCAGAAGCAGGGCAAAACCCTAGAAAAACCCCAGCTGTTGTTTGCTGGGGATCGGGCGAAGGGTTGTGGCGTGAATCGGATTGCCCATCCGATGGCCTTCTACTGCCCTGACAGCCTGCAGATCGCCATGGCCCTCGATCTCCGCCGCGGTTCTAAGGCTGCCCGCGGCAGGAGTGAGCAGGAGTTGTTGCCGATGGAGTTGGCGGTGCTTGCCCATGAATGGGGCCACCATGTCAACCGCTCATTGGGCCGGGGCCCCTACCGCATGGGCTTTAGCCTCACGGTGCAGCAGGAAGAGCTTGCAGCCGATTGGCGCACCGGAATCCTGATGGGCTGGTTGCTCAGCCAGGGAACGTTGGCCCTCGACGACTTCACCGCCGCCGCCAACTTGATGTTTGAAATTGGCGATTACGAGCGCATCAGTGTCCAGCACCACGGCTATCCCAAAGATCGCTTCACGGCCCTCACCGAAGGGCTGGCTTCCCAGCTCAAGCCAGGCCAGCGCCTGGGCGAATGGACCGTGGATACCCGCGAAAGCTTCAGCCGCCCGATCGCGGCGGGCCAACTAGGGGTGGATTCTTTGGCGCCCCGCCCCTATGACGTGCGCCGCTTTGAGATTGATCGCACTGGCCAGATTGGCACCAATGTGTTTGGTGTGGTTTTGGGGGCCGCGAGCTGCATCTGGGGCGACCGCCAGCAATGTCTGGGGGCGGCCCTGGATCAGGGCAAGGGCCGGGCCTACGGCACCTACACCAAGCGCACCTTGGTGCTCCACTGCGGAGATCGCAGCTTTGATGTGACCAACGACAATTTCGATCGCCAACCCGTTGCCCGGGATGGCAAGGGCCAGGCTGCCGTGTTGGCCGAGCGGGATTGCCGCTAGGGCTGCAGGGGAACCAGCTGCCGATTCGGCAAGGCCACAGGCGCAAAAAAAGCCCCGTGAGGGGCTGAATGATGGATCAATGGAGCCAAGCGGATTCGAACCGCTGACCCCCTGCATGCCATGCAGGTGCTCTACCAGCTGAGCTATGGCCCCATAGGGTCGCATGGCAAGCGGAACGCTGGTCGTTCTGCTTTGGCCCGGAAGCCTTGCCTGTCGCGCACTGAGCTTACAACGCCAGGGTCTGGGCCCAAGTCCCGGTCCTGGGTCCCGGACTTGCTTAAACCTGGCGCCAGACGGCCACCAACTTGCCCTGCACGGTGACCTGTTCGGCAGCTACCACGATTGGGCCGTAGGCGGGGTTGGCCGCTTCCAGGTGCACCTCGGCTCCCCTGCGGTGGAAATGCTTGAGGGTGGTGCCGCTGCCTGGCACCAGGGCACTCACGATCGTGCCAGGTTTAAGGCGGCTGGGATCTTGCACAGGCTCCATCAGGACCACGTCCCCATCGGCGATGTGGGCATCCACCATCGAGTCGCCATTCACGGTGAGGGCAAAGAGCCCGCGGGTGTCCAGCACGGGAGCCAGGTCGAGCCGCTCCTGCACGTCGTCATAGGTGTCGATGAGGCCCCCGGCCGCCACGGCCCCCAGGACTGGGATGCCGCTGGTGAGTCCGCCCAGGAGCTGGAGGGTACGGGCCTGGCCTTCCTGCCAGGTGATCCAGCCCTTTTGCTGCAGGTGGCGGAGCCGGCTCTGGATGGGAGCTGGGGAACGCAGCCCCATGGCTTCCATCATCTGGCGGATGGACGGGCTGTGGCGATGGCTGCCGATGTAGTCGGCGAGCCAGTCGTACAGCTCCTGCTGGGCGCCGGTCAGGGGTTGGGAATCGACCATCGGCAATACAGATGAACCACTTCTCCCTTTTTGGCAGAGTCGGGCGCGCTTGTCTACCCCCCCCTTCTCTCTCTGTATCAGGCCAGGCCGCCCAGTAGGGCAGCCAGCAGGGCCTGTTGGGCGTGCAAGCGGTTCTCGGCCTGGTCGAAAATTCTGCTGCTGGGGCCTTCCATGGCGCCGGCGCTGATTTCCTCGCCGCGGTGGGCCGGCAGGCAGTGCAACACGATCGCCTGGCTGTCGGCTTCGTCCACCAGGGCTTCATCCAGGCACCAGCCCGAAAAAGCCGCTTCCCGGGCAACCTGTTGCTCCTCCTGGCCCATGGACGCCCACACATCGGTGTAGAGGGCATGGGCGCCGCGGGCGGCGGCCAGGGGTTCGTGCACCACGTCCACACGGCAGTTGTTTTGGTCGGCAATGGCTTGGGATTGCGCCAAAACCTCTTTGCTGGGCTCAAAGCCTACGGGGCAGCCCACCCGCACATGGACCCCCAGCAACGCGCCTGAGAGCATCAGGGAATGGGCCACGTTGTTGCCATCGCCCACGTAGGCCAGGGTGAGCCCGGCCAGGTTGTGGGGGTTGCCGCCGAAGGCTTCGGCCAGGGTGAGGTAATCGGCCAGGGCCTGGCAGGGGTGCTCCAGGTCGGTGAGGGCATTGATCACGGGGATCGAGGCCCAATGGGCATAGTCGGCCAGCTCGTCCTGGGCGAAGGTGCGAATGGCGAGGGCGTCCACGTAGCGGCTCAGCACCCGGGCCGTATCGGCCACCGGTTCCCCCCTGCCCACCTGGGTCACCTGGGGATTGAGATCCAGGGTCTGGCCGCCGAGGCGGGCCATGGCCACCGAGAAGCTCACCCGGGTGCGGGTGGAGGCCTTGCTGAAGATTAGTCCCAGCACCTTGCCGGCCAGGTCAATCTGCCGCTGGCCGCTTTTCAGCTCCACTGCCAGCTGGAGCAGGGCCAGGGTCTGCTCCCGGCTCAGATCTGCTGAGGAGAGAAGGTCGCCGCCCCGCAGGGGGATCAGGGATTCCAGGCCTGGGTGGGCGCCAGCCATCGGGGCGTCTCAAAGAACCCTTGTAGGTCAAGACCCTCAGGGCTGTCTACTGGCTCAAGAAAAGACGGGCAGCGGTTAAAGCAAGGCCGTGATGGCCGATGTGATGGCGGCATAGCTGCGCTCGAGCTGCTGATCACTGATGCTGAGCGGCGGCAGCAGGTAGACCACGTTGCCGAGGGGCCTTAGGTAAACCCCCTGCTCGAGGCAGTGGCGTTGGATCTGCAGGCCAATGGGATTGAGATAGCTGGCCTCGCCGGCATTCACCTCGAAGGCCGCCACGGTGCCCATGCAGCGCGGATGCTGGATGCCAGGCTGCTGGCTCAGGTGCTCCAACAGCGGCCGATGGCGCCCTTCGAACTGCTGGAAGCGTTCGGGCTGTTGTTGCAAGAGATCGAGACTGGCTAGGGCCGCGGCGCAGCCCAGGGGATTGGCCGTGAAGCTGTGGCCATGGAAGAACGTGTCCGTCGGCCGATCACTGATGAACCCCTGGTAGATCCGCTCGCTGGCCATGGTGACCCCCATGGGGAGGAAGCCGCCGGTGAGTCCCTTGGAGAGGGCCATCAGATCAGGCTGAATGCCGGCTTTTTGGCAGGCAAACAGGGCTCCCGTACGGCCAAAACCGGTCATGACTTCGTCGGCGATTAACAGGGCGCCGGCGGCGCTCACCCTGGCTGCTACGGCCCTGAGGAATGGGGGCCTGACCATGCGTAGGCCAGAGGCCCCTTGGATGAGGGGCTCGAGGATCACCGCTGCCGTGGGGGTGGCCAGGGCCTGCTCCAAGTCGCGCAGGGCCTGCTCCTCCTTGGCTTCGATCTCCCCATCCCCCCACCAGGTGTGGGGCCAGGCCACGCGGCTGACGTTGAACAGCAACGGCTCATAGGCGGCTGTGAACAGGGAGCGATCCCCGACCGCCATCGCCCCGAAGGTGTCGCCGTGGTACGCCCCGCCAAAGGCAATCAGCTGGCGCCGCTCAACACCAGGGCTTCCCCCATCAGCACCCCCGTCTTGGTTGCGCCACCACTGCCAGGCCATTTTCAGGGCCACTTCCACGGCGGTGGAGCCGTTGTCGGAGAAGAACAGCCGCTCCAGGCCCGTGAGCTGGCTGAGGCGGGTGGCCAGCTCCTCCGCCGGTGCGTGGCTGAAATTGGCGAAAATCACCTGCTCCAGTTCCTGGGCCTGGCGGGCGATGGCTGCGGCGATGGCCGGTTCCCCGTGGCCATGGAGGGTGACCCACCAACTACTAATGGCGTCGATCAAGGAGCGCCCATCGGCGAGTTCCAGCTCGCAGCCCCGGGCCCTGCTCACCTGCAGCGGTGGCGGGCTGGTGCTCACCTGGGTGGTGGGATGCCAGAGATGGGGATGCCAGTTCAAGCGGTGATCGTGCTTCGCCGGGGCTGTTAGCGAACCAGTGGGGATTGGGTTGCCACCTTAGGAAGGCTTCGATGCCCGTTAGCAGCGCTGATCCGATCAGGAGCGCGGAAAACCCCTGGCGTAACCGCAGCTCGGGCAGGTGGGGCGCGAGGCGTTGTCCGACGATTGCCCCCAGGGCCCCGCCAGCTAGGAGGGGCAACAGCAACGGCAGTTGGGCGGCGGGCCACTGGCTATGGGCATGGACAAACCAGCCAGGAGCACTAGGGCCGGCACGATGGCGAAGCCGCCGCCCACCCCAGCAATCCCCGTGAGGAGGCCCACCACCACCCCTTGCCGCTGGCTGGAAGCGTTGTGCAGGGCACCTTGGCGGGTCAACAGCCATGACGCCACCAGGGCGGCCACCGTGAAGACGGCCAATTGCATGGCCTCGGGAATCAGCCCGGCCTTGACCAGGGATCCCCCGATCCAGCTGCCGCCCAGGGCGGGCACCCCGAGCACCAGGGCTGGTTTGATGGCGATTTCGCGGCGGTGGAGATAGGGCCCCAGGTTGGCGAGGGCCAGCACGGTGACCACCAGTAGGGAGAGGGGAACGGCCGCCTTGGTTGGTAAGGAAGCTCCGCTCACCAGCAGGGGCAGCAGCAGAATCGATCCGCCGGCGCCGAGAACGGCAAGCAGAAAGCCGATCAGGGCGCCACCGCCAAAGAGCAACACCAGGGTTGCGGGAATCACGATTCCTCAGGGTTTACAGACACCTGGTTCCAGGGCATGGCGGCCAGGAGCCCGGCCATGCCGCAGAAGCCTGTTACCCCAGCAAAGGTGAGGCCAGCGCCCACAAAGCCGCTCAGCCAGATCCAGCCGGGAGCCACCGCTTGGCTCAGGATCACCCCGATCAGCACCAGGCTGCCGGCCACGATTTGCACCTGGCGCATCAAGGGCAACGGCGCGTTCTTGAACTTGCGGATCGGGAAGCCCGCCTGCTGCCAGGCCGGCAGGCCCCCCTCAAGATTGGCCAGCGGAGCTGGGTGCCCCTGTTCGAGGAGGTGCGTCAAGGCCTTGGTGGCGCGATGACCGCTTTGGCAAACCAGCACGAGCGGCCCCTGGGGCAGGTTGGTTTTGCGGATGCGCGCCAGCGGGATGTTGAAGCTGCCGGCGATATGGCCGGAGGCGTATTCCATCGGTTCGCGCACATCGATCACCTGGACCTTCCGGGCGCCGAGCTGGGTAGCCAGGGCGTGGGCGGAAATGTGGCGAGAGGGGCTGAGGGGGACTTTGTTGCCCATGGTTGTTCTCGGCAGGATTGGGCTGGGTTTGAAACGGTGGTGCCGGGCCTAGGGGGCGCCTTCCAGCGAGGGGATGCCCTCCAGCGGATAGCCCGCCGCCCCCCAGCGGCTTAAGCCGCCTTGGAGGTTGGCCACCCGGGGGCGCCCCGCCTTGAGCAGCTGCTGGGTGGCCAGGGCCGAGCGGCTGCCCGAATGGCAGAGCACTACCACCGGACGATCGGCCGGAATCTCCCCAGCCCGGGATTCAATCTCCGGTAGGGGGATCAGCAGGCTGCCGGCCACCCGGCCGTCAGGGCCGTTGAATTCATCGGCCGAGCGCACGTCCACCAGGGTGAGCTCGCCTTGATGGTCGGCGACCCAGGCCGGATCGAGCTCGGGTAACCCCGCATAACTGCGGGAGAGGGGCGCCCAGCTGGCAGTTGCCTCAACCTTCCGCGGTTTGCCCGAGCGCAGGTTGCCAGGCAAGGCTTCGGCGATCTTGTGGGGATGGGGCAGTTTCATGTTTTCCATGTGCCCCACGAAGTCGCGCTCGGCGGCGTCACCACCCAGGCGCGCGTTGAAAGCTTTTTCTTCTGCCACCGAGGTGACGCTGCGGCCGGCGTAGTCGTGGCCTGGGTAGAGCAGGCACGATTCGGGCAAGGAAAAAATCTGTTCGGTGATCGAGCGCCACAGGGTGTGGGCATTGCCCTGCTGGAAATCACAGCGCCCGCAACCGCGCACCAGGAGGGCATCGCCGGTGAAGGCCATCGACTGGTCGTCGAGCACGAAGCTGATGCAGCCATCGGTGTGGCCGGGGGTGCTGCGCACGGCCAACTGGCGGCCCCCAAAGCCGATGTGGTCACCATGGGCCAGGGGTTTGGTGACGTTCTCGGCGCGGGCCGCGGCGGCCAGGCCAATGGCACTGCCCGTGGCCTGATGCATCAGCCAGCTGCCTGTCACATGGTCGGCATGGGCGTGGGTGTCGATCGAGGCCACCAGTTCAACGCCGAGCTCTCGGATCAGGGAGAGATCGCGATCGTGCTGCTCAAACACCGAATCGATCAGCACCCCCTGGCGGGTCGGCACGTCCACCAGTAGATAGGTGAAAGTGCCGGTGCCCGCATCAAAGAGTTGGCGAAATAACAGCTGGCCTCCGCCGGCGGCGGCGGCCAGGGATAGATCAGGGGAACGAGCAACAGCCACGGGCTATCCATCCAGCACCCTTATGACTGTAGCCGCATAAGCAACTAAGACTGGTGTGCCTGTTTGCGGGGGGCTTCCGCTCGGCACAGCGCTGCATAATGCGTCGATGTTCGGAGCCCCTTGGCATGGCCTCTGACGGGTCCAAACCGAGCCCCCAATTGCTGGAGGAGTTCAGTCAGTTTTTCCGCTTGCTGAGTGAACCGGCGCGGCTGCAGCTGCTGTGTGAGCTCAAGCAAGGGCCCCAGGATGTGGCGGCCCTGATCGAGGCCACGGGCTTCAGCCAGTCCCACATCAGCCGTCAGCTCGGCCAGCTTCAGAGGGCGGGGCTGGTGTGCTGTGAGCGGAACGGGGTGCGCGCGATTTGGCGTGTTGACGACGACCTGGTGGACGACCTCTGCAACCTGGTGCAAAACCGCTTCATGCAGCGATTGGAGCAGCAGCTCAAGCAGCTAAAGGCTGTTCCTTAGCTTGCTGTGGTTCACCACCAGCCGGCAACAGTGCAGCAGTTCGGCCGGGGTCATGTTGGCCATGGCGTTTTTGATCCCGCTTGCCCACTGAGACCGCCTTGCGTTGCACCCAGCTCGGATAGGTGAGCTTGGTGGTGTCGGGGATCCAGTCAGGGGCGGGGTTTCCATCGATGCGCTGCCGCTGGGGGCTGGGGCCTGGCCTAGGCCGGAAGCCCTTCGGGCAGGGTGGAGGAGGCCAGCAAGTCCTTGAGATCGTCGCCTTCGATCACCTCTTTTTCAAGGATCTTTTGGGAGATCGAGTCGAGCAGTTCGCGGTTGTGGCGCAGGATCGTCAGGGCCTTGTTGTGGGCCTGATCCACCAGGCCGCGCACCTCTTTGTCGATCGCCTGGGCTGTGGCATCGCTCACGACCCGACGGGGGTTGTTGCCGCCCCCCAGGAAGCGGCTGCCGCCCTGTTTGTCGTAGGCGAGGGGACCGAGGGTTTCGCTCATGCCGTAGGTGCCCACCATCTGCTCGGCGATGTCGGTGGCCCGTTGCAGATCGTTGGCGGCTCCGGTGGTGACTTCACCGAACACGATTTCCTCAGCGCTGCGGCCACCAAGCAGGGTGGCGATCTGACCCTCAAGGTCTTCTTTTGAATTGAGGAAGCGCTCTTCGGTGGGTAGCTGCAGGGTATAGCCCAGGGCGCTCATGCCCCGGGGCACGATCGAAATCTTGGCCACCTTGCTGCCACCAGGCATCAGGTGGCCCACGATCGCGTGGCCCACTTCGTGGAAGGCCACCACTTTTTTCTCGTCGTCCTGGAGCACGCGGCTCTTCTTCTCCAGGCCAGCCACCACCCGTTCAATCGCTTCATTGAGATCGCCTTGGGCCACCTGGGTGCGGTAAGCCCGGGCCGCCAGGAGGGCGGCCTCATTGACCAGGTTGGCCAGATCGGCACCGGCAAAACCACTGGTGGCCTGGGCGATCTTGTCGAGGTCGACCGCCTGCTCCAGCTTCACCTTCTTGGCGTAGATATCGAGGATCATCTTGCGACCGGAGAGGTCGGGGCGATCCACCAGCACCTGGCGATCGAAGCGGCCTGGGCGCAGCAGGGCTGCATCGAGGGTTTCGGGCTGGTTGGTGGCCGCCAGCACGATCACCGGTTTGTCCTTGGAGGCAAAGCCATCCATCTCGGTGAGCAGCTGGTTGAGGGTTTGCTCCCGTTCATCGTTGCCGCCAACAACGCCCATGGAGCCAGCACGGCTCTTGCCGATGGCATCGAGTTCGTCGATAAAAATGATGCAAGGCGCCTTTTTCTTGGCCTCCTCAAACAGATCCCGCACCCGGGCCGCACCGGCGCCCACAAACAGCTCCACGAATTCGGAGCCGGAAATGATGAAGAAGGGAACTCCCGCTTCCCCGGCGACAGCCTTGGAGAGCAACGTTTTGCCAGTGCCTGGGGGGCCCACGAGCAGCACGCCCTTGGGAATCCTGGCGCCAATGGCGGCATAGCGCTCAGGAGTTTTGAGGAAATCGACGATCTCGGCCAGCTCGGTTTTGGCCTCATCCACCCCAGCCACGTCGGCAAAGGTGACTCGGGATTCCTCATCTGGAACGTACACCTTGGCCTTGCTCTTTGTGAAGCTCAAGGCACCCTGGGCTCCGCCCATGCCGCTGCGGCGGGCAAAGAACTGCAGCACCACGATGAAGATCAAGGGCGGCACGACCCAGCTCAGGGCCGTGGTAATGAAGCTGGGCCGTTTTGGTGGGGCGGCGGCAAATTCAACCCCGTGCTGCTCCAGCCTTTGGGGGAGGTCCATGTCAAAGATCGGCGTGGTGGCCAGCACTGAGGGGGCACCCTCTTCAACCGTGCTGAGCTCGTAGCGAATCTGGTCTTGGGTGATGTAAGCCCGTTTGACGTTGTCGCCGTTCACCTGGTCAATGAACAGCGAATAGGGCACCCGGGGCACCTGGGTGGCGGGATTGGGCAGGAAATTGCTGACGAGGAGCAGCACACCGAAGCCGATCAGCAGCAAGTTGATCAGGCCAAACCGCCGCGAGGGGCGGTTGTCGTCCTGGCGGATCGCCATGGTGTGGCTGCTCAAGGTGCGACCAAGCTAGGTCCGCTCCTCCCGCTCCCGGATCGCTCCAGGGTTGGGAGAACCGAACGGCTGCCGTGCCAGCCCCAACGTCACCAGGTGTGCGACCCCATGGGCGACCGGTATTCCCTTGCCACCGGCCTTGGAGAGTTGTTGCCCCATCTGCAGGGTTCCTGGCCGCCGGGTTTGCAGGCCTATTACGCCCCGCGGCAGGAGGTGTGCCCCGGGGAGCCCGTGCTGCTGCAGCGCCAGGAAAACGGCCGGTTGCAGGTGGGCCTGGCCCTGTGGGGCCTGCTGCCCGAATGGGCCAAGGACCCGGCTGAGGCCCGCCGGCCGGTGAGCGCTCGCTCGGAAACGGTGAATGACAAGGTGAGCTTTCGCGGGGCTTGGCGCCATCGCCGCTGCCTGCTGCCTGCGGATGCTTTTTTTGAATGGGGTGGGGCCCCCAAGCGCCCCTACCGCTTCGCCCGCCGGGACGGGGGCCCGTTCTGGATCGGGGGGATTTGGGAGCGCTGGATTGGCCCCGATGGCAGTGAGGTCGACACCTGCTGCATCCTCACCACCGAACCGAACGGCCTGGTGCGGCCCATCCATGGGCGCATGCCGGTGGTGATCCCCATGGGCCTGGAGGAACCCTGGCTGGCCATGGCGGATGGGCCAGGTCTGCGGGCCCTCGAGCCATTGATGGCCCCCTGGGATCCGGCCGATTGGCAGGTCACCCAGCTAGACAGGGGCACCTGAGCGCGGCACGCCGCCCCTGCCATGAGCCTTGAGCAGCTGGATGCCTTTTTGGCTTTTGCCCGCACTTCCAGCGACCTGCAGGTGCGGCTCCAGGAGCCCTTGGATTTGGAGGCGTTTTTGGCGTTGGCCCGCGGCGCGGGGTATGCGCTCACGGAAGACGATGTGATCGCCGCGCAGGTGCGCCAGGAAGCCACCCTTAGTGATACGGAGCTGCAGGAGCGGGCTGGCGTGGAAGCGCGCAAGCTGCGCAACTTCATCAACGCCTAAAACCGGCTGCCCCCCTGCGGGACCTAGATCAACTCAGGATGCAGGGGGTCGCCCTTGAAGGGCCCTGCAATCCAGCTGGTGATCCAGCCGCCGTAGAAGCTCCCTGGCTGGGGGATCACCGGCTCGCCCTCGAGCCAACAGCCATCCACCGCGGCGGGGTAGAGGGAGATCCAGCCGGCGATCGCTGCGAATTCCCTGGTGGGGGCCTGGTAGCTCCAGGCCACGCGCTGGCGGCGATGCGTGCCCTCTGGGGTGCTCAGATCCCAGTAGCTGGCGATCCCTTTCCACTCGCAAAAACTGGGCCGTCCGGTTGCTTTGTGGAGGGTGCCCGGCAACAAGGCCTCGGGGGGCAGGTAGATCGTGGGCGGGTGGAAGGTTTCCAACACCCGGTGGTAGCGATCGGCTTTGGCAATGCACACTCCCCCCAGCTCCACAGCCACCTCTCCAGCGACCAGTTCCAGCCTTGGGGGGCGGGGATAGGACGCCACCGGTTCCGGGCTTCGGGCGGTCACGGCAGGGTGAATCCCGGTTGCAGGCCTTTCACATCGAGCATCACCCACAGCACCCAGATCAGTACGGCGACCACCCCGGAGGCCGCCGCCACCTTTGCCGCTGATCGCAGCACGATCTCCATAGCGCTGACTTCTTTCACGGCTTCACCAATGGGGTGGCCCCATCTTGATGGTTTAGAGCCCCTTCTTCAGGGCTGCTCCAACCGCCAGAGCAGGTCGGCCCCCAGGAACACCGGCGCTAGGGCGTGCCAGCCGGGCACCTGATCCATGCGCTCGAAGCCCAGATCGCCCAAGGGGGTGCGGGCCGGGAGCCCCCCCATCAGCTTGGGGGCGAGCACGGCGGCAATCTCCTGGACGCAGCCTTCCTTCAGGGCGCTCGCCGCCAGCTCGGGGCCGCATTCCCACAGCACCTGATTGCAACCGCGATCGGCCAGGGCTTCTAGCAACGCCTTGGGCGTGCAGCTGGCCAGCTCGAGGCACTCGTGGTTGTTTCGTTCGAGGTTGCTTTGTTCAAGGCTTTTTTGCTTGAAGCGGGCGCGGGCTGCGGCGTCGGCTTGGGGGCCATGGGCCACAAGCGTGGGCGCTAGGGCCGTATCCCAGAGCTGGGCTGTGGCGGGTAGGTCCAGGCTGCGGCTCAGCACCACCCGCAGGGGCTCGGGGCTGCGCAGGCCGCGGCTGGTGAGGAGGGGGTTGTCGGCGCGCACCGTGCCGCCGCCCACGATCACCGCATCGCATTGGCCGCGCAGCTGGTGCACCCACCGGCGGGCTTCTGGGCCGCTGATCCACTGGCTGGCCCCATTGCTGAGGGCCGTGCGGCCATCGGCCCCCATGGCCCACTTGAGGATGGCCCGGGGCCGCCCCGTGGCCAGGCGGTGCAGGAAGGCGCGGTTGAGGCTGCGGGCTTCGGCTTCGCACACCCCTTGGATCACGGCGATGCCGGCCGCTTGCAGTTGGGCGATGCCGCCGCCTGCCACCTGGGGGTTGGGATCGGCCATGGCGATCACCACCTGCTGAAGGCCTGCTGCGATCACCGCCTCGCTGCAGGGCGGGGTGCGGCCGTGGTGGCAGCAGGGCTCCAGGGTTACCACCAAGGTGCCGCCGCGGGCCCGATCCCCGGCCTGGCGTAGGGCCCCCACTTCCGCGTGGGGGCCTCCGGCCTGGCCATGGAAGCCCTCCCCCACCAGCTGGCCTTCGGCATCGAGCACCACCGCCCCCACCATGGGATTGGGGCTGGTGCGCCCGCTACCCAGGGCCGCCAATTGCAGGGCCCGCCGCATCCAGGGGCGCCAGAGCTGGTGCGCTGGGGTGGGGAGCATCAGCCGGCTGCCGTGGGCAGGCTGCGCCATTCGGCCACCACAAACGGCGGCACGGGCAATTCCACAAACACTCCCGGCAGGGCCAGGCGCAGGGGGCGGTTTTGCTCGAGATCCGAGAGCAGGGGGGCGAGGTCAAATTCGGCAGCCGCGGCGCGGCCATCGCCAGCCAGCTGGGGATTGGCCAGGGTGATGTCTTCCAAATCCCAGTGGCCGCGGCCGCTTTGCACCTGCAAAGCGGTGGGGTGATCCAGGCGCACCTTGCCGGGGTAACCCACGATGCGCAGTTTCAGCGGGCCGCCAGGTTGGCCTTCCCGGTAGGCCACCACCTGCCAGCTTTGGTAGTCGAGGTCGCGCAGGCTCTCCAGGCTCCGCACCACGGTTTGGCCGTTGTCCTCGCTGTGGGCATGGACCTGGGCCCAGGCCGTGGCAGGCAGGGCCGCCACCAGCACGAGGCCCACCAAGAGACCAAGCAGCGGCTTGAGCAGTGCTTTCAGGAGCGATTTCATCAGGCTGGCCATGGCTGGCTGGCTGGCTGGCTGGCTTGGCCGGCCAGGGCGCTCCGTTCGGCCCCGGGGATCGGCTGCCAATCGGTGTGGGTGGCCCAGAGGGCCCAAATCGCCATGGCCCGAAGGTAGTGGCAGGCGCGGAACGTGGTCACGGCGGTGATGGCTTCCGGGGTGCGGAACTGCAACCCGCCCCCATAGATCTGGTTCACCACCGCCCCGGTGATCGCGAAGGCCGTACTGGCATCGCCCATCAGCCGGTAATAGGCGGCGAGGCCGAAGTTGATTCCGGTCCAAACCTCCAGGGGGTGGGTGCCGTTGGGATCGAGGGGGGTGCCATCCCGGCGCAGGCCATTGGCCACGCCCAAGCTGCCGCCCTTGAAACCCAGGAAGCAGGCTTCTTTCACGGCCTGCAGCGAGGAGCGGGCGCGATCGTCGGCGACCACTGCTGGGAGCCCTAGCAGGCGGGCATAGAAATCGCCGCAGAGCTGGTCGGCCATCACCACGGGGGTGCCGCTTTCAGCATCGATCTTGTAGTACTCACCGTTCCAGAGCAGGGCATCAAAATTGGCCCGGGATTGCTCGAGCCAGCCGCCAAATTCCCGCTGCTCCCCTGAGGTGTCGACCACCAGATCGAGTTGCAGCCGTTGGGCCATGGCCAAGGCTGCTTCCAGGGCCGCGATCCAAAGGGCGCCGCAGTAGGCACTCACCCCCTTCAGTGGCCAGTCGTCAAAGGTTTGGTCGGGGGCGCCACCGTTGTCGGGCAGGCCGTCGTTGTTGACATCAAAGCGCTTCAAATAGCGCAGGGCTTCCACCGAGGCCGGCCAGCAGTCGGCCAAAAAGCGCAGGTCTTCGCCGTTTGGCGCGAGCTTGAAGGTGCGCCACACCTGCAAAACGAAGTCGCTGGCCAGGTCTTTCCAGAGGTTGCAGTCTTGATAGGCGGTGTAGTTGGTGGCTTCAAAGGGTCGTTCGTTGGGGGCGCCCAAATCGTGGGGCGTCGCACCGGCCACCTTGCGGGCGGCCTCCACCCGGCCTTTGCCTTGGGTGAAGTACCAGCCAATCGGCCGCAGGGTGGCATCGGCAGCGGGGATGGCCCGGGCAAAGCTGCGGAGCACCGCCTTGTCGAGCTCGGGCCAGAGCTGCAGCAGGGCGAAGGAGCCATAGAGCCGCACATCGAGGCTCTCGTACCACGCGTAATCCAGGCACTCGAGCACACCAAACTGACCCACCGGATCAAGGGGGGAGGCGGCGGTCCAAAGGCTGCCGCCACTGGCCAGGTCGTAGAGCTCATTGAAAAGGGCCATGCGCAGGGGCTCGGCCAAATCGGTGCGCTCCAGCACCGGCTGTTGCCAGGTGTCGATCGCATCACGCCAGGGGCGCCAATCGGCGAGGGCTTCGGCGGCGAGGGCCCCGGCCTGGTTGCCCTCGGCCCCAAAGAAATCGGTGTAGCGACGCAGGGCCCGGGTGCCGGTGCCAAAGGCCGTAACCGGCAAATCCCAGCTGATCACCAGGGGGATCTCCAGGCTTTCCCCCGGCGCCAGCTGGCAGCGCACCGCCAGGGCGGCGCTGGCTGGATCGGCGTCGCCACTGCGGCGGCTGTTGTTGTTGTTGGGGATTGAGCCATCACGGGCAAAGGGAGCCCAGATCTCGCTGCCATCGCCACTGGGATTCCAGCGGCTGCAGCGCAGCACCTCGGGGATGCCGCCCGCTGATCCTTCGAGGCTTGCTCCGGTGGCGATGCACCACTGGCCCTGGCCTTCCCCGATAGGAGCGGAGCGCTGGCCCTCCAAAAGGATGCCCTTGAGGCCTGCTTGGTCCAGCCAGCGGTTGCTTTGGCCGGCCGTTGCTCCCAGCGCCGGCACGTAGTTGTGCTCGGGGCTGCCGTCGTCACGAAAGTGAACGGCAGCGGCGGGGTCGGTGTTGGTGAACCAGCCCGTGGTGTTGCGCCAGCTCAGCAACAGGGAGAGATCGAGGGGCTGGGTTGTGGGGTTGCGCAGGGTCCAGCGGAACACCGCCACCGGGTAGCTGGTGCGCCGGTAATCCCCGGGCAGGATCGGGCTGAAGGCCTCACAGCTCACCTCGGCAGCGAACACGCCGCTGTAGTTGGTGCTGCTGATCGGGTAGCGGGCGGCGTAGGTGCCGGTGCTGTGGAGCTTGCCATCGCAGTCGGTGCTGCTGGCGGGATACCAAGTCCAGCTGCTGAGGGGTTCGCCGCTGCCGGGTCTGGAGGCATCGGCTTGCGGCTTCACCGCCAAGGCATGGGCCTGGCTGGTTTGGCCGTTGCTTTCAAATAGGGCAAATTGGCAATCGGGGATCACCCCAAACCAGTGCTCGCCACCATCGAGATGCCAGAGGTTGAAGCTGCCATCGGGGGCGCGGCCGATGCATCCAGCGCCAAAGCCCCCCAGGGGCATGCCGTGGTTGGCACCGTCGTCCAGGTTGCTGGCGTAGCGCACCGTGTAGGGCTTCTCCCAGCCCAGGCCGATGGGGCGCTGCCAGCTGGCGGTTGGGGCCTGCCAGGGGCGGGAACCAGTGCGCCCGGATCCCTTGCTCCGCAACAGCGAGGTCAAGGCGGAGAGGCCGAAGCGCGCCATGGGGCAAGAAAAGGTGGGCCCAGCTTGTCAGAGGTTGCTGGCCTGGGCCTGGAAGCTGCCGTTCACCTCCTGATCCACCAGAGCATCCAGGGTGACGGCGGAGCGCACCAGGGCCTGGTACCGCTGCACCACCCGGCGGTTGCGCTCGATCCAGTTGCCCGCATCGCCGCCGGGCAGGCCGGTGCCGTCACCGGCGAGGAGTTCGAGGTCGGTCTGCTGGGCCAGCAGGGCAAGCACCAACTCATGGATGCGCTGGCGGCGATCAACCATGGAGGGCGTGGCGGTGGTCACGGACGAGCATCATCATCATTGGAGTACCAACTAGGGCTCCCGATGGTCCAAGGTCAGGGGTGAGCCCAGGTCATTGATGAGCCACCCAACCCTGCCACCCATTGCCGGCCGCGAAGCCGAGATCCTGGCCCTGGTGCAGCAGGACCAGCCGGTTTTTCTGCCCCACACCAATCTCCAGCTGGAGCAGATCAGCTCGTGCTTCGCCTGTGCCCTGCACATGCACCAGCCCACGATTCCAGCTGGCGCCCAGGGAGAACTCATCTCCCATCTGCAGTACATGGCGGAGCACCCGGGCGAGGGCGATAACCACAACGCCGAGCCCTTTGCCCAGTGCTACAAGCGCCTCGCCGAAATCATTCCTGAGCTGATTCAGGGCGGCTGCAATCCGCGGATCATGCTCGATTACTCCGGCAATTTGCTCTGGGGCTTTGGGCAGATGGGCCGCCACGACATCCTCGACGCCCTCAAGCAACTCGCCTGTGATCCCAGCCTGCAACCCCATGTGGAGTGGTTGGGAACGTTCTGGAGCCACGCCGTGGCACCGTCCACGCCGATCCCCGATCTGAAGCTGCAAATCCTGGCTTGGCAGCACCATTTCGCAGCCCTATTTGGCCCAGAGGCCCTGCAGCGGGTGAAGGGCTTCTCCCCACCAGAGATGCACCTGCCCAACCATCCCGACACGCTCTATGCCTTCGTCAAGGCCCTTAAAGAGTGCGGCTACCGCTGGCTTCTGGTGCAGGAACACAGCGTTGAAAACGCCGATGGCAGCAGCCTGCGGGACGACCAGAAGTACGGCCCCTGCCAACTGGTGGCCCGCAATTCCAGCGGGGAGAGCGTCAGCATCACCGCGCTGATCAAAACCCAGGGCTCCGACACCAAACTGGTGGGTCAGATGCAGCCCTATTACGAAGCCCTCGGGCGCGGCTCGGTGGCCCTGGGCGGCCGCACCATCCCTGCGCTCGTTGCCCAGATTGCCGACGGGGAAAACGGCGGCGTGATGATGAATGAGTTCCCCCAGGCCTTCATCCAGGCCCACCACCGCATCGCCGCCCAGCCCATCGCCGCCCAGCCCATCGCCGCCCAGGGCGGATCAGGGGGCACGGTTGCCGACGCCGCAAAGGTTGTGAACCCTAAAACGGTTGCGATTAACGGCACCGAATATCTCGAGTTGCTGGAGGCGGCTGGCCTCGAGCCCGGCGATTTCCCGCCAATTCAGGCCGTGCAGCAACACAAGCTCTGGCACCAGGTGGACAGCCAGCCAACCCCGGAATTGGTGGAAGCCGCCATCACCGACCTCCAGCGCAACGACTCTTCCTTCTCCATGGCCGGGGCCTCCTGGACCAACAACCTCAGTTGGGTGGAGGGCTACACCAACGTGCTCGAGCCAATGACCAGCCTGAGCGCCGCCTTTCACCAGCGCTTCGATCCCCTGGTGGCGGCCGATCCCGCCGTGACCCAGGGCGAGCCCTACCAGCGGGCCCTGCTCCACCTGCTGCTGTTGGAAACCAGCTGCTTCCGCTACTGGGGGCAGGGCAGCTGGACCGGTTACGCCAGCGAGATCCACCGGCGTGGGCTGGCCTGCCTGGAGGCGTGCTGAGTCCCAGTCCAAACCTGGGTCGGCCTCACCAGGGCAAGACCTCGCCGTTCGCATGCCAGAAGCTGCCGGAGTTCTCCAGAGTTAGTTCGTCGATGCGAGCCAGCAGTCCCCGCACCGCCTCGGCGGGGCTGATGCCTTGGGGGTTGAAGTTGACCATCCGGGTGCGCACCAAACCGGGGTGCAGGATCGCCACGGCGATACCGCGGGATTGCAAGTCGATGGCCAGGGATTGACCGGCCATGTTCAGGGCCACCTTCGACATGCGGTAGCCGTAGGAACCGCCGGAGCTGTTGTCGTCGATCGAACCCATGCGGCTGGTCATCAGGACCAGTTTTGAGCCGTTCCGGAGCTGAGGCAGGAGGGCATGGGTCAGCCGCAACGGGCCCAGGGCATTCACCTCGAACTGCCGGCGCAGGCTCTCGACCTTGAGATCCTCCAGTCCTGTGCTTTCCAGGATGCCTGCGTTGAGGATCAGCCCATCGAGGGGTAGCCCGTCCAACCGCTCCACCAGGGAGGCCATGGCGGCATCGCTGGTCATGTCGACCCCGGCTTCGACCCGCACGCCTAGTGCCTCCAGCTCTGGTGACGCTGAGCGGCACACGGCAATGACCCTTTCGCCGCGCAACTGCAGTTGGCGGCAGTACTCCAGGCCAATGCCCCGGTTGGCGCCGGTGACTAGAAACGTCTTCACAGAGGGAGGCTTCGCCATGGTCAGGTGGGGCCTGGCCGGTGGGTTGATCGAGTGACCATCATGGCTCCAGTGGTGAGCAACCTTCTGGGCAGCACGGCGGCACGGAGCACGGCGACAGCAAACGGGGCTGGGCTGGTGGTGGTGATCGGCACCGACGCCGGTGGTTTGGCAGGCCTGGCTCCCAGCCGATTGGAGCTGCTGCGCTGCGCCCAGCTGCTGGTGGCCCCGAAGCGGCTGTTGGCGGAGGTGGCCCCTTGGTGGCAGGCCGAGCAGGCGGCCGGCCGGGTGCCGGCCCAGGGCTCCTGCCCGGAGCTTCTATCGAGTGACAGGCCCGAGCAGATCATTGGCCCCTTGGGTGATGCCCTGGCGGCGGGGCGCCGGGCCGTGCTGCTCGCCAGCGGCGACCCCCTCTGGTTTGGCATCGGCCGGGGGCTGCTGCAGCACTTCGCCCCCGGGAAGTTGCGGTTTTATCCCGCCCCCAGCTCCCTCCAGTTGGCCTTTGCCCGCCTCGGCCGGCCCTGGCAGGACGCCAGCTGGGTGAGCTTGCATGGCCGCGATCCCGAGCCCCTGGCGGCGGCGCTGCAGAAACGGCCTGGCGCCCTTGCGGTGTTGACCGATCCGGGGCGCGGTGGTGCCGACGAGGTGCGCCGGATGCTGGGGGCCTCCGGCCTGGAGGCGGCCTACGGGTTTTGGTTGTGTGAGCGGCTCGGCCATCCCCAGGAGCGGGTGCAGCGGCTCGATCCCGCGGCCCCCATCCCGGCCGACCTCGATCCCCTCCATCTGGTGGTGCTGGTGGCCGAAGCGCCCGCTCCCATGCCGCCCGAGAGCTTGCCCCTGTTTGGCCTCGACGATGGCCTCTACCTGCAGCACGACGACCGGCCTGGGCTGATGACCAAGCGCGAGGTGCGCATCCAGGTGCTGGCGGAGTTGGCGCTGCCCGCTAGCGGCGTGCTCTGGGATATCGGGGCTGGGGTGGGCAGCATTGGCCTCGAGGCCCTGCGCCTGCGGCCGGGCCTGCGGCTGTTTGCCCTGGAATCGCGCGGTGGCTCGGCGGGGCTGATTGCCGCCAATGCCGCACGCCTCGGGGTGCACCCTGCCGCCATCGCCGAGGGCCGCGCCCCCCAGGCCCTGGCTTCCCTGCCCGATCCGGATCGGGTGGTGATCGGTGGGGGAGGCAAGGATCGGGCCTTGATCCTGCAGGAGGTGCTCCAACGGCTGCGGCCGGCTGGGGTGGTGGTGATCCCTTTGGCCACCATCGAAGCCCTGGCGGAGTTGCGGCCCCTGCTGGAGCAGGCCGGCTTGGCCGTGCGGGTGGGCCAGCTGCAGGCCTGGCGCGGGGCGGCCTTGGCCGATGGCACCCGTTTGGCGCCCCTTAACCCCGTGGTGCTGTTGCGGGGAGAATCAGCACCGGGCTGCCTGTCTTGATGCCGAGGACCTGGCTTTGGCCGGCTCCTAGCTCGATCACCCCATCCACGGCGGCATCGGGGCCGTAGCTGCGGCAGGGCAGGTGCATGCAGGGGGGCACGTTGGCCTCAATGGCGATGACTTGGCCGCTGCGCACAAACACCATGTCCAACGGTTCTGGGGTGCGGTGCATCCAGAACTTGACCGGCTGGGCCGGCGCGAAGGGGAACAGCATGCCCCGCAGGGCCGGCAGGGCAGGGCGCAATTGCAGGCCCCACAGTTGCTGCTGGGCTGTGTGGGCCACTTCCAGCAGGATGCAGGGCCCGGTCCCAGCGTCACCAAGGCACCACTTCGAATCCAGCGGCAAGGATTGGGGTGGGGGGGCAGCCAAGCCCGGTGCTTTCAGTGCGGTTGTAACCAGGGCCACCGCTGCCAGCGTGGCCGCCGCAAGGGTTTGCAAGCCGCGTTGATGATGGCTAAGCAAGGACATCAACCATGGCGGGCGTCGTGGTTGGGCATGCGTTCACTGAGGCAGTAGCCATGGCCGCGCACCGTGTGAATTAAACGCTTTTCGCCGCCTTCTTCCAGCTTTTGGCGCAGGTAGCGCACGTACACCTCGATCACGTTGCTGGCGGCACCCTGCTGGTCGTCCCACACCAGCCGCAGAATTTGCTCGCGGCTCACCACCGTGCCCTTGCGCTCCAAGAGCAGGATCAGTAATTGGTATTCCCTCGCCGTCAGGCCCACGCTGCGGTTGCCCCGTTTCACCTGGCGGCCACTGGGGTTGACCACCAGATCGGCCACTTGCAACAGCTGGACAGGCACGTTGGCGCGGCGCCCCAGATCGAGGTGCACCCGCAGGCGCATCAACAGATCACTGGCCCCGTGGCTGGAGAGCCAAAAGTCGTCGGCGCCGCTGCTCAGGCAGCTGGCCCGGGCTTCGATGCTGTCCTCTTGGACATCGACAAGTAAGGGGATGGCGCCGAGCTGGGCCCGCAGCTCGCCGATCGATCCCCTGTGGCTGCTGGAGATCAGCACCGCATCCGGCCCCTGGTTGGGATCTGCGTTCAAGGTGGGGCAATAGCCCGAAGCCTCCAACCTGGAAGCCAGGCCAGCGGCATCGGCACCCACCAACAGCACCACCGGTTGGGCCATCACGCTGGCTTCGGCCTTGAGGGGGGGCTCAACCATTGCCCGGTTTCGCCACGTGGGGCAGGCCCCAGCCCAATTTGTTGCGCAACACCTGGAAAAACTCGTGGTCGACGAGTCGCACAAAGCGCACGGGATGGTCGCTGCGGCGAATCAGCACCCGGTCTTCCGGCCAGATGTAACAACCGGCGCTGCCGTCCACCACCATCATCAGCCGCTCTGGCGTGGCCGGAAACACGGTGACCGGTTCGTGGTCACTGAACACCAGGGCCCGAGATGCGAGGGAGTGGGGCGCAATCGGCGTCAGTTGCAGCACCGGGCAATCGGGGCTGATCACTGGGCCCCCGGCGCTGAGGGCGTAGGCGGTGGAACCAGTGGGAGTTGAGAGAATCACGCCGTCGGCGGCAATGTCCACCGGGGCATGGCGACCGATCGCAATCTCGAAATGGCACATGCTCGTGAGGGGCTCCCGGTGCAGGGCCATTTCGTTGAGGCACAGCACTTCCCAGCGCCGTTGGTCGCCGCGCATCACGCTCACGATCAACATCGTGCGCTCTTCCACGGTCCAGTCACCGGACAGGATTTGATCCAGGGCCTGGTCCAAGTCGTTCAGGTAGGCCTCGGCCAGAAAGCCCAGGTGGCCGGTATTGATCGTGAGAATGGGTACGCCAATCGGCGCGGTTTGGCGGGCCGCCGAGAGCACCGTGCCATCGCCGCCCAGCACCACGGCTAAAGACATGTCGGCCCCGAAGCTGGCGGGCACGCAGGCGGCATGGCCGTGGGCGCGCAGGTGCTGGTCGGGGTTGGCAAAACCCACCATCCCGCCGGCACTGCTGACGCGCACCACCTCATGACCCGCCTTGTGAAAGCGGGCTTCGATGGCGTCGGCCGTGGCGAGGGCCACATCCTTGCCGTCATTGACGATCAGTCCGACGCGGGGCACCGATCGGTGGCGGGGGCTGCTCGAGTTTATGGCGCCTAGCTGCCTAGAACTGGTCGAGGAAGCGCTGGTCGCTGGTATACAGGCGCCGGATGTCGTCGATGCCGTGGCGCACCATGCAGAAACGCTCCACCCCTAGGCCCGCGGCAAAGCCACTCCAGCGCTCGGGATCCAGGCCCATGCCGGTGAGCACGGCGGGATCGACCATGCCGCACCCCATCACCTCGAGCCAGCGGCCGCGCCATTGCACGTCCACCTCAGCCGAGGGTTCGGTGAAGGGGAAATAGCTGGCGCGAAAGCGCACCGGCAGATCGCCAAAGAAGCGCTGCAGGAAGGTGGTCACCGTGCCGCGCAGGTGGGTGAAATCAAGCCCCTCATCGATCGCCAGCACTTCCACCTGGTGGAACACGGGTGAGTGGGTGGCATCCACCGCATCGCGTCGGTAGACCCGCCCCGGGGCAATCACCCGCACGGGCGGGGGGTTGGTTTCCAGATAGCGAATTTGCACCGGCGAGGTGTGGGTGCGGAGCAGCCGGCCATCTTCCAGGTAAAAGGTGTCTTGCATGTCCCGTGCTGGGTGGTGCTCCGGGATGTTGAGGGCGCTGAAGTTGTAGTAGTCGGTTTCGATCTCAGGCCCTTCGGACACCCGATAGCCCAGGCCGGCAAAGATGTCGACGATCTCTTCGGTGGTGCTGATCAGGGGATGGCGATGGCCCGGCGGGGTGAAGCTGGCGGGGGCTGTGACATCCAGGGTTTCGGCGGCGATGCGCTTGGCCATAGCGGCCCCTTTGACTGCGGCCAGGCGATCCGCCATCAGGGCTTGCACCTGTTCTTTGAGCACGTTGGCGCGCTGGCCCACCACGGGGCGCTCATCGCCGGGAAGCTTGCCCATGGCCCCGAGCACGCCAGAAAGGCGCCCCTTCTTGCCGAGCAGTCCCACTCGAAGTTCTTCCAGTTCAGCAGCGGTGCTGGCGGTGGAGATCTCTGCTGCAGCCTGGCTTTCCAGCGCCTGGAGCTGGTCGGTGAGCTGCTGCAGGGAAACGGTGGCGCTCACGGCAGGGGTGGAGGGATTGCTGACTGTAAGGAGCCACCCCAGTTACGTTGCGGCTAAATGGCGCTAGGCCCGATGGCACCGCTCAAGATCCTGATCAGCAACGACGACGGGGTCTTCGCTGAAGGCATTCGAACTCTGGCCAATGCGGCCCTGGCCCGCGGCCACCAGGTGAGTGTGGTTTGCCCCGACCAAGAACGCTCCGCCACCGGCCATGGCCTCACCCTGCACGCCCCCATCCGGGCGGAGCGGGCCGATGAACTGTTCGACGATGGGGTGCGGGCCTGGGCCTGCAGCGGCACCCCCAGTGACTGCGTCAAGCTCGCCCTGTTTTCCCTGCTCGAGGAATGGCCCGATCTGGTGCTCTCCGGCATCAACCACGGCCCCAACCTGGGCACCGATGTGCTCTATTCCGGCACCGTGTCGGCGGCGATGGAGGGCACCATCGAAGGTCTCAAGGCCCTGGCCGTGAGCAGTGCCGACTTCCAATGGCGTCAGTTCGGGCCGGCCGCCCAGCTCGCCCTCGATGTGGCGGAGCGGATGCTCACCGAGGGCTGGCCCGAGGGCATGCTGCTCAACCTCAACGTGCCGCCCCGGCCCCTGGAGGCGATGGGCCCGGTGCGCTGGTGCCGCAATGCGGTGCGGCGCTACACCGATCAATTCGACCAGCGGGTGGATCCCCGCGGCCGTACCTATTACTGGCTGGCGGGTGAGGTGGCCAACGACCTGGATGCTGAGGTTTCCGGCCCCCCTGAGTGGCCCACGGATGTGGCCCACGTCCATGCCGGTGGCGTGGCGCTCACCCCCTTGCAGCCCGACATCTTCTGGCGTGGGGCCACCCGCAACCTGCCTGAGCTGTAGGCCTTCGGGGGATCAAGCAGAGCGGTAAATCCGTTGCAGCATCCAGATGCTCAACCACAGGCCGATCAGGTGGGCAAACAACACCTGGGTGTTGCTCAGCACCGAGAGCATCTCCAGGGAGGTGATCGGGTAATTGGTGATGCGGCCGCCGGGGGTGGTCATGGCGCCACCAAAGGCAAAGCCGGCCTGCATGGAGGCCTGGAAGAACAGGCTGCCCGCCAAGGATTGATAGCCAACGGTTGCGAGGGTCAGGCCCACCAAGTCGGCGATCAGGCCCCGTTTGATCAGGCGCGCCGTTTCCCCCTTGCTGGGCCGGGTGGGGCTGTTGAGGGCTCGGCCGCAGCGAATGATCAGCCAGCTCTGCCAGAGGCACCAGAGCAACACGAAAAAAGCCAGCGAGGTAAGCGACAGGCCCGGGGCCAAACCGAGGGCCCGGTTGGTGCCACCGGCGATTTGGCCGCCAATGTTGCTGAACAACAGCACCCCCATCACCACCACCCCAAGCACCACCTGGGCCCAGAACCGCACCCAGCCCATGCGCCGGAGGGCAGCTGAAATCAGCTGGATGTCGAGACGGTCGGCCATTGCGGCGGAATCGGGTGACCCAAAGTTGCCATGGGAGGATCGATTTGGCCTCTTTTGCCTGTGGGTTCCGTAGCGTTGATACCCCTGCGATCACCCCAGGACACCCAGCGGCCCACGGCCATTGCCCTGGGCAGTTTTGATGGCCTGCACCAGGGGCACCGTCGGGTGATTGCCGCCGTCACCGGTGCTGCGCCCAGGGCTGCGGGTTTGGTGCCCAGCGTGGTGAGTTTTTGGCCCCATCCCCGGGAGGTGTTGCATCGCGATACCCGGCTGCGCCTGGATTTACCAGCAGAAAAACTCGAACTGCTCGAACCCCTGGGCATCGAGCAGCTGGTGCTGGTGCCCTTTGATCCGGTCCTGGCGGCGCTCACGCCAGAGGCCTTTGTGGAGCAGGTGTTGGTGGGGCAGCTGACGGCAGGACTCGTGGCTGTGGGAGAAAACTTCCGCTTTGGCAAGGGCCGCAGCGGCGATACGGCAGCCCTGATCGCCTTGGGCCACCGCCATGGCCTGGCGGTGGAGGTGCTGCCGATGCTCTGGGATGGCCCCGAGCGGGTGAGCAGCAGCCGGATCCGCCGCGCCTTGGCGGCTGGCGATCTCCAGGAGGCGCGCCGCTTGCTCGAGCGCCCCTATCGGTTCACGGGGCAGGTGGTGCAAGGCCGGGGCCTCGGCCGCAAGTTGGGCTGGCCGACGGCCAATCTCCAGGTGGATGGTCGCAAGTTTTTACCCCTCGAAGGGGTGTACGCCGCCATGGCTTCGGTGGCAGGTGCAGCGCCAGTTCCGGCCGTGATGAATTTAGGCCCCCAGCCCACGGTGGATCCCATGGCCCCGTCCGCGGTGGAAGTCCACTTGCTGGACCGTTCGATGGAGCTGGTGGGCCAGGAGCTCCGGATCGAGCCGCTCAAGCTGCTGCGCACCCAGTGCGCCTTCGCCAATGTTGAGGCCCTCAGCGCCCAGATTGGGGCCGATGCCGAGGCCGCCCGCAAGCTCTGTGGGGCCTACGCGGCCGGATAGGCGTGGGTGAGGCCCCAGCCGATGAAGGTGGCGATACCCCCCAGCAGCAGAATCCCTGAAATCAGCACGAGCATCGGGCTGCCCTGGTCCATGGCCACCGGCCTTACGCACAGCCCCCACCCTAAACAGCCCAAGCCCTTACGCCATGTGTCCTACCGATCCCTCCAACCCTGATCAATTGGCCGTGGCCCGGCTGCTTGACGCCAATCTCGATCGGGCCCGCGAGGGGCTGCGGGTGCTGGAAGACTGGGCCCGCTTTGGGGTGGATCGGGCCGATCTGGTGGCCCGCACCAAGGACATGCGCCAGCGCTTGGGTCGCCTGCACCGCGATGACTACAAGCTGGCGCGCCACTCCGCCACTGACCCTGCGGCGGGCATGGGCCATCCCGCCCAACAGGAACGCTTGAGCCCGTCCCAGATTGTGGGTGCCAATGCCGGGCGGGTGCATGAAGCCCTGCGGGTGTTGGAGGAATTTGGCCGCAGCATCGATCCTGAGCTGGCCAGCGAAGCTGCCGCCCTGCGCTACGGCATCTACGACCTGGAGGTGGATTTGCTTCAGGCTTCTAGGGGCGGCCAGCAGCGCCGGCAACTCCTCGCCCAGTGCCACCTTTACTTGGTAAGTAGCCCGGTGCCAGGGCTCGAGGCGGTGGTGGCGGCGGCCCTGGGGGCTGGGGTGCGGCTGGTGCAATACCGGGCAAAAGACGGGTCCCCAGGCGAGCTCGACGGTGCGCCGATGGACGACAGCCAGCGGTTGCAGCAAGCCCGCCAGTTGCGCCAGCTTTGCGCCAGCCATGGGGCCCTGTTCATCGTCAATGACCGGATCGATCTGGCCCTTGCCGTGGAGGCCGATGGGGTGCACCTGGGCCAGGGCGATCTGCCCCCGGCGGTGGCGCGCCAGTTGCTGGGGCCCGAGCGGTTGATTGGCCGCAGCACCCAAAGCATCGATCAGCTGCGCCAAGCGGTGGCTGATGGTTGTGACTACGTGGGGGTGGGCCCGGTGAATGCCACGCCCACCAAGCCCGGCCGCGAACCGGTGGGCTTCGACTACGTGCGTCAAGCGGCGGCCGAAAGCCCGATCCCCTTCTTTGCCATTGGCGGTTTGGAGTGCGCCAACATCGAGGCCGTGCGTCAGGCGGGGGGCCAGCGGGTGGCGGTGGTGCGGGCGATCACGGCAGCCGCCGATCCGGCAGCGGCCACCACGGCCCTGCTGCAGGCCCTGGGGCAACAGGCTTGATGGAAAGGCTTTCGTTAGAAGCTTGATGAAGGAGATCGCCCCATGACCTCGATCACGATCCAGCTCAATGGCGAGGCGCGCCACTGTGCCGCGGGGCTGACCCTGCCCGAGGTGCTCGAAGCCTGGGGCTATCGGCCCCAATTGGTGGTGGTGGAATTCAATGGCGAGATTTTGCCCCGCAGCAGCTGGGGGGATCAGGCAGTGGTGGAATCCGATTGCCTCGAGGTGGTCACCATCGTGGGGGGTGGTTCCTAGATTTTGCCCACTTGCATAGGCGCCTTGGCGCTCCCCTCCCGTCGGCTTTTGAATCGCTGCCTGAGTTGGTTGGCTGTGCCAGTGCTCACCATGGCGCTCCTGGTGGCATGGCCCCAGCCCAGTTCAGCGGCCAGTGGTGGCCGGATTGGGGGCGGCAGCTTTCGCTCCTCTCCCTCCATGGGCCGCAACTATGGCGGTGGGGGCGGCGGCTATCGCGGCGGCGGTGGTTATGGAGGGGGCTATCGGGGCGGCTACGGGGGCGGGGGGATTGGCTTTCCCTTCCTGATCCCGATGTTTGGCTTTGGCGGCGGCGGCCTGTTTGGCTTTTTGGTGTTGATGGCCGTGGTGGGTTTGCTGGTCAATGCCGTGCGCGGTGGCGGTGGTGGCAGATCAGGCGTTGGTGGTGGTGGCGAACCCTCCCTGGCCCGAGGTCGGGGCGGCGATCTGGCCTACGGCGGGCGCCCCGATGGCCCGGTGACCATTGCCCAGGTGCAGGTAGGCCTGCTGGCCACTGCCCGCGATCTGCAAACCGATCTGCGCAGGCTCGCCTCCAGTGCCGACACCAGCCAGGCTGCTGGTCTGCAGAAAGCCCTTCAAGAGACCACCCTCGCCCTGTTGCGCCATCCCGATCTTTGGGTCTATGCCAATAGCGAGGTGGGTCAGGTGCCCTTTACGAGCGCCGAATCCACCTTCAATCGCCTGTCGATGACCGAGCGCAGCAAGCTCGATCGCGAGATCACCAGCAACGTGGCTGGTCAGCGCCTCAACGCTGGCGATGGGGTCTCAGGTGACAGCGACGCCAGTAGCGATTTCATCGCCATCACCCTGCTGGTGGCCAGCCGTAACAAGCTGCTGCTCAATGGCTCCGATACCGCTGAGCAGTTGCGCCAGTCGTTGCAGCAATTGGGGGCTGTGGGCGTGGACGATCTGATCGCCCTCGAAGTGATCTGGCAGCCAGAAGGGGTGGGCGAAGTGCTGAGCACCGATACCCTAATTACGGCCTATCCCGATTTGCAACATCTATGACGTTGGATTCATGGTACCAACAGGCTGAGTATTGACTTCTCATGGGCATTCCGGGATGCCTGACACCTTTGATCCCCTGCACCGTAAGGGACAAAACTTTTAGGGTTTTAGGCATTGATGCTCACCCTGATCTTGGTATCATTGAAATCCCAATCGGAGCCCTGGCTAGCGAGGAGATCCTCGAAGCCAAAGGTGTTGGTGCCAAGCAGTTTGACGTGCTGGCGGCCATCGCTAGCGGTGGTGGCGCCAAAGGTCAACACCTCACCGCCTTGGGTAATCATCACCGGGGCGTAATAGCCGGCGGCAGTGCTGTCGAGGTTCCAGGAAATACTTTGCCTGGATTGACGATTGCGGTGCGAAGTGCCTGAACCTTGGTAGGGATTGATGAATTGGCTAAGGACGGCGCTGCGGAAGGCGGCGCCATCATTCTGGGAAACCCCATTAACCTGATAAGTAGTGCCTGTTAAGGGGTCGAGTTTTACGAATCCAAATCGATTGCGCAGGCTGCAATCGGTTGAAATATCAAGAGTCAACCGGATGCCCGCTGCCGTGATGCTGGTTAGGTCCAAGATCGTGTCGCTGCTTGTCAGCTGTTTGCGGGCCATCACTAGGCTGGCGGGCGAGCTTGCTGCGATTGAGCTGGTGATGTCCAGCATCAAGTCGGTGTAAGTGCCGTTCCGGTCGGCATCGAGGCCAAGCCTGAAGCCAGTTGCCGTGCTGCTGATATTGAGGGCGGGATTGCTGTTGATCTGGCCAACGCCATCGCTGTAGCGGAAGTTGATCGTCTTTCCGGCATCAATGTAAATCGTCTGGCTGCCGGCAGGGCCAGAGCCAAGGGTGGCGCCGATGGCCCCATAGGAGTCGCCGGTATTTGTGTCGTAGATCTCTAAATTGCTTTGGGTTGGGGAGCTAAAGGTGCTGACCGCCAAGGTGACCCACAGACCAGCTCCCTTTACTCCATCAACAGTCAATCCCTTGTTGTCATTGCTAATCCGCACTTTGGGTGTGGTGTCGAGAGCTGCAAAGCCAACAGGATCAACGATACGGCCATTGACGGTTTCATCAAAATCCCCAAGTTCGCCGTCTTTGAGATAGAGCCTTGCTCCGTCGATTCTACCGTCGTTGTCGCGATCGAGCAGCATGCCGCCCAGGCCGGTGAATGGATCGTAGTTGAACAGATAATAGTCGCCATTCTTCTTTTTTTTATAGAGCGTATTCCAGTCGCTATCAACTTCACTTTCGGAGAAGTAAAAATCAACTTCTTGGATTGTTGACTCAAACTTTGCAATCGCATTGTCCCTGATCTTTGCGACATTCAGGGCATTGACATCGCCAGATGTGGTAACTGTTGGAGTGACCGTAAAGCTGATCAGGTCTGAAGTGCTTGCAACCCTAGTAGTGGAATCGGTCTTGTTTACTCTGAGCTGTAGGCCACCGGAGGCGGCGGGATCGCTAGTTGCGTTGTCGAAAAATAGTAAGGTATTTGTCGAGACGATGCCACCGGTTAAGGGGTCAGTTTGCTGGGTTGAAACGGGTGTTTTCAGGACCAAGCTGCTGGTCCCTTGTGACGACGCGAAGGTCGTCACAGTCTCCTGTTTAGCGTCATCAACGCCATCTTTATTGACATCTTTGCCAAGCTCATAAGAATCATCAGCACCATCATTGTCGAGGCCAGTATTGCTGGGGTTGGTGTCAATGATTAGGGTTTCAGTGGCGGCAAGAGATCCGGAAGCCCTAGGCTGAGCCAAGCTGAGGATGGCATCATTGCCAGCGGTGTCCTTGATGGTGGCGCCGTTTATTTCCAGTGCACTAGTAGAGTATTGGTCTAGATCGGATGAGCTATCTCCAATCTGGACGGTGTAGGTGAAGGTGAGGGTATCGTCTGCAATTACAGTTCTGCCTAGGGCTGTGAAACTGGCAAATTGATCAATGCTGCCGGTCTCAAGCTTTAGTTTAGGAGAGCCGGTGATTACAAGCCCTTCTGAGAACTGAACCTCAAGGGTGATGATGTCGCCCACTCCATAGGTTCCGTTAGCAGTTGTCGAGTGAACTGACACGACAGAGGCTGCAGCGCTATCAACGGAGTAGTTGGTTGTTGTGGCGGTGACGCCAGTATTACCAGCGAGATCGGTATAGGTATTGGCGAGGGTGAGGATATTGGTTGAATTTTCTATCGATGCTGTTGGCGTAAAGGTACCTATCCAGGTGATGCCTCCATTGGAGGTGTTCATCGCTGAGAGGATACCGTTTTGAGCGGAGATAGCAGCGGCGCTGCTGAAGGCAGTTACGGCTTCTGAGAAGGTGAGAGTAACGGTTGCGGTATCGCCAATTTGTAGGGCGGAATCAGAGAGTGTGAAGGATGTGACTGCTGGGGCGAGGGTATCAACGGCGTAGTTGCTGGAGGTGGCGTTGCCGAGCCCAGCGGCGGTGGAGGAGGTGTCGGTGACACCGGTCAGATCGAGGCTGATGAGGTTGGAGGCGTCTTCCAGATCGACCGTCGGAGAGAAGGTTGCGGTGTATTTGGTGGCGTCGT
>CALSBG010000013.1:0-92532 GCA_943373125.1 Synechococcus sp. UW140
TCGGTTGAGCTGAATGCGAGTAGCTATGGAGAGACCGACACGATCGGTATCGGCACGTATGCCGTCAACGCAGGCGTTGCCGAACTCATTAGTCTTGTTTCTGGCCAGTCTTCTTCTATTGCGGCGATCGGCCAACAGGCCGATGTGTCCAGAGCACTCAGCATCGCCGGATCGGCGACCAGTGGATTAGAGAATGCCACGGTTGGCCTCTCCCAGGTCAACCTCATCTCTGGTACGTCTGGTGATCTGCTGGCGGTGGCTAATTCCAGCCTGCAAAGCAGAGCTTCCTCGATCCAAGGCACTGCCGACGCCTAAGGGCTTGAGTAACTGGCGGAACTAGACACGGGCCTTTAAGCCACAAAACAACGGGAAATAGTTATCGCGCTTGTTGGTGGCACCAAAGCGCACCCCCGAACGAATCGCCAATTGACGCATTTCGCCCGTGCCGTGGTGATCGAAGTGGTCGTAGGTACGATCGCCCAGTGTTGACGCGGCTTTGAAGGCCTCGACCACATCGCGCTCCGTGAAGTTGACCTGCCGGTTGCGTACCAATAACAGCCCCGCCAGGCAATCGGCCTGGAGCTCCAGCTGGGTGCGACTGGTGAAACCGCGGGTAATTTCGGGAATGGCGTGCTGCAAATGGTGGGCAAGCTCGTGGGTCACCACATAGGCCAAGGCCCCATCCCCAATGCGGGAAAGCGCTTGGGTCATGCCTGGAGTGATGCACACCGTGGCGGTTTTCGGCGAGTAGGCAGTGCGGGAGCATTGGCTGGTCACCCGTACTGAAGGCAGCCGATCAATCCCATAGGCGGGCTTGAAATCCCGCACCATGGCTTGAAACGAACCCTGAGTAACGGCCCGAATGAGATCGGCTGGACCACCCGGCCATTCCCAGGATGGAGACGGGGCAGTAGGCGGATAGGCCTGAGCGACCAGGCACGAGGATGCGGAAACGCAGCTTGCAAAGAGGGCAACGGCTGCCTTGCGGAGAAGAACGCTGCATTGAGCCGGGCGCCGAACAAGCAAGGACTCAACCCAGGGCCACTTCATTCGAAAACGCTGGCGCCACAAATTTTTAATCGTAACAACAGGCCCACAACAAGCGAAGAGAACGCGCTGGGTTGTCTCTGATCACCCCGCCAGCCTTGCTCAGAACGAAGCTGCAATGGCTGTGGTGGCACGTCATCAGGGGGCGTGAACAAAAGCACATTCCCGGAAACTCACGCTGGCGGATAACGGTTATTCACCGCTCAAAGGTCAGTGGATTGGTTTTGATAGTGGGAACATTTCTTCGTAGGTGGACATGGGAGCACTATCACGCGCAGTAGCTCTGCGCTTTGCTCCAAATACCACGCTCAAGGCGGGTTCCGAGTTGGTGCTTGGCATCGACCCTCGCGCCAGCGCCACCACCCGGACCGTCTTGGGCACCGGACTCACCGAAGCTCAAGCCCTCGCCCGGGGTATGGGTGCTGGTGCGAGCCGCTATTACACCGATGCAGGCCTTGAGCCACCGGGTGGCTTTGCTGATGGCCTCGCAGATAGTGGCAGTTTTTACAATTCGGTAGACCTATCAATTCTCTCCGGTGGTGGCCAGATCACGGGTGAGGCTGTCGCGAAGACCCTCGCGGCTGGTTCCGGAGATCTGTTGTCAGTCGCCAATGCGACCAACATCGGTCTTGCAAACCTCGATTTCATGTCCCGTTTTGGGGGACTGTTGTCGATTGGTCTTGAGGACGATCCTTTCGCAGCACGGTCCACGGCGGCGGCGGACGCCTCCACTGCCTCGAAAAACAATCTGGGATCTCCAGCGGTTGCTGAGCTGCAATCCATAGCGATTGTGCGTGGTTTGGAGGGCCGCCTGGACGATGAGCCAGGATCTGACAGCACCCCTGAAAACGACTTTGCCCGCACCTTCTTTGGCCAGCCCAAGGCCAATGTCGAGGCTGAGGCGGTACTTGATCAATGCTCGGATTCCTTTGATGTAGTGGCTACGGCAGAGGCCAACGCGGTTGGCCTTGAGCGTGTCTTGGTCAAAAATGTCCCGCTTGGTAACCGTGATGGCACAGCAACGATCGGTGGGGAGGCCGTTGCCAAGGTCAAGACCACGATGGGTCTTGATCCAGATCTTGCCGAGATTCAGCGCCTTGATGTGGCTGCAGCTGCCATCGGCATTGAGCATTCAAGGTTGTTTGGTGCCCCCACTCTCAATACCAACATCGAAGGCTCTGGTCTGGCAGTTCTCTCATTCATGGATGGTGATTGCTTTGATATTGACGCCTCAGAAGCAGATGTCAGCTTGCTTGAGGGTATCGGTATCCGATGTACAGAGATTTTTACCAATAGGGGCAATGACTCTGTAACTGCTGCTGGTGGTGCTGTATCTGGTGGCGCAACCCTCCGCAATGGCATGGATGTGGCTGGCTTTACGGGTAGCGATGTTTATACCGGCATGGGAAATGATTTTGTAATGGGTATTGTCTATACGGAATACGATGCGGGCGTCGATGCCAATGGCGATGGTATTTTCAGTAAGGACATCTTCCTCGATGAAAGTGCTATCAACGCTGCTTTCCCAGGCGGTTATGACGGCATCCGCAACACCGTCGTAGATACGGGTATGGATAGTGACCAAATTCGCGGCAGCAGCCATGGCAGCTGGTTGTTTGGATCAATGGGATCAGATAGTATTGTGCTGGACCGGGCCTGGGACAGCCAGCTTTGGGGCGGTCTTGATGGGGACTCCTTGGCTATCAATGGTCCTATTCGTGGGGTTATTGAGCAATGGGGTGGCCTCGGAGATGACAGCCTAAAAGGTGCTGATGGGGCTAATGGAGAGACGATCAGGCAGATTCTTGATGGTGGTCTAGGGCAGGATCTTATCGATGGCGGCTCCGGACGTGATGAGTTCGTGTTTACCAATGCTGCGGCAGCTTTGGAGGCTACATCGAGCACACAGGTGAATGCTTTGCTTACAGACGCAGATTACTGGTCTTCCTTGTCTGCTTCGGCAAAAGAGAAAATTTGGGATCAAGGTTTGGTTACTGGTGCTTCCAATGGAGCGCTGTTGGGGACTGCAGATGCCGTGCGTAATTTTCAAGCTGGAGATGGCGGTGATGTGCTGTGTATTAATAGTGCACTTGCTGGCATTACCGAGGACCTTTGGCGTAATGAAGGCGCCTTATTTGAGGTTAATAGTTTGGGCAAGTTGCAAGTAGTCGACGGTCAAGGTGATGCATGTTCTGCTGAGATTGGTATTGTTATTGGACTATTGGCGGATATCCAAAGCATGGGTATGTGCTCTCCGCAGATTGCCTACGCAACTGACACACGGCAGTTGATGTACGACGCGGATGGTGATTGGAGCCGTGGTTCTGTTACTTTTGGTACTGTAACTGCAATTGGTGAGTTTTCAAAGTCAAATTTCTGTTTCTCGGATAAATCAGTGGGTGACATCTCGCCTACCGCTGGAGTTTGTTGATTTTTTAGACCAATGTTAGGTAGTATTTTAAGCTTGATTTTCAATCATTGGCTTCAGTTGTTCAAGGGCTTCGTAGGAGCGAAGTTTTCGAAGCCAGGTATCTGGATCTCCCCCGCGGTCTGGGTGCCATTGGAAAACCTGTTTTCTCCAGGCTTTTTTGATCTCTTTCCATGTGGAGCTCGGGGGCAGGTCCAATTCAGCGCAGCAGCTCCAAATCAGTTGTCTTTGACCAGGCAGGTCCAGTACGACCGTTGTACCTTCCGGCGTGACCATGCGCTTGGTTGGCCCTTGACGTTCTTGGGCTGCGCTTTGCTGCAGGCGCCAGGCTTCCCGTTGCTGTTGCTGTTGGCCGAGGATCCTTCTGACAGTCTCCGTTTTGACGCCGGCCCGCGCCTGCTCCAGCAAGGGGTCAATCATCTTGAGGAACAACCACCAGCCTGTTCGGCTGATCAGCAGTACAAGCAGAAGTGCTCCTGCAAGGATCAGCAACGATGCGATCAGGGTCATCTGTTGAGTTGGCCGCGATTGGCGCAGTCCTCTGCCATCCTGTTTCTAGTTGGTTGGCGGTCTTGCCTTTTGCAGGAAAAGTGGCATCCTAATCATGGCATGTTGTTTTGCTTGCGAGGCTTGTGAACCCTCAAGACGCATTGCATGATAAATTGCGGCTAAAGATGGCTCCGTTGGGTGAGCTAACTTTGCCGCAATTGCTGAACAGTGTACAAGTTTTGCCAAGAATGGCCTCTGAGCTTGTTGTTGAAGAGCTCATGTCCAATGTTTCTTTTACAAAAGATGAGCAGGTAGCAATTGTCCCTGAGCTATGGAAGGGTGTCAATCTCCCTGCTCCAGATTGCATAGACCCCGGCGAACTTTGGCTTGCAGATGTTCCAGAAAACTATCACGAACCGCTTCGGAAGCGCTATGCGTTGTTATTGCGGCAAAAAATGATGGAAGATCGCTATGGCGATCGCGTTGAACCATATTTTTTGGAAAGGAGGGCAGACCTCGAGACTATTGTCTACGGTGTGATACGAGTCGAGTCCCAGGGTATGGCAGAGGAATTTTATCTGCGAATACTTGAAAATGAGGCTGATTTTGGTGATTTAGCTTTCAAATACTCCGTTGGCGACGAAAGATATACCCGTGGTCTGCTTGGTCCAATGCCGATCACCCAACCCCCTGAGGCGATCCGAAATGTGTTGCAGCGTTTGCCTGCGGGCGAAGTTCATCCCCCGATTCGGCTGGACCGCTTCTACCTGTTGATCCGCATGGAGCACAGGATTGCAGCTGCCCTTGATGCGGCCATGCGTCTTCGCTTATTGCAGGAGCTTTTTGAGCAAGACATCAGGGGCTCTATTCAGGCTCAAATACAGCAGATGCTTGATGCACCTTCTGTTGAGCGTCCCGCTGACGACGTTGGCAAAATTTCTGCTCAGCCAACTCCAGCAAGTGAATTGGCGACCTCACCAAATGCCGCGGCTGTAGCTTCAGCGCAAGCGCAGGCTCAAACTCCTGTGGCAGCTGCTGCAGTCCAAACCCCAACCGCACGCCAAGGGCAAATCCCAACGGTTTCACCCAGCGCCGCTGCCCCTGGTTCAGCAACTCCACCAGCGGTCGCTCCACAACCCGGTACTCAGCAACCTGGTACTCCGCAACCTGGTACTGCACAGGCAGCAACCCCCGTGCAGGTTCAACTTCCAGTAACTCATCCGTTAGCCCCACCGTTTTCAACGGAACCGTCTGTAAAGCATCCAGTTGCGGCCGCCGCAGCACCAGCTCCAGCGCAAACCCCAGCCCCAGCTCAAGTCTCTTCTCAAGCCATCGATATCTGGGCTTTAGACAGTGACCCTGGCGAGGACCTGATTGGGGAGATCCCAGCAGCGCCATCTCAAGACGGTCCTCCCCCTGGAGTCCCGCTGGCGGAAGCATCTGAGCCATCTCAGGGGCCCCCAGCGCGGGTCCATCGCCTGAGGCCCTTTGTCCGCAGCCTGTACCGATCCATGCGGCAATGGTTCATGCCACAGGGGCCCCAATGACAGAAGCTTTCAATGCCACCTTGAAACCCCTGCTGAAGGCGTTCCCTTTCTTGGCAGACCAGCCTGAGGTGGTGATTGATCGCCTGCTGCAGGGTGCATCTTTGATGCGCTACAAGCTTGGCCAGCCCCTCTGCCGCCCCAGCCAGTCGCCAGGCAAGGTTCTCTTTCTCTTGCAGGGCAGCTGTCGCTCGGTGGTTATGGCCAAGCGGCTTCCCAAAGGAGTGGCCACCCTTCAGAAGCTGGGTCCGGGCTCACCGCTTGCTTGGACAAATCTCAGTTGTGGGAAGTGTTGGGAGACCTTGATTGCTGCGACGGATTGCGTTGTTGCTGGGGTACCTGAATCTTCAATGCTGGCAGCCATGGAGATTCACCCGCCCCTATCCAAACGGGTACAGCAAAGCATTAGCCCAGCCGAGTTGTTCGCTGTGCTCGACGCTTACCTCGATCAGTTCCCCAAGCAGTTGGGGCATGAAGTGATCAGGGCGGCGGTGGCTCTGGCTGAAGCCACCTCTGTGGTCCAGGTTACGGCGGCGCAATGGGCCGCCCTGGGACCAGCCGGTGTGAGCAAACAGTTGCCCGCGGATCGGCTCTGGCTTGCCTCTGGGGGATCGGTTCCGATCGGTAGCCGCTTTGATGAAGCGTTGGTTGTTCCAGCATCCGAAGGACCACCCAAGCCCCAAAGGGTTTTGGGTATTCCCTCTGAGCGCTTGCAGGCTTTGCTGCAGCCTCCTGCTGTTGTTGCGACCCAAGCCAAGGAAGACGAGGAGGGGCAGCAGGCCACTGGTCTTGAGCAACAACTTTTACTCCAATGGCAAGCCCATGAGGCCCAGGTTCGGGAAGAACGCCGCCGTGCCCAAGCCGACTCCAACGATCCCTGGGGTGAGTTGCAGTCGGAAGGGGATGATGTTGTTCAGGAAGCTCCCCAGTTGCCGGCAGTACAGCCAGGCCGCTCCTCCCAAGATGACACCCAATTACCCCCATCGGCATTTCCCTACGTTAAAGGGATTGGACCGTTGGAATCATCCGTGGCGATTTTTCGCATGCTCGCGGATTATCTTGGACTGCCATTTCGTAAGGAACTCTTCCGGCGCGTCTTCGCCGACCAAGTTCAACGTCATGGAGAAACATCCCTGGCTCTCTGTGGTGCCGTAGCAGAATCCATTGGTCTCCACACCCAGCTTCTGGAGGTGGCGGCTGAATCGGTGGTTCGTCTTGAGCCTCCCGTTCTGATTCGGTGGGGTGATGGCCTCGGCATTGTTTATCGCAGTGATCCCAACGGTTTAGTCCTAGGGATCCCCTCGGCTGGAAATCGTGAGCTTGATTGGCCTACCTTCCGGGAAGAATGGGGAGAAGCAGGCGAACTCCTTACCCTCAAGGTTACGGATCGAACGCCAAAACGCAGTTTTGGTTTCTCCTGGTTTATACCTGCACTCCAGGAGCATCGTTCGGTTTTGATCGAAGTGCTGCTGGCCAGCTTTTTTGTGCAGTTGTTTGGCCTTGTTAATCCTCTTCTTATTCAGCAGGTTATCGATAAGGCCATTATTAACTCCAGCCCTGATGCCATGGGTATTCTTGGGTTGCTGTTGGTCGTTTTTGCTGTTTTTGAAGCCTTGTTACTCTGCTTGCGAACCTTCTTATTTGTAGATACTACTAACAGAATCGACTTGGATTTAGGTACCCAAATCATTGACCACCTGTTGCGGCTGCCTCTGAGCTATTTCGACAGACGTCCGGTGGGTGAAGTGAGCAGTCGCATTGGTGAGATGGAAAAAATTCGAGGCTTCTTAACCGGTACAGCTTTGACCACCGTACTGGATGCAATATTTGCACTTCTCTATATTATTGTGATGTTGGTCTATAGCTGGCAACTAACAATTCTGTCGCTTGCTGTGATACCTGTCCTGATTGCACTCACGTTCTTTACGGCACCAATTGTTCGCCAGCAGCTGCAGCGCAGGGCTATTGCCTCAGCTCGTACCCAAAGTCATTTGGTTGAGGTTCTCAGTAGCATGATTACGGTAAAGGCTCAGAATATTGAGCTAAGAAGCCGTTGGAAATGGCAGGATTATTACACTGATTATGTTGCCGAAGGTTTTGATAATACCCTGGTTGGAACTGTTACTGGAAGTTTAAATGGTTTCCTCAACAAGCTTTCTGCTTTGCTGGTTATCTGGGGTGGGGCCTATTTAGTGCTTGATGGTCAATTAACTCTTGGCGAGATGATTGCCTTCAGGATCATCTCTGGATACGTGACTGGTCCCCTGCTGAGGATGACCTCCATTTGGCAAAGTATCCAGGAGGTTGCCCTATCCCTCGAAAGGCTTAGTGATGTTATTGATCACCCTGAAGAAGCCCCGGAAGATAATTCTAAGCGTATTAATATGGCGCCAATTGATGGAAAAATTGAGTTTAGAGATATTGAGTTCCGCTATCAGCCGTCATCGCCGCTGTTGCTGAAGGGAGTGAATCTTGAACTCCCAGCCGGAGCCTTTGTTGCAGTCGTTGGCCTGTCCGGCTCGGGTAAGTCAACAATTACCAAGCTCCTGACCCGACTCTATCAGCCTGAGAAGGGAATTGTGCTTGTTGATGATATCGATGTCAGTAAGGTTGAGCTGTATTCCTTGCGTCGCCAGATTGGAGTTGTGCCTCAGGAAACCATCCTTTTTGAAGGAACTATTGAGGAGAATATCGCTCTTACAGCTCCTGAGGCCTCCTCAGAAGAAGTGATTGCGGCGGCAAAGGTTGCCTGCGCCCATGACTTCATCATGAGTTTACCTGCGGGCTATTCTAATCAAGTGGGTGAGCGGGGTAGTGGGCTATCAGGCGGCCAGAGGCAGCGGGTTGCGATTGCTCGCACTGTGCTCCAAAAGCCCAACCTTCTGATTATGGATGAGGCAACTTCAGCACTCGACTATCAAACAGAAAGAGTTGTTTGCGATAATCTGATGAAGGCGCTAAGGGGAAGAACAGTACTGTTTATTACCCATCGCCTAAGCTCTATTACGGGAGCTGATTTGATCGTTGTAATGGGTGAAGGGGTTGTTCTTGAGGTCGGTAACCATGAGCAACTCATTGCTAATCGAGGGCCCTACTTCGCTCTTTACCGTCAACAAGGTCGAACCAGTTCTGAATCACCACCGAATGCCGAAAAAGTGGCTGATGCTGTGGCTGCATTGCCTCCGTCTGCTTAGGTCCATCAGCCATGACCAATTCTTCGAATTTATCCCAGACTCCCCGCTTAGAGAGTGCACCTGGTGCCGATGGTTCTGCTGGTGCGGGTGGTGCGGGTGGTCCGGGTGGCCCGGCTGGGCGTCCCCGTCGTCGTACAACCCTTCCCCGTTCAACCCGGGGCTGGAGCCGGGGGATTATTTGGACCCTGATTGGCTTGACCGGTTTTGGTGTGATTTGGGGCTCTGTTGCCCAGGTTGAGAATTCGATCACCGCCAATGGCCAGCTGGGTCCGGAGGGTGGCACAACATCCCTTTCACCTCCTTTTAATGGGCTTGTCTCCGAGATTTTGGTCAAGGAGGGTCAATTGGTTGAACCCGGCCAACCGTTAGTACGTCTGCGCAACAAGGTTGGACAGCAGGGGGTGACCAACCTTATGCGTATTCGCCAGCAATGGCAGGACGAGATGGAGGTGCTTAGACGTCAACTCGGTTTGCCTGCCCTGAACCCTCTGGATCCATTGGCTCAATACAAGATGGATATCTCCTATCAAGAACTTGTACTGCGCTTAAAGGGTAATGAGCGTGCGCAGGCAAAAAGTCGCATTGAACATCAGCAGCAAGTTTCTGATGCCAGGGGGATTCGCCAACAGTTAGAAATTAATATTGATATTCTTAAGCGTCAGAGAAAACTCTTTGCTCAAGGTGCTATTGCAAAATTAGAGATTGATCGGCAGCGTGAGCAAATTGCACGTTTGAGTTCTGCCCTTCGCCGATCGGAATTTGAGATTTTAAATTCCAATGAACGGATGGCTGAGGCCAGATTGTCTGGACAACAAATTGCTACTGCTGAGAGGAAGCAAATTTTCGCACGTTATGATAACGCACGTCAGCAGTTTATTCAGATATCTACGAGCCTATTGGAGCAGAAGGATCGCTTGGTGTTGGAGACCCTGGTTGCTCCTATCAAGGGTGTTGTCTTCGATCTAACAGTCAGGAAGGGGGAAATCGCCACGCCCGCGCGACCTACTTTGAAGCTGATCGCCCCCGGCAAGCTCAATGCAAAATTATCCATTACTCCCCTCGATATTGGCTTTGTTGTCGTGGGGATGCCTGTGGAAGTACGAGTTAATTCCTATCCGTTTACTGAGTATGGATCTATTATGGGAAAGGTTGTTAGTATCAGTGCTGATTCCTTCCCCCCTGATAATACGAATCCCCAGGAGCGCTTTAAGGCCACGGTGAAATTGGATACCGATGTCATGGTGAAGGATGGAGAGCAGCTGCGGCTCCAGCCTGGTATGGCCATTACCGGCTTGGTCAAGCTTGGTAAGCAGCCCGTGATCTCTATCCTTACGGATCGCTTTAATGCCTTCTTCGATAGTGCGAATAAAATCCGTTGAGATTTCGGGCGCTTGTCCTAAGGTTAGGTCAGGTCCCTCCATGATCTCGTTCGGATAGCGCTGTCTGGCCGGTAACCAACGGTCCTAAAGCGTCCCCCTGACGGGACCCCTTTGCTGCTCCAGTCCTAGGAGAACGATGGGGTTGGTTAGGCCGCTTTCCCTTGCTGGAGGACGCTCCCGGGGCGGGCGCCCTTGGGTGGAGCTACTGAATCCGGTTGCCAGGCGCAGGGTGCCGGTTTATGACCGCTCCCCTTTCCGTTCAACAAATTGCACTTGACAGGGGGACTGCTGAAAAATCCAGTTCAGCCCCACAGCTGGCGCTCCTGCAAAACCGACAAGGCTTGCCTTTGGTGCGCTCTTCATCAGGCAGCGGCTTGGCCTAACTGACCAGGGGAGCGTCGCGCAGATCAGCGGCAGCGAGACGACGGGGCTTGAGTCTTTGGCTCTGGCAAACGAGCACAACAATCGATTTCCATGGCTTTTCTGGTGATGGGTGCTGAGAAGATTCGGAGGCTACTGCGCCTGTTTTTTGTCCCTATCATTGCCTGGATTGACGCCTGTCTAATCGCAGCCTTCCTCTGGAAGCACCTCCTCAATTAAAGCTTGCGGCCGGAAATACCCGAATTACTGGTCGCTAGATAACCGTTCGTGTGAGCTGCCTTCGCCATACTCTTTGGCTTCAGTTTGATCCGGTGAATGGGCTGCTTTTCTAGGAGCCTCCACTAAAAGTTAAGTCAATAGGTTTAGAGCTCATGTCGCTCCTGTTTGATATTGCAGAATGAGGGCCTGTTTCAGGAGCTTTGGGCCTTTCAGCCCTACTTGCGCTCAAGCTGATTGAGTCGCCGTTCTCTAATGATTTTCGCCAATTCCAGGAAGTAACCCGCAGTGCACCACTTGCCATGGTTGCGATCGCGATTGACCAAGTCGGTTCTGAGTTCGGCGGTCTCTGCCATCAACAGATCCAGCTCCCCCTGGGGCAACTCATACAGCTCCTGAAGCTCGACCGAGCGATCAAGCAGGTGGCTTTTGAACCACTTTGGGTTGAGCTCTTGGGGAGGGATGTCCAAGCGCAGGTCAATGCTCTCTAGAATTCACATTCTACAGCATTGTCTTCTTCTTGCCACTCATCCATAAAGTCCTGGAAGCTTGCGTGAAAACCAGGATTGTTCAGGTAAATCTGTGCAAGATCCTCTAGGGCGACGAATTCAGGGATGAAAGCATCAGGATTCTGGCTGTAATCCAGCAAGATTGCTTCTTTGTTCATGAGTTCACTCTCGTGTTTATTAGGATTACATCGTTATTCACGTTGATCAAAGCTCAATCATCCACTATAGGTTCCATTGCCACAACCAGAGTGACCCTCCAGCCCAAGCTCGAACCAAAGGCCCCTGGGATGGGGGAATTTGGGGTAGGGGGTTGGATCAGTCGCCATTGGTGCGATCCTGTCGGGGCTGGGAGGTTTTCTGGCTTCGGCCATGGAGGCGTATTGGCATGAGTTTCTTTGTCCAATTAACCGATGCGATAGCCGAGCGCCAGTCCCTGCTGGTGACTGGACTCGACCCCAACCCGGAGATGCTGCAGAGTTGGGCGACCCGCCACAGCATGGGGGGACGCTCCTTTCTGAGCCAGGCGCGCCATTGGATCAAGGCCGTGATCGAGGAGACCGCCCCCCACGTCTGCGCCTACAAACCAAGCCTGGGCTTCTACCAAGCCCTGGGGCCCGTGGGTTTGGAGTTGCTGCTGGAGGTGCGTGATCTGGTTCCCCGGGAGCTACCGCTCATCGTGGATACCAAGCATGGCGATCTCAATTCGTCGTCGGCCATGGCCCACTACCTCTTTAAAGTGTTTGGCGCCGATGCCGTAACCCTCTCTCCGCTCGCGGGTCAGGACATCGCTGCCCCCTTTCTGCTTTACCCCGGCAAGGCCGTCGTGATGACGTGCCACAGCTCCAACCAGGCGGCCAGGCTGTTCCAGCACTACCCAAGCGAAGAGACGCCGCTCTATCTACAGATCGTGCGCGAAACCCAGCTCTGGGGCACCCCGGAGCAAGTGCTGCTCGAGGTGGGCACGAGTGATCCGGCGATCCTGGCCCGGGTCCGCGCCGAGGCTCCCGAACGTTTTCTGATTCTGCGCAGTCTGTGGAGCGAAGAAGACAACCTCGAGGCCATGCTCGAAGCGGGGCTCAGCGCCGCCGCCGATGGCCTGCTCCTCCCTCTACCCCAACACCTTTTGGTCGAGGACAACCTCGCCGCAAAGGCGGAGGTCCTCAAGCAACAAATCAGCAGCACCCGGGAACGGTGGCTGGAGAAGCAAGATCGCACCAGTCCAGGCCAACAGGATGGGCCCCGCTGCGATCTCTGGCTGCCAGAGCCCACCCTATCCCGGGTCCTGCTCGAGACGCAAGCCAAACCAGCGCAACAGGACCAATCGCAGGCAGACGGCGCCCTCTCCAGCCTGATTGTGGAGCTGTTTGACATTGGCTGTTTGCTCTTTGGTGAGTACGTCCAGGCCTCTGGAGCCGTGTTCAACTACTACATCGACCTACGCCAAATCATTTCCGATCCCAACCTCTTCCACCGGGTTCTGCATGCCTACGCCGGCCAGCTCGAAGGGTTGATCTTTGATCGCATCGCAGGCATCCCCTATGGCTCGTTGCCCACTGCCACAGGCCTGTCCTTGCAATTGCGCAAGCCCCTGATCTATCCGCGCAAGGAGGTGAAGGCCCATGGATCCCGTCGGTTGATCGAAGGCGATTTCAAGGAAGGGGACCAGGTGGTGGTTGTCGACGACATTTTGATCACCGGTGCCAGCGTGCTGGAGGGCATCGCCAAGCTGGAGAGCTCAGGGCTGGTGGTTCGCGATGTGGTCGTGTTTATCGACCATGGTGGCGATCACGACCGCCATGCCAAGGAACGACTCTCGAAGGCTGGTTACCGCTGCCATGCGGTGTTGTCGATTGATCAGATCACCGGCGTGCTTCACCAAGCAGGCAGACTCAATGACGCCCAAGCGGCGACCTTGAACGCCAGCTGAACCCGAGCATGCCGTCCCTAGCCGCGTTGATCCTGAAGCCCTTGGTCGCCAAGGCCCCAGGGCTGAACGCGATCCCAATCGAAGCTCAGTTGCTGTTTATTGGCCTGCTGTTTCTTGGCACCCTGGCGATTAGCCGATTCTCCATCAAGCTTGGTATTCCAGCGATCCTGGGGGTACTGCTCCTGGGCCTCGGCATCAACGTGAACTATCTCGATATCACCCACAACCAGGCCAACGAGCTGTTCATTTTTGGCCTGGCCCTGCTGCTGTTTTATGCCGGGCTTCAGACCGACATCAAGGCGATCCGGGGCTTTCTGGAATACGGGGTGGTGCTGGCCGTCGGTGGTGTGGTCGTGTCGTCCGTGATGTTGGGAGGCCTGCTCTGGTTTCTCTCTTCGCCCTTGGGGAATGCCATCACGCCGGGGTTCAACAATTCCATGCCGATCGGCGCGGCCTTGCTGATTGCGGCCTGCCTGGGCTCCACCGACGCCGGGGCCACGATCAGCGTGCTCGCCACGGTTCAGAACACCTTGCCCAAGCGGCTGCAGCACCTGCTCGAATTCGAATCCTCCGTGAATGATCCCTCCGCCTTGCTGGTCTTTGGCCTGGTGGGTGGGCTCTTTTTGACCAGTTTTGGCAGTCATTTCAGCCCCGATGCGGCCCTTGAGCAGCTGGTCCTTAGCGGCCTTCGGGAATTCATGCAGCAGGTGGGAGGCGGATTGATTGTGGGAGCCCTGTTTGGCTCTATAGCCAAATTTGTTATTGACCATCTCGCCTCTGAACGGTCCCAATTGCTGATTGTGGCGATCTCAATTGCCTTTGTGGATTACGGCTGTGCCCACTTTCTGGGTGGATCTGGTTTCATCGCCGTCTATCTCACGGGGGTGCTAATGACCAACATGAGTTACCGCCACAGCGCGATCAACCACGAATCCCTGCAAGAGGTGCTACTCCCCTTCAACACGATGACGGAAATCACCATTTTTTTGATGTTTGGATTGCTTGTGGATCCGTTGGAGCTATGGCCCGCCCTACCGGTCGGGCTGATGACGGCCGCAGTGTTGATGTTGGTGGCCCGTCCCATCAGCGTGCTGATCCTCCAACCCCTCTCCCCCTTTAGCGGAAGGGAAAGCGTGCTGATCGCCTGGTGCGGCTTAAGGGGAGCTGTGCCCCTAGCGCTCTCCTACAAGGTGGTGAGCGAAATCCCCCAGCTGCGGGGCATCGATCCGGCCGCGGTGAGCAGTCTTGCCCAAAATGCCCAGAGCATTATTTTCATTGTGGTTGTGGTGAATCTGCTCGTGCAGGGACTGACCCTGCCGCGGCTCTGCAGCAGGCTGCAGCTCCAGCCCTAAGACCAACTCGGGAACCGGGGCAACGGAGCGGTAGGGTAAAGATGCACCCTCGTTACTCCCGGGTGCAACCTGCGGTGATGAGCCATAGCCAAGGACTAACGATCGGTGAGCTCGAAGCCAATTACTCCCTGTACTGCAAAGCCCTACGGATTCTGATTAAAGAAGGTAAAACAGTCGCAGCAATCCAAAGAACTGTCGCTTGGAGTAGGCTCGAGCAACTCCATACATGCCTGCCAAGTCGCTATAAAGCCCCTGATTATCTTTGCGTGGTCTTGAAGAGAGATTTGATGTAGTTGGTCAATTATAAATCAGATCGAAAGTATGGCTCCATAGCCAAACGCCGTTCCAGTAAACCTCCAAGGCAAAGCCTGGACTGGGCACCCAGTCTCAGCAGGGCCCAAGCAATGGAATGACAGGATTAAATGCTCACCTAATTAGCCAAGTCAGGCCCCACATTGACTGGCTAAAAGTCGGTGATAACATTGTACAATTAGAGTCCTCGTTGCAACGCAGCCAGGTAGCCAGGTTGGCTGAAACACCATCCATGGATGCAATATTTATGGTGATCATGCGGTTTTAGGCCCAACGATGCGATCCATTGCCGATCCCTTTTTGCGCCGGCCGGTGCTCACCCTGGTGGTGAGTCTGATCGTGCTGTTAGGGGGTCTGGTGAGCCTGCCCCTGCTGCAGGTAGAGAATCTGCCCCCGATCGCCCCGAGCCGCATCACGGTGCGGGCCACCTACCCCGGCGCCAGTCCGGAGGTGGTGGAACAGGGGGTGACGGCGCTACTGGAAAAGCAATTCAATGGACTGGAGCGGCTCGACAGCATCCGTTCCACAAGCTCCGCCAACGGCAGCACCATCACCCTGGGCTTTGAAGGCGGCGATCCGGAGCTCAACCAGATCAACACCCAAAACGAAGCGGCCGTGATTACGCGCCAGCTGCCAGCCCAGGTGGCCCGTTTTGGTGTGCAGGTGCGCCGCAGCTCGGACGATCTGTTGATGGTCTTGAGCTTCAGCGCCGATGCCAAGGACTACAGCGACACCTTCCTGAGCGGCTGGGTTGACCAGGTGGTGCGTGATCGGCTCCAGCGGGTGCCTGGCGTCGGTGACGTGTCCCTTTCTGGGGGCAGTGTCCTGGCCTTTCGCCTATGGCTGGATCCCGTGAAGCTCGAGGAGCGCGGTCTCACGATTGGCGATGTGCGCACAGCCCTGCAGCAACAAAACCTGCTGGCGGCCCTGGGCCAGGCCGGTGCAGCCCCAAGCCCCCTGGGTCAAGAGATCACCCTGCCGCTCCGGATGGAGGGCCGGATGCGCAATGCCGCCGACTTCAGCGACCTGGTGGTGGCCCGCACCCCCAATGGCGGCGTCACCCTGTTGAGGGATGTGGGCCGGGTCGAGCTTGGCAACGAGAGCTACGACACGATCGCGACCAACCTCAAGGGCCAAACCACGGTGGCCCTATCGATCTTCCAGCGGGATGGCAGCAACGCCATCGCGGTGAGTGATGGGGTGAACCAGGCCATCGAGGAGCTCTCCCCCAAATTTCCACCAGGGATTGAGCTGCAGCTGATCACCGATGAGGCCGACTACGTGCGCGGAAGCATCCACGGCACCACTGAAAGCCTGCGCGATGCCGTGGTGCTGGTGTTCGTGGTGTTGCTGTTCGGCCTGGGCAACAGTCGGCTCGCCCTGATCACCGCCTCGGCCGTGCCCGTGGCCTTGATCGGCACCTTAAGCCTGCTCAAGCTCACCGGGCAATCGATCAACACCCTCACCCTGTTTGGCATGGTGCTGGCCACCGGCCTGGTGGTGGATGACGCCATCGTGGTGAGCGAAGACATTGGCCGCCGCCTGGAGCGGGGGACGCCCGCGCTCCAGGCGGCCAGAGAAGCCATGGCCGAACTCTCCGGTGCCTTGATTGCCACGTCCTTGGTGCTGGTGGTGGTGTTCATCCCGGTGCTGGGCCTGGGAGGCAGCCTGGGCCGCCTGTATGCCCCCATTGCCATCACGATCAGCGCCTCAATTCTCTTTTCCACCCTCAATGCCCTCAGCTTCACCCCTTTAGCTGCGAGCAGATTGCTCAAGCCAAACCAGGCAGAACCGAAGTGGCTGCTGCGCTGGATGGATCCCTCCCGGCGGGCCCTGGAGGCCCTCGAGCAGCCCTACGGCTGTTGGCTTGACCGGGTGATGCACCAGCGCCGGCGGGTGGTGCTGCTTCTGCTGGCGGGCCTGGTGGTCACCGGAATCGTGTTGCAGACCCGACCCACCAGCTTCATTCCCCAGGAAGACAGTGGCCAGCTGCGGGGGGTTGTGATCCTGGCCGATGGCCTGGGCATCCAAGAGACCCAGGCCGTCCTGGATCAGGTGCGCCAGACGGTGGCGAGCGAACCCCTGATCACCCGGGCCAACTTCTACGCCGGGCGCTCCTTCGGTGACAGCAGCCCCAACAAGGGCACCTTTTTTCTGCGCTTGGCACCGATCGAAACGCGCCGTGGAGCAGACGCCTCCACCGCCGCCGTGGGCGAGCGGTTGAATGCCAAGTTGCGCCGCAGCGTGCGGGGCGCCGTGGTGCAACTGAGTGAGCCCCCATCGGTGCGGGGTTTCAGCTCAGAGGGGGGCCTGGAGCTGGAACTGCTTGACACCAGCAATGGCCAGATGAATCTGGAGGGCTTTGAGGCTGAAGCCCGCGCCTTCATTCGAGCCGCCACGGCCACCGGTCAATTTGAGCGGGTCTCCACCCGCTTCACCGCCGGGGCCCCCCAGATTCAGCTGGTGCCCAACCGGCTGCAGATGGCCTCCCTGGGGGTGGATCTCAGCACGGTGATCGACACCCTGGGAGCGAGCTTTGGTTCGGATTACGTCAACGACAGCTTCGAGAGTGGCCAGGTGCGCAAGGTGATCGTGCAGCTCGATGGGGCCGGCCGGCGCGATGCGGCTGATGTGCTCGATCTCACCGTCAAAAACCGCAATGGCTTGCTGATCCCCCTGGCCGAATTGGTGCAGGTGGAACGGGGCAGTGGCCCCACCACCATCAACCACAGCCGCTTGGTACGGGCCATCAGTATTCGGGCGATCCCCAAGCCAGGGGTGAGCAGTGGCCAGGCCATAGCCCGGCTCGAGCAGGTGCAGAGAGAGATGGGCAATGGCAGCACCGAGATCAGTTGGGCAGGCCTGGCCCGCGAAGAAGCCAAGGCCAGTGGTGGCAACCTCCGGGTTTTCGGCCTGGCCATCGTGGTGATGGTGCTGGTGCTGGCCGCCCTCTACGACAGCTTCCTTGATCCCTTTGTGATTCTGGTCACGGTGCCCCTGGCCCTCCTGGGGGCCGGGTTGGGCCTGGCCGCCCGGGGCTTGCCCCTCGATGTTTACGGGCAGATGGGGCTGCTGGTGCTGGTGAGTGTGGCCGCAAAAAACGGCATCTTGATCGTGGAATTTGCCAACCAACGGCTGAAGGAGGGCCTCGCCCTCGACTTGGCGATTCGCCAGGCTTCCATCGCCCGTTTGCGCCCAATCCTGCTGACCGCTTTCGCGTCCTTAGCGGGCTTTATCCCCCTATTTTTTGCCAGTGGGTTTGGTTCTGGAAGCCGCATCAGCATTGGCACCGTGGTGTTTTTTGGCCAGTTCGTTTCCACCGTGTTGAGCCTGTTTGTGGTGCCGGTGATCTATCGGATCGTGAAGGGCTGGGAGCTGGGCTGGATGGGCCGTTTAGCCCCACGCTGAACCTCTAGGGCTGGCGACTTACGCTGCCATACAGCGATTTGGCCGTTCGGATCCAGATCCCCCAGACTCAACCCAGTGCCATGGCCTTGACGTTCTGGCGGCGACGGCGACCCCCATCCCGCCGGCTTCTGCGCCCCTGGCAGGCCCCCCTAGCCCTGGTGCTGCTGGTCAATGCGGCCGCCCTGGGCTACCGGATCACCCAAGGGTGGGATTGGGGCGATTGCTATTGGATGGTGCTGATCACCCTCAGCACCCTGGGCTTTAGCGACCCCCACACCCAGGTCTTGAACGGGACCGGCCGCGCTGTCACAGCACTCTCCTTGATCGGCGGCCTGGTGGTGGTGCAATTCACCATCCAGGCACTTCTTGGCCTCTCTGAATCCGGCTACTTTCGGCGCCTGCGCGAGCGCCGCTACCTCCGCTGGCTCTCCTCCATGCAAAACCACGTGATCCTCTGCGGCTATGGCCGCATCGGCCGGGAGATCGGCGAACAATTGGCCCGGGAGGGGGTGCCTTTTCTGGTGGTGGAGATGGATCCCGAACGCCGCCAGGCGGCAGAGGATCGGGGCCTGCCAGTGCTGATGGCAGACGCCACCCTCGACGAAACCCTCCTGGAAGCAGGCATCCATCGGTGCCGGTCCCTGGTGGCAGCCCTCTCCAGCAACGCCGCCAATTTGTATGTGGTGCTGAGTGCCCGCGGCCTCGCCCCCCAGTGCCGGCTGATCGCCCGATCCGATAGCGAAGAAGCTGAGCGCAAATTGCGCCTAGCCGGGGCAGACCAGGTGGTGAGCCCCTACGTCAGTGGGGGGCGCACCATGGCGGCGACGGCGCTCCGCCCCTTGGCGGTCACCTTCATGGATCTGCTGGCGGGCTCGGATTGCGAAGTTGAGGAATTCCGGCTCAGCAACAACCGCGAAGACCTGGGCAACCTGGCTGGGGCCAGCCTCGCCGAGGTGCAATTGGGTCGCCGCACCGGCGCCATGGTGCTGGCGATCTTGCCGCCACCCACCGATGGGCCGAGGGACGGCCCTCGCCACCTGATCGCCAACCCCGGCAGCGACGTCTGTCTGGCCCCTGGTCAGATGCTGGTGGTGATGGGCAGCAAGGACCAACTGGATCGGGTCAGCCAACTGCTGGGCCCGGCACTCATCGGGGTCGAGCACATGGCCGCCTAGGGGGCGGCACTTGGTGCAGCCAGCCCGGGCCAACCGTGCTGCTCAATCAACCCTTGGGACAAGCCGCCTTAAGCAATCACCAATTTAACCGCGCTGCAACCGGGTCCAGGTCGCTGCAGAAAACTGGTGGCCTTCCTCCAGGGCCAAGGCCACCACGTCATCGGGGTTGATGGCAGCGTCCAGCTTGGTTTTGAGGCCGGCGTCGGCGCCCACTTTGACCATGAAGGCATTCAACTGGGATTTCGACATGGAGCCACAGACTTGGTTCCCCCCATCCCTAGCCACAAAACTGGTCTTTGGCAGCACTCCCTAAAACTGGGTTGCCAATGGGAGCCCTCCATCGCCATTCGGGCAGTAGGGTGGTAAGTGATTCAAAGATTTCTCTTTAGCGAGCTGACCACTTTCTCTTGGGCCATCGACGGATCGCTTCATAGTTTTCTCTGAGTAGTTTCTGAGTTCATGACCATTTACGTCGGCAATCTTTCCTTCGACGCCGAAGCGGAAGATGTGCAACACCTGTTCAGCCAATACGGCCAAGTGAGCAAGTGCAGCCTCCCCCTCGACCGCGACACCGGCCGCAAGCGCGGTTTCGCTTTCGTTGAGATGGCAAACGAGGCTGAAGAAGCCAAGGCCATTGAAGACCTCCAGGATGTGGAGTGGATGGGTCGCGCCATCCGGGTAAACAAAGCTGAGCCCCGTGGCGGTGGCGGTGGTGGCGGTGGCGGTGGTGGCGGCGGCTACGGCGGCGGCGGCGGAAACCGCGGCGGTGGTGGCGGCGGCTACGGCGGCGGCGGCGGAAACCGCGGCGGTGGTGGCGGCGGCTACGGCGGCGGCGGCGGCGGCCGTTATTGAGTCCAACTCTGATGCCGGGGCTCGATGAGCCCCTCAGCAATCTTCAGCCGTCCCCTAGGGGGCGGCTTTTTGATGGGCAAAACCCAGGGAGCTAGCTTGCCGCCCTGGCCAGCAGGGCCCGCCGGGAAGGAATGCGCAGATCCTTAGCCCAGCCGCACCATTGAAGAAGCCGGATAAAGCGATAGGTGGGATCGGGGAGCAGTTGCACATCTCCCTGGCGGAGGGTGAAACCCTGGCGCACGGAACCTTGAAAGGCGTGGTGCAGGTTGTGCCAACCCTCGCCCAGGGTGATCAGGGCCACCCAACCATTGTTTCGGCTTGCATCCCCTGTGGCAAAGGGCTGGCTACCCGCCAGGTGGGCCACCGAGTTCACACTCGCTACCCCGTGATACAGGAGCGTGGTGCTCAGGCAAAAGGCCCCCAACCAGGCCCAGCCACCGATCTGCCAGGAGAGCGCCGCCAAGGCAAGCATTGGCACGAAATGGAGACGGTCGATCGCGCGCAGCACCGGATCGGCCTCTACATCCGCAGGCAAGCTTTCGGGGAAGAAACTGCCGGAGAGGAGCCAACCGGCCTGGGAACGCCACAGCCCCCTCAACCCGCCCATGGGCGCCAGGGGGCTGTGGGGATCGGCGGCCGTATCCACATGGCGGTGATGTTGCTGATGGTGGGCTTTCCACCAGCTCGGCCCCATTTGGCCAGCCGAAGCCGCCACCAGGGACCCAACCCAGGCCACGGGCTTGGGGGCCCTGTAGCTGCCATGGGTAATGAGGCGGTGGTAGATCGCCGTGGTGGCAAGCATCCTGATGGCGTAGAGCCCAAGGGCCCAAAGCGCCGCACCCAGGCCTAGGCCCGTAAAAACAAGGATCAGGCAGCCCAGGTGGCTGAGAATGATGAGTACGGGCCCGCAGCTGTAAAGAACCCGCCGATATCCAAGATGCAAGTCTGCTCCGCCCTGCGTCACAAGTGAAACTTGACCCTAGGCAAAGCACCATCACCTCCGATGTGAATCCGGTAGGGGATGCCGATCCGGTGAAGGGGTTCGAGCCGGTCATCAGGGCCCTGCTCAAGCCCGGGGCCTACCCCCATCCGGTGGCGGATCTGCAACTGCTCGAGACCCATCTCTCCTGGGTGATCCTCACGGGCCCCTTCGCCTACAAGATCAAAAAGCCGGTGGCGTTTGGGTTTGTGGATTTCTCCACCGCAGCCCTGCGAGCCCAAGCCTGCCGCGAGGAACTGCGGCTCAACCGCCGGCTATCCCCCCAGCGCTACCTGGATCTGGTGGCAGTAGTGGGGCCCGGTGATGGGCCCGGTGATGGTCCTGGCCTCACCAAAACCGACCTCACCCAAGCCGTGCGGATGGTGCAGTTCGATCAAAACCAACTGTTGTCGGCGGTGCTGGAGCGGGGCGAACTCAGCGAGCCCCTGATCGCCGCCTTTGCCGAGCACTTGGCCCGGTTCCACAGGGATGCCGCCCCGGCTCCGATCGACTCCCCCTGGGGCCTGCCGGCCGCGGTGATCCAGCCGGTACGGGATAACCTCACCGCCCTGGCCAGCTGCACCGCCGAGGGCGCCCGATTGGGGCGATTGGGCCAATGGGTGGAGGAGCAGGGCCAGCGGCTCGTGCCCTGGTTTGAGCAGCGCCGCCAAGGCGGACACATCCGCGAATGCCATGGGGATCTCCACCTGGGCAACATGCTGCTGGGTACCGACGGTATCGAGGTGTTCGATGCCCTGGAATTCAGCCCAACCCTGCGCTGGATTGATCCGATCAGTGAGCTGGCCTTTCTGGGGATGGACCTGGCGGTGCATGGCCAGCTCGCGCTCGGCAGCCAACTCCTGAACCACTGGATCGAGGCCAGTGGCGACGGGGAAGGTCTGCGTGGCTGGGCCTGGTACAGCGTTTACCGGGCCCTCGTGCGGGCCAAGGTGACGTGGCTCCGGCTGGGCCAAGGCGGCCTGAGCCCCGAAGCGAGCCAGCAGGGCCACCGCGACCTCCAGCACTACCTGGACCTGGCGGAGTCCTGGTGCCAGAGCCGGCCCAAGGGACTGGTGCTGATGCATGGGCTCTCAGGCAGTGGCAAGAGCACCGTGGCGGCCCGGCTCAGGGCGGCCACGGGGGCCATGGTGTTTCGCTCCGATGTGGAACGCAAACGCCTCTTGGGGCTCTGGGGCACCCAGCCAACCCGCCAGCTCGAGGGGGAGCTCTACGGCCCAGAAGCCAGTGCCTACCTCTATGGAACAGCGTTGCCCAAACTGGTGGAACCGGCCTTGGCCGCCGGCTTGCCCGTGGTTCTGGATGCCTGCTTTCTGCGGCACAGGGAGCGGCAACAGATGGCTCGATTGGCCGCGAGCCTGGACGTTCCCATGCAAATCGTGGCCTGCGCTGCCCCAGAGCCGGTGCTCCGCCAGCGGCTCTGGGCCCGAACGGCCGCGGGCATCGATCCCTCCGATGCCACCGTGGAGGTGATGGAACACCAGCGCACCTGGATCGAACCCCTGACCAAGGAAGAAGAGGCCATCTGCCAGTGGGTGGACGCGAAGGAACAAACCGGAGGCGAAGCGCAAACCACAAAAGAGAGCGAACAAGCCCTAGCCCAGGCTGTGATAGCCAGATTTAGACCCTAGGCTCGCCGCCATGGCCCAGGCGATTCTCGACGTTGATTTGCTGGCCTTTGAACGGGGCAGCGGGGCCACCCGACGGGCGGTGGTGGATGGGGTGAACCGCAGCTTGCAAACCGGTTTCGTGTACACCAGCAGCGACCTCTCGGCCGATCTGCTCGATACGGCCTACGGCATGTTGCGCGAGTTTTTCGCCCTGGATCCGGCCAGCAAGCAGCGTTTTGTGGCCCCTGGGGCGGGCGGCCAAACCGGCTACACGGGCCTCCTGGTCGAAACCGCAGCCGGCAGCGACCATGCCGATTGGAAGGAGATGCTCAATTGGGCGGAGCCCCTCCCCTCCCAGCACCCCCTGAGGCGCCATTACCCCTTGCTCTATCCCGAGCAGCTGCTCCCCGAAGAGGTGGTTCCGGGGATTACCTCCGTCTTGGAGATGTTCCACACCGCCATTGCGGATCTCCAGCGCCGGTTCCTCAGAATCATCGCCCTGGGGATCGGCTGCGCCGAAACCTTCTTCGATGGGATGACCAGCCAAGCCCCCACCCTCACCCGGGCCATCCGTTATCCACCGATGGTGCAGGCCCCCGCCGCCGGGCATGTCTGGGCGGAAGCCCATGGCGATATCAACCTGATCACCGCCTTGCCGCGGGCCACGGCACCGGGGCTGCAGGTGCAGGTGGACGGCCAGTGGGTGGATGCCCTGCCGCCCGAAGGCCAGGTGATCCTCAACACCGGCATCATGCTGGAGCGGCTCAGCAACGGCCTGATCCCCGTGGGCTGGCATCGGGTCGTGGCCCCAGCGGGATTCCAGTCCGAACGCCTGAGCGTGGTGCAGTTCTGCCATCCGCGCCCCACGACCAGCCTTGCCCCCCTGCCCAGCTGCTGCACCGAAGCCAATCCCCAGCGCTACGGGGGGATCAGTGCGGCCGATGCCCTCGAGGAGGTGCTGTACGCCATCAATCTGCTTGAGCCAAGCGCATCAGCCAGGAGCACCTAGATCCCTGCGCAGGCTGACCAGCTGGGGGGCAAAGATAAAGGTGAGGGGGGCCAAGCATTCGGCCTGGCCATCGAGGGCACTGACCCCTCCGGCCACAAAGTCGATCAGCCGTTGGGCATCGGTGGATTCCATCGCCCCGGCATCCACAACCACCGTTTTCAGTTCTCGCACGTTGTGGACAATCCACTCGGCCTGCTCAAAGCGGGAGGGGTGAAACACCACCACCTCGGGCATGCGGTCGCCAAATGAGCTGGGCATTCCGACAAGCTATGCACAGAAACGTCAGTTTGGGACGTCTGTGAATGAACCAAGGTGAAGCAGCCAGGGCACGGAACGGCCCAAAGACAAACGGCTAGAAGCGGGACATCGCTTTGACCTTGGTCAGTTTTTCCTCATCCAGCCCCGCCAATTCATCGACTTGGAGGAGGCCCTCCTTGACCAAGCTTGCAAAGACGAACAAGATCCCATCAGAACGGAAATCAAAGCGCCCCTCAATCACATGGCGCTGGATGCTGAGGAAGTCGTGCAGTTGCCAGACGGCATCGGCGCTGGTGAGGTCATCAACCTGGGTGCGCACGGCGGCGATTAGGGCCCCAATGGCTCGCTGATAGGCGCTGTCAAAGGCCGTCTTGGCGATGGCCTGTTCTGGTTCCGACCAACCGGAAAGCTTCATATCCATGGGGGGGACCCTACCTGGCAAAAATCATGGGCGTGGACTCGACAGGGAGCTGGGGGGTGGACTGGCCATGCCGATGGCCTCGGCGGGCCATCGGCAACTGGAACCAACACAACTGGGGCGCCTCGTGGTGTTCCAGGTGGTAACCAAAGTGGTAGCACGCCAATAGGGATAACCATTCTGGCCAATCGAGGCTGATGGCCTGGTGGGGGTTTGATGCTGGGGCCTGATTGCGATGGGGCAGGTAGGTACCCACGAAAAACAGTTGCAACGAGCTGAGTAGCAGGGGCAGGGTGCAAAAGAGCAACACGTTCACCATCGAGGTTGCTAACCAGCACCTCGCCCCCAGGGCCACCACGGCCCAACCCGCAAGCAGGCCTGCAAATTGGCCATAGGAGAGGTAGCCGCCCATAAAGCGGGCATACCAGCTCCACACCGGGGCTGAGCGGTTGCCATGAACATCCGGATCTAAATCGCCACCGGGAGCTTGGTGGTGCTGGTGGTGGTTCTGGCGGCAACTGCCATAGGGCAGGGCCGCGTAGAGCCCTAGGGCGACGGCACCGATTCGGTCGTTGAGGGCTGGCCGGGAGGGCACCAACACCCGGTGCATGGCGTCGTGGCCAATGATGAACAGGCCTGTGTGCAGGAACGTTCTCACCAGAATGGCAACCAACACCAGGGCCGGGTTCAGCTCAGCCAAATCCAAGCCAAGGCAGGCACCCAAACTCAGCAGCCAAGCCAAGCCAAGGGCGCCAGCAAGCAGGGGGCTAGCGAGGTTGGACCCAGCGGGGGTGCGCCCCTCACCACCGGAATCCATGACGGCATCGATCACCTGGCAAATTTGAGCAGCTCGGCTGGGGAAGCCAGCAGGTCAATCGCCACGAAGTAAATCTTACCCTCGGGGTTGAGCAAAAAGCGCCAAGCAACATTCATGCCTACCCCGGCACCAAACCAGGGGGTTTGTACCTTGCCGGTCACCTTGATCTGGGTGTAATCGCCTTCCGTGGGTTCAGCGTAACCTCTCTCGGGCAGAAGCCGGAGGTTTTGGCAGTCTTCCCGGAAGAACCGCAGGATCGACTCGGTTCCCACGATTGGCTTTTGGAATGGGGGCTGCAGGGCGCCATCGGCCAGAAATAGCCCAATCAGTTGGTCAAAATCGTTGGCGTTGAGCAGATCCATGTAGCTGTTGACCGTGGGGTTGATCACACCCTCGATAAACACCTTCTTACGCAGACTTTCGGGGGTCGGAGCGACCACGGGCTCCTGCACCCGTTGCCCTTCACCCTTGGCTGGGTCGTAGCCCATGTCCACCACGAAGTTGCGCAGCAGGGTGATCTGCTGGCCCTGTTCCACGGTCTTCAGGGAGCTCAGCACCGACGACGCGTTGGCGGAGAGCTGGTAGCCCTCGGGGATCGGAGCCACCAAACCCGCTGCCATCCACTGGCCCAGCTGATACCAGAAACCCAGCTTGATATTCACCGACCAGCTGGCGTAGGTCCTGCCGATCTCCGTGTCGCTGCTGTTGGCCAGCTCACACATCACATGGCTCTGCTGGGCAAAGCCCATCGCCTTGATCTGGTTCAGGACGTACTCAGCGAACTGCATCCGGGCGGCACCCGGGGCCGCGATCGTGATGGTGGAACCCATTTCAACATAGGCATACCAGATCAAAGCGAGCTGGTCTTCTGCGCTGAGAAGGCGGAATCGGGCCGTGATGGCCGGGACCACATCGGCCGAGAGGGTGTCCGGAAAAATCTGGGTGGCCTTCTCGAGCGTGAACATCAGGTGATTCCCTTTTGTTAAGGAGTTTGACAGATCCTAGGGTAAGGCCAGTAGAGCCAAAACTCAACATGCTTTAATACCGCCCCTTTTCGGCATGGGGCAGATGTGCCGCGGGAGCGGAGCGGCCACATCAAGCAAGGCTTTTTAACTTGAAGTCAAAGACTCTCGCGTCCAGCCAAAGACTGCCGCGCTCTGAACATGCCAGGGCTCCCAGGGTTTAGGGCTTCAAATCAAGACCTAGACATTCTCTTCGCTAACGATCTCCACAGCCAGGGGACCAACCAGGATGGGCTGATCGAAATTTTGAATCGCAGCCAGGCCATCGTTGGCTATTTAAATCCAACCCATCTGCGCCAAATTGCAAGGCATCTGCACTTGCCCTACAGCCGGGTTTGGGGAACGGCCAGTTTTTATCACCTGTTTCGTTTTGATCCGCCGCCCCAGCACAGCTGCCTGATCTGTACGGGCACGGCCTGCATTGTCAAAGGTGCTGGTCCATTGCTCAAGCAGCTCCAGCGGGATGGGGGGGGGCAACGCTTCAAGCAGCAAGGCATTGCATTGGACACGGTCCGCTGTATCGGCACCTGCGGCGGCGCCCCGCTCGCCGTGATCGACGGCGAAGTCTGCAATCACCAGAGCGCCCAAACGGTGCAGAAAAAGCTGGCGGGGCTGGAAAAGCTTGCCGAGCTGGCGCTATGAGCGCAGCCGCAAGGAGTGAAAAAAAGCCGATGTGCCTCCGGCTCTGCACCGCAGCCGGCTGCCGCAACGTCGGCAGCGAAGCGCTTCGGATCGCCCTCGACAGGGCCCTCAGGCTTACCGGCCTCCACAACAAGATCACGCTCAAAGGGGTGGGCTGCCTGGGCCCCTGTGGCGAGGCACCGGTGCTGGCTATAGACGGCGCCACCCCCCGGCTCTACGGAGCACTCCAACCTTGCCCTGGCGAGCCCCTGGCCGAGGGCCTTGCTGCGGCGGCAGCCGCAAACACCCTGGAGAGCTGGAGCCCCCCAGGCTCCCGGGCGATCGACCTCAACCATCCCTTCTTTCGGCTGCAACGGCGCTGGGTCCTGAAGAACTGCGGTCAGATCGATCCGGAATCGATCGAGGAAGCCCGCCAAGCCGGTGCTTACCAACAGTTGGCCCAGGTGCTGCAGCACGGCACTCCCCAAGCGGTGGTCGCGGCGGTCAGCCGCAGCGGCCTGCGGGGACGCGGGGGCGCGGGTTACCCCACGGGCCTCAAATGGACGGCCGTAGCCAGCCAGCCAGCTGGAGAAAAGCGGGTGGTCTGCAACGCCGACGAGGGCGACCCCGGGGCCTTCATGAACCGCACCGTGATGGAAGGGGATCCCCATCGCCTGTTGGAGGGCATGGCGATCGCGGCCTATGCCGTGGGGGCAAGTCGGGGCTTCATCTATGTGCGGGCCGAGTATCCCCTCGCCATCAACCGGCTGCGCCACGCCATCGGCCAGGCCGAGCAGGAAGGTTGGCTGGGGGCTCAGCTCCAGGGCAGCGATTTCAGCTTTCACCTGGAACTCCGCATTGGGGCCGGGGCCTACGTCTGCGGGGAAGAAACCGCCCTGATCCACTCGATTGAGGGCAAGCGGGGGGCGCCCAGGCCCCGGCCTCCCTACCCCGCCGAACGCGGCGTGTTTGGCCTCCCCACCCTGATCAACAACGTGGAGACCTTCGCCAATGTGCCGGTACTCCTAGCCCTGGGCGCCGACGCCTACGCCGGTGGCACCAAGGTGTTCTCGCTCACGGGTCAGGTGCGCCGCTGCGGCGTGGTGGAAGTGCCCTTGGGTCGCAGTCTGCGCAGCATCGTCGAAACCATGGGCGATGGCGCCCCCGAAGGCCACACGATCAAGGCCGTGCTGACCGGAGGCCCATCCGGGGGCTGCGTACCGGCCGCCAAGCTCGACAGCCCCGTCGATTACGACAGCCTCAAGACCCTCGGCACGATCATGGGCTCCGGCGGCATGGTGGTGCTCGACGACTCCACCAACCTGGTGGAGATTGCCGCCTTCTTCATGGACTTCAGCCGTGAAGAGTCCTGTGGCAAGTGCGTGCCCTGCAGGGCTGGCACCGTGCAGCTGCACGGACTGCTGCAGAAGATCCTGGATCGACGGGCTGACCCCGGCGATCTGGCCCAGCTGGAATCCCTCTGCCAGATGGTGCGCGATACCAGTCTCTGCGGCCTGGGCCAAAGCGCCCCCAAGCCCGTGCTCAGCACCCTGCGCCATTTCCCCGGCGACTACCAAGCGCTGCTGAAGCCGGAGGCCTGCCCGTGAGTGCCTGCTCCCTCCAGATCGATGGCCGGCCCGTCGCCATCGAATCCGGCGCCACCTTGCTCGACGCAGCCCAGGCCGCCGGCGTAGTGATCCCCACCCTCTGCTTTCTTGCCGGCCTTTCCCCGGTGGCCGCCTGCCGGCTGTGCCTGGTGGAGATCGAGGGGAGCGAGCCCCTAGCGCCGGCCTGCATCACCCCCGCCCAGGAGGGGATGGTGGTGCACACCGCCACACCCCGACTGCAGGACATTCGCCGCACCGTGGTCGAGCTGTTGTTCACCGAAGGCAACCACATCTGCAGCATCTGTGTTGCCAATGGCCATTGCGAACTGCAAAACCTGGCGGTGGTCGTGGGGATGGACCACAGCCGACTGCCCTATCGCTATCCCCCACGAACGGTGGATCTCTCCCACCCGCGGTTCGGACTCGACCACAACCGCTGCATCCTCTGCACCCGCTGCGTGCGCGTCTGCGACGAAGTGGAAGGGGCCCATGTGTGGGATGTGGGCTGGCGGGGTGAGCACTGCCGGCTCATCGCCGGGATGGATGAGCCCTGGGGGGCCGTGGAGGCCTGCACCCACTGCGGCAAGTGCCTCGAGGTGTGCCCCACCGGCGCCCTGTTTCCCAAGGGTGCCTCCAGCGGGGACCACCAGCAGCCCCAATGGAAACCACCAACCCGATGAACCCCAAGGATCGGAAAACTCCCCGCACCCAGCCCCCGGCGAAGAAGCGCCTGGCCACGTTGTGGCTGACGGGCTGCTCGGGGTGTCACATGTCCTTTTTGGATCTGGATGAGTGGCTGTTTGAGCTGGCCGACCTCGCCGACATCGTCTACAGCCCGGTGGCCTCTGACTGCAAGACCTACCCCCAGGACGTGGACATCTGCCTGGTGGAGGGGGGGGTGGGCACCAGCGACAACCTCCGGTTGATTCGCCAGGTGAGGCAACACACCAGGGTGCTGATCGCCTTCGGCGACTGCGCTATCACGGCGAACGTGCCCGGCATGCGCAACAACCTGGGGGGCATCGATGCGGTGCTGGGCAGCGCCTATGGCGCGACGGCCCAGGTCTTCAGCCAGCTTCCGGAGGACCCGGGCCCCGTGCCGAAGCTCCTCGACCAGGTGCTGCCGGTGCATGAGCTGGTGCCGGTGGATCTGTACCTACCGGGCTGTCCTCCCTCGGCCAGCCACATCCGGGCCGCCCTGGAGCCCCTGCTGCACGATTTGTGGCCCGAGCTCAGCGGGCCCGAGCTGATCCGTTTTGGTTAAGGGGGTCCCACCGATGGCCGATCCCCCCGCTGGCAACCTAATGGCAACCCACGGGAGCCACCGCACGATCACGATTGATCCGGTGACCCGCATCGAAGGCCACGCCAAGATCTCTATCCACCTCGATGGCACAGGAGCCGTCGAAACGGCCCGGTTCCACGTGGTGGAATTTCGGGGCTTTGAACGCTTTTGCGAGGGAAGGCCCTTCCCGGAGATGGCCGCCATCACCGCCCGGATCTGCGGCATCTGTCCGGTGAGCCATCTGCTGGCAGCGGCCAAAACCGGCGACAAGCTGCTCGCCGTCACCATCCCGCCAACGGCCGAAAAACTCAGGCGGCTGATGAATCTGGCCCAAATCATCCAGTCCCATGCGCTGTCGTTTTTCCACCTCAGCAGCCCCGACTTCCTGCTGGGTTGGGATAGCGATCCAGCCAAGCGCAATCTGTTCGGACTGATGGCAGCCGATCCCTACCTGGCCCGCTCCGGCATTCGCTTGCGCCAATTTGGCCAATCGGTGATCGAGGTGCTGGGGGGGCGCAAGATCCATCCGGCTTGGGTCGTGCCGGGTGGCGTACGTAGCCCCCTAAGCCCCGCCGGCCGCGATCAACTCCTGGCCGGCCTGCCGGAGGCCTACGCCATTGCCCTGCGGGGCTTGGCCCTGTTCAAGCAGCTGCTCGACACCAAACTCGGCGAAGAGCTGGAGGTGTTTGGCAACTTCCCCTCCCTGTTTATGGGTTTGGTGGGCCGAGGCGGCCACTGGGAGCATTACGGCACCCCGGGTGGTGGCAGCGCCGCAGGCGGGCTACGGATTATGGCCAGCGATGGCTCCCTCGTCGCCGATGGTCTGCGGGAAGACGACTACGCCTCCTTCATCGCCGAAGCCGTGGAGCCCTGGAGCTACCTCAAATTTCCCTACATCACCGCCCTCGGCCCCATGGCTGGCCGTTATCGGGTGGGGCCCCTGGCCCGGCTCAACATCTGCAAGAGCATCGGCACCGAGCAAGCAGATCGGGAACTCCTGGAGTTGCGCCAGCGCGGGGGGCAGGTGGTGACGGCCTCATTTCACTATCACCTCGCCCGCCTGATTGAGATCTTGGCGTGCCTCGAGCAGATGGAGCAGTTGCTTGCCAATCCCGATATCTGTGATGCCCATGTGCGGGCCCGCGCGAGCCTGAAGGCCCATCAAGCCGTGGGGGTCAGCGAAGCTCCCCGGGGCACCCTGTTCCATCACTACCGGGTGGATGGCGATGGCCTGATCGAAAAGGTGAACCTGATCATCGCCACAGGTCAGAACAACAGTGCCATGAACCGCACGATCACTCAAATTGCTCGTCATTATCTGGGCAATGGCAACCTCTCCGAGGCCTTACTGAACCGGGTGGAAGCTGGCATCCGCTGTTTTGACCCCTGCCTCTCCTGCTCCACCCATGCCGCCGGCCAAATGCCCCTCCAGGTCCAACTGATCGGACCCGATGGCGGCCTTCTCCAGGAACGGTTGCGGGGATGAAACCGGTTGCGGGGATGAAGCCGCTGCTGCTGATTGGCTACGGCAACCCCCTGCGCCAGGACGACGGCCTGGGCTGGCGGATCGCCATGGCCATCGAGGCTTTGGACCTTCCCGGCCTCCAGGTGCTGGCGGCCCAGCAGCTCACCCTCGAGCTGGCGGCCCCCATGGCCTTGGCCGAGGCGGTGGTGTTTGTGGATGCCGCCTATGGGGAGGACGCGGCGAACGGCTCGGCCCAAGCGATCGAAGCGGTAGGCCTCAGGCCCCTGCACCGCAAGCCCCAAGCCCCTGTTTCAGGCCCCCAGACCTTCAGCCACCAGCTGACGCCCCAGGCGTTGCTCCTGCTTGCGGGCGAGCTCTACGGCCACCAACCTGCAGCCCTGCAGCTACTGGTGCCCGCCCGGTGGGACGGCCATGGCGAAGGCTTCTCTCCCGAAGCTGCCGCGGCGCTACCCACGGCCATCGCTTTGCTTGTGGGGTGGGCAGGCGGGGCAAGCCGCCGTGCATGAACTCGCCTTGATGGACGCGGTGCAGCGCCTCGCTGAACGGGAGGTCCGCAGGCAAGGGGCTAGCCGCATCCATCGGCTGCAGCTGCGCATTGGCAGCCTGGCGGGGGTGGATCCAGATGCCCTGCAGTTTGCCTTCGATGTGGTGATGGCTAAGCGCTGCGGTGAAGGGGCAACATTGGAGCTGGAGCTGGTACCTACGGTGTGTTTCTGTTCACACTGCCGTCAAGACTTCGCCCCCAGGGATGTGATCTACGCCTGCCCCAGCTGCGGGGCCCTCTCGGCCCAGGTTCTGCAGGGCAGGGAGCTGGAGCTTGTGGCCCTGGAGGTGTCCTAGGTGTGCGGGCAGTGTGGCTGTCAACCAGCTCCTGAAACGACTCAGACAGCTAATCCGACAGCTAATCCGACAGCTAATCCGACAGCGACTTCTTTAGCCACCCAGCCAAGGCGCCTGATCAACCTCGAGCAGGGCCTCCTGATCAAAAACGAGGGGCAGGCCCACCGCAACCGCGCCCACTTCCACCGGCATGGGCTGCTCGCCATCAACCTGCTGTCGGCTCCGGGTTCGGGAAAAACCACGCTGCTGGAGAAGCTGGTCGCAACCTGGCCCTCGCCCCCTGTGGGGGTGATCGTGGGCGATTTGGCCACCGACAACGACGCCCGTCGGCTGAAGGCGGTAGGGGCCCGGGCGATTCAAATCTGCACCGGCGATCGCTGCCACCTGGATGCCTCCCTGGTGGATCGCGCCTTCAGCCAACTCGACAGCCAGGGCATGAACCTGCTGGTGATCGAAAACGTGGGCAACCTGGTCTGTCCCACCGCCTTTGACCTTGGGGAAGACCTGCGCATTGCCGTGCTCTCGGTGACCGAGGGCGAAGACAAGCCCCTCAAATATCCGGCCCTGTTCAAAACCGCCGATGCCGTGGTGATTAACAAAACCGATCTGGCCGCAGCCGTGGCCTTCCAGCGGGAGCACGCCCTCGCCAATCTCAGGGCCGTGGCGCCCCAGGCCCAGCTCTTTGAGATCTCGGCCCGCACCGCTGATGGCCTGGGGGCCCTGCAGCGCTGGCTTTGGAAGCAGCTGGTTCCCAGCAGTTGAGCGGTGCGCTCGAGCAACGCCTCGAGGTCCAGCTCCAGGGCCTGGTGCAGGGGGTGGGTTTTCGCCCCACCGTGCACCGCCTCGCCCAGCGCCATCGGCTGCGGGGTTGGGTGGGCAATTGCGCAGAGGGGGCTGAATTGGTGGTGGAGGGTGCTGTGCCGGAGCTGGAGGCCTTCCTCGCGGCCCTGCCCCAGATGCTGCCCCCCCGCTGCCGCATCGACTCCCTGCAGCAGCACTGGAGCCCGGCCCGGGGCGAGCCCCAGGAGTTTCGTATTTCAGCTCAGTCCTCCAGCGGGGCCACTGGGGCATCGGCCCTTGTCAGCCCTGATCTGGCCACCTGCCCTGCCTGTCTGGCCGAACTGCAAGACCCCACCAACCGGCGCCACGGCTACCCGCTGATCAGTTGCACCGATTGCGGGCCCCGCTACAGCGTGCTCAACCAGCTGCCCTTCGAGCGGATCCACACCAGCCTGGCGGCCTTTCCCCTGTGTGGGCCCTGCCAAGCCGATTACGAGGATCCCGCCAATCGCCGCTTCCACGCCCAGACCCTGGGCTGCTCCACCTGCGGGCCCCAGCTCCACTGGCGCGGTCAAGCCGATCCCATCGGGCAAGCCGACCTAATCGAGGAAGGCACTCAGATCGAGCAAGCCAATCAGGGGTGCATTGCCGCAGCCGCGGCGGCGATAAGGCGTGGAGAGATCGTTGCCGTGCAGGGCATGGGGGGCTTCCAGCTGCTGGTGGATGCCCGCAATGGTCCTGCCATCGCCGAACTGCGCCGGCGTAAGGGCCGTCCCGCCAAACCCCTGGCACTGATGGCCCCCCGGCCTTGGATCAGCGCCCACTGCCACCTCTCTGCGGCGGAAGGCGCCCTCCTGGATGGGCCCGTGGCCCCAATCCTGCTGCTGCGCCGGATGTCAAACCCTGCAAGCGCCAACCAGAACATCGGCATTCATGACATCGCGACCCCAGAGATCGCGATCAACGTTGCGGGGGAGAGTGCCTGGCTAGGGGTGATGGCACCCACCACGGGCCTGCACCACCTGCTGCTCGAAAACCTCGGAGGACTAGTGGTGGCCACCAGTGCCAACCGCTCGGGCGAACCCCTTTGCCGGGATGCCCGCACCGATGGCTCCCTCCTGGCCAATCTGGCGGAGGGGGTGTTGAGCCATGGCCTTGAGATTGTCAACCGCCTCGACGACTCCGTGATGCGGGTGGGTGCAGGCCGGCCGATGGTGCTGCGGCTGGGCCGCGGTTTGGCTCCCCTGGCCATCCCCCTGCCGGGCGGCCCTGGGCCTGAAACGGCCGACCTGGCCCTGGGGGCCCACCAGAAGGGAAGCTTTGCCGTAGCCATCGATGGCACCTCCGGCAGGCGGCTGGCCCTGCTCAGTCCAGACCTCAGCAACCTCGGAACCAGCGCCGGCGAGCAGCACCTGCGCCACACCCTGGAGCAATGGATTGACCGCCATGGCTGCACCGTGGGGGCGATCGCCTGCGACCAACACCCCGGCTATGTCTCAAGCCAGGTCGCGGAGGAACTTGCCCTCTCTGGTGGGCTCCCCATCCATCGCGTTCAGCACCATCACGCCCACCTGCTGGCCTGCCTGGCTGAGCACGGATCACCGGAAGAGGGATCACCCAAGCAGGAGCGAGCTGTTGGCGTGGCCTGGGATGGGGCCGGCCTTGGCCCCGATGGGAGCATCTGGGGCGGGGAATGCCTCGCCTTTAACCGCGGGGGCTTCACCCACCTGGCCCAGCTGCGACCTTTTCACCTGCCCGGGGGTGAACAGGCCCTGCGCGAACCCCGCCGGGCCGCCCTTGGCCTGCTGGTTGCAGGCTTCGGCGCGACCTGGCGAAACCATCTGGCGGGGTTGGCCGCCTCCCTGCCGGCGGGATCAACGCTGCAGGCCTTTAGCCCAGGCGAGCTGGAGCTGCTTGGCCAAGCCATCGAGCAGCGAATCAACAGCCCGCGGTGCTCGAGCGTGGGCCGCCTCTTCGACGCCATGGCCTCCCTGTTGGGGCTTCACCAACGCTGCAGCTACGAGGGCCAGGCCGCCATGGCCCTGGAGGCTTTAGCGCTGGAGGCCCTAGCGCTCGAGTATGGGGCTCTGAAAGCTCTGCCCCTAAAAGGCAACCGCTATCGCATCCCCATTCGGCGCCAAGGGTTACAGCAAGCGCCATGGCAGCTGGATTGGGGGCCTTTGCTCGATGGGGTACTCACGGACCTAACCACTGGGGTTCCGCCCAGCACCATTGCCCTGGGTTTTCACCTCGCCCTAGCCGAGGTCATTGCCCAACTCGCAGGGGATCTCGGGGTTGGGCAGTTGTTTCTGGCCGGAGGTTGCTTTCAAAACCAACTGCTGTTGGAGCAGGCGGTGGGAGCTCTCGAGCAGCGGGGCGTTCAAGTGCTGTGGCCCAAGCAGCTGCCTTGCAACGACGCAGCGCTGCCGATTGGGCAGTTACTGCGGCAGATCGGCGGGGGAGGCGCCGGGGGCAAGAAACCCCACCTAGACCCAGATCAGCCCAGCTTGAGGCGCCCCTATGTGTCTGGCTGTAGCGGGTGAGTTGATCGAGATCAACGACCATCCCGACCCCCTCTGGCGAATGGGCGAGGTGAGCTTTGGCGGCGTCTTGCGGCAGGTAAGCCTGGCCTGCCTGCCCGAGGCCCGCATCGGTGATCGGCTGATGGTTCATGTGGGGCTGGCCTTAGCGGTGCTGGATGGCGGCCCCACTGACGGGCTGGATGGGGAGCTGCCGCCATGACCAGCGCCTGGGCCTGGATCGATGGCAACGAAGCGGTGGCGAGGGTGGCCTATCGCCTCAGCGAGGTGATGGCGATCTACCCGATCACCCCGGCGTCGCCGATGGGCGAGTGGGCCGATGGCTGGGCCAGTGAGGGCCGGCCCAACCTCTGGGGCACGGTGCCGCAAGTGGTGGAGATGCAAAGCGAGGCCGGCGCCGCCGGCGTTGTGCACGGGGCGCTGCAGGCGGGGGCCCTCACCACCACCTTCACCGCCTCCCAGGGGTTGCTGTTGATGCTCCCCAACCTCTACAAAATCGCCGGTGAGCTCACCGCCGCGGTGATCCATGTGGCCACCCGGGCCATCGCCACCTCCGCCCTGTCGATCTTTGGCGACCACAGCGACGTGATGGCCGCCCGCGGCACCGGCTGGGCCCTGCTCTGTTCAGCCAGCGTGCAGGAAAGCGGCGACTTCGCCGCCATCGCCACCGCCGCCACCCTGGAGGCCAGGGTTCCGGTGCTGCATGCCTTTGATGGCTTTCGCACCTCCCATGAAATCCAGCGGGTGGCGTTGATCAGCGACGCCACCTTGCAGGAGCTCATCCCTCCGGCGGCCCTCAGCGCCCACCGGGCGCGGGGACTCTCCCCCGATCACCCGATGGTGCGGGGCACCAGCCAAAACCCCGATCTGCATTTTCAAGCCCGCGAAGCCAGCAACCCCTTCCATGCCGCCGCCGCCGCCCACCTGCAGGCCGCCATGGATCGCTTCGCCGCACTCACGGGTCGCCACTACCGCCTGTTCGAATTCCACGGCCATCCCGCCGCTGAGCGGGTGGTCGTGCTGATGGGCTCAGGTTGCGAAACCGCCTGCGAGGCCGTCGATGGGCTGATCGCCCGGGGGGAAGCGGTGGGGGTGTTGAAGGTGCGCCTGTTCAGGCCCATGGCCATGGAACGGCTGGTGGCCGCCCTGCCAGCAACGGTGCGGGCCATCGCCGTGCTGGATCGCTGCAAGGAGCCCGGCAGTGCCGGCGAGCCCCTCTACCTCGATGTGCTGGCCGCGATCTGGGAGCACTGGAGCGGCGCCAAGCCCCAGGTGGTGGGCGGCCGCTATGGCCTGGCCTCCAAGGAGTTCACCCCTGCCATGGTCAAAGCGGCCTTGGACAACCTCAAGGCCACCCCACCAAGGAACCACTTCACCGTGGGGATCACCGACGACGTCACCCACCTCTCGCTGGCGGTGGACAGCAGCTTTGACAACGCGGTGAGCCAAAGCGAAGGCTCCCCAACCTTTGGGGCGATCTTCTACGGCCTGGGTTCCGATGGCACCGTCAGTGCCAACAAAAGCAGCATCAAAATCATCGGCGAAGCCACCGGTCTCCATACCCAGGGCTATTTCGTCTACGACTCCAAAAAAGCCGGATCGATCACGGTTTCCCACCTGCGCTTCGGGCCCCAGCCCATCCGCTCGGCCTACCTGATCCGCCAGGCCCAGCTCGTGGCTTGCCACCACTGGGATTTCCTGAGCCAATTCGACCTGCTCGAGAGCGCCGCCGCCCACGGCACCCTGCTGCTGAACAGCCCCTGGCCCCTGGAGCAGAGCTGGTCGCAGCTGCCTGGGCGCATCCAGCGGGCCATCGAAGCCAAGGGGCTGCGGGTATTTGCGGTGAATGCCTCCTCGATTGCCAGGGCCCAGGGCCTGGGCCCCAGCATCAACACGGTGATGCAGGCGTGCTTCTTCGCCCTGGCCGAGGTGATGCCGATGGCCCAAGCCCTGGCGGCGATGGGGGCCGCCATCGAGCACAGCTACGCCAAAAAGGGGAATCACATTGTGGCGAGCAACCTGGCCGCGATTGAAGCCGCCATCGCTGGCCTGCGGGAGATCACGCCCACGCAACAGGGAACAGGCAAAACGGGCGCAACCCAACTGGGCACAACCACACCGAGCTCCGGCGAGGCGCTTGGGATCCCCGGCCCATGGGAGGGGGCCCCAACGGCAGTCCGGGAGCTGGTCGTGCCCCAATTGCAGCGCCGTGGCGACCAGCTGCCGGTGAGTGCCCTGCCCTGCGACGGCAGCTTTGCCAGCGGCACCAGCCAATGGGAGAAGCGCAATAGTGCCGAGACCATCCCGATCTGGGAACCCGATCTCTGCGTGCAATGCGGCAAGTGCGTGATGGTTTGCCCCCACGCCGTGATCCGTGCCAAGACCGTGGAGCCAGAGCTGCTCTTGGGTGCCCCTGAGGGCTTTCGATCCGCATCCGCCCACGATTCAACCTGGGAGGGCCAGGGGTTCACGATCCAGGTGGCAGCTGAGGACTGCACCGGCTGCAGCCTCTGCGTGGAGGTCTGCCCGGCGCGGGATCACAGCAATCCCCGGCGCAAGGCCCTCAACATGGCCCCCCAGCGCCCGCTGCGGCAGCAAAGCCGGAGCCACTGGAATTTCTTCCTCTCCCTTCCCGATCCCGATCGCCGCCAATTGAATCGGCAGCACATCGCGCAGCAGCAACTCCAACAACCCCTGTTCGAGTTTTCAGGGGCCTGTGCCGGCTGCGGTGAGACCCCCTACCTCAAGCTCGCCAGCCAGTTGTTTGGGGATCGGATGGTGATCGCCAATGCCACCGGCTGCTCCTCGATCTACGGCGGCAACTTGCCCACCACGCCCTGGACCACAAACCCGCAGGGGCGCGGGCCTGCCTGGAGCAACTCCCTCTTCGAAGACAACGCCGAGTTTGGGCTGGGCTTTCGCATCGCCTTCGACCAACGCCGGGCCAGGGCAGAACAGCTACTCCGCCAGCTCAGCCAAGACTCGCCCCCATGCTCCGGGCTCACAGATCCATACATCCAGGCACTCATCGAAGCTGACCAAAGCGATGAGGCCGGCATCCACGAGCAACGCCAGCGGCTGGATTCGCTCAACCAGCTTCTACGCCACCAACTTGGGGACTCCAACACCGGGGACTCCAACACCGGGGACTCCAACACCGGGGACGCCAACAGCTGGGCGAGGGAACTGCTGGAGCTGGGGGCTGATCTGGTGAAACGCAGTGTCTGGATCGTGGGGGGAGACGGCTGGGCCTACGACATTGGCTTCGGCGGCATCGACCACCTGCTCGCCGGCAACCACAACGTCAACCTGCTGGTGCTCGACACCGAGGTGTACTCCAACACCGGCGGCCAGATGTCCAAAGCCACGCCCAAGGCTGCGGTGGCGAAGTTTGCGAGCGGCGGCAAAACCACCGCCAAAAAAGATCTGGGCCTGATAGCCATGACCTACGGCAGCGCCTATGTGGCCAGCGTGGCGATGGGAGCCCGCGACGAGCACACCCTGCGGGTGTTCCTGGAGGCGGAATCCTTCCCCGGCCCTTCCCTGATCCTGGCCTACTCCCATTGCATTGCCCACGGCATCGACATGGCCAAGGGCATGCACCAGCAGCAGCAGGCCGTCGCCTGCGGCCGCTGGCTGCTCTACCGCCACGACCCCCGGCGCAGGGCCCAGGGCCTGCCTGCCCTGGTACTCGATTCCACCCCCCCCAGTCTGGGACTCGAGGAGGCCATGGCCGGTGAAAACCGCTTCCGGATGCTGCGGTACAGCCACCCGGACCAGGCCCGCAGCCTCACCAAGCAAGCCCAAGGGGAGCTCAACGAGCGCTTTGCGCTCTACCAACGCCTGGCGAGCACCCCGCCGGCGCCCGGGCGATGACGGTGAACCGATGACCGTGAACCTCAGCACTTCCTATCTCGGCTTGCCGCTGCGCTCACCCCTGGTGGTGGGAGCGGCGGCACCCCTGAGCGGGGATGGGGCCCTACTCCCGCACCTGGAGGAGGCAGGGGCCGCCGCGATTGTGCTGCACTCGTTGTTTCTCGAGCAGGTCGAGCGCGACTGGCAGGAATGGGAGCACCATCAGCGGCACGGCAGCAACAGCTACGGCGAAGCCCTCAGCTACGTGCCTGCCACCCCACCGAGTCAACTCGGCCTCAACGGCTACCTTGCTGAGATCAGGGCCGCAAAACGGTTGGTGGCCATCCCGGTGCTTGCCAGTCTCAACGGCGTGCATCCGGGCCACTGGCTGGACGCCGCCCTAGCCGTGGCCGATGCCGGTGCTAGCGCCATTGAATTGAACCTCTACACCGTGCCCAGCGATGGCCGCTGCAGCGGAGCGGAGCTGGAAGCCGAGCAGCTGGCCCTCGTGCGGGAGATCTGCCAGGCCGTCGCCCTGCCGGTGGCGGTGAAGCTGAGCCCTTGGTACACGAGTCTGGCGGCGATGGCCCGGGGCCTGGAGGAGGCGGGCGCCGCGGGGTTGGTGCTGTTCAACCGTTACTACCAACCCACCATCGACATCGAGACCCTGGACACCATCTGCCAGGTGGAGCTCAGCGGTGCCAGCGATCAACGGCTACCCCTGCGCTGGATCGGCCTGCTCCATGGCCGCCAGGGTCTGGACCTGGCCGCCAGCGGTGGTATCAGTTCAGGCCAGGACATGGTGAAAATGCTGATGGTTGGCGCCCAGGTGACCCAGGTGGTGGGAGCCCTGCTCCGCCATGGCCCTGGCCATCTCCAGCGGATGCAGGGCGAGCTCTGCCAATGGCTGGAGGAGCACGGCTACGACCAGCTCGACGGCCTGCGGGGTTGCCTGAGCCAAGGGCGCTGCCCCGACCCGGAGGCGTTTGAGCGGGCCCAATACCAGCGGGCCCTCAGCGGCTACTGCCTGCCCAAAGCATGAGGGCCACCCAGCTGCTCCAGCAGATCAAAGACAACTGCACGCAACCCTGGACCCTGATGGAGGTCTGCGGCGGCCAGACCCATGCCCTGCTGCGCCATGGCATCGACCAGCTGCTGCCCGATGCCATCAGCTTGATCCACGGTCCAGGTTGCCCCGTCTGCGTCACGGCCTGTGAGCGGATCGACCAGGCCCTGGACCTGGCGAGCCGGCCGGGGGTGATCCTCTGTTCCTTCGGCGACATGCTGCGGGTTCCGGGCAGCACCAGCCTCAACCTCCTGGCCGTGCGGGCGGCGGGCGGCGATGTGCGGGTGATCTATTCACCGCTGGATGTGCTGGCCATCGCCCAGCAGCACCCCGAGAGGCTGGTGGTGTTTTTTGCGGTGGGGTTTGAGACCACCGCTCCCACAACGGCGTTGCTAGCCCAGCGAGCCTTGGCGGCCAAGCTCACCAACCTGGCGTTGCTGGTAGGCCATGTGCGGATTGCGCCGGTGCTTGAGGTGCTGCTGGCCGATCCCCACTGCCGCGTTGACGGAATCCTGGCGGCAGGAAACGTCTGCGCCGTGGTGGGCCAGCAGGAGTACGTCGGGATCGCCAATCGCTACCAGCGGCCCATCGTGGTGACCGGATTTGAGGCTGATGACCTCCTGGAGGGGATCCTGCGCTGCGTGCTTCAACTGGAGCGCGGCGACCATACCGTTGAGAACGCCTACCAAGGGGTCGCCAATGACAATGGCAACGGCGTTGCCCAAGAACGCATCGCCGACGTCTTTATCACCGTGGATACCAACTGGCGGGGCCTGGGCGTCATTCCAGCTGGTGGCCTAGGCCTGCGCCCGCCCTACGACGTCCTTGCCGTGGAAGAGCAGGCTCCCCAGGAACCCAGCCTGGAGTTGTCAAGGGACACCTGCATCAGCGGCCAGGTGTTGCAGGGCCTGGCTCGCCCCACGGCCTGCCCCAGCTTTGGCAGCGCCTGCACCCCTGAAACCCCCCTGGGGGCGCCGATGGTGTCCAGCGAGGGGGCCTGCGCCGCCTACCACCGCTATCGCCCCTAAATGACGTGCCCTGCCCATGCTGCTGAACCGGTGATTCAGCTCGGCCACGGTGGTGGTGGCAAGCTCAGCCAGCGCCTGATCCAGGAACTGCTGGTGCCGGCCTTTGGCCCCCAGGATGGACTGCTCCACGACGCCGCCCTGCTGCCCCCCATTGAGGGACAGCTGGCCTTCACCACCGACTCCTACGTGGTGCATCCCCTCATCTTTCCCGGGGGAGACATCGGCCGGCTAGCAGTGATTGGCAGCGTCAACGACCTGGCCATGGCCGGTGCCATCCCGGTGGCCCTCAGCCTGGGCCTGATCCTGGAGGAAGGCCTGGCCATGGCGGTGCTTGAAACCGTGGTGGCCTCGATCCAAACCGCTGCTGCCGAGTGTGGCGTGGCCGTGGTGACCGGTGACACCAAGGTGGTTGAACGGGGCAAGGGCGACGGCCTCTTCATCAACACCAGTGCGGTGGGCCAGGTGGCCCCAGGCCTCACCATTCACCCCCGCGCCCTGCGGGAAGGGGATGCGGTGCTGGTGAGTGGAGACCTCGGCCGCCATGGAATCGCGATCCTGGCCGCCCGGGGCCAGCTGGGGTTTCAGGCCCCCCTCATGAGCGACTTGGCCCCTTTGCTTGGGCCCGTGCACGCCCTGCTAGCAGCTGGCTTGCAGCTCCACTGCCTCAGGGATCTCACCCGGGGCGGATTGGCCAGTGCGATCGATGAAATTGCGCGCAGCGCTGGCCACTGGATCGAGCTAGAGGATGGGGCAATCCCGGTGGCCCCATCGGTGCAGGGGGCCTGCAACCTGCTCGGTTTTGATCCAATCGCCTTGGCCAATGAGGGGCGGATGGTGGTGATCCTGCCCGCAGGCGAAGCCCCGGCCGCCCTGGCCATCTTGCGGGCCTTCGAGCCCAGCGCTGCCCGCATCGGCACCGTGATTCAGCCCTTTGGAGAGGATCACCCGGCCCAGCCCCGCAACCCGGTCAGCCTGCGCAGCGCCCTTGGGGTGAAGCGACCGCTTGAGGTGGGCCTGGGGGAACTGCTGCCCAGGATCTGCTGAATCACTTAGCCCAGGCCTGCCGCACCAGCCGCCTCCAGCTCAGGCCTGCAGGGAGCGCCCCCGCCAGGTCCAGCCGCGGCCGGTGAGGGTCTTCACCACCGACACCGGTGCGATGGCGCCAATCACCAGGGCCCCAGCCCAGGCCAGCCACCACCAATCCAGGGGCAGGCGGAAACGGCGGCGACTCCAAAGCCGAATCGCCAGCTGCAGGCCGATCCCGCTGAGCGCAACGGCCAAGGGAGCCAAGGTAAGCAGTGGTGGTGCAAGGGACGGGGTCGCAGCAGAAAGCGGTGGACGCTGAAGAACAGCCAACAGCAGCCCCACGGGCAGCAACAGCCAGGGCACGGCAAACAACTGCACTACCAACCCCCCAGCCCCAAGGGCTTTGATCACATCGCGATCCAGGCCCAAAAACCAGTTCTTGCTCCAGCCCTCCCACAGGGCCTGGAAATTTGGATACATCTGCAGGGTGAGCTGATCGAGGGCCAGCAAGTAGCGCAAGCGCAGCCCCCGCCCCTTGATTGCCCGGGCCAAGGCCAGGTCTTCCACCACCTCGGCCGCCACGGCGCCATGGCCGCCCACCGCCAGGTAACTGCTGCGGCGAAACAACATGAATGGCCCCGCCGCAAAAGCCAAGGGATCGGCCGGATCATTGGCCCGCTGGATCGGAAAGCCCAGACCCAGCAGGCTGGCGATGATCGGCTGCACCAGCCATTCGGCCAAACAGCTACAGCTCAGGCGGGGGGCCAGGCTGAGCAAATCGGCGCCGTGGCGGCTGGCGTCGGCCAGGGCTAGCCGCAGGGCCCCAGGCTCCAGCCGCACATCGGCATCGAGGAAGAGCAACCAATCGCTCCCGCCGGCCTGATCCAGCCACCGGTTGGCCTGATGAGCGGCCCAGTTTTTTCCCACCCAACGCTCCCCCTCGGGCCTGGGGCCTGCAGGCAGGAGCGCCGAGGCCACCGCACCAGCAGCCAGGGCAGCCTCGGCCAGGGCAGCGGTTTGATCGGTGGAACCGTCGTCAACCACCAAGAGCCTCCAGGCGGAGCAAGGGGGCTCGCTGGCCAGGATCGAGGCGATGCAACCGCCGATGTTGGCGGCCTCGTTGTAGGCCGGTACGACCACCGTGAGTGAATCAGGCACCGTGAGTGAATCAGGCACCGTGAGCGAATCAGGCACCTTGTCTGGCGCTGGTCCCAGGCAAGGTGCCTGGGCAAAGGTGCGCTGCAGCAGGGCCAGCATGGCCAGCAGACCGGCGCAAGAGACCAGCCCCCAAAGGGCAACTACCAGGTGCCAGCTCGTCGTCAAGCTCGGTTGGGATAGGGCAGCCCCATGCTGGTCACCTGGCGACCCTGCGCCGCGCGGCGGCACATCCGGCGGAAGGGGGCCAGGCCAATGCCAAACAACTGCTCGAAGGACTGGTTTGCCGCCATCACCGAGGCCAGCCCGCAGCGATCCACCTGCCGCTGCAGGGTGATTTGGGGTTGAGCCGCAATGCCCTCAAACAGCCGGCTCAGCCGCAGATGCTGGAGGGATTGAAATGGGGTCTTGCCGCGGCAGTGGTCAAAACACAAATCAAGCCAGTCGCCATTGACGCCCAGGGCTTCCGCCATCGATTCCAGCTCGATGGCCTCACTGAAATGGTCGGCGAAATAACCCACGGCCTGATTCACCAGATCGATCTGGTCGGCCAGCTCGACCGGAAGCCTCACCTGGGTCTGATGGGGCTGATGGGTCTGATGGGGGTGCTGCTTGCGGGAAGCCCAGGGCTGATTCGGAACAGGTCGCATGCCTCCCCATCACTCAGCGGTGACCTAGGCATAGCCATGGCCAACCCGAGCTGCAACGGGCAGTGCCCTGATCAAGACCAAGGCGAATCAAACTGTCACAGCGCAACAACAAACCCAATGATGGGCTACATAACGATGGACGTCTTGAGGATGGACGTCTTAACCGTGAGCGGCACCAGAGCTGATGGATGATCCCCATCCCAACCACCCAGCCAAGCCGAGGTTCGGCCAACGCCACACCCGGTTCGACCGCCGCCACCTGGTGTTACTTCTGGCCGCCTTGGCCTGCATCGGCGGCCTGGTGCTGTTTGTCGCGGAAATGGATATGGACCTGGACTCGGGGCTCACCCCCAAAAACCCCACGCCCCAAAACACGCCAGCCCCGGCACAGCAACCATGACCAGCCTGTTTGCGATCATCACCAGCGTTTTTTTGGTGTTTGGCCTGCACTTTGAGGGACCCTTGCCAGGGGATCTGGGGGTGCATGCTGGCAGCCTGTCGCCCTGCGAAAGCAGCGCCCATTGCGCCCGCGCCGACTGGGCCGTAGCCGATCCAGGGGCCGCCTTTGCCAGCCTGCAAGGGGTGATTGCGGCCAGCCCTCGCACCCTGATCGTGGAGCAGCGCCCCGGCTACCTGCATGCCACTGCCACCAGCCAATTGTTTGGCTTTGTCGATGACCTGGAGCTCTATGCCCAGGAAGGCACCGGCTCCCTTCAGGCCCGCTCCGTTTCCCGGCTCGGCGATTCGGATCTCGGTGTCAACAACCAGCGCCTGGAAGCCCTGCACCAGGCCCTGGTCAGTCCACGCCCTGCAGGGTGAGTTGGCGGGCCAACGCCTCACCACTGCGCAGGGCTCCTTCGACCCGGCCAAATCCCTCGCCAGCGAGGTAATCCCCGCAGAACGCCACCTGGCTTTGGGGGCAGAGCATCAACTCCGTTGGCAAGCCTGGTGCCATGGGGAAGGCCGCCCCCCAGCGCATCAACTGCCGTTCGGGCTGGGCCAAACCCGTGAGCCTGGACTGCCACAGGCTGGCATCACCGCTGGGATCCCCAAGCCAGGGAGCCAGGGACTGCACCAGGGCTTGCTGGAGGGCGGCGATCACCATGTCTTCCTTGCCGCCGTCAGGGGGCAACTGCAGGATCTGGGCTATGGCGGAATGGGTGCCATAGACATCGAGATGGTCGGCGGCAAAGGCATTGCTGGAATGGGCTACCACCACACAGCGGCCATCGGCCAGGGGCTGGATGGTGATCCGCCGCAACCCCCAACGCTGCTGGGCAGCCGCATCGCAATGGAGCAGGCGAAAGGGCAGGGCGAGCCACGGCTGCGCCCAAGCCGCTGGCAAGACGAACAGGGCATTGCTCCTGGCCTCGCTGCGAATGCCAGCGATGGTGGTGAGGACGTGGTCGAGCTGTAGATCGTTGAGGGCGGCAGCGGCCGCCTTGAGAGGCACCTCCGGCCACTCAAGGATCCGTTGGGTGCGGGGGTGGGCCAACAGGGTGCTGCCCAGCACCAGCCAATCGGCCTCGGCCAAGGGGTCGCCTTTGCGGCCGATCAGCTGCCAGGGGCCCCCGGGCACCTTGGCGAGATGGCGCACCAGGGTGCCGTAATGGGCATCGATGGGGCCTGCCGTCGAGCCAATGGCTAACAATCCCCGGCAGAGTTGGTCCATCCCGCCAACGCCGCGGTAGAGCCGGCCCAATCCAAAGGCATCGGGCTTGCCGAGCTTGAGCCGGGATTCCCCCTCGAGGCATGCCACTGGACCACTCCAGGGCGCAATCCAGCCGCCAGCCACCAGGGGCTCCAACAGCGCTGGATCGGCCTGGGCGGTGAGGTTGAAGAGGGGAGCTCCATGGTCTACAGCAACATGCTGGTCGAACCTGGAACGCCTGGTACTCGCCCGTCCCCCGGGGCCTCGCCCGGTTTCCCAAAGGCTGATCGGCGAGCGCACCCCCAGGCGACGCAATTGGGCTACCAGTCCGCAGCCAGCCACTCCGGCACCGATCACGGCGATGGATTGGGGCATTCGAACCGGCGCATCCTCTGAACTGCGTCCAGGATGCCAGCTGTTTGGAAACCCTTCGGCAATTGTTGCAGGATTGATTAGGGCCTAAGGGCCACCACGGCAAAGAAGGGATCACCCTTGCCGCCCAGCCAGCCCAGGGGGCCTTGAGGCTTGGTGTCTTCGGCGATGACGGCCTCAATCAGCCAGCCGCCATGGGCCAAGACCTTGGCCACATAGGCCAGGTGATCGCGATCGGAGCCCTCCAACCAAACCTGGGGAGCTTTCTGGGCAAACATGCGATTGGAGAAGGCCACGATCAACTGGCCACCGGTCCGCAGCACCCGCTTCAGCTCGACGGCGACGGCCTCGGGTTGCTGCAAGTATTGCCAGCCCGCCACGATCAGCACCGCATCCAGGCAACGGTCTTCGAGGGGCAGCTGCTGGTTGACGTTGAGGTTTTGGACAAAATGGCGGCTCAGCCTGGGGTTGGTGGCCAACTCCTGGCCATTCAGGCCATGGCCGATCACCTCGCCAAAGCTGAGCTCCTCGGGCAAGTGACTCACCCAGCTAGCCATCAAATCGAGCAGCACTGAACCGGGCTTGAGGCGCTCCCGGTAGAGCTGGGTGAGGCGACTACGAAAGGCCCCATCGAGGTGCTGCACGAAGCGGGGCTGGGCATAGAACAGCTCATCGCTGCTGGCATCGAGCTTCTGGCGCTGGGCTTCCGTAAGCAGGGGCTGGTTCACAGGACTTAGTTGTATTCGCCAGGGATGTCGTTTTTGCGCACGGTGACGCGGTCAAAGCGCTGGCCCGAGGCCCGCAGCAACTCGTCGCCTGAAAACTCAAAACCGAGCTTGAGGGCAATCTGGGCCACGTCGTCGGCGGTGGCCGCCGCCAGCACCTGCTGCTTCAGGGCCGCATCGTCCTGCATGCGCGCCAGGAAAGCTTTTAACTGTTCGCGGGCCACGCTCCCCATCGCCAGAACGGAACCAGCTTGGCCTGGCGAGGGCTTTGATGCGTTGATTTGCCCACCTGGGGAACCAAACGCCGGCCAAAGGGACGGTCGCCCCAGAAAGGTCGCTTAAGATTTTATTTACATTCCGTAGATTGCCGTTCCATGCAAGACAACCACCCCGTTCTGCTGTCCCTGGACGCGGCCCTGAGCTCCTTCCGCAGCGCCTATGCAGACCAGCCCAACGAGCAGACCCGCTACCAGGTGGTTCGGATGGAGAGCCTGATCCAGCAGTGGGCACCCCAGCGGGGCTTGGTCAGTTAGTTCGGCTCTCTGGCTCGCACTCTCCCTCGCTGATCTTCGAGAATCAAAGCTCTTCAGCGCTAGGTCGTTGGCTTGAGCACTCTCCATCTGGTGGGGCCAGCCCTTTTCTCACCAGGCCTGCTTTCGCCAGGTCTTCTTTCGCCAGCCCTGGTGACCAAGTCGTCGCTGTTTGGGATTGGCATTGCCTTCAGCCCCCTGCACATCGGGGTTGTGACGCTTCTGCTGCTTGGCAAATCCCCCATGCAACGGGCCCTCACCTACGTGGCCGGATGGGCGACGGCCAATGCCCTAGCCATTGCGGTGTTAATGGCCATGGGCGAGGCCTTCTCCATCAACTTGAGCCACGGCGGTCGGGAGCAGGTGCTGATCGATTTACTCGGTGCCGGTGCCCTGATTGGCCTGGGCCTGTATCAACTCACCCCCCAGGCCAACATCGGTGAGGAGGGCATGGCCCTCAAGCTGATGAACCAATTGCCCGACTTCAGCACGGCTGCGCTGCTCGGGATCGGCGCGATCAGTGCCCTGCTGACCCCGGAAAATCTGGTCTTCTATTTAAAGGAGGCGGGCCTGCTGCTCCTCAACGAACCGGGCCTCAAGGCCGATGCCGAGGTGACAGGTCTGTTTACCTTGATGGCCAGCTCCTTGCTACTGCTGCCCCCCCTGGCCTGGCTGGTGAGCGGCGGCGGCATTCGGGAATCGATCACCAAGCTGGAGGGCTGGCTTCAGCACAAGGCGGAATGGCTTGTGGGGGTCCTGGCCCTGGTGCTGGGCGCCTATCTCCTCTATGAAGGCCTGCATGGCCTCGATCTGATGCCGAGCATGTTGGCCGCCGGTGCCTAGCTCGCCCTGCGGTGGGTTTTGAACCAAAGGCTGAGTCCAGAGCCGGCTAACACCAGCACGCACACCCCCAGGATCACCGAATAGAAGGGCTCGAAATCAAGGGGCCCAAACTTGCCAATGTGCAAGGCCATAAGCCAATCGATCTCGATGTGCCGAGCGTCCAACAGGCTGTAGAGGATGCCGGTGACGGCTGTGAGCAACAGGGGCGCCACGGCGATCGGAACGATGGCCCGGTGGGCGCTGCGGGAGTTTTTGAACAAGCCTGAGGTGCCTATGGGCTGGGGCAAGACCAAAACCCTAGGCAGCAAAACCAGCACCAACATCACCCGAAGGGAAACGGCCAAAGCCTGCTCCCGGATTTTTTTGCAATTGAGAATTGCTTGCAAAAGGTCCCCCGATCGGATTATGTTGCGAGCAGCTCTCAATAGGCCGGCTGGGCCGCGATGCAGTTGCGCTTTCTCTCCGATCGCTCCCAGGGGCCCATCCGCATGCCCGTGGGTCAAACGGTGTTGATTGATCCGTCCCTGCGCCCCCAATCCAGCTGCATTGAGGTGATCGAGGGCATTGCCCGGGTCTATTGCCCCTGCGAAGAAACCGAAGGCATGACCCTGGCCTTCCTGCAGCCCGGCGACCAACTGGCCACCGACCGTCTGTGTCGTGAGGGGGTTTGCGTGGAAGCCCTCACGCCCCTGCTGTTTTGCAGGGATGCCCAAGCCGAGCCGCCCGGCGGCTTGGATCCGGTCAATGAGTGGACGCTGCAATTGCTGCGCATCCGCCACCTCAACAAAGCGGAGCAACGGCTCCATGCCCTGTTGGGCCTGCTGGTGCGCCGCCTTGGCAAGCGCTGTGGGCCTTGGTGCGACCTGCCGTTTCGCTTGAGCCATGAGCGCATTGCCGAACTGATCGGCACCACCCGCGTCACCACCACGCGCCTGATCTCGAGAATCCGCCAGGAGAAATTGCTGGAAGCTCCAGCCCAGCAAGCCCTGTTGCGCCTGGCTCCATCGCTGGTGGACTCCGCCCCCTTGGCCACCACCTAGGGCCCATAACCGTGACGCAGAGTTCCATCAGCTTCGAGAACGTTTGGCACCGTTACCCCGCAAACCGAGCTGGGGCGTGGACCGTGGCGGGCCTGGATCTGGCCATGGCCCCGGGGGAGCTGCTCGGCCTGCTTGGCCCCTCCGGCTCTGGCAAAACCACCTTGCTGCGGCTGATTGCCGGCTTTGAGCGGCCCAGCCGCGGTCGCATCGTGATCCATGGCCGTGAGGTTGCCGGCTCTCGCCATTGGCTACCGGCTGAGCGCCGAGGGGTGGGGATGGTGTTTCAGGACTACGCCCTTTTTCCCCATCTCAATGCCTGGAGAAACGCCTGCTTTGGCCTGAAACGGGGGCAGGCCTCCGATCGGGTGCGGTGGCTGCTCGACCTGCTCGGCCTGGCCGGCATGGACGAGCGCTACCCCCACCAACTCTCCGGGGGCCAACGCCAACGGCTGGCCCTGGTGCGGGCCCTCGCTCCCGAACCAGCCGTGCTGCTTTTGGATGAACCCTTCTCCAACTTGGATGTGGAGGTGCGCCTAAGGCTGCGGCGCGAGCTGCCCGACCTGCTCAAACGCTGCAACACCAGCGGCATCCTGGTGACCCACGACCCCGAGGAAGCCCTCGCCATCTGCCATCGCGTGGCGGTGTTGGAGGGCGGCAGGCTGCACCAGTGCGATACCCCTCAGGCCTTGGTGGAGCGTCCGGCCAGTGCCTTCGTGAGCCGGTTTGTCTTGCAAGCCAACCGGCTACCAGCCACCCGCCAAGGCACCCAACTGCTCACGCCCTTCGGGATGTTGCAAGCCTCATCCCAGCCCAGTGCTGGAGCGTTTTGCCTGGGAGATGGGCCCCCAACCATCCAAGACGCCCCAACCACCCAAGACGCGATGGTGATGAGCGATGCCATCCAGCTCGATGCCGATCCCTGCGGCAATGCGCGGGTGGTGGGCCGGGAGTTTTTAGGCCAGGGATGGCTCCTTCAAGTGGAGAGCCAGGGCCAGGAACTGCGGGTGAGGGTTCCCCTGTCCAACCCCCTGGGCATCGACCAACGCTGTCGGGCGAGCCTGGTGCCTGGTGCCCTAGCGCAGGTGTTTCCGGATGGACGCGCTTTTCAAGCGGTCTAGTTAGGGGCGCCCTCATCAGTGGGTCTCCCATCCCCGTTCTGCAAGCTGGGAACCACGGCCAAGGCGGCGACCAAACCCAACCCCATAATCACCAAAGCTGGCACCAGGGCAGCCCCAACCCGTTCATCGCTGGCGTACTGGTAGACCCGCACCGCCAGGGTGTCGTAGTCGAAGGGCCGAAGCGCAAAGGTGAGCGGCAATTCCTTCACGGTGTCGACAAAGACCAGCAGGGCTGCCACCAACAGCGGCCCGCGCAGCAGCGGCAGATGGATCCGCCGCAGCACCTCAAACCAGGGGCTACCCAGGCTGGCTGCCGATTCATCCACGCTGGGGGGAATGCGCTCCAAGGCAGCATCCAAGCCCCCCTTGGCCACCGCCAGGAAGCGATCCCCGTAGCCCCACACCAGCAGGACCAGGGGTGCCAATCCCAGGCCACCGCCCAACAGCAAAAAGGCCAAGGCCAAAACGGTGCCTGGAATCGCATACCCCATGCCTGCCCCAAAGCTGATGGCCCTGAGCCAGGGATTTGGAAGCCAGCGCTTGGCCACCGCCAACACCAGGGCCGCCGCCACGGTGATCGCCGTGGCGGCCAAGGCCAGGACAAACGTGTGCAGCGACAAGCTCACCAAGTCCCCGGTGGAATCCGGCGGGAGTTGCCCCCAACTGACCCCCACCCACAGCAGGGGGAACCCCAAGCTGGCCAGGGGGGGAAGCAGGGCGCAGAACTGGGCCAGACCCTGGCGCCAGCCCTCCAGGGGCCAGCGGCTAGCTGGGGCACTCTCCTGGCCGGCGCTCCACAGGCGACTGCGGCGGCGAAAACCGCGCTCCGCCACCACCAGGCCCACCACGATCACCATGGTGACCAGGGCCAAGCCAATCGCTCCTTCGATGTCGCCGTCTCCCTGCCAACGGTCGAGGATGCCCGCCGAAAGGGTGGGTACGCCGAGGAGCTGAACGGCGCCAAACTCATTCACCACTTCCATGCCGGCCAGGGCCACGCCCGCTCCAATCGCTGGCACCGCCATCGGCAAGGCCACCCGCCAAAAACACCCCCAGGGCCCAACTCCCAAGGAACGGGAGGCATCCTGCAGACGAGCGCCGCTGAGGCCAAAACACTCCGTACTCAGCAAAAACACATAGCTGTAGGTGCACAAGCTCAGCACCAACACAGCCCAGGCCAGGCCATGGACCCGCAAGCCCACCCGGCTGCCCAAATCCACCAAGGTGGCGGCCAGCAAGTAACTCGGAATCGCCAGGGGCAAGAGCTGGGCAATCTGCAACCAGCGGCGACCTGGAAAGTGGCAGCGGGCCGTCAGCCAGCCATTGGCCGTACCCAGGCAAGCCCCCAATACCCCAACGCCAACCAGCAGCAGCAGGGTGTTCTGGATCTGTTCACCGCCACTGGGGCCAAGGGCCAGCAAGCCAGCCCAGCCACTGCGACTCGCCACCAACAGCAACGCCGCCAGGGGCAGCAGGGCCAACAGGCTGACCAGTAACACCCCAACGCCCAGAACGGAACGCTGGGATGCCAGGGTGCGGCGCAACATGGGCTCTTACTTCCAGCCGCTGACGTCCATCAGCTTGAGGGCAGCCGAGTTTTTGGCCCCCAATTGCTGGGCCGAAACCCCATCGCCCTTGAAGGGGCCAAAGCGTTTGAGGGTGGCGTTATCGCCATAGCCCTTCAGGGGATATTCGTTGTTGGCTTCGGCATAACCCCGACCCCCCGTTGGGGACGCCAGAAATTCAATCAACTTCAGGGCTGCCTCAGGATTCTTGGCGTAGCGGGTGACACCGGCACCGGTGATGTTGACGTGGGCGGGCTTGGGGAAGATCACCTTCAGCTGGCTGGCCAGGGCGCGATCAGCAGCGCCACTCTCCCCGTTGAGCATCCGGGCCACGTAATAGGTGTTCACCAGGCCCACCCCACATTGGCCCTTGCCAATGGCACGAATCAAGGGCGTATCGGAGCTGAAATAGGGCTGGGTGACATTGGCTGCCATCCCTTGCAGCCACTTGGTGGTCAAGCCAATACCGCGCAAAATCAATTGATCGGCCACCAAGGATTGGTTATACACACTCTTGCGATCCCGCAGGCAGAGTTTGCCTTTCAGCTGGGGGTTCGCGAGATCGGCATAGGTGGTGATCTTGGCAGGATTCACCAGCTTGGGATTCACCACCACCACCCGGAGCCTGCGGGTCAGGCCATACCAGCGGCCCTTGGGATCCCGTAAATCCAAGGGCACATCGCGCAGCAGCTGGAACGAGCGGGTGCGCTGGAACAGACCCAGATCAGCGGCCCGATCCAGGCGTGCCGCATCAACCAGCACCAACACATCGGCGGGCGACTTGTCTCCCTCGCTGCGCAGGCGCTCAATCAGGGCATCATCTTTTGCCTCCAGCAGCTTCACCTTGATGCCGGTTTTAGCGGTGAACTGCTTGTAGAGCTGTTGATCGCTGTTGTAGTGCCGGCCTGAATAGACGCCAACCTCGTTGGCGACCGATGGCAATCCCCAGGCAAGGGCAAGCAAGCCCAAGGCTCCAAGGGTGCCAAACAAGGTCTTGAAGACCGGGGGACACTGGCGGTCAATCATGGCCACAAGAAGGTCATCGTCTTTTGCGTAGACCCTAAGGGCCAAGCCCTGGCGACACCCGACAAAACGAACCGTGGCCAGGTGCCTTTTGCTACATGGATCTTGGGGAGTGGTGGGCGACCTGGAGACTTAGGCATTCAAGGATTGCAGTAGGGACATTGGCCAGGATCGGCGGCCAGCAGCTGCTGCAGGGAAGTCCGCCGATCGTGCGAACCAGCCCCCAACCCGGAGCAGCGCAGGCCGGACAGCTCGCGTTGATCCTGCGGACCAGCTGAAAGGCAAGCCTCCGAATGCTCGCCATCCGGGTGGCCAGCTCCCCTCGGGAATGCACAGCCTTGGCGAGCCAATCCACCGATGGGGGAACGCTGCTCGATGGGGGAACCCTGCTGCTCGATCCGACCATCACGGCATGGGAAGGGAAACCCACCTCCTTGAGCCAGCCCAGGGCTGCTTCTGGGGATGCCGCCTTGAAGGAGCTGTAATTGGTCCGTCGGCTCATGGCGTACTCGCTGATGGTCAACTGATGGCGACGATCAAGGAAGGTCAACCACTCCCGCCCGATCGGCAAGAAGGGCACCACGGGATGGGGCCCAAAGGCCCCTTCACTGGCAAGTCCTAGATCCAAACCCAAGGCGTCCATCCCCGCCTCCGCTTTCAGTCGACAGGTGGTGAGCGCATCCTCCGGCCTTGGGTATTCACCGCTAAAGCTGCCCAGCAGGTCGGTGTTCACCGTCGTTGTCAGCCGGAGGGTTAGTCCCAGACCCTGGCGCAGGGGCCTTGTGAGAACGCATTGTTTGCCGTGCTGGCTCGCCAAGGCAATGGTGCGACCCACGCAGGACAACATCACCAGATCTTAGGCCTCTTCGTTACAAGAAAAAATAGGCAGTCGATGGCCAGATTGGGTCCAGCCATGGAACGTCTTCAGAAGAAAAGGTCCAACGGAGATCACTCCATTGAACCCGGATCTCCAGTAAATAAGAGTATGGGTACGTTCACCATGATTTGGGGCAGATCGCCTAAAATCCAGCCATCAACAACGCTTATCAGCCTAATTGGCAAGCCTGCATGCAAGGCCAACCCAAAAGATTGGGGAGCTACCTATAGTTTTGCCATCACCAAAAAGGGGGTATCTCCGTATCTCCCTCTGCCTGCCATCCCAGAAATGCCCTAAAAACTCAATCTGAACGATTGACCCAGCCAATCGCGCTGTGAAGATCAGTCTAAACGCCAATTAGCCTTGGCCAATTAGCCATAAAAGCATCGGTTATTCCTATTGGAATTCGCCGATGACTTCAATTAAAAAATCCAAACACTTGACCTGGACTGCCAACAGATCGTGGCGGTCTTCTTTTCTGCGCCCATTCCCCGTTTCGTTCCCTTCCCTTCCCTTCACTTCCCTTCCTTATCGCTATTGCCATGGCCCCTGCCAGTGCCAATCGACGTCGATTTTTAGCTCTCCTGGGTGGAGCAGTGTCCACCTCAATGCTGCTGACCGCTTGTTTGGGAACTCCCCCCAGCCGAAGGGCGTCAGGCCCCCAGGAGGCGATTCAACTGAACGCCAAGGCAGCATCCCAGCTTGAAACCACAAGTATCAGCCTGGGTTTTGTACCCATTCTGGAGGCTGCCCCCTTGGTGGTGGGGTTAGAGAAGGGCTTCTTTGCCCGGCACGGGCTGGATGTGAAGCTCTCCAAGCAGTCCAGCTGGTCGGCTGCCCGCGACAACGTCTTGCTTGGCAACGTAGGAGGCGGCATCGACGGTGGCCAATGGCAAATGCCCATGCCCCAAATGATCAGCGAGGGAGCCATCACCAACGGCAAAAAAGTGCCGATGTACATCCTGGCCATGTTGATGAGCCAGGGGAATGGCATCGCCGCATCCAATGCCGTCAAGGATGGCAATCTCAGCATCAATCTGAAAACATCGTCTCCTGGTTTCTTCCAAACCTTTAGCCAAAAGAAAGGACGTAAGTTTAGGGCCGCCTACACCTTCCCCAAGGCCAACCAGGACATCTGGCTTCGCTACTGGCTCGCCGCCAACGGGGTCAATCCAAATCGGGACGTGGAACTCCTGACCGTTCCTGCACCCGAAACCTTGCAAGGGATGAAGAACGGCACCATGGAGGCCTTTTCCACCGGGGATCCCTGGCCATCGCGCATCGCCAAGGACAACGTGGGCTACCTGGCGGCAACTACAGCCCAGATCTGGAAGGTGAACCCCGAGGAATACCTGGCCGTGCGGGCTGATTGGGTGAATCAAAACCCCAAGGCCACCGTTGCCCTGCTCAAGGGCCTGATCGAGGCCCAACGGTGGCTTGACAAGCCACAAAACAAGCCAAAAGCGGCCCAGATTTTGGGTTCCCGCAAGTGGTTCAACGTGCCCGTGCCGGTACTGGAGCAATCGCTCAAGGGCCAGTACAAGATGGGCGCCAAAGGCACCCCAGAAACGGATCCCAAGATGGGCCCCCTCTTCTGGGGCAGCGATCAGGGTGTGATCTCCTATCCCTACACCAGCCTCACCCTGTGGTTCCTGGTTGAGTCCATGCGCTGGAAGTTCTATCCCGGCACGGTGGACACCATCCAGCAAGCCCAGGCCATCAACAACCGGGTGACCAGGGGCGACCTCTGGTTGAAGGCGGCCCAGCAACTGGGCTTGCCCGCCAAGCAGATTCCCACCTCGCCGAGCCGCGGCAAGGAGGTGTTCTTCGACGGCACGGTGTACGACCCCAGCAATCCTCAGGCCTATCTCAACAGCCTGAAGATCAAAAACTAATCGCTTGTCCTCGGGCCCGGCGGCGAACGACCCAGCTATCAGGCCCTTGGCGCATTCATCCCGATTTCGACTTCCCAATTTCCACTTCCCGATTACTTCATCCATCCAGGAGTTCTTTAACGATGACGACATCACCTGGCTCAGGCTTCAATCTCCCCCTGTGGTGGAAGCGCAACCGCAAGCAGATCCTCTACCCCTTCTTGGGCACGGCTGGGTTCCTGATCCTCTGGCAGCTGAGCTCAAGCCTCGGTCTCACCAAGCTCACCGGCCCCCTCAGCCTGTGGAGCGAGGAGCGGACCCGGGAATTGCTGCTCTATCCCTTTTTTGACAACGGCGGGCTCGATAAAGGCCTGTTTCTCCACACCATGAGCAGCCTGTCGCGCGTGGCCATGGGCTATTCCCTGGCCGCGGTGATCGGTATCGCCGTCGGCATTGCCGTGGGGATCAACAAAGACCTCAACCGCGCCTTCGACCCCCTGTTTCAGTTCCTGCGCATGGTGGCTCCCCTGGCCTGGGTTCCCATCGCCCTGGTGATGTTCCAGCAGAACCAGCCGGCGGCCATCTTTGTGATTTTCATCACCTCGATCTGGCCGATCCTCATCAACACCGCTGAGGGTGTGCGCCAAATCCCGCAGGACTACCGCAATGTGGCCCTGGTGCTGCAGATGTCGAACCGGCGCTTCTTCACCAAGATCCTGATTCCTTCTGCCCTGCCTTACATCTTCACCGGCCTGCGCATCTCCATTGGCCTGGCCTGGCTCGCCATCATCGCCGCCGAAATTGTGATGCCCGGCACCCCGGGGATCGGCTTCTTTATCTGGGATGCCAACCAAAACGGCTATGTCTCCGACATCGTTCTGGGTGTTGTCTGGATCGGCGCCATCGGCCTGATCCTCGATCGCTTCATGGCCTGGCTCCAAACCCGCATTGCCTCAGGCCGCTAAGCCATGCCCAACCCCAGGAGAACCGTGGTCCTTTTTCTAACGGCCCGCTACCTCGTGATAGCAGCCATGGTTCTGGCCTTTTGGTGGGCCTATCGCACCGCTTGATCCCCCTGTTCTTTGTCTTTTGATGCCATGACAACCCTGGTTGCTGTTCAGGATGTTGCCAAGGACTTTCCCCTCTCCGGGGGGGGTCACTATCTCGCCCTCAAGGGCATCAACCTTGAAATCCGCAAGGGTGAATTCATTTCGCTGATTGGTCACTCCGGCTGCGGCAAGAGCACCCTGCTCAACATGATCGCCGGTCTCGATTTGCCCACGGATGGGGCCGTGCTGCTGGAAGGAGAAACCGTCAAACGGCCAGGCCCCGACAAGATGGTGGTCTTTCAAAACTACTCGCTGCTGCCCTGGCTCACGGTGCGCGAGAACATCGCCCTCGCGGTGGTTGAAGTGATGCCCGACCTCCCCAAAGCCGAGCGGGAAGCCGTGGTGAACGCGCACATCGCCATGGTGGGTCTCACCCATGCGGCCGACAAGCCACCGCTGCAGCTCTCCGGCGGCATGCGCCAACGGGTAGCGATTGCCCGGGCCTTAGCGATCAAGCCCAAATTGCTATTGCTGGATGAACCCTTCGGGGCCCTTGATGCCCTCACCCGGGGCAATCTGCAGGAGAAGCTCATGCAGATCTGCAATGAGCATGAACTCACCGCCGTGATGGTGACCCACGACGTGGACGAGGCGGTGCTGCTCTCGGATCGCATCGTGATGCTCACCAATGGGCCCGCCTCAAAGATCGGCGACATCCTCGAGGTGGACATCCCCCGGCCAAGACAGCGATTGGAGGTGGTGCACCATCCCAGCTACTACAGCCTGCGTTCCGAGATCATCTATTTCCTCAACCGCCAGAAGCGGGTGAAGCAGTGGCAGGCCAAGCCCCACAAGGTGCTTGCAGGCCATGGTTTGGAGAAAGTGAATCTCGATCTGGGGTTTATTCCCCTGGCGGCCTGCGCCCCGCTGGCGGTGGCCGAAGCCAAGGGTTTCTTCGCCAAGCATGGGCTCGATGGGGTGCAGCTGGTGCGTGAAACCACCTGGCGCGGCATCACCGACGGCCTCCTCGACCGCACCCTCGATGCGGCCCTCATGCCGTCAGGCATGCCCACCTGGATGACGGCCGGCGGCCATGGTGGCGATCCCACGCCGATTGTGACGGCCCTCACCCTCAGCCGTAACGGCAACGGCATCACCCTGGCCAGTCGGCTGGCGGCCGAAGGGGTGAGCTCGGTGGGCGACTACCGCGACTACCTAAAACGCACCAATCGAGAGGCCCACACCCTCGGCATCGTGCATCCGGCCTCGATGCACAATCTGCTGCTGCGCTACTGGCTGGCCTCCAACGCGATCGATCCGGATCGGGATGTGCACCTGCAGACCCTGCCACCGGCCCAGATGCTGGCCGACCTCAAGGACGGGTCCATCGATGGCTACTGCGTGGGTGAACCCTGGAACGTGCGCGCCAACCGGGAAGGCCATGGCTTCCCGATCGTGGGGGATCTGGAGATCTGGTCGGGCCATCCCGGCAAGGTGCTCGGCGTGCGTGAGGAGTGGGCCCTGGCCTACCCCAATACCCACATCGCCCTCACCAAGGCCCTACTGGAGGCCTGCCGCTACTGCGCCGATCCCGCCCACTGGGAGGAGCTCAGCCAGCTGCTCAGCGACCGCCGCTACCTGGGCATGAAGCCGGAGTTGATCCGCTTCGGCGTGGCGGCCGACTGCTCCGATGACAAGGAGTCCGTCCCCCACACCCTGTTCTTCGGCCCGGGGGTGAATCGGCCCAGCCGCAGTGAGCACCTGTGGATCCTCAGCCAGCTAGCCCGCTGGAGTGAGATTCCCTTCCCCCGCAACTATGTGGAGATCCTCGAGCGGATCTGTGCGGTGGGGGTCTACAGCACGGCTGCCCGTGAGCTGGGTCTCGACGACGTGTCGTACCAGCGGGGGGGCATCGAGCTATTCGACGGCGTGGCCTTCAACGCCGACGACCCGATCGGTTACCTCAACAGCCTCTCGATCCACCAGGACTTCAGCGTGGCCGAAATCCCCATCGGCGTGCCCCGGGCCCTGGCTAGCTGAGCACTTTTTGACGGCTTCCATCGCTTTCCTTCCCCCATGACTGCAACCCTCTCTCAAAACCCAGCTGGGCCTTCGGCCACCGCTGCACCGCTGCTGCGCTTTACCGATGTTGGCGTGGCCTACCCCACCCCCAAAGGGCCCTACCAAGTGCTCGAAAACATCAATTTCGAAGTGCAGGCCGGAGAATTCGTGTGCGTGATCGGCCACTCCGGCTGCGGCAAGAGCACCCTGCTCAACACGGTGTCGGGCTTCGCCAAGCCCACCTGTGGGCAGGTGCTGCTCAAGGGAGCGCCGATCCAGCGGCCTGGTCCCGACCGCATGGTGGTGTTCCAGGGCTATGCCCTGCTGCCCTGGCTCAGTGCCTACGACAACGTCTACCTGGGGATCGACTCCGTCAAGCCCGAGCTGCCGGAGCGCCAAAAGCGGGAGATCGTGATGGAGCACCTGGAGCTCGTGGGCCTCACGGCCGCTGCCGACAAAACCATCACCCAGATTTCAGGTGGGATGAAACAGCGGGTGGCCATTGCCCGGGCCCTGGCCATTCGACCTGAGGTTCTGATTCTCGATGAACCCTTTGGGGCCCTCGATGCGATCACCAAGGAGGAGCTCCAAGAGGAACTTCTCAAGATCTGGAACAGCCACAAGTGCACCGTGCTGATGATCACCCACGACATCGACGAGGCCCTATTCCTCGCCGACCAACTCGTGATGATGACCAACGGTCCGGCGGCAGGGATTGGTGATGTTCTGACCATCGATTTCCCAAGACCCCGCAGCCGGGAAGACATCATGGAAGACCCCCGCTTTTACGAACTGCGCAATCAAGCCCTCGATTTCCTCTACAACCGCTTTGCCCACGATGACGATGCTTGATCAATTGGTTGTTCGCCTAGGGGGACAGGGGGATCATGGGCAACATCAATGGGGCAAATCCAAGACCCCTGGCATCGGAATACAAACGCTAGATATTACCCAAGACCCAACCCATCTCTCCCAATGGACTTGTTCAGCGATAAACGCTTTTTAGCTGTCATTCATGGATACGAACGGCAACTTGCCAAACTACTTGCCCTACTTTTAGCCGCGGTGACCGGCCTTGCCGCAATCCAATTGACTGTTGATTCCTGCATCAAGATCGCCCGGCTGCAGTCAGATTGGTTTGGGGGTGGATTAGTCAATCTGCTTGATCGGCTTCTTCTGGTTTTTATCGCCCTGGAAGTGCTTCAGAACGTGTTGGCCTATCTCCGCGACCAGGTTGTGCAGATTGAGCTCGTGCTGCCCCCCGGCACGGAAAGCAAACCCCAGCTCATGGCGGGATTTGGGGTGATTGTGGTAGGGCTTGCGGCGGCCTATTGGCTTGTGAAGCGAGCCAGACAAGACCAGGCAAGTGTCTGATCCAAGCCCCGAAATTAGAGGCATTGATCAGCTTCTCTGATCACAAGGATTGCAGCTCCTGGTTGATAGACAGCTCCCAAAATCCCCAAGGGCAAAAGATACCCAGTACCGTTTCTCGACCCCAAGACAGACACCCCTCCGATGCCAGCGCCACAGAAGCGCCCCAAGGGCAGCTGCGACGCACTGAGTCAGCACATGCGGGCCATCAGCCGCATTCCGCTGCTCACCGCTGATGATGAGATCAGCCTCGGTCGCCTGGTTCAATTGGGCTGCCAAGCCACCGACGTGGCCCACGAAATGACGTTGCGGGCTGGCGGCGTGGCACCCAGTCTCGAAGCCTGGGCCCAGCAAGTGGGGATGACCGTGCCCCAGCTGCAGACGTGCCTGCGCCAAGCCAGCCAGGCCCGCAGCCGCATGGTGTCGGCCAACATCCGCCTGGTGGTGAGCATGGCCCGCCGCTACAAGCACACCCCTGGCGAGATGGAGGATCTGATCCAGGAGGGAACCATTGGCCTGATCAGGGCCGTCGAACGCTTCGATCCCAGCCGGGGCTACCGCTTTTCCACCTACGCCACCTGGTGGATTCGCGACGCCATCGGCAGTGCCCTGGCGGCCAAGGGTCGCACCATCCGGCTGCCCTCCACGATGGTCGATCAACTCCACCGCCTGCGCCAGAGTCAGCAATCCCTCAGCCAGCAGCTGGGACGGGACCCAAGCCTGGAGGAACTGGCGGCCGCCACTGGGCTCCAGCCCCTCGACATCCGCGAGGTGCTGTTCAGGGCCCAGGAACCCTTAAGCCTCGATGGTCAGCGGTTCTGCCAATCCACGCCGAGCCTGCTCGACAGCATCACCTGTGAGGTCAGCAAGCCCCAGGAGCTTGTGGATGCAACCCTGATGCAAGAGGACATCCAACAGCTGTTAGATGAATTGCCAGCCCAGGAGGCCGAACTGCTGCGGTTGCGCTATGGCATTGCAGCGGGGGAACCCTTGAGCCTGAGCGCCACAGCCAGGCAGATGGGAATCACCCGCGATACGGCTAGGGGACTGGAGAGACGGGCCGTGGCCGCGATCAAAAAACTTTCCCAGCGGTTCGTGGATTACCTGGAGACCTAGGCCTGCAGCGGCACTAGGAAGAAAGGGGGCGTCGGTGGTTACGCATCCGCATGGGCACTGCGCCGCCACAGGCGCCAAATCTTTTCAAGCTCCAGGTAAACAAAGAAGACCGCACTGACTCCCACGCAAATCAACAGTTCGTTGAGGGTGAGGGGGGTGGTGCCAAAAAACTTGGCCAGCCAGGGCACATACAGCAGCAGCATCTGCAGGCCCGAGGTGAGCACCACGGCCCAGATCAACCAGGGATTGGACCAGGGGTCCATCTGGATCAGGGGGCGGTCGCTGCGGGCCGAGAGGGCGTGGCCCATCTGGGCCAGGCACAGGGTGGTGAACACCATGGTTTGCCAGGGCAAGCCTGCCCGGGCAGCCCACACCATCAGGGTGATCACGATCACGGCAAACACCACCCCGATACGCAGGATGTAGCTGCCGATGCCCCGAGCAAAGATCGACTCACCGGGGGCTGCAGGGGGCCGCTGCATCAGACCCTGCTCCCCAGGCTCCAGGGCCAGGGCCAGGGCCGGCACCCCATCGGTGACCAGGTTCATCCAGAGGATTTGCAGGGGGGAGAGGGGCACCCCCACCAGACCCAGCAACGGTGCCGCCGCAACGGTGATCAACTCGCCCACATTGCTGCCGAGGATGTATTTCACGAAGCGGCGGATATTGGCGTACACCAAGCGGCCCTGCTCAACCGCCTTGACGATGGTGGCGAAGTTGTCGTCGAGCAGCACCATGTCGGCAGCTTCCTTGCTCACCTCGGTGCCGGTGATCCCCATGGCCACACCGATGTGGGCCTGCTTCAGGGCCGGCGCATCGTTGACCCCATCGCCGGTCATGGCCACCACTTGGCCATTGGCTTGGAGGGCTTTCACGATCCTGAGCTTCTGCTCGGGTGGGACCCGGGCGTAGATGCTGCAGCGGGCCACCACCTCCCTGAGCCCCGCATCGTCCAAGGCCTCGAGTTCACGGCCAAGCACCACCTCGCCGTTGGCGTCGGTGAGGCCAATGCCGGAGCCAATGGCCCGGGCCGTGAGCGGGTGATCGCCGGTGATCATCACGGGGCGAATTCCGGCCTGCCGGCAGGTGGCTACCGCTTGGGCCACCTCGGGGCGAGCCGGATCCAGCTGGGCCATCAGGCCGAGCAGCACCTGATCTTTGATCTCCTGGTCAGAGTCGTGGTGGTGGGGCGCGCAGGAAAAAGCGAGCACCCGAAGGCCAGCGGCAGCCCACTGCCGGGCTTGTTGAAGCCACCAATCCCGCTGGGGTTCGGAGAGGGGCACAACCCCCGCACCATCGATCCAGCGGTTGCAGCCCTCCAAGACCACTTCCGGCGCCCCCTTGCTGAGCAGCAAACGCTGGGAGCCTGCCGCGGCCTCACCGAGGGGAGCTTGCAGGGATCCCTCGAGATCCTCAACCCAAACCGCCATCCACTGGCGCTCGGAACTGAAGGGAATCTCACCAACCCGGCGATAGCGGTTGCGCAGGCCAAAATCGTCGATGCCATCCTTGCCGGCTACCACCAGCAGGGCTCCTTCGGTGGGATCGCCGAGGATCTCCCAGGCCCCTTCACTATCTTTTTTCAGTTCGGCATCGCTACAGAGCACCCCGGCTTGCAAAAGCAAGGTGCGCAGGCCATGGGGCGCTCCCTCCGTGCCCCCAGGCGCGGGTACCAGGGAGGAGCCGTTGAAGTCGCCAACGGGTTCGTAGCCCAACCCCGTGACTGCAAAGTTGGAGGAACCGCAAAGCACGTTTTGCACCACCTGGCGGTTCTGGGTGAGGGTGCCGGTCTTGTCGGAGCAAATCACTGTGACCGAGCCCAGGCTCTCCACCGCCGGCAGCTTTCGGATGAGGGCGGCGTGTTGCACCATCCGCTGGGTACCAATGGCCAGGGTGACCGTGATCACGGCGGGCAATCCTTCGGGAACGATGGCAACCGCCATCGACAGGGCCACTTCCAACAAATTCAGCAGGGGCTGGCCCAGCCACCAGCCGAGCAGCACGACAACGGCGACCAGGGCCAGGGAGCTGCCCACCAACACCTTGGCCAAGCCATCCAAACGCTCCTGCAGGGGGGTGGATTCACCCCCGGCGGTGTTGATCAGTTCGGCAATCTGGCCCAGCTCGGTGGCCATGCCCGTGCTGGTGACCACGGCCACGGCCCGGCCCCGCACCACTTCGGTGCCCTGGAACAGGCAGTTCTTGCGTTCGAGCAAGGAGCACGACTCGTCCAGCACAAGCGCTGCCTGCTTAAACACAGCCTCCGCTTCGCCCGTGAGGGCCGCCTCCCGCACCCCCAAATCGGCCACCTCCAGCAGCCGCGCATCGGCGGGCACCCGATCGCCAGCCTCGAGGCGCATCAGGTCGCCACTGACAAGCTCCTCACTGGAAATGCGTTGCCATTGACCATCGCGGCGAACCTGGACCATCGGCTGGGCCATGTTGCGCAGGGCGAGCAGGGCTTGCTGGGCCTTGCTCTCCTGCAGATAGCCCAGCAGGCCGTTCAAGCCCACGATCAACACAATCGCGATGGCGTCTTTGGGGAACTTTTGTTCCACAAAGGCAACCACCGCCGAAACGGCTGCCACGGCCAAGAGCATGATCAGCATCACATTGCTGAACTGATCCCAAAGGATCTGCCAAGGGCTTCGCCCGGCCGCCAATTCCAGGCGATTGGGGCCGTAGCGCGCCAAGCGATCGGCTACCTGGGCCGTCGTTAAACCCCCAGGGGTGGCCTCGAGTTGCCGTAGGCACTCATCGCCCTGGAGGCTGTGCCAAGCGGGCGCTGCGGGACGAGCCAAAACAGGTAGGTCTGTAGTTTGTAAAGGAGGTTAGATCTCTGGGTGGAAGGTTGGGTTGTGACCACTTGACCATTGATCTCGCCAACTCAATAGCCCAACTCAGTAGCCCAAGTCAGTTGCCAGGCAGCGACCGCAGGGCCTCATTCGATCCCATCACCACCAACAACTCATCGGCCTGGAGGAGATGGGAGGCCTGGGGGTTGACCTGGAGTTGGCCCTTGGGACCCACCGCTAAAACACTCACTTTGTAGTGCTTGCGCAGGTTGAGTTCGCGCAGGGACTGACCCACAAAGGCCCCAGGTACCTTGATTTCCTCAATGCTGTTGCGGTCGTCAAGGCGCAACTGCTCGAGCAGGTTGGGCCGCACCAGCTCCATGCCCAGTCGTTGGCCCTGCATCTTTGATGGGAACACCACCCGGTCAGCCCCCACCCGCTCCAGCATCTTGAGGTGCAGGTCACTGGTGGCACGGGCAATGACTTGGCGGACCTTCGTGTCCTGGGCGTCCTTACAGATCAAGGTGGCCGTCATGCTCGCCTCAATGGGGTCGCTGATGGCCACCACCACCGTGGAGAGCTCCAGGACACCCGCCGCTCGCAGGGCCTCCTCATCGGTGCAATCCACCACGCGGGCCTCGATCGCCGGCTCCATCTGACGCAGTTCATCGATGGCCCGCTGGCTGGAATCAATCGCCAGCACATCGGCACCGGAGCGCAGCAACTCGGCACACACCGAGGAACCAAATCGCCCCACCCCGATCACAGCAAAGCCGCCGAGATCCCCCCCCTCAGCCTGGCGCCGCTGCCACCACTGGTTCATCGGTTGCATTTCAAAAGCCATGGTTCAAAGCGGGTTGAATGTAGTGAAATTGAGATGAAAATAATGAGATCAAGATGATTGAAATGAGATCAAGATGATTGAAATGAGATCAAGATGATAGAAATGAGGTCGCGTTACACGTAGATGTCTTCGCGGGGATAGCCCACCCGCGGAGTCGGGCGGCTGCCGTAGAAGGCAGATAGCAGGAGCAGGATGCCTACCCGACCCACAAACATGCCCACCATCAGCACCAATTGCCCCCAGCGGTTGAGGTTGGCGGTGACCCCGAGGTCCAAGCCCACGGTGCCAAAGGCAGAGACGCAGGTAAACAGCTTCTCGATGAAGCTGTAGGCCTTGTGGCCCGGCAGTCCTCCCGCCGTGGGGCCGATCCCCAGCAACAGGGCCATCAGCACCACAAACAAGATCGAAGCCAAGGTGACCCCCACGGCCCGAAGCACGGTGCCATCCGGGATCTGGCGGTGATGCAACAGCACGTCTTGGCGCCCCTGCAGGGTGGAGCGGGTCGCCCCCATCAAGATGGCAAACGTGGTGGTTTTGATTCCCCCACCGGTGCCGCCGGGACTGGCGCCGATAAACATCAGCACGATCATCAGGACCAGCCCTGCATCCGTGATTGCCGCTGCCGACATCGGGATGGTGTTGAACCCAGCCGTGCGGGTTGTGATCGACTGGAAGAGGGTGACCTGGAACTTCTGCCACAGGCTGTAGGCGGCCATCGCGCCCGAGTCAAAGCCGAAGTGCTCGGTCACCAGCAAGCCCAAGGTCCCCACCACGATCAACAAGGCGGTGGTGCGGAGCACCAGGCGGGTATGGAGGGTCAACCGCCGCCGCCGGAAACGATTGGCGGCAAGGTCGCTGGTGACGCGCCAGCCGATGCCGCCAATCACGATCATGGAAGCGATCACGCCACTGACGACGCTGTTGTCGCGATAGGCCTCCAGGTTCTTGGCCCAAAGGCCAAAGCCAGCGTTGTTGTAAGCACTAATCACGTGGAACATCGAGGCCCAGAGGCGCCGCGCCGGGTTCTCGATATCGGTGAAGCCAAAGACGTAAAGCACCACGGTGCCAAGGCCCATCACGCAGGTTGCCGTGAACAAGATCCTGTTGAAGGTGGGGCCCATGCCGCCAACCCCAAACTCATCGAGGGAGCGCCCCTTGTCCAGCCGCCGCCGCAAGCCCGAGCGACCCTGCACAAATCCCTGCAGGAAGGTGGTGATGACCATCAAACCCAGGCCACCGACCACGATCAAGCCCGCCAGCACCATCTGACCGACCAGGGTGAGATCCTGGTCGACCACAATGATCGAGAGGCCCGTCACGGTGATGGCAGAGGTCACCGTGAACAGCGCCTGCCAGAGGCCCACGTCATCGCTGGAGCAGAGCGGTGAGGCCAGCACAAACGTGCCCACCACAATCACAAGCACGCCCGTCACGATGGTGAACTGGGGCACGGTGAGCCGGTGGCGCCAGTGCTGCAGCAGCGCGTAGGGATTCAGACCTGCTGGAGGATTCATCTCAGGATTCTGCTGCTTGAGCGGCGAGGCTCAAGGTCTGGAGCCGCTGCCCCAGCAACAACAGGCCAAGCACCGTGGTGACCATCACCATCAACACCAAAGCCGAATACTGCAAAGGCGAAATCACACCGGCCCCCAGGGCCGTTGAAGCAAACACCAGCCCCGGCAGACCCCGGGGTATCAACCCGAAAACCACCACCCAGCGATCCACCCCGGCGGCCTGATCCCGGCGGCTGATGCCCAAACCGCAGATCAGCTTGAGGGCCACGGCAAGGGCAATCAACACCAGCGCCATCTGCCAGGAGGACGGCTGCTGGAGCGTGGCGAGCTCAATGCGCATGCCTACACCAATGAAATAGAGGGGCAGAAAGACATCGCAGAGCAACCCCAAGGAATTGCGCAGTTCCCGCGCCTCAATGCTGCCCTCCGCCATGGGGGCCAACCGGCCCAGCAGCACCCCGCCCCATAGGGCACCCAACAGGCTGGTGAGCCCCGTGAACTCTCCAAGCCAACTGCAGGCAATCAGCAGCAAGATCACCCCCAGGGGGTCGGGCTTGAAGGCGCCATGGCGGCGCAGCCACCAACGGGTCAGGGGGAAGCTGACCCCGACCACTAGGACCCCCAGCACCAGGCCCCCCAGCCCTGGGCCCGGGCCCACTGCCGGCTGGCCAGCTAAGGGTGTCCCGACGCCGGATCCCAGCAAGAGCGCCAGGGTCAGCAGGGCAATGGCGGGCAAATCGTCGAGCACCGAAACCCCCACAAGCAACCGCCCCGAGGCCGTGTTGAGGGCGCCCCGCTGGGCCAGCACCCGCAAGGTGACTCCAGTGCCGGTGGCACTCAAGGCTGCCACGAACAGCAGGGTCGTCGCAGGCTCCAGGCCAAAGGCCTGCTGGAGGGGCCACCAGGCCAGAAGGGGCGTCAAGGCCGAGAGCAACACCGTGCGCAGCACCGCCGCAGGCCGGGATCCCAGCAGCCCGCCGCGAACCTCCAGGCCCACTTGGAAGAACAAGGTGAGAACCCCCAGCTCCATCAGGCCAGACAGGGATCGAATCTGGGGGAAGGGCAACACCGTGTTGCCCAGGACAAAACCAACGGCCAATTCCAAGGCGATCGCGGGCACGGCCCAGCGGGCAAGGCGGGTCGCGGTGAACCTCGCAAACACCACCCCCACCAACAGCAGCAGCAGCGTGGTGAGCAGGGAATTTCCCATTACCCAGGCAGGATCACGCGATCGATCACATGAACCACTCCGTTGTCACAGACGATATCGGCGCTCACCACGGTGGCGTTTTTCACCTCAAAGGGTTTGGAGCGGCGAATGGGAATCGGTGCTCCTTCCAGGCTCTCCCATTCGGGTTGCACCACGAGGGCGCTGCGGCTGTGGGCGCCACTGAGAACGTGATATTTGAGGATCCGAGCCAGCTGGGGCGGGTTGTCCACCAGGGTCTGCACCGTGCCGGGGGGTAAGGCGGCAAAGGCGTCGTCCACCGGGGCAAACACGGTGAAGGGCCCAGGGCTCTCCAAGGCACCGCGCAGGCCGGCGGCATCCACGGCGGCCAGGAGGGTGTTAAACACCCCGGCGCCGGCGGCGGTTTCAAGAATCGTGGCCATGGTGGATCTCCTAGCGGTAATCCTGGGTTTGGATGTCGCTCAAGCGTGCCTCAGGCCGCAAAAAGCGATCCATCTGGGCCTCAAAGAAGCGGCGGTTGGCCATGAGGTGCTCGGGGTCGGTGTCGTCGAGGGGATAGAGCAGGGCACAGCGCAGGGCCTGGATCACCGCCGAAGTCACGTTGTACATCGAGCGCTGGAAGGTGATCCCCAGCTGAATGAGCTGGTCTTCCTCACCGCGGCGATGCTGCTTGTAGAGCTCCTGCAGGTAAGGGGGCAGGAAATGCAGCATGTCCTGCATCAGCAGGGTGGGCGGGATGCCGGCTGAACCCACCGGGAACACATCGGCGTAGAGAATCCCGTAGTGGAAATCGGCCTGGTCGGCCGGCACCTGCAGGGCCTGGGCGTTGTAGCTCTTGGTGCCCCGAAAGGGGGAGGTGCGATAGAACACCGCCTCCACATAGGGAAGGGCCGCCTCATAGAGCCAGGTGAAGCCTTCAGCCTTGGGAATGATCTCGATGCACTCCCCACCGATGAAGACATGGTGGTAAATCGGCCGGCCCGCCACGGCAAAAATGCCATTCACCAGAAAGTCCATCGCCTGGGGAACGCTGGTGAGCTTTCCCTCGTCGTAGAGGTCACTCATCTCAAAGAACACCGGCGCCATCACCTCCCAAAAGAGGCCGAGGTTTGCCGTGTAGGAGAGCTGGCGCACCTGCTCAAGGAACATCTCCGGGAAGAGCTTGTAGAGCCCCAGCATCAGCAGGTTGCCTTTGAAGTAGGCCTTGATGGCCCGATCGGCATTGGCCCTGTAGGCATCGCTGGCGATGTAGTCGTTGAAGCGCCCCCCCATGCCCTGGTGCCAGAGCATGGCTTGCATGCAGGCCTCGGCGAACTCCATGTTCACCCGGTCGTGCCAGAGGTGGTGCAACAACTTGGGCATGGCCAGGGTTTCACCCTTGGCCATGAACTCCAGCAGCTCCGGATGGGCCTTTTCACCACCACGCCAGATCCGCAGCTTTGATTGATCGCCGGCGTAGCTGTTGGGGAGGTCGAGATACTCCTGGGAGATGAAGTACTTGAAAGCCGGTAGGGGGTTGAGAAACACCCGCTCGGCGATATAGAGCAAATCGCGCCAATAGAAATCCATCGGCACGGCATAGGCCTTGTAGATGCCGATGATTTGCTGGAGATTCTCTGGCGTATCCGGCAGCATCGATCCACCTGCCTCGAGCCGATGGATCACCTCGGCATAGGGATGGGTTGAGGGCGGAATCAGGGGCATCTTGGTGCCCGCTGCAGCTAGGGAGGTGGTCATGCGGGCAGGGTCGATGAAGGAGAAGGGGGGGCCAGGGCCAGGGTTTGCACCACCGGGTCGCTATGGCGCAGGGCGATGGCGGCCGTGCTTGCCTCGCTCCAGGCGGTGAGCCCGATGGGCCAGATGCCGGCGAGCACCACCAGGGTGGTGAGCACCACGGCAGGCAGCCGTTCGGCCAGTCGGGTGCTTTGCCAGTCGGCGCGGTTGTTATCGAGCCGGCCGAAGCCCACCCGGTTGAACAGCCGCACCGCGTAGACCGCGGTGAAGCCCGAGGCCACCAGGCAGATCAGGGTGGCCCGGGGGAACACGGTCCAGCTGCCCTCGAACACCAGCAGTTCTGCCGGGAAGCCCGCCAGGCCGGGGATGCCGGCAGCGGCCATCAGGGCGAGCAGCATCAAGCCCATGGTGAAGGGCAGGCCCCGGATCGGGTTCATCAGGCCAGAGAGCTCGGCGATCACCGTGGTGCCGGTCTTGCGCTGGATTAGCCCCACGCAGTCAAACAGCAGGGCCACGATCAGGCCATGGGCCAGCACTTGGGCCATGGCCCCCTGCAGGCTCATCGGCGTGGCGGCCGCCAGGGCCAAAACCAGTAAGCCCATGTGGCCCAGGGAGCTGTAGGCCATCAGCCGGCGGATGTCGGTGGCGGCAATGGCGTTCAGGGCGCCATACACCGCACTCACCGCCCCGGCCGCAGCAATCCAGGGGGAAAAGGCGGTCCACGCATCGGGCAGCATGCCCACGCCGAAGCGCAGCAGGCCGTAGGCCCCGAGCTTCGACACCACACCCCCCAGCAGCATCACCACCGGCGGCGGTGCTTCGGCGTAGGTGATCGGCTGCCAGCCATGCAAGGGCACCACCGGCAGCTTGATGCCGAAACCAAGCACCAGCAGGGCCAGCACCCAGCCCTGGGCCGCTGCAGGCAGGGGCGTGGCGGCCAGGGCCTCGAAGCTGAAGCTCACGGCGGTGTCGGCGCCGGCGGCCCCCTGGCCGAACCAGCCGAAAGCGAGGACGCCGCCCAGCAGGCTCAGGCCCGACACTGCCCCGTAGAGCAGAAAGCGCACGGCGGCACCGGCACGGCGCTCGCCGCCCCAGATCGCCACCAACAGGGTGGTGGGGATCAGCACCAGCTCGAAGGCCAACACGAACAGCAGGGCGTTGCGGGCCAAGAAAGCCCCCATCACCCCCAGGTTGGTGGCCAGTATCAGGGCGTAATAGAGGCGAGGGCGGCCCTGGTCTAGGGGGGAGGCCAGCACCGCCATGGCTGTGATCAGGCCCGTGAGCAGCACCAGCGGCAGCGACAGCCCATCGAGGCCCAGATCGAGGCCCAAACCCAGCCGGGGCAGCCATTCGATCGTCAGGGCGGCGGGGGGATGGCGCCAGGCCACCAGGCCCAGCACGAGCTGGAGGAGGGCAGCAGCGGCGGCCAGGGTGCGCACCAGGCCAGGACGGCCTTCGGGCAGCAGGGTGAGGAGCAGGCCCGCCGCGAGCGGCACCGCCAACAACAACAGCAAGGTCATGGCAGAAGCGATCACTGCAGGAGGGAGGCGAGGGGGCCGGGGGCATCGGCGATCAACCAGGCCGCCATCAGCAGCACACCCAGCACCAGGGTGAGGGCATAGGCCTGGGAGCGACCGGAGGTCGTGAGGCTGAGGCGCCGGGCACCCTCCAGGGCCACCGCACCGGTGCCGCCAGTGAAGCCATCCACCAGGCGGCTGTCACTCCAGGCACCGAAGCGGGCCAGGGCCAGCACCAGGGCCACCACGGTGCGGTGGTAAAAGCGCTCGGTTTGCATGTCTTGGGCGAGCCAATCCTGCAGGCCTCCGAGGGAGGCCGGCAGCTGGGCCAGGCCGTGGGGGCGCAGGTAAAAGGCGGCCGAGAGGCTTCCGCCCACCAGAGTGGAGGCAATCAGGGGCCAGGCCAGGGCCCCCCAACCTGCGAGGGGGGTGAGGGAATAGACCCCATTGGCCACCAGGAGCATGGGGAGATGCAGCACCATGCCCATCAGCACCATGGTGGGCAGCACCATCAACCAGAGCACCTCCGGAGAACGGGTGGTGAACGGGGTGGGTCGACCTCCCCAGATCTGGCCAAAAACCCGGATCAGGCCGGCGCTGATCAGGGCGTTGGTGACCAGCACCACGCCCCCCAGCAGCACGGGATGGCCACTCGCCGCCGTGAGGGCGAGCAATTCACGCAGGGCGGCGAAGCTGGCGAACGGCGGCAAGCCCATCAGGCCTCCCGCGCCGACGAGGAAGGCGATGCCAATCAGGGGACGCTTGCTCCAGAGCCCCCCTAACTGGGTGAGGTCCTGGGTCACATTGCTGATCACGATCGTGCCGATCGCCAGCAGCAGCAGGGCCATCGGCAGGGGATAAACCAACAGCAGGTGGTCGGCCACGGCGGTGCCCCCCAGGCCCACGGCCACGAAGAGCAGCCCCAGCCAGCTGCTTACTAAAAAGGAGAGAGCCCGCTTGACATCCACCTGGGCCAGGGCGATCAGCGAGGCCACCACTGCCGTGGAGCCACCCACCACCACCAGCACGCTTTGGACAAAGGGGCTGAGCTCAAGCAGGGGCTCCAGGCGAAGCAGCACCCAGGCACCACCGACCACCACCACCGAATTGCGCAGCACGGTGGAAGGCAGTGGGCTCTCCATGGCCTCATCGAGCCAGAGGTGCAGGGGAATCTGGGCGCATTTCCCCATCGGCCCGGCGATCAGGGCCAGCAGGATCAGCTGGAAGCCCAGTGGTAAGGGGGTGCCGTTGTTGGTGAGGTCGGCGGCCCAACCCTGCAGACCGTGGAAATTCCAGGTGCCGCTCACCGGCAACAGGGCGATCACCCCGGCCAGCAGGATCAGGTCGCCAATGCGCTTGGTGAGAAAAGCATCTCGGGCCCCCTTCACCACCAGGGGCTGGTTGTACCAGGTACCCACAATCAAGTAGGTGCCCAGGGTGAGCAGTTCAAGGATCACATAGCTGAAGAACACCGAATCGGTGAGCACCAGGGCGCAGAGTCCCGCCTCGAAGAAGCTGAGCGAGCCGAAGAACCGGGGCCAGCCCCAGTCCATCTCCAGGTAGCCAATGGCATAGATCTGCACTAACAGGTGGAGGCCCGTGATCAGGGCCATGGCGATCAGGGCCTGCTCGGTCACCAGGCCATCGAAGCCCACCCGCAGACCACCGGTGTTCAACCAGGTCCAGCCGAAGCTCAGCGGTCGGTAGAGGGCTTCAGCGCCGGCACGGGCGTTGGTATGCAGGGCGATAAGTGCAATCACACTGTGGCTAAACGCCACAGCCACCATCAGTAGATTGATGTAGCCGCAGGGCCGGGGCCCCGTCCGCTTGATGAGCCCCGGAGACCAGGCCAGCGACAACGCTGCCGCCACGAGCGGATAGAGGGGAACTAGCCAGGCCGTCTGCAGAAAGGCAGCGGTCATTAATAGGAGCCCTAAAGGGAAAGTGCCGAAACCTTAGGGATTAAACCACCCAACCTGGCGGGTTATCAGGGATGCCGTTACCTATTGGATCCACAAGCAATCGTGATCGTTTGCTGCAACCACAGTGCTACTTAATGCAGCACCAAAGACCCCCAACTCAGGGCCGTAGCCAATTGATAAAAGCCAAAGCTGGTGCCCCAGGCGAGGGCTAACGACCACAGCACCGAAAACCAGGTGAATTTGGCACTCTTGGATTCACTGCGGATGACCGCAACCGTGGACAAACATGGGGTGTAGAGCAGGGTGAAGAGCATGAAACTCACCGCCTGAACCCAGTTCACATCCAAGGCCAGGGCTTGGCCGAGGGCCAAGGGATTGGCCTGGCCATAAATCACGGCCAACCCACCCAGCACGATCTCCTTGGCGATGAAGCCAAACAGCAAGGCCACTGCCAGCTTGGGGTTGATGCCCAGGGGCCCGAGCACTGGCATCAAGGCCCTGCCAATCCAACCCGAAAACGACTGGGCCGAAGCGGGCTCCACCCCGAAGGGCAGGTTGTTGAGCAGCCACACGGCCACCACCCCAAAAATGATGAAGCGCCTCGACCAAAACCAGAAGTGCCGCACCTCCAGCCAGGCCCGGCCCACCATCTGGCGCAGGGTGGGAAAACGGTAGGGGGGGAGTTCCAGCACCAGGGGCTCATTGCTAGAGAAGCGCCCCTTGAACAGCAACGCCGTGACGATGGCCGCCGCAAAGCTCATCACGTAGAGGCCAAAGATCACCAGGCCCCCCACCCGGGGAGCAAAAAAGACGGAGGCCATGAACAGGAAAACGTTCAGGCGGGCGGAGCACAGCGAAAAGGGAATGATCAGCATCGAGAGCAACCGCAGCCCCCGATCCCGCATCACCCGGGTGCCCATGATTGCCGGCACATTGCAGCCAAAGCCCATCAGCGAGAGCACGAAGGAGCGGCCATCCAGCCCCAGCCGCTCCATGAAGGCATCCATCAGGTAGGCCGCCCGCGAGAGGTAGCCGCTGTCTTCCACCACGCCCATGGCGAGGAAGAACAAAAAGATCACCGGCAAAAAGGCACTCACCGTGCCAATGCCCTGGTAAACCCCCTCGAGCAAAAACCCCTGGGCAAAGGCGGGCAGTCCACGGATCAGGGGGGCGATCACCCCCTGGCCAAAGCTGTCGAGCAGGGTGCCCAGGGCTTCCTGCAGCGGCACGCCAATGGCATAGATGGCCTGAAACATCAGGGCCATCACCAGGAAAAACAGGGGCAGGCCCAGCAGCGGATGCAGCAACACCCCATCCAGCCGCCGGGTGAGGCGATCGCGCCATTGGGGCGGCAGGCTCACCGCCCTCTCCATGAGTTGGGCGATCTGCCGCTGGAGGGCGTCATCTCCCTCAGCCAGGCAGGCATCGAGGTGGATTACGGCAGCTTGGGCACCGATTTCCTTCGAGACTCCATTCGAAATGGCCTTGGCCATTTGATGGCGGGCCTCCCCCAAACCGCGGCGGTATTTGGCGCTGAGCAGCACCACGGGCATGGCCAGCTCTTCTGCCAAGGTGGCGGTGTCGATGCTGACGCCAAAACGCTTGGCCTCATCGGCCATGTTGAGCAGTAGCACCGCCGGCAAACCCAGCTGCCGCACCTGGAGGGCCAGCCGCAATTGGCGATCGAGCTGGCTGGCATTGAGCACCACCACCACCAAATCGAGGCGGGTGGATTCCAGGAAGTGGCGTACCACCGCCTCATCGTCGGAGTGGCCGCGCAGGTCGTAGATCCCAGGCAGGTCCACCAGCTGGGCGGGGCTGCCCTGCAGATCCACGTCGGCCTGCATCAAATCCACCGTGAGCCCAGGCCAATTGCCGATATGGGCATGGCTGCCGGTGAGCTGGTTGAACAGGGTCGATTTGCCCGTATTGGGCATGCCCAAGACGGCGATCGTGCTCACGCCGCCACCGGCCACGCCTCCAGGTCCGCCCCCAGGCCCACCCGGGCGGCATCGGCGCGGCGCAGCATCAGCTCGGTCATGCCGACGCGCACGTGCAGGGGGCCCGCCAACCAGGCCCGGCGCAGCATCTGCACCCGCTGCCCCTGGCTGAGTCCAAGGGCTTCGAGTCGGTTGCGAAGCCCCGCCTGGGCCTCAATGGCCGCGATGGTGGCTGACTGCCCAGGAGCTAAATCGGCCAAGCGGGCGGGCGTTCGCATCGAACGGGGCTTTTTGAGAGTGAGTTTCAATAGCGTAGGGCGCCCGGGGTCGCTTCTGGAGGCAACGGATACACCAGGTAAAAACCCTGACTTCTAGGCTGATGGGTCAGCATTCATCGAGTTGGGGGGGTGCAGCGATGTCCTGCAAAAAATGCGGTGGCCGCATGGTGACCAAGGTGGGGCGCACCAACACCATGCTGATCTGCTCAGATTGCGGCCATCCCCACACCGAAAAAACTCGGCCCAAATGGAGCAGGCTTCAAGGCTTTGCCACTGGCATCTTTCTGGCTGCCCTGTTGGGGGTGACCTTTGCCGTTGCTCGCGTCTCTAGGACCCCCACCGTTGCCGAGCCTGAAGTCACCACCCAAGCCGAATGAGAGGACGGCTTCAGCAGAGCGTCTAAGCAGAAGGCTTCAGCAAAAGGGTTTAAGCAGAAGCTTTGCCTTGGCGGATCGAATCCACCAGGGCAATGGCCAAGAGCACAATGCCGATCAAGCCACTCAGCCATTCGGGCAGATGCACCTGGTGGGCCGCCAAGGGGATCCCCGCCAGCATCAACAGGCCCAGGGCCCCAATGGCGTAGTGGGCACCATGCTCGAGATAGATCAGCTCATCAAGGGCCCTCTCCCTGGTCAACATCAGGGTGAGGGAGCGGATGAACAGGGCCCCAAGACCCAGGCCCACCATGATCAAGATGATGTTTTGGGTAATCGCAAAGGCGCCGATCGTGCCATCCAGGCTGAAGGATGCATCGAGCAATTCCAGGTAGAGCAAGCTCGCCAACCCACCGCCGGCCGCCACCCGAGCACCTGCCGCGGCCTCATCACCAAAGGCATCGGCCAGCGAGGTGGCCAAGAGCTGGAGCACCACTCCCAAGACACCACACACCATCAGGTCGCCCCGCATCTCCCCTGGGGCGATAGCCACGAGCACCAGCAGCACAATCAGGGCCACGGCCACTTCCAGGGCTTCGATCCGGCCGGCAGCGCTGAGGCGCTTCTCCAGGGAGGTCCACCAATGCAGGGTTTTGGCGTCGTCGAAGAAGTAGTGCAGAAACACCATCAACAGGAACATGCCGCCGAAGGCCAGGATCCTGGGCTCGGCGATCTCGAGTAATTCCCGGTAGTGGTCGGGATGGTTCAAGGCCGCATCCAGGGCCTCGCCCAGGCCCACCTGGCCGGCCAGGGCCACCATCACCAAGGGACCCAAAAAGCGCACGCCAAACACCGGGATCACCAGGCCCCAGGTGAGGAAAAACTTCTGCTGGCCGGGGGTCATGCGATCCAGCACCCGGGCATTCACGATCGCGTTGTCGAAGGAGAGGGAGATCTCCAGCAGCAGCAGCACCAGGGTCAACCAGGCCGCCTGCAACCCCTGGAACCCCAACACCACGGCCAAGCCAATGGCTGAGAGAGCCAAGGGAAAACGCACATAGCGAATCAAACGGGAAGAAAGCACGGACATCAACCGATTTGCTGAAGAAACTGCTGGGTGCGGGGGTGGGTTGGAGCCGTGAAGAACTGCTCGGGAGGCGCGATTTCCACCACCTCTCCCTCGGCCATCAGCACCACCCGGCTGGCCACGTTGCGAGCAAAGCGCACCTCATGGGTGACGACAACCATGGTCATGCCATCGGCGGCGAGCTCCTGCATCACCTCCAGCACCTCCTGCACCATCTCTGGATCGAGGGCACTGGTGGGCTCGTCAAACAACATCAAACGCGGCTCCATGCAGAGCGAACGGGCGATGGCGACCCGCTGCTGCTGGCCGCCCGAGAGCTGGCCTGGAAATTTGTGGGCCTGCTCGCCAATGCCAACCCGCTCCAGCAACTCCAGCGCTTCGCGCTCCACCTGGGCCTTGGCTCGCTTGCGCACCAACACCGGCGCCAGGGTGAGGTTATCGAGCACGCTCAGGTGCGGAAAAAGGTTGAATTGCTGGAACACCATCCCCACTTCGCGGCGAATCGCCTCGATGTTGCGGGTGTCCTCATTGATGCTGAGGCCATCGATCGTGATGGAGCCCTGCTGGAAATCCTCCAGGGCGTTGAAGGTGCGAATGAAGGTGCTTTTGCCGGATCCGGAGGGGCCCATGATCACCACCACTTCACCGCGGTGCACGGTGAGGTCCACCCCCCGCAGGGCGTGGTAGCCATTCGGGTACCACTTCTGGACACCCCGCGCTTCGAGAATGGGGTCCATCGCGGCCGGGTTCCTGGAAGCCATGGTGACAGGTGTGCCGGAAGGGGGCGATGTCATCGCTGATACCTGGTCTGGTCGCTGGGGTTGAGGCGGGTTTCCAGGGCGCGACTACCGAGGCCCAGGGCAGCGCAGCAACACCAAAACAGCACCGCCAGCACCAGATACACCTCGGCACTTTTGCCCAGGAAGGCCGGGTTCGCCATCACGGCCCTGGCCGTGCCCAACAGGTCGAGCAGACCAATCAGCGACAGCAAGGTGGTGTCCTGGAGCAGGGTGATGAACTGGCCCACCACGGCGGGCAAGGCCACCCGCAGGGCCTGGGGCAGCACCACCTGAACCAAGCCCTGGGGCATGGTCATGCCGAGGGATTGGGCCGCTTCCAGCTGGCCACGGGGCACGGCTGCCAAACCGGAGCGCAGGGCCTCCGCCACATAGGCCGCCGCAAAGAAGGTGAGCACCCAGGCCGCCCGCCACACCCGATCGGGGGCAAGGCCCCCGGGGAGCAAAAAGCCAAGAATGTTCTGGCCCAAAAAGAGCAGGGTGATCAGCGGGGCACCTCGGATGAATTCGATGTAAATCACCGATCCCCAGCGCAGCAGGGGCAGCTCACTGCGCCGGCCTAGGGCCAAAACCAGGCCCAGGGGAAAACAGATCAAGATCGCGAAGCTGGAGGCCACCAGGGTCAGCAGCAGCCCACCCCATTGGGAGGGGGCGACCTGGATCAGGCCAAGGCCGCCGCTGATCAGCACCATGCCCACCAAATACAGCCCTGGCCACAGCAAGGGCACCAGCCGTTGGATCCCCCGGGGCAAGGCGCTGCCCCAGCGGGCCAAGGCCCAGCGCAACAGCAACACCAGGGCCGTGATTCCCCACCAGCGCAGCTGGATCGCCAGGCTGAGCTGGAGGCCCAGGGGCACGGCCAGGGCCAGGGCGACCAACACCCCAGCCGCCAGGCGATCGTTGAAGGGCCAGCGCTGGCCCGTGGGCTGATCCCGGGGAAGGGCACGCAACAGCCCCCAACTCGACCCGGTGGCGGCGGCCAGCAGGGCGGTGAGTAGCCAGAGGCGCCACTGCTGCTCGATCGGATAACGGCCCACCGCAAACAGGGTGCTGTTGGCCTGGATCACGGCCCACTGGGCCTGGAAGAGGGTCCACTTGAGCAAGCCCAAGGCGACCGCCACCAAGGCCGCCCCTAGGGCAATCGAAATCAGACCATCCACCCGGCTGCCAAACAGCTCGGTGCGCAGACGCTTCCACCAGGAAGGGGACGCACTCGGGGGGGCAAACGAGGCTGGCATCAGCGCTCCTTGAGCTGCACAGCAGCATTGAGCCCATTCATGAGCGCCGAGATCAGCAGGTCGATCACCAGATAAGAACCAAGCAGCAAGACCACCACCTCCACGGCCCGGCCCGTTTGGTTGAGGGTGGTTTCGGCAACCGAATAGAGATCGGTGTAGCCGCAGGCCACAGCCAAGGAGGAATTTTTGGCCAAGGAGATGTACTGGCTATTGAGCCCCGGCACGATCACCCGCAGGGCCTGGGGCATCACGATCCTCCGCAGGGTGACCAAGGGCGAAAATCCCAGGGAGCGGGCCGCTTCCCATTGGCCCTGGGGCACGGCGGCGATGCCCCCCCGCACCACCTCGGCAATAAAGGCTGCGGTGTAAACAACCAACCCCGTGAGTAGGGCGCCAAATTCCACCGAGAGGCGCAGGGGTGCGTGCCAAACCCCGCCAGTGAGATGGGGCAGCTGCCACTGCCACCCCTCCCCAAACCAGCCCAAATACAGCCCCGACTTCGCCAACACAAGGCCGGGCAACTGAATGGCAGCCGCCCCATTCGGCAAGGCCAGAAACACCACGAAATACCAAAAGACCAGCTGCAACAGCAACGGGATATTGCGCACCACTTCCACATAGCCCCGGGCCAAACGCTTCAGCAAACCGTTGCTGCTAAAGGCGGCAGAGCCCACCGCAGTTCCCAGAAGGGTGGCCCCCACCAGGCCCACCACCACCACCTTCAAGGTGTTGACCAAGCCAGCCAGCAGGGCCAGCCAATAGGGCTGGCTGGCCGAAAAGGGAATCGAGGATTCGGCCAGATCAAACCCCGCCGGGTTATCGAGCCAACTCCAACTCAGCAGCAGGCCGGCGGCGGTGAGATTGCGCACCAAATTGCCGAGCAAAAAGGCAACCACCACCAGCACCACCAAGCCCGCGGCGGCTTGCACCGCAAAGGGCACCACCCGGCGGTTACGCCACCACGGAGTGGTTGCAGCAGGCCTTCGCGAAGGAGCCATCAACGGAAGGGAGGCGAATAGATCAGGCCGCCCTCTTTCCACTGACGGTTGAGGCCCCGCTCCAGCTTGAGCTTGGAGCCACTGCCCACATTGCGCTCAAACACCTCGCCGTAGTTGCCCACCGCCGTGATCGCCTTCACCACAAAATCCGGGGGGAGGCCCAGCTGCTTGCCGAAGTCGCCTTCGACGCCAAGGAAGCGACGCAGATCCGCCAGGTTGGGATTGGCCTTCGCTTCCGCCACCTTGGCGGCCACGTTGGCCTGGGTGATGCCGAGTTCTTCGGCCTGCATCAGGGCATAGATCGTCCAACGCACGGCATCGGCCCAGGCGGGATCAGCGTTCACCGTGGCGGGGGTGAGGGGTTCCTTGCTGAGCACCTCAGGCAGCAGGGTGTGGGCAGCCGGGGTGGGGAAGCTGGTGCGCTTGGCCGCCAGCTGGGAGCGGTCGCTGGTCACGGCCGCGCAGCGCCCCTGCAGGTAGGCCGCGTAGGTCTGGTCACCGGTTTGAAATTTGAGCGGGGTATAGGCAGCGTTGATTTCGCGCATGCGATCGGCGAGGTTGAGCTCGGTGGTGGTGCCGCTCTCCACGCAGATGGGCTTACCGGCCAAATCCTTGAGGCTCTTGATGCCGCTGGCCCCAGGCACCATCACCCCTTGGCCGTCATAGAAGGTGGTGGGGGCAAAACTCAGCCCATTACCGCCCGAAGCATCCCGGCTCAAGGTGAGGGTGGTGTTGCGGGAGAGCAGGTCCACCTCGCCACTGGCCAGGGCCGCAAACCGTTCGCTGGAATTGAGGTCGCGGTATTCCACCTTGGCTGGATCGCCAAACAGGGCTGCCGCGACGGCCTTGCACACATCCACATCCAGGCCGCTGTAGCTGCCGTTTGGCTCGACAAAACTGAATCCGGGCAACTTGCCATCCACCCCACACACCACGGTGCCGCGGCCTTTGATCGTGGCCAGCTTCTGGCTCTGCACGTCGCCACCATCACTGGCGCACCCCGCCAGCACCAGGGCGGCGAGCACAGGACCTACGGCAGCAAGCCTGCGAAACCGAACCATGGATGCCGAAAGAGGTTTGGCGCAGTTTGGCAGTAATTCCATCTGCCTAGGCTGACTTCAGCCTGATAACCCCAGAGCAGCCGTGCAGAAAAAGGAACTTGAGAGCCTGTTTGGATTCCTCGGCAAGATTCAAACGGAGCCCGCTCTGCGTTCAATCCTGAACACGGTGGAAACCGTGCCGGATGTGGTGGCCATCGCCGCTGACCAGGGGCTCACCTTCCAAGCCAGCACCTTGCTGGAGATTTTTGAGCTTTGCCACGAGGCTGCCGTCACCCGGTATGGCCTGATGGACGAAAAGCTGATCCGCATTTATCTCCAGCGCGAGAAAATCCGAGCAAGCCTGGCCAATCCATGACCCGGTTACGGGCACCAGGTCAGACTGGGGCGAAATCTTGTTGACCCCGGGCTAGATGGGCCGCTTTCAAGCCTCTGGAGCATGGGACTTACGCCGCACGTTGATCGGCAAGCCCCTGCCCACCAGCGCCCACGCCGAAGAGCGGCTCACCAACGCTGAGGCCCTCGCCATCCTGAGCTCCGATGCCCTCTCCTCGGTGGCCTATGCCACCCAGGAAATCGTGCTGGTGCTGGGCATGGCCGGGGCCGTGGGCCTGGGCTTCACCTTGCCGATCACGGGGCTGATCATTGCCCTGATGGTCATCGTGGCGATTAGCTATCGCCAAACCATCAAGGCCTATCCCCTGGGGGGGGGCTCCTACCGGGTCTCCCACGAAAACCTGGGCGATCTACCGGGCCTGGTGGCAGGCGCCGCCCTCTCGATTGATTACGTGCTCACCGTGGCCGTGAGCACGGCAGCGGGCATCTCGGCGCTCACCTCCTATTTCCATGGTCTTGAGGCCTATCGGGTGCCCCTGTGCCTGGTGGCCCTGGTGCTGTTGATGGTGGTCAACCTGCGGGGCCTGCGCTCCAGTGCCCAACTGCTCAGCGCCCCCACTTATGTGTTTATGGCTGCCGTGCTCACGGTGGTGGGCGTGGGTCTGCTCAAGCTGGCCCATGGAGACATAGCCCCCATGGCCGCCGCCGAGCAAAACCTGCGGATGGTCGAAGAGCACGGCGGTCTTACGGCCATCAGTGCCGTGCTGCTGATGCGGGCCTTCAGCTCGGGCTGCGCTGCCCTCACCGGCATTGAGGCGATCAGCGATTCGGTGATGGCGTTTAAGCCCACCGAATGGAAAAACGCCCGTCGCGTGCTCACCGTGATGGTGCTGCTCCTGGCCGTGATGTTCGGCGGCATGAGCGTGCTCGCCCAACAACTGGGCACCATCTACGAGGAAAACGGGCCCACCCTGCTCTACCAACTGGGGGATCAGGTTTTTGGTCACCACAGTCCCATGGTGTTGGTGTTGCAGGTGGCGACCCTGCTGATCCTGCTCCTCGCCGCCAACACCGCCTACGCCGACTTCCCCCGCCTGGCCAACTTCCTGGCCCAAGACGGCTACCTGCCCCGCCAACTCACCTCCCTGGGCGATCGGCTGGTGTTTAGCAACGGAATCCTGGCCCTCAGTGGCTTTGCCGGGGTGTTGATCGTGATCTTTGGCGGCAGCGTGACCCGGCTGATCCCCCTTTATGCGGTGGGGGTGTTTTTGAGCTTCACCCTCTCCCAGGCCGGGATGGTGGTGCATTGGTGGAAAGAACGGGGGTTGGGCTGGCGGGTCAAGGCACTGATCAACGGCTTTGGCAGCCTGGTCACCCTGGTGGTGACGGGGGTGCTGCTGTTCAGCAAGTTCACCCATGGGGCCTGGCTGGTGGTGGTCACCATCCCCTTGATGGTGATGCTGTTTCTGGCGATCAAGCGCCACTACAAACAAGTAGCGAAACGACTGCGCCTCGCCAGCGACAAAAAACTCAGCCTGCCCCCGGCCCCGGCCGATGGGGGAGCACCGGTGGTGGTGCTCGTGGGCCAACTGCACCGCGGCAGCTTCGAGGCCGTGCGCTATGCCCGCTCCATTGCCCGGGAGCTGGTGGCCGTGCACGTGGATTTAGGGATCGGCAAAGCGGAGGCCTTTCGGGAGCAATGGCAGCGCCAACTCCCCGACATCCCGCTGGTGGTGCTCGATTCCCCCTACCGCTCCCTGATTTATCCGGTGCTGGAGTTTGTCAAAACCTTTGAGGTGGAGCACAAAAAAGATCGCGAAACGTTCTGCACGGTGGTGCTGCCCGTGTTTGTGACCAGGCACCGCTGGGAAAACCTGCTTCACAACCAATCCACCATTGCCCTGCGCAGTGCCCTCCGGGCCCAGGGCACCCGGGTTGTCACCACGGTGGGCTTCTATTTGTAGGCCCCAGTTGGCGTGACAGCAGGGGTGCGGGTGGGAGTAGGGCGCCCGCCCAGGGCCCAAAGGGCTGGGATTGCATAGAGGCTGCAATAAACGGCTGGGCCCCACTGCCAGCCTTGCTTCTCAAGCAGCCAACTGCACACCAGCGGCGATGTGCCGGCAAACAGGGCCATGGCCAGGCTGTAGGCGATGGAAAACACCGTGCAGCGTTGGCGCTCGGGCACCATCTCCACCGCCATCACCCCCTGGGCTCCCATGGTGAGCATCACCGGCAACACCCCCAGGGCCTGGCCGATCAGCAATCCCCTCGGGCCAGTCAATTGCACCAAGGGCAACACCACCGGAGTGGTGATGGCCAACAGCAGGTTGCCAATCCGATTGATCGGCACCTTCCCGTAGCGATCCACCAAAACCCCACCGAGTACCACCAAGGGCAAGCCCAGGGTTTGGACCAGGGTGGCGGTGGTATTGGCCGCAGCCACACTCGATCCCCTCTGGTTGCCGCTGTAGTCGACCAAATAGACGAACAGCACATAAAAAACGACATTGGCGAACGACACCAACGCACCAATGCGCAGCACCAAGCGCCATTGGCCGCCCAACTCGCGCAGCCGACCGCCCATGGCAGCAAGCAGGTCGGCCCCCGAGTGAATCGCCGCCTGCTCACTGGAAGGCTCCAGGGTTTCGGGCATCTGGCGCCGCATCCACAACCCCAAAACCGCCACCAACGCCCCCATCGCGAAGGGCAGGCGCCAGCCCCAGGCCTCCATCGCCGAAGCCCCCAACAGCTCAGCCAGCACAGCCACGGTGGCTGAGCCCAAGCTGAAACCCAAGAGCCCCCCGGCGGTGGCCAGGCTGGCCAAGAATCCCTGGCGCCCAGGCCGGGCGGCCTCGGTGGCGTAGGTCATCGAACCGGTGAATTCCCCCCCCACGGAGAAGCCCTGCAGCATGCGCAGCAGCAGCAGCACCAATCCAGCCCCGGCTCCCCATTGGGCATGGGTAGGCAACAGGGCAATCAGCAGGCTCGAGCCCCCCATCAACACAATGCTGAGGCTGAGCATGTTGCGCCGGCCGAGCAGATCGCCGATGGGGCCCAGCACCAGGCTGCCCACGGGCCGCATCAAGTAGCCCACCGCAAACACCGCAAAGGCCGCCACCACCTGCATCCCCGGCGCATCGGTAGGGAAAAAGGCCTTGCCCAAAGGGGTGGCCACGTAGCCGTAAACGGCAAAATCAAACCACTCGAGGGCATTGCCCCACAGGGCCGCGAGGGTGGCCGCCCGGCGCTGGCCAGCGGTGAGGTTCAGCGTCATGGTTTCGGACCTGAACGATCGAGCAGGCGCGATTCCCACCACGACAACAGCTTGGGCACGGCCACGATCAGCGCCACAAGAACGAGCGCACCAATGCCAAATTGCAGCACCCCTTCCACCATGCGCTGGAACGGAATCCAACGCCCCCCCAGCCAAGCCAGGCTCACCATCGTGGTGGCCCAGAGCACGGCACCGGTGCAGTTGAACACCAAAAAGCGGCCGTAGGGCATCCCCACCGCCCCGGCCATGGGTCCGGCCACCACCCGCAGCACCGCCACAAAACGTCCCAGCAGCACCGATTTGCCTGCGTGGTTGAGGAACTGGATTCGGAGCGTCTCCATCTGCTCTGGGGATTGGCGCAGCCACCGACCCACCCGCAACAGCAGGGGCCAACCGGCCCGGCGACCCACCCAGTAGCCAATCGAATCGCCAACCATGGCCCCACTACTGGCGGCGGCGATCACAGCAGCCAGGTTCAAATGGCCACTGCCGGCCGCATAACCGCCCAGCAGGGTGACGGTTTCCCCAGGCAGGGGCACCCCGGCACTCTCGAGCACCATCGCCGCAAACACCACGCCATAGCCCCAGGTGTTGAGCAGGTCTTCGAGGCTGGCCGTGCTCAAGAACTCAGGCAGAACCATGCTTTAGCTCAGCCGATCAGATGGCCTAATTGTGCAAGGCCATAGCGGCCGAGGCCCACCAGGGCAGCCCCACCGATCAACTGCAGCACGCTCCACCGCCAGCGCAACAGCAGCACCAGGGCCAGCAGCACCAGCCCAGCGGGGGCCCAATCGAACGGGCCAGCCGGCCAAAGCACGGGCGCTGCAAAGAACACCACCAGGCTGCCGATCACCCCCACCACAGCGGCGGTGATCGCCCGCAGGGGAGCTCCCAAGCGCAGGTTGTCGCGGGTGGCTTCCACCAGGGGGCCGCCCACCAGGATGAAACCAAAACTGGGCAGGAAGGTGAACCACACCACCACCAAGGTGGCGGCCACCGCATCCCACCAGTGGCCCGGGGCACCAAACACCCCGGTATTCCAGCCGCCCATGAAGCCCACGAAGGCCACCACGATGATCAAGGGGCCAGGGGTGGTTTCCCCGAGGGCTAGGCCATCCACCATCTGGCTGGCGCTCAACCAATCGAAGTGACCCACCGCCGCCTTGGCCACGTAGGGCAGCACCGCATAGGCCCCCCCAAAGGTGACCAGGGCCACCTGGCTGAAGAACCGCCCCATGGCCACCAGGGGGCCATCCCATCCATTGATCAGGCCGAGGGCCAACAGGGGCAGGCCAAGGGCGCAGCCCCAAACCAGCAGGGTGAGGGCGAGGTGGCGCTTGGAAAACCTGGCGTGGGCCGGCGTGGGCGTGGCATCACCGTGGATGAAATCGCCAATCGGGTTTTGCTGGGAAGGGTTTTGGACTGCGACGACCAGGGTTTGGGCCTGGGGCAACGCCAACCAAGCGGGCTGCCAGCGGCCGGCGGCCCATCCGGCCAGGGCCGCCAGGGCAATCACCAGGGGATAGGGCCACTGCAAAACACTGAAGGCCAAAAAGGCGAAAACAGCGAGCCATACCAGGGGCTGGGTGTGCAGGGTGCGGCGCCCCAGCCGCCAGCCCGCCTGCACCACGATCGCCAATACCGCGGGCTTGAGGGCCCAAAAAACAGCTGCCAGGAGCGGCAACTGGCCCCAAAGTACATAGATGGTCGACAGGGCGATCAGCACGAGCACCGAAGGCAGCAAAAACAGGCCGCCGGCCACCAGGCCACCGCGCACCCCATGCATCAACCAGCCCAGGTAGGTGGCCAGCTGGATGGCCTCGGGGCCCGGCAACACCATGCAGTAGTTGAGGGCGTGGAGATAGCGCCGCTCAGAGAGCCACCGGCGCCGCTCCACCAACTCCTGGTGCATCAAGGCAATCTGCCCTGCCGGCCCGCCAAAACTGATCCAGCCGAGCTGAAACCAATAGCGCGAGGCCTCAGCGAGGGAGACAACTGGAGGAGCCGTTGGAGACACAAGTGAACCAAAGTAACTTCAATTATAGGTAGTCCAGGAAGCAGGAAGACCAGAGAAAATGTGTTTTAAACCACAACACCTGATTGAACTCAAAATAAACTCAATGCTACAGACAGACCCACCTTGTTGCTCTCCAATCGCGCACACCAACCACCAGCAATCCCCAATAACTTTGGGCCCACTCTGTTGATCATTGCTGGGCTGTGGCTGACCCCAATCCTGGTAGGGATTCCGATTCTTTGGCTAGGAATCACCCAACTGCGGGATCATCAAGGCCGCCGTAGCTTTGCCTTAGGCAGTAACAACTAACCCAGCATGTCCCGAATCACTGGTGCCAGCTGACGATGCTCATGCAAGAAACCATCATGGCCATGGTTGGAATCAATTCCGGTAAACGTGATGCCCCCCGGCAACGCATGGGCCATTTCCAATTGCAACCTTGGCGGGAACAGGCGATCTGATCGAATCGAAACGATGCGCGTGCGGGCTTGCACCCGGGCCAAGGCTGCTTCCACGCCACCTCGACCCCGACCCACATCGTGGTGGCTCATGGCCTTGGTGAGGGCGATGTAGCTATTGGCATCGAAACGACAGGCCAATGAAAAGCTATTGGTATCCAGGGGGCGATCAGGCCCAATCAACCCATCTCACCAGCCAGCCTCGGGATGGCCGGGCTCCACCGGCCCCGCTGCATGGCTGTCGCCGGTGAAGCCATGCAACAGCAAAATCGCGTTGCTCCGGTTGGGGTTGAGTTCACCCCAGCTCTCGTAGGCCAGGGTGATGGGCCCAAAGCGTTTACCTCCCTCCAGGGTGAGGGGTTGATTGGCAAACAACGTGGCGAACTGCCGTTTGCCGATCGGATCTCCGGGATGCCAGCCAGCCATGGGAGCGGGATCGGCCAGAGGCCTAGGCGGAACGCCGCAGGGCTTGCTGCCAGGCCCGTTCCGCGACAAAACCAAACAGGCTTGGGGCAACAGCAAACAGACCTGCGATGGCCACCAGGGGCAGGGAAAGCTGTTGCAAGCCCGCGAGCAACGGAACCAGGCTCAGCACGGGCACCCAGCCATGGGGAACCAGGGCGGGGCTCTTTCCTTCCGCTCGCAGGGTCGCCACTTGGAAGCCCTGCTCCTGCCAACGGGGAAACCCCCCTTCCAGGTGCTGGATACGCCGGTGGAATCCCCCGTCGTAGAGGCTTTGGAGCACCACTTCGGTGTCTTCCTGGCGATCGCCCACCAAGACCAGATCGGAATCCAGCGCCTCGCTACTTAGGAGCGAAGGCACGCCAATGCGGTGACTTCCAGGAATGTGGGCTTTTTCATAGGCACGGGCACCACGAATATCGATCACCAAAGGAGTGTGGGCGTGGCTCTTGGCTTGCTGGAGCCTGAGCAGGTCATGGGGCTTGAGCACATGGTGGGCCTGGGGGAAGGCCTTGCTTGAGGTGGTCATGGCAACTGTGACGAAGGAATCAGATCAAAGAACGAAGCAAAAATAGAGACAAAAACAAGAACAACAACGAGGCAAAACCCAACGCCCCATATCTGGTCCGATAACCATCAGAGCCCTACCCAACTGCAGACAGTGTGGGACCAACTTGCGTTAACACCGGTATCCCGAGCAACAAACCGTGCTTAGCGGAATGCCATGGAGCCTTCCCTGCGGCCAACGGGCTTCAAGCTGCGGCTTCAGGCTGCATTTTCTGACCACAAACCTCTGGAAAGACGTTGCAAATAATCTCCCCATCCACGAGCAGCAGGCTTTCCCCTGGGGCCAGGGCACGCCAGGTTTCATTCGTGGTGAGCGGCTCGGTGCTCACGATCGTGACCACATCGTTTTCCGTGGTGACCGCAGAGAAATCGACGGTGACGTCGTCGTCGGCCAGGGTGGCTTGGGCAAAGGGGGCCCGCCGGGTGATCACATGCAATTTGGTGCCGCCATAGGCATAGAGCCACTGGCCATTGCTGATCAAACAATTAAAAATGCCCTGGCCGGCCAGATGGGCCGAGCAGCGATTGAGCAACGCAAACAAGGCCCTAGGCCCGATCTGCTCGGCAGGCTGATCGTTCAGGGTGTTGAGGATCCAGCAAAAGGCCGCTTCGCTATCCGTATTGCCAATCGGGCTGTAGGGATCCCCCGACGGGATGGTGCCTTTGATGTCGCCATTGTGGGCAAACACCCAATCCTGGCCGCGCCATTGGCGCTGGAATGGGTGGCAATTCGCCAAGGTGACCACCCCCTGGGTGGCCTTGCGGATATGGGCTAGGGAATAGAGGGCCTTGAGATCGTGCTCGGCCATTTGGGCCGCCAAGGGGGAGAACGCCGCGGCGCTCTCTTCGCGAATCACGCTCAAGCCGCCGCCCAGGGGATCGAAGCTCGCCAAGCCCCAGCCATCGGCATGTTCCCCCGTGGCCCCGCCGCGGCGCGTGAGCCCGCGGAAGGAAAAACGCATATCGGTAGGGGTATTGGCACTCAGGGCCAGCAGTTCACACATGAACCGAGGGGGGGAATGAAAGGGCGGAGGGCCTGGGACAACAACGCTAGTCCGATCCCAGCAACCACCAAACGGTGGCCATAAAAAAAGCCCCGGCATGGTCTGCCAGGGCCCTGAGATAAAGGTTCAGCTCGATCAGCGGCTCTTGCTGAAGATTTGGTCCCAAAGACCGCCCTTGCCGAAGAACTTTTTGTTCACCGTGTTCCAACCACCGAAGGAGGCAACGGTGAAGGTTTCAACCTGCTGGAACTTGCCCCTGGCGTAGGCCTTACCCGCGGCGGTGACGGGGCGGAAGCCATTGTTCACAAAGATCTTTTGGGCTGCAGGGGTGTACAGGAATTTCGTGAAAGCTTCGGCAGCCTTGCGGTTACCTTTCTTGTTCACATTTTTATCCACCACCGCGATGGGCCCCTCGATCAGGATATTGGGGCTGGGCAGCTTGTAGGGGATCTTCCAGTCGCCGGTCTTCCTAGCCAAAATGGCTTCATTCTCGTAATTCAGCAGCACATCACCCTTGCGGCGCTTCACGAAGGTGTCGGTGGCTTCGCGGGCATCCTTGGGCAACACCTCGACGTTTTTATACACGGTGGTGAGATATTTTCTCGCCTGGGCATCGGAGCCACCTGTTTGGGTAACCGAGCCGTAGAGACCCAGGAAATTCCAGCGTGCACCACCCGAGGTCTTGGGGTTGGCCGTCACCACGTCAACATCCTTGTTGTCGAGGTCTTTCCAGGTATGGATCTTCTTGGGGTTCAGGGGCCGAACGAAGAAGGCAATAACCGAATTGGTGATGATCGAATTATTGGGATTTTCCCTCTCCCAACCCTTGTCAATCAGGCCGGCCTCCTGAATCTTGATCACATCGCCTTCGAGGGCCAAGCCCACCACGTCCGCTTCGAGGCCATCGATCACGGCTCGGGTCTGGCTGCCTGAGCCGCCGTAGCTGGTTTTCACAGCAACGGTCTGGCCAGTCTTCTTCTTGTAATCAGCCTCGAAGAGGGGGATGATTTTGTCGTAGGCAGCCTTGGTCACCGCGTAGCTGACCAGCAGGATTTCTTGCTTGCCACCTGCTGCGGGGCCAGCCAAAGCGGGAGAGGCCAGAAGAAGCGGGGCGCTAGATGCTGCGAGGGCTGCGGCGGCAACACCGGCACCAAGGCGACGGGAGAGCGAAGAGGCGATGAAATCCACGTAAATCCGATTGGACTGATTGGGAATATAGGCCGCCCCGAAGCCCGCCCTCGTATTCCCAACTACATCACTGGGGATTGCGGCTATTGTCACAACCAGGAACGACCTCCCCGGGCCGGCCGTCAGGCCTCTGCGACCTCCAGTTCAACGTGGCATTTAGCTCCAAAACCGACTACGGCCTCGTCGCTTTGATCGAACTCGGCAGTGCCTACCCCTCGGGCGGGGTGATGCAGGTGGCCGAGATTGCGGCCCGCCAAAGCATTCCCGACCGCTACCTGGAGCAGATGCTCACCACCCTGCGGCGGGGCGGAATCCTGCGCAGCATCCGGGGCCCGAAGGGGGGTTACCAGCTCATGCGCTCGCCATCCGAGGTGCTCGTCGCCGACGTCGTCAACTGTCTGGAGGGGGAGGGTTCCGCCAAAGACACGCCCACCAGGCCCACCGCTGAATTTGAGGTGCTGCTTGCGCTCGACCAGCAGCTCGAGGCCGCCAAGCAAGCCCTGCTGAACAGCACCAGCCTCCAAGACCTGATCGATCGCCGCGACGCCCAGGGCCAGGAACAGGCGATGTACTTCATCTAAAGACCGGGGAAAGGCGCCAGAAAAGACTTGATACCCCGCAAGCCCGATTGGGTATAGGGATTTTTAGCTGCTATGGTTTTTGCAGCTTCTTTTGATGCGATGCCGAACTGTTGTTGTCAGCGAATGCCCTAGGCCAGCCCCCTGCTGGCCGTGCCCTTCAGCCATGACCTCTTCGCATCCGTTTTGCCATGACCGCCTCCCTGCTCGCGCCCACCCGCCAGCTCGCCTCCCGCCGAAGTTCACCGACTAGGCCCCCCTCCGTTCGCGTTCATCCCCAAGTAACCCACCCCACCCTGCGCCTGGCCTTTCCCGCCAACGATTCCCTCCCCCCCAGCCTCTACTGGAAAATCGAGGAGGGCTATGTGCGCACCTTTGCCTGGGATGCCGAAGGTGACACCATCACCCTCGGCATTTGGGGGCCGGGCGAATGGGTCACCACTGCTTTTTCCTCCAGCCAGGCCATCGAACTGCAATGCCTCACCCCTGTGGTGGTGACCCAGTTCCAGCCCACAGCCGCCGACATCGACCAACTGCTGCGCCGCCAGGTCCAAAACATCGAAGAAATCTTCCAGCTCAACCGGATCCGATCCGCTGATCAACGGCTCCTGGCCCTGCTCACCTGGATTGGCGGCCGTTTTGGCCAAGTCAGTGCCAGCGGTTACCGGCTCTCCCTCAAGGAGCTCAACCTCACCCACCAATCCCTGGCTGAGCTCTGCGGCCTGACCCGCGTCACCGTCACCAAGGCCCTGAGCCGTTACCGCGAAATCGGTACCGTCCAAAAACTCAGCCCAGACGACTGGTTCATCCCCAGGCCTGCGCTGGCCCCAGGGTTCGCCTGAGGAGGAACGACCCATGAATCCCCCAGCCATCGAGCGGGCCTATCCCAACAGTGCCCCTGCCCTGTTGACCTTGAGGTTTAAGAACGGCGAGGTGCTGCGCCGGCAAAGCGCCCAGATCCTGATGCAGTATCTCAGTGATCCCAGGCTGTCCTCGTTTGAGCCCGAGATCCAAGATTGCGTCTTACAAACGACAACCCGGCCCAACGCCTAGGGCCCATCAACCAGGGCCAGTTGCATCCGTAACTGGCCTTTTTTTGAGCGTTCAGGCTTCCCCCCACCCGAGATGAGCAGCATTCCCCTCGACACCAAGATTTACGCCGATAACAGCCTCACCATCGGCAAGACCCCCCTGGTGCAATTGAACCGGGTCACCGAGGGGTGCAGCGCCAGGGTGCTGGCAAAAATTGAGGGCCGGAACCCCGCCTTCTCGGTGAAGTGCCGCATTGGCGCCGCCATGATTTGGCAGGCCGAACAGGATGGCCTGCTGGGGCCTGGGAAGGAATTGGTGGAGCCCACCAGCGGCAATACGGGCATCGCCCTGGCCTTTGTGGCGGCCTCCCGCGGGATTCGGCTCACCCTCACCATGCCGGAAACGATGAGCCTGGAGCGGCGCAAGTTGCTCACGGCCTATGGCGCCCATTTGGTGCTCACGGAAGGCCGGCTGGGCATGCCCGGGGCGATCGCAGCGGCCAAGGCGTTGGCCGATTCCGATCCGGAGCGGTATGTGCTGCTGCAGCAATTTGCCAACCCCGCCAACCCCCAGATCCACCACGACACCACCGGCCCGGAAATCTGGGCCGATACCGACGGCCAGGTGGATGCCCTGGTGGCGGGGGTGGGCACCGGCGGCACGATCACCGGGGTGAGCCGCTATATCAAAACCACCCTGGGTAAAGCCTTGGTGTCGGTGGCGGTGGAGCCGGTGAATAGCCCGGTGATTAGCCAAACCCGCGCCGGTGATCCCGTGAAGCCCGGACCCCACAAAATCCAAGGGATTGGGGCTGGCTTTGTGCCCGCCAACCT
>CALSBG010000014.1:0-90060 GCA_943373125.1 Synechococcus sp. UW140
CTGCGCTCCAGGGTTGCATCACTTCCGTCATAGCTTGCCGCCATTCCAAAGCCCCTGAGCCAGAGGGGGTGATCCTTATCGGAGCCGTTGAAGCGTCCAGGTGTTAGGGAGGAGATGGTGCTGGTCATATCAGCTAGGGCATCCGATGAGCTTGCAAAGATCGTGGGGTCATAGGTGGCGGTTTGCAGGGTCGCTGCGTTGATGAATAGGGGGACAGGGCCGGTGCTATTGATGGCAGGCGTTCCGTTACTAACGGCTTCAAACGTGTAGAGCTTGGAGTGATTGGCTCCTGTCGTGAAATTGACGACACCATCAGTGCCCATAGCCATCCTGCCGCCAATAAACAGATCGTTAAGGGTGTTAAATGTATTTCCTGAACGGTTCAAGGAAATTGCCCAACTACGTTCACCAGTAGCCCTGATCGATCCGCTGTTCGTGATCGTGTTGGAGTTGCCAGTGGTAAAGATGCCATTGCCCCGGTCTCCGGCAGTCTTGATCGATCCGCTGTTAATGATCGCGTTGGAGGCGCCCACGGCCTGGATGCCATCGCCCCGTGTAATGCCAGTAGTGATCGATCCGATGTTCGTGATCATGGTCTTGGATCCTATGGCTTCGATGCCAAGGCCTCCATCTCCAGCAGTAATAATCGATCCGCTGTTCGTGATCGTGTTGGAGTCGCCATCGGCTTGGATGCCTGCGCTAAATTCGGCAGTAGTGATCGATCCGCTGTTCGTGATCGTGTTGAAGGTTCCTAAGCCTGAGATACCAGCTCCAAAGATGGAGATATTAATGTCATCGCCAGCTGTACTGATCGATCCGCTATTCGTAATAGCGTTTAACTTGCCAGTGAAACTGATGCCAACGCCTCCTTCTCCATCAGCACTGATCGATCCGCTGTTCGTGATCGTGTTGGAGCCGCCATCGGCCTGGATGCCATAGGCACCGAGTCCTGTAACCGTAACGCTGCCTGTTGGCCCAATCGTTAAGGTGTCACCGCCATCTAATTCCACCGTAGTGGGTCCTTGTGTTGTCGTTTGGGCGGTATTAATCGTGGTATCCGCCGCTAGCGCCAACTGTTGTATTGGAATGACTAGTGCACACAGAGCCGCTGAATTAACAGCCTGCCTGGCTCCCTTTTACAAGGTCATGGCGATACTCGCTTTACCTGACTTCACCGGCTGCAAAAAAGACAATTCTGTTTTGCATTTTACCATTTTACCAAACTTTGTCCTTGTAGTCCAATTTGCATACAGTCCAAGCTGTCCGTGGGGATCGGTGCTTGTGGGTTGGGGGATGGGTATCCAGGCCCCGGAAGAAGGACTCAACTTGCCGCCCGCGAACAGCGGCCGATCGGATCCCTGGTGACGACCGCAGGGGCTTCTCCTCAGATCGCGCCGCTGAGCACCATCGGTCCCCGGGGCGTTTGACCGTCCGGCACGCTCTCGACGCTGACGCTCACCCTGCTGGCCTGGCTCGTGGGCGAGGTGGGAATCGGCATCGCCACGTGGCCATGACGGTCAGGCACGAATGGCACGCAGCCCACCTGGCGCCCGTTCACCTGTGCCCAAAGCCGGTAGGTCTTGTCGGGGGGTAGCGGCGGCAGATCGTCGAGCACCAGCATGTTGTGGCTGGGGTTGCCCGTCACCAACACTTCGCCAGCGGGCCTGCCGCCGAAATCCATGGCCCGAAGCGGCAGGCGCCGGTTAACGGCCCGCTGGTTGGGCGCGATCGGCTGCAACTGCTGCTGTAGTTGGGCCACCTGCTGGCGGGTCTGCTGCAGCTGCACCCCCAGCACCAGCAGCGCGGCCCCCATCAGGGCTGGGATCAGCACGTTGCCCGCAGGGATCGGCCTGACACCCTGGTTCGGGCCGGCGGCGCTGGACCGTTCCACCAGCCGCTGCTGCAAGCGCGCCGGCGGCGCCTCTGTGGTCGGCAGGGCCAGAGGCAGCAGCTCCAGAGTGGTGCTGAATTCCTCCAGCCGCGTGCGCAGCTCCGGTCGTTGCCGCAGCAGATCGGCCAGCTGTTCCCGCTCCTCGGCATCGAGGTCGCCGAGGGCATGGCCTGCCAGCAGGGAGTCGATCTTGCTCTGGGGCAGGGAGGGTTCGGCGGTCATGGTTGGCTCCGGTAATCGATCAGCAACTCGCGCAGACGGATCAAGCCCTGCCTCGAGCGGGTTTTGATGGTTCCCAGGGGTACGCCAAGCCGTTCCCCGATCGCTGCCTGGCTCAGCCCCTCGTAGTAGGCCAGCTCCAGCACCTGCCTTTGGTTGGTGGGAATGCTGTCCAGCGCCCGGCGCACCCGCACCGTCAGCTCGTCATCCTGGGCAGCCTCGTGGGGGCTGCGCCCGGCCGATGGCGCCAGCTGGGCGGACCAGCGTTGGAGCAGCTGCCACCGGTTCTTGCGCTGATTGAGGCGGTTGATCGCCATCGAACGGGTCAGCAACAACAGATAGGCGAGCACTGGTCCCCGCGTGGGCTCATAGCGGCCTTGCTGCCAATAGCGCAGGAACACGTCGTGGGTGAGGTCCTCCGCTTCCTGGCTCGACCGACTCAGCCGCAGCGCCAAGCGATAGACCGCACTGCCGCAGGCGTCATAGAGCGACCCAAGGTTGTCGAACGGCGGGGGCTGCTCCGGAAGCCCGGGCTCGGCCCGGCTCCAGGCAGGTGCATCGGGATTGAAGGGGGGCAGTCCCACGGAATTCGCTGCTAGCTGGCCATCATTCCTCATACCGGCAAAGGGATGGTTCGGATTGATGCGGCCGGCGGCGGTGGCGGTGTGAATAGGCTCACCCAGCAGCTGGGCCAAGAAGAAGACGTTGCTGAAAGTCTCTTGAGCAGCACGCAGAGGCCGAGAGGCAGCACGCGCCGCTAAGCCGGATCCTTCAGCGCCAATCCGATCGGAGCGCTCATCGGTACAAGTGAAGGTCTGAGGTCCATGCCGCATCGGTTCATGCCGCATCGGTTCATGGCCTTGGCTTTCCCACCCTGTCTGCATCCGCCATGACGGCTCTCAAAACAACCTTGATCGGCGCCCTTGCCCTGGCCGTGTTCGGCGGTTCCGCCGTTCCCCTTCAGGCGCAAAGCATGATGAAGGAGGACAAGATGATGGCCCCGGCCGGAGCCATGGCCAAGCACAACTTCCGCAAGGCTGAGGCCCCAGTCAGCGGCAGTTTCCAGATCAAGAAGGAAGGCGGTAAGCAAATGCTGGTGCTCAGCAGCGATTTCAAGACCAATGACATGGCCCCCGACCTGAAGGTGATCTTCAGCCCGTCGGCCACGCCCCTGGCAAGCACCAAGCCCCCCGGCTATCCGCTCAAGGCGGGCAGCTACACGATCCTTGCCTCGCTCAAATCCGCCTCGGGCGCCCAGAGTTATGTGATTCCTGCCTCGATCAACCTGACCAAACAGGGTTCGGTGCTGATCTGGTGCAAGAAATTCAACGCAACAATGGCCTGGGCCCCCCTGAAGTCCTGAGCCATGCAATCCGTCGACTGGCTTTGGCTGCTCCACCCGGCCCTGGCGGTGGTGCTCGTCTACCCCCTGTTGGGAATGGTGCTGCGACTGGCCCAGCAGACCCGGGACCGCCGCCTGACCCAGGCCAAGCATCCACCCACGGTGGGCCGGGATCATGCGGATCTCGGCAAGTTGCTGGCGGGCTCGGTGGTGGCGATCGTGCTGCTGGCCGAGGCGGTGGTGATCGCCACCAAGCACCCCCTCTCCTCCTTTGAGGGGGGAGCCTCGCGGCTGGCGCTGCTGGTGCTGGTGCTGATCGGATCCGGGGTCGCCTTGGCGGCCCTCTGGCGGGTGAAGCAAGCCCCCTATCGGGCCAGCTTTGCCCTGCTTTGCTGGGCGGGGGTGATCGGGCTGGGACTGCAGCCGGAGGTCTTCCGGCTCAGCGACAATCCGTTCGCCCCGGCCTTCTGGCAGTCGCACTTCTGGGGTGGAGTGGGCCTCACAGGCCTGATGCTCTTCTCGGTGGCCTGCCGGCCTGAGATCCACAGGCACAGGCGTTGGCGCCGGTTGCATGTCAGTGCCAACGCCCTGGCGGCCCTGATCTTCCTGGCCCAGGGGATCAGCGGCCCCCGCGATCTGCTCGACATCCCACTCAGCTGGCAGAAGGCCACGGTCTACAGCTGTGATTTCGCGGCGAGAACCTGCCCGGCCCCGGTTCCTCCCACCCCCTGAATCAACGCCACGGCCTTGTGCTGATCGGTTTGCATTCGCCGGAGTTCCCCTTCGAGCGCGACCTCGCCAATGGGTTGATCGCGATGGCTTGCACCCCTTGATCGGCGAGCCTTCAGATGCGGTCCGCTCGGATCCATCCAAACGTTCCCCTCGTGGGTAATCCATGAGGACGTTCCCCAAACCCATGCGCCTGAACGCTTCAGTCACCCTCGCCGCGCTCGGCCTCTTGGCCCTGCCGGGCATGCTTGCCGCCAGTTCAGCGGTCCCGCCCACCGCCACCAAGCCAGGTTCCACCCAAACGGCCGTGCTGGCCGGGGGCTGCTTCTGGGGGGTGGAGGCGGTCTTCGAGCGCGTCCGGGGTGTTTCGGAGGTGGTATCGGGCTATGCGGGAGGTTCCATGGCGAGCGCTGTTTATCAGCAGGTCAGTGCAGGAACTACGGGCCACGCCGAAGCGGTGAAGATCACCTACGACCCGAAGGTGGTGAGCTACGGCCAACTGCTGAGCATCTACTTCTCGGTTGCCCACAACCCCACCGAGCTCAACCGCCAGGGCCCGGATGTCGGTAGCCAATACCGCTCGGCCATCTTCGTTGCTACCCCATCCCAGCGGACGGTGGCCATGGCCGCGATCGCCGGGTTGCGAAACAGAAAGGTGTTCCCACGCCCGATCGTGACGCAGGTGGTGTCATTAGAGACATTTTATCCAGCAGAGTTGTACCACCAGGATTACATCGCCCACAACCCCTTTAATCCTTACGTTGTGGTTCATGATCTGCCCAAGCTCGCCCAGTTGAAGCGACAGTTCCCCCAGTTGCTCAAATAGCTGGTTACGGCTGCGCTCTACAGCCCAGCAAACCACTCGTAACCCTGGTCCTCCCAGGTGCCACGGCGTTCCCCCAGGCTGGCCATCACCCTCAGACCCGTCACCCACTTGCTGAGTTTGTAGCCGAGTTTGATCGGAGTGGCGATGCGCACGGGGGCCCCATTCGCTGCCGGCAGAGGTGCACCGTTCATGGAGGTGGCCAGCAGGGTCTGGGGATGCAGGGCCGATGCGATGTCCCAGGTTTCGAAGTACTGGTCGGCGGAGTCGATGGCCAGGTAGCCGCCCAGGCTGGAGATCCCGGCCAGAGCGAGCACATCCGCCAGGCGCACCCCTGACCAGGCCACGATCGCCGCCCACCCTTCCACGCAAACGTGGCGCATCACCAGCTCGTGCTGGGGCAGGGCCGCCAGCGCCGCCAGATCGAGGCTCAGGGGCCGGCCCACCAGGCCGTCCACCCGCAGCCGATAGAGCCGGGGATCCAGCTGGGGCACCCCGTTGAAGCTATTGACCAGCAGAGTCTTGGGGTCCACCTGATCCCGGCGGAACAACGGCACCGGGCCCTTGCCCTGCATCAACGCCTCGATCCGCTCGTTGAGAGGCTGGGTGGCATTTCCCACCGTTTCGCTGTGCCCATTGAGGGCGCAGCCCCCCAGCAGCAGAGCTGAGCCACCGCTGAGACCAAGACCAAGCAGCTGGCGGCGGTTGAGGTGGGCTGGATCTGGCGTGGAAGCTTGGTGTGCCATCAGGCGAACATCGAGCGCAGCAGCCGCAGGCCGCCGATCCGCCAGGAGAGCGCCACGTGGGCAAGGGTCAGCAGGGCGATGGCAGGGATCGTGGCCAGGTGGCTGATCCGCAGGGTTTGCCAGCTGGTGGCACCAAACGCCTCCCCGAAGCTGAACAGGCCCGAGAGCCACCAGAACTGGGCGGGTTTATACATTGCCAGGCCCGTGATCAGGCCGAAGGCCAGCAGAATCAGCATCAGGGTGTACACCAGCCGGTGGGCTGAGAGGCGTCGTCGGGCCCTGTTCATGCTGGCGTGCAGGTTGCTGAAATCACCACGGTCGGCCAGGCGCCGACGCCTCTGCAGGAACAGCAGGGCGAGCCAGCAGCCCAGATTTACGGCATAGAGGCCCATGAAGCCGAAGTGCCAATCGCGACCGCCCGCCAGCCAACCGCCCAGGGTGAAAAGCTCCGGAACGGTGGCACCACCCCGGCCGCCAAAGACGGGATTGGCGTTGTAAATCTGCAACCCGCTGGCGGCCATCACCAGCAGCACGAGCAGGTTGAAGCTGTGGAAGGCCCGAGTCCAGATCGGATTGTGGCGGAGGCGGGTGGTGCCATTGGCCGGAGCGTCTGGCATGGCAGGGTCCATGGTGCCTGAAAAGGGATTGGGCGAGCGGGAGCGGAGAGCCTGAAAAAACAAAAAATGTGCGGACCTAAAACAAACCAGGCCTGGCAACAAAAACTATGTGAAGGTTAAAAAATAAAAATACCAGATCACTCAAGCATCTGAAAATTTTGTTATCAAAACTCCAACAATGGTCGCCCTGGGAAGCTCAGGCGCCATACAGGTTTGGGATCAGGGCGGACGGTGGGATCACCGCCGGGGGACGCTCCCCCTGAAGGAGGCAGTCAACCAGGGACAATTGGCTGGGCAGGCAGACGTTTTGGAGGTCGTAACCCCGCACCACGGTTGCACGAGCCTCTAGGCGCAAGGGTTGCTGGGCCTGGGGATCGGCCAAAACAGAAGCGATCCGCTGCCCCAAGCCTTCCGTATCAAAAAAATCAACCAACCAACCATTCTCGCCATGGCGAATCACCTCCTGGAGGGGTGGGGTCGCCGAGCCGACCACCAAGGCCCCACAGGCCATGGCTTCGAGCAAGCTCCAGCTCAAGACAAAAGGATAGGTGAGATAAACGTGGCAGGCACTGAGCTGGAAAAGGGCATGCAATACAGGATGGGGCACATGCCCCACAAAGTGAATACGGGTGAGATCCAATTGGTCGCCGAGCTCGTGCAACAGGGCCTGCTTCCAACTGCCCCCACCTGGGGGAGGGGTGCCATAACTGACCCCAGCCTCACCCACAATCACCACCCGAACATCGGGATTGAGACGTTGCAAAAGGGGAAGCATCCGCATGAAGCGGTGAATGCCGCGGTAGGGCTCCAGGCTGCGGCTAACAAACGTGACAACGGGATCACCAGCCTTGAGCTGGATGCCTGCAGCCTTGAGTTGTAAAAAAGCCTGGGGATTCGGTTGGATCCGGGTTGTGTCGATCCCCTCGTGGATCACCTGCACCCGATCGCGGTAGGGAAGGGGTACGGTTGACCATTGCCACCAGGTGGGAGCGACTCCAACATCCAGCTCATCAAGGCAAAGCAGTTGAAAACTGCGACGGAGGGCTAGCCGGACGTGATCTTGCCAATTTGAGGGGGGAAATTCAGGATCAAAACCCGTATCGGCGCCGCGATGGCAATAGGTGAATTCAACCTGATGCCAAATTGGAGTGTCAGGCAACAAGGCACGCACGGGCAGCAACTCCCCCCAGCCGGAATGGCCAATCACCAAGTCGGGGGTACCAAAATCATCGAGGAGGGAAACCAGCAACTCACCTGCTGCGAAGGCACGTAAAGACTTTGTTTGCTGATCAATAACGAACGGATGACACGCCGGGATACCCGCAGCGGGCAGGGGGTTATAGGTATGGAGGGGCAGCTTGCCGAGGGATTGGGCGGTGGGACCACCAATGCAAAGAACCTGGTGGCCAGAGGCCAGCAATGCAGGGGCGAGATGGCGAAACTGACCAGGAAAATTCTGATGGATCAGCAGGATGCGGGCCAAAGGGCTGCTCAAATCTGCAGAGGCCAAACTCTAGCAAGCGCATCCAGAAACAATCGAAAAAGGCTGATACAGAGGGACTGAGTCGATCGACTCCTGATCATTAGATTTGTTAGACAGGACTAATGCAGTCATCCACAAGGGGTGTACGAGCAAGATACAGATTCGTGGGCGCTACCAGAACATTGACTTTGCAGTGGTTCTTGGCCATTCCGCGCAGCCTGGTCTTTTGGAACCCAAGCTTTGATTTGAGTACACAAAATAGCTGTTCAACTCTGGCCCTGATGGGCGCCTACTGCAAGCAGAAGCCTGCGGCTAGGGCGGTCTCGACGCATTCCAGCAACCTGACTTCTGGCGTATCTGGCAAAACCCGCCGCTTGCCCTTGGCATCCGCGGAGCGATTGGGCACCTTCATCCCGTAAGACCACTGGTTAACCCAGGATTGGCCTTGGGTTATGGCCCTATTCTCGCGCGATCAGCCTGCATTTTCCAGGGTCTCCCTAGACGCATCTGCTGATGGGCAGCTTATAAGAGCACCAGCAGCTTGAAAAGCATCACAGGGTCCATTCTCTTGCATCCAGCATTACTTTCGTACTCTTTGCTGTAGCCTTTATCAAGCAAATGGCGGAATAATTCCCATGCAATTAATTCGCCAAGACGCGTCCAAGCAGGCTTCTTTTCTTGGAGATCTTCAACGCTTTGTTATTCGCCCCAGAAACCTCGCCAGCCCACAGAAAGCATGGAATCTGGACGCCTTAGTATTATTAAAATCCGGAGACTATTAAGCCGTTATGCCTTTTTCCGAGGTGTCCCTGCAGGCACTACCGGTAGCGCTCGTTTATCCGCAAATTTGTCCGCAATCCAGTTGAGCCGGAAATCTTGGCTGCCGAGCCTCATTGCAGTGCAACTAAAAAGGGCCCTTCCAGGCCCCATGGGTCATTTGGGTGATAGAAGTTTTTTCAAAACCTTGCCGCAACAGCTTTTGAGCTGTGGCAATGGATTACAAGGAATTGACGGGGGCATGGATTGACTTACGGGGACGTCCTTGCACAAAATATGCACAAAAGCGGGGCCGCTTGGTCCCGGTGGATAGTCCGTAACCATGCCAGCACTGACCTACAAAAAACCTTGGGAACAAGGTCTTCGAGGTGCCACAACAGGCATGCCCGGGTGGAGTGTCAGCAACTCCAATGGCAAGATCCGCCTTCAACTGCGCTGCGCCGGTCAGAAATCGCAAGGCGTCACACTCCCGCTGGCATGGGAGCCATCAGCCGTTGCCAAGGCCACCCAGTTGATCGGCCGGGTCTACAAGTTGGTCGAAGGCCAGCAGCACACGCTCAAAAGCGCCTTAGAAGCGGTTACGGCCGGCAGTGACACCATGCGCGCCGGCACTGATTGGAAAGCGGTGGAAGACGGCCTAAAGCAGGCGTTGACGACGGGTCGGAATGAAATCAAGGACACGACCTGGCGCGACAACTACCACTGGTACGTCACAGAAGCAGTGCGGCTGCTTAACACCCGCAACCCGCCAAGTGATGGTCACGAGTTACTCCAGCAAACCCTGGAGAAGTGGCACGGCAAACCTGCCGCCCGTGCTGCCTGCTGCATTGCCATCAGGAACCTCACAGACCATGCCATTGCACGCCACAGGGCACCTGCGTGCTGGCGCATTGATGTCGCCAGCATCAAGGAACTGCGTGGTCGCCCGCCGAAGAAGCGGGTGAAGGCGGTGCTGGAAGACGGTCAGCTGTTGTATCTGATCAACGACATTGAAGCCCGCAACCCCGGGTGGGCAAATGTGCTGCGACTACTAGCGCTATATGGCCTTAGACCCGTTGAGTTGCAGCACGTCCAAGCCAAACGCCGCGACGATGGCAGCTTGGGGGTCTGGTGCGGGTACCGAAAGAATTGCGGCGGCGCGCTTACTGAGCCTCGATGGATTGAACCTTGCCCGGTCGAGGACAGCACTGGTCAAAAGCAACATTGGAACCTTGCGGGTGCAATGTCAGCCGGATTGCTAGAGCTTCCCTTGGGAGCTGATGGCAAGCCACGTGAGCTAAATGGGCATTACGTGGAGCAGTTTTTACGACGACAGCCTGAATGGCAAAAACTGCTCAAACGCTGCGAGGGAACAGGTGAGTGGCTGCGGGTGTACACATTTCGCGACAGCTATTCCTTACGGGCACACCGGTACGGAGTCGAAGTCGGTGCTGTAGCGGCATCGATGGGACACAGTGTCGCCGTTCACAGCAGCAGCTATCGCTGGGCGTCCGAGGCGACAACCACAGCCGCATTCAAGAAGGCGATGGCATAACACCGCCCCTGGTGTAATGACTGGGAGCAGGGCACCATTGGTGGGGGTTATAGTGACAAGGTGAAGTTGGGAACCCGCCATCACGTTCGGGCCAGTGGATCAACGGAAAACACGTCGTCCCGCCGGGATGCAGGAAACAGCAAAGCCAATCCGAACAAGACACCCGCTAACTACACCCGACGGTGTGGATCGTGCGGCTGTGTCTGCTTGGGTTAGGCGCTGGACTGTGAAACGTGTTCGCCTTGATGATCCCAGCTTCCAGTTCGGATCCTTCGACGCGAACGACGCCGCCAGTCGCAAACAGCGCACCAAGGTGATGAAGTTCGCCAAGGTGCTTCAAGCCGAACTCCTGCATTTTGAGAACTGGGACGGCACGCCTCGCAGCTGATTAGCTGCGGTTTGCTCCAATGACAACCACACGCTCGTGGGTAGATACCGCCGCTATGGCGGATCGCCTTGGGATTCACCCAAAAACATTGCTGCGACTACGCAAGCAGCCTCACCCACCGTTCCAAGAAGGTCAGCACTACCGCTACGGCGGCCTCACTACAGGGGCGCCATTGCAGTGGTTCCCTGAAGCAGCTGATCAAGCATTCACTGACTTCCGCAGGATTCCTGTTTCCGCGGTTGAAACCTTTAGTGCAGCGGGGGCCTTCGCATGAAAAAAGCCGCCAACGGGGGCGGCTCTAGAAAGTCAGGTAGTAACGACATTCTAGAAGCAAAATCCCCCAGCCAGCAACTGCTGGAACGCCTTGAGCTGCAACTTGCGCAGAACGGTGTATGGGAACCAGGTGTGATCGCAAGACAGATGCTTCATGCCCAGGCAAGTAGGAGGTGGCACCGTGTGTAACTGGAAATCTCCTGCATTGCTGGAACAACTGCAACCACTGGAAACTGACCTTGCTTTACTTCCTTGTGACGGCAACAAAAGGCCGTTACTAAAACAGTGGCCGATGCACGCTGGCTTCAGCGTTGCTGATCTGATCGCATACCCAGGCATCCGTGCCATTGGTGCCAGAACCGGGGTCAATACAGGGCCACTGCTCTGCTTTGACTTCGATGGTCCCAGCGCGTTGACCTTCGGGAAAACTCATGGGCTAGTGCCGTCATGTCGATCATTGGCCACATGGCAGATCCATCGGAGCAACAACCCCCATCGCTTGAAGGCGCTGTTTAGACCCACGCCAGAGCAAATCGCCATGCTGCCGAATGGTCCTCACGGCGTTGAGTTCCAAGGGAAGACAGCGACCGGTGACGGTGAAGCTCTGGAAATTTTCTTTGCTGGTGGTCGGCAGGTCATCCTTCTTGGCGACCACCCTGATGGTGGTCAGTACATCTGGCCGTTTGAACAAGGTCCAGATGCACTGTCAGCGCCACCTCAAGATTGGTGGGAACATGCCATCAGCATTGCCAGCAAATACAAAGCAACCCAGCGATCGAAGGCTGTCACGTCATCAGGTGATTGGCGTAAACAACTCTGCTGTGAGGTTTGTGGAAGGAATCAAAGGCAGATTTGTTCCATCCACCGAGACGGCGATACCGTCCGATGCTTCTACGGTTCATCGTTTTCACCACCAGACAACCTGCGCCGTGGTCAACGAATCGGTGCTGGCACCTGGGCCTACTCCAAGGATCAGGACGTTGCTGGCATTGGAACATTTGCCGTATTTGTCCGGCATAGGCCATCAGTTCTAGATGGCATCAGGACCCAACTAGCAGCAGGTAGCTGGCATGGCTGAACAACTTGCACTAACAGCCCTGCCCAGAGGATTCATAGTTAACAACGGCAAGGAAACAGCATCCAGCATCAAAGTTGGTGAACTGAGTTGTTTACTAACGACCACCTACCGGGATCGGTTGACTTACAACCTGCTGCGGCTCGAGGTTGAGATTGATCGCCAACCTATTCAGGGGTCAGGCGTAGACAACTTCTACATTCCACTGTCTGAAAACGGCTGGTCAATCAACAAAGCTGCGGCATCAGACACGTTGCTATGGGCGGCACAACGCAACAGCTACCACCCTGTTGTGGATTACCTACATCGGATCGAGGCTGATCCATCAATCGCGCCAGGTGACATCGACACGCTTGCCACCGACTACCTAGGGACAACCGATTCGCTCTATGACGCCATGCTTGCTGCAACCTTGATCGGTGCGATTGCCAGGGCACTACAGCCTGGTTGCAAGTTTGACACTTGCTGCACTCTCAAAGGTGCACAAGGGATCCGCAAATCAAGCTTCTGGAAGGCTTTAGCCAGTCCAGATTGGTTTTGCGACACATGGCAGGACAAGCCGCAGGATCTATTTATGGCAATCCAGACCTGCTGGTTTTACGAGATTGCCGAACTGGATAGCCTTACCAGCAAAAAGGAAGCTGGTGTTCTGAAGGCACTGCTAAGCAGTGATACAGATGCCTTTCGTCCGCCGTATGCCAAGGGCATTGGCAGATACCCACGGCCATCAGTGCTAGTTGGAACCTGCAATCGGGATGATTTTCTGAACGATCCAACCGGTAGCAGGCGGTTCTGGATCATCGACCTGCCACACGACCCTGCAAAAGGTGAGGTGCTCGATATTGATCGAGTCGCCAAGGACCGCAACAGCATCTTCAAGGCTGCTCTGGCTGCTTACCGCAGTGGCAGGTCAAGGTGGCTAACCAAGGCACAGCAAGGCGATTCAAACCAACGGAACCTCGGCTTCGAAGCTGAACATCCGTTCATGGCACGACTAGCCGACTGGACCGATAAACCAGCCAATCAGTTCCCGTTCACAACCGATCAGGCACTCTCCGGATCAGCTTGTCGAAGCAGTGAACAGATCCGTGGAAATGACCTTAAGGACGCTGCAATGTGCCTCAAGGTGCTTGGTTTTATCCAAGATGCCACTCAGACACGACGCAAGGGACAAGGTCGCGTCCGCTATTGGCGGCGTGCCTCAGGTGACTCGGATGACTCAGGTGCCAACCAGATACCTGAGGCAGGTTAAAATACAGCTGTGGCAATGGATCTGGGACATTTGCCTCATGTCTCAGATCATTTATCTATAAGTAGATAGAAGTAGTGGTAGTAGCTATAGGAGTGTTGATTTCCGCCGAGGCACCTGAGTCAGTAGTCGCACCGATCGCTGCGGCAGTCTGCATCGCGCCGGTCACGCGGCTGTACTGGGGTTAGGTTATGGCGGAATTGGGTTCTCTACGTGCCTTGCCGTACGAAATCGGTTGCACCCGTGTTGGCGGCTCTATCCCTAGGTGTGGCTTTCTTCACTGAGGAAGCTAGAGCGGGCTATTACATTTTCCCCGAATCCGGGGTGATGCGGGCATGTGCTGACGGACGCACTACTGCAGCTGCTGTTTTCCCAGGCAAGGGGTATTTCCTGCTCGACTGGAATGGAAGAATGACTAATGCCTACCCGACGGACGTCACACAGGGCGGTTGGTCGCCAGTCCTCGGTGGGGGCTCGATGTGTTGGGAGCGCAACATTTCGTATGGCTCTGCGCAGGGACTTATTAATTCCTGGAATCGCTACTGCATTGCTCGGCGGAGCAACTACTGCGGCTACGACTAAATAGCAAATGCCCTCCGATGCAATGGCGCCCCACCTGGTGAGACAGGTAGCGGCCCTGATTCGTGACCAAACCGGGAGAGATTGTGTCCAAGTAGACCCCTGAGCCTGGTCCAGCAGCCTTGGCCCTGATGAGACATCATGCAATGACAAGCGGAGTAGACCTTCACGCAACTGTTCGCATGACAGATGATCAGGACACTTCACTGTGACAGGCGAGCCTCAGGCACCGTCGGCACTGGGATCCACCCTCAGGATCAACGGCAAATTGATGGCCACAGTCCAGAGGTTACGTCCAACCAATGTTTCGTAATTCCATCGCCTTTGTCCAGTCCATACAGTCTCAGCGATGATGGGAGCGACTGGCATAGTCAAATGAAACCCAAGTCATTCGACGAACTGAGTACTGAAGAGCTGGCTGCCATGCCCGATTGGATGGTGCCTCCAAGCAGAAAATTAGAAATCGAAAAATTTAAGGGAAGCCTTCGCCGCGGCTCCAATGGCAAAAGCGAAGAAGAAAAGAATCGAAAACTCCAAGAAAATCGAGTGAGAGCAGGCTTAAACCCTGATGGCAGCATGCCTGATCGGATTGAAAGAGGAAGCTCAACAAGTCCTCCGGCAGTGGAATACGGACCACGCGGAGGCCGATTTACACGCAATAAGGACGGTTACCGAAGATACTTTTAATAGCAATACACCCTTCATCGCACGCTACGGGCGTTAGCACTGCTGGCATGGCTGGGACTTGCATTTAACCTTGCAATGTCAGCGAGTACGCGAGCTGCACCCACCACGGCGCTGGGATGACCACTTGCCAGACCCATTGCCATGGCCGACTGAAGGCCGTGGACAAGCTGAGCTGCTAGCTGTTGCCGGTCACAGCCGGAATCCTCGATGTCTCGGACCATCCGTTCATAGCCACCGGCTACATACCTTCGGGCTTGCCGAACGCTGACCCCATAGTGATCGGCCAATTCGGCCACGATTGCCGGAGCCGATTTGCACTCCAGCAACCGTTTAGCGGCGTAATCAATCCGATCCTCGCTAACGCTTCTAGGTGCCATCAGCGCGCCTCAAGTCGCGACCAGGCATCTTCAAAGTCACCGATAAGACAAGTCTTTTCAAGGTCGGTAAAAACCTCGATTTCCTCAATAGCGGCCCGTGTTGCAAGCTTAAAAGAAGCGATAGCTGGCAGTAACACTTCTGCCTTCAACGCAGAAAGTTTGACATCCTGTGTCTCAACGGCAAAGTCGATGATGTTCACCAGATAAAAACTTGCAACTAGCAAACAATCTAGCGGTATCTCAGCTGGGTACCTTCGTAGTTTCGTTCCAGCTTGACCAACTTAGAGACAAGCCGTGAATGCCGCTCGGCCGCCCTAGAGTTAACCGAGTCAAAGAGGTCGCCTCGTACTGAAGAAACAAAATCCAAAAAATCACTTGGGACACATCCTCTTCCACCTATCCAAGAGTGGAACTCTGAATGAATGCTAGCTTCAAGAACAAGAATATTTTCGTGGAGGTCAGCAAGGTCTGGCCGAGTAGCTTTATCAAAAAGATGATGACCATCAAGTTCAAGTTTTCTACCTCTAGCCTTTTTGACACCTGTAACTTGACAGGTGTCGCTGACCGCTCTTTTTGCCTTGGCAATTGCCTGATCAATCCGCAATGGAGCTGCCGAAAGACGTTTAATCTCTGCCTTGAAGCAATCCTCTACCACTTCGCCTACAGCCTCAACCCATGCTCGGCGCGACTTATTCAGTCTTGAATTCTGGATCATATCCATTGAAATACTTGCTAGACCTTTTGCGACCATATTGCCTCCGAATTTTCAGTTACCAAGAAGTGCTTTTCGATTTCCAATGCCTCTTGCCCATCAAGTGAACCCGCCTGACCAAGTCGATTAATGCAGTTATTAAGTCCTTTGCCGTTTGTTTGAAGGATACCAATTGATGTTCGTCTATTTACAAAAGCCAATTCACCTCTTACCTCAACCAGGCCACCAGCCTCAATAAGTTCTTGAGTGATTCGCCTTGAAACCAGGCGCTGCTGCCTTCTTCTGCGTCTGTGTGTAAGAGCTTCAATCGCAAAATCCAGGATGCCTGGCAAATCCTTCTCGTAGTACCGCGCAAGAACTTCTACACCTTCTTCGGTAAAGCGACGAGCTCGATACTCACTAGTCTTCGCGACAAACTCAAAATGTTCGCCTTCAATTAGATCCCATTCATCATCACCATATCGATCGAAAAAGTCAACTGTCTTATACAGTGTATCGATTCTCTTGCCAAGAATTTTCGCGGTTTCTTTGTCAGTCAGGAGGTCTCGCATGGTTCTAGTTCAATCAAAAGTTACTTCATTAGGGCGAGAACAGATTCTCTCATTTTTTGAAGGCGTTCAAAAACACGAGGATCACCGCCAGCATCCGGATGGTGAACTTTCACCAGCTCACGAAAAGCGGTTTTCACATCTTCTTGTGAAGCTGTATCTGGATCAAGTCCAAAGACATGCCATGGTCGAAAGTTTTCCAGCACATCAATACCATTGATGCATGTAGGTCCAACCTGATCTCGTTCTTCCACAGGGACAGAGACCCATCTTCTGTAAAGCTTGACCCAATCTTCTTTAGATTTTAGTGAGATTTCTTCGCCCGTCATAGACATTTTAAAGGTTTTATTCTTACGCAAATCAGCCACCGTCTTACAAGCGAACTTAGACAAAACTTCCTTCTTTGCCTCTGCCATCGTGAGCGATTTAGCTTTGGCGACCTTCGCTTCCTGGAACGGTCCTCCATTTATTGCTAGAGCAAAAGACAGCAGTTTTTCCTCGTCAATTTGGCCTCCAGAAATTAGCTGCCTAACCAGAGCTAAAACCTGAAGCTTGTCTAATCGCTTTTTACTTGGTGCCATTGACACTGTGCCCTCAAATTCATCATCCCATCACCCTGGGCAACTGCAATAGAGCCTTACAAGTCTTAACTGACTATTCCAACAAATTACATGCGCAGACAAGATCGAACAGTCGCTGCATATAGCATCACTGTGCGACAGCCGTGATGCCTACAACATACATTACACGTGGTGCTGGCATAGCTTCAAAACTGTTATGACTCATCGACAGACTGCTTCTAGAATTCCTGAAGCAACGCTTCCGGGGTTTGCTTCTTCAAGCAAAATCCCTTCGTCACCCGCAGCATCTGTCAGAGAGTAAATACCTATGCTCTTGGTCTTACAAGCTACATACACGCGACGCACATCAGTACCACCATCAATGGCACCCACATCTTGGAATTTAGGCAACCCCGGCCATTGAATTAACCCTTGAGACTTCTCCTCATTCACGACACCTCTTTTGGACTGAATAAAGGCTCCAACGAAGGTATAAACACTGCCATGCTTTGCGAGGCCAAGTCTATATGCCGCTTTTTGATTTAAATAAAGCTTTTCACCGTCTACACTTTCAGAAACTAAGCCCCATGGGTCCGGCTTGTCGCCGCATAAATACTTAAACGCAAACCATGAAAAACTGGTTTTATCATACCCAGGGGTAATCCACTCTAAGTTGAACCAATATCCTGGCGCCTGGGAATTCATCTTATAGCTGTATTCCGAGCAGTTAAATGAGTAAGTCTGCCTACTTGTGGTGCCGGACCAGGCAAACGCGAAAATTGCCTCGCGGTAATTCACCCCTCTCAGGTTGACACTTTTTACATTTCTAACAGAATTAGACTTTAGGAAGTAAGTAGTTGCAGACAGTTTTCTGCCTATTATTTTTTCTACTTCTTGTGTGATATCAATCCAACCTGATTGGGCCATCACAGGACCAGGCAGCTGGACAACAGCAGTGGCGATTGTGGCAGTTAAGGCAATACGTACAGCTTTGTTCATTTAGATAGTCGAAAGAAGCAGCAAGTCGGCAGTATGCAAACCAAATGATTCCTTTACTTTGCGAGCTGATATTTCATGCAGCCTGCGTAGTCGGCAGCCTTCAAGCAGACGTTATGAGCAGCAGTCTCAGTCTTCTTCTGGCTCACTGGAATTGCTGCAGATTTAGCTGCGTTACTGTTGACGGGAGCAACCGGCTTCGCTTGCTCTACGCATCCATAGCAAGTTGCTTTATCAGGATTCTGTCCGCCACATTCTTTCTCCCAAGGATTTTTATTACACCAGCTTTCAAGAGCAGCAGGATCAGTTGGCCTTGCTTGAACTGGAACCGAATTAGTCGAACCGCCGGTCAAGAGCTCCGGGCATTGCCTCTGAATCAAGTATTTAAGAGAATCATTCATCGCACTGCCACCAGTAATAATCGTGGCAATGTTTGAGCTGAAGCTCCCAGTCATACCGTTGACCAGAGCATTTGAAGCTGCACGCGTAGCCTGCCGATCGTCCCTGCCAGCGGCTCTTGCGGCGCAATAGGCAGTTGCTCCAGCCTGTGCCCCATCCCCACCACCCCATTGTGCATAAGCCGGGACAGTTAAGAATGACAGCAGCGAAAGGGCTAGAAAGTTACCGCCAATTGCTTTAAGTCGCGTACTGATGACAATCACTCTTCGATATACCCCTTGACCAACCACTTATTCCTCACAATGCCAGGCGCAGCAAAAGCGTACCCAATCCAAACAATCCAACCAAGAAGTATTGTCCAAAGGAGTAGGCCTAGTAAAAGGTTGCCAAGTGCGTGACCAACCTCACCTATGCAGAAAAAGAAAATAGGACCAAGCAGAAAAGCACCAATAACTATAGATGCATTATCCGGTCGGACAACGTGATTATTTTGCGGATTTCTAAAGGATGGCATTGGGCAATTAAAATTGCATACACTGTACACGAAATTGCTGCCGCTTCAAAATAGAAACAACGAACGAAATACCCTCCTCGACTGCCGAGTTAAATGCAGCACAAAGCTGCGCACTGAAGCAAGTGGAGCATGTCGAGGCTCATCGCACTTAATCGATAATATTTGCCATGACTCAGCAAGTTGCTGCTCAGGGAATCAGATCGGGCAACAACGATTACACCTTAGAAGGGTCAAAGCCTTTAACCTTAAATTTCAAAGTTTGAGAACCCTCCTGATAAAAAGTAAGGGTTATGTAAACCATCTTGGCTCTTCTCATCTGACTTTCAAAGCCCTCTGCGTTATTTATAAATGTGTAAGTCGAGTCATGATCGGCCGACTCTGAGCACCGAAACCTCTGGACGGTACCTCCATCGAACCTAACCAAGATGTGCGGATTTGAATATTCACTGCAAAGTATTTGCCCTTCCTGAATTGAAACTATCGCATTGAAACCGTATCTAGGGTGCTGCCGAATCGTCAGGCTGCCATGCTGCTCTCCTCCGTAGGGAAAGCTGAAGCTCAAGGTATTCTCGCTTAAAAGTGTTGCTGATTTTCCTTTCTTGCCGGAGGCCTCATCATCTTCGATTGAATATATCCAGTCACCCCATGTCGCCTTTTCCGCTGCAATTCTTGCCGCCTCAGCTTTCTCCTTTGCTAGCTTTTCTTCTTTAGCCTTTATAGCAATTATTTCTTCTTGCAGCAATTTCTTACCTGAAGAGGTAGTGACTCTTTCGGCAGCGTTTTTCGTTCTTGCAATGACTTCACACGCTTTCCTTGATCCCTCGTTACACTGTCTTACTTCCAAATCATAATTCAAGCCACATCCAGTTAAAGCCAGCATGGCGAGAATGGACGGGCCCAGCTTTCTCGACATGGGATCAGCAATCATTGGTTACCTCTGTAGTTCATGAATGCGGCAGCGACCTCTGTTTGTTAGGTTTTGTAATTTTCAAGTATGATGAGCGAGGCTATATGTACGCCAAAAACTGGGAAAGTCGCAGGCAAGCTCCTTCATGCGAAAGAGCTGTAAGCCAAGTTGCTGCATAATGCAGCCCAAGGTTTGGTACAAAAAATTGAGGCACTGAGCCCCTCCAAGACTAACGCCATCGCCAAAGACAACACAGCAAGGCTCTGAAGCTGCTCTGGGTTCATAGGGGTACCCATTTAGTTTGTTACTCACAGGCATAATCCGTCTCCCATTGGCTGCCATCGGGTCTCTGAAAAATTAGTTTTGCCCATTGATCAGTATCAACGCGAGTACCCGCAAAATATTGATTGCCACCTTCTTCACCTGCCTTTTGAGCTTGCTGTCTGCATCGCTCAGCTACTGCAGAAACAACCGGCGTCTGTTTTTCTGTATTCGGCTGTACTGTTGTCGAATTCTGTTGCATAGCTCCTATTACCGCAAGGAAAATCCCTGCAAGAAGGATCCCTACTGGTAGTCCGACAGTCATAATCCTGTCGTTTCTTAAGGCTTCCTGCTTCAAAGTGATGATGCAATCCTGAATATCGGGTTCACTCAATCGAAGATTTACGCGATCAATAGATGATTGATATTCACTATCGAATTTGGCTTTAAATTCAGGCCAGTCAGAATGGCTTAGTGTCCATTGCTTCCAGCTAGTCCATTCCTGAAGAGCTGCACCTTTAACTTGGGCTGTAAGAGCTTGGTTCATACCAACAGCCATCGGTCCACCCAGGCCGCCCATTACACCGCTCATGACGGGTGATGCGTTGATATTTGAACCAACGGGTGCCACGAAAACATCGTGCTGCCGCAGGAACCCAACGACCATCGCGTCGATGGTTGGTTGCGGATCGAAACGAAGCTCTGGGTATCGGCTCAATAGACCTGCCCAGACGCGCTTATCCGCAAAAGCTTCCTGAAGAGTTGTCACAAGATCTAAGACGACCCATCCGGGAGCCAATCCTGACTAGGCACTCAGGCTGGGTCAATCGGTTCGCAAAGCATCGTGAAAACTCAATGGCATCGTGGCCACGGGTCAACCAGCTACCCGCGCCATAAATCAGCTGCAAGACCAACACAGCAAGGCGTGAGGCCGTTGGGGGTCCATCGGCCACGGCGAAGACCGCTTCACGACCAGACAGCCATCAGAGCGGCTTCAAGTGGTCTTGCACAAAACTTGCACAAAGTTTGGCACACGGCCAAGGATCCTGTCACCGAAAAACCAGTCTCCAGCCACTAAAAAGGGCCCTTCCAGGCCCCATGGGTCATTTGGGTGATAAGGCTGACCTCACCCCATCTCCCTAACTAGGGTCAGGCAGCCACAGGGGCGGTCTGACGGGAGAAACGAACGATGTTGTTCGCTGTTACGTGTTTGCTCTTACCGAGCAGGCTTCAGTCACCCTCCTTATACCCCGTCGAAACCATTGCAGCCCCAGGATCTCGAGCCAACCTCAGGCCAGCGGGAGTGGGGGAATGGAGCTGAGCGGAATCGAACCGCTGTCCGAAGCACTGGTGTGAGCCACCTAGTCCGGCCGAAACCGGACCTTGCCATTGTGGCAGCACTTGAGCGCTTCACGATGGACCAGGGGCAGGAGGTATGACCGAACCCATTTCTGGACTGGCGGTGGTGCCACCGGGTCTGGAAGCCCCTGCCGCGGCAGAGCTCACGGCCTTGGGTGCCCTCGCCGTGGTGCCCCTACGCCGGGCCGTGCGCTTCCAAACGGATCTCGCCGGCTTCTACCGCCTGCATCTCCAGGCCCGCCTGCCCTTTCGTTTGCTGCGCGAACTCACCCACTTCCCCTGCTACGGCAAAGACGACCTCTACGACGGAGTGCAAGCAGCCGTTGATTGGCTGCACTGGCTGCCCCCTGAGGCCAGCTTCCGGGTGGATGCCAGCGGCAGCGCCCCGGGCCTCAACCACAGCCACTACAGCGCCCTGCAGGTCAAAAACGCCATCGTCGACCTACAGCGCCAGCACTGGGGCGCCCGCTCCTCGGTGAATCTCGACGACCCCGACCTGGCCATCCACCTGCACCTGGGCCACGCACGGGAGGGGGGCAACTCCCGCCCTGGGGGCTACGGCAACGCCCGCCAAGGCCAGCCTGAGGCCACCTTGAGCCTGGATGGCAGTGGCGGCAGCTTGCACCGCCGGGGCTACCGGGCCGCCATGGGCCTGGCCCCCCTAAAGGAAAATCTCGCCGCCGGATTGGTCGCACTCACCGGCTGGGATGGCAGCGTGCCCCTGGCCGATCCCCTCTGCGGCTCGGGCAGCCTGCTGATCGAGGCGGCCTGCAGCGCCCTGGGCCGGGCCCCTGGTCTGGAGCGCTCCTTTGCCTTCGAGCGCTGGCCAGATTTCGACGCCGCCCTTTGGGCCCAAGAACGTCAGCAAGCCCTGAGCCTGGCCCGCGAAACCTGTGGGGGCGGCCAAGCCCTGGCAGCGGTGATTGGGATGGAGCAGGACCCCGGCGTGCTCGATCAAGCCCAGGCCAATGCCGATGCTGCCGGCGTGGCCGCCTGGCTGGATCTGCGCCTGGGCGACTGCCGCGACTTCCAACCACCCAACCAAGCCGGCATTCTGGTTTGCAATCCCCCCTATGGCGAACGGATCGGCGACCGCGACGCCCTCGAGCCCCTCTATACAGATTTGGGCCGGATGGTGAAGGAGCGCTGCAGCGGCTGGAGCCTGTGGCTACTGAGCGGCAACCCCGAACTCACCGGCGCCCTCAAGATGAAAGCCACCCGCCGGATTCCCGTAAGCAATGGCGGCATCGACTGCCGCTGGCTGCACTACGAGATTCGTTAGCGCCCCAACAGGGCCTTGGTGGTTTTGGTAATGCCGGCCGTGGTTTCTGGCAGGTAGGGCCCCTGGGTGAGGCGGCCTCCCAGGCGCAAAAAGATCCCGGCTAGTACCAGATTCAGGCTCGCCAGGGCCAGGGCTCCATTGATCCAGCTCCACGCGAGGGAGTCACGCAACCAGAGCAACAGCGCTAACTCTGCGCCAATCAACGCGAGCAGTAGCAGCACCAAGCCGCCACTGAGCAGCAGGGCTCCACTGATCAGGCGCCGCTTTTCCCGATCCACCTCCTGCAGGGCAATCCGCACATGCAGGTCCATCACGGAGGTCACCAGCGCGCCCATCCGGCCAGCCGCCGCGCGAGCCGTGCCCGAGCGCGAGCGCCCCTGGGCGCTGGGGTGGCCGTTATCGCTCACCTCACTCATGACGAACGGCGACCTGAAGCCAAGAGCAGACCCAGCAACACACCCACCCCTGCGGCAATGCCAATCGCCATCAGCGGCTTCTCGCGCACCGGCTTCTCAATCCTGGGCCTCAGGGTGGCATTGAGTTCATCAAGGAGGCTCTCCAACTGCTTCTCGAGGGGCTCCAGGGTGCTAGCCAGGCGGCTGGTTTGCTCGCCGGCCACCTGCAGCAGATCTAGCAACTGATCTTTCACCACCTCGGCGGTGCGTCCCGTCTGGCTGGCAATCACCTCGGCCACCTCATCGAAGCTGCCGCGGGTTGCCTCCAGGGTGTGGCGGGCCACGTCAGGCCACTCCCGCTGAATTGTGGGGATCAGGGTCTCGAAGCGTTCGCGAAAACTGTCGAGGCCAGGGTGCTGCGGGGCCTCCCGCACAGGGCTTTCAGGGGTCATGGCTGCGGCCGCAAGGGAGCTCTAATCACCCCAAGCTAGGGAGGGGGTTGAGATTGGGGAAGGCTCAGCTACATTTCTGCTGCTCGGCGCACGGGCCTGTTGGTTCATATCAATCAGGTCGAGCTCACCCTTTTCAAGTCCTTTGGCGGATCGATCACGATCCCGCTTGAGGAAGGTTTCACTGTGGTTACGGGGCCAAACGGCTCTGGCAAAAGCAACATCCTCGATGGGATTTTATTTTGCCTGGGCCTGGCCACGAGCCGGGGCATGCGGGCTGATCGGCTGCCCGACCTGATCAACAGCTCCATGCTTCGCCAGGGCAAGGCGGCTGAAACGGTAGTCACCGTGCGCTTTGACCTCAGCGATTGGCAGCCCGATGGGGCCGAAGCCGGCCTCGAGGCCCCCGAGGGGGGTCCATGGATCCAAACCGGGCAAACCTCCTGGAGCGTCAGCCGCCGCCTGCGCGTCGCCCCAGGCGGCACCTACAGCAGCAGCTTTAGCGCCGACGGCGTGCCCTGCAACCTGCAGCAATTGCAAACCCAGCTGCGGCGCCTGCGGGTGGATCCCGAAGGCAGCAACGTGGTGATGCAGGGCGATGTCACCCGCATCGTCTCGATGGGCGCCCGCGACCGGCGCGGCATCATCGACGAGCTCGCAGGCGTGGCCCTGTTCGACAGCCGCATCGAACAGAGCCGCGGCAAGCTTGATGAGGTGCAAGAACGCCAGGAGCGTTGCAGCATCGTGCAACAGGAATTGCTGGCCAATCGGCATAAGCTCGAGCGCGACTGCGCCAAAGCCCGCACCTACCAGGACCTCCGCAACCGCTTCCAAGCCGGGCGCCTGCAGGAGCAGGTGCTGGCCTTTGAAACCGCCGAGCACCAGGCCCAAGAGCTAGCCAGTCGCCAGCAGGCCCTCACCAAACAGCAGCTCACCGATCAGGAAGCGATCAGCAAGGCCGAGGCCGAGCTGGCCGTGGCGGCCACCCAGCTTGAGCAGCTGCAACAAGAGGTCAAAGCCCTCGGGGAAGATCAGCTGATTGCCGTGCAGGCCGAATTGGCTGGCCTGGAAGCCAGCGGCCGCGAACTGGCCCGGCAGGCGAACAAGCACCAGCTCGAGGCCGAGGCCCTGCAACGCCAGCGGCGGGAGCTGGCCACATGCAAGGGGGACCTGCGCCAACAGCAACAGCAACTCGATGCCACCTCCGACCAGCGCCAGTTCGATGACGCTGAAGCCGCCTGTCGCAACGCCGAAGCTGCCGTAGAGCTCTCCCGCCGCCGCCTGGGGGAAGTGGCTGGCCGCTCGGGCAGCTGGCTGGAGGAACAAAAACAGCGCAGCCAAGCCCGCCAGAAGCTCAGCGAACAAATCGGGCCCCTCGAAGCCGAGCGCCAGCAGCTCGGCGAGCGCCTGCGCCAAAACCAGGAGCGGCTGGGGGAGGTGGACACAGAAGCCCAGGAGGAGGGCGAATCCAACCGCAGCACCCAAGCCAGCCTGCAGGCCGCCGATGGCGAATGGCAACAGCTCCTCGAGACCGTTCACAGCACCGAGCAGCAGGTGCAGCAGCTAGCAGAAGCCCTGGCCTTGCAACAGCGCACCCGCAGCCGGCTGGAGCAGGAGCAAACTAGCCTCGAGCGCGACATTGCCCGGCTCGATAGCCGGCGCGAAACCCTGTCTGAAAGTAGGGGCACCGGTGCCCTCAGGGTGCTGCTCGAGGCGGGCCTGGAAGGCATCCATGGGGCGGTGGCCCAGCTGGGGGATGTGGATGAAAACGTGCGCATGGCCTTGGAAGTTGCAGCCGGCGGCCGCCTGGCCCAGGTGGTGGTCGACGACGACCGCATCGCCGCCAAGGCCATCGAGCTGCTCAAAAGCCGGAGAGCGGGCCGGCTCACCTTCCTGCCGCTCAACAAAATTCGCGGTGGCTCCACCAGTGCCAGTAACTCCAGTGGGGGAGCTGCCCTGCAGCGGGGCACGGGCCCTGGCAGCAGTCCTCCTGGCAGAGGTACTACCGGTGGTGGCGGCCTGGTGGGGAAGGCGGTGGCTCTCGTGCGCCATGAACCGGTGTATGCCGAAGTCTTCCGCTACGTCTTCGGCGACACCCTGGTCTTCGACAACCTGGCCAATGCCCGCCAGGAACTGGGCCGTTGCCGGGCCGTGACCCTCGATGGCGAACTGCTCGAGAAGAGCGGGGCCATGACGGGCGGCAGCCTCCAACAGCGGGGCGGCCAGCTCAGCTTTGGCAGCAGCCAAGATGGGGATGAGGCCGAACCGCTACGCCGCCGGCTGCTCGAACTTGGCGAAAGCCTCCTGGCCTGCCGCCGCAAGGAATCGGACCTGGGCCAGCGCCTCGAAGCGATCCGCCCCCAACTGCTGGAACGCCAGCAGCGCCAGGCCGCCCTGGAGGCCGAGCGCAGTGCCGCCCAGCGGGCCCTCGCGCCCCAATTGCAACGACAGGAACATCTCTCGAGTCGTCTGGTGCAGCTGCAGGAGGCCCTCAAGGCCGATCTGCAGCGCCAAAAGGAGCTCGAAGAATCCGTGCAGCCGCTCCAGATCCAGCTCACCAGCCTCGAGGCCGCCGAGGCCGCAGCCCAGGCCTCCGGGGATTCCGCCCGCTGGCAAGGCCTGCAAGCCGAGCTGGAAGCCGCCGACCTGGCCCTGGCCCTGGCCCGCCACCAACGGGATGACCTGCTGGCGGCCCGGCGCGAACGGGCCCTCGCCGCCGAACGCCTCAGCAACCAACTCGAAGCCCTCGCCGCCGACGAACAGCGGCTGGTGGCGGCGGTGAATGGCCTGATGGCCGAGCGCACAGCCTGGAAAGAGCGGCATCAAGCCGACCAGCAGCGCCGCACCGCCCTGGAAAGCCAGCAAAGCGATCTGCAAACCCGCTTTGGCGAGCGCCGCCGCGCCCGGGATGCCGCCGAAGCCCAGCTGGGGGCCCAGCGCCAGGCCCTGGAGCAGCAGCAATGGGAGTGGCAGCGGCTCGGAGAAGAGCTCCAGGCCATCGCCGAGCAACAGCGGGGCGACCAACGGCGCCTGGAACAACTCGAGCGTGAACTGCCCGACCCCTTGCCCGAGGTCCCAGACGACGTGCGCGAGAACGGCCTCGAAGCCCTACAAAACGAACTGCGCAGCCTGCAGGCCCGCATGGAGGCCCTCGAGCCCGTCAACATGCTGGCTCTTGAAGAACTCGAGCAACTAGAAACGCGCCTCGCCGACCTCGAGAAGCGCCTCGACGTGCTGAGCAAGGAGCGGGAAGAGCTACTGCTGCGGATCGAAACCGTGGCCACCCTCCGCCAGGAAGCCTTCATGGAGGCATTCACCGCAGTGGACGGCCACTTCCGGCAGATCTTTGCCGGCCTCTCCGATGGCGAAGGCCATCTGCAATTGGAAAATCCGGAAGCGCCCTTGGAAGGGGGGCTGACCCTGGTGGCCCATCCCAAGGGCAAGGCCGTGCGGCGGCTGAATGCGATGAGCGGCGGCGAAAAGTCGCTCACGGCCTTGAGCTTCCTCTTCGCCCTGCAGCGCTTCCGCCCCTCGCCCTTCTATGCCCTCGATGAAGTGGACAGCTTCCTGGACGGGGTGAATGTGGAGCGGCTAGCGGCCCTGATTGCCAGCCAGGCCGACCAGGCCCAGTTCATGGTGGTCAGCCACCGGCGACCCATGATCGCCGCGGCCACCCGCACGATCGGGGTGACTCAAGCCCGCGGAGCCCATACCCAAGTGGTGGGATTACCGCCAGCTGGTTGAACCCGGGGGTTAAGCCACAATGGTTCGACAGGGCCAAGGCTGAACCCGTTCTTTGACCTCCTCCATTCCTCCCTCTGCTGATCCTGGAGCGGCCAACGCTGCTCCCCGCGACCGCCTTTGGCTGCGCTCCGAGCTCATGGGCACCCAGGTCATTACCCGTGACTCAGGGCGCCGCCTGGGCGTGGTGGGGGAAGTGGTGGTCGATATCGACCGCAGGGAAGTGGTGGCCCTCGGGCTACGCGACAACCCCCTCACCCGCTTCCTGCCTGGCCTGCCCCGCTGGATGCCCCTGGATCGCATTCGCCAAGTGGGCGATGTAATCCTGGTGGATTCGGCCGATTCCTTAAGCGAAGGGTTCAATCCCGAGCGTTACACCAAGGTGATCAATTGCCAGGTGATCACCGAGGCGGGAGAGCAACTGGGTCGGGTCTTGGGGTTCAGCTTCGACATCGAAACCGGTGAGCTCGCCACCCTGGTGATCGGGGCCGTGGGGGTGCCGCTCCTTGGGGAAGGGGTGCTGAGCACCTGGGAACTCACCGTTGAAGAAATCGTGAGCAGTGGGCCCGATCGAATCATTGTTTACGAAGGTGCTGAGGAGAAGCTCAAGCAACTCGGCACCGGTCTGCTGGAGAAGCTTGGCATCGGTGGCCCGAGCTGGGAGCAGGAGGAACGGGAGCGTTTTCGCACCGGCATGGTGCCCGTGGAAAACCAATTGGCCGCCGGTCAGGCCAGCGTGCAAGAGCAGCGCCGCATCCAACCCGCCACCAGCAGGGCCTTTGAACCCCAAGAAGAGCTGGAGTACGTGGAGCTGGAGGAGCGCCGCCAACAGGAACCCCTGCGCCAACGCCGCTACCTGGACGACGAACCCGAAACCCGTTCCCGGGAAGGTCGCTACCCAGAAGGCCGCTTTCAGGAAGACCGCTTTCAGGAAGACCGTGATCAGCAAGGCCGGTATCAGGACGATCGTTACCCAGAAGGGCGTTATCAAAACGAGTCCTACCAGGACCAACGCTCTCCCCAAGATCGCTCTCCCCAAGACAGATATCCAGCAGATCGCTCTCCCGAAAACCGGTTTCCAGAAGACAGGTTTCCAGAAGACAGGTACCCCGAAAACCAGTACCCAGAAGAGCGCTATCCGGAACAGCGCCAGCAGAGCGCACCGCGCCGCGCCCCTGAACCCCGCCGCGCCCCTGAACCCCAGCCAGAGCCCCGGAGAGAGACCAGCCGCGAACCCAAGCGGGAACCCATCGATGTGGAAGCGGAAGACCTGGGCGATCCCTGGTGATCCCAAGCCACGAAGGCCCCGGGTTTGGCTGTGGCCCTAACCCTTTTTGAGGGAGCTCAAGCCTTCTTGAAGGCCAGGGAGGCGGAGTTCACGCAGTAGCGCTGGCCGGTGGGAGCAGGGCCATCGTTAAACACGTGTCCCAAGTGGGCATCGCAATTGGTGCAACGAATTTCTGTGCGCACCATGCCGTGGGTGCTATCGGTGAGGGTGGTGATTGCCCCGCTACTCACCCCATCCCAAAAGCTGGGCCAACCGGTGCCCGACTCGAATTTGGTGGCCGAACTGAACAGCTCTTCCCCACAGCACACGCAGTGGTACGTCCCGGTGTCTTTGTTGTTCCAATAGGCCCCAGTGAAGGCGCGCTCCGTGCCCCCCTGGCGGGCAATACGGAACTGATCTGGGGTGAGTCGATCGCGCCACACCTCCTCAGCCACGCCCCGGCCAAGGCCGCTCTCCACCCCACAGGCCGATGCTGGGGCGCTTTCTGCTGCGGAGTTTTCTGCTGCGGAATTCTGGGAAGGATCAGACATGGAAGGCTGCAACCCCAACGAAACCAAGTGATCCAAGCCTAGGCATCGAAGCCAGCCGGCAGGAGCTCCTCCACCATCGATGCCAGGCTCGCCACCGCCCCCGGCTGGCCCCTGAAGCTGCGCAGGTCATCCCGGAGCCCGGCCAACCGCCCTGGGCTGGCGAGCCAATCCGCGGCCTCCTGGGCAATCTGCTCCGGGGTAATCGGACCAACCCGCTCGGGCACCACCAGGCGGCCGGCGGCGATGTTGGGCGAGGAGAGAAAGCCCCGATGGCGCAAGCGCCAGGCGGTTAGGGCAACCCCAAAGAACCAGCGCAGCATCGGCAGGCGCCCCAGCAAACCGGCCAGGCCATCCCAGGCCTGCATCACATGCAGATGCTGGGTGGGCACGAGCACCAACATCGGTAGGCCGAGGGCCGCCAGTTCCGCCGTGTTCGCCCCAACGGTGGTGAGCGCCAATTGGCATTGGCTGAGGGCGCCATGCACCGGGTTCTCCAGCAACACGGCAATGCGGGTGCCCGCAGGCGTTACCAAGTCATCACCGACCAGCTGGGGGACTCCCGAGCCGTAGCAGCCTGCGATTGGATTGCCGGGGCCGGCGTAGTGGAGCAGATCCGCCACCGTGGCCGTCGGGGCCAACGGCAGCAGAAACCGGCAGCCCGGGCGCAGGGCCGCGAGGCGATCCGCTGTCTCCAACAAAAACGGCATGCCCACCCTCAATTTCGCCCGTTTCGAGCCCGGGAACAGGGCGATCCACTCGCCCGGGGGCAAGGGGGCTTCCCCCCGGGCCGCTTCTGAAAGGTCGGCCATGAGATCGCCCACCACGGCTGCCCGTGGCAACCAGCGCGGCGCCAGGCGTGCCGCCGCAACCTTCCCCATCAGGGCAATGCGGTCGTTCCATTGGGGCCAGCGAACGACCCACTCGGCATAGGTCAGGTGGCGGTAGCCCAACCGCGCCGAGAGCAACACCGTCCAAAACTGATCGCCCCCCAAGAACACCACCACCCCCTGCTTGGGCCAGGGGCCAAACCGCTGGGGCCAGAGCAACAGCGACCAAAACTGGCGGGCTGGGCTGATCCGCTCAAACAGGTTCCAGCGGCCAGCCGCCCGATCTTCCGAGCCTGTGCCGTTGGGGCAGGGCACCAACACCAGACGGAGACTGCAGAGGGCCCCAGGGTGCTGGGGGCGCAGCGACATCGAACGATGCAGGCGCTGGGCCAGGGGCCTAACCCAAGTCGAGAGTTCGCCGGGGCCATTGCTGACCAAAACGATCCCCACCGAGGCATCACCCGCTCCAGAACCAGAGCTGGCGGAGGACTGGCGAGGACTCAAGTTGTGGAAAAGAAAAAATGCGGATGGCGAGACTTGAACTCGCAAGGCCGAAGCCACACGCCCCTCAAACGTGCGTGTCTACCAATTCCACCACATCCGCTTGTGATTCGGCTGGGCCCTAAAGCCCCTCCGGGTGGCGCGGTTAGCCCCTTGGGACTCCCCGGCTCAGCAATATACCTATCGGCTTCAGCCCGGTGAGCACTGATACAGTCCGCCACGGCCTGTACCAGCTGAGTCGCGGCGCATGTCCATCGGCAAATTGCTGATCGCCAACCGGGGCGAGATCGCCCTCCGGATCCTTCGCACCTGCAGGGAGCTGGGCATCCCCACCGTGGCCGTTTACAGCACGGTCGACAAGAACGCGCTGCATGTGCAGCTGGCCGATGAAGCCGTCTGCGTGGGGGAAGCCCCCAGCAGCAAGAGCTACCTCCATATCCCCAACATCCTGGCCGCCGCCACATCCCGCGGCGCCGATGCCATTCACCCCGGCTACGGCTTCCTGGCCGAAAACGCTCGCTTCGCCGAAATCTGCGCCGACCACGGCATCACCTTTGTGGGGCCATCGCCAGAAGCGATCCGCTCCATGGGCGACAAATCAACGGCCAAGGCCACCATGCAGAGGGTGGGTGTTCCCACCATCCCAGGGAGCAAAGGACTGCTCGCAAACCCCAGGGAAGCCGCAGCCCTGGCCGAGGGCATGGGATATCCGGTGATGATCAAAGCCACCGCCGGTGGTGGTGGTCGTGGCATGCGGCTGGTGCCCTCGGCCGACCAGCTCGACAACCTGTTCAAGGCCGCCCAAGGCGAAGCCGAGGCCGCCTTTGGCAACCCAGGCCTCTACATGGAGAAATTCATCGATCGGCCCCGGCACGTGGAAGTGCAGGTGCTGGCCGATCGCCACGGGAATGTGGTGCACCTGGGTGAGCGCGACTGTTCGATTCAGCGCCGCCACCAAAAGTTGCTGGAAGAGGCCCCCAGCGTGGCCATCAACGCTGATTTAAGGCGCCAGATGGGGGATGCCGCCGTAGCTGCGGCCCGCACCATTGGCTACGAGGGTGCGGGCACCGTGGAATTCCTGGTGGATCGAAGCGGCAGCTTCTATTTCATGGAAATGAACACCCGTATCCAGGTGGAACATCCCGTGACCGAGATGGTGACAGGGATCGACCTGATCGCCGAGCAGCTGCGCATCGCCGGGGGCGAACCCATCTCCGTCAAACAAGAGGAGATCAAACTCACCGGCCATGCCATTGAGTGCCGGATCAACGCCGAGGATTCCCGTCAAAACTTCCGCCCCTCCCCGGGCAAGATCACCGGCTGGCTGCCCCCGGGCGGTCCGGGCGTGCGGGTCGACAGCCACGTCTACACCGGTTACGAAATCCCACCCTTCTACGACTCCCTCATCGGCAAGGTGATCGTGTGGGGGACCGACCGCGACCACGCCCTCAAACGGCTGCGCCGGGCCCTCTCCGAATGCGCCGTGACCGGCATCCCCACCACGATCGAATTCCACCTGCAGCTGCTTGATCGCCCCGAGTTTCAGAGAGGCGACATTCACACAAAGTTTGTGGAGCAGGAAATGCTGCCCCCGGGCAAATAAGGCCTCAAGCCGCCATCTGCTGATGCAGGATCAATTGGGTGAGTAGGCCCTGCTGGCCCACCACCAGCTCCCGAAACAGGCTGATCAACCCAACCCAGACAACTGGGGTCACATCCACGCCGCCAATCGGTTGAATCAGGCGCCGGGTCAGGGCCAACAGGGGCTCCGTCGGGGCACCGATCAACCGCATCACCCCCTTGGTGAGATCAATCTGGGGGTACCAGGTGAGCACGATTCGAAACAGGAACAGCAGCGTCCACCCCGACAGCACCAGGCCCAGCAGCAGGTTTCCCCAGGCCCACAGGGACGAGGGCTGGGCCATGCCGGACCATGCCAAGCCTAAAAGCGCCGTCACAAAGCTCTAAGCAGCTAGGCCATCAGCGTAGGAAGTCGGCTTGACTCCCTAGGATCCTCTAACGCTTGTCGCCCAACAGCCGGCTGTGCCATGACCCCTTCCCTCGCCAACTTCCTGAGCAGCCTCGGTTGGGGCGCGGTGATCGTGGTGGTGCCCATCACCATTGCCCTCGTTCTGATCAGCCAAAACGACCAGCTGGATCGTCGACTCTGATTGCTCAGCGCCCCCGATCGGTCGACGGGGATGGTCCCTACAGTGGGCTGATCAACAGTGCTTCGAACGCGGAGCCTCCTACGGGTGACACACCGTGGTTAATGCCAGCCTCAATTGGGCCAGCATCGTGGGCATTGTGCTCGCGGTGGGCGGGGCACTCCTCTATTTCATGCGCAGCTTTAAGCCTGCGCTGGCCAGGGATTACGACGTCTTCTTCGCCGCCATTGGCCTCCTGTGTGGTGGCATTTTGTTTTTCCAGGGTTGGCGCCTCGATCCGATCCTGCAGTTCGGCCAGTTTCTGTTGGCTGGATCGGCCGTTTTCTTCGCCTATGAAAGTGTTCGCCTGAGGGGCGTCACCACCGAACAGGCGCGCCGATCGTCCTATTTCGACGACGAAGAACCCGCTCCAGCAGGTCCCTTCCGGCCCCGCATGGGGGGCCGGAACTGGGAAGAAGGGGAGAGCGATCGCTTCGATGAGCCGGAGCCCTTCAAACGCAGGATCCCAGCACGGGATGGTGACGATGAAGGCGAAGACCTTTACCGGCCCAGGCGGAGCACCCGGGTGGCGATCCCGGAGCGCGCCGAAAGCCGTCGACCTGTTGCCCAAGATGATTGGGGCACCGCCGCCGATCGGAGTCGCTTCAGTGCCAGTGGCCAGGGGAGCGCGAAGCCTGGCAACGATTTTGGTGCCCGTCGCCGGGACCGTGACGATGGCCCTGAGGCCCGCCGCGGCAGCAGGCCCATGGCCAGCCCCGAAGGCTTGCCCCGTTCAAGCCGCCGCGGCCCTGGCGCAGCGCCTGGCCCTGGCAATGCCACGAAGGCAGCAGGCGAGCCCAGCGCCAGGCCGATGGGAGATCCCGCTTCCCCCCGAGGGGCAGGGAGCATGCCCCAGGGCACCCCAATCCGGGGCAACCGACCTGGCACCGTGCTTCGTGATTCCAGGAACCCGGATTCCCCCAGCCCGAGTTCGCGCAGCAACATCAGCGACGCAGACTTCAGCCCCATGACGCCTCCAAGCCCTGGCCCGCAGACCGGCGGACCTCGGCCGCGGGACAACAGCTCCCGCTTTGACGACTGAGCAGGCTGAGCACTGAGCCCCCATCCCAACCACCGCTTGCAAGCCCCTGGCTGGGCCAGTGCACTAGCCATCACCCTTGGCTTGGCAGCATGCCTAAGCAGCTGTTCAGGTGTCGGGCTGCTCGGCAGGCGAAGCGTTGGTCCCCTAAGCCCCCTTGGCGCCGAGGACCGTCAAGACCCCGCCATCAGCGGAAATGGCCGGTTTCTCGCCTCGGTGCTGGACCAGGGAGGCAAGGTCATGGTGGTCCTTCAAGGCCAACCAGGCGGTCAAACCGTGGCGTTGCGCCATCTGCGCGGCCACGAGCCCCACAGCTCGCCATCGTTGAGCTGGAACGGCCGGTACATCGCTGCCCTCGTGCAGCAAGGGGCTGAACGGGAGGCAATCCTGGAAGACCGCGCCACCGGCACGTTGCTGCGCCTGCCACTGCCCAATGGCAGCAAGCCCGCACGGCTCAGCCTGGCTCCTGACGGCCAGCGCATCGCCATCGAAGTGATAGAAGGCGGTCAATCAAGGGTGCAACTCTTTGATCTCACGGGCCAGCTCGAGCCTGACCTCCCGGGGGGACTGGCGGTTCAGGGGGGGCCGAGCGCTCCATGACAGCCCCCAGCCCCATGAATCGCATCAGCCACCGCATCGGCCACAAGCTGGGGCTAGCCGTCGCTATCGCCGCCAGCGCAGGCCTCCTCAGCGGCTGCATGGGCCCCATGCCAACGCCGATGGCGGTCCTTAATCGCCAATTGGCCATGGCGGGAACCACTCGGGCTCCCTCCCTGTCCGGGCGCTGGCTGGCTGTGATCACCGGACGGGGCGGCCGCGACCAGGTACTCCTGCTGGATGTGGCTCGCAACACCCCAGTCCCGGTGCCGGGACTCAACCGGGGCGATGCCCAACCGATCAGCGTGGGTGTGGATGCCAGCGGCGAGAGGCTCGCCCTGGTGTGGCAACTGGAAGGGCGCACCGAGCTCGTTCTTTACCGCCGATCGCTGATGAGTTTGCAGCCGATTCCCATGCAACCGGCCGGGGTTCCAAGCCAGGTCACCATGCGGGCCGATGGCAAGGAGCTCGCTGTTCAGGTCAGCCGAGGGGGGCTATGGCAAATCGATCTCATCGCCCTGCCCTAGGCCCCCGCTCGCCTACGGAACTAGGCCAGCCCAGTGCAAAAAAGTGTCGCCGCCCATCAGCTCAATCGCCAAGACCGCCACAAAGCCCACCATGGCGAAGCGTCCATTCACCCGCTCCGCATAACCACTCCAGCCGAAGGCCGGCACATCGCCAGTGGTGGCGCTGGTGGTGGCCATGGTTGCCGCACTCGTTGACGGAAGAGCCTGGGGCTGGGGCTCGGGCGACGTTGTCATGGGATCAGGCATGGCGTCCCACGTCATAGCCGGCCGCAGGAAGCAGCTGCCAACTGCCGTTGCCGTCAAGCTCCAGCACCGTGTCGTGGAAAGCAGTGAGCGTAGGCCGATGACCCACGCTCACAAAGGCCATCTCCCGCTCGGCAAGGAGTCCGTAGAGGTGGCGCTCCGTGGCCACATCGAGGGCACTGGTGGCTTCATCGAGAACCACGAAACGGGGGGAATTCAGCAGTAGCCGAGCAAAGGCAAGGCGCTGCTGCTCCCCAAGGGAGAGCAGCCGAGGCCAGTCCTGCTTGATCTCCAGATCGGGATAGCGCTGCACCAATTCCCCCAGCCGCACCTGCTCCAGCACATGGCGAAGTTGGTCATCACTGAAGCGATCACTGGGCATGGGGTAACAGAGCTGCTCCCGCAGGCTGCCCAAAATCATGTAGGGCTTCTGCGGAATGAACAGCAACTCGCCAACGGGCGGACATGCCACGCTGCCAGAAGCCGGGGGCCAAAGACCACTCACCATCCGCAGGAAGGAGGTTTTGCCGCAACCCGATGGGCCCACCACCAGCAACCGCTGGCGCTGGCTCACCTCCAGGCTGAGGTCGCGCAGCAGAACGCGATCACTTTGGGGCGGCACCAAATCTGCGTGGCGCAACAGAATTGATTCAGTCGCTGACAGACCCGCAGCTGCCGCCGTTGCCTGATCCGACAGTGCTGTGGCAGCAGCCTTGCCATTGATCTCATCCACCTTTCCCTGGAAGCCTTCAAGACGGCTAATCGATGCGGAGAAGGCTGCCAGCTGCTCGATGTTGGCAACAATGAAGCTCAACGATGAAAAGACCTGGGCGAAGGCGATTCCAGCCTGGCTAAATACACCAAAATCGGCATCTTTTGCGAAATAGATTGGCGCGATCACCAGCCAGGGCAGGAAGCGTGAGAAGTAATCGTAGGAGCGCTTGACCACATTGATCGCCGCCGTCCAGAGGATGAGCCGGTCGTAGTTGGCAATGGCGTTGCCCAGGCGACGCACCACCTCCTTCGATTCCTGCTGCTCACCCCGATAAAAGGCAATCGACTCGGCATTGTCACGAACATGAACCATGCCGTAGCGGAAATCCGCCTCAAGCCTCAGCTGGGCATTGTTGAGCACCACCAGACGCCGACTAATAAAGACGACGAGTGCGGTGCCAATAACAGAATAGGCAAACAGGATCCCAGCCAGATTTGTGCTAATTGTCCACAGAATGATGATGAAGCTAAAAAAGGTAAGGAGGGCTTCAATGATGCCCACACTCACCTCCAGACTTGTACCCGTAAAGCTCGCGGTGTCCTGGGTAATCCGCTGGTCTGGGTTATCAATTTCACCGCCGGTCTCATCATTGGGGTTGATGAGGTAGTAAGCTCGATTCGACATGTAGCGCTCCAACAGACGCTCACTCAGCCATTGGCGCCATAGCAGGCCCAACTTGGGGATCAGATAGGTCTGAAGAGCTCGAATGGGCAATGCCAACATCAGGCAGAAGGCATAGACCGCCACCACCTTCCAAAAACCCGTTTGGTCATAGGCGACAAGGGCGTTATCGACATTGCGGGCGACAAAGCTAATCCCCACGTTGATCGCATTAATCACCAACACCAAAAGGGCGATGGCTCCAAGTAACAGCCAGGGAACCCAACGTCGGTGCCGCAAGCTGCTCCGAAACGCGGCAAAAACGGCCGTGCCAGAACCAAAGAACACCATCACCGCAAGCCCCCCAGGCCCTTTCCAAATGGCGGCGACTTGCTGGGGAACCCCGGGAAGGAAGCGGCTCTGAAGTTCGGGGATCCAAGCTCCAGTAGCAGCCACCACCACCGTCAAAAGCAGCAGGGTGACACCCACCACCACCGCCAACAGAGCCCCCAACAGCAACAAGAACTGCCAGGCGTTGGTCTCCTCAATGGGGAGAAAGTAGGGCTGGGCCAGGCGCTGCAGCTTGCCGAGCTGGCTGCGGAAGGCCAATAGGGGACTCATGGGGTTGCTCTGTTGCAACCATTCTCGCTATCAACCTGGGGGCCACGCCAGGGGCCGCCCGCCCATTACGTGTACGTGCAAGTGGAACACCGTTTGACCAGCCTCGGCACCGCTGTTGATCACGGTGCGGAAGTCTTCAAGACCCTCCTGCTTGGCCACCTTGGCGGCCACCAGCAACAGGTGACCCAGCAGGAGCTTGTGCTCCGCTTGGGCCTCGGACAGCTGGGAGATGGGCTCCCGGGGAATCACCAACACATGCACCGGCGCCTGGGGCTGAACATCGCGAAAAGCAAGGCACAGGTCATCGGCATACACCTGGTCACAGGGGATCTCGCCACGCAAGATGCGGCCAAAGATCGTGTCATTGGGGGCCTCGCTGGCCATGGCACCGGGGGCAAAGGACTTGGGACGGGAAGGGCACTAATGCTTTAGAGACCCCTTTGGCCTGATGTTGGCACGATGCAGCACTGCCTCCCTCCAAGGGCTGGAAGCCCAAGAGGTGACGGTGGAGGTGGATCTCGCCCCCGGACTGCCAGGGCTCCACATGGTGGGCCTGGCCGACGCAGCCGTGCAGGAATCCCGCGAGCGGGTGCGTTCGGCCCTGCGCCATAGCGGCCTCAAGGTGCCCCTCACCCGGGTGATCGTGAACCTGGCCCCAGCCGACCTGCGCAAAGAGGGTCCGGGCTTCGACCTACCCATCGCCCTGGCCCTACTAGTGGCCAGTGGCCAACTCAACCCCGAAGCCACCGGCGGGGTGTGGAGCTGCGGCGAACTGGGTCTCGACGGCAGCCTGCGGCCGGTGCGGGGTGTCCTCGCCCTCGCCCTCCAGGCCCTGCACCAGGGCGCACGCGCCCTGGTGGTCCCCACCGCCAACACCAAGGAAGCCCGGTTGGTCGATGGACTGGAGGTCTGGCCAGCCCCAAACCTCAGTGGCGCCGTAGCCATGCTCAAGGCCGGCAGGTTGCTCGTCCACACCGAACTGCCTGCAAACCCCCTGGCTGCGAGCCCCCAACCTGCAAACCCCAAGCGCACCGCGGTCAACCTGAGCTCGGCGCCGGCCAACCCAGCAGATCTGAGCGATGTTCACGGCCAAGCCCATGGGCGCCGGGCCCTCGAAATCGCCGCGGCAGGGGGGCACCATCTGCTGCTGTGTGGGGCACCCGGAAGTGGCAAAACCATGCTGGCCCAGCGGCTTGCCGGACTTCTCTCACCCCTGAATGCCAAAGAAGCCCTGGAGATCACCAGGGTCCACTCGATCCTGGGGCTTCTGGTGGAAGGAGGCGGGCTTGTGCAGCAACGCCCCTTTCGCAGCCCCCACCACAGTTGTTCGGCCGCTGCCCTGATTGGTGGCGGTGCCATCCCCTGTCCCGGGGAGCTCTCGCTCGCCCACCACGGCGTGCTGTTTCTCGATGAACTGGCGGAGTTTCGCCGCAGCGTGCTGGATCAGTTGCGGCAACCGCTGGAAGAGGGTGCGGTTTGGATTCACCGCTCCAAGCGCCGCACCCTGTTCCCCTGCCAGATCACCTTGGTGGCGGCCTGCAATCCCTGCCCCTGCGGCTGGCATGGCGACCCCAATCGCCCTTGCCAGTGCGGCGAGGGGGCCCGCAGGCGCTATTGGGCCAAACTTTCAGGACCCCTGCTGGATCGCCTGGATCTCCAGGTGGTGATGCGGCGGCCAAGCAGCAACGACCTGGGGGCGAGTTTTCGACCCTCAGACCGTGCCACAAAGCCCGAAACGACTGCCGTCGTAGCCAAACGGGTGGCCCAAGCCCGACAACGCATGGTGGGCCGCAACCCCAAGGGTTGCAGCAATGGAGAGCTCAGCTCAGCCTGTCTGCGGAAGTGGTTGAACCTCCCAACAGATACCTTGGATCTGTGGGAGCAGGCCCTTCAGCAGCGCCAACTCTCTGCCCGAGCAGGCGATCGGCTTCTGCGGGTTGCCCAAACCATCAGCGACCTGGACGGAACAGACACGATTGGTCCAAGCGCCATTGCAGAGGCTCTCACCTTTCGCTCCTTCGACCAACTGACTTGAGCTGGGAGCAGATCAGCGGCGACGACGCCGCTGCTGGGCCTTGCGCTTGTATTTCTCAACGGGAGTTTCGTGATGGCGCAGACGCTTGAGGTCGGCAAAGATGCCGGCCTTGGACACCTGGCGCTTAAAACGACGCAGGGCCGACTCAATGCCTTCGTTTTCGCCGACGGTGACCTGGGTCATGAAGCGCTGGTGTGATCTCAGATCTTGCCAATGTAGCAACCATGCGCTCCGACCCCCTGGCCTACTGCTTGGAAGCCAAGGGCACCGATGGGGGCGCAGAAGCCTCCATGGCCGCAATGGGCTCAGGCGGAGCGATCGCCCGGTAGATGTACACATGCCCGAGTTGGCGACGGCCAAAAGCCCGACGCTTCAACTCCCATCCGGGCTCAAACACCAACTGGGTAAAGCCCGTGCCAGGACCCTGGGTGCGGGCCACCACCATCTCAGGACCGGCGCCTGCTTTGGTGGGCAAGGCCATCAGCAGGTTGTCGTTGTCCTTGCGGATCACCGAAAGGCGGTAGCTGGTGGCCAAATCGTTGTCACCGATCCGCAAGGAATAGCCATTGGCATCAATGAAGCGGTTGCAGATTCCCGTGAAATCGAAGGTGGCCAACATCGGATCCACCTTGGCTGGCTTGGAACCACTCATGGCAAAGCAGGGGCGCTTGCTATTGAGTTGCTCATAAATGTTCAGTTGCCCTCTGGCGCCATCACCAATGGGGGCGGACACGAGCACAAAGCGCTCCTGGGGCACGTCCGCCGCGGAGAACAGGGCTCCTGCCCTGGCCGATTGCACCAGACAACCACCGCCCAAGACCGCAACCAACCCAGTGGCAGTTAGGAGAACAGCGGGCCGCAGGGCCCGGACAAGGGCACGCGGTAGTTCTGACAGGCGCATCGTGGCTCAAACCAGGGAGACTCCAATCGTATGCACCCCAACCGGGTCAGGCCAGGGGGGGAAGGATCGAATTGGCGAGCTAGATGGGTTTGTTGATGCGAATGGCCAGCACCAGCGCAGCCAAGGTGCCAGGCAAGCTCAAGGCCAAGATCACCCGGGTGGTGGCCAGGCCCAAATCGGGATCGCCATAGGCGAGCTCGAACACGGAGCCCGTCGCCGCAATCCCCAGTAGGCAGGCCAAGCCAAGCATCACGCCAGCGAGAGGTTTCATGGGCATGGCGCAATCTCAGCGAATGGTTTGAACGTCGGCCCGGTTGAAGCCCTTCTCCTTGAGCCCCTCATGGAGGCTGAGCTCATCGGTGACCCGATCCACAAACAACACCCCATTGAGATGGTCCATTTCGTGCTGGATGCACCGGGCCAGCAGCCCATCGGCCTTGACCCGCTGGGGGCGACCCATCTCGCAGCGATAGGTGACCTCAACCACCGATGGGCGCACAACATTGAGGTAGACCCCCGGGATGCTGAGGCAGCCTTCTTCGTAGGTCTCGATGCCAGCCCCGAAGGAACTGATCTCAGGATTCACCAACACCATCGGTGGCGTGGCGGCATTTTCGGGATCCAGATCAATCACCAAGAGCTGCTTGTGCACGCCCACTTGGGGTGCCGCCAAGCCAATGCCATGGGCCGTATACATGCTGCGCAGCATGTCGCGCGCCAAATCCCGCACCGATTCATCCACCTTGCTGATGCGCTTGGCGGACTGGCGCAGCACCTCATTGCCCAGGGTATGGATCTCCATCGGGGGAACCTCAAGCGCCACCTTCGGCACCTGAACACTCCGGCTGGATTGCTCCGCATTGCGAGCCAATTGGGCGAAGCTGCGCGCCAAGCTGGTATCGAAAAGAATGGGTCCCACTCTAAGGCGGCCTGCCGTGGAGAACGCTTGACCGCCGCAGCACGTCAGTCCCAACCCCATCCGCCCCTGGCCGCAGCCAGCGTGGTGGGTCGCACCCCCGCCGTCAAAGAGCCGTTACTGGAAGGCCGCCGGCTGTTTTGGCTGGAGCAGAGGCCCCACGAAAAGGGCCGCACCACCTTGCTGGTCAGGCCAACGCCATCCCGGAGCTGCGACCCCAACCCCCAACCCATCGAGCTCACCCCAGGCGACTGGAACCTGAGGAGCCGCGTCCACGAATACGGGGGAGGCGTCTTTGCGGTGGCAGGAGGCGACCTGGTGCTGGTTCATGACGGCGACCGGTGCCTGTACCACCTGCCCATCGACCCATCCGGCGCCCCAGGTGCCCCGCCCAGGCGCCTGGTGGAACCTGGGGACAGGGCCTTCGCCGACGGCCTGATCGATCCTGTCCGCCGGCGCTGGGTGGGCGTGATGGAAGCCCAAGGCCGCGACCACTTGGTGGCCATACCCCTGGCGGGGGGCGAACCCATCGCCCTGCATGAACCGGTGGACTTCTGCGGCTACGCGAGCTTGAGCCCCGATGGCCACTGGTTGGCCTGGGTGGAATGGCAGCAACCGTGCATGCCCTGGGAACGCAGCCAGCTGTGGCTGGCCCGCGTTGGCCCATCAGGGGTCCTGGAGCAGGCCAAGCCGATCGCTGGATCAAGCCCAGCCAAGGCCCAATCGGTGTTTCAGCCGCTCTGGATCACCACCAAGGCCGGGGAACCGGCCTTGGTGGTGGCCTGCGATGCCAGCGGCTGGTGGAACCTGCAGCGCTTTGACCCCAACTCCGGCCAAGGCCAACCGCTCCTGGAGATGGCCGCCGAATTCGCCATGCCCCAATGGGTGTATGGCATGCGCACCACGGCCTGGGATGGACAGCAGCTGGTCGCCGCCGCCTGCTGCCAAGGGCAGTGGCAACTGGGCTTGGTGGCAACAGAAGGCCCGCCCCACTGGCAACCCATTGGGCAACCCTTCACCGACCTGGCCTGCCTCTCCGCCGAGGCAGGCCGCCTGGTCTGCACGGCCAGCAATCCCACCACCCCGTCAGGCCTCTTGGAGCTGGAGGTCGCCAGCGGCCTCTGGCAGCACACGCCAGCCGCCCCAAGCCCCCTGGATCCAGCAGCCATCAGCCAACCCCAGCAACTGTGGTTCCCGGGCCATGGCGAAAAGCCCACCCAGGCCTGGTACTACCCCCCTTGTAACGGCGGCAACCCGGAAGCCCCGCTGCTCGTGAAGGGCCACAGCGGCCCCACGGCCATGGCCCGTACCGGCCTGAACCTAGCCATTCAGTTTTGGACCAGCCGCGGCTGGGGTGTAGTCGATGTGAATTACGGCGGCTCCACCGGCTTCGGCCGCGCCTACCGCGAGCGCCTTGATGGCCAATGGGGGGTTGTCGATGTGGCCGACTGTGCGGCTGCGGCCCAGGCCGTGGTGGACCAGGGATGGGCCTCCCCCAGCCGAATCGCCATCGAAGGCGGCAGCGCAGGGGGCTTCACCACCCTGGCTGCCCTGTGCTTTACGGATGTCTTTCGCGCCGGGGCAAGTCGGTACGGCGTCGCTGATTTGGGCGCGTTGGCCCGCGAGACCCATCGCTTTGAAGCCCGCTATCTCGATGGTTTGATCGGCCCCTGGCCTGCCGCCCAGGCCACCTACGCGGCCCGATCCCCCCTGCAGCACGCGGAGCGGATTCGCTGCCCGGTGATCTTGTTTCAAGGCCTGGACGACAACGTGGTGCCCCCAGCCCAAACCGAAGCGATCGCCGAAGCCCTCCGCAACCATGCCATTCCGGTGGAGGTTCACCTGTTCGCCGGCGAGGGCCATGGCTTTAAGAGCAGCGACACCCAAATCCAGGTGCTGGAGTCCACCGAGGCGTTTTTTGCAAAACACTTCGGCCTGCAGCAGGCCGCCTAAATGGGCCCCACTGCCGTTGCCCTGGCCCCCAGCGTTGCCGCGTTGGGTGGCTTGGTGATTCTGGGCCGCGCTCTGGGGGCAGCCACCGGCCTGCAACGGATTGGCCTGCCTGCGGCCCTGGTCTCCGGCCTGATCGGCCTGCTGATTGGCCCCTTTGGCGTGGCCCCCGTCTTGCCCATGGGCCTCACCGACCGTTGGATCAACCTGCCGGCGGTGCTGATGACCCTGGTGTTCTCCACCATGCTGCTAGGCAAACCCCTTCCCAGCGCAGGGGAGTTGTGGCGGCCAGCCAGCGCCCAACTGCTGCTTGGCCTCACCCTCGGCTTTGGCCAATACCTGGTGGGCGCCCTGGTGGTGCTGGGGATCCTGATCCCGTGGCTGGGGGTGCACCCGCTGATGGCTTGCCTGATCGAAGTGGGCTTCGAGGGCGGCCACGGATCCGCTGCGGTGATGGGGCCGATCTACGCCAGCTTCGGATTTACCGGCGGCCGGGATCTCGGCCTGGCCATGGCCACGGTGGGCCTGGTGAGTTCCGTGGTGCTCGGATCCGTGCTGGTGATTCTGGCCCGCCAGTTCCACTGGATTGGCTCCGCAGCTGGCGGCAATGACGTTGCCAGCCCAGCTCCAACCAGCCACGGCCATTGGTGGGAAGGGGTCCAAAGCTTGGCCACCAACCTCGCTTGCTGTGGCGTAGCGGTGCTGGTGGCCCTCGGCATGCAGCAGGTGCTGCTGGCGGTGGCGCCCCGCATTAGCGATGGGATGGTGCAGGTGGTGCAAACCATGCCCCTGTTTCCCCTCGCCCTGGTGGGATCCCTGCTCGTGCAACTGCTGCTGGAGCGCACGGGCCAAACGGGTCTGGCCACCGCCCCACTCCAATCCAAAACCGCCGGTCTGGCCACCGATGTCTTGATCACCGCAGCCATGGCAGGCCTCAACCTGCCCCTGTTGCTCCACGACTGGCTGCCCCTCACGATCCTGGCCGGGGCGGGCCTGGCTTGGAATTTGTTCGGGTTGCTCGTGCTCTCCAAACCGATGCTGCCGGGCCCCTGGTTTGAGCGGGGCATCACCGAATTTGGCCAGGCCACCGGCGTGGCGGCCACCGGCCTGCTGCTGTTGGGGCTGGCTGACCCGGAAGCCAAGAGCGCCACCCTGGCGCCCTTCTCCATCAAGCAATTGGTGCTGCAACCGGTCCTCGCCGGGGGGGTGGTCACGGTGTTGGCCCCCTTGGCCGTCATGACCTGGGGACTCCAAACCTGGGCAGTCCTCTGCCTGGCCATCACCCTGCTGCTTGGCGGTGGCGGGCTCCTGCTGGCGCGCCTACCCATGGCTGCCAACGGAAGCCATTAAGCCGTAGGGGATCGGCCGTAGTGCATGGCGCCCATCAGGGCAATCACCCGGGCCATCTCTTCGGCCGGCAGCAGCGGCGGCTCCCCAAGAACCAAGGCCTGGAGATACATGTGGGCCAGGGTTTCCACCTCAATGGCCAGCCGCAGGGCCTGATCCAAGCTCGCCCCGAGGCTGACCTGGCCGTGCTGGCCAAGCAGGCACGCCAGCCTGCCCTCTAAGGCCTGAACCGCATCGCGGGAGAGGGCCTCGGTGCCAAAGGTGGAATAGGGGGCGCACCGAATCGTGTCGGTGCCGGCCATGGCCACCATGTAGTGAAAGCTGGGGATTGATCGGCCGTGGCAGGCCAGGGCTGTGGCATGGATCGAGTGGCAATGCAGCACCGCCCCAATCTCTGGGCGGCTGCGCAGGATGTCGGCATGCAGGTGCCATTCCGATGAGGGCTTTCGGGGCCCTTGGTAAGTGCCCTCGAAATCCATCACCACCAGGTCTTCGGGTTCCATGAGCTCGTAGGGCATGGAGCTGGGGGTAATCAGCAAGCCATCCGCCAGGCGGGCGGAGAGATTGCCCGAGGTGCCCTGGTTGATGCCGGAGGCATTCATGCGGCGGGCCACCGCCACCATCTGCTCCCGCAGCTCCCGTTCAAGCATCGCCATACAACCCCTTGAGGCCCTCTTCACTGGCCGCCGCCACGCCCCGCTCGGTGATCAGGGCTGACACCAATCGGGCCGGCGTGACGTCAAAGGCCGGATTAAAACCAGCGCTGCCATCGGGGGTGAGTTGCACGCTGGCCAGTTGACCCGCGGCCGAACCTGAGCTGATCCGCCCCTGGATGTGGGTGACTTCCTGGGCGGCGCGGGCCTCGATCGGGATTTCCGCCACCCCATCGGCGATGGTCCAGTCGATGGTGGAGGCGGGCAGGGCCACGTAAAACGGCACGCCGTTGTCGTGCGCGGCGAGGGCCTTGAGATAGGTGCCGATCTTGTTGCACACATCGCCGGTGCGGGTGGTGCGATCGGTGCCCACGATCACCGCATCCACCTGGCCGTGTTGCATCAAATGGCCGCCGGCGTTGTCGACGATCACCGTATGGGGCACCCCTTCGCGGCCCAATTCAAAGGCCGTGAGGCTGGCCCCCTGGTTGCGGGGGCGGGTTTCATCCACCCACACGTGGATGTGGAGGCCAGCGCGGTGGGCCTTGTAAATCGGAGCGAGGGCCGTGCCCCAATCCACGGTGGCAAGCCAACCGGCATTGCAGTGGGTGAGCACGTTGAAGGGCTGGCCTTGGCGCTCGGCTGGGCGGGCCGCTGCCAACTGCTGAAAGAGCTGCAGGCCGTGCTCGCCGATGGACGCGCCCATGGCGACGTCTTCTTCGGCAATGGCCCCCGCCTCGGCCTTGGCGGCCTCGGCCCGCTCCGCCGGCGGCAGCCCGGCCACCTTGGCGCGCACGCGCTCCAGGGCCCAGCGCAGGTTGACCGCCGTGGGGCGGGTGGCATTGAGCTGTTCAAACGCCGCGGCCAGGGACCCATCCGAGGGATCGGCCTGCAGGGCCAGCATCAACCCGTAGGCACCGGTCACCCCGATCAACGGGGCCCCGCGCACCACCATGGTGCTGATCGCCTCAGCCGCCCCATCCAGGCCGGTGATGCTGCGGGTGGTGAAGTGATGGGGCAGCTGGGTCTGGTCGATCACACCGATCGAGCGGCCACCCTCCTCCAGCCAAATCGTGCGCCAAGCCTTGCCGTCGATGTTCATGGGGAAGGGCGCCGCGCGCCGCAATCGTGCCTGAACCGATCATCCCCGCTAAACGCCCCTCAGCTGCGGGCTTCATCCTCGATCAATGCGCCGGTAACCGAACCAATCCGGCACCTGGGGCTGGCTGGAGCCCTCGGGGTGGGGCGTGAGCTGCACATGCCAGCGCTCACCACCGAGCAGCTCCAATTGCTCAATTGCCAGGCAGTCGTCCACGGCGCAGAGATCGTCCTTGTGCTGCAGCAGCGCCCCGCGGAGCCACTGACGCTTGGCGGCCGCCATTGCGTTGGCCTTGGCGGCCTGGGGAGAGCTGGCCACCACCAAGCCAAAGTGGTGCAGTTCGGCCAGGGAATCGGGGCGGTAGGCGCCCAGGTTCACGAACCACAGCCTCTCGGGCCGGGGCGCGGCAGGCTCGCGCCCCAGGCTCACCCCCCAGCCATCCACGGCCCGCACCGCCATATAGGCATCCAGATGCAGGCCCTCGCGCCTCCCGAACCATTGGCGCCGCAGCTCGGGGATGGTCTCATCGATGGTGGTTCCGGCCACAAAGCGCACGTCGTGCACTTCGATCAGGCTTGTAACCGTGCGGCCGCCCAACACCGCCAACCACAGCAGCGGCGCTCCTGGGGCTGGAGGGCGGATCACTGCGGCATCCATGGCACTGGGATTGGCAAAGGCTGAGCTGCTTGCCAGCATCCCAGCAGTTAAACGGCAACACTGCGGCCATAACCCAAGCAAGTGGGGCCCGAAGCCCTTTCCGCAAAATCGATGAAAATGGGCGCCCGCCAGGAGGGCCATGGATTTCTTTGAACGCCAGTGGAGCTCGTACCGGGCCGTCGTGGAACACGACCTGATGGAGCACCGGGCCGTGGCCACAGCCACCGAAGCGGCTCTGTGCCACTGGCTGGCCCAACGGCCTGCCACCGCACCGCCGCCGGCCCTGCTCGATCTGGGCTGCGGCGATTTGGCCCTGCTGGCCCCCCTGTTGCAGAAGCTGCCCCTGGGCCGCTACTCCGGCCTCGATCTGGCGGCCGTGGTGCTGCCGCTGGCCGAGCGAGCGCTGGGGCAGGTTCCCTATGCCACCGACTGGCGCGTCGGCGATCTATTGGCCTGGGCCCAGGCCCCGGAAGGCGGCGATCCCGCCCTGGAACAGCCCGACATCCTCCACTCCGCCTTCGCCATCCACCACCTCAGCGACGCCCAAAAGCAGGCCTTCCTGCAGGGCGCTCGCCGGCGCATCAACGCCAACGGGGTGTTTCTCTGGGTGGATGTGTTCCGCGAACCCGGCGAGACGCGGGAGGCTTACATCGCGCGCTACTGCCAGCGCATCCGCAGCGGCTGGCAGCCCCTCAGCCCAGGCCAGCAGGAGCAGGTGATCGACCACCTGAGCCAGTGCGACATCCCAGCCGACCGTGGCGCCATTCAGGCCAGCGCTGAGCAAGCTGGCTGGCGCTGGCACTGGGCCTGGCAGGGCCAACACCAGGCCGAAGCCATGGCCGTGCTCACCCCCCATTGAGAGCCGCGGGGGCTGCTCTGGCAGGGGCGGCTCAGCTGTGCTCGCGCAGAAAGGCGATCGTGCCGGCGAGTTCTTCGGCAAACCGATCGATCTCCTCCACGGTGGTCGTGAAGCTCAAGCTGGCGCGGGCCGAACCCGCGATGCCATAGAGCCGGTGCAGGGGCTGGGTGCAGTGATGACCGCTGCGAATACAAATCCCGGACGAATCCAGCAGCGCCGCCAGGTCGTTGGCATGGATGCCCTCCACGGTGAAGGCCGCCAGGGCGCCGCGATCGGGCTGCTGCTGGGGCGTGGGCCCAAGCACCCTGACGCCATCGATGGCCCCAAGCCGGTCAAACAACTGGCGGGTGAGCTGTTGCTCATAGGCATGGATGCGATCTAGCCCCAAGCCCTGGAGGTAATCGAGGGCTCCGCCCATGCCGATGGCCTCACCAATGGCAGGCGTCCCCGCTTCAAACTTGTGGGGCAACTCGGCCCAACTGCTGTGGTCGAGGTAGACGTCTTGGATCATTTCGCCGCCACCTAAAAAGGGGGGCATCGCCTCCAAAAGCGCCTCCCGCGCCCAGAGGAAACCCATTCCCGTGGGTCCACAGAGCTTGTGGGAGGACGCCACAAGAAAATCGCAATCGAGCTGGGCCACATCCACCGGGAGATGGGCCAAGCTCTGGCAGGCATCCACAAGCAGCAGGGCTCCTGCCGCATGGGCCAAGGGCGCAATCGCTTCGATCGGATTGAGGCAGCCCAGGGTGTTGCTCACCTGCACCAAGCTCACCAATTTGGTGCGCCCATTGATCTGGCTGCGGAGATCCTCGAGATCCAGTTCACCGGTCTCGGTCAGGCCGGCATGGCGCAACACGCAACCCGTCCGCGCCGCCAGCAACTGCCAGGGCACCAGGTTGCTGTGGTGCTCCATCACCGTGAGCACAATCTCATCGCCTGGCTTGAGGTTGGCCTCGCCCCAGCTACGGGCCACCAGGTTGATGGCCTCACTGGCATTGCGGGTGAACACAATCTCCCGGGGGCTGGCCGCTCCGATGAAGGCCGCCGCCTTGCCCCTGGCAGCCTCAAAGCCTTCGGTGGCTCGGGCACTCAATTGGTGGGCACCGCGGTGCACGTTGGCGTTGTCGTGGGCGTAGTAGTGCTGCAAGGCCTCAAGCACCTGGCGAGGCTTCTGGCTGGTGGCCGCGTGATCGAGATAGATCAGGGGCTCGCCCAGGCAAGCGGTTTGGGCCAAAAGCGGGAAATCAGGCCGGGTGATCGCCGCCAAGTTCAAGGCGGGGGCGGTGGGAGGAGCGGAAGCCGTCATCACCATCAAGCCCCATCACCCAACAGCCGGGCCAAGGGGTGCCAAGCACTGGCCATGGCTGGCAACTCCCGCAGGACCTCATCGCAATACCCCCGCAACAACAGGTGGGCTGCCTGATCCGCCCCAATCCCCCGACTCTGCAGATAAAACAATTCGTTGGCTTGGAGCTGGCTCACCGTGGCGCCATGGGCGCACTTCACATCGTCGGCCACGATTTCGAGCTCTGGTTTGGTATCCACCCGGGCACGATCCGAGAGCAGCAGGCTGCGGCTGAGCTGGGACGCATTGGTTTGCTGGGCAGCCTGGGGCACCTTCACCGCACCATTGAACACACTGCGGCCCGAACCATTGGCTACCACTTTGTGGACCTGGTCGAGCTCCCCTGCCGGGCCCCCAAACGACATCAAACTGTGGGTATCGGCGAGCTGCTGACCATCCACCATCTGGAGTCCCCGCAGGCGGGTCTGGGCAGAGCCAGCGCTTTGCATCACCCGGGGCTCCAGGCGCACCAACCCCCAACCCGCAGTTGCTGTGGTGCAGCTGAGGGCACTGCCTGGCTCCTGTTTCACCGCCACATGGGCCAACAGGCTGGCCGTCCCGTGGCCAAGGGCCAGAAGACCAAGATTGAGGCGGGCGTTCTCCCCCAACAGCACCTCGGTGATCAGGCTGGTGCAATTGGCTCCGCTTGAGCTCACCACCTGCAAGACATCGAGACTTGAGCCCGGTTCCAGGACCAGCAGGACCCGCAAGGCCGCCAAGCCCTTGGCGCTGCCCCCATCCCATGCCAGCTCCAACGGCTCAGCTTCACCGGTGACCCTCAGGGCCAGCACCTGGGGATCCGCAGCCCGATTCAGACCTACCAGCCAAGCGGCCTCACTGCGGGTGGCCACCAGGCTGGCGTCCAAAAGCGGGGCCCATTCCCCAGGGCCCAGGCGGCTGACACCCTTGGGCAACGGGACCCCCGCCAGGGGATCCAAAACCGGCAAAAGGGTGGGTTCCAGATCCCTCAAGGGGGCGAGGTCGGTGAATCGCCAGGCCTCCTCGCGCCGATTGGGCAACGGCGCCCCGGCTAATTCAGCCAGCCAGGGCAACGGGGATTCCACGGATAGCAGGGGCATCAACCCACCTCCGCCGGCGCCGCGCCAAGGCGTGCCAACTCCTGATCCACCCAGTCGTAGCCATCGCGCTCGAGCTCGAGGGCCAACTCCTTGCCGCCGGTGCGCAGAATCCGTCCCGCCGCCATGACGTGGACGTAATCCGGGGTAATCAGATCCAGCAGTCGCTGGTAGTGGGTCACCAACAGGGTGGCGTTGTCGGGGCCCGCCAACTGGTTCACCCCTCCGGCAACGATCCGAAGCGCATCGATATCCAGGCCGGAATCGGTTTCATCGAGGATGGCAACCATGGGCTCCAGCAGGGCCATTTGCAGGATCTCATTGCGCTTTTTCTCACCTCCCGAAAAGCCCTCATTCAGGCCCCTCTCCAGGAAGGCCGGATCCATTTGCACCACGCCGAGTCGCTCCCGCACCAGATCTTCAAAAGCGAAGGTGTCGAGCTCGTCCAAGCCCTGCTCCGTTCTGCGGGCGTTTGTGGCCACCCGCAAAAACTCCAGGTTGTTCACACCAGCAATTTCCACCGGATATTGGAAACCCAAGAACAGTCCAGTTCTGGCCCGTTGCTCCGGCGCCAGCTCCAAGAGGTTCTCGCCCCGATACAGCACGGAACCGGATGTCACGGTGTAGGCGGGATGGCCCGCCAAAACCTTGGAAAGCGTGCTTTTGCCACTGCCATTGCGGCCCATCACCGCATGGATCTCTCCAGCGCGAATCGTCAGATTGACCCCTTTAAGGATCGGCTGATCCTCCACACGGGCACAGAGATCACTGATCTCAAGCAGAACAGGGGCGTCGGAGCGAATCACAGGAAACGGAAGATGGGAAGGCGAACGAATGGGCAGATCAACTTGAAACTGACGAAAGCGCTGGGGGGCTATCCCACCGAGCCCTCAAGCTTCAGTGCCAGCAATTTGTCGGCCTCAGCTGCAAACTCCATCGGCAACTGGTTGAAGACATCGCGGCAAAAACCGCTCACCATCATCGAAACAGCTTCCTCAAAGCCAATACCGCGACTCTGCAGATAGAAGAGTTGATCGGCGGAAATGCGGCAGGTGCTCGCCTCATGCTCCACGGCCGCATCCGGTTGCTGGGAACGGATATAGGGATAGGTGTTGGCGGCGGCCTGGTCGCCGATCAACATCGAATCGCATTGGCTGTAATTCTTGGCCCCGATGGCCTTGGTGCCCATTTGGACCAGACCCCGGTAACTATTCGAAGAGTGGCCAGCGCTGATGCCCTTGCTCACGATCGTCGAGCGGGTGCGGGGGCCCAGGTGGATCATCTTGGTGCCAGTATCGGCCTGCTGGCGGTGGTTCGTGAGAGCTACGGAATAAAACTCACCCACAGAATCGGCACCCTGAAGCACACAGCTGGGGTATTTCCAGGTAATGGCCGAACCGGTTTCCACCTGGGTCCAGCTAATTTTGCTACGGGCCCCACGGCACTGGCCCCGCTTGGTCACGAAGTTGTAAATACCACCCACACCATTTTCGTCACCGGCGTACCAGTTCTGCACAGTGGAGTATTTAATTGAGGCATCGTCGAGGGTCACCAGCTCAACCACGGCCGCGTGCAGCTGGTTTGTATCAAACATCGGAGCCGTGCATCCCTCGAGGTAGCTCACCGAGGCACCTTCCTCGGCTACAATCAAAGTTCGCTCAAATTGGCCGGTATCCGCCGAATTAATCCGGAAGTAAGTAGAAAGTTCCATCGGGCATTCCACACCCTTGGGGATAAAAACGAACGACCCGTCACTGAAGACCGCCGAATTTAAAGCCGCAAAATAATTGTCGCTAGTGGGAACAACAGTTCCTAAATAGCGTTCGACCAGCGCGGCATGCTCTTTCACAGCTTCGCTAATCGAGCAAAAAATTACCCCGTGCTCAGCCAGCTTCTCTTTATACGTTGTTGCGATTGAAACGCTATCGAAAACCGCATCCACTGCCACATTGGACAGACGCTTTTGCTCACTGAGGGGAATGCCAAGCTTCTCAAAAGTTTCCAGCAGCTTGGGGTCTACCTCATCGAGGCTGGCTTTTTTATCCTTCTGCTTAGGAGCAGCGTAATAAATAATTTCTTGGTAATCAATCTTAGGATGACCCAAGGCAGCCCAATCGGGCTCTTCCATCTTGAGCCACTGCTGATAGGCCTTCAACCGAAAATCGAGCAAAAAGGAGGGCTCCTCCTTTTTCGCTGAAATCAACCGCACCACATCTTCACTGAGGCCCTTGGCAATTTTTTCAGTTTGGATGTCGGTTACGAAGCCGTATTTGTACGGCTGGGAAACCAAATCGCCAACGGTGGCAGCGGTGCTGGTGCTCATGGGTTGAATGCGCCTATCCGGCGGACAGGGTTTTTACTTCGTCCAAGCTGATGGTCTGCTGCTCACCCCGGAATGCGTTGTCTTCAGTGAGGAACAGCATGCAATGACATTCCTTGCGCTCACGCATGGGTACACAGGGACAATTCCAAAAGGCCTGGGAAACTTCCGCCTCCTTATCTTCGTAATGGCGGCAAGGACAGAGGGCGCCCCCTAACTCATCTTTGTGTTTGGCCAATCCAGCCAGCACAACGGCCGTGACGCCAGGGTCATTGCAGAAATAGGTGCCAGTGCGCTGGGCGTAGGTTTCGGCAAACTTACGGATCACATCAAGGCTGTCAGAGGCTGTGGGTGCACCAGGAGCAGCACCGGCAGGCGAGGGATTGGCCGCAGCGTCGGACATAACGAAAAGGGGTCGCGAGAAAGAGCGATCAAGGGGCTTGGAACCCGCCCAACCCAGTTAGGAAACACGTTGGTTTCGAAACCTTTGGAGCCTAGGGCAAAGGGCTGGGCCTTGGGGTTCGCGCCATTGTGCCTCCTGCCCCTCGCCCAACGGATCCCTCCGGGCCGAAGCCCCAATCCTGCAACGGGCGTGGCATCGTATGCAAAAGGGTGGGCATGGGGGATCGGTGACTGCGATGGGCGCCCCCAAAACTGCCCCAGCGGCCCGAGCAGAGAGCGCTCAAGCTCCCACCCGCACGGCGGCCCTGGCTCTCCTTTTGCGCAAAGGCGAGGCCACCGCCGCCGAATTGGCTGACTCGCTCGCGGTGTCAGTCCAGGTGATGCGCCGCCATTTGCGCAGTTTGGAAGAAGACGGCCTCGTGCAGGCCTGCCCAGCCCCCGAGGGGCCCGGCAGGCCAAGCAACCGCTGGCATCTCACCGACAAAGGCCAGGGGCAATTCCCCGATGGCAGTGAGCATTTCGCGCTGAGTTTGCTGGAGTCGATGGCCGGCAGCCTGCCGCCAGAAATGGTCCGAAATCTGCTGGAGCACCAGGCTCTCCAAAAAGCCGACGACTATCGCGACCGGGTTGGCCAGGGCAGCCTCCAGCAGCGGCTCGAGCGCCTGGTCGACCTGCGCCGCCACGAGGGCTATGTGGCTGAATGCAGCGCCGACCGCGACGGCTGGGTGATGAGTGAATTCCACTGTTCTGTGATGCGCATCGCCGAGCAGTTCCCCTGCGTCTGCGACCAGGAACTCCAGTTGATACGCCACACCTTCCCCGACTGCCAGGTGGAACGGGTGCAATGGCGATTCGAGCAGGGCCACTCCTGTGGGTTCCGATTGGTGCCGCGTGACGCCACCTAGAAGCCCACTCTCGGAAGGCGAGCTGGCCGAACTGGAGGCCACGCTTCTGCCCGCCCTAGAGCGCCACCACCTGCGGCTGCTCGCCCATGGGCTGCGCACCCTCCAAGCCATGGCAGGAGATCCCCATGGGGCCTGTTCCGAACCAAAGACCATGCCCGATCACGCCACCCTCGTGACCTGGGCTCTGCAGCAAGAAGCCCTAGCCGGCGACGTGGATTTTGCCCGCGCCTTCGCCGATCAACTGGTGGCAACGGCCCATCAACTGGAGGCCATCGCCAAGCCGCTCGGGCGCGGGGCCCTGGACCTGGAACTCGGGCACCTCATCACCTGGGCCACCGCTTCAGCGGACAACCGGCTTGCGATCATCCCTCCAACAACGCCTTTGCCGGGAGCGCCCCCAGCACCTCTGCCATGAGTTCAGCCGTTTCGAGTCCAGCCATCGCCGATGCCATCGGGTTTTTCCGGTTGAGCTGCGGCCGTTGGCGCTCCCAGCGCAGCAGCCACCACCTGCTGCACCGCCGGGCCGAGGCGGGCGGATCCTTCATTGAGGTGGTCGAACTTGACGCCTCTGACCCCCGGTTGATCGCGATCGCCGAGCTGCACGGCGAAGATCCCGCTGCCCTTGCCGGGGGCTGCCGGGTGACCTGGAACGCGTCGATGGCCTGGGACAAAGCCGGCGAGGCCCATGAAGGGGAAAGCGTTTTCGGCCTGATCCCCACCGATGGCCATGGCCGCCAAGGATTGCTGCTGCGGGATCGGGGCTACGCGGAAACCGCCCCCGTGGCGGGGCACTTCGCCATGGATGAACGCGACGAGTTGCTGCTCACCACCAGCTACGAAACGATGAATAGCCTGGAACGCTTCAGCTTTGCGGGGCCCAACGTGCGCTTGCGAACCAGCACGGTGGAAGGCCTCTCGAACACGGCCTCCTTCTGCGTAGAGACCCGGCTGGCCTAACCAGCCGCCCTCCGGAAACCGCTTTGAACGTTACGGACTGTGAGTCCTGCCTCGACAGGGCGGACCCAGCCCAGGCCGCACTTCTACGATCCGAGGTGAGTGATGCTGAAGTCGCGTGGCCCTGCCCCTCCTGAAATACGCACCCACCAGCCAAAACTCGCGGGTCAACGCCCTGCGGGTGGGTTCGGATGAGGATCCCAAGGCCGTCGCCATGGACAAGGCCATGGATCGGGAAGATCAAAACTTCGTGATCGAAGCGGCCTACCGCCAAATCTTTTTCCACGCCTTCAAGGTCGACCGGGACCGCACCCTGGAAAGCCAGGTGCGCAACGGCCAAATCACCGTGCGGGACTTCATCCGCTCCCTGTGCCTTTCGGATACCTTCACCCGCAGCTTTTACAACCTCAACAGCAACTACCGGGTGGCCCGCCACCTGGTGGAGAAGCTGCTGGGCCGGCCTGTCCACGGCAAGTCCGAAGAGATTGCCTGGTCGGCCGTGATCATGACCCGCGGTATCAAGGGCGCTGTCGACGACATCCTCAACAGCCAGGAATATCTCGACAACTTCGGCTACGACACCGTTCCCTACCACCGCAATCGGGTGGTGGGTTCCCGTGATTTGGGCGAAAGCCCCTTCAACCTCACCAGCCCCCGCTACGAGGCCTACTACCGGGGCATCCTTGGCTTCCCCCAAGTTGTGTACACCGGCACAGCGAAGGCCTTCCCCGAGCGCACCCGCCAGCGCCGGGGCGGATTCCCCGAGGACTATCTCCCCTGGGTGCGCACCCTGCCTGCCCTGAGCAGCCGCGGAGGATCCTCCGGCAACACCGGCATGGATTACATGGCCAAAGTTCCTTACCGCAGCATCGGCCGCTGATCCCAGTCACAACCAAGGCTGGGCCCAGCCCCACCATCCAAAGGCGGCCTGTGGCCGCCTTTTTGATGCCCACCCAGGGTGTGTCCAAAGGCACCCTCTGAAGTCAGTGATTCCTAACGGCCATGGCTAGAAGAAGTCCGGTAATGGGAAAGTGACCACACTGATCCCAAACGAATTCTTCAGCTGTGAGCCAGACCCTCTCTTCGTTGGCCCTGATGACGCTTCGCCAGCTCAGGGACATCGCCAGCGAACTGGGTGTGGGTTTGTACAGCAGGAAATCGAAAGATGAGCTGCTCGAAGCCATCGCAGCACGCCAAGCAAATACCAAGCGCAGCCTGAAGGCGATCGAGGCGGAAATGGCCCCGGCCCCCCGGCCGTCGGCATCCACCAGTGTGGTTTTTCTCCCCAGGGATCCCCAGTGGGCCTACGTGTTTTGGGAAATTGCTGAGGTGGATCGCGCCCAAGCCCAGGCCGCAGGCGCTAGCCAGCTTTGCCTGCGGGTGGCCGATGTCACCGGCCTAACCGGCGGCTCCACCCACCCCCACACCCTCCAGGAGGTTGTGGTGGATAGCCATGTCACCGAGTGGTATCTGCCTGTTCCCTTGAGTGATCGCGATTATCGCGTGGAGTTGGGGTATCGCAAAGGCGGCAGTGGCGGCTGGATCTCCCTGGCTTTCTCCTCGGTGGCGAGGGTTCCATCCATGCACCCCAGCGAGCAAATCCTCGATCAATTTGTGCCCTTCTCCCTTGAGGCCAGCCCCACCTCCCTGCCAACCCCGTTGGAGTCCGCCGATCCTGGGCTGCACGAGAGGCTCTATCAAACGGCCACCTCCAGCGTCCGCCGTAGGGGCATGGGTCGGGGCTCGGAAGCCTTCCACGAACTCGACGATCGCGAGATCCACTCCAACCGTCTCAACGCCTCTGGAGCCGGGGTTTGGGCTAGTGGCCGCAATGAATCAGGCCTCGGCGGCGTTGCCGCTCGCCAGCGGGCCTTCTGGCTGGTGGCGGATGCCGAACTGATCGTTTATGGCGCCACCGACCCTTCAGCCCGGCTCACCATCGGTACGGAAGTGGTTCCCCTTTCGGCAGATGGAACCTTCCAAGTCCAAGTGCCGTTCCGGGATGGCCAGCAGCTTTATCCCATCAAAGCCGTTGCGGCCGATGGCGTGCAGAAGCGCAACATCACCTTGGAATTCAATCGGATCACCCCTGAAGACAACAGCAACCCTGCCGACAAGGCCATTGCCGAGTGGTTCTAATCGCAGCCCTCTACCCTGCCGGCCAACCCAAATGAAGCGCGCCATGGTTGCCTTCACCCCCATGGCAGGCGCGCTGGCGTTCCCATTGGTGGTGCCGCTGGTGCTTAAACACGCTGGCATCCCGGCCGCTGTTCTCAGCGCTGTGACCATTGCCGTGATCTGGTTTGTGCTGATGCTTCGCACCGCCGAGATGCCTGGCCACCCCTAGGGCACTCCGCCAGCCTGAAGGATGCCCACGGGCCTATTTCCTTTGGGGGATTGCCCGTGGGAAATCTGGAACCAACCGCTCCAGGCCCCTTGAATCCATTGATGCGATGGCCCCGATTGGGGATTGGGGCCTGTTGCGCTGCCCTGCCCCTGCTGCTCGGGGGCTGCAGCATCCAGGGCCAGTTGCTTGGCAAACCAGCCGAGGACCTGCCCTTGCCCCCGGCCATCGATGTGGCCTTCAACCACAACAGCGCCCACCGCTACCGCAGTCCGATCACCGGTCGCTGGCGCGAAGGCAAGGACTTGGAAGCCTTTGTGCTCAGCACCATTGCAACGGCCAAGCAAGACATCCTGGTAGCGGTGCAAGAGCTCTCCCTCCCCAAGGTGGCCGAAGCCCTGGTAGCCAAACAGCGCCAAGGGGTGGCCGTGAAGGTGGTGCTCGAGAACACCTACAGCACCCCTTGGAGCGAGGAGCACCTGGCTGATCTGGTGCCACACCAACGCAAACGCCACCAGCAACTCGAGCAGCTGGGCTGGGGGGATGCGCTGCTGATCTTGCGGCGGGGTGGCATACCGATGATCGATGACACCGCCGACGGCAGTGCCGGCAGCGGTCTCATGCACCACAAATTCTTGGTGGTTGACCGCAAGGTCGTGGTGACGGGGTCGACAAACTTCACGCCGTCCTGCATCCATGGCGATCCGGATGATCCCCAGTCGCGGGGGAATGTGAACCACCTCCTGCGCTTTCAAAGCCCCGAGCTAGCAGCCGTATTTGCGGCCGAATTTGACCGGATGTGGGGCGATGGACCTGGCGGCAAGCCGGATAGTCGCTTTGGCGTTGCCAAGGGAGAGGGCGCTCTGCAGCAGGTAATGGTGGGGCCCACCCAGGTGGGGGTGCTGTTTGCCCCGCACCGGCGCAGCGATCCCAATCAGGGCTTAGTGCTGCTCGAGCAGCTGCTGGCCACCACCAAAAAGACGGTGGACCTCGCCCTCTTTGTGTTGTCGGAACAGGGGATTGCCGATGCCCTGGCCAGCCTCCAGGCCCAGGGTGGGGCCATCCGCCTGCTGGCCGATCCTGGCTTTGCCAATCGATCCTTCAGCGAAATTCTCGATCTTCTTGGCACCCAACTGCCGGATCGCAACTGCAAATTGGAGGCGAGCAATCGCCCTTGGCGCAAGCCCCTCGATGGCGTCGGCACCCCGCGTCTGGCCCGGGGCGACAAGCTGCACCACAAGCTCGCCGTGATCGATGGGCGCACCGTGATCACCGGATCCTTCAACTGGAGCCCAAGTGCCGCCCACCAAAACGATGAAACCCTCATGGTGATTGAGTCACCCCTGCTGGCCAAGCACTTCACCGCTGAAATCAATCGGCTCTGGAAAGGGGCCGAACTGGGCATCACAGCTCGGCTCGAGCGCAAACAAGCCCGGCTACGGAAGCTCTGTGGCCGTCTCCCGGTCGGTAGACCCAACCCAGTTCAGAACTAGCATTGTATCTGAATACCCCATCCCCCACGCGATCAAGTAATGGATTCCCAAACCAGCTCCCGAATCCATTCGCCCACCCTGGATGCGATCCAGTTGATGCTGCGCGATCTCCACACCCGCCACGACGAAATTCGCCACCGGGCTGCATTTCGCGGCTGCACCAAGGAGCTCTTGGCCGTCCAACAGGAACTGGTGGACTACCTGCTAGCTAAAAAAGCTCAGTTAATGGGCCAAGCCACCCCCTCCGGCAGCAGCGACACCCGTAACTACAACTCCTTCGTGTAGCGCTGAGCCCGGTCCAATGGGAGCTCCTGCATCCAACGTGGTGATCGTGGGTGCCGGGCCCGCCGGCGCAACCCTGGCCCTGCTGCTATGTCGCGCCGGAATTGGCGTCACGCTGGTGGAAAGCAACCCCGGCCAACGGCGCACCTTCCGCGGGGAAGCCCTGATGCCATCCGGCCTGGCGGCCTTGGAGCAAATGGCCCTGCTGCCGCAGCTCGAGGCGCTACCCCACAGGCCCCTAGCCGGTTGGCGGTTCGTGGTGAATGGCCGCGAGCTGTTCACTGCCGCCGAGCCCCTGGGCGGAGATCCCCAAAGGCCTTGCACCTTGGTGAGCCAACCGGCATTCCTCGATGGGGTGCTGCGCCAAGCCCTGGCCACCAACCACCTGGAGCTTCTGGCCCAAACCACGGCCAAGCAGCTGATTTGGCAGGCGGGTCGCATCGGCGGCGTGGTGTTGGGCGATGGCCGCCGCCTGGCGGCCGATTTGGTGGTGGCCTGCGATGGCCGCAGCTCCCGGCTGCGGCAGGAAGCCGAAATCAGCCTCAGCACCGGCTCCAGCCCCATCGATGTGCTGTGGTTTGAGCTGGATGGCCCAGGTCCAGACATCCAGCCAAACCCAAGCCCCCTTCAAGGCCACTTCACCACCGTGGTGGGCCATCAGGGCGTCTTCAGCCTGTTTGAGAGCGCCACTGGGGGCGTCCAACTGGGGTGGGTTTTGGATGCCTCCCAACCCACCCCCCAACGCAGCCCCCAGGAGTGGAGCGCCAGCTTCGCGAGCCAATGCCCGCCTGACCTGGCCCACTGGCTGGGCCAATCGGGCAGCGGGCTCCAGAGCCCCACCCGGCTCAGCGTTCAGGTGGGATTGGCCGAGAGCTGGTGGAAGCCCGGCCTCTTGCTCCTGGGGGATGCGGCCCACCCCATGAGTCCAGTGCGGGCCCAGGGAATCAACATGGCCCTGCGCGATGCCTGGGAGGCCAGCCAACACCTGATCCCAGTGCTCCAACCCCAGACCCCCCTCCTTAACGAACCCCAGAAGCAGATCCGGTGCGATTCAGCCCTGGCCGCCATCGAGCACGCAAGACACAGCGAGATTCAAACCCTCCAAACGCTTCAAGCCCAAGAAGCCCAGCGCGGAGAACTGCTTCGCCACAACGCCTTCCTGCGCTGGGCGCTTGCCCTCAGCGCACCCTGGGTCGGCGGGGCACTGGGGCGCCACTGGAGCCAGCTGCAAAAGCCGCTGCGGGAAGGGCTGGCAACCCTGCCCCCGGCGCCATGATGGGATCACTCCCCTAGCAACCATGGTCCGCCGGATTCGCACCTCTGCCCTCAAGGCCCTCCTCGCTGGCGCCGCCCCCCTGGGGGCCTGGGCCCTGCTGGAGTTGCCCCTCCAGGCCAACACGAAGGAGCTGCCCTACCCAACCCTCGACGAACTGCGCGAAATCCAATTGGCTGCCTTGGATTGTGGCCGGGAAAACCAAAGCAGCTTCTGCGACAGGGCGCGCAGCATGGCGGACCCCCTAATGGATAACCCCAAACTGGCAGCCAGTTGCAAAGACGCCGTTTGGTCGATCCTGCAACAGGCCAAGGTTGCCACCCAAAACAGCTATGAGCGTCGCGACCAACTCAACAAAGCCTCCTCCGAGCTGCTCGTATTCTGCAAAAAACAATCGGGCTCCGTGCTTGGCAACACCACCGATAACCTCAAAGGTGAGAAGAAAAGCCGCTTTGGCCTAATCCAAAACCAAAACCAATAGGCAAGCAGTAACTTGGTGCCCCCAACCAGGGTTCCGTAGGCCAATGACAAACACAAAGGCCCTAGAGGTGCGGTCGATCACCCTCGACCACCCCTTCAACGACCAAAAGCCCGGCACCTCTGGCCTGCGCAAAAGCAGCCGCCAATTCGAAACACCCCATTACCTCGAAAGCTTTATCGAGGCGGTGTTCCAGGTGTTGCCTGGGGTGGCGGGCGGCACCCTGGTCGTTGGCGGCGATGGTCGCTATGGAAATGCCAGGGCCATCGCTGTGATTGCCCGCATGGCTGCAGCCCATGGGGTGGCCCAACTGATTACCACTACCGCCGGAATTCTCTCCACACCTGCGGCCTCCCATCTGATTCGCGAGCACGGGGCGATCGGCGGCATCATCCTCTCGGCCAGCCACAACCCCGGCGGCCCCGAAGGCGACTTTGGCGTCAAGGTGAACGGTGCCAATGGGGGCCCGGCCCCTGAGTCGATCACCGATGCCATCTACGCCGCCACCCAAACCCTGGCCGGCTATCGCATCGCCGAAGGCGGCCCAACCTTGAGCCTTGAGGCCCCTGGCCGATGCCAGCTGGGAACGCTGGAGGTGCTGGTGATCGATGGCGTCGACGACTACGTCGCCCTGATGCAGCGGCTTTTTGACTTTGACCAGATCGGAGCACTCCTTCAAGGCAACTTCCCGGTGGCGTTTGATGCCATGCATGCGGTCACCGGCCCCTATGCCACCAAGATTTTCGAGGGGCTGCTCGGAGCCCCCGCGGGCACCGTTCGGAACGGCATCCCCCTGGAAAATTTCGGCGGCGGCCACCCCGACCCCAACCTCACCTACGCCCACGACCTGGCGGAGTTGTTGCTCAAGGGGGATCACTTCCATTTTGGAGCCGCCTGTGATGGCGACGGCGATCGCAACATGATCCTCGGCCGCCATTGCTTCGTGAATCCCAGCGACAGCCTCGCTGTCCTCACCGCCAATGCCACCCTGGCCCCCGGCTACGCCGATGGGCTTACCGGGGTGGCACGCTCGATGCCCACCAGCGCCGCCGCCGATGTGGTGGCCAAGGAGCTAGGCCTGGCCTGTTTTGAAACCCCTACGGGCTGGAAGTTCTTCGGCAACCTGCTCGATGCCGGCCGCATCACCCTCTGCGGCGAAGAGAGTTTTGGCACCGGAAGCAACCACATTCGCGAAAAAGACGGGCTCTGGGCCGTGCTCTTCTGGCTGCAAATCCTGGCGCGCAAGCAATGCAGCGTGGCGGAGGTGATGGCCGCCCACTGGGCCCGTTTTGGCCGCCACTACTACTCCCGACACGACTACGAGGCCATTGCCAGCGACGCCGCCCATGGCCTCTACGACCGCATCAAAGCTATGCAGCCTGCCCTTGTGGGCGAGCGCTTTGCCGGGCGCAACATCGCCACGGCCGATGACTTCAGCTACACCGATCCAGTGGATGGATCAATCAGTGGCGGCCAGGGCCTGCGGTTGCTTCTCGATGACGGCAGCCGGGTGGTGCTGAGGCTGTCTGGCACTGGCACCCAAGGGGCCACCCTGCGGGTGTATCTGGAGAGCTATGTGTCCCCCAGCGGCAATCTCAACCAGGACCCCCAACAGGCCCTAGCCGATCTGATCGGCTCGATTGATCAGTTAGCGGAAATCAAAACCCGTACAGGGATGGATCAACCGACCGTGATCACCTAATCAGGCTTCAGCTCGCGCTTGCCGAACAAGCCGACTTCCAAGTGCTTGATCGCCACGTAGAAGGGGGGAACCACCCCAAGGGAGAGCACGGTTGCCACAAGCAGGCCTCCAAAAATCACAGTACCGAGCGACTGTTGACTATTCGCTCCAGCCGTGGTTGCCAACACCAGTGGTAAGAAGCCAGCCAGTGAGGCGATTGCCGTCATCAAAATCGGACGCATCCGCGATTCAGCGGCAGCAATGGCGGCCTCGGTGGCCGTCATCCCCGACTCGATATGCTGCTCGGCCACTTCCACAATCAAAATCCCGTTTTTGGCGGCCAGGCCAATCAAGGTGACCAGCCCAACTTGGGCGTAGATGTTGAGGTCAATCGAGCGCAGGGCTAAAAACACCAGCGCCCCAAGCATGGCCAAGGGCACGGTCATCAAAATCACCACAGGGGTAACGTAACTCTCGTATTGGGCGGAAAGCACCAAGTACACCACCAAAATGCCCAGGCCAAACACCAGCACGCTCGCATTACCAGCAGAGAGCTGCAGCGAAGCAATACCGGTAAAGGCATAACCAATATTATTGAAATCAAGAGATTTGAAAATCTGCTGAATGGCCGTCAGTGCCTGGCCCGAACTCTTACCAATCGCCTCAGCCCCCTGGACCAAAATGGTGCGATAGAGGTTGTAGTGACTAATCACAGGCGGAGCGCTAGTCAAATCAGCCTGGGCAAACTGAGCGACTTGAATCAGCTTGTCGTCCTTGTTGCGGACGTAGTAGCTCAGGATATCATCAAGCTTGCTGCGTCCTTTAGCTTCAGCCTGGACATAGATATTTCGAACCTGACCATCTTCATACGTGAGACCTGAGTAGTTACCTCCTGCTAGCACGGCAATCGTTTGCATCGCCTGCTGAAAATCAACATTCAAGGTTCCCATGATCGAGCGATCGATCTTCAGCCCGAAAGCCGGTGCACTGGGGATGAACTGGGTATAGAGGGAGGAAAACTGACCACTGGCAGTGCCCTTAGCGATCATTTGCTGGGCCAGGCCATTTAGCTGGTTAAAGCTATAGGCGCCATTGCTCAGGTCGTTGAACTGGAAATAGAAGCCCCCCTGGGCGGAGAAGCCGGGAATGGCCGGGGGCTGGGAAGCCATCGCCAGGCCGCCACTGAGTTTCTCAAGCTTGGCGTTGAGCCGATCCACAATGGCCGGGGCCTTGTGCTCTGCCCCCCCACGCTCATCGAGGGGCTTCAAGCCAAAGAAAAACAGGCCCTGGTCGGGACTAGCACCGTTAAAACCGGAACCACTAATGATGCCGGCGGAGGTGACATCCGACTCGGTCTTGAGCACCTGGGCAATTTGCTTCCCCAAAGACTGGGTTTGGGAAAGGGAGGCTCCATTCTGGAGCTGATAGATACCCAACCCATAACCCTGATCCTCCTCGGGAATAAAGGCTGAGGGCAAGGCAGAAAAGGCGATCGCCGTTAGGACAATGCCCCCAGCCAAGCCACTCAAAATGAGCTTGCGGCGGGCAATCAGCTGCACCAACAGGGAGGCGTAACCCTTCTCTAGGCGGGAAAAAAAGTGATTAAAGCGATCAAAAATGAAGGCTAATCGACTGCCGGCGAAGCCAAAGACGACCAGGCCGAAGATATAAGCACCAAAACCAAAAGAGGCGGAACTGAAGCGCCCAAATGCCAAGCCCACCACAAGGCCAGCCACGGTCCAACCCCAACCCTTGGGCTTGGGTGGCAACTCCGATTTGAGGATCAAAGCCGACATCATCGGCGAGAAGGTCAGCGCGTTGAAGGTGGAGATGGCAATCGAAAAAGCGATCGTGAGGGCGAATTGCCGGTAGATGATGCCAATACCGCCCGGATAGAAGGCCACGGGCACAAATACCGCCATCAGCACAAGCGATGTGGCAATCAGCGCACCAATCAATTGGCCCATGCAATCGAGGGCGGCATCGATGGGCTTCATGCCCTTCTCCAGGTTTTTGGAGACCGCCTCAATCACCACAATTGCGTCATCCACCACCAGACCTGTGGCCAGAACCAGGCCTAGCAAGGTGAGCTGGTTGATCGAAAAACCAAAGACCTTGATAAAGGCAAAGGTGCCCACCAAGGAGATCGGAATCGCCAAGCTGGGCACGATCGTGGCCCGCCAGTTCTGAAGAAACAGAAACAGAATCACGAGCACCAGCACGATCGCCAGACCTAGGGCATCGACCACACCCTCAACGGCCGATTCAATGAATTGACCGACGTTATAAATCTCGGTCAAGGTGATACCAGGTGGTATCTGGGACGCAAATTGGTCCATCAGCTCAACTACCGCCTCAGACACCTGCAGGGCGTTGCTTTCAGGAGTTTGGTAGACGCCAATCGTGACGGCAGGGTTGCCATTGATATCCACACCCTGGGTGGCAAAGGTGTTGAAGCCATAGGTGGCCTCACCCACATCGGCTAGACGCAGCAGATTACCCTGGGGCGACTTACCCACAATTAATTTATTGAGCTCTTCGATCGAGATCAAGTTGCCGTTGTTCTCTACTAAAATCGGATAGGTGAACAATTGGTTGCCTCCAGCGGGCGGGCCACCCACCAATCCGCCGATCGCCACAGAGTTTTGACTCTTAACAGCGTTGACAACGTCGTTGGCAGTTAGCTGGTTGGAGGTGAGCCTGATGGGATCAAGAAACAACCAAAAGGCCGGATTACTGCCGCCAAACAGCTGGGCCTGGGCAACTCCAGGTATGCGCTCCAGTTGATAAAAAAGCTGTTGATAAATCAGGCCGTTGATATAGGGAGCATCGAATTGGCCATCGGTGGAAGAGACCTGATACGCAAGCAGAATCGAAGGGGTTGTCTGGATTACCGACACACCGGTGGATTTAACCTGTTCAGGAAGCTGGGGATTGGCAAGCGTAACCCTATTTTGAACATTAACCTGATCAATATTAACGTCTGTTCCCTGGTCAAAAAAGACGTTAACAGTGCTTTGGCCGGTGTTTGTACTCAATGAAGAGATATAAGCCGCACCCGGCACACCATTGATTTGCTGCTCCAGCACATTGGTGACAGCCTGCTCTGTCACCAAGGAGTTGGCCCCGCCATAGGTAGCCGTAACCTGAATCTGTGGCGGAGCAATATTGGGAAGATTCTCAATCGGCAGAGTGGGAAGGGCAATGAGCCCCACCAACACGATCAGGATGCTGCAAACGGTAGTCAGAACGGGCCGTTTAATGAAATTATCGGAGAGCGACATGGCGTTTTCTAGTTGCTCCCGTTTGCCAATCTCACTGGCATGCCATTACGCAGCAGGGCCGTATTACTCACAACAACCCGATCCCCCGCCCGTAAACCGGAAAGTAACGGGTAGCTGTTGTTCTCTAGCTGGCCCAACCTGACCGGGGTTTGCACCACGATTGGCGTTTGGGGAGGAAGGGCCTCCAGCTTCTGCTTTTGAGCCGGAGGAATTTGGGTGGACGCCTTGATCTTGGGCAGCACTTGGGAGAGGGGGAAAATTCGATACACAAAAGGTTGCTGGGCCTGCATCATCACGGCCTGCACCGGCACGGAGAGCTGGCGGGATGTGCCAGTAATGATGCGATTACGTACGGACTGGCCTGTTTTGAGCTTGCCGGTGAGGTTAGGAAATTCAGCCTTCACCAACACCGTGTTGGGGGAAGAGGTACTCCCACTCACGCCAAAATAAGGAGAAATAAATACTACTTTGCCGCGGCCATTCACCGGGGGGTTGCCCTGGCTTTGCAGTAAAACTGGCTGGCCCATCATCACCCTGGCGGCCTGGGTGGCCGGCACATCCATCAAGGTCCACAGGGTGGAGTTATCAACAATGCCGGTAATCGCTTGACCCTTGCGGATGTAATCGCCAAGTTTGACAGAATCCAGGTCGCCGATTTCGCCAGCGATTGGAGCCGTGACATATTTGTATCCCAGGGTTGCGGCATCGGCGCGCACTGTCTGTGCGCTTTGAATCGCCTGGGTGACGTAAAAGTCCCGATCGCGGGTAGAAACGGCACCCTGCTGATTCAAGAAGATGTAGCGCTCGGCATTCACCCGGTCCTTCCGTGCACCAGCAACACTGGAATTGAGTTCAGCCTGAGGCTGCACATTGTCCAGCACCAGAATCGGCTGGCCAGCCCTCACCCGCTGGCCCTGGCGCGCCAAAATCTTCACCACGCGGCCATCCGCCTCGGGACGCATGGTCACATCGGTTGTGGAGGCCAACACGCTCACCACCTCGATGGTGGGGCTGAAGCTAGCCTCGCCAATCGTTGCCGCCTGCACCACCAGGGGCGGCCGTACCGGTGGTTTCGCGCCACAGCCAGCCAGGGCTATGAGGCCTAAAAAAGTCAGGCAACTCAATGGTTGGGCCTTCTTCAGTGCTCGAGCCGGTTGGAGGTGGGCCAAAACGAAGCGGCGGAGCACAACAGATGGTCGTTTGGTCGCAACTTAGTTGATGCGCGCCGTTTTGACCGGTGCGCCATGCCGCAAATTCAACAGACCCGTCGTGATCACCCGCTGCCCAGGCTGCAAGCCCCGAAGCACGGGATAACGGTTGCCCTGCAGGGGCCCAAGCTGCACAGGGGTTTGAATCGCAAACTGGGTGTTGGCTGGCTGTTGCCGCACCGCCTGCAGGTCGGCTCGGCCCGGCCGGCGTTCGAGATCAGCGCGGCTGCCCACCACATAGACAAAGCTTTGGCCGGCGAGTTGGCTGACGGCTGTGAAGGGCACGGCGAGGGCTTCCTCACTGCCAAGAATGAGCTTGGTTCTCACCCGCAAGCCATTGCGCAGCAGACCCTTGGGATTGGCAAAGGCCGCTTTGACCAGCACCGATTGGCTGGCCACCGCCACCCCTGGATCCACCGAATCCACCACGCCTTTGACAAAGGGGATCTTGCGGATCGGATCGATCAACGCAACCGACAGGCCAGGCCTGAGCTGGGGGCCATAGACCGCTGGCACATCAATGCGGGCCAAGAGCCGACTCTCGCCGATCACTTTGGTAAGCGGTGAGCCCGCTTGGATCACATCGCCAGCCTTGACTTGTAAATCAGCGACGGTGCCAGCGATCGGCGATCGCAGGGCCTTGAACGCCAAATCGGCCTGGCGGGCAGACAAGGCCTCCCGGGCGGCGATATAGGCCTGGCGATACTCATCCCGTTGCAGGGAACTGGCCGCACCCTGCTTGACCAAAGAGTTGAAGCGCTCGTAGTTGAGTTTGTTGGTTTGCATTTGGCCCCGCAGGCTCGCCACCTCCGAGCGCAACTGGGCCTGGTCCAACACCAGGAGCAACTGGCCCCGTTGCACCCGATCGCCCTGGTTCACCAGCAACTGCAGAATTCGGCCGCTCGCTTGGGCGGCCAACTGCACCTCGGAGGCCGCCTCCAGGGTGCTCACCGTTTCGATGCTGTTGGGGAATGGCGCCATGGCCACCGGCTGGGATTGCACCCGCGGTACCCGTTGGGCCTCGGATCGATTGGATTGACAGCCGGCCAGGAGCAGGCAGCTGGCAACCGCTGCAGGCAGCAAGGGAGCGATCCGCTTCATCAGCTTTGGGGAAAGGGCGCCCATGGGCGGAGCGTATCGCCATAGGCCCGATGATGGCTGTAAGCGCCGATGGCTCCCAGCAGCCTTGAGGGACCTTGAGTGACCTGTTTGGGCACCACCGCGAAACGATCCTGGCCAAGGTGGCCCCCCTGGCCGATCGGCTGAGGCCCAAGACCCTGGACGACTTTGTTGGCCAGGAAGGGATCCTGGGCCAAGGGCGCCTGTTGCGGCGAGCCATCACCGCCGATCGGGTCGGCAATCTGATCTTGCACGGCCCCCCCGGCGTGGGCAAAACCACCCTGGCCCGAATCATTGCCGGAACCACAAGAGCACATTTCAGCAGCCTGAATGCCGTGCTGGCAGGGGTCAAGGACCTGCGGATCGAAGTGGATGCGGCCAAGGAAAGGCTGGAGCGCCACAGCCTTCGCACCACCCTCTTTATCGATGAGGTGCACCGCTTCAACAGTGCCCAACAGGACGCCCTGCTGCCCTGGGTCGAGAACGGCACCCTCACCCTGATTGGGGCCACCACCGAAAACCCCTTCTTCGAAGTGAACAAGGCTTTGGTGAGCCGCTCACGCCTCTTCCGGCTGCAACCGCTCGAGCCGGCCCACCTGCGTCAACTTCTCAATCGGGCCCTGAAGGATCGCGAGGTGGGCTATGGGAATCGCCCCATCGCGATCAGTGAAGAAGCCAGCGAGCACCTGCTGGATGTGGCCGGCGGCGATGCCCGCAGCTTGCTCAACGCCCTGGAGCTCGCCGTCGAAACCACAGCCCCCGACACCACTGGCCTGATCAGCATCGATCTCGCCATCGCCGAGGAATCGATCCAGCAGCGGGCGGTGCTCTACGACAAACAAGGTGACGCCCACTTCGACACCATCAGCGCGTTCATCAAATCGCTGCGGGGCTCCGATGCCGATGCCGCCCTGTTTTGGCTGGCGCGCATGGTGGAGGCCGGCGAAAATCCTCGCTTCATCTTCCGGCGCATGTTGATCTCCGCAGGGGAAGACATCGGCCTCGCCGATCCCCAAGCCATCGTGGTGGTGGAGGCCTGCGCCGCAGCCTTTGAACGGGTGGGGTTGCCCGAAGGGCTCTACCCCCTAGCCCAGGCCGCGCTGTATCTCGCCGGCGCCGAAAAAAGCAACAGCCTGCTGGGATTTTTTGATGCCCTCAAAAGCGTCAAAACAGCCAACAAGCAACAGGTGCCGGCCCACCTACGCGATGGGAACCGCGATGGCAAGGCCTTTGGCGATGGTGCCGGCTATCGCTACCCCCATGCCTACGCCGAGCACTGGGTGGCCCAGCAATACCTGCCCAAAGGCCTCCAAGGCGAGGTGTTTTGGCAACCGGGCCACCTGGGCTGGGAGGGGGCCCTACGCCAACGCCTCCAGCAACGCCGCGCCGCCCAGCTCGCCGCCGCGGCCGAAACGGCGGCCGACCAAGGCGATGTGTTGAGCAGCAGCCCCGACGATCCCCAGCTGGAGCGCTGGTTGCAACGGCAAGCCACCGCGGAAGGGAAACGCCTCGACACCCTGCGCCGGCGCCTGTGGGAAGGGGCCCCCTGGCAGCGCCACGATCGGGTGCTGATCCTGGAGGCCCATTCCCTGCTTTGGGCTCTTGACCCCCTCGAGGCCACCCCAGAAGGCGAGGTGGTGATCACGGTGGGCCAAGGCTCCGATCAGGAACGCTTGGCGGCGCAGCTGCAGCTGCTCGATACCCTCCGCCAACCCCAAGTGCTGGTGTGTCCCCCGGACCAACCCGAGGTGTTGATCCGCAGCTTGCAAGCCCAAGGGACCCGCTTCGAATGGATCGCAGCCCGCCAACCCTGGCGTCAACTCGAACCAGGCGGGGTCGAAGCCTGGCTCACTGCCCTCGAAGGGTTGATTAGCCCCCAGGGCCAATGGCGACTGCTGTTCAGCACACCCCGAATTGGTCCAGCAACGGGTTTATTGGCTGCCCTCAAGGCCCAAGCCCTTCCCACGGTCAATGAAAGCTCCCAAGCCGACCTCATTGATCTGCTCAGGGAGCTTGCAGCCCAGGAAGGGGCTGGGCTGCAAGCCGGCGAACCGAATCAGCAGATCGTCTGTAGCTGGTTGGGCTCCCGCGGATGGACCGTAACCAACGAGCTCTGGAACGAATCCCTGGAACTTGAAATCTCGCCGGCTCGCATCGCCCGCTGGCTCGCCGATGGCAGCAGCTACCGCACCCAACTTGAGGCCCAGGGCAACCAACCCCTCAGCGCCATCCAGCTCGAGCTCCTCCACCGGGGCTTTGGGCAACGGCTCAACCAAGCCATCCCCCAGCAACTGGCCCACCATCTGGTGATGGCCAGGGCCTAGCGCCCCATCGCTCCCACTTGCAGCGAGGCCATCAAAAAGGCCAAATGGGCCAATACGGAATCGCCGCATTGGGCTGGGCACACCGGATCCGGATTGGTCCTGCGGGCCTCCGCCGTGGTCTGGGGCAGCCAGAAGCGCACGGGCAAAGCCGCCACAACTTCTGCGGCGGAGAGGGCCTCCTGCCGTGAGGCGTTCAAGATGGCCGAACGCAACCCAAAGGCCTTGAGCTGGGGAGACAGCCAGGGGGACCAACCCTCCATGTGCTGATCCACCAGGGCACGGCCGGCCGGTGAATCCAAAAACCGCGACACCCGCTCCACCTTCACGCCGTACACCTTCACCAGGGCCGCCCGGATCTCCTCGGGACTCCATTGCGTACGGGCCAAATCATCCAGCAAGCGCCGATTGGTGAGCGGCGCCCCGGTTAAAAATCCTTTGAAAACCCCTCGATCATCCCCGGCGGTGGCCGGATCAACGGCCCCATGGGCCGGCGCCAGGGGTAGGGCCGTCGCTGATAACACAGTCGTAGGCACCGCCTTCGCGGGCACGCTGGCAGCCATCAAAACCAGGATCACGCGGCCAACCAAGCCCAAAATCCTCGGGGCCATCAGCAGCTCTCGATCCATGGCGCCCCTGCTGGCTGAAGGCCCAGGATAGGGACCAGTCTTGGACTGGAAGAGCAGCTCACCCCACCACTGCCGCCCAAAGCCAGCCGCCGCTCTGGCCCACTTGGGGCGTGAGCTCCAAGTCTTCGCGCTGGTGATGGAGCCGGCCATCACCGTGATCAAAACGCCAGCAGCTGAGTTCCGCTGCCAGGGTTCGCTGGCGCCACTTAATCGCCGCCTCCTTCGCCACCCAGCTGGTCAACACGGCCAAGCGCAGGCGATCACCGGGCAACCGCTGCAACTGATCGACTTCCTCGGGAGGGAAGAAACGCTCGGCCAAGGCCCGACCATCCAAGGGCCGATCAAAGCGCTCCAGGTCCACCCCAATGGGCACCGGGGCATAGCCCAGCAATACCCCATCACGGCTATGGCTGAGGCTGAGCCAACCGCCCTCCAACTGCGGGGGTTGCCCCGGTGGACTGTGCAACGGCACCGCCGCCGGGTCACATCCCAGGGCTTCCGCCAACACCTCGCGCATGGCCGCCCTGCTGTGCCAATAGCGCTGGCTGCCCAAGGGCGCCAAGGCTTGCCCCCAGAGAATTTCCTGGGCCGAGAGCACCTGCCATGCAGCCCCATGCAGGGGCAGAAGCCACAGTTGGGCTGCCTGCCCCCTAATTGGCAGCTGCTGGTTGGACACTGGCGTTGACAGCGACGGTACCCGAAGGCCCTTAGGCTCTCGCCATTGTTGCGTTGACGCTGAATGGCCCTGCAAATCGGTGACCTCGCCCCCGATTTCACCCTGCCGGACCAGGACGGTCAGCCGGTGAGCCTGAAGGACCTCAAGGGTCAAAGGGTGGTGATTTACTTCTATCCCAAGGACGACACCCCAGGCTGCACCAAAGAAGCGTGCAACTTCCGCGACCAATGGGCAGCCTTCGAACAGCACGGGATCAAGGTGCTTGGCATCAGCAAGGACGGCGCCTCAAGCCACAGCAAGTTTGTGGCCAAGTACAGCCTGCCCTTCACCCTGCTCAGCGACGCGGAACCCTGCCCGGTGGCCGAGTCGTACGAAAGCTACGGGCTCAAGAAATTCATGGGCCGCGAATACATGGGCATGATGCGCCACACCTTTGTAGTGGATGCCGAAGGCAAGCTCGAGAAGCTGTACTTGAAGGTGAAGGCCGAAACCATGGCCGACCAAATCCTCAGCGACCTAGGTCTGGCCTGAGGGCCGCGAGGGCCTCAAGGGCAAGGTCTGGAGCCCGTTGCAGGCGCCCTCCCAAGCCCGCCAGCAACGGCTCAAGTTGGGCCCCATCGCCGCCGGTGAGCCAGATCTGGCAATCCGGTTGGTCAGCCCAAATCTGCTGGGCAGCGATGGCAATCGCACCAGCCATGCCCCAGAGGACCCCAGACCCCATGGCAGCCTCTGTCTCCATTGGCCAAAGCCCAGAAGCCATGCCCTCGGACATTTTATCGGCCGTGCCCTTAGGGACTCTGGCCTGCGGCAACTGGGCGGCGCCCTCCGCCAGGGCCCGCAATTGCAGGGCAGCCCCAGCCATCAGCCGGCCACCCACAAACTGACCAACCGCATCCACGTGGGTCAGGCTTAAGGCCGTGCCTGCATCAGCCACCAACACCGGTGAAGCCGAGAGCTGCCAGGCTCTCCAGCCGACCAGGGCCCGATCCACACCCAGCCACGGGGGCGTCGCCTGCAGGGGAATGTCGACCAAACCCATGCGCGCGCTGCCATCCAGGCCCACCTGGTCAGGGATGGGGCCTACGGCAGCCCAGCCGGCCAGCCGAACACCATCGTTGCCTAAACCGGCCAAGGGCGCCCCCTCAAAGCCAAATCCCGGCGGCGCATGCCAAGTGCGCCATCCATCAAGGCCTTGGGAGGCCCAATGCCAACGGCTGTTGCCAATCAACAGCCAATGGGCTGCCTCGGGCGCAACCGCGTAGGCCGCCTCGGGCGCCACCCTTAAATACCTTCGCCCATCACTCCGGGCAGATGGATGCCGCACTCCTGCTTCAAGCCCCCAAAACGGGTGGCCCGGCCGCTGGTCCCACCATCGTCGGGGGCGCTGGAGTGCCAATCGCCCACGGTGGAATACCCCTGATCAAACAGAGGGTGCTGGGGAAGGGCGTGGTCCTGCATGTAGTAGTAGACGTCGCGCCTGGTCCAGCTCAGCAGGGGACGAAGGGACCAGCGCTGCCGGATCGGATCGAGGGGCTGCATGCCACTGCGGTGGTCCGTTTGGGTTCCGCGCACCCCGCTGGCCCAACAGGTCACCCCCAGATCGGTGAGGGCCCGATCGAGGGGTTCTACCTTGCGAATGCGGTGATAGAGCCCGAGGGCTTCGGCCGTGCCGGTCTCCCAAAGCCGGCCATGGAGGGCCTCCATGCGGGCCGGCCCCATCGACGCTTGGGCAACGTGCACGTTGAGCTCAAGCAACTTCGATAGCTGCTGGGCGTAGCGGTAGGTCTCGGGGGGGAGATAACCCGTATCCACCCAAATCACTTGAACCGGCTGCCCACTGGCCTTGGCCAACGCACTGACCATGTGCAGCAGCACGGCCGCCTGAATGCCAAAACTGGTGGTGAGGGCAAACCCCTCCCCAAAAGTCTGCTGGGCCCACGCGAGCCGTTCCTGGGGCGTTAGGGACTCGAGCAAACGTCGGCCCGCCGCCAAATCAATCGGCGCTCCGGCTCGATCACAGGGATAGGTAGGGGCTTGAGTCGTCAGCATCGACCCATCATCGCCCGCAGCCCTAGCCCCTGGTTAGGGTTCAAACCACCGCACCCAACCCCAACGTGTGTTGCCGGATAGACCGATGACAGCCGCACCGGTGGTGATTGTGGGCGGGGGCTTTGGAGGGCTCTACACCGCCCTGGCCCTGGCCGCGCGCAAGGGGCATCCGCCGATCTTGCTGATCGAGCCCAACGAACGCTTTCTGTTCCTGCCCCTGCTCTACGAACTCTTCAGCGGGGAACTGCGCAGCTGGGAAATTGCACCCCGCTACGACGCCCTGCTGGCTGGCAAAGGCGTGGCCTGGTTGCAAGACCGGGTCAGCCGCATCAATAGCAACACCAACACCGTTGAAACGCGTTCAGGCCGCCAGCTGAACTTCAGCCGGCTGGTGATCGCCACAGGCGCCGCAACCAACAGTTTTGGCATCCCCGGCGTGGAGGCGCACAGCCTGGGATTTCGCACCTTGGCCGATGTGGAGGAGCTCCAACAGTTGGTTGAGCAGCTGCGCCAACATCGGCGGCCATTGCAACGGATTGCCGTGGTGGGCGCCGGTGCCAGCGGCGTGGAATTGGCTTGCAAATTGGCTGACAGCCTTGAAGGGGCAGCCGTGGTGGAGCTTATCGAGCGCGGCAGCAACCTGTTGCCCGCCGCCAAGTCCTTCAACCGTGAGCAGGCCAAACTGGCCCTGCAACGCAAAGACATCCGCCTGCGCTGCCACACCGAGGTGGTTGCCGTCGGCAGTGACCATCTCGAGCTCCTTGGGCCCCAGGGGCCCGAACGGCTCTCCACCAATGGCGTCATCTGGACGGCCGGCCTGCGCTTTGAGGCCCCGCCGATCGAACCCAAGGCTCCCGCCGGGGCAAATGCTGCCGCCGGGACCAACGGACGCTTGGCTTGCCAGGCGGATTTGCAGGTTTTGGACCATCCCCGCTTGTTTGCCATCGGCGATATCGCCCAGCTCGTCGGCGTCGATCCGGTGCCAACCACCGCCCAAGTGGCCTTTCAGCAGGCCGACAGCCTGGCCGCCAATCTGTTGCGCTCCCTGGCGAACGAACCCCTAGAGCCTTTTCACTTCAAGGACCTTGGCGAAATGATGAGCCTGGGCAAAGGCGAAGCGGCCCTCACCGGGGGCGGCTTCACCCTGGCCGGACCTGCCGCCTTCCAAATCCGACGCCTGGCCTACCTCTCCCGCATGCCCGGCAAAACCCACCAGGCCAAGGTGGCTGCCGGCTGGCTTGGTAGTGCCGCCTTGCAGTGGTCGTCATGACAGCCCGCCCCAGCCCTCCGGCTGGTCTGTTGCTCGATGCCATGGGCACCTTGATCGGGCTCAAGGACTCGGTGGGCACCACCTATGCAGCCCTGGCCCAACGCCATGGACTCACCGTGGATCCCGCGGCCATCGATCGGGTCTTTCCCTCGATTTACGGCCAAGCCCCCCCCTTGGCCTTTCCGGGCCTGGAAGGCCCTGCCCTCAAGGGGGCGGAAATCAACTGGTGGGGTGAACGCATCAACGAGACCCTTCTCCAAGCAGGCGCTGGGTCTGCCCCCGAGGCGCTGCGAATCGAGCTGTTTGAGCGCTTTGCCTGCACCGACCTCTGGCGGGTGTTTGCCGACGTGCCCAGCCAGTTAGAGACCTGGAAAGCCCGGGGCCTCAAATTGGCGGTGGTCAGCAATTTCGACCAACGGCTCCACGACATCCTCGAGGGCCTAGGCCTGAACCTCTGGCTTGATGCCGTGGTGATCTCCAGCCAGGCCGGCGCAGCCAAACCCAACCCCAAGCCCCTGCAGCTTGCCCTCCAAGCCCTCGATCTGGAAGCCCACCAGGTGTGGCATGTGGGCGATAGCGCTGCCGATGAGCAGGCCGCCCGGGCAGCGGGAATCACCTGCGTGCTGGTGAAACGCCCTTGAAGCAAGGAGTTCTGGCTGGTCGAACCGCAGGTTTACGTCCCTCCCAGCGCCGGCGCCTCGAGCGGCTCTGCCATCGGCGCCACCCCGAGGATGGCCTCGCTGAATTGCTCTGCCTGCAGCGGCTGGCCAGCGAAAGCCGGGAACTGAGCCTGCCGCTCACCCTGGTGGTTGATGGGCGCGGCCTCTGCCGGCTGCTTTGGGTGGGGCCCCTGGAGCAATCGGGTCGGGTGCTGGACAAGCTGCCCGGCCCTGAACGACGCCAGGGATCAGACCTGCGCCTGGTGACCTGCTGCGGCCGGTCCAAGCACCTCGAGCCCACCATTCAAGAGGGCGTGGTGGGACTGGATCTCTCGCCCCAGCTTTGGTTGCGCTATGGCGATCAAGCCGCTGCCGGTGGCCATTGGCCTGCCCTGGTCGTCAGCCCCAGCACCGCAGCCGACCAGCCCTGGCCCCTGCAGCTCGAAGGCGATTTGGTGGATCTCTGTGCCACGGATCCAGCCAGCGTGGCCATCCCCCAAGGGGCCTCCAACACGGCGGCTGCCACCGACCTGGTGGCCTCCGCCCAGGACAAGGTGTTGCTCCTCGCCCTCACCCCAGGCGATCGGGGCGCAGCCCAACGCTTGATCGGCGAACTCGAAGGACTGGTGCGCAGCGCCGGGGGCATCCCCGTCGGCGTGGTGGAGCAGCGCCGCACCCAGGTGTCCCCCCAAACCATCTGGGGGGAGGGCAAGGTGGCCGAAGCCTCCCTGGAAGCCCGCCGAGTTGGGGCCACCTTGGTGGTGACCGATCGGGAACTCACCCCCGTTCAGGCCCGCAATTTGGAGCGGCTCCTCGACCTCCCCGTAAGCGACAGGAGTGAACTGATCCTCGACATCTTTGCCCAAAGAGCCGCCAGCTCCGCGGGTCGCTTGCAGGTGGAATTGGCCCAAATGCGCTACCGACTGCCCCGTCTCAGCGGGCGCGGCCTCAGCCTGTCGCGCCAGGGCGGTGGCATCGGCACCCGGGGGCCCGGCGAGACGCAGCTGGAAAAAGACCGGCGGGCCATTGCCCGGCGCATTGAACGGCTCAACAAAGAGGTCAAAGCCCTGGGTGAGCACCGGGCCCGCCTCCGGGAAGGCCGCTCCGGCCTGAAACGGCTGGCCTTGGTGGGCTACACCAATGCCGGTAAGAGTTCGTTGCTGAATGCCCTCACCAAGGCCACGGGCACCAACGCCGTACTGGCTGAAAACAAACTTTTCGCAACTCTTGATCCCACCACCCGGCGCCTGGAGATTGCCGATCCAGACGGGGGCAGCAGCATGGCGTTGCTGCTCACCGACACCGTGGGGTTCATTCGCAACCTGCCCCCACCCCTGGTGGAGGCGTTTCGCTCCACCTTGGAAGAAACCCTGGAGGCCGATGGCCTGTTGGTTGTTGTGGATCTCTCCGATCCGGCCTGGCCCGAGCAGCGCACCACCGTGCACCAGATCCTCGATGCCCTCGGCTCTAAAGCCCCCAGGCGGCTAGTCGCCAACCAAATCGACCGCTGCCCAACGGGAGAAGTGGAGCGGGCCCGGACCCTGGAGCCCGATGCCCTGTTTGTGTCTGCCACCGAGGCCCTCGGCCTGGTGCATCTCAAAACCGAACTGCGTCAATGGCTGGAGTTTTGTGGCACCATCAGTCCCAGCCAATCCCCTCCCCCCAGCCACAACGATGGTCCTTCAACTCGGCGACACGGTTCCTGATTTCACCCAGGACTCCCAACTTGGTCCGATCAATCTCTACGACTTCGGTGCCGACAGCTGGGTGGTGCTGTTCTCCCACCCCGCCGATTACACCCCCGTCTGCACCACCGAACTGGGCGAGGTTTCACGGCTGCGGCCTGAATGGGAGAAGCGCAATGTCAAAACCCTGGCCCTGAGCGTGGATACGGCTGAAAGCCACAAGGGCTGGATTGGCGACATCAACGAAACCCAATGCACCACGGTCGATTACCCGATCCTGGCCGACGCCGACAAGACGGTGAGCGATCTCTACGGGATGGTTCACCCCAACTCGCTCAACAACCTGACCGTGCGCTCGGTGTTCATCATCGATCCCAACAAGAAACTGCGGCTCCAGATCACCTACCCCGCCAGCACGGGGCGGAACTTCGACGAAATCCTGCGGGTGATTGACTCCCTGCAACTCACCGACCACCACCAAGTGGCCACCCCGGTGAACTGGAAGGACGGTCAAGACTGTGTGGTCGTGCCCTCGATCTCCACAGAGGACGCCCGCGCCAAATTCCCCAAAGGCGTCACCGAGGTCAAGCCCTACCTGCGCATGACCCCCCAGCCCAACAAATAAGGGGGGGGCAACCAAACCACTGATGCGGGTTTTGGGGCTCATGAGCGGCACCAGCGCCGATGGCGTTGATGCCGTTCTGGCGAGCTTTTCGGGCCAGCCAAGCCGGCCTAGCTGGCGCATTTTGGAGCGCTCGGCCCTGCCGTATCCGCCCCAACTGCGGGAAGCCTTGGTGGCGGCCGGCCAGGGCCAACCGCTCACGGCCTCGGCTGTTTTGGAGCTCGCTGAAGCCCTCACCGAGGTCCACGTGCTCGCCGCCCAACGCTGTGACCCCAAGCATGCGGCCCAGCTGGTGGGCTGCCATGGCCAAACCCTGTGGCACCGGCCGCCCACCGCCCAGCGCCAGGGGGCTAGCTGGCAACTGCTGCGGGCTCCCGCCCTGGCCCAGCGGTTAAAAACCCCCGTGGTGTTTGATTTCCGTGCCGCCGACCTGGCCCTAGGCGGCCAAGGTGCCCCATTGGTGCCGGCGACCGATGCCGCCCTATTGCCCCAAATCGGTGGCTGGCGAGCCCTGGTAAATCTTGGGGGCATCGCCAACCTCACCCTGCTGCCTCCCTCCAGGGGGCCGGAGGCCAAGTCACCCGTTTTGGGCTGGGATTGCGGGCCCGCCAACACCTTGCTGGATCTGGCTTCCCACCAGTTCAGCGGCGGTGCATTCAGCTGTGATGCCAATGGAGCCTGGGCGCGCCAGGGCCAGCCCGATGAAGACCTGATCCAACGCTGGCTGCAAGAGCCTTACATCCAGCAGGCCCCACCCAAATCAACCGGCCGGGAATTGTTTGGCCGCGCCGACCTGGCCCAACGCTTGGCAGCGATGCAAACCCGGTCCCAAGAACCGAATCAACAACCCAACCCCGCCAACGCCCTGGCCACCCTCACGGCCTTCTCCGCCGCCGTAATTGGCCAGGATCTCGGCAAGGGGCCACCGATCCAAGAGCTCCTGGTGGCAGGCGGTGGCTGCCGCAATGGCCTGCTGATGGAGGAACTCCAACGCCGCTGCCGCGGCACCCGGGTGCGCCCCCTAGCGGAACTGGGTATCGGCGACAGCGACCGTGAAGCCCTGGCCTTTGCCCTACTGGCGTGGTGGCACGCCCTGGGGCATCCCGGCAATCTCCCCTCGGTCACAGGGTCCTCCCGGCCAGCGGTCCTGGGCGTTTGCGTCAACCCCGCCTAGGGCCGCTGCAGCCTGAGCCGGCGAGGGGCACCCCGCAACCGTTGGGGCCGCTGCTGCTCCTGCTGCTCGAGCACCTGGCGAAACCGATCCGCTGAAGCGATCGGTGGCAGGCCGGCCCGCTGGGCCTCAAGACGCTCAACCCCCTGCTGGATCAGCACCTTGGCCATGTTGCTGACCGTGCGGGATTCATCGTCGGCCAAATCGGCCAACCGGCGGCACAACTCCTCTGGCAACACCACCTGCACCCTGGGCGACTTTGGGCGGCCACTGGAGGAGGTTTGCCGGGTCGCCACGCGGAGCCAAACCTGATGAATAGCGGAAGTGTACAGAGATCCCCATGGATAGTATCCACGACTATGCTGCTGGCACGTGTTCCTCTTGCACGTGTCCCTCGGAGGCTGTCCCATGCCCCGCACCATTTCCCAGACATCCAGCAAGCCCTCCCGGGCGAAAACCAGCCGTAGGCAGCCCACCCCTGAGCGCAGTGATGTGTTGGTGTCTGCGGTCATCAGCACCTACCTGCTGACGCACCTGCACCACGTGTTGCAGCGCGCTGAATACGGCGCCCAACAGGAGGGGCGCCTGGCCCAGGCCAACAACTATGCCGAGCTCCGCAAGGTGCTCTGCCTCGATGCCCGCAGCATGGAAGACGCCTCCGCCTGGGGGACTCCAGAAACCGATGTCCCCCAGGCAGCCTGAAGACCTCGGCCCCGCGAGCCATCGGCAACAAGCCGCAACGTCTCGATGCCATTTGGGGCCAGGGTTCATAGGTTGAGGTGCCCTGGCCCCAAGCGATGTCGAGCACCCCTGAAAACGCCACTGGAAACGCCACTGAAAGCACCAGTGGCCATGCCGCAGCCCTCTATGCCCTGATCAGCAGCAATGGCGATCTCACCCAGGAGCTCTTCCGCCAGGCGCTCCAGGACCCCAGTGGGGCCCTAGAGCGCATTGTGGCGATTGGCGCCAGGGAGAAGATGCCCGTGACCAGTGCCGAGGTGAAAGCCCACATCGCCAGCCTGGACGACGGCGCGAGTAAGCAATGGCTGCTCAAGGCCCGCGGGGGCCTGTGACAGGCGGGAACGCTGGGGGGGCTTACCGAGGCTGCCCCCCTGGGCCCAACTGAAAAACAACCAGTAACTGACAATCGCCAGGCCCGCGGTCACCACAAGGGCCGCCACCTGTTCGAGGCGCTTGATCATCGTTGGGATCGGCGGGGGGAAAGGATTAGATCTGGTGGGCAGTCAATCTCGAGTCTGCCCCACGTGCTGGGATTGAACCCCAACAGGGATGATGGGGGGGCTCCCGCCAGGCCCCGTGCTCCGACTCGAACGCATCGGCAAGATTTATCCCACCGGTGAGGTGCTGCGGGATGTCACCTGGGAAGTCAAGCCCGGAGACAGAATTGGCCTGGTCGGCGTCAACGGGGCCGGCAAATCCACCCAGATGAAAATCATCGCCGGGATGGAGGACCCCACCAGCGGCTTGGTGGTGCGTCAGGGCGACCCCCGCATCGCTTACCTGCAGCAGGAATTCGACGTTGACCTCAACCGCACGGTGCGCGAGGAGTTGTTTCAGGCCTTTGGCGAAGCGGCCGAGGTGCTCACCCGCCAACGCCGGGTAGAAGACGAGATGGCCGGCGAGAAAGCCGCGGCCGATCCCGAGCACCTCGACGAACTCATCCACGAACTGGGCCGCCTGCACAGCCGATTTGAAGCCCTCCACGGCTACGAACTCGAAGCCCGCATCGACAAGCTCCTCCCCACGATTGGCTTCACCCCTGAGGGTGCCGAACAACCCGTGGGCGACTACTCCGGCGGCTGGCAGATGCGCATTGCCCTAGGGAAAATCCTTCTTCAGGATCCCGACCTCCTCCTGCTTGACGAGCCAACAAACCACCTGGATGTGGAAACAATCCAGTGGCTCGAGGGCTACTTGGTGGAGCAAACCGCAGCCCTCGTGGTCATCAGCCACGACCGCACCTTCCTTGATCGCATCTGCAATCAAATCGTCGAAACCGAGCGTGGCATCTCCAGGAGCTATCTCGGCAACTACAGCCAACACCTGGAGCAAAAAGTGCTCGAGCGCGAAGCCACCCAGGCAGCGTTCGACCGCCAGCAGAAAGAACTCAGCGCCCAACAGGCCTACATCGACCGCTTTCGGGCTAGCGCCACCCGCTCAACCCAGGCCAAGAGCCGCGAAAAGCTGCTCGAAAAAGTCGATCGGCTGGAAGCTCCGGTTGAAACCGTGGGCGGGCCAAGGTTTCGCTTCCCCGACGCCCCCCGGTCCGGACGCTTGGTGGCCGAGATCCGCGACCTCAGCCACAGCTATGGCGAGCAGATCCTGTTTCTAGGCGCCGAATTGGAGGTAGAGCGTGGCGATCGCATTGCCTTTGTGGGACCCAATGGGGCCGGCAAATCCACCCTGCTGCGGCTGGTGATGGGCATGGAGCAACCCGATGGCGGCCAGGCCTCCCTGGGCGAGCACAACGTGGAGGCCGGTTACTTCGAGCAAAACCAAGCCGAAGCCCTCGACCTCTCAAAAACCGTGATCGACACGATTTTTGAGGTGGTGCCGGATTGGACCCAAACCCAGGTGCGCTCCCTCCTCGGCACCTTCTGCTTCAGCAACGAATCGGTGTTCAAAGAAGCCGGCAAGCTCTCTGGCGGCGAGAAGGCCCGTCTAGCCCTGGCTTTGATGCTGCTCAAGCCCTGCAACCTGCTGGTGCTGGATGAACCCACCAACCACCTGGACATTCCAGCTAAACAAATGCTGGAGGACGCTCTCATTGACTACGAGGGAGGGGTCTTGGTGGTCTCCCACGACCGCTACTTCATTTCCCGGGTCGCCAACAAAATCGTGGAAATCCGCGATGGCGACCTGGTGCCCTACCTGGGCAACTACGCCTACTACCTCGAGAAAAAGGAAGAAGAAGCCGAGCTAGCCCGCCAGGCAGTCCTCGATCAGGCCAAAACCGCCAAACAAGCCGCCAACAAAGAAAAGCAACAGGCCAAAAAAACCGCTGGCAAAGCCAAAAAGGCCAACTAGAGCACCCCAGCCCGGGCCGGCCAGGGGCCGCCCAGCGACATACAACGTCATGGAGCCCTAGGCGTTTACACGCATTTCGCTGGTGTCAAGGGGAAAGTGTGCATAGCCTGACACCAGATCCCTGCGTCCGGCCCCATGACCTTTGCCCGCGGCTACGCCTTCGACGACCAAAGCGCTCCATCCCAAATCCACCAGGCCCCCCCAAGCCCCAGTGGCGACGCCATGGAGACCTATTTCACCTGCATCACCACCTGCTCCCTGGATGACGGCGGCTGCATCACCCAATGCGTTGAGGAGTTCCGCGAACGCCAGTAGGCGACCTGCGGCCAAAAACCCCAAATCCGCACAGATGGGCGCGCGATGTTGCAATCGCTACGACCTCAAATGAAACACTTTGTAGTGTTGTGAGATCACCGCCCCGCGGACATCGCCATGACCGAACCGCTCAGCCTCAGCCTCGGCCAGGAATTCGAAATGGAGCGGATGAACCGCGCCATCGACTCCACCGCAGACCTCCAAACCCTCCAAGGCCTGGCGAAGCAGCTGCTCCAGGCTTGGCACAGCCAGAAAGCCGCAACCCAATGGGTGATGCGGCAACAACTCGGCGGGCCCACTCAAATTCCCCCCTCCTTGGCCCAGCAATGGGGCCTGGAGGGGCGGCACCTGACCTAACTCCGAGCGACCCGAACCCAGGACAAAAGGTTTAAGATTCGTAAACTTTCCTATCGAAGCATGGACACGGACAGGTTGTTATTGGCATTTCTGACCTTCGGAGCTGCCTGCACCACGCTTTGGGCCTGGATGCTCGCCAACACCGGCACTCAATCGAGCAATGCCAAGCAATGATGGAGAGGCGGTGACGCCTCTCCATCGGCAGCCGGCCTAGGGCCATGAACGCCTTTCTTTCCCAAATCCTTCCCGTGCTCTACGGAGCCTCCTTTTTGGTTCTGCTCTGGCAGGCCTTCAAGGTGATGGCCCAGGGTTTTAAGGCTGTGCCTAGGCCCAATGATCCCAGCGGCGCAGGCAGCACGCAAAACTCTGCAGGCCGCCCAAGCCCTTCGCACGGCGACCGCACCGGCCGCGTCACGATTCATCCGGAATTGCTGGATGCCGAAGGCCAAATCACCCAGGAAGATCTGCTCACCGTGCGCTTCAGCGGTGACAACGAGCAATCCGCACGCCCTGGCGACAGCTCCAACTAAACCCCGTCAGGGGCGCTCGATAGGCTCTCTGACGAGCAAGTGCTTTCAACGCGAGGATTGACGGTGGATCAACGGACCAAAATCGTGGGCGCTGTGCTCACCAACCTCAAGTTGCCTCCGCGTTTTCGCCTCAAGCTGGTCAAGGAAGATCCCATCCGGCTGGAGCTCAGCATCACCCCGGCCTACGGCAAAGATCCAATCCTGGTGGGCCTGGTGGAATCCCAAGACCTGGTCGCCCGTCGTGACCGGGAGGGCCGCATCCCCCGCGACCTCCAGGGCACCTGGGATTGGACCGTGCGTCACGGCAAGGTGAGTACGGGCGGATGGAACCCTTACCTCAAGGAAGCCCTGCAAACCATGTTTGAAACCGGCCTGCCCGCCATCGTTTACGAGGAGCTCACCGGCGAGGCCTATCACCCGGTCGATGGGGTGCGTCACGTGCGCTGAAGCGCGCCTTGCAAGCCCTGCCGATTGATGGGTTGCTGGGGCAGATCCAGGCTGCCCTCAAGCCCGGCGCCACCGTGCTGTTACAGGCACCACCCGGGGCAGGGAAAACCACCCGGGTGCCCCTGGCCCTCCGCGAGCAATTGGATGCCTGGGGCCTTGCCGACGGCCGCATCTGGATGCTCGAACCCCGCCGCCTGGCGGCCAAAGCTGCGGCCCAGCGGCTCGCAGCGGAGTTGGGTGAACCCCTGGGCCAGAAGGTGGGCTACTCCGTGCGTTTGGAGTCGCGCACCTCAGCCGCCACCCGCATCGAAGTCCTCACCAGCGGCCTGTTCCTGCGCCGGCTGCAGGCGGATCCCGCCCTGGAGGGCGTGGCCTGCGTGGTGTTCGATGAATTTCATGAGCGGGGCGCTGATTCCGATTTAGCCCTGGCCCTGGTTCGGCAAGCCCGGGAGCTGGTCAGTCCCGAGCTGCGGCTGGTGGTCATGTCGGCCACCCTGGATTTGGCCCCCTTGGCGGCCCAGCTGCCTGACGCCCAGGTGCTCCACAGCGAAGGGCGCAGCTACCCGGTGGCCGTGGACCACCTGCGCCCCCGGGAGGGGGAACGGCTGGACCAGCTCGTACTGCGGGCCCTGGAGCAGCACTGGATCGACCAGCGGGTCGACCACGAGACCGTGCTTGTCTTCCTGCCGGGCCAGCGGGAAATCCAGGCCTGCCTGCGGGCCATTGGCGCCACGGACTGGGGGGCTGCGATCGACTGTGTGGCCCTCCACGGCAACCTGCCCCTGGCCGCCCAAAGCCAAGCCATTGCCCCCGCCCAAACCCCCGAGGGCAAGGTGGTGCTGGCCACCTCGATCGCCGAAAGCTCCCTCACCCTCGCCGGGGTGCGGCTGGTGATCGACAGCGGCCTGAGCCGCCGCTCCCGCTTTGATCCCCAGAGCGGCATGGATGGGCTGGTCACCGTGGCCACCAGCCTGGCCAGCGCCGAACAACGGGCCGGGCGGGCGGGCCGGCTGGGGCCTGGGCGTTGCCTGCGGCTCTGGAGTCCAGCCGAGCAGCAACGGCGTCCGAGCTTTGATCCCCCCGAGCTGCTGGAGATCGATCCCCTGCCGCTGGCCTTGCAACTGGCCGCCTGGGGCGACCCCATGGGCGACGACCTGGACTGGCTTGATCCCCCACCCGCTGCCCCCCTGCTGGAGGCCAGGGATCTGTTGCTTCAGCTGGGAGCCATCGATGCCAAAGGCAGCCTGCTGCCCCACGGCCAGCACCTGGCCCAGCTCGGGCTTCACCCCAGGCTTGCCCACTTGCTGCTAAGGGGCAAAGCCATGCAGAGCCTGGATCTGGCCTGCGAATTGGCCGCCTTGCTGAGTGAGCGGGATCCACTCAAACGCGACGAGGCTGGATCCGATCTCATGCCCCGCCTCGACTGGTTGCGCCGCCAGTCCGGCCGATCACCCCTGCGCCAACTCCAAGAGCAATGGCGCCGGCAGGTGACCTCCATCCATCCAAGCCAGCCCGCGGCCAAACCCCGGCCAGAAGCGGCCGCCACAAAAGCTTCACCCCCAGAAGCCGCAACAACAGAAGCAGCAATGGCCGCCCGACTGCTCAGCCTCGCCTACCCGGAGCGCGTGGCCCTCGCCCGTGCTGGCAGCAGCCATCGTTTCTTGATGCGCGGCGGGCGGGGCGCCTTGCTGCACCCCAGTGATCCCCTGGTGGGCTGCGAAGCCCTGGCGATTGCCACGGCCGACGGCCAGGGGAGCGATGCCCGGATCGGACTGGCCCTGCCGATCGCCCGGGCTGAGCTCGTGGCCCTCGCCGAAGCAGGCGCCGGCCAATGGCAGGGCACGACCCGATGGGATAGCGCCAGCCAGCGGGTGCGCAGTGAGCAAACCCTGCAACTGGGCGCCCTCGTACTGGACAGGCGGCCCTGGCATGGGCCAAACGGCGAGCTGGTGCAACAGGCCCTCCTCGAGGGGCTGGGGGAACTGGGTCTTGGGGCCCTCCCCTGGAGTGACCGGAGCCGCCAGCTGCAACAGCGCCTGGCGCTAGCCCACCAGCGCCTGGGGGAACCCTGGCCCAATGGCCACCTGGACCATTTGCTCACCCACCTCGACAAGTGGCTTGGCCCCCTTCTGGAAGGACTGCGCAGCTTGGAGGAGCTCAAGGGTCTGGACCTCTGCGAAGCCCTCTGGGCGGAAGCGCCTTGGCGGCTTCGCGCCGAGCTGGACGACCTGCTCCCCACCGCCCTGGGAGTGCCATCGGGTCGCAATGTGCCGTTGGATTACGCCACTGGCGAGCCGGTTCTGGCGGTGAAGCTGCAAGAGATGTTTGGCGCCACCGGCACCCCCACGGTGCTGGCCGGCCAGCTCCCGGTGACGGTGCATCTGCTCACGCCCGCTGGCCGGCCGGCCGCGATCACCCAAGACTTGGCAGGGTTCTGGGCCGGCAGCTACCAGGACGTGCGCCGCGACCTCAGGGGCCGTTATCCCAAGCACCCCTGGCCGGAGGATCCCACCCAGGCGATCGCCACCGCCCTCACCAAGGCCCGCCTCACCAAGTTAAGGCCCGCCAAGGCCTAGCCAAACAACAGTTGACTTGCGAGGCCCGTCTCAAGCCAAAAGGTGACCAAAGCCGAAGTGGCGCAGGCCCTCGACGATCCCCATGCAGCCATGGCCTTGGGCCAGATAGATCCCCTTCAGCCGGGGCAATGCCGCCAACAGCTCGGGCTCGGCATTGCCCACCATCACCCCGGAGAGGCCCGTTTCGAACATGGCCAAGTCATTGAGACTGTCGCCGGCGGTGACCACGCGATCCGTCTCGATGGCCAGCACGTCGAGCAACGCCAGCAAGGTGGAGCCCTTGTTGACGCCTGCCGGCAGCACATCGAGGTATTGGTTGTCCGAGAGGAGGCAATCCACCCCATGCTGCTCGATCTGGGCAATTAAGCCGTGATCAAAGGTTTCGGGGTCGTAGTAGTAAGCGAGGCGACGCTCGGAGCTGATTGGCTGGGGGGAAAGACCTTTGGCCCCATCCAGGAGCGACCGCAGGGGCCCATGCTTGCCTTCCCAGCGTTGCTGAATCGGATTCACGGCCGACGGGAGCAGCTCGAGGCTGGCCCCGCAGGCCACGGTGCAGCCCACATCGCCAATCACGAGATGGGGAGCCCGTAAGCCCAGACCCTCGTCTTGAACCAAAAGCCGATCGATCGAACCCAGATCCCGCCCCGTGCAAAACACGTGCAGCACCCGATGCCGCTCGCGTTCCAGCCAGCCATAGAAGGCGCGACGCTCGGCCAAAGGGCCCCCCAGCAAGGTGCCATCGAGGTCGGTGACAAGCACCAAATCGGGATGGTCGGGCAGGGGAGCCGAAAGCTGCTGCAGCAAAAGCTGGCGGGGTTGAAGGTTGCTCGCCGTCGTCATGGATCCCCGCAAGGCTGGGCCACCCATGGGGGGGCGAGACTGGCTGCTCACAGCCACCCCTAGTTTGGCCCGCTTCTACGTCAAAAATCGCAGGGATGGATCCAGGCTCCTGAGCAGCGCCCTGGTGATTACAGCAGCAGGCCTCATCCGCATCGACCATCCCGCTGGACGCCTGGTGGCCATGGTGGCAGGGCTGATCAGCGTCTACTGGTGGAGCTGCTACCGCAAGCTCGAGTCATGAGCGGTAGCGGCGAAACCTCTGCCATCCCCCGTTACGGCGTCAGCGAGCTCACCCAAGCCATCGGCAGCTTGCTCGAGCGGGGCTTTGCGCCCCGCTTTCTACTGGATGCCACGGTCAGCAGGCCCCAGACCAAAAAAGGGCATCTGTGGCTCACCCTGGTCGATGGGCAAGCGTCCATCTCTGGGGTGGTGTGGGCATCCCAGTTGGCCAAGCTCAGCTTTTTGCCCGAGGAGGGCGACGGGGTGGTGGTGGTCGGCAAGCTCAATTTCTGGGCGAGTCGCGCCACCCTTTGCGTCCAGGTGCTGGATGTGCGGCCCAGTCTCAGCGGTGTACTGCGCCAATTTGAACGGGTGCGGGAGCTCTTAAGCAACGAGGGCTTGCTGGATCCCCTGCTCAAGCGTCCCTTGCCCGCCGTACCCCAGCGGATTGCCCTGCTCACCAGCGTGCCAAGCTCGGCCCTCGCCGACATGCTCCGCACGGCAGCCGAGCGCTGGCCCGCTGCCGAGGTGATTGTGGTGCCGATTCCGGTGCAAGGGCCCGTGGAAGCGCAAATCTGTACCGCCGTTGAACGGGTGGGGGAACAGGCACAAGGGCTGGGAATTGACGCCTTGGTGCTGGCCCGGGGCGGGGGAAGCCGGGAGGATTTGGCCGTCTTCGATGGGGAACAACTGGCCCGCTGCATCACGGCATGCCCCATCCCGGTGGTGAGTGGCGTGGGCCATGAAGACGACACGACTGTCTGCGATCTGGTCGCCGATTACCGCGCCGCCACCCCCACGGCCGCCCTGGTCGCCCTGCTGCCCGATCGGTCCATGGTCTTGCAGGGCATCAGCCAACTCAAACGCCATGTTCGCGATGTGATCCAATTCCAGTTGCAGGGCTGCAAACACCAGCTTCAAAGCCAATGGGATCGCCTCCTGGGGCTCCACCCCAGGCACCTATTGCAACGCGAACGGCAACTACTGGACCACCGGCGCCAGTTGCTGCAGGCCCTATCCCCCCAGCACCTCCTGGGTAGGGGCTTCAGCCTGATGCGGAATGCCCAAGGCCAAATCGTGAGCTCCATTGGCCAACTCAAAGCCGGGGATGGGGTGATGATCGAATTAGCCGACGGTGCCCTTAATGCCACCGTGGGACAACTTCATCGCCATCAACCATGCCCAGGGCAACCAAAAGCAAAACCAAATCGGAGCTCCCCGAGCCGGAGGATGGGCAAGGGGGCGACGGAGTCGCTGCCGATCTGAGCTACAACGAAGCCCGCACCGCGCTGGAACTGACCTTGGCGCAATTGCAATCCGCAAACCTGGACGTGGAAGCCATGGCCGGGCTCTTCCAAAGGGCCCAGGACTATGCGAACCGCTGCCAAACCGTACTGGATGCCGTAGAGCAACAGGTCATGCTTTGGGATAGCAGCGATCCAAAGGCAAAACCAGAGCCGTACCAACCATGACATCACACATCCAAGCTGAAGGCCCAAGACCCCTGCCATGGCTGAAGTGGCTCTACCTAGCACTCGCGGGCGCCGGGGCCATCCTCCCATGGCTAGCCAACCTGGACTTCATGCAGGCCACAGGCGGCGCCAGCTTCAACCTGGGCCTATTTGTGAGCCAGGCCAATGCCAACCCCGCCGCCCAGTCGCTATCAAGGGACCTGGCCATCGGAGCAACCGCCGTGGTGATTTGGATCGTGCAGGAAAGCAGACGCATCAGAATGCGCGGATTGGTGTGGGTGCTCCTGAGCTGCATCACGGTTGCCTTTGCCTTCGGTGCCCCCCTCTTTCTCTACCTACGGGAAAGACGCCTTGAAGAGCTCTGGATCGAAGAGCACAGCACCTAAAGGCCAACGGCCTTAATTGGCCTCCTCATCGACGACCTCCACATCAATCGTTGCCGTGCTGGCATCGATGAACTCAGCAGGACTGGCAGGTCCGCTGCCATTGGCAAGGGAGGCTCCACAGGCCGGACAGGCCTCCAGGCCACTGCTGACGAAACCACAGGCTGGACAGGGCTTTAAACGACGTTGAAGCAACTGCCATCCGACAAAGCCGCCAATCCCCAAGATCAGGGGCAGCACCAAAACAGTGAGAGTTATACCCTCGGCTAGGTCGAGGAAAAGACGACCAAACGTGCCGGGAGCGAGAAGAAGAAGACCTCCCAAAACGATCCACACCCAGGGAATTTTGCGCTCCATCGTCGGATGTCTAAACCAGTACAACCATCCTCACCCCTAGCGAGGCAGCTGGAGCGGTTCACGGGAAGGCCCCCGCAGGAGAACCAGGGAAAGACATTGGCCGTAGTAGAGGACAACGCCTACAAGCCAGACCCAGAGCGTGAGTACCAGCACACCACCAATGACACCGTAGGCCTGGAAACGCAGACCAAGCAAAAACAAGACGCGTCCAAGCAGAACGTTCAAGACGGTGAGAGCAATACTGATCAGAAGCGCGCCAGGGATCAGGGGACGCCAGCGAATGCGCCGCGATGGCAAGGCCCAGAGCAGCAACAAGGACGCGGAAAAAGTTAATGCGAGTGAAAAGATCAGATCAATACCGAAGGCAACAGGCCGCTGGAAAGAGAAAGAAGCCGGCCAAAGCTGGAACAACCACTGATTCAGGGAAAGGGCTCCCAGCAATCTGCTATTTGTAATCAGCTGATCGACAGCAATGAACAGGGCAAACAGCGAAACCAGCCCAATCGCCTTCAATCGCAGTTGGACATAGCGGCGAACAAGGGTCTGCCATGCCATGCCCTCAAAGCCAAAAGGCCGATTCCACCAAAGGCGATCCGCTCCACGCTGGAGGGTGAGATAGGCATTGCTAGAAGTAAGCAACAACACCACAACACCCAACAATCCAGCCCCAAAACCCTGACGCATAAAGCGCAGCAACGTGGCCGAAAACAGGGCCATCGCCGAATCAGGTAGAACCTCCGAGGCGATGGAAATCAAGCGCTCTGTCACGCCCTCATCGCGACCAAGAATCCGCGCGGCTAAGGAAAGGGCAATCAGCAGAATCGGCAAAAAAGACTGAAGACTGTGGTAAGCGAAAGCCGCACTCAGATCAACACAATCGTGACGCAACCACAAGCGATAGGCCCGCCAAAATGGCAACAGGCGGGAGAATCGAGCAGAAGAAAAAAGCAACGGACACCGCCCCGGCATGGGCGATTGGCAAAGCGTAGGGGGAGCCTAACTCCGGATAGAAATAGCCAACAAAAAAGCCACCCTTAGGGTGGCTTTTCGTCTCAGCTGCTCAGACGATTCTCCGATCAAGAGAGGTCAGCAGCTTGAGGTTGGATGGATGAATGTTTTACCTGGCATCGAGCTATCTTCTCAGGGGGCTACCCCCCAAATATTGTTGCCGCTGCAGCGTTTCACA
>CALSBG010000015.1:0-74699 GCA_943373125.1 Synechococcus sp. UW140
CTGGCCTGAATCGGGCTATGCCGCGGTGGATGTGTTCACCTGTGGTGACCACACCATGCCGGAGATGGCCTGCCAGGTGCTCGCCGCAGAACTCTCTGCCGGCAACCACAAGCTCACCAGTTTCCGGCGAGAAACACCCTCGGCCATCGTCGAGGTGCAGCGCGATCCCAGCCTGTAGGCAGGGCTGGCAAAAGCCCCCCCACCGGGGGGCTTTTTGATGGGATTTCAACAGGTCGTGCCAGGCCTAGCCCAACCCGGTGTAATGGCTCCAGCCTTCACACCCCGATGGAGGGGCTTGGCTTCGTTGTCGCCACCCTGCTGTGCGGCGGATCCGTGGTTGCCGCCATCCGCTTTTGGCCAACCACAGACCTAGGCAACGACACGGCACCAACCAAAGCCACGCTGGTTGAACAGTTCCGCACCGCCTAGGGCCCAGCGATTGCCTCAGCAACAGCCTTCGGGGCCAGGTCGCGATTGAGCTTGCCGCTGATTAAGCCCTCCAAATCCAGGCCAACAGCAGAAAAACCCAGGCCGCGGAAGGCCTGAACCAGGGCCTCCCGCTGGGGGCTATCGGCCCACTGCAGCAACGCCCCGGGCAACTGGTCGGCCGGCAACTCAATCCGCGCCGTTTCCCCCTGGCTGCGCACCCGCACCCGGGGCCAGCCCTGGGCCAACAACCAGGCCTCCGCCGCTGCCACCCGTTCCAGCCGCTGGGCCGTGATCGGCTCGCCATAGGGGAACCGCGAAGCCAGGCATGGCTGGGCGGGCTTGTCCCACCAGGGCAAACCGAGGGCCTGGGAGAGCTGGCGCACCCCGGCCTTATCGAGGCCGGCCTCGGCCAAGGGGGAGATCACCCCATGCTCGCGGGCCGCCCGAATCCCGGGGCGATAGTCGCCGAGGTCATCCCGGTTCACCCCATCAATCACCTGGGCCCCACCAGCCGCCGCAGCGATCGGCGCCAGCAAGCGATGCAATTCCTGCTTGCAGGCGTAACAGCGGCCATCGGGGTTGCTGGCGTAGCCGGGATCATCCAGCTCTGCGGTCATGATTTCCAGGTGGCTGATGCCAAGCCAGGCCGCCTGCCGTAGGGCCTCCTGGCGCAGATGGGGCGCCAGAGCTGGTGACACCCCCGTAATCGCCTGGGCCCTGGGCCCAAGTTGTTCGAAGGCAATCGCGGCCACCAGGCCACTGTCGACGCCGCCGGAATAGGCCACCACCACTGCATCCAGCTGAACCAGCTGGGCCCGCAGATGGGTGAGGGCCTGCTCCAAAGGGGGCGGCAGGGCTTCGAGCAGGGTAAACAGCATGGCGCGGGCGCAGGATCCGATCTTGGCAAGCCAGAAGCGCTTCCGGGCAGGGAGATCACCGGTAGCATCAACCCCTACCCAGCAGCCCGAATGGCCCCGAGCAGCACCCAAACGCCGCAGCGGGGGACAGGCCGAGGCATTGGCATCCGCACCGCAGCCGGCAGCGATGAGCGCGCCCACGGCCAACTGCACGTCTATGACGGGGATGGCAAGGGCAAGAGCCAGGCCGCCCTGGGGGTGGTGCTGCGCACCATTGGCCTGGGGATCTGCGAACAAAAGCGCACCCGGGTGCTGCTGCTGCGGTTTCTGAAAGGGCCCGGCCGGGCCTACGACGAGGACGCCGCCATTGAGGCCCTCCAGCAGGGCTTCCCCCACCTGATCGACCAAGTGCGCACGGGCAGGGGCGACTATTTCACGGCAGAAGAAGCCACCAAATTTGATCGCCAAGAAGCCCAACGGGGCTGGGATATTGCCAAGGGAGCCATCGCCTCCGACCTCTATTCGGTGGTGGTGCTCGATGAGCTCAACCCTGTGCTCGATCTAGGGCTTCTCGATGCCGATGAGGTGGCCCGCACCCTGGCTTGCAAACCCCCCGGGATGGAGGTGATCTGCACGGGACGGGGCGCACCGAAGGAATTGGTGCAACTGGCTGATCTCCATTCGGAAATGCGGGCCCACCAACAGATGGATCCCGGCATCACCGGCATCGAGATCTACACCGGCGATGGCAAGGGCAAATCCACCAGCGCCCTAGGCAAAGGCCTGCAGGCGATCGGCCGGGGCATCAGCCAAGACAAAAGCCACCGGGTGCTGATTCTTCAGTGGCTTAAGGGCGGCGCCGGCTACACCGAAGACGCTGCCATTGCCGCCCTGCGCGAGAGCTATCCGCACCTGGTGGACCATCTGCGCTCCGGCAGAGATGCGATCGTCTGGCGCGGCCAGCAGCAACCGATCGACTACGTGGAAGCGGAACGGGCCTGGGAGATCGCCCGGGCCGCCATTTCAAGCGGGCTCTACAAAACCGTGATCCTCGATGAGATCAATCCCACCGTCGACCTCGAACTCCTACCCGTAGAACCGATCGTGCAGACCTTGCTCCGCAAGCCCGCCGAAACCGAAGTGATCCTCACCGGCCGCTGCAAAAGCCGGCTCGCCTACTTCGAACTCGCCAGCGTCTACTCCGAGATGGTGTGCCATAAGCACTACGCCGAGCGCGGCGTTGATCTCAAACGGGGTGTCGACTACTAAACCGCAAGAGTTCGTCCTCAATAACGCGGCAGGCTGGAATCAATCTCCTGGCTCCAGGCATCAATGCCGCCTTGCACGTTGATCCCTTCCACCCCGGCACGCTTGAGGGCAATCAGGGCTTTAGCACTGCGGCCGCCCAGCTTGCAGTGGACATAGAGCTGTTTGCCCGCAGCCAGCTGCTTGATCCGCTCGATGGCCGTGCCATTTTCAATCTGATCCAAGGGGATCAGCACCGCGCCAGGAATCACGGCAATGTCGGCTTCGGGTGGGTTGCGCACATCGATCAACACCAAGCCGCTGGTGTCGCCATCTAGACGTTGCTTGAGCTCTTGCACGGAGATGCTCTCGACCGCGCCAGCCTCCTCTTGGCCAGGGGCACTGCCCCCTACGCCACAAAACTCCTGGTAGTCGATCAGTTTGTCGATCACCGGCCGCTCGGGGTTCGGCCTCAGCTTGAGCTCCCGGAACTTCATCCCCAGGGCATCAAAAAGGAGCAGACGGCCGCTCAAGGTGGTGCCGATGCCGGTGATGATTTTCACGGTCTCGGTGGCCTGAATCACCCCAATGATCCCGGGGAGTACGCCCACCACGCCCCCCTCGGCGCAGGACGGAACCATGCCCGGCGGTGGTGGCTCGGGGAAAAGGTCGCGGTAGTTCGGGCTCTCAGCATCCAGGTTGAACACCGTGGCCTGGCCTTCAAAACGGAAGATCGAGCCATACACGTTGGGCTTGCCGAGCAACACGCAGGCGTCGTTCACCAAGTAACGGGTCGGGAAGTTGTCGGTGCCGTCACAAACGATGTCGTAACCCCCAATGATCTCGAGGGCGTTGTCACTCGTAAGCGCTGTTTCGTAGAGATCCACCTGGCAGTGGGGATTGATCTCGAGGATGCGGGCCTTGGCCGATTCGATCTTTGGCTTGCCCACCCAAGAGGTGCCGTGGATCACCTGGCGCTGCAAATTGCTGTGGTCAACCACGTCGAAATCGACAATGCCCAGGCGGCCCACACCCGCCGCCGCCAAATAGAGAAGCAAAGGAGAACCCAAGCCGCCGGTGCCAACGCAAAGTACCGAAGCTGCCTTGAGGCGCTTTTGCCCCTCCATCCCAACCTCGGGAAGGATCAGGTGCCGGGCAAAACGGGCCACCTCATCGGGGCTGAGCTGAACACCGCTGGTGTCGGGAGGAAGCATGGGAAGCAGGAGTGAGTGGCGCGCAAACGCACATCGAGCTAGCTGTCCATTCTCCATGGCAACCGGATGGGCAGCCGCAAGGGTTCGACGCCATCCGCTGCGATCCACCACCAAGCCAAGCTGGCCTGGCGGCCAGGGGCATCAAATCCTTGAATTGCCAGCAAGGCCGGTGCCACACACCACGCCAAATCCATGGCAGATGGTACGGGCGGCGAGCTGGGATGGCTGTGGGCAAATCCCAACACCGCCATGTGGTGCTGGCGGGCCCACTTTTGGGCCAGCAGTTGTTCCCGGGGATCGATGGCGAAGCGCCGGCCCCGCTCTTCGGCCATGGGCCAGCGATTGCAACAGGGCCAAACCTCCTGCACCACAAGGACCTGGGCCATTTTGAGCCCCAGCAGCAAGGCACAGCCTTCGAGGGGGGCAGCCGCGGCCAGAAGCCGCTCCAACTGCGCAGCCAGACGGAGATCCGCCCCCACAAAAGCTGGCGCTTCGCTGCTCACACCGATACTTTAAGAACCAATCCCAATTCAGTGCCCAACTGCGGTCCATGAGCGACACCCCTTCCGACGTGCAGGAGCAGGGCACAGAGGCCGCTGTTGAAACCTCCAGCGACGCCGCTGCAAACTTTGCTGAGCGCTACAGCGATGTCCTCGGCAAGGTGAACACCGCCCTCGATCAGGTCGATTGGGACCAAATGGGCAAGCTTGGCAAAGCCACCGGCATCATTGTCGCCGTCTGCGTGGTTCAGATCCTGATCAAGGGGGTTCTGGACACCATCAACTTGATGCCGATCCTGCCTGGATTGCTCGAGTTGCTCGGTTTGGTCGTGGTGGGTCAGTGGAGCTGGCACAACCTCACCACCAGCGACAAGCGCAACGCGGTTGTGGAAAACCTACAGAACCTGCGCAAGGAATATCTGGGCTAAGCAAGACCCGACCAAATCAAGACAAGACCAGACCACAACCGATAGTCATCGAGACAACAAGTTGTCCATTGAGGCTTGGGCTTGGGCGACATAGGAGCCACCAAACAGGTTGGCGTGGTTCAACAGGTGATAGAGGTTGTACAGGGCCACCCGCTCCTGGGATCGGGGCTCGAGCGGCCAGCTGGATGCGTAGCCGGCAAAAAAGGCCTGGGGGAAGCCTCCAAATAGCTGGGCCATGGCTAGATCCACTTCCCGATCTCCCCAATACACGGCGGGATCAATCAGTGCACCCCCACCCCCGGCGATCAGGGCGGCGTTACCACTCCAGAGGTCGCCGTGGACCAGGGCAGGCTGAACCTGGTGACCACCAAGCCAATGGGGTACCAACTCAAAGAGCTGTTCGGCTCCCCGCTGCGGGCGCCCCCGCCTGGCGGCCCAACGGAGCTGGGGCGCCAGGCGGCAATCCACAAAAAAGCGCGCCCAGTTGGTGTCCCAGCGATTGATCTGGGGACTGGAACCGATGACGTTGTCACAGCTCCAGCCAAAGCGGCCCTCCGATGCCCTCGCTTCAGCGCTGGCCCGGTGCAAAGCAGCCAAGCCCGCTCCAATGCCAAACCAGCCGTCACCGTCGACACCGTTGGTCCTGCTGGCACCGCCCAAGACCAGCCACGGCAATAGCAACAGCGCTTGCCCCGCCAGCAACCCCACCCCAAGGGGCTCTGGCACCAGCAACGGAGGCCGCGCCCAACGGGCTAAAGCCCTGAGCCCTTCAGCCTCAGCCAGCAGCAAGGGCAAGGCCTCAGCCCCATTGCTCTTGAGAAACCATTGCCGACCATCGGCCAGTTCAAGCTGCCAGGCCCTGTGACTGCAGCCGCCACCCACAGGTCGTTGGGCCACCAACGCCACCGGGCCGTCTTCCCCCAGCTGCTGCTTAAGCCATGGGGCGAGCAGGTTGGTGGGAGGCAGGCCCATCACCCAGGCCGATGGAGCTGCCAGCATGGCCCCACGGAGTCAAGGGTGGGGGAGGTGGTGGTTGAGGTGTTGGATGTGGTGGATGTGGTGGATGTGGTGGATGTGGTGGTGGTGGGGGCCGGCGTCGCTGGCCTCACCGCTGCTGGTTTGCTGGCCAAAGAGGGGCTCAAGGTGGAGTTGCTGGAAGCCCATCGCCAAAGCGGTGGATGTGCCGGCACCTTCCGGCGGGGGCCGTACACCTTTGATGTGGGGGCCACCCAGGTGGCGGGGCTGGAGGCCGGCGGCATCCACAGCCGGCTGTTTGCCCATCTCGGGGTGAGCGCACCCCCTGCCAGCGCCCTAGACCCGGGCTGCGTGGTGGATCTGGGCGATGGCTTCCCACCGATTTCCCTCTGGCGGGATCCCCAGCGGTGGCAAGTCGAACGCACCAAACACTTCCCCGGCAGCGAGCGTTTTTGGCAGCTCTGTAGCGCCATCCACCAAGCCAATTGGGCCTTTGCCGCCAAAGATCCCATCCTGCCGCCGCGTTCCGCCTGGGACCTCGGCCAACTGCTGGGGGCCCTGGGCCTGGGCACCATCGCCAGCGGCCTATTCACCGGGGCCACCATCGCCAACCTGCTGCACCTCTGCGGCTGCGGTGGGGATCTGCGGCTTCGGCGTTTTCTGGATTTACAGCTCAAGCTCTATTCCCAAGAACCTGCCGACCGCACAGCAGCTCTTTACGGCGCCACGGTGCTGGCCATGGCCCAGGCCCCCCTTGGACTGTTCCACCTCCAGGGTTCGATGCAGGTGCTCTGCCACCAGCTCGAGCTTGCCCTGGCCCAAGCCCAGGGCAACCTGAGGCTGCGCCATCGGGTAGAACGCATCATCCCCATTCAGCGGCAGCTTTCGGGCTGCCGCTGGAGGGTCGAGGGCACGGCCAACCCGCCAGCCCCCCAGGGCGAGCCCTTTGCCCTCAGCTGCCGTGATCTGGTGCTGGCGGTACCTCCCCAAGCGATGCCGGCCTTGCTGGGCGAAAGCTTGCCCCCGGCCTACCACCAACGGCTGGATGGGCTGCACGAGCCCTCCGGAGCCCTGGTCTTCTATGGGGCCGTTGATCGCACGGCCCTGCCAAAGGGCTGTGCCAGCCACTTCCAACGGGATTGGGATGAACCCGGTTCGCTGTTTGTCTCCATTAGCCAGGAGGGGGATGGCCGGGCACCGGCAGGCCAGGCCACCGTGATCGCCAGCGTGTTCACCGCCGCCAAGCCTTGGTTTGGCCTTGATGACGCCACCTATAAGGCCCGGAAAATTGCGGCCCAGCGGGACATCCAACGGGGCCTGCAAGAGCTGCTGGGCATCCCCGAAACGGCCTGGTGCCACCAGGAACTGGCCACGCCCCGGGGCTTTGCCGGCTGGACTGGCAGGCCCTGGGGCTATGTGGGAGGGCTGGGCCAACACCCAAGCAGCTTCGGACCCTTTGGCCTGGCGAGCCGCACGCCGCTAGGGGGGCTCTGGCTCTGCGGCGATGCGATCTATCCGGGCGAGGGCACCGCCGGCGTGAGTCTTTCAGCCCTGATGGCCGCCCGCCAGCTGCTGGCCAGCCGGGGCCGCCCGCTCACCATGGCCACCGGGAAGGGGCCGAAGGGCTTGGGGTAGGGGTATAGGGGTAGGACTGGCCCTAAAGAAATTCTGGGCGCAACTGATGGGCCTCGGATAAGGCCCCCTGCAGGGCCTGCCAGTGGCCGGCCTGAAGCTGGGCTTCGAGCTCTTCCAGGCTGATCCGATAGGTGGCGAGGGCCGTCAACAACGCCGCCCGGTTGGTGCGGGCCATCAGGCTGCCCAACTCGGGATTGCCGCCGCCCACCCTGGTGGTGTCGGCAAAGCCGCTGGAGGCCAGGGCCCGCACCAAAGCGGGGAGGGCACCCCCTGCATCGGCGGCCTCCCCATGGGCAGCCTGCAGCAAGGCCGCTCCCACCAACACGGGCAGATGGGAAATCAGTGCCACGGCCTGGTCGTGGGACCTGGCATCACAGGTGAGCCAGTGGGCTCCCACCGCCTCGGCCAGGTGCCGCACCTCGGCCAAGGCCCCTGGGTCTGTTGTGGCCGTCGGGGTGGCCACCCAGGGTCTACCCGCAAACAGGCCAGCAACGCCAGCCTCCACGCCAGCCTCGGCCGTACCGGCCATGGGATGGCTGGCCACAAAGCGGGGCACCCGGTTGTGCCAACGCTCGAGCACCGGTGCCTTCACCGAACCCACATCGGTAATCACCGCCTCGGGGGGCAGGGCCGCCACGAGCTCCTGAGCAGGATCCAGCAAGCGATCCAACGGCAGAGCCAACACCACCAAACCACAACCCTCGAGCACTCCCGGATCGGTGCTCACATCCGAGGCCAACTGGCGTTGCCGCGCCCTCTCGGCGGTGGCGGGGCGATGGACCAGGGCCCGCACCTGGGCGCCTTGCGCCATTAAAGCGAGGCCCAAGGACCCCCCAATCAGGCCCATCCCCACAATCCCCACGGGCTTCGCCTGCCAGAGGGGCTCTCCGGATTGAACCCGTACGTTTCCAGCGTCTGTCATCCCGGCTGCAGTCCCTGCACTCCAGCTTCCTACGCTTTGGGGGCCATCGGCAGCTCGCGGATGCTGGAAGCCCGCGCCCATCAGCAGCTCAAGGAACTCCTCCAGCGGGAGGGAGGCGGGCACTGGCCCCACCATCTCAGCATGAGCCGGCTGGTTGCCCGCAGCCTCAGGCGCAGGGATCACACCCTGGTCCGCCTGGCTCCAGGCACGGAGCCCAACTGGTGGATCAGCCTGCTGGTGCCCTTGGCCCTGGGGGAGGAGCCCCTGGCCCTGGTGGTGAGTGACTCGGCACGGCAGCGGCTGCAGCAGATTGAATTGCCTCGGCTCGCGGCGGCCGACCCAAGCCTGGCCCTGCCCTGCTTCGAGGGGACCCAGGCCCCCCAGGAAGCGAGGGTCTGGATACTCAGCCATCGCCAGCTGGTGGAGGCCTGGCGATCCAATCAACTGGGCGGCAGGCAGCTCGTTATCCCCGAAGCCGAGCACCTGGATGGCTGCTTGCGGGAAGCCCTGGAGGTGGTGATCACCCCAGAGCACTGGGACCAACTCCGGCGCGCCCAGCCCAGCGCAGAAGCCAGCCTGCTCAGCCTGCATGAACGGCTCAGCCGGCAGCTTCTGGCCCACCCCCGCAATCCCAAACAGCAGGTCGCCCTGGCCCCAGAAGATGAAGCGCCTTTGCGGCACCTGCTGCAGGTGCTAGGCCCCCTGCCCGAACCCTGGCCCGCTTGGCTCGTTGCAGCCGGCTCTGCCTGGACCAGCTGGGCCCGGGTCAATCCCCAGCTTTTGCAATGGCAACTGCACCGGCAACCCCTCGAACCCAGCAGGGTCCTGCCTGGTCTGCTCGATGGCCGGGGTTGTGTGCTCATCGGCCAGATGGGCGAGCGCAACCCCCTGGATCTCACCCCAATGGTCACCGTTGAGCTGGGCGATCCGCCCTTGGCAGACCCCCTGCCCCTGTACGCCCCGCTGCGCCAACCCCTGCCCAACTACCCCCATTACGGGGAGCACTTGCTCGAGCAAAGCCGCCGGCTGGTTCTCGGCCAAGCGGGATTAAGCTTGGTGCTGCTGAGCGATGATGGCCTGCGCCTCGATCTCGCTAGTGCCCTGGCCGCGGAATTTGGCAGCCGGGTCGTGCACCAGAGCACGGCCCCCGAAAGCAACGGCGTGATCTGCGCCAGTTGGAGCTGGTGGCTGGGCAACCAAGAGCGCTTGCCATTACCCACCCAGGTGATTGTGGGCCTACTACCACTCGCGAGTCTGGAAGATCCGCTCACAGCCGCCCAAGTAAAGCTCCTGCGCGAGCAAGGGCGCGATTGGTTTCGCGAGCAGCTCCTCCCCGATGGCCTCAGCCAACTGCAATTGGGGGTATCGGGTCTCAGGCGCAGCGGCGGTCGCCTCGCCATCCTGGATGGCCGTCTCAGGGGCCGTAGCTGGGGGCAAAACGTTTTGGGCGCCCTTGAGCCCTGGGTGGCCTTAACTCGGCTTTTGCCTCACTAGCCTTGGCACCTTCCAAGCATTGACCCATGGGGGAAGCCAAACGCCGCACCATCCAAGGGCTGCCCCCCAAACGCGTCAAAAAGGCAAAGGTGGACACCTCGCCGCGGCTGGTGGCCTGGTTCCCCCTGACCCGCAATCAGGCCGATCAATTCGTCCAGGTCAGCACCAAGGGCGCCTGGATCGGCATTGGGGCTCTGGTGGTGTTTTGGATCATGGTGCGCTTCATTGGCCCCGCCGCCGGCTGGTGGGCCCTTTCAGATGGCTAGACCGGGTTGCTGATCCAGATCGCTTAACCAGTTTGTAAATCCGCAATAACGACTACCGTCCCAAATCTGAAGAAAACACTAAGATTGGCCGACATGTGAGATTCGGCTATGTTTCCCCGATTGGCGGAGCAGTACAGATCGGTCGTTCACGATCTGGTAATGAGCCTCCAGGCGCTAGCCAAAAGCCTGCAAAACAGCAATGTGGCCGCCACTTGCTACATCTGTGGTGATGGCCGCGATGGTCAGGGGGCTTCCTTTGTCGCGAACCTGGGCGACAACCACATGGTTCGCTTTCTGGTGTCCGATTTCGGCATCAGCTGGGTGGAATCCCGCAATGGCCATGAGCTCGTCAAGCTCGAGGGAGCCGAAGCCATCCAGGAGCTGCAACGGGTGGCCCAGGTCCTGCAAGCCTCCCAGCACCCCAGAGGCAAAGCACCGAAGCATAAAAAAGGCGCCGTTGCCGGCGCCTAATCCCTTCAAGCCTTCACCGATGCCGGGCTTTCCGAGCTAGTCGCTAGCGATTCAGCCGCCGCGAGCTCCGCACTGGAGGCAGCAGCCGCAGCCTTTGCCGCCGCGGCCAGGGGCTTCATGGAATTGGCCGTCACCTCGGATCCCTCGGTCAGCTTCTGGCGCGTCAATCGCTCAATCACCTCCGCTTGGGCTTGGTGCTGCTCCAACCAGGTGATCGTGTTGTCACGGCCCTGGCCAATGTTGTCGCCCTCGTAGCTGTACCAGGCTCCCTTGCGGGTCACCACACCGGTCTCCTCGGCGAGATCGAGCAAACAGCCGATGGTGCTGATGCCGCGGCCAAACAGGATGTCGAACTCCGCAATCCGGAACGGCGGGGCCACTTTGTTTTTGGCTACCTTGACCTTGGCCCGAATGCCGTATTCCTCGGTACCGCGCTTCAGGGTTTGGATGCGACGGATGTCGAGCCGCACCGAGGCATAGAACTTGAGGGCATTACCACCGGTGGTGGTTTCGGGGTTGCCGTAGGTGACCCCGATTTTCTGACGCAACTGGTTCAGAAAGATCACCGTGCAACCGGATTTGCCAATGTTGCCTGTGATTTTGCGCATGGCCTGACTCATCAGGCGGGCCTGGCTGCCCACCGCAAGGTCGCCCATCTCGCCTTCAATCTCAGCCCGGGGGGTGAGGGCAGCAACCGAGTCCACAACCACAATGTCCACCGCGGCGGATCGCACCAGCTGGTCGACGATCTCTAGGGCCATCTCGCCGGTATCCGGCTGGGAGACCAGCAAATTTTCGATGTCCACGCCAACGGAGGCGGCATAGACGGGATCGAGGGCGTGCTCCGCATCCACGAAGGCAGCCACCCCTCCGCGCTTCTGAACCTCAGCGATGGCATGCAGGGTCAGCGTGGTCTTACCCGAACTCTCCGGGCCATAAACCTCGACGACCCGGCCCTTGGGATAGCCGCCACCCAAGGCGAGGTCAAGGGTGAGCGCTCCGGTGGGGAACGTCTCCACCCGCATGCGGGAGGCATCGCCCAGCCGCATGATCGAACCCTTACCAAAGTTGCGCTCGATGTGGTTGAGCACAAGTCCGAGGGCCTTGTCGCGCTCGGCGGCCGCCCGGGCGTCAGCGGCACTTGAAGCAGCCGAGCTGGAAGCGGAAGAGGAGCCGGAAGCAGAAGCGGCCTTGGAATCGACGGGCATAACAGCAATCAGAAGCGATGGGACGGGCCGCTGGAATGGATAGGCAGGACTCCGCAGGATCAACCCCAGAGCGCCATCCTGCGACCTCTAAGAAGCAAGTGCCACCGACGGGGGCCGGCGTATCAATTGCGCATAGTACTGACGTACTCTAATGCCCTAGGGCCATTGCGCCAGGGGGGCTGCAAAAGCGGTGGGCTCGAGCCAAGCAATGCCCGCAGGCAGCCCCACGCCATCGCCAGGCGCAAGGTAACCCCAGCTCACCAGGAAGCAGCGCACCGCGGCCAGGGCGGCCTGGCTACGCACGAGCTCGAGGGTGGGGCGACGGTCTTCAACAAACCAAATCGGGCGCCCCTGGCCGACCCCCGCGAGCAGCTGGGCAAGCACCTCGCTTTTGCTGCCCTGCTCGTGGCCATAGAGGGCCCATGGCTTAAGCCCAGCCGCCTGGAGCAATTGCTCGGCAAAGGCCCACCCTTTGGTGGTGAGCACCGCCCAGTCGGCCCGCTCCGAGGCCAGACGGCTAAGCCGCTCGATCACCCCCGGATAAAACCGATGCAAACCCAACCAGGCCCCCAGGTCGGCCGCCATGGCCCTAGAACGCTCCCGCTCGAGGGCCTGCTGCAGGTCGTGTTCGGAAACACCCCACCGGGCCAAAGCCAGGGGCAAAGCTGCGTCGTAGGTGGCGAACAGAGCGGGCATATCCAAATCCGGGCGGCCAAATTCGAGGGCTATCAGCACCATTTCCCAGCCCTTGTGGATGAGGGGCCTGAGCTGGGCAAAGGCCGGCGGAGCTTGGGCTGGTAACACCACACCAGGTGCAACGGCGAGGGCCGCCAAGCGTGCCGAAGCCCAATACTCGGCCATGCCGTCCACGAGCACGCCGTCGAAATCGAACACCAACAACGGGGGCGGGGGGGCTGCCGCAATCACAGGAAAAGCCTTGTGAAAACTGGGTCGCTAGGATTCGAACCTAGGAATGGCGGGACCAAAACCCGCTGCCTTACCGCTTGGCGACGACCCAATAGCGTCCTCTGGGAGGAGCCAACACCAGCCTTCACTGGTGTGTAGCTAGTTACCCATAGCGCCTGGTCCTTCGTCAACCGAGACCCCAATCCAGTCAACATTCAGGCAGGGAAGACGCGCAAATGCTGGGCCGGGCCCCGGCCAAATACCGCTGTACGCAGCCGGTAGCGACTGGCCAGTTCAGCCTGCATCTGACGCACGCTTCCATTGCGGGGCAGGAGCTCCACGGGATGGCCTTGGGGTAAGACCACTTGCTCTACCGCCAGTCGACATTCCTCTAGCGCTGCCAGAGCATCGTCCAACCCTGCGGATTGGCCCGCATGGGCCTTGGATTCGCCAGCCGCCTCGGGCTCCCCCACCGGGCTGCCCTGGCGATTGGCCAACAACCGCTCAAGCCCCCGCTGCACCTGGGGGAGGGCGGTGCTTTTGATCACCAGGATCGGGATGCCGAGCTCCTGCGCCTGGCGCCGCACGTGGGGATCGCGCCCCAACTGCTGCCGCACAGCGAGCACCACATCCGCCAGCTCCACGCTGCCGGCCAACTCCACGGGCAATTGTCTTGAGCGGACCACCTGCTCCAGCTGGCTGCGGCTGATCCCTGAGCCATAGACCCGCAGGCTCTGTCCTGGCGAGGCGACCAGCCCAGGGTCGGCGCATGATTCGTGATCTACCTCGTGGTCTGCTCCGTCGCCAGCGTCGTCCTCCAGCGGGAGCAACGAAGTGGGATGAACCCGTCCAGGGGACATGGGTGGGTGTTCAGGGCGATCCCGGGGCCGGGGGCTGGCCAGGGTCGGTGGAGACGGGGCCTGGCGGGTGAGCAGGCCATCGGGGCCCACTTCTCGAATCTCAGGGCGAGCGGTCTGGCCCCGCAGCAACCAATCCACCGTGCGGGCCACATCCCGATGCACCAACCAGCGGTGACGGGTGTGCATCTCCACCGCCAAGGGGAAGGTGGGATCAGCCGCCCGCTCCAGCACGGTTTTTTGGGTGCGGCGGCGGCGCGCCTCTTCATCGCCCAGGGTCACCGACTGAATGCCCCCCACCAAATCAGCCAGCGTGGGGTTCTTGATCAGGTTGGCCAACTCATTGCCATGGGCCGTGGCCACGAGCATCACGCCCCGCTCGGCAATCGTGCGGGCCGCCAAGGCCTCGAGCTCGGTGCCGATTTCATCGATCACGATGACCTCGGGCATGTGGTTCTCCACCGCCTCAATCATCACCTGATGTTGGAGCTCTGGTCGGGCCACCTGCATCCGCCTGGCCCGACCAATGGCGGGGTGGGGGATGTCGCCATCGCCGGCAATTTCATTGCTGGTGTCAATCACCACCACCCGCTTGCCCAAGTCATCGGCCAGCACCCGGGCAATTTCCCGTAGCGCCGTGGTCTTCCCTACCCCGGGCCGCCCCATCAACAACAACGACTGGTTCGAATCGAGCAGGTCTCGCACCATGGCAACGGTGCCAAATACGGCCCTGCCGACCCGGCAGGTGAGCCCCACCACAGCCCCTAGTCGGTTGCGAATGGCACTGATGCGGTGCAGCGTGCGCTCAATGCCAGCCCGGTTGTCGCCGCCGAAGCTGCCGAGCTGGTCGATCACCGCCTCCAAATCGGCCCGCGTAACCGGGTTCTCGCCCAAGGCCATCACCCGGGCTGGATAGCGGGCCTCGGGCACCCGGCCCAGATCCAGCACCACCTCAAGCAGCTGGTCGCGGGCTTGGGGCGTGGCTAGAGCCTGCTGAACCTCAACGGGCAGCACCTCCAGCAAGCGATTGAGGTCGTCGGTAATCCGCTGGGGGGGCACGGCCTGCGGGACTAGCGCCTGCGGGGGGATGGGCTGGGTGGAGAAGGCCAGGGAAGCGAACGAATCGGGGCTCAGCACGACGCCACACGGATTAGGTCCGTTCTAGCCATGGGCGGACGAGCTGTTGCACCGCCACCAGGGCTTGGGGCCAGAGCTCCCCATCGGCCAAGAGGGAGGTGCCCCGCTGCTGGGCGGCAAGCAACCAGGGCTGGAGCTGCCGGCGGGCGACCCCACCAAAGGCCACCCCGGCCGCCAGCCGCGCCAGTAGGGGCTGGGCCTCGAGATGGGCCAGGGTCTTGCCGTTGGTGCCCCCGGCCAGCTGGAGGGGCCCGGGGGGGGCCTGGGGCGCCAGCTGGGCCAACAACTGCACGGCCGCGTGGGCCATGCCGTCACCCACATCCCCGCTCATGGGGCGACCATCCAGCTGCCAGATCGGCAGCAGCCCCTTGGCCCGGATCAGGGCAAAGCGCTGCCACAGCTCGTGGGCACCCACCTCGGCCCCCGCACTCACCGCCAGCCTCCGCAGCGGGATACCGCTCGCCATCAGCTGATCAAGGCGCTCACCAAAGGCCTGCAGCCTGCCAGGTTGGGTGTGCAGCTCGATCGCCTCGGGCTGCAATTCGGCCAGGAGGGGAGCCACAGCCCCAGGGGCCAACACCTGGCTGCGCTCCTGGATCAGGCCCAGTGGGCAGGCGGCCAGGCAGCGACCGCACCCATAGCAACGGTCCTCGATGACACCTGGACCACCTGGGGTGGCCGGGCCGATCGCCAGGGCCGGACAAACCTGCTCGCAGGGGCGCGGGCAACTGCTGGGGCAGCGAGCCAGATCGAACCAGGCCTTGCGGAAATGGGGATCGAGGCCATCACTGAGGCTCAACATCAGCCAGGGCCTGGCGGCACCTCGGGCCACGGCCCAGGCCACGCCTCGCCGGATGGCAGCCACCACGGCCCGATCCGCGGCCCCATCAATGCAATGCACCCCTGCCAGCGCGTACAGACCGCATAGGTCCTCGATGGCGTCGAGGTCCTGATTGCTTGCGCCACAAATCAACTTGACCCAACGGCCCTGGGCCAAGGCGGCTTCAGGCAGCAAGCAGCTGCTCAAGGGGCTGCCAACGCAGGCTGCGCGAGCCGCCCATTTCCACCACCATCTTCAGACGCGGTTCCTTACGGCAGAGGGCCAGCAGGGAGGCGAGCTCAGCTGAAGACAGCACCTGGCCCTCAATCAGCCACAAGAGAATCGGCTTCGAGCCCTCCAGCAAGGAGCCCAGTTGGGGCATCACCCGTTGGACTTCTCCCACGGCCGCACCCCGACCCACACTTTGGTGGCCCAGGTGGGGGGGGCGCACACCATGGAGCTGAAGCAGGTAGGCCTCGGGATCGCCCAGGCCACGAGCTGAGGTCATCTGGGCTTGGTAACCCGCTGCCCGCATGCGACGGAGCAGTCGGGTTTCGGCCCCACCTTCAAGGGGCACGAAAAGGGCAAGGACACCGGCCCGCTCCAGGTCCTGCCGGAAACCGCGACCAGAGAGCAGCAGGGGCATCGCCAACAGACGCGGAGCTGGAGAACAGTCTGACAGCCCACAGCAAAAGCGGTGCCCCAAGGCCGCTCAAATGGACAGGGGTCGGTGATGGGGTATGGTTTCTGGCTGTGCCATTGACCTGTGCCCGTCCGCTAGCCGGGCCTCCAAGTCACGGCACAAGGTCACCAGTGGTGGTGGCCTTCCCAGGCCAGTACGGAAGAAACAGCTCTTACAAGCTGTGTCGACCGTCGGGAAACTGTCCGAACGCCTTCGGTTTCTTCGGAAATCGCGACCGGTTCAGACAAGTCCCAGCCCTCTGATCAGGATCTGATCCGTCTTGCTAGCCCTTTGGACATCGCACCAGCCCTGCGGCAGGCCTCGCCTCTCGCAAGCTCGGGCAGCCCCTAGGAGGAGCCAGACGTTCTTCGCCCTGACTTCAGTTTTCTCCGGCTCCATCTCTGTCTTACGGCAAGGGTGACCGGTGGTCCAGCTGGCGCTGTTTCTCTTCTCTATGTCTATCGGCATTCTTGGGAAGAAATTGGGCATGTCCCAGTTCTTCGACGACGAGGGCAGATCCATCCCGGTCACATTGATCGAGGCGGGTCCTTGCCGCATCACCCAACTCAAATCCACCAACACCGACGGCTATGTCGCGGTGCAACTTGGTTTCGGCGACATTCGCGAAAAGCTCGTGAACAAGCCAGCCAAAGGGCACCTGGCCAAGTCCGGCGAGGAGGTCCTGCGTCACCTGAAGGAATATCGGGTTGACAGCGTGGACGGCCTCGAGCTGGGTAGCTCCATCACCGTGGCTGCTTTCGAAGCGGGTCAAAAGGTGGATGTCAGTGGCGACACCATGGGCCGCGGTTTCGCAGGCCTCCAGAAGCGCCATGGCTTCAGTCGCGGTCCCATGACCCACGGCTCGAAGAACCACCGCGAACCAGGCTCGATTGGCGCCGGCACCACCCCAGGCCGCGTCTATCCCGGCAAACGGATGTCTGGCCGTTACGGCGGCAAGCAAATCACCACCCGCGGTCTGGTGATTCTGAAAGTGGATACCGAGCGCAACCTGCTGGTGGTTAAAGGTTCAGTGCCCGGCAAGCCCGGCGCCCTGCTGAACATCCGCCCGGCGAACCGGGTCGGCTTCAAAGCTGGGAACTGAGGAGAACACCGATGACAAATTGTGTAATCCGCGATTGGCAGGGTAAGGAAGCTGGAAAAGCTGCCCTCGACCTGAAAGTCGCTAAAGAAGCGTCCGCCCAAGACCTGATCCAGCGCGCCGTGGTCCGGCAGCTGGCCAACGCCCGCCAGGGCACAGCCAGCACCCTGACCCGGGCCGAAGTGGCCGGTGGCGGTCGCAAGCCCTACAAGCAAAAGGGCACCGGTCGCGCCCGCCAGGGTTCGATCCGCACCCCCCTGCGCCCCGGCGGCGGTGTGGTGTTTGGGCCAAAGCCCCGCAGCTATACCTTGGCGATGAACCGCAAGGAACGTCGCCTGGCCCTGCGCACCGCCCTGATGAGCCGCATCACCGACATCACGGTGGTGAAGGGCTTTGGCGCGGGTCTTGAAACCCCCAAAACCAAAGAGATCACCGCTGCGCTCCAGCGTCTCGGCATTGATGCTGGCGCCAAGGTGCTGTTGGTGCTCGATGGAGCCACCGAGGCGGTGCGCCGCTCAGTGCGCAACCTTGAAAAGGTCAAGCTGATCGCTGCTGACCAGCTCAACGTGTTCGATCTCCTCCACGCCAACAACTTGGTGGTGAGCGAAGAAGCACTCGCGAAGATCCAGGAGGTTTACGGAAATGACTGAGCGTTTTGTAGGCAGGCTCGCGGACGTGATCCGTCGGCCTCTGATCACTGAGAAGGCCACCCGTGCCCTCGAGCTGAACCAGTACACCTTCGAGGTTGACCACCGGGCTGCCAAGCCCGACATCAAAGCCGCCGTCGAGCAACTGTTCGACGTCCGCGTGGTGGGTGTCAGCACCATGAACCCCCCTCGCCGATCGAGGCGTGTGGGCCGCTTCGCTGGCAAACGTGCCCAAGTGAAGAAAGCCGTGGTGCGTCTGGCTGAGGGCAACGCCATCCAGCTTTTCCCTGAGTCCTGAGGCGCCTAAACAACCATGGCTATTCGTAAATACCGCCCCATCACCCCCGGCACCCGCACCCGTGTCGCCAGTGATTTCTCTGAAATCACCGGCCGCGGTCGCGAACGGGGCCTGGTGGTGGCCAAGCACCGCCGCAAAGGCCGCAACAACCGGGGCGTCATCACCTGCCGCCACCGGGGCGGCGGTCACAAGCGCCTCTACAGAATCGTCGACTTCCGTCGCGATAAGCACGGTGTGGTTGCCAAAGTGGCTGCCATTCACTACGACCCCCATCGCAATGCCCGCCTGGCCCTGCTCTTCTACGCCGATGGCGAGAAGCGCTACATCCTGGCCCCGGCTGGCATTGAAATCGGCCAACAGCTGATTTCGGGCCCAGACTCTCCGATCGAGACCGGCAACGCCCTGCCCCTGTCGTCCATCCCCCTCGGTTCAAGCGTCCACAACGTGGAGCTCTATGCCGGCCGGGGTGGCCAGATGGTTCGTACCGCTGGTGCCAGTGCCCAGGTGATGGCCAAAGAAGGCGACTATGTCGCCCTCAAACTGCCCTCCACTGAGGTTCGCCTGGTGCGTCGCGAGTGCTACGCCACCATTGGCGAAGTGGGCAACTCCGAGGTACGGAACACCAGCCTCGGCAAAGCTGGCCGCAAGCGCTGGCTGGGTCGCCGGCCTGAGGTCCGCGGCAGTGTGATGAACCCCTGCGATCACCCCCACGGTGGTGGCGAGGGCCGGGCTCCCATCGGTCGCTCTGGTCCTGTTACCCCCTGGGGCAAACCTGCCCTGGGCCTCAAAACCCGTAAGCGGAACAAACCCAGCAATCGGTTTGTGCTCCGGAAACGTCGCCGCACCTCCAAGCGGAGCCGTGGCGGACGCGATTCCTGATGAACCACACCGCTTTGCTTTCTGCTTAAACCGCCATGGGACGTTCACTCAAAAAAGGTCCGTTTGTTGCCGACAGCCTGCTCAGCAAGGTTGAAAAGCAAAACGCCGCCGACGACAAATCCGTGATCAAAACCTGGTCACGGGCTTCCACCATCCTGCCGATGATGATCGGCCACACAATTGCCGTTCACAACGGCAAATCACATGTTCCCGTCTACGTGACGGAACAAATGGTGGGCCACAAACTTGGGGAATTCGCCCCCACCCGCACCTTCCGGGGCCACATCAAGGACAAAAAAGGAGGTCGCTGACGCTATGGCAAACACACCCACCAACAAGGCCCTCGCCCACGGTCGCTTCATCCGAGGCTCCGTGTCCAAAGTGCGACGGGTTCTCGACCAGATCCGCGGCCGCACTTACCGCGAGGCGCTGATCATGCTCGAGTTCATGCCATACCGGTCCACCGGTCCCATCACCAAGGTGTTGCGGTCGGCGGTAGCAAACGCCGAGCACAACATGGGCCTCGACCCTGCCACCTTGGTGATCAGCGAGGCCATCGCCGACATGGGTCCCTCCCTGAAGCGTTTCCGGCCCCGCGCCCAAGGTCGCGCCTTCGCGATCAAAAAACAGACCTGCCACATCAGCATTGCTGTGGCTCCTTCCGCCTGACCCCCGAGGACACCGAACGATGGGACACAAGATCCATCCAACCGGCCTGCGCCTGGGGATCACCCAGGAACACCGCTCGCGTTGGTACGCCCCAAGCAAGACCTATCCGACCCTCCTCCAGGAGGATGATCGGATTCGCAAATTCGTCCATAAGAAGTACGGCGCTGCCGGCATCAGCGATGTGCTGATCGCCCGCAAGGCCGACCAACTGGAAGTTGAGCTCAAGACCGCCCGTCCTGGGGTGCTCGTTGGCCGTCAGGGCAGCGGCATTGAGGAGCTACGCGCCGGTATCCAGAAAACCCTGGGTGATGCGAACCGTCAGGTGCGCATCAACGTGGTGGAAGTCGAGCGGGTCGATGCCGATGCCTTCTTGCTGGCTGAGCACATCGCCCAACAACTGGAGAAGCGCGTCGCTTTCCGGCGCGTGCTGCGGATGACCGTGCAGCGGGCCCAACGGGCTGGCGTGCTCGGCCTGAAGATCCAGGTCAGCGGCCGCCTCAACGGCGCTGAAATTGCCCGTACCGAATGGACCCGCGAAGGCCGTGTGCCCCTGCACACCCTGCGCGCAGACATCGACTACGCAACCAAGTTGGCCAGCACCACCTACGGCGTGTTGGGCATCAAAGTTTGGGTGTTCAAAGGCGAGGTTCTACCTGGCCAAAAAGAACAGCTGCCCGTGGGTGCAGCTCCTCGTCGGCGGACCAGCCGGCAGCCCCAACAGTTCGAAGACCGCTCCAATAAGGAGTGATCAGGAGGCCGAATCATGCTGAGTCCAAAACGCGTCAAATTCCGTAAGCAGCAGCGGGGCCGTATGCGCGGCACCGCTACCCGCGGAAACACCATTGCCTTCGGGCAATTTGCCCTACAGGCCCAAGAATGTGGCTGGATCACATCCCGCCAAATCGAAGCCAGCCGCCGGGCCATGACCCGCCAGGTCAAGCGGGGAGGGAAGATCTGGATTCGGATCTTCCCCGACAAGCCCGTCACCATGCGCGCCGCCGAAACCCGCATGGGTTCAGGTAAGGGCAACCCAGAGTTCTGGGTAGCGGTGATCAAACCCGGTCGCATCCTGTTCGAGATGGGGGGTGCTGAAATCACTCCCGAAATCGCTAAGGAAGCCATGCGACTGGCACAGTTCAAGCTGCCCATCAAGACCAAGTTCATCTCCCTGAGTGATCAGGAGTATCAGGACTTGGCTTCCTCTGACCAACCCGTCGCAGTGGAGTCCTGACCATGGCCCGTCCCAACATTGCCGAAGTGCGTCAGCTCTCTGGCGAAGCGATCACCGAACAAATCAACGCCACCCGCCGCGAGCTGTTCACTCTTCGCTTCGAGCAGGCCACGCGCCGGCTTGAAAAGCCGCACCGTTTCAAGGAAGCCCGCATCAAGCTGGCCCACCTGAAAACGGTTCAGCTGGAGCAGAAACGCTCCGCCACCCTGGCTGATTCAGCCTCCTGATTCCCCCCTCTAGTCCCATGGCACTCAAGGAAAGGGTCGGCACCGTCGTCAGCGACAAGATGGACAAAACGGTGGTGGTGGCGGTCGAAAACCGCTTCCCCCATCCCATCTATCAAAAGACGGTCAGCCGCACCACCCGTTACAAGGCCCACGACGAAGCCAACAGCTGCAACGTGGGTGATCGGGTCCGCATCACCGAGACCCGCCCCCTCAGCCGCACCAAACGGTGGACCGTGGCCGAGGTTCTCACCAACACCACCGCCGGTTGAGGAGAGCACCCCAATGATTCAACAAGAGACCTATCTGAACGTCGCTGACAACAGTGGCGCCAAGCGCATCCAGTGCATCCGTGTGCTGGGTACCAACCGCCGCTACGCCCACGTCGGTGACGTGATTGTGGCAGCCGTCAAAGACGCCATGCCCAACATGGGTGTTAAAAAATCCGATGTGGTGAAAGCTGTGGTGGTTCGCACCAAGGCCACCCTGCGTCGTGAAACCGGCAACTCGATTCGCTTCGACGACAACGCAGCCGTGATCCTCTCGGGTGACAACAACCCGAAGGGCACTAGGGTTTTCGGCCCTGTCGCCCGGGAACTTCGGGAACGCAATTTCACCAAGATTGTGTCCCTTGCTCCGGAGGTGATTTGAAATGGCCGCCGCCACTCCGAAACCCAAGCCCCAGGTGCGCATCAAAATGCGCATTAAAACAGGTGACACCGTTCAGGTGATCTCCGGCAAGGACAAGGGCAAAACCGGCGAAGTGCTCCGCACGCTGCCCTACGAAAACCGCGTAATAGTGCAAGGAGTCAATCTTCGCACCCGCCACGTCAAGCCCACCCAAGAGGGCGAAACCGGACGGATCGTCACCGAAGAAGCATCCATCCATGCTTCCAACGTGATGATCTATTCGACCACCAAAAACGTCGCTAGCCGCGTCGCAATCGTGGTGGAGAAAGACGGCACTAAACAGCGCCGCCTGAAAAAGACTGGGGAAATCCTGGCCTGATCTCCTGTCCACTTCTACATCTCCTTTCCCACTTCTTCTTCGTTCATCCCTGTCCGCCTTCTGACCCCGACCAGAAGCGCACTCCCCTTCCCCCGTCATGTCTCTAAAACAGCGCTACCGGGAGACGATCCAGCCAAAGTTGCTTAAGGATCTCAATCTCTCCAACATTCACGAAGTCCCGAAGGTGATGAAAGTCACCGTTAACCGGGGTCTTGGTGAAGCGGCCCAAAATGCCAAGGCCCTGGAGGCCTCCATCGCGGAGCTGGCCACAATCACCGGTCAAAAAGTGGTTGTGACCCGTGCCAAGAAGGCCATCGCGGCCTTCAAGATTCGCGAAGGCATGCCCATCGGCGTCGCCGTCACCCTGCGTGGCGAGCGGATGTACGCCTTCCTGGAGCGGCTGATCAATCTGGCTCTACCTCGCATCCGCGATTTCCGCGGAGTGAGCCCCAAGAGCTTCGACGGCAGGGGAAACTACACCCTGGGGATCCGCGAACAAATCATTTTCCCGGAAATTTCGTTCGACAAGATCGATGCCATCCGGGGAATGGACGTCACCATCGTGACCAACGCCCGTAACGACGAAGAGGGCCGGGCCCTCCTCCGCGAGATGGGAATGCCGTTCCGCAGCAACTGAGCCCTCCTCGGACCCGACCATGGCCAATCACGACCCAATTTCCGACATGCTCACCCGCGTTCGCAATGCGAGTGAGAAACGTCACGAGACCACGAAAATTCCCGCTTCACGGCTGGTGCGTAACGTCGCCAACGTGCTGCAACAGGAGGGCTTTATCGCCGCTATCACCGAAGAAGGTGAAGGCGTGATGAAGCATCTGGTCCTCGAACTGAAGTACAGCGGCAAGCACCGCCAGCCCACCATCCGTTGCGTGCAACGGGTAAGCAAGCCAGGCCTGCGCATTTACAAGAACAATCGTCAGCTGCCCAAAGTGTTGGGCGGCCTCGGAGTGGCCATTATCTCCACCTCAAAGGGAGTAATGAGCGACCGCGACGCCCGCAAACAGGGTGTCGGTGGCGAAGTGCTCTGCTACGTCTACTGAACTGGGAGATTGATCCATGTCTCGTATTGGTAAAGCGCCGATTCCCCTCCCCGACAAGGTGAGTGTCAGCCTCAATGGCTTGGCCGTCACCGTGAAGGGTCCGAAGGGCGAACTCAGCCGCACTCTTCCTGAAGGGGTGCAAATCTCCCAGGACGGCAACACCCTGGTGGTGAGTCCCAGCAGTGAAACCCGACGCTCCCGGGAGCGCCATGGTCTCTGCCGCACGCTCGTCGCCAACATGGTGGAAGGCGTCAGCCAGGGCTACAGCCGCAAGCTCGAGATTGTTGGCGTGGGCTACCGCGCCGCCGTTCAAGGCAAAAAGCTTGTGGTGAGTGCTGGCTACAGCCACCAGGTGGAAATGGTTCCCCCCGATGGCGTCACCTTCGCCGTCGAGGGCAACACCACCGTCTTCGTCTCCGGGGCCAACAAGGAACTCGTGGGCAACGAAGCTGCCAAGGTGCGCGCGATTCGTCCCCCCGAGCCCTACAAAGGCAAGGGCATCAAGTACGAGGGTGAACGCATCCTGCGTAAGGCCGGTAAGACCGGTAAGAAATAAGGTCTGCCTACGCGCCCTTACCCTGTATCGCTATGTCATCCACTTCCCGCAAACAGCAGACCCAGAAGCGTCACCGCCGCCTGCGTCGCCATCTCTCCGGCACGGCCGACCGTCCCCGTTTGGCCGTTTTCCGTTCCAACAATCACATCTACGCCCAGCTGATCGACGACGCTGCCCAGAACACCCTCTGTGCAGCCTCGACCCTCGACAAGGATCTGCGCACCAATCTGAAAACCAGCTCCACCTGCGATGCCTCCGTGGCTGTCGGTGAGATGGTGGCCAAGCGCGCCCTTGCCAAGGGCATCCAGCAGGTGGTCTTCGATCGCGGCGGCAACCTGTACCACGGCCGGGTGAAAGCCCTGGCTGACGCCGCCCGGGAAGCGGGCCTTCAGTTCTGATCCCTGCTCTCACCATGACCGAAACCAACGACCAGATTCAATCCAACGTCATTCCGGCTGCCTCGGATGTTCCTGCCGCGGCCGAAGGCCAGCAGGAGCGTCGCGGAGGTGGTGGCCGGGGCGGTGACAACCGTGGCGGCGACCGCCGTGGTGGTGGCCGGGGCCGCGACAACCGTCGGGGTCAAGAACGGGACTCCGAATGGCAAGAGCGGGTGATCCAAATTCGCCGCGTCTCCAAAACCGTGAAAGGCGGTAAGAAAATGAGTTTCCGCGCCATCGTTGTCGTCGGCAACGAGCGCGGTCAGGTGGGCGTGGGCGTCGGTAAAGCCGGTGATGTGATCGGAGCCGTTCGCAAGGGCGTCGCCGATGGCAAGAAGCATCTGGTCAAGGTGCCCCTCACCCGCCAGAGCTCCATCCCTACCCTCAGCAATGGCCGCGATGGTGCTGCCAGTGTGTTGATTCGTCCCGCTGCACCGGGTACCGGTGTGATCGCGGGTGGTTCGATTCGCACGGTGCTCGAACTGGCCGGGATCAAAAACGTGCTGGCCAAGCGCCTGGGGTCTAAAACACCCTTGAACAATGCCCGCGCTGCGATGGTGGCCCTGGCTGGACTTCGCACCCACAAGGAGACCGCCAAGGAGCGGGGCATCTCCCTCGAGCAGATTTACTCCTGAGGTTCCCCATGACAACGCTCACTCTCCAAACCCTCAAGTCCAACCCAGGCGCCCGGCGCCGCAAACTGCGTAAGGGCCGTGGCATTGCCGCCGGTCAAGGCGCGAGCTGCGGTTTCGGCATGCGTGGCCAAAAGTCCCGTTCGGGTAGTCCCACCCGTCCTGGCTTTGAGGGCGGCCAGATGCCCCTCTACAGGCGCATCCCCAAGCTCAAGCACTTTGAGCTGGTGAACCACAAGGAGTTCACCATCATCAACGTGTCCAAGCTCGCCGACCTCAAGGCCGGCACCACCGTGAATCTCGATTCACTGGTCAAAGACGGCCTCGTCACTAGCCCGAAGCAACCCTTGAAGGTGCTCGGCAATGGTGACCTAACGGTGAAACTCACCATTCAGGCCTCCGCGTTTACCGCCAGCGCTCGTACCAAGATCGAGGCCGCCGGCGGCAGCTGCGAAATCATCTGAAATCCTGTCTGCAAACACCTGGGGGCCCTGCCGCCTAAGGTCTGAGCCGTCTGTCTTCACCTGAGGCATTTCCCTTAGGTCCGGATGACGGCTTTTTTGCGTGCCTTCCACGCCCTCCCGCCCAACTCACCATGTTGCTTAGCCGGGGTCGCAACCCCAGTGCCGGGGAAATCCTCAGCCAGCTGATTCAGTCGAAAGGCCTGCGCGACCGGGTGCTCACAACCCTGGCCCTGCTCCTGGTCGTTCGGCTCGGCATCTACATCCCCATGCCGGGCATCGACCGGGTGGCCTTTGCCGACTTCCTCTCCAAGGGGGGGCAGCTCATCGGCTTTCTGGACATCTTCACCGGCGGGGGGCTGTCCACCCTGGGCGTCTTTGCCCTGGGGATCCTGCCCTTCATCAACGCCTCGATCATTATCCAGCTGCTCACCGCAGCCCTTCCCCAGCTGGAGGATCTCCAAAAAAATGAGGGTGAGGCCGGACGTCGCAAGATTGCCCAGATCACCCGGTATGTGGCCCTGGTCTGGGGAATTTTTCAGAGCATTGTCTTCGCCTTGATCTTGAGGCAGTACGCCACAGAAGGGCTGTCTGAAACCGTCTTCGTGATTCAAACGGCCCTGGCCCTGGTCACCGGCTCGATGGTGGTGATGTGGATCTCGGAGGTGATTACGGAGCGGGGCATCGGCCAGGGGGCCTCGCTGGTGATCTTCGTGAACATCGTGGCCACCTTGCCCAAGGCCCTGGGCTCCACGATCGAATTGGCCCAAAGCGGCGATCGCAGCACGGTGGGCGGAATCGTTGTGCTGGTGGTGGTTTTCCTGCTGACGATCGTGGGGATCATCTTTGTGCAGGAGGGCAACCGACGGATTCCGATCGTGAGCGCCAAGCGCCAGGTCGGTGGTGCCAACCTCTTGGCCGCGCGACAGAGCTACCTGCCCCTGAAGCTAAATGCGGGCGGTGTGATGCCGATCATCTTTGCCTCGGCCGTGGTGTTTCTGCCGCTCACGATTGCCAATATCACCCGCAACCCCCTGCTGATCCAATTGGCTGGTTACCTCAACCCAAACAGCAGCACCCCCTGGCTCTATGCCCTCGTGTTCTTTGGCCTGATCTGCGGCTTCGGCTTTTTCTACGCCTCGCTCACGGTCAACCCCCTTGACATCGCCACCAACCTCAAGCGCAGCGGCGTAGCCATCCCTGGGGTGAGACCGGGTTCAGCTACAGCCACCTACCTGGGGGGCGTGCAAAACCGTCTGACCCTGCTAGGTGGCGTGTTTCTTGGGGCTGTGGCGATCATCCCTTCGGCGGTGGAGGGTGCCACCCAGGTGCGCACCTTCCAGGGCCTCGGAGCCACTTCCCTGCTGATCCTGGTGGGTGTGGCGATCGACACCGCCAAACAAGTGCAGACCTACGTGATCTCCCAGCGCTACGAAGGCATGGTGCGCCAATAGGCGCCAGCCAATCCTTGGCTCCCTTCGGTACTGTCCTGTCCCTTCCTTTCCTGCCATGAAGCAACGCCTGCTATTTCTCGGCCCCCCCGGGGCTGGAAAGGGCACCCAAGCCCAGCAACTCGCCGCCTCCAAAGGCTTGCTGCACCTTTCCACCGGGGATTTGCTCCGGGCCGAGGTTCAAGCCGGGAGCGAGCTGGGCAAGGAAGCCGAGGCCGTGATGGCCCGGGGCGAGTTGGTGAGTGATGGCCTCGTGCTTGCCATCGTGCGCAGCCGCCTGGCCCAGCAGGCCGCCAGTGGGGGCGGTGGCTGGCTGCTGGATGGCTTCCCCCGCAACCCAGCCCAGGCCGAAGCCCTGGGCCAGCTGCTCGATGAACTCGGCCAACAAATCGAGTTAGTGGTGCTGATGGAGCTTGACGATGGCCCGCTGATTCAGCGCTTGCTGGGGCGGGGCCGGGCCGATGACAACGAAGCCGTGATTCGCCACAGACTCGAGGTCTACCGCGAACAAACCGCCCCCCTGATCAGCTTTTACCGCACCAAAGGGCTGTTGCAATCCGTGGAAGCGGCTGGCACCGTTGAGGAGATCGCCGAGCGGATCGGCGGCCTGCTCGATTGATTCCCTTTGCTGGGATGGTTGACCGATATGGTAGGTTGCTCGTTTGAAAATTCGGAGAGCACAACGCCCATGAAGGTGCGTGCCTCGGTTAAGAAAATGTGCGACAAGTGCCGGGTGATTCGTCGCCATGGTCGGGTCATGGTGATTTGCACCAACCCCAAGCACAAGCAGCGCCAGGGCTGATCAGCCCTGGCCGCTCCGCCTGGGAGCAGCTGCCTCCTGCCCCCACCTTGGGGGCAGGCTTCAAGTTCCAACTGTTCACTTTGAAACGTTTTCCCACGTGGCTCGGATTGCCGGCGTCGATATCCCTCGCGACAAGCGGGTCGAGATCGCTCTCACCTATGTGTATGGCATCGGCTTGACCCGTGCCCAGAAAATTCTGGCCAAGTCCGGAGTTAGTCCAGACATCCGGGTGAAGGATCTCAGCGATGCTGACGTCCAAAAGCTCCGCGGTGCCGCTGACAGCTTCACCCTCGAAGGCGACCTCCGTCGCCAGGAGGGCATGGCCATGAAGCGCCTTCAGGACATCGGCTGCGTGCGCGGTCGTCGCCATCGCATGGGCCTGCCCGTGCGCGGTCAACGCACCCGTACCAATGCTCGCACCCGCCGTGGTGCTCGCAAAACCGTGGCCGGTAAGAAGAAGTAAGCGCAACCTGCCTACGTCCTTTACCCACCCTCGCCCTGCCGCCAACCTCCAATCACTCCCCCCTGGGGCTCGATGTGGAAACCGGCGTCACCAGAGCGACTCCCTCCCGTTCCCTGATCACCTCCTGCAGCAGCAGGCCCCCAAACCATGGCCAAGCCAGCCAAAAAATCCGGCGCCAAGAAAACGAAGCGCAATGTGCCCAACGGTGTGGCCCACATCCAAAGCACCTTCAACAACACCATCGTGTCGATTACCGATACGGCCGGTGAAGTGATTTCTTGGAGCTCCGCCGGCGCCAGTGGTTTTAAGGGTGCCCGTAAGGGAACTCCCTTCGCAGCCCAAACCGCCGCCGAAGCCGCTGGCCGCCGGGCCATCGAGCAAGGTATGCGCCAGATCGAAGTCCTGGTTCGGGGCCCTGGCTCAGGCCGTGAAACGGCCATCCGCGCCCTACAGGTTGCTGGCCTGGAGATCACCCTCATCCGGGATGTGACCCCCCTGCCCCACAACGGGTGCCGCCGCTCGAAGCGCCGTCGCGTCTGATTCGTCGGTTCAATCTGCCCCTTCTCTTTCGACCCTTCAGACCGTGCTGCACTATCAAATTGATCGGATCGAACACCAGGTTGCCGAAGATCGCTCCCAAACTGGCGTCTTCCTGATCGGCCCCCTCGATCGCGGCCAAGCCACCACCCTTGGCAATGCCCTGCGTCGTGTCTTGATTGGCAGCCTGGAAGGCAGCGCCATCACCGCCGTTCGCATCTCCGGTGTGAACCATGAGTACGCCACCGTGCCTGGTGTGCGTGAGGACGTTCTCGATATCCTGCTCAACTGCAAGCAAATTTCGGTCACCAGCCGCAACCGCGAGCTGGAGATTGGCCGGCTGGTGGTGAATGGTCCCGCGACTGTCACCGCCGCAGACCTGCAGTTCTCCTCCCAGGTGCAGGTGATTGATGGTGATCGGCTGATCGCCACCGTGGCCGAAGGCCACAGCCTGGAGATGGAAGTACACGTGGAGCGCGGCGTCGGCTATCGCCCCGTCAATCGCCACAGCGAAGACACCAGTGCCATTGATCTCCTCCAGATCGATGCAGTGTTCAAGCCCGTCAAGCGCGTCAACTACACGGTGGATGAGACCGCTGTTGGCGAAGGCGGTTCCGCGAGGGAGCGCCTTCGCCTGGAAATCGAGACCAATGGCAGCGTCACCCCCGACGACGCCATGGCCCAATCCGCCAACCAGTTGATTGCCCTGTTCCAGCCCCTGGCCAGCCTCACCATGGTTGAGGAGCCTGGCCTGGAGCCCGAACCCTCGGCTGAGGCCCAAATCCCCCTCGAAGAGCTCAACCTCTCCGTGAGGGCCTACAACTGCCTGAAGCGTGCCCAGGTCAACTCGGTTTCTGACCTGATGGGCTTCAGTTACGAAGATCTCCTTGAGATCAAAAACTTCGGCTCCAAATCAGCCGACGAAGTGATCGAAGCGCTGGAGCGCATCGGCATCACCCTGCCCCAAAGCCGCACCAGCGCCTGATCGGCGGCCACGTCCCCCTAAAGACACAAGACCATGAGACACCAGTGCCGAGTCCCCCAACTGGGACGCCCCGCCGACCAACGCAAGGCCATGCTGCGTGGTCTGACCACCCAGCTGATCCGCGAGGGTCGGGTCACCACGACCAAAGCCCGCGCCAAAGCCCTCCGGGATGAAGCCGAGCGCATGATCACCTTGGCCAAGGACGGCAGCCTCTCCGCCCGCCGCCGGGCCATCGGCTACATCTATGACAAGCAATTGGTTCATGCCTTGTTTGATCGGGCCCAGGAGCGCTACGGCGAGCGCAATGGTGGTTACACCCGCATCATTCGTACCGTGCCCCGTCGTGGTGACAACGCTGAAATGGCCATCATCGAGTTGGTCTGATCCCCTGTCCTGCTTTGTCTGCCTTGCCGCGGTGAACTTCAGTTCACTGCGGCTTTTTTTATGGGCATTGTTTTTTTGTGCGCACCAGTTTTTTTATGCGCCAATCTCCCGATAGTCAGCCCAGCCCGGCCCTAGAGGTGCAACGGATTGCCCTGTGCCTCCAATACGACGGGTCGGCGTTTTGTGGTTGGCAGCGGCAGGACAACGCCCCCAGTGTCCAAGAACGCCTCGATCAGGCCATCGCCGAACTCGATCCCCACAGGCCGGTACACACCGTTGCCGCGGGTCGTACGGACACCGGCGTGCATGCGGCGGCCCAGGTGGTGCACTTCGATGCCGCAGGCCCGATTCCTCCCCAGCGCTGGGCAAAGGCCCTCAATGGACGGCTCCCAAGCACCATTCGGGTGCGGGCGGCGGTGGCAGTCGCCCCCGACTGGCACGCCTGCTACGGCGCCAGCTACCGGCGATACCGCTACACGCTATACAACTCCCGCACCCCCAATCTCTTCCTTGCCCCCTGGAGCTGGCACCGCTACAACTGCTCGCTCGATGACCAGACCATGGCAACGGCCCTGGGTGAGCTGGTGGGCGAGCACGACTTCTCGGCCTTCCAAAAGGCCGGCAGCCGGCGCTCCCATGGCCGTACGACGGTTCAGGAGGTGAGCCTGGTGCGCCATGGCGACCTGATCACCACGGAGATCCAGGCCAGTGGCTTTCTCTACGGCATGGTGCGCCTGCTCATGGGCCAATTGGTGAGCGTTGGCGAAGGAAGACTGGGCCTGGATGCGTTCCGGGAGCGCTGGCAGCAACAACGGCGCCAAGACGTCAAAGAAGCCGCCCCGCCCCAGGGGCTCTGCCTGCTGCGGGTGGGCTACCCCCAGGCGGTGTTCCCTGAAGCTGCCTGGTATGATTGCCAACCGCGGTATCAACTGGATTTCGCCGATCCGCCGACGTCGTGCAAGCTCCCAGAGGGCTCGCCGCCACTGGCATCACGAACTCCAGACTGACCTGACGACCCTTCTGGTCGGCTCCGCTTCCTGCCTGCAGGATGGCGACAGGCCAACCATTAAGGTCAGTAGTACTGCCCCATCCGCTGCGATGGGCTTCTCCCATCCGGCCTGCCGGTGCCTGATCAGGCGACATGAACAAGACCCTCCCGCCCTCTATCGATTCCCTCGACCGCCAGTGGTATCTGGTGGACGCTGAGAATCAAACCCTTGGTCGCCTGGCGAGCGAAGTGGCCCAGGTGCTGCGCGGCAAAAACAAGCCCTGCTACACCCCCCACCTCGACACCGGTGATTTTGTTGTCATCATCAACGCCGACAAGGTGCGGGTGAGCGGCAACAAGGAGACCCAAAAGGTGTACCGCCGTCACTCCGGTCGCCCCGGCGGCATGAAGACCGAAACCTTCGAGCACCTGCAGGCCCGCCTGCCCGAGCGCATAGTGGAAAAAGCCATCAAAGGCATGCTTCCCCACAATGCCCTCGGCCGCCAACTGTTCCGCAAGCTGAAGGTCTACAAAGGCGCTGAGCATCCCCACGGCGCCCAGCAGCCCCAGGTTCTCGCCCTCGATCCCGCCACTGCCGTCAAATGAGCACTTCCAACAAAGTCGTCTATTGGGGCACTGGTCGTCGCAAGACCGCGGTTGCTCGCGTCCGCGTTGTGCCCGGTAGCGGCACCGTGACCATCAATGGTCGCCCTGGCGATAATTACCTCAACTACAATCCTGTTTACTTGGCCGCTGTTAAGGCTCCCCTCCAAACCCTGGGTTTGGCTGGCGAGTACGACCTCCTGGTCAATGTGCGTGGTGGTGGACTCACCGGACAAGCCGACGCCATCAAGCAAGGTGCAGCCCGGGCTCTGTGCGATCTGTCCCCTGACAACCGCAAGCCTCTCAAAACCGAGGGCCACCTCAGCCGCGATCCCCGCGCCAAGGAGCGTCGTAAGTACGGCCTGAAGAAAGCCCGTAAAGCACCCCAGTTCTCCAAGCGCTAATTCGGGTTGTCCCGCTTTTTCGCTCCTCGTCCTGTTTTCCCAGCTGTTCCGCAGCACCTTTAAGCCATGCCCAAGGCCGACATCCATCCCACCTGGTATCCCGCCGCCAAGGTGATTTGCAACGGAGAGGTGGTCATGACCACCGGCTCCACCTCCCCTGAACTCAACGTCGATGTTTGGAGTGGCAATCACCCCTTCTACACAGGTACCCAAAAAATCCTCGATACCGAGGGCCGGGTGGACCGCTTCATGCGCAAGTACGGCATGGCCACCACAGAGCCTGCCGCCGAACCCAAGAAAGTTGACGCCGACGAGGCTGCTGCTTCCCCGGAAGCCCCCGCAGAAGCCAGCGCTTGAATTGGACCTGGGCGCTCCCCAGCCCAACCCATGGCCATGGCCGGGTGCTCACCAGCATCCGGCTTTTTGCTTTGTCTCCGGTCTTTTGTTTTTTAAAGGTCTGTTGAACGACTCCCAATCACCCGCTTGATGGATCTCGCCCTGCTGCACGATCGTCTGGAAACAGCCCGGCGCACCTTTGAAACCCTGGAACGGCAGCTTGCCGATCCAGCCGTTGCTGCCAATCCCGGTCAATTGCAGACCATCGCCCGGGAACGCTCCCGCCTGGAGCCCTTGGTGCTCAATCACCAGCAACTCCAAAAGCTGGAACAGGAAGAAAGCGAAGCCCGGGCCCTGCTTAAGGAGCACCGGGGCGATCCAGCCATGGAGGAGCTCGCCAATGAGGAGTTGGCGAGCCTCGCTGAGGCCATCGGAGCCCTGCGCCAGAAGCTCACCGTGGCTCTCCTGCCCAGGGATCCCCGCGATGAGCGCAGTGTGATGCTCGAAATCCGCGCCGGCGCTGGCGGCGATGAAGCGGCCATCTGGGCGGGCGATCTGGCCCGGATGTATGAGCGCTACGCCCAAACCATTGGCTGGAAGGTGGAGCCGGTGAGTGCTTCTGAGGCCGAGCTGGGGGGGTACAAGGAATTAATTCTGGCCATCAAGGGCGAAAGCGTCTTCAGCCAGCTGAAGTTTGAAGCCGGGGTGCATCGGGTTCAGCGGGTACCCGCCACCGAATCCCAGGGTCGGGTGCACACCTCCACGGCAACGGTGGCCGTGATGCCGGAGGCCGATCCGGTGGAAGTGCAGATTGATCCCTCCGAAATCGAAATGAGCACCGCCCGCTCCGGCGGTGCCGGTGGCCAGAACGTGAACAAGGTGGAAACCGCTGTGGACCTGATCCACAAGCCCACGGGCATTCGAGTCTTTTGCACCCAAGAACGCTCCCAGCTCCAGAACCGCGAGCGGGCGATGGAAATCCTCCGGGCCAAGCTCTACGAACGCAAACTGGCGGAAGCCAATGCCCAGGAACGCTCCGTCAGGCTGGCCCAGGTGGGCAGCGGCGATCGCAGCGAAAAGATCCGCACCTACAACTACAAAGACAGCCGCACCACCGACCATCGCTTGGGCAAGAACTTCTCGCTCGAGCCCGTGCTCAATGGCCAGCTCCAGGATGTGATTGGCGCCTGCATTGCCGCCGATCAAAGCCGCCAGCTCGAAGAACTCGCCAAAGAGATCGCCAGCTAGGTGCCGATCACATATTTGGCCCATTCCAAATTGCGGCCCGCATGGATCTGACGGTTTGCTTCGAAAATGAGACCACTGAAGGGCCGATGGGGTTGACGGGCCAAGGCCATGCCCGCTTCCCGGGGGGTGCGGTTTCCCTTGCGCACGTTGCAGGGCAAACAAGCCGTTGTGACGTTGTCCCAGGTGTCGCCACCGCCACGGCTTCGGGGCATCACATGGTCGACGGACAGCTGACTGCCGCCGTAGCCGCAGTACTGGCAACGATGGCCATCCCGCTGGAACAGATTGCGCCGGGTGAGGGGGAGCTGGCGGTAGGGCACCCGCACGAACTGACGCAAACGAATCACCGTGGGCAAGAGATAATTCTCCCGAAGCACGTGGCTTGGGTCATGCTCGAGACCTTCCGCCTTTCCCTTCAACAACATCACCATGGCGCGCCGCCAGGAGGTGATATTCAGCGGCTCGTAGGAGGCATTCAGAACGAGAACGTGGCTCATGCCAGAACCCGTAGTAAGCGCCATGCTAGGCGTGATCTTGGTTTGTTTTGGTGACGCAGGCCACCACGCCACCGTTTCAGCCCCAGGCTTTTGCCGCCGCCGAAAGACTTGCGCGCCAACGGGCCTGGGTGGATGTCGATCCGGGGGCCATTACGGCCAATGCCCGCAGCCTCAGGCGGTGCCTTGAGCCCACCACCAACTTGATGGCGGTGGTCAAGGCCGATGGTTACGGCCATGGCGCTGTGCCCATCGCCATGGCCGCCCAAGCTGGCGGTGCTAGCTGTTTTGGCGTTGCCACCCTTACCGAGGGCCACGAGCTCCGCCAGGCCGGGATTCAGGCCCCCATCCTGGTGCTGGGCAACCTCACCACCGCCGAAGAGCTGCGCAGCTGCCTGGCTTGGGAGCTCATGCCCACCATCAGCGGCTTGCGCGAGGCCCTGCTCTGCCAAAACCTTGCCAGCGGCAGCGGTCGCCGCTTCGCCCTCCAGCTCAAACTCGATACGGGTATGGCCCGCCTCGGGGCCGATTGGCAGGACGGCCCCAGGCTGGTGGCCGCCATTCGGGATCTCGATGCGGTGCACCTGGCAGGCGTGTACTCCCACCTGGCCTGCGCCGATGCGCCTCCCCATGCCGACGATGGCCTGACCGCCCAACAGCAAGACCGCTTTGACCGCGTCCTGCAAGCCCTGGAGCAGCAAAACCTGGCCCCGGGCTGCAGGCACCTGGCCAACTCCGCCGGCGCCCTGCGCAGCCCCCAGCTGCACTACGACATGGTTCGGGTGGGCCTGGCCCTCTACGGTCATTGTCCGGCAGCCCATCTCCAAGGGGTCACCCCCCTACAGAGCGCCATGCGCCTCCTCGCCAGGGTCAGCCTGATCCGGGATGTCCCCGCAGGGGTGGGGGTGAGCTATGGCCACAGCTTTCGCACGAAACGGCCCAGTCGCCTTGCCGTGCTTGGCATCGGCTACGCCGATGGCGTGCCCCGCCAGCTCTCCAACCAGATGGAGGTGCTGTTCAACGGCCAACGCCTGCCCCAGGTGGGGGCGATCACCATGGACCAACTCGTGCTGGATGCCACCGACTGTCCCAGCCTTGAATTGGGCTCGGTGGTGACCCTGCTCGGCCCTAACGGAGACGACGAGATCACACCAGGCCACTGGAGCGAACGCTGCCAAACCATCCCCTGGGAAATCCTCTGCGGTTTCAAGCACAGGCTGCCCAGGCTCCACGCCGACGACGAATCGCCCAGGTCGCACTGATAAGCTCAATAGGCACCTTGGAGAGGTGGCTGAGTGGTTGAAAGCGGCTCCCTGCTAAGGAGTTACAGGAGGCAACTTCTGTCGAGGGTTCGAATCCCTCCCTCTCCGTTCTGAATCCGTTTCCTGCCCGATTGCCTCGCAATCGGTTTTCAGAGCCTCCAGTAGCTCTTAGATGCGAGAGGCTTGGGCTAAGCACCTGGCGATCTCTGGCAAAAGCCCAGGGTCTTTGGCGCAACTTGGGCCTTCGCTGAAGACAACCAGCAAAAACGGGCTGTGGCCTGGAGCTTCCACGTAGGCCGCATCGTGGCGAGCCTGGCTCATCCAGCCAGCCTTGCTCCAGAGCCTGCTGCCAACGGGCAGGCCTTCCCCTAAGAAGCCATCCACCTGATTCTCAGGATCAGCCGACCGGGCTTCAATTGCCAAGCTGCGCTCGAGCAAGGTCCGCATGCGGGCACAGGCCGGGGGCGAGATCAGGGCCGATGCCATCACGGCCTGGACCAGGCGGGCCGTGAGATCGGTGCTGAGTCGGTTGCGGTTCTCCATCGCCGCGCCATAAAAGGCTCGCTCCCTGCCAAACGGGCCATCGCCCCAGGTTTTTTGGCAGACATTGGCGCCCTCCAGCTCAGGCCAGGCCCATTCGCTGAGCCAGCCATTCACCAGCTGCCGTTGGGCCACCCAATCGGCCATGGCCCGCTCCAGCAAACATGGGCCGCTGGTGGTGCCACTGAGCAGATCCACCACAAAACCGGTGGCGTCGTTGCTGGAATCCCGGACCATATCCGCTAAGGCCAGGCGCAGTTCAGCACTGTCTTCGATCAGATCGGCCTGCAGCCAAGCCTCTGCCGCTGCCATGTAAAAGGCCTTCACCACACTGGCGGGATAGCGCTGGATCTCCCCACCCCAACTCGCCCCCACCCAAGGCTGGGCCCAAAAGGTGGCCGGATTCGAATCGGCAGCGCGGCCAATGAGGGAGCTCTCAAAGCGCAGCCAGGTGATCGAGAGCTGCTGGGCCAAACCGGGCCTCCCTTCAAGCTCCAGGGCCCGCACCAAATCGGCGATGGTCTGGCCCATGGCTGGATCGGGGCTGTAGAACGCCATCACGGCCGCTAAACCTGCTGGCGAGACTAAGCACCATGGCCCCAGGTTCCCTGCCCAATGCGTCGACCCCGCTGCCCATCGGAACTTCGGCAGCTCCCGAATGGCTGGGAGCCGGCAGCATCTGGCAACTGCTGGGGCCCATCAACCTCTACGGCAGCCTGCGGGGCGAAGGATTGGCCAGCCAGGCCTGGGCGGGCCGCCACCTGAAAGTGCTCGAAGCTGCCCAGCCCCGCCTGCGGGTACGGCTGCTCGACGACGGCTATCCGGGGTGGATCGAACCGAACGACCTCCTGGGCCGGGCGGAAGCCGCGCCCCATCCCCGCCCAAGGCCTTGGAATCGCCCTGCCATTCATCAGAAGCTCGAAGCCGTACTTGCCTTCGGCCTCAGGGCCCTCGAACAGCCCAACAGCTACCTATGGGGGGGCAGCTTGGGCCCGGATTTTGATTGTTCCGGCCTGGTGCAGACCGCCTATGCCTCCCAGGGGATCTGGTTGCCCCGCGATGCCTATCTCCAGGAGCGCTTCTGCCAGCCGGTGGCCGTGCACAGCGGCATCACCCATCGTCTGGAGCCCGGGGATCTGATCTTCTTTGGCAGCCTCCAACGCTGCACCCACGTGGGCCTGCACCTCCACAACGGCTCTTTCCTGCACAGCTCCGGCATCAGCACCGGACACAACGGCCTCGCCATTGACAACCTCTCCCCAGCCAACAGCACGGCGGTGGCCAGCCACTACCGCCAAACCCTGCGCGGTGCCGGACGGGTGATGCACGGCCATGACGGCAGCCCCCTGCCCGCCTAGGTTCGAGCCCTTGATGAAGTCCGTGATGCTGGCCCTCTCCGTGGTGGTGCCACTCTTCAACGAGCAGGACAGCCTGCGGCCGTTGGTGAGCCAATTGCTGGACGCCGTTCGGCCCCTCGGGGTGGCCTTCGAACTGGTCCTGGTGGATGACGGCTCGAAGGACGCCACGCCCACCGTGCTGGCCGAGCTGAGCGATGAGGTTCCTGAACTCGTGGCGGTGTTGCTCCGCCGCAACTACGGCCAGACAGCGGCCATGGCGGCTGGATTCGATGCCAGCAGCGGCGAGGTGATCGTCACCCTCGATGGCGACCTGCAAAACGATCCAGCTGACATCCCCCTGTTGCTCGCCAAAATTGAGGAGGGCTACGACCTGGTGAGTGGCTGGCGCCACCAACGCCAGGACGCGGCCATCAGCCGGCTGCTGCCCTCAAAGTTGGCCAATAGCTTGATTGCCAGTGTCACCGGCGTGCAACTGCACGACTACGGCTGCTCCCTCAAGGCCTACCGCCGCGAAGTGGTGACAGACATGAACCTCTACGGGGAATTGCATCGCTTCTTGCCGGCCCTGGCCTTCATCGAAGGGGCCCGAATCAGCGAAGTGAAGGTGAACCATCACCCCAGGCGCTTTGGTCGCAGCAACTACGGGATCGACCGCACCTTCAGGGTGTTGATGGACCTGCTCACGGTGTGGTTCATGAAGCGCTTCCTCACCAGGCCGATGCACGTGTTCGGCTTCTGGGGACTCGCCTCCATCGCCGTGGGCCTGGTGATCAGCGCCTACCTATTGGGGGAAAAACTAATCGCCAATGCCGATATCGGCAACCGGCCCCTGTTGCTGGTGGCGGTGCTGGCTTTGATCGCAGGGGTGCAGTTGTTTTGCTTTGGGCTGCTGGCCGAGCTGCAAATGCGCACTTATCACGAAAGCCAAGGCCGGCCGATCTATCGGGTGAGGGCGGCGTTGCGGGGCAACCGCGGCTGAGGCTTCGGGGACCCAACCGGCGTGCAGCGGCCCCGGAAGCGTTCCATGGCATGAGCTGCCTCCAGCACCACCGCAAGGTTCGAATCCCTCAAGCCTCGCTTCAGCAGGGGCAGGGTGGCGCGGTGACCCCAGGCCCGGGCCGCCTGCATGGCTGCCAACCGCTCGCCCGTATCACCAGCCAGCTGGGCGTGCAGGCCTTTCAAAAAGTCCGCCTGCTCCCGCGGATCGGCGGGCAAAGCCCAACTCACCGCCGTTGCGCTGGACGCCGAGGCACTGAGAAGCTTGGTATTGAACTGCACCAAGGAGATCTGGGCCCGGTTGAGGGCCGCCACCGCCGAGGCATCGAGACTGGCAAAGGGGCTGGGCTTACGACGGCTCACAACCCAGATCAATACAGCCAAAAAGGCAGCAAGGGCGCCAAAGGATTGGGTGTTCATGGATTGAACTTTTATGTCGCCCCTAGGGAGCCAGAAAGAAGGCCTTGGGACGGCTCCTTACAGTACCGACGGTTGTTATTGGCTTGTGCCATGACTGGAGAATTCGCAGCTGCCTGGTTGCCCTCGGTGTTCGTACCCCTTGTGGGAATTCTTGCGCCAGCTGTGGCCATGGCCCTGCTGTTCAACGTGATCGAAGCCCGTAACTGAGAACAAACCATGACCGTCACCCCCGTGGCCGACCCCTGTGTCGGCAATTTGGCCACCCCCGTTAACAGCAGCTATTTCACCAAGGCGTTCATCAACGCGCTGCCCGCCTACCGCCCGTCCCTCTCCCCCAACCGCCGGGGGTTGGAAGTGGGGATGGCCCATGGCTTCTTCCTCTATGGCCCCTTCGCCATCTGCGGACCGCTGCGTCTTACCGAGTATGCAAGCACCGCAGGGTTGCTGGCCACCATCGGCCTGGTTTCAATCCTGACCATTTGCCTCTCCATCTACGGAACCGCTGGCAACGGACCGAACGTGCAGCCCGCTGACGCCACGGTCGACAACCCTCCTGCTGACCTGTTCACCAAGGCTGGCTGGGCTGAATTCGCCAGCGGCTTCTGGCTCGGCGGTTGCGGCGGTGCTGCCTTCGCCTGGTTCCTGGTTGGCACTTCAATCGTGTCCCCCCTTGTGAACCTCGCCGGCGGTGTGTGGAGCGTTGGCTGATTGCCATCCCTAAACAACTGGTGATCGCTGGACAACCACCGGTTTCCTTCTCCCAAGCCCCGCATTTGCGGGGCTTTTTTAATGGCTGGACAGCACTGGCCAAAACAGGCCAACAATGGGGTTAGCTCCCGATGCAGGACCAAGCACCATGAAAGGCAAACAGTGGCTGTGGGTCCTGGCACCGTTGCTGGTCACCAGTTGCGGCCTGCCAGGGGCAAACCAATCTGCCCAAGAGCAAGCAGCCCGCAAAGCTGCTGAGCAGGCCAGCCAGCAGCAGGTGGAGCAGAAGATGGCAGCCCAGGCCCTCAAGCAACTCCAACAGCAGGCCCACACCGCTGGCATGGTGGCAGGCCATCAAGCCACGGTGAATTGCCTGCGCAGCGAAAGGGGCCAAACCGATGGCAGCGAGCTGCGCTGCGAGGCCTGGGGCTATGTGCAAGCCAACTACCCCGGGCCCCAGCCGTAACACTGGTGGGCCATAAAAAACCCCCGGGCTTGGCCGGGGGTTACATCGTCCCTCAAGGGGAGACAAGCGATTGGATCAGACGATCTAACCGAACTTGCCTGAGGTTGAAGCGATCAAGAAGGCTGCATACGTGAGGATGTAGCCAATCGTGAAGTGGGCAAGACCCACAACACGGGCCTGAACGATTGAGAGAGCCACTGGCTTATCGCGCCAGCCAACCAGGTTGGCGAGCGGGGTGCGCTGGTGCGCCCAAACAATGGTTTCAATCAGTTCCTGCCAATAACCGCGCCAGGAGATCAGGAACATGAAGCCGGTAGCCCAAACCAGGTGACCGAACAGGAACATCCAGGACCAGACGGCCAGGTTGTTCGAGCCGAACGGGTTGTATCCGTTGATCAGCTGGGAGCTATTCAGCCACAGGTAGTCGCGGAACCAGCCCATCAGATAGGTGCTGGATTCGTTGAACTGGGCCACGTTGCCCTGCCAGATGGCGAGGTGCTTCCAGTGCCAGTAGAAGGTGACCCAACCGACGGTGTTCAAGGCCCAGAAGACTGACAGATAGAAAGAGTCCCAAGCCGAGATGTCGCAGGTGCCGCCACGGCCGGGGCCGTCGCAGGGGAAGGAGTAACCGAAGTCCTTTTTATCGGGCATCAGCTTGGAACCCCGGGCATCCAGGGCACCCTTCACCAGGATCAAGGTGGTGGTGTGCAGGCCCAGCGCAATGGCGTGGTGCACAAGGAAGTCGCCAGGACCAATCGGCAGGAAGAGATCGCTGCCGCCGTTAATGGCGCCCATCCAACCGGGGAGGTAAGCCGCACCACTGGTGCTGGCGACGCTTCCAGCGTTGGAGAGGAGCACATCCATGCCGTACATCGCCTTGCCGCTAGCGGCTTGAACGAATTGGGCAAAGACAGGCTCAACCAGGATTTGCTTCTCGGGGGTACCGAAAGCAACCACCACGTCGTTGTGGACGTAGAGACCCAGGGTGTGGAAACCGAGGAACAGGGAGACCCAACTCAGGTGGCTGATGATGGCTTCCTTGTGCTCGAGCATCCGGCCAAGAACGTTGTTCTTATTGGCTTCGGGGTCGTAATCGCGGATGAAGAAGATCGCACCGTGGGCGAACGCACCACACATCAAGAAGATGGCGATGTACTGGTGGTGGGTGTAGAGGGCAGCCTGGGTCGTGTAGTCCTTAGCGATAAACGCATAGGACGGCATCGCATACATGTGCTGCGCCACCAGACTCGTCACCACACCAAGGGAGGCCAGGGCCAGACCCAATTGGAAGTGGAGGGAGTTGTTGATGGTGTCGTACAGACCCTTGTGACCCGCGCCGAGAGCTCCTCCAAAAGGGGTTCCCTGGGGTGGGTTGTGGGCCTCGAGGATCTCACGGATCGAATGGCCAATACCGAAGTTGGTCCGGTACATGTGGCCAGCAATCACAAACAGACAGCCAATCGCCAGGTGGTGATGGGCAATGTCGGTCAGCCAAAGAGCTTCCGTTTGGGGGTGGAAACCACCCAGGAAGGTAAGGATCGCGGTGCCAGAACCTTCAGCAGTACCAAAGATTTGGTAGGCGGTATCAGGGTTGGCTGAGTAAACCCCCCAGTTACCGGTGAAGAAGGGAGCCAGACCTGCGGGGTGGGGCAGAACGGAAAGGAAGTTATCCCAACCGACGTGCTGACCACGGGCCTCAGGAATCGCCACGTGAACAAGGTGACCAGCCCAGGCAATCGAGCTGAAACCGAACAGAACAGCCAGGTGGTGGTTCAGACGGGATTCAGCGTTCTTGAACCAGGCCAGGGAAGGCCGGAACTTGGGCTGAAGGTGGAGCCAGCCAGCGAACAGGGCCCAAGCCGACAGGATCATCATGAAGATGGAACCCTGATAAAGCTCAGCGTTGGTGGTCATCCCGATCGTGTACCACCAGTGGTACAAACCGGAATAAGCAATGTTCACCGGAGAAGAAGCACCCGCTTGGGTGAAGGCGGCAATTGCACCTTCGCCGAAGTGGGGATCCCAGATCGCGTGAGCGATGGGACGGACGTGCAGCGGATCGGCGACCCACTGCTCAAAGTTGCCCTGCCAGGCGATATGGAACAGGTTGCCCGAAACCCAGAGGCCAATGATGGCCAGGTGACCGAAGTGGGTAGAGAACAGCTTTTGGTAAAGCCGCTCCTCGGTCATGCCGTCGTGGCTCTCGAAGTCGTGAGCCGTGGCAATGCCGTACCAAATCCGGCGGGTTGTCGGGTCCTGTGCCAGACCCTGGCTGAACGAAGGAAATTTCGTTGCCATTGGGAAAGGTCAGTAAAGGTCAGCCGACCGCGACGATGCGGGCCAGGAAGAAAGCCCAGGTGGTCGCGATACCGCCCAACAAATAGTGGGCGACACCGACAGCACGGCCCTGGGTGATGGAGAGCGCCCGTGGCTGGATAGCCGGAGCAACCCGCAGCTTGTTGTGAGCCCAAACGATGGACTCAATCAGCTCCTGCCAGTAGCCGCGGCCACTGAAGAGGAACATCAGGCTGAAGGCCCAGATGAAATGGGCACCCAGGAACATCAGGCCATAGGCACTGGAGCTCGAGCCGTAGCTGTTGATCACTTGTGCGGCCTGGGCCCACAGGAAGTCACGCAACCAACCGTTGATGGTGATAGCGCTTTGGGCAAAGTTGCCATTGGTGATGTGCTGGACACTGCCGTCAGCGTTGACGGTTCCCCACACATCGCTCTGCATCTTCCAGGAGAAGTGGAAAATGACGATCGAGAGGGAGTTGTACATCCAGAACAGGCCCAGGAACACGTGGTCCCAAGCCGACACCTGACAGGTACCGCCACGGCCGGGGCCGTCGCAGGGGAAGCGGAAGCCCAGATTCGCCTTGTCGGGAACGAGGCGGGAGCTACGCGCATACAACACACCCTTCAGCAGGATCAGCACGGTGACGTGGATCGTGAAGGCGTGGATGTGGTGAACCATGAAGTCGGCCGTTCCCAGGGGGATCGGACCGGCAGCGACCTTGCCACCAACAGCCACAACGGCGCCGTTGAACACTTCACTCACACCCGCAAGGGCGTTGGGTGCAGTGCTACCGGCGGCGGCGGCATGGAGGCCTTGAATCCATTGCGCGAAGACAGGCTTCAGGGCAATGGCCGAGTCACTGAACATGTCTTGGGGACGTCCCAAGGCACGCATGGTGTCGTTGTGGATATAGAGGCCGAAGCTGTGGAAGCCCAGCCAAATGCAAACCCAGTTCAGGTGGCTGATCAGGGCGTCCCGAGCCTTGAGAACCCGGTCCAGCACGTTATCGACATGCTTTGCGGGGTCGTAATCGCGAATCATCGCGATGGCTGCGTGGGCACCTGCACCAACAATCAGGAAACCGCCAATCCAAGTGTGATGGGTGAAGATCGACAGCTGGGTGGGGTAATCAATCCCGATGTAGGGGTAGGGAGGCATCGCATACATGTGCTGGGCCACGATGATGCTCAGGGAGCCGAGCATCGCCAGGTTCACAGCCAGTTGGGCGTGCCAGGAGGTGGTCATGAACTCGAAGAGTCCGTCATGACCTTTGGTCGCAGGGAACAGGAGGGGATCGCCCTTCTGACCCTCAAGGATTTCCTTGATGCTGTGGCCGATGCCCCAGTTGGTCCGGTACATGTGACCGGCCACGATGAACAGCACCGCGATCGCCAGGTGGTGATGGGCGATGTCGGTCATCCAGAGGCTGCCGGTTACAGGATTCAGGCCACCTTTGAAGGTGAGGAAATCGCTGTAAGCGGCCCAGTTGCCCGTGAAGAAGGCTGAAATACCCGCCCCGAAACCGGGGAAAATCTGGGCAATCAGGTCCTGGTTCAGGAACTCGTGGGGAAGGGGGATGTCTGCGTAGGTGGCGATGGTTTTGCCGTTGAGCACCAGCGGTTGGCCGGCGTCGATGGCATCCATCAGCGCAGTGGTGGGCAGGGACACATGCAGCAGGTGACCTGTCCATGACAGGGAACCCAGTCCGAGTAGGCCGGCCAGATGGTGGTTGAGCATCGACTCAACGTTCTGGAACCACTCGAGCTTTGGAGCTGCCTTGTGGTAGTGGAAGACGCCCGCGTTGAGCATCAATCCAGCCATCACCAAAGCACCGATGGCCAAAGCCATCAACTGCGTTTCATTGGTGATGCCCCAGGCCCTCCAGACATGGAAGAGGCCGGAGGTGATCTGAATGCCGTGGAAGCCGGCACCCATGTCGCCGTTAAGGATTTCCTGGCCGAAAATTGGCCAGACAACCTGCGCGGAAGGCTTCACGTGCAGGGGATCGGCCAACCAACCAGTGAAGTTGGAGAAGCGGGCTCCATGGAAGAAGGCGCCGCTGAGCCAGATAAAAATGACGGCCAAATGGCCGAAGTGAGCCGAGAAGATCTTGCGAGAGACCTCTTCGAGGTCACTCGTGTGGCTATCGAAGTCGTGAGCGTTGGCGTGGAGGTTCCAAACCCAGGTGGTGGTTTTGGGACCTTTAGCGAGGCTGCGATCGAAATGGCCGGGCTTGCCGAACAGTTCGAAGGTGGCCGGGTTGTTCACCCGGTCGACCATGGCCTTCGCCTTTTCCCCACGCTCTGGTGGGCTAATGGTCATCGAGACGTTCCTCGAGGGACGGGGTCGAGGTGGGGGTCCACCCCTGGCGGCGGGGCCCATCGCGCGAAGCGACGGGAAACTCACCGTGGGCCCCATGGCCAAAGGCGGTCGAAACCACCCAAGAAGCCATGGGCTCCAGCGTTGGCAACGCCTTCACGAAAAACGTAAAAACGATTGCCCCAGCTGGGGCTTTGGGCCCCAGATAGGGGACCACTGGTCGGACTATAAGCTCCACTTCCGAGCCCGTTAGGGTCTCAGTTACAAAGGTTCAATCCCGGCGCTTCCCTGGTCACCACTGGGCTCTTCCGGAGGTAAAGAATCATGAGCTGGGCCACTTTTGTACCCAATAAAATACAATCAGATCACGCAATCTTTTGGCCCTTTCAAAGCAAATTCAGGGGGCAGCGGTTGCCAGCACAATGTTGCCAGCACAATGGGGTCTGAGCACAGCCGGGTGAAGACAGCTTGAGGGCAGGTCGCGCAACCGATCCAATCGCAGCCGAGCGTTCTCGGCGCCGTCTTGGGGACGGCCCTGGGCACGATCCCTGGGATGGTCCTTGGCAGAATCGCTTGCGGAGCTATTGGATTAGGGCTTCTGGCTTTGGCAGGGCCTCTGTCTTAGGCAAAACCTATCCCTTTGGCAAAACCGTGGCCATGGGCCTGGTGATTGGCCTAGCCCTGCTGCTGCCCTTCTGCCCTCCGGTCCAAGCAGCAAGCCAGGCAGCAGGCCCAGGCCCCCTGGAGAAACTCAGGCCCCTGATCAAGACCAGCCCCCCCGACGGCCATCTGCAGGAGCTGCCCCCGCCCCTGGCGGTTCAACAGATCCAAGCAGCCCTGGCCGATCGCCAACCCCGCGTCACGATCCTGGCGCCCGCCGACGGCACCACCTTGCCTATGGGCAACTGGACGCTGAAGCTGCTGGCCCAGGATTGGCCCCTCACAGACGGAGGCGCCCTTGGGCTGGGGCCCCATGTGGTGATTCAGATCGACGACCAGGAACCGATCCGTTTAACCGAGCACCGTTTTTCGCCGCAGGGCGATTCCCTCCAGCTCACCCTCCCTGCCCTGACGCCTGGAAGCCATCGGATTACGGCCTACGCCGCCAAGCCCTGGGGTGAAGCCGCAAAAAATTCGGGGGCCGCGAGTCAAATCCGCGTCGATCGGGTGGCCGCCAACCCCCTCACCGTGCCAAAACCCGGCAGTCCCCAACTCCTGCCCGTAAGCCCCCTCGCGGTGGTGAGCAGCGAGCCCGTTCTCTTGGATTGGCTGCTCCTGGATGCCCCCCTGCAGCACCTGCGCGACAACGACGGCAGCTGGAGGCTCCGGGTCAGCGTGAATGGGGACAGTTTCATTACCGATCAAAACGCGCCGATCTGGCTCAAGGGCTGGAGCAGCGGCAGCAATAGCCTCCAACTCGAGCTTCTCGATGGGCTGGGCAAACCCCTCAACCCTCCGTTTAACAGTCTGGTTTCAGAGCTGGTGCTCAAGCCATCGGCGCCCAAGCCGCGCTGGCAGCTGGGCCGCCTCAGCACGGAAGAACTGGCCAGCATTGTGGGCCAAACCCCCCCGCTTGCAGAGCCCGCGCTCCCCGTAGGCCCCCAAGCGGCTGTGGAGGAACCAGAGCCTGAAACAGCAGAGCCCCAGGCCGCCGAGCCCCAACCTGCAATCCCCCAAACAGTGGAGCCCCAACCTGCTGAACCTGAACCGGCGCAAAGCGAAACTGTGATCGTCGACCCCAACAGCGCTGAATCCAGCGGCATGGAATCGGCAACACCAGAGCTTGAGGACAGCCCAGGCGAGAACCGCGACCAGAGCCTGCTGGAGGACACTCCAGCCCTAGCACTTGAATCTTCAGACCCCGAGTCAGGCCCCAATTCAGAACGCCTTGACCACGACGCTGCTAACCAGCCAACGGTCTTGGCAGAAGGCACGGGCGAGCCCGCCTCCGAGCGGCCAAGCACCACTCGCGATGCCCTCACCAAGTCTGAAGATCCGCCTAGTCCGGATGATCTTTCCAATCCCGACGACTTTCCCAACCTTGAAGAGCTTGGCAATCCTGAAGACCTCCCCAATCTTGAAGGACTTGCCAACCGGAATGATTCAGCAGAGCCCAGCCCTTCTGGGGAACAAGACGCCGTGATCACGCCCCCCATCACAAACCCCGATCGCCTTACGCCCAGTACCAGCATGGTTGGTTCCGCCCGAGATCAGGTGCACGAAGACGGCTCCCTCATCAAGCCAAAGCGCAAGGGGCCCCTGGCCGGACTTCGGGAGCGCTTGGCCTCGTGAGTGACCACACCACCATTTGGGGGCTGTCCTTCAGCCCGGAAGGCAATGGCCTGCTGGAACTCCTGCGCCAAGCAGGACTGATCCATCGCACGCTTGAAAGCGGTTCAGAGCCCGCTGCCAGCGAAAGGCTCCAATCCCAATGGGGTAGCGCCCAAGGCTTTGTCGTGGTGGGGGCCTGCGGGCTGGTGACCCGGCTGATTGCTCCGCTGCTGCAAGGCAAAAACCAAGACCCGGCCGTGGTGGTGGTGGATCCCCAGGGGGCTTTTGCCATCCCGCTGCTTGGGGGCCACGCCGCAGGGGCTGAAGCCTTGAGCCAAAGGGTGGCCGCCCTGCTCGGGGGCCAGGCTGTCCTCACCGGAAGCAGTGGCAGCCAGGGCAGGCTCGCCCTCGATGCCTTCGGCAAAAGCTGGGGCTGGCGGCGCAGCGCCACGGGCGACTGGAACGCCCTGATGCAGAAAGCTGCAGCAACCCAAAGCGCACCTGAAGAGGGTGCACCCCTTGAGAAGCCGCCCCTGGGCGTTAAGCAAACCAACGGCACCCAGCTCTGGAGGGGCCTAGCTGCCGCAGCAGCTTCGGGCCTGGTCGCCGGCAACGGGGACCAAAGCACCGATCCAAATGGTGCTGATTCATCAAATGAGATCGACCTCACCATTGGTAGTGAGCGGGGCGAGGGTTGCCGATGGCATCCCCCCAGCCTCTGGCTGGGCCTGGGCTGTGAACGGGGCACCAGCCAGGAGCTGATTGCAAGGCTGGTGGATCAGGAATTGGATCGTCTGGGCCTGGCCCCTGAGGCCATCGCAGGGATGGCGAGCATTGATCGCAAATCCGATGAACAGGCGTTCCTCTCCCTTGCCCAGGAGCGGGGCTGGGCCCAACAGTGGATGCCGGCAGCAACCCTGAATGCCATCGCCGTTCCCAACCCCTCCGATGCGGTGGCGGCAGAGATGGGCACGGCGAGTGTGGCGGAGGCAGCGGCCCTGGTCGCCGCCGGCCCTGGAGCCCGCTTGCTGTTGGACAAAACCATCGCCCGAGCCCAGGGCGGCGAACAGGGGGCTGCCACCTTGGCCATTGCCAGCTGCGCCGAGCAATGGGCACCCCAGGCCGGCCAATTGCATCTGGTGGGAAGTGGGCCCGGTCGCCTCGATCTGCTCACCCCCGATGCCCGCCGAGCCCTGGCCGAGGCCACCGTTTGGGTGGGCTACGGCCTCTATCTGGATTTGCTCGAACCCCTTCGCCGGCCTGACCAATTGCGCTGCGACGGCCGCCTCACCGAAGAACGGGCCCGCTGCGCCCAGGCCTTGGGCTTGGCTAACCAGGGGCTGAATGTGGCGTTGGTGTCCTCGGGCGACAGCGGCATCTACGCCATGGCCGGCCTGGCCCTGGAGTTGTGGCTCAGCCAAAGCCCAGGTCAACGGCCCAGTTTTGAAGTGCACCCAGGCATCTCGGCCCTGCAGCTCGCCGCCGCCCGGGCCGGGGCGCCCCTCATGCACGACTTCTGCACGATCAGCCTCAGCGATCGGCTGACCCCCTGGGAGGTGATCGAAAAGCGGCTCGAAGCAGCCACTGCGGGGGATTTTGTGGTGGCGCTTTACAACCCACGCTCCAAAGGCCGGGATTGGCAATTGGCCAGGGCCCAAGAGCTGCTGCTCGCCGGTCGCCCCGGGACCACCCCCGTGGCCCTGGCCCGCCAGCTCGGCCGCCCTGAAGAACAGGTGAGCCTGCATACCCTCAGCGATCTGCCGATCGAGCAGGTGGACATGCTCACCTTGGTGCTCGTGGGCAACAGCACCAGCCGCACCCAGGATGGCCGCATGGTGACCCCCAGGGGGTACCCGGGGGCCGAGCTGGATTAACGGGGAAACGGGGAGAGGGAGAACCTCTCGAAATCGGGATGACAGGATTCGAACCTGCGGCCCCTTCGTCCCGAACGAAGTGCGCTACCAAGCTGCGCCACATCCCGGGCTAGGGCGACTTTAGGCGATGGCCAGGGATGAGCAGGCAGGTTTCTAGAGTCACTGTTCGCCCCACCTGGAGCCCTTCGGGCCGGCACTCCCCTTGCTCAAACCCGACTGGCTGCGCGTGAAAGCCCCCCAGCGGGAGCGCATCGGTGCCATCGCCGATCTGCTGGTGGACCTCAAGCTGAATACGGTTTGCCAGGAGGCAAGCTGCCCGAACATTGGTGAATGCTTTGCCGGCGGCACGGCCACCTTTTTGATCATGGGTCCGGGCTGCACCCGCGCCTGCCCCTACTGCGATATTGACTTCGATAAGAGTGTGCGGGAGCTCGACCCCACTGAGCCTGAACGGCTGGGGGAGGCGGTACAGCGCATGGGGCTCAGCCATGTGGTGATCACCTCGGTGAACCGCGACGACCTAGGCGATGGCGGCGCCAGCCAATTTGTGGCCTGCATTGAGCAGGTGCGTCGCCGCTCGCCCCTCACCAGCATTGAGCTGCTGGTGCCTGATTTCTGTGGCAACTGGGACGCCCTCGCCGCCGTGATGGCCGGCGCCCCTGAGGTGCTCAATCACAACATCGAAACCGTTCCCAGGCTCTACAAAAAGGCCCGGCCCCAGGGGATCTACGAACGATCGCTCGAACTGCTCCAGCGGGTCCGAAAGGGGTGGCCCCGCACCTACACCAAATCAGGCCTGATGACGGGCTTGGGCGAAACCGACCAGGAAGTCCGGGAGGTGATGGCTGACCTCCGACGCCACCAGGTGGACATCGTGACCATCGGCCAATACCTCTCCCCAGGCCCCAAGCACCTGCCGGTGGACAGGTTCGTCACTCCGGAGCAATTCACGAGCTTCAAGAGCCATGGGGAAGAGGAGCTCGGCTTCCTGCAGGTGGTGAGTACTCCCCTCACCCGGAGCAGTTACCACGCTGGTGAAGTCCAGCGGCTGATGCGGGAGCACCCGCGCTAGGCCGCAACGGCTTCGCGCTGCTCCAGGCCCAGGTTGGCCTTTTCGCTGGGGGGCACAAGCACCTTGAACTTGGCCTTCCAGCTGGTCCAATCGGCCAAGACTTCGGCCGCCTTGGCGCTGCCCGTGTGCTGGAGATGGGCCTCAAGCAGGGGCTTGAGCAGGGCTTCCTGCTCTGGGGTGGTGATGGAACAGAGCGCAACAATTTCAGGGTTGAGACGATCGGCCAAGCCGCCGTCTTCGTCCAGCAGGAAGGCCACGCCACCGGTCATGCCGGCCGCCACGTTGCGTCCCGTGGAGCCGAGCACCACCACCACGCCGCCGGTCATGTATTCGCAGCAGTGGTCGCCGGATCCCTCCACCACGGTTTTGGCCCCGCTGTTGCGCACGGCGAAACGTTCCCCGGCCCGGCCCAGGGCAAACAGCTCACCGCCGGTGGCCCCATACAGGCACGTGTTACCCAAGATCACCTGGCTGCCGGGGTCGTTCACACCAGCAGGAGGCACCACAGTGATACGGCCGCCGTTGATGCCCTTGCCCACGTAATCGTTGGCTTCACCAACCAGGCGCAGATTCATGCCCTGGAGCACAAAGGCCCCAAAGCTTTGGCCTGCGGCACCCTCGTAGGTGAGGTCCAGTTGACCTTGGAAGCCGGTGTTGCCATGGCGTGCCGCAATCTCTCCAGAGATGCGGGCACCCACGCTGCGGTCGGTGTTGACGATCGCCAGGTTGCGGGCCACCTGGCCGTGGCCATCGATCGCAGCCATCAGCCCAGCATCACCAAGCAACTGGTCTTCCAGGATCGGGCCGTTGCCATGGGCTTCAGCGTCGTGCTGGAGCCATCGGCGATCAGCCGCGGCTGGAATCGGATCGATCAGGCAGGAGAGATCGAGGGCCTTGGTTTTGGCCAAGGTCACGGAGCGGGGCTCGAGATAGTCGCTGCGGCCGATCAAATCCTCGAGGCGGGTCACACCCAACACACTCAGCAGCTGGCGCACTTCTTCCGCCACGAAGAGGAAGAAATTCACCACGTGCTCCGGCAGGCCGGTGAAGCGTTTGCGGAGGGCTTCCTTCTGGGTCGCCACGCCCACAGGGCAGTTGTTGGTATGGCAAACCCGGGCCATGATGCAGCCCTCGGCGATCATCGCCACCGAGCCAAAGCCATATTCCTCAGCGCCAAGCAGGGCCGCGATCACCACGTCCCAGCCGGTCTTGAGGCCGCCATCGGCGCGCAGCAATACCCGATCCCGCAGGCCGTTCTCCAGCAGCGAGCGGTGCACCTCGGTGAGGCCCAATTCCCAAGGGCTACCCGCGTGCTTGATCGAGCTCAGCGGGGAGGCACCGGTGCCGCCATCGTGACCCGAAATCTGAATCACATCGGCATTGGCCTTGGCCACCCCGGCGGCAATCGTGCCGATGCCGATCTCCGCCACCAGCTTCACGCTCACCTTGGCGGCGGGATGCACCTGGTGCAGGTCGTGGATCAGCTGGGCGAGATCCTCAATCGAATAAATGTCGTGGTGGGGCGGGGGCGAGATCAGGGCCACACCAGCCTTGCTGTTGCGCAGCCAGGCGATGTAGGGATCCACCTTGGGACCAGGCAACTGGCCGCCCTCACCGGGCTTGGCCCCCTGGGCCACCTTGATCTCCAGCTGCTTGCCGCTGCGGAGATATTCCGGCGTCACCCCGAAGCGGCCAGAGGCGATCTGTTTGATGGCGGAGCAGGCGGTATCGCCGTTGCGCAGGCCGTTGATACCGGGGAGGGTGGCCGAACGGCCCTCCCCATCCACGTCGTCTAGCGCGTGGAACCGGGCCGGATCTTCACCGCCTTCGCCACTGTTGCTCTTGCCGCCGATGCGGTTCATGGCCACCGCCAGCACCTCGTGGGCCTCGCGGGACAGGGCCCCCAGACTCATGCCCCCGGTGCAGAAACGGGCACAAATGCTCTCCACACTCTCCACCTGATCCAGGGATAAGGGCGTGGCCGCCGGCTTGAGCTGCAACAGATCCCGCAGGGCCGTAATCGGCCGGTGCTCGAGCAGGGTTTGGTAGGTGGAGAAGTGGTCGTAGCCAGGGCCTGCCTTGACGGCCCCATGGAGGGCCTTCGCCATCTCCGGGCTGTTGAGGTGGTATTCCCCACCGGTGCGGTACTGCACAAAGCCCATGAACTCCAGCTTGGTGCGGTTGAGCTCTGGGTAGGCTTTGGTGTGGAAGACCAGGGTTTCGGTGGCCAGATCCGTGAGGCTCAAACCGGCCACCCGGCTGGTGGTGCCACTGAAGGCAAGCTGAATTAGGTCGGCACCAATGCCGATGGCCTCAAAGATTTGGGCACCGTGGTAGCTGGCCAGCAGGGAGATGCCGATCTTGGAGAGGATCTTGCGCAGGCCATCCTCGAGGGCCTTTTTCACATTGGCCTGGGCCTGGTTGACGGTCAGGGCGGGCAACTTGCCCCGCTCAATCAGCGATTGGGTTTTGGGATGGGCCAACCAATGGCGGGTGGTTTCCCAGGTGAGCCAGGGGCAGACCGCGCTGGCGCCATAGCCAATCAGGCAGGCCAAATGGTGGGTGCTCCAGCACTGGGCCGTTTCCACCACCAGGGAAGCCTGGAGCCGCAGGCCCAGATTGAGCAGATGGTGATGCACCGCTCCCACCGCCAGCAGGGGCGGAATGGCGACGGTGGTGGCATTGATGCCACCCCTCTGGCCATCGAGGCCCAGTCGATCGGAGAGCACCAGGATCTGGGCCCCAGCGCGCACGGCGGCTTCCGCCTCCGAGCGCAGGCGCTGCACCGCGGCCTGCAGAGCCATCGGTCCTGCGTCCAAACCAAACAGGGTGGAAAGGGCTTGACTGGCCAGGCCTTGATCACCAACAGCCTTGAGGTCCGCCTCATTGAGAATCGGGCTGTCCAGATGCACCACCGCCGCGCCGGAGGGCTCTGGTCGCAGGGCTGAGCCACGCCGGCCCAGGTGCATCTCCAGGCTCATCACCAGCTTTTCGCGCAGGGGATCGATCGGCGGGTTGGTGACCTGGGCGAAGCGTTGCTTGAAGTAGTCGAAGAGCAGGTGCGGTTTATCTGAGAGCACCGCCAAGGGGATGTCGTCCCCCATGCAATAGGTGGGCTCCTTGGCCGCACCTGCCAGGTCTTCGATCACCAGGTCCAGGTCTTCTGAGGTGAAGCCAGAAGCGGTTTGCTGTTGCAGCAACTCCAGATCACCAAGGGCGTGCTCCTGCTGCCATGGCTGGCTCTCCAGGTTGCGACGGTTGTGCTCCAACCAACTCCCATAGGGATGGCGCGCGGCAGCTTCCTGCTTCACCTCCCAGTTGCGGAGCAGGCGGCCGTTGTCGAGGTCAACGGCCAGCATTTGACCAGGGCCCAGGCGGCCCTTTTCGACAATGCGGCTCTCTTCGAACTCCACCACCCCGGTTTCCGAGCCCATCACCACATACCCATCACTGGTGATGCAGTAACGGGCAGGCCTGAGGCCATTGCGATCCAAGGTGGCTCCAACGCTGCGGCCGTCGGCAAACACCAACAGGGCTGGACCATCCCAGGGCTCTTGCAAACAGGCGTTGTACTCGTACATGGCCTGGATGGCCGGACGGTTCTCCAGTTCTGGCTGCTGGCGGAAGGCCTCCGGCACCAGGGTGAACAGGCTGTCCGTGATCGGGCGACCACTGCGCACCAGCAGCTCCAAGGTGGCATCAAGGTTGGCCGAATCGCTAAAGGCCGCATTGACTACGGGCTTGAGATCATCCGAGGCCTCACCCCAAACAGCATCAAGGTTGGCTTCTGCTGCCCGGGCCCAGTTGAGATTGCCCAGCAAGGTATTGATTTCGCCGTTGTGACCCAACAGGCGCATCGGCTGGGCCAGGGGCCAGCGGGGCAGGGTATTGGTGCTGAAGCGGCGGTGGTAGACCGCAAAACTCACGGCAAAGCGCCCATCGCGCAGGTCTGCGTAAAACCGCGCCAACACTTCCGAACGCACCATGCCTTTGTAGACAACGGTGCGGCTGCTCAGGGACGCGAAATAGAGGTCGCTGGGGCCTGGGCCCCAGGCTTCTCGGGCGCGATCGCCAATCCGGCGCCGCAGCCGAAACAACAGGGCCTCGAGGGCATCCCCGGCGATGGCCCCTCCTGCTGGGGCCTGCCCAGGGGCAGGCCCCAGCAGCCACTGGGCCATGTGGGGTGCGCTCTGGCGGGCCAAAGGACCGAGCACCTCGGAATCCACCGGCACATCGCGCCAACCCAGGCTCTGGAGTCCAAGGTTGGCCGCCTCTTGTTCTGAAAAATGAATCGCAGCCGCTCGCTTGCCCTGATCGGCCGGCAAAAACACCATGCCCAGGCCGCGCTCCTGGCCCTGGGACGCCCCAGCCTCAGGCCAAACAGCTTCTAAAAGGGCCCAGGGAATCCCGCAGAGGATGCCGGCACCATCTCCCGAATCGGAATCGCCACCGCAGCCCCCGCGGTGCTCCATGCAATCCAGGCCGCGCAGGGCCTGTTGCAGCACCCAGTGACTGCACTCCCCGCCCAGATGGGCCAGGAAGCCCACACCACATGCATCTTTTTCCCCCGCCACCTCAGCCGGTGCAGGGCTGTCGCAATGGGGCCAAACGGGGCGAGACGAAAGAGCCATAAACCCGAGGGCGACTGCACCACCAGAGCCTCAGATCCTAAGGATCAGCAACCCCTGCCCAGGGTCACGGGGTTAGCGTTCGCCAAGAATGGCCCACAGCACACGAGCACTGAGGTCGGCCCATTGAGGCCTGCACGCGGCCCCGGCCTGATCAGCTGGCTGATCCCGCAGCTTGTGCTTGCTCTTGGGGGGCTCAGCAGCCAAGCCCAGGCATTTCCACCACCGCCACCACCGCCACAGCCTCCAACCAGCGCCTCCCAGCGAAGCCCCGCCCACCAGCCCAGCGCGGCAAGCCAGCCCAGCGCGGCAAGCCAGGTCATCGAGGGCACCCGCCTCAGGATCAATGGTCAAACCCAGGCGGCCCGCTGGCGCTGGGTTGGCAGAGGCAGCGGGCCGCCTGAGGATCTCTGGCTACCCCTTGAAGTTCTGCAAGGTCAACTGGGGGTGAGCAGCCGAAGCCGCCCCGATGGCAGCCTTGAACTGGAATGGTTTGGCCAACCCCTGACCGTGGGACCTGGCGCGCAAGTCAGCCTCGACGACGAAGTGGCCGTCGACGTCGCTCCCCTTTTGCAAGCCTTGGGGGTAGAGGTCATCAAAAAGGGTCCTGAATTGCGGCTGCAGTTGCCCGTCGCCCAGCTGGTGCAGGTGCGCACGGCCAATCAAGTCGGACAGCGCCGGGTGGTGCTCGACCTCACCGGGCCGGCGATTGTGCGCAATAGCGAGGGTCGGCTGGAGCTCAGCATTCTGAGCAGTCCTGCCCAGCGCAGTCAGCTGGAGCTCCTGGGCCTGGGCAGCACCGGCAGCGCTCCCCAAACCAGCGCTCCCCTCCGGTTACAGGTGGCAGGAGGCCTGAAGCCCACCAAGGTGTTCACCCTCGGGGATCCAGCGCGGGTCGTTATCGATCTCCCCGTCGCCACGCCCTCTGAGAGCACCGGCAGCCTGGTTCCGGCTCCAGCCATGGATCCCCGGCTGCAAGCCCTCCTGGGCCGGGGCATCCAATGGGACCGGCTGGTGCGCCAAGGCTTCCGCGTCAATGCGGTACGCATCGATCCCCGCACCGCCCCGGTGAGCCTCAAACCACTCACCGGCCCCCAAGGGATGGAAGGGCTGAGCTCCCTCCAAACCCTGGCGAACGCCCGAATGGCGCTGGTCGCCATCAATGGCGGCTATTTCAACCGCGTCAAGCGCTTGCCCTTGGGCGCCCTAAAAAGTGAAGGGCGCTGGCTCTCCGGGCCGATCCTCAACCGGGGCGTAGCCGCCTGGGCGCCCCGCAGCTTGCCCCGTTTTGGCCATCTCTCCCTCGAGGAATGGCTGGTCGGCCCGAATGGCAGCCGCTATCCCGTGCTGACCCTCAATAGCGGCTATGTGCAACGGGGGATCAGCCGCTATAGCCGGGAATGGGGCCCCAGCTACCGGGCCCTCAGTGGCGGTGAGACAGCTCTGGTGCTCGGTGCTGACAGCAGCGTGGGCCAGAGATACGCAACCGCCGACCTGGAAGCTGGCGTGCCCCTGCGCCGCGGCGAAATCCTGCTCGTTGGTCGCGGAGGCGTCGCGCTTCCTTGGGCCGAAGGCACCCAACTGAGTCTCAGCAGCCGGCCTAGCAACGATCTGGGCCTCGCTCCCTTTGTGATCGGGGGCGGCCCCTTGCTGCTGCAAGACGGTCGGATCGTGCTCAACGGCGTCGCCGAAGCCTTCAGCGCAGGGTTCATCAGCCAGGGCGCCCCCCGCACCGTGGTCGCCAGCGATGGCAACCAGCTTTGGCTGATCACCTTGGAGGGCACCAGCGACAGCGGTCCAAGCCTGCCGGAAACAGCCCAACTGTTGCAAAGTCTGGGGCTGCGCGATGCTCTCAACCTCGATGGGGGCAGCTCAACGGGCTTGGTGATGGGCGGCACGATGCCGGTTAAGGGGCGGGGGGTGGTGGGGGCCGTCAATAACGGCCTGGGATTGGTCCCTTGAAGGGGCTGCCAAACTGGCCTGTCGCCATGTTTCGTACACCCCCATGCCGAAAGGCCACAGCCTGAGGGTTACCGCCTCCGCCGCAGCCGAGCTCGGGCGGCAAGCCGCCGTGGCGGGCACCCCCGGGATGATGCACCTCGACCTCGTGGACGGCAGCTGTGAACGCTGGTCCATCCGCCTGCGGCCGGGGCACCTGGCGGGCACCCCCGTGGCCCGGGCCGACGGCATCACCCTTTACGCACCCGCCGGGCAAGGCGACCTGCTTTCCGGTCTCAGCCTTGATTACCGGGGGGATCTCAGCGGTGGGGGCTTTCTGGTGCGCCCTGGGGAAGGCGTGCAGACCTGCGCCTGCGGAACCTCTTTTAGCCGGCCCGGGATGGGGCGTCAGGCGACCCAGTAAGGTGGCGGATTGTGGAAATCGGTCGGACGTCCGACCAGTGTTCTCCGACTAGATCCCGGCCTTCGATGCCCACTATCCAGCAGCTGATTCGTACCGAGCGGCAGAGTCTTATCCGTAAGACCAAGTCGCCCGCCCTCCGCGCCTGCCCCGAGCGGCGCGGGGTGTGCACCCGCGTGTACACCTCCACACCCAAAAAGCCCAACTCGGCGCTCCGCAAGGTGGCCCGGGTGCGCCTCACTTCTGGTTTTGAGGTGACGGCCTACATCCCTGGGATCGGCCACAACCTTCAAGAGCACTCTGTGGTGCTCATTCGCGGTGGCCGAGTCAAGGACCTGCCAGGTGTGCGCTATCACATCATTCGCGGCACGCTTGACACCGCTGGTGTGAAGGATCGTCGCCAGTCCCGCTCCAAGTACGGCGCCAAAACTCCCAAATAGTGACCTGGTCAGGGGCCAAGCCATCCCTAAGACGTGCTTGAGCTCCGGCGTCAGATCCCAGCCTCCCCATTCGGTCCTTTTCCCTAAACGTCCATGTCACGCCGTAACGCTGCTGAGAAGCGCCCGGTTCTTCCCGATCCCCAGTTCAACAGCCGCCTGGCCTCGATGATCGTGGCCCGGCTCATGAAGCACGGCAAAAAATCGACGGCTCAGCGCATCCTCTCCGATGCGTTTTCGCTGATCAACGACCGCACCGGGACCGACCCCCTGGAGCTGTTCGAAACCGCCGTGCGCAATGCCACTCCCCTGGTGGAAGTGCGGGCCCGCCGCGTTGGTGGTGCCACCTACCAAGTGCCCATGGAAGTTCGTCAAGAGCGCGGCACGGCCATGGCCCTGCGCTGGCTGGTGAATTTCTCCCGGGCCCGTAACGGCCGGAGCATGGCCCAGAAATTGGCCGGCGAACTGATGGACGCTGCCAACGAAGCGGGTAGCGCCGTTCGCAAGCGCGAAGAAACCCACAAAATGGCCGAAGCCAACAAGGCCTTCGCCCACTACCGCTACTGAGTTCCAGCTACAGATTCCAATCTGTAGAGTTCAATCCACCTTTTGTAGACCCTTCGGAGACACCCCGTGGCCCGCGCCTTTCCTCTGGAACGCGTCAGAAATATCGGTATCGCAGCCCACATTGACGCGGGTAAAACGACCACCACAGAACGGATCCTGTTCTACTCAGGTGTGGTCCACAAGATGGGCGAGGTCCATGACGGTGGCGCCGTCACCGACTGGATGGAACAGGAGCGTGAGCGCGGTATCACCATCACTGCTGCGGCAATTTCCACCAGCTGGAAAGACAACCGCATCAACATCATTGACACCCCCGGCCACGTCGATTTCACCATCGAAGTGGAGCGCTCCATGCGCGTCCTCGATGGCGTTATCGCCGTGTTCTGTGCCGTGGGTGGCGTTCAGCCCCAATCGGAGACCGTCTGGCGCCAAGCCGACCGCTACAAGGTCCCCCGGATCGTGTTCGTCAACAAGATGGACCGCACCGGCGCCAATTTCCTCAAGGTCTACGAGCAGATCAAAGACAGGCTGAAGGCCAACGCCGTCCCCATCCAGCTTCCCATCGGAGCGGAAGGCGATCTCAAGGGAATCATTGACTTGGTGCGCAACAAGGCCATCATCTATAACAATGATTTAGGTACCGACATCACCGAGCAGGATGTTCCTGCCGAGATGAAGGCCGAGGCCGATGAATGGCGCATGAAGCTGATGGAGTCGGTGGCTGAAACCGATGAAACCCTTCTTGATGCCTTCCTCGAAAACGGCGAGCTCACCCAAGAGCAACTGATGAAGGGCATCCGCACCGGCGTTGTGAAGCACGGATTGGTTCCAATTCTGTGCGGCTCTGCCTTCAAGAACAAAGGAGTTCAGCTCGTTCTCGACGCAGTTGTCGACTACCTGCCTGCCCCGGTTGATGTGCCTCCCATCACCGGCATCCTCCCCAACGGTGAGGAGTCGAACCGTCCCTGTGACGACAACGCCCCTTTCAGTGCCCTGGCCTTCAAGGTGATGGCTGACCCCTACGGCAAGCTCACTTTTGTGCGCATGTATTCCGGGGTGCTCCAGAAGGGCAGCTACGTGCTCAACTCCACCAAGGACAAGAAAGAGCGCATCTCCCGCCTGATTCTGCTCAAGGCAGACGACCGCGAGGAAGTGGACGAACTCCGCGCCGGTGACCTCGGCGCCGTGCTTGGCCTCAAGGACACCACCACCGGTGACACCCTTTGCGTTGACAGCGATCCGATCATTCTCGAATCGCTGTTCATCCCTGAGCCCGTGATCTCTGTGGCCGTGGAGCCCAAGACCAAGGGCGACATGGAGAAGCTCTCCAAAGCTCTGCAGTCCCTATCGGAAGAGGATCCCACCTTCCGGGTGAGCACCAACCCCGAGACCAGCCAAACCGTGATCGCCGGCATGGGCGAACTCCACCTGGAAATCCTGGTGGACCGCATGCTGCGGGAGTTCAAGGTGGAAGCCAACATCGGTGCTCCCCAGGTCTCCTACCGCGAAACCATTCGCGGTAGCGCCAAGGGTGAGGGCAAATTTGCTCGTCAAACCGGTGGCAAGGGCCAATACGGCCACGTTGTGATCGAAATGCAGCCCGGGGAACCGGGTTCAGGCTTCGTCTTCGCCAACAAGATTGTTGGTGGCATCGTGCCGAAGGAGTACATCGGTCCAGCCGAAAACGGCATGAAAGAAACCTGCCAATCCGGCGTGATCGCAGGTTTCCCGATGATCGACATCAAGGTCACCATGGTCGACGGTTCGTATCACGACGTCGACTCCTCGGAGATGGCGTTCAAAATCGCCGGCTCCATGGCCTTCAAAGATGGGGTCAAGAAGTGCAATCCTGTACTTTTAGAACCCATGATGAAGGTGGAGGTCGAGATCCCCGATGATTTCCTCGGTCCGGTGATCGGCGACATCTCCTCCCGTCGTGGACAGATCGAAGGTCAGTCCATCGACAATGGACAGGGCAAGGTCCAGTCCAAGGTGCCTCTAGCCGAAATGTTCGGCTACGCCACCCAGCTCCGATCCATGACCCAGGGTCGGGGTATCTTCTCGATGGAATTCAGCCACTATGAGGAAGTTCCTCGTAACGTCGCTGAAGCCATCATTTCTAAGAATCAGGGCAACTAACACCTGATCTTTCTCCTACCCAAACAAACCCCGATTCTTTCTACTCATGGCACGCGAGAAGTTCGAGAGGAACAAACCCCACGTCAACATCGGCACCATTGGCCACGTTGACCACGGCAAAACCACCCTGACCGCCGCCATCACCAATGTGCTGGCCAAAAAGGGTTTTGCTAAGGCCCAAGCCTATGACCAGATTGATGGTGCTCCTGAAGAGCAAGCGCGTGGCATCACCATCAACACGGCCCACGTTGAGTACGAAACTGAAAAGCGTCACTACGCCCACGTGGACTGCCCTGGCCACGCGGACTATGTGAAAAACATGATCACCGGTGCCGCCCAAATGGACGGCGCCATCTTGGTGGTGGCTGCCACCGACGGCCCCATGGCCCAAACGAAGGAGCACATCCTCCTGGCCAAGCAGGTGGGCGTGCCCGCCCTGGTGGTCGCCCTCAACAAGTGCGACATGGTGGACGACGAGGAAATCCTCGAGCTCGTCGAACTGGAAGTGCGTGAACTGCTCAGCAGCTACCAGTTCCCTGGTGACGACATCCCCGTGGTCCAGGTCTCCGGCCTCAAGGCCCTTGAAGGCGACGCCGTGTGGGAGGCCAAGATCGACGAGCTGATGAACGCCGTAGACGAGTCGATTCCCGAGCCTGCCCGCGAGGTCGACAAGCCCTTCCTGATGGCCATCGAAGATGTGTTCTCGATCACCGGTCGTGGCACCGTGGCCACCGGCCGTATCGAGCGCGGAAAGGTGAAAGTGGGTGAAACCGTACAGGTTGTGGGCATCAAGGACACCCGCGAAACCACGGTGACTGGCGTGGAAATGTTCCGCAAGCAGCTTGAAGAAGGCATGGCCGGCGACAACGCTGGCCTGCTGCTGCGTGGCATCCAGAAAGAGGACATCGAGCGCGGCATGGTGCTGGTGAAGCCCAACTCCATCAAGCCCCACACCAAATTCGAAGGTGAGGTCTACGTGCTGAAGAAGGAAGAAGGTGGCCGCCACACCCCCTTCTTTGCCGGCTACCGCCCGCAGTTCTACATCCGTACTACGGACGTGACCGGCCAGATCACCGCCTTCACCTCTGACGAAGGCGACGACGTCGAAATGGTGATGCCCGGTGACCGCATCAAGATGACCGGTGAGCTGATCTGCCCCGTTGCCATTGAGCAAGGCATGCGCTTCGCCATCCGTGAAGGCGGCCGCACCATCGGTGCGGGTGTGGTGTCCAAGATCATCGAATGAGGCTGAATTAGCCCGTTGGGGTGGGTAGCAATGCCCACCCCTTCTTTGATCAACACCCTGATCAAGCGCACCTCGACAATCCAATCCTGGTCAGTCCCAAACCTTGGGCCGTAGCCAGAACCCACCGGATTTACGCCCGGCTTTACCAACAAGCTTTTTCCCATGTCCAACGCTATTGCCCAGCAGAAGATTCGCATCCGTCTGAAGGCGTTTGACCGTCGCATGCTGGATCTGTCTTGCGAAAAAATCATCGAAACCGCCGATCACACCGCTGCCACGGCCATCGGTCCCATCCCCCTGCCCACCAAACGCAAGATCTATTGCGTCCTGCGCTCGCCCCACGTTGACAAGGACTCCCGCGAGCACTTCGAAACCCGCACCCACCGCCGGATCATCGATATCTACAGCCCTTCGGCAAAAACCATTGATGCCCTGATGAAGCTGGACCTGCCCAGCGGCGTGGACATCGAAGTCAAGCTCTAAAAAGCAAGCGCCCAGCCTCGATTGGTGAAGCATGCCCCTCTTAGCGGCCCTTAGGCCTTCGGAGCAGGGGCAATTTTTCTAGGATGACCGAACACTCCTGGTAAAGCCATGGGCGAATTGGCCGTAAGGGAGCTGCCGCTATTCCCCCTCCCCGATGTGGTGCTCTTCCCCCAGGAAGTGCTGCCACTCCACATCTTTGAGCCCCGCTACCGGATGCTGTTACGTACCGTAATGGCCGAAGATCGCCGCTTTGGCATCGTCCGCTGGGATCCCCAAGAGCAGGAAATGGCCAAGGTGGGTTGCTGCGCTGAGATCCTCCACTGTCAGACCCAAGACGATGACCACAGCAACATCGTGACGATGGGACAACAGCGCTTTCGGGTGCTGGACATCGTGCGGGAAGCGCCATTCCGGGTGGCCCTGGTGAGCTGGATTGAGGATGACCCCGCCTCCGGCCACAATGAACTGGAGACTTTGGCTGGGGAAGTCAGCCAGGCCCTGAAGGATGTGGTGGAACTCACCGGCAAGCTCGTGGGTAAGCCAACCTCCCTGCCCTCCGACCTGCCCGACCTACCGCGGGAGTTGTCCTTCTGGATTGGTTCCCACCTCGGCGGCCCAGTAGCTGACCACCAGCAGGCCCTGCTGGAAATCACCGATACCGCTGAACGGCTGCGCCAGGAATACCAACTTCTCGACCACACCCGCAGGCAACTCGCGGCCCGCACCGTGCTCAAAGACACGTTCCAACCCCAATAGCCTCCGCCCAGCATCCGCGATGACGTTGATCAGCGCCTCCCTAGCCGTAACCCTGGCGGCCTTTGCGGGAGGCGCGGCCGCAACAGCCCTATGGCTCAAGCGCAGGCGCCGCTACAGCAATGCCCAAAGCGTGGCCCAGGCCTACGACCGTTGGACCAGCGATCAACTGCTCGAAAGGCTCTGGGGTGACCACATCCATCTGGGCTACTACTCCAAGGGCCTCTGGTGGACAGAAGACTTTCGCCAGGCCAAGGGGGCCTTCGTCCATGAACTGGTGCGTTGGAGTGGGCTCGATCAACTGCCCCCCGGATCCAAGGTGCTGGACGTGGGTTGCGGTATTGGCGGCAGCGCCCGCATCCTGGCCCGCGATTACGGCTTCGACGTGTTGGGCATCAGCATCAGCCCCCTGCAAATTGAACGGGCCCGCTCCCTCACGCCAGCAGGCCTGAGCTGCAACTTTGCCGTGATGGATGCCATGGCCCTCGAGCTGCCAAATGGCGGCTTTGCTGGGGTCTGGAGCGTGGAAGCCTGCCCCCACATGCCTGACAAGCAGGGCTACGCCGACGAGCTCCTCAGGGTTCTCGCCCCCGGTGGTGTCCTGGCCGTAGCCGATTGGAACCGCCGCGATCCTGCCGACGGGGCCATGAACGGCCTTGAACGCCTGGTCATGCAGCAATTGCTCGACCAGTGGGCCCATCCCGAATTCGCAAGCATCCAATCGCTGCAGCGCCATCTGGCAGGCAGCCGTCATGCCGCTGGCATCCGCATCGATACCGCTGACTGGAGCCGAGCAACCTTGCCCTCCTGGTTCGGCTCCATCGCCGAAGGGGCCCGCCGGCCTTCCGCCATCTTGGGCCTGGGCCCCCAGGCCCTGGTGGCGGCCCTGCGGGAAGTGCCCACAATCCTGCTGATGCAGTGGGCCTTTGCCACGGGGCTGATGCAATTTGGGGTTTTCCGCGGCCGCCGACCAGCCATCAAAGCTGGGCGAGATTCGTGATCGGATAGGCCCCAAACAAAGCCAGGTGCTCACAGAAGGGACCCAACTCCTCGAGGGCGGTATCCAGGGGTTGGGAACTCTCCGTGAGTTCGAGGTCGACGAAAAAGATGTACTCGCCCATCTCGCGCTTGGAGGGGCGGGATTCAATCCGACTCATATTCAAGCCCCGGTGGGCGAAGCAGCCCAAGGCATCGAGCAGGGCTCCGGGCTGGTTGGAATGGAGGGAGAAGGCCAGGCTCGCCAGGGGGCCTTCATGGGATCGCTCCCCCCGCCGCAGCAATAGAAAACGGGTGCAATTGCCCACCGCATCATTGATGGGATAGGCCAGCTCCTGGAGGTGATGCTCCTGGCCAGCCTGCTGGGAGGCAATCGCCGCACGAAAGCGACTACCCGCCACCATCCGGGCTGCATCGGCCGTTGAACTGGTGGGCAGCTGGAGGGCATTGGGGAGGTTGTTGCCCAGCCACTGGCTGCATTGGGCAAGGGCTTGGGGGTGGGACAGCACCTCACTAATCCCTTCCAAGGGACCACTGCCCAGCAACGCGTGCCGAATCGGCAAGACCAGGGCCCGGGTCACCGCCAGGTCCCCATGCTCCCAGAGGGCATCCATACAGGCGGTCACCCCACCCTCCACGGAGTTCTCCACCGGCACCACCGCAGCATCGGCGCGGCCCCAGGCCAGGGCCTGCACCACGGCCCGAATCCCCAGCTGGGGCAACAACTCGGCCCCTACAAGACCCTCCAGTTCCACCAAATGGCGGGCCGCCTGCTCGCCGTAGGTGCCCACCGGACCGAGATAGGCAACGCGCATGGGAATTTCGAGGAGGCAACAAGGCCTAAGCAGGCCGATAAGATCATGCCGCGCCAGCCAGCAGACGATGTCCCTGGCTTTCAGTGCCAGTCAGCAATTGCAACTTGACATCACCGACCAGGCGGGCAGCCTGGCCCGTTACCTCGAAGATGAGGAGCGGGTGGTGAACGCCCTGCTCGACTCGAAGCAACTGCAAAACCTTGGCCCAGGCCATTACCGCTACGAAGTGACCCACCTTCAGGTGTTTCAACTGCAGATCCAACCGGTGGTGCAGCTGCGCACCCACTCCAGCCCCGGCCAACTGGACCTGGAAGCCGTCGATTGCGAACTGGAAGGTCTGGGCCTGGTGGACGACTTCCAACTCACCTTGAAGTCTTGGATCAAGGCAGGGGAGCGGGGCCTCGAAGGGGAAGCCAGCCTGTCCGTGCTGGTGAGCCAGCCCTCGCTCTTGAAATTGATCCCCACCAAAGTGCTTGAGGCCACAGGTCGCTCCCTGCTGGGCGGAATCCTGCTGGGTATCAAAAGCCGGGTGGGCCACCAACTCCTCAGCGATTTCAAGCAGTGGTGCCTGGAGCAGTAGCCGCCCACTGCCTCAAAAAGCTGCGGCGATGCAGAGGGGTCAGGCCGAGCTGGCCAATGGCCTCCCGGTGCTGGGCCGTGCCATAGCCAGCGTGGCGCTCCAAGCCATAGCTTGGATAACGCTCTGCCAGCCCATGGATCAAGCCGTCGCGAGCCTGCTTGGCCAACACGCTGGCGGCGGCAATGGCCAAGCAGTGGCTATCCCCCGCCACCAAGGTGCACTGGGGCCCCAGCCACCCCCTTAAGGGCAACACTCCATCCACAATCAGGAATGGGGGCTGGCGGGGCAATTTTTGAAGGGCCCGGTGCATGGCTTGCTCGGTGGCCCAGCGAATGCCCCTGCGGTCGATTTCTGCTGCCGAGGCCTGGCCTAGGGCCCAGGCGATGGCCAAGTCCTGGATTTGGGGCACCAGAATGCTGCGCCGCTGAGCGGTGAGTTTTTTGCTGTCAGTCAGACCAGCCGCTTGCAGGGGCAAAAGAGCCCCTGCTGGAAGCATGACCGCCGCCGCAAAGACAGGGCCAAACACGCATCCACGGCCTACCTCGTCCACCCCGGCGCAATCCGCCGGGTCATGGCCTTGCCAAGGGTCCACCCGGCTGGCTAGCTCGCGGCGGAAGAGCGGCGACGCCGGCGGCGGGGTTCACCCGATTCATCCAACTCAGGCTCAACAACAGCCGCGGCCTGGCTGGACGCCACCGCATTGACGACTGCGGCCGAATCCACCACAGCCGAGGCACCGCGCGAGCGGGTGCGGCCCCGGCGAGCTGGCAGTTCTACCTCAGGGGGCGCAATGCTGGTGGTGGTGGGCACAGAAACTGTATGGACGGTTTCGGGCTCAAGCTGAATGGGCAGAGGGGTGATCTCCACCGGCACCGTTACAAAGTCTTGGTTGCTCTCGCCCCGGGAACGGCCATAGGCACGGCCTGAACCTGCAGACGAGTTGGAAGAAGCCGAAGACGGGGAATCTGAACCCAGAGCATCCGTAGCGGAAGACTCCGTGTAGGTAGCCTCTGGAGTGGATGTATCCGTTCCCGTGCCCCCCCGACCGCCCCGGCCACGACGGCGGCGGCCACTAGAGGCGGCCAGCTGTTGGCGAGCCTCCTCAAGCACGCTTTCGGCATCCTCTCCAGGGCGCACAACCCGCACCATCACGTTGTCGCTTGCGGGGGGCTCCGCCAACAACAGGGTGGGGCTCAGGCCCATCCAGCCAAAAACGATCTCCTGATCAGCGTCCATGGGCACCGCCACCAGATCGGGGTCGTGGCGTCGGGAGAGGGCCGGCTCACTGGCCGCTGCTGTCGATGGCGACGTTTGCGCTTCTGCGCCCTCGGTCTCGGCGCCATAGGCGCCGTAGGGCTCGGCTCCTTCGCTGCCCGCACGGCGACCGCCACGACCGCCACGGCGGCGGCCAGAGGTACCGGTTTCAGCCGCACCCGGGGTGAACACCTCCGCCCGAGCCGAGGCCGCCGAGCGCACCAGGCCGGTGAGGGTGGCCAGGGGTTGGAGGGTCTCTTTGCCAGGCAGCACCGCCACATGGCCGAGGCCACCGCAGCTGGGGCAGGCGCGACCAAACAGCTCATAGATGTTCTGACCCTGGCGTTTGCGGGTCAGCTCCACCAAGCCAAGCTCCGTGAGCTGGGCGATCTGGGGGCGGGCGCCGTCATGGCGCACGGCCTGGGTGAAATGCTCCAGCAATTGCAGCTGGTCGCGGCGCGACTCCATGTCAATGAAGTCGACAATCACCACACCACCGATGTTGCGCAGCTTGAGTTGACGGGCAATCTCAACGGCCGCTTCACAATTGGTCCACAGCACCGTCTCTCGGGCATTGGCCGAGCGGGTGAAGGAGCCAGAGTTCACGTCGATCACCGTAAGGGCCTCGGTGGGCTCGATGATTACGTAGCCCCCAGAGGGCAGGTCCACCCGGGGCTTCAAGGCATCTCGGATGGCAGCGTTGACACGGAAGTGCTCGAGGATTTCGGGATAATCGCTGTGGTATTCCACCTGCAAATGCGCCTGGTCAGCCCCCAGGAATGCCTGCACCCGGCCCACGGCCTCGGCACTATCCACCACAACCCGCACCACGTCCGGGGAGTAGAGATCGCGAAGCACCCGATGGACGAAATCCTCATCCCGGTTGAGCAGCACAGGAGGGCTCGCCGATTCAGCTGCCGTTTGAATCCCTTCCCACTGGCGCAGAAGGTTTTCTAGGTCGTCGATCAGGAGCTCTTCGCTGATGCCTTCGGCCTCCGTACGAATCAACAAGCCCGCGCCCGGGGGCTTGATCAACACCCCAAGGGCCCGCAGGCGATTGCGTTCGTTTTCGCCGTTGATTCGGCGGGAAATATTGACCCCTTGGCCGTGGGGCTGCAGCACCAAAAACCGACCCGGCAAGGACAAATTGCCCGTGAGCCGTGGCCCTTTGGTGCCCGTGGGCTCCTTCATCACCTGAACCAAGACCTTTTGGCGCGGCTCGAGTAATTCCGTAATGCCGGCGGCGCCCTTCCTTAGGCGCAGGGGGCCCAGGTCGGTGACATGGATGAAGCCATTTTTCTCACTTTCGCCAATGTTGACGAAGGCCGCATCAATGCCGGGCAACACATTTTCAATGGTGCCGAGATAGACGTCACCAATCTGATAGCGGCCCTGGGCCACAACCAATTCATCAACACGTTCGTCGGTGAGCACTGCGGCGATTCGCAGCTGCTCGGCAATGACGATCTGCTGGGGCATGGGGGGAAAGATGGACCCGTGGGGGCCCGACCGGGAGGGAACGGAAGGAACGGAACTGGGGCTGGAGTGGGGCTTGGATCCGGTGACGGCACTGGCCTGCCACCGCAATCAGGAGGCTCTAAACAAATCGGGGGCCTGGAAAGAGCGGGCTTTCAAGGGGCAGGACAAAAAAACTTGGAGCCAAAGACTGAAGAAAGGGGGGCGCCTTGCCCTAGGCGCTGAGGCACACCAAACAACTGTGGACTGGGAGACGAAACTTCTGGGATTGCAGACCCCCTGGGGAAAGACCCAAGGAAGATCGAATCCGACGAGGTCAAGACCTGAGTCAGTAACCAACTGGCGCTGTAGCTAGCTGGCTGACGACTACAGATTGCGTTGAAAGCTTTGGGCTGCAAACGCTGCATCGAGCAGAACTTGCGGCTACAAGCTCAAAGGCAAACGGCCTTTTCGCCTTGAACTCAATCTAGCACGGGCTTTAGGGTCAAAGCCTGGCGCTGTAACCGTCCCAGATGCAGGGGTCGATCGAGCTGCTCGGCCAGCCAATGCTGAAGCTGTTCTGGCCTCAAGCTGCGCCCGGATGGATCGATGGCAGCGTCGAGCTCGAGCATCACGCTCCCCCCTGACTCCAGGGTGAGGCCTAGGCCCAGCAGGGCCTCCCGGCAATCGCGCTGCCGCGGCCTCCCTTTTTTATCGGTGTCCTGCCAGATCAGTGATGGCGCCGCCAGCACAGCCGCAACGGCCTGCTGCCATTGCTCCAAGGAGGGCAGGATTGGATCAGACGCCGGCGTGAGTTGGATCAGCCAACGAGCTGTCTCGAGCTGTTGCGAGAGGCTCGGGCCAAACACCTCCACCGATTCGGCTGAGAGCAATTGAAACTCTTGGGGCAGCTCAACCTGGAGCCGCGCGCGCACTGCAGCCGGGTCGACAAGCTCCACAAACTCCAAGTCCAGCCATTCCCCCAGGCCTTCCACCCCAAGGGGCAAGGGCAGGGCGAGCTGCAAGCGCGGGAGGGGATGGAACCCTCCCGTAAAGCTCACGGGCAGGGCGCTGCGACGCAGGGCCCGCTCCAAAAGGCGCAGGGTGTCAAGGTGGCTAATTAGGGCCAGGGAACCTGATTTAGCGAAGCCGATGCGCAGGCGGCATACCCTTTCACTCGCCGGGGCCCGCTGGGGTAATTGGATCGGAATGGGGGGAGGCGCAATCACCACGTTGTGGCCCAGCTCTGGCCCGCAAACGCCGCAGCTGCTGCAGCCTTCAAAGGAGCAGTCCGGCACCACCGCTGCAGCCAGGGCCCGCTTGAGATCGTCCGCCAGCCAATGCTTGTCGATGCCGGAATCGATGTGATCCCATGGCAACGGTTGGCGGCAAAAGGCATCCAGATCACTGCTGGTGAGAGCTTCCGCCGCAGTCCAGGCGCCCATTTCCATGGCCCGATACCGGCCGCCCAGGCCTGCCGCCTCGATGGCCCCTGTCCAGGCCCCATAGGTGCGATCGGCTGACTCAAACCAGGCATCAAGGCCAGCACCGGCCCGCCAGGCCGCCTCAAGCACCGGCGCCAGGCGCCGGTCCCCGCGACCCACAAAATCTTCAACCGCCGAAAGCCTTACGTCGGTGAAGTTGGTCTTGACCCCCCGCAGCTGGCGTAAGGCCGTGCGCAGCAGCTCCTGGCGTCTCTTGAATTCCGCCGTGCTGACGCTGTGCCATTGGAACGGTGTGTGTGGCTTGGGCGTGAAATTGCTGATCGTGAGGTTGAGCTCCAGCCGGCCCAGGTCGCCGCACTGGCGCTGGAGGGCCCGGCAGGTGTCGGCAATCCCAAGCACGTCCGGATCGGTTTCGCCCGGCAAACCAATCATGAAATAGAGCTTCACCTTGCGGTAGCCGCTTTCCATCGCGGTGCGAATGCCCCGCAGCAGATCCCCATCCGTAAGGCCCTTGTTAACGATGTCGCGGAGCCGTTGGGTGCCGGCCTCAGGGGCGAAGGTGAGTCCCGCCTTGCGGGTGCCGCCCAGGATGTGGGCAATGTTGATGTCGAAGCGATCAACCCGTTGACTGGGCAGGGTGAGGCTCACGTTTTTGTCGGCGAGGCGGTTGCGGAGCTCCACGCCCACCGCCGGCAAGGCCAGGTAATCGGAGCAGCTCAAGGAGAGCAGCGAAAAATCGGCATAGCCGGTTTTGGCCATGCCCTCCTCCACCGCCTCAATCACCGCTTCGGGCTCCACATCTCGGGCCGGACGGGTGAGCATGCCCGGCTGGCAAAAGCGGCAACCCCGGGTGCAGCCCCGCCGGATCTCAATCGTGAGCCGGTCGTGCACCGTTTCGATGTGGGGCACCAAACCCATGGCGTAGTGGGGCATCGGCGTGGCCGTGCGCCGGAGGATTCGTTTCGGCGGGCCCTTGATCAGCGGCTCCACGCTCACCCCATCGGCGCCCGGGGCATAGAGGGACGGCACATAGACCCCAGGGACCTGGGCTAAATCAGCCAGCAGGGCCGAGCGCGACAGCCCCGCCGCCTTGGCCTCGGCCACCACAAGGCCAATCTCTGGCAACAGTTCCTCGCCGTCGCCTAGGGCGACAAAATCAAAGAAGGCCGCAAAGGGTTCGGGGTTGCTGGTGGCGGTGGGCCCCCCCGCGAAAATCAGCGGCGGTGCTTCGGGATGGTCCAGCGGCAGGTTGCCCCGGTCCCCAGAGAGCAGGGGCACCCGGGCCAAATCCAACATCTCCAGGATGTTGGTGCCGCCGAGCTCATAGCTGAGACTGAAGCCCAGGATGTCGAAGGCCGGCAAGGGCCGGCGGCTTTCCACCCCAAACAGGGCCAGGTTTCGCTCGCGCAGCCTGGCCGAAAGATCAGGTGCCGGCAGGTACGCCCGATCACAGAGTTGGCCTGGAAGGCTGTTGAGGATCGAATAGAGAATGATGTGGCCGGTATTGCTGGCCCCTACCTCGTAGACCTCTGGGTAGGTGAGGGCCCAACGCACCCCAGCGCCAGCCCAGGCAACCTGCCAATCGCGGGGTACAACGCCAAGCTCATTGCCCAGATAGCGGGCTGGTTTGCTAATACCCAGATCAATTAGGGCATCAAAATCAATCGGAGTGGTCGCATCAGCCGCTGCAAAAGGGGCAAGGGTCACGGCAGACGCGGGCAGGCGTTGCCCTGATCGTAGGAACGCACCCGCGCCATAGGACAATCCGGCGAGTACTCCGGGGCCCGCGCGGTCCCAGCGCGGCATGGTTCAGGTCAACGGCAACTACCTCAAGCTCAAGGCGGGCTACCTCTTCCCTGAGATCGGACGGCGGGTCAAGGCCTTCAGCGAAGCCAACCCCACAGCTCCAATCATTCGGCTCGGCATTGGCGATGTGACCGAGCCCCTGCCCGAGGCTTGCCGCACGGCGATGAAAGAGGCTATTGATGAGATGGGGACCAGGGAAGGCTTCCATGGCTATGGCCCCGAACAGGGCTATCTCTGGCTGCGGGAGGCCATCGCTAAGACCGATTTCCTATCCCGCAGTTGCCAGGTGAGCGCCGAGGAGATTTTTGTCTCCGACGGTTCCAAATGCGACAGCAGCAACATCCTCGACATCCTGGGCGAGGGCAACCGCATTGCCGTGACTGACCCGGTGTACCCGGTGTACGTGGACAGCAACGTGATGACGGGCCGTACCGGCGCAGCCGACGATGCCGGCCAATACGGTGGGCTCACCTACCTGCCCATCACAGCCAGCAATGGTTTCATTGCGCCCCTACCCGAAGGCAAGGTGGATCTGATCTACCTCTGCTTCCCCAACAATCCCACCGGCGCCGTAGCCACCAAGGCCCAGCTGAAGCAATGGGTTGATTACGCCCTGGCCAACGACGCCCTGATCCTGTTTGACGCCGCCTATGAGGCCTTCATCCAGGATCCCGAACTGCCCCACTCGATCTACGAGATCGAAGGGGCCCGCCAGTGCGCGATCGAATTCCGCTCCTTCTCTAAAAATGCCGGCTTCACTGGCACCCGTTGCGCCCTCACGGTGGTTCCCAAGGGGCTGATGGGCACGGCCGCCAATGGCGAGAAGGTGGAGCTTTGGGCCCTGTGGAACCGCCGGCAATGCACCAAATTCAATGGCGTCAGCTACATCGTGCAGCGGGGCGCTGAAGCGGTGTATTCCGCTGCCGGCCAGGCCCAGGTGAAGGCCCTGGTGAGCTTCTACATGGAGAACGCCGCCATCATTCGTCAGGAGTTGAAGGCGGCTGGCTTAACTGTGTATGGCGGTGAGCAGGCTCCCTACGTGTGGATTCAAACCCCCGATGGGCAGGATTCCTGGGGCTTTTTCGACCACTTGCTGGGCAACGCCCACGTGGTGGGCACCCCCGGCAGTGGCTTTGGTGCCGCTGGCGAGGGTTACTTCCGGCTCTCGGCCTTCAACAGCCGCGCCAATGTGGATGAGGCCATGCGCCGCATTCGCTCCCTTTGAACGCGTCATGAGAACGACAACCCAAAGCAACCTTGGCCGCGAAACCGGCGGCGCAGCCGTCATGGAGAAAGCACCGGAGCGGGTGCGCAAGCCCTCTCCCCGCTACAAGGTGCTGCTCCACAACGATCCCGTGAACACCATGGAATATGTGGTGGTCACCTTGCGGCAGGTGGTGCCCTCGCTCAGCGAACAAGATGCCATCGCCGTAATGGTCGAAACCCACAACACCGGCGTGGGCCTGGTGATCGTCTGCGACCTGGAGCCGGCGGAGTTTTACTGCGAAACCCTCAAGGCCAAAGGGCTCACCAGCACTCTCGAGCCTGAAAGTTGATGGAACCGCAAGCCCCCCTGGCGCCCGTACGGGGCGGCTTGCACTGGTGGGGAACGGCGCTGTATGTGCCCGTCCTGTATGGGCTGGGTTGGCTGGTGGTGCGGCCCCTGGCCTGGATCGCCCCCAGCTGGCGCAGCGATCAAATCGATTTAGCGGGCGCGGTTGTGGCCCTGCTGCTGCTGCTCGTCAGCCTGCCCCTACGGCTGCGAAGAGTGTGGGGAGATGGCCGACCATGGCAGCGCCTGGGCTTGGCCATACCCATCCGGAGAGGGGCCCAAGCCTGGCTGCGGGGGGCCCTGAAGGCCGCCCTGCTGTTGGCCCTGGTTTGCAGCGCGCTGCTGCTCGGCGGCCAGGCCCGCTGGCTTGGCGATGTGAGCCTGGGGCAGCTCCTCAATGCCCTGGCTCTCATGGCCGGTGTGGGCTTTGCCGAAGAGCTGCTGTTTCGCGGCTGGCTGTGGGGCGAACTCGAGCTGCAGGTGGGTCCCAAGCGCGCCCTGCTGCTCCAGGCCGCCATCTTTGCCCTGCTCCATCCCTGGTACCGCTACCCAGGACTGCAAGCCATTGGCCTATTGGGCGGATTAATCCTGTTGGGCCTCGCCCTAGCCCTGCAGCGCCGCGCCGATGGGGGCACGCTCTGGGGATCCATCGGCCTGCATGGTGTGTTGGTGGGGGGCTGGTTTCTGGTGCAAACAGGGGCATTACAAATTTCACCGGGAGCACCGGCCTGGTGGGTGGGGCCTGGCTTTGCCGACATCAACCCCACCGGCGGACTGCTCGGCTGGCTTGGCTTGGGCGCCCTGGTTTGGGTCCGCAGGTGCTGGTGGGGCGCTGCTAATGGGTCGCCTTAGCCAAAGCCCGGCGCCCTTCAACGGGGGCATGCAAAGCCTCTTCCAGGGGGGCCAAGCCGTAATCCCGTTCGAGCAAATCCATCACCGTCCGCCCGAAATCCTCGGGGTTCAAATCGAAGGCCTCCAAACAAATCCGGCCAAAGGTGCTGCCCATGGGCTCGGGGTTCCACAGCATCTTGCGGGCCGTCCAAGGCAGCATGCTCATCGGGTTGTAGCCCGGTTTGATCAGGCCCTGATCGAATCCGTACTGCTCCAAATGGGTGTGGGGTTGGAGGCCGATAAAAAAGATCGCTGGCTCCACCTTGTCGGCGCCAAAGATCTGCTCGAGGGCTCGGTGGTAGGCCACGGTTTGGCGAATCGTTTCAGGGCGTTCATCGATGACGTTGAACGAGTAGTTCACCGAGACGTGCTCGCGGAAACCTGCTCGCGCCAACAGGCGGCAGTTCTCAAGCACGGTGCGGAGGTTGTAGCCCATGCGCATCTTGCGCACGAGCTCCTGGGAGCCGGAGGTGATGCCGATCTCGAAATAGCTCATACCCGTGGCCACCATCAACTCAGCCAGCTCGGCATCGAGGTTGTCGGCCCGGATGTAGGCGGCCCAACGGATATCGGTCCAACCCTCAGCCTGGATGGCACGTAGCAACTGCTTCGCGTCGTCGATATAGCGGCGAGCCGGAATGAACTGGGCGTCTGTAAACCAAAAACCGCGCACCCCCCGGTCGTAGAGCTGGCGCATCTCGGCGATCACCTCCTCAACCGGGTTCACCCGCACGGCCTTGCCCTCAACCACCGTGTAGACGCAATAACAGCAGTTGTGGGGGCAGCCGCGCTTGGTCTGGACGCCGACATAAAAGTCGCCACCCTCGAGATACCAGTTGAGCTGGGGCCAGATCGATTCGATGTAGGGGTAATTGCAAGCGGTTTTCTCCATCCCCGAGGGCTGCTCATGGATCAGCCCGGGCCGGGGCGCCTCACCCACCACAAAACAGCGTTCACTGGCGAGGGAGTCGCCGCGAATCAATTTCTCCAGCAAGGGCTCGCCTTCCCCCACCGACACCACCGTGCCCTTGGGCAGGCTGCGGCCCAGCTGTTCGTAGAAAACACTCACGGCCCCACCGCCGAGCACGGCCGTGGCCTGGGGGCAAAACTGCTGGGCCCGCTTGAGACCGCGGCGCACCAGGCGCAGGTTGCGCCAAAGCTCTCCGTAGAACGACGCCATCAGCTGCAAGCCGCCCAAGGCACCCCTTAAACGCTTGAAGGGATTGCGGGCATAGAACACCTCGAAGGAGTTCTGGAGCGGATTGCCTCCCCGCCCATCAACGGGGGCATAGATCTGGATATCGCGCCAAGAAAACACCAGCATGCTGGGCTGAAAAGCACGCACCGCTGCGTCGAGCACGCGCTCGACATCCAGGACAGGCACGGCGGCCAAGTCCAGGATCTGCTGGCCCATCTGGGGAAACTGCTTGTGCAGATGGTCGGCCAGATAGATCGGGCCCACCGGAAAAATCGGATTGCAGGGCAGGCGCACCAGCAGAACGCGGTGATCGGCAGGCCGGATCGCGGCGTTCACGGCACTGGGCTCCCGGGCCTCATCGGACTTGGACGCTAACAACCTGAACTGGGCTTGCGCAGAAACTGGCCTCAGAACCAGCTTCCTCACAAAAGGCGCAATGTTCCGTTACAGTGGCCGTGGCGGGAAACCGTCTTGGCGGGGTTCCGTCCATCCATACCCGTTTCCTTCGGGAGACACTCTTCTTCTCGTTCTCATGACCACCACGATCCAGCAGCGCCAAGGCGCTACCA
>CALSBG010000016.1:0-70347 GCA_943373125.1 Synechococcus sp. UW140
CTGCTGTCTCATCGGCCCTGTAGGCCTGCTCGGCTGCCTCGATCCAGGCGGGATCCGTGCCCTCGCGCATGCTCAGCGGGCCGTAGAAGCCGATCGTGACGTTGCGGGGCACCGCATCGGCGGACGCCTGGTCTTCGATCTTGGGGCCCTTGGGGTTGCCGTCCTGGTCGTACTGCTGGGCCCAGCGGGAGCTGCTTGTGGCCGTCGCCAGCAACGGCACCGGCAACCGGATCATGACCAGCGCCGATGGCTTCAGCTGGACGGTGCGCAGCTCCCCGGCTGATCTGGGCTGGCGCTCGCTCTGCTGGTCACCCCAGCGCAGGCAGTTCGCGGCTGTGAGCAACAGCGGCGCTGGCAACCGGGTGATGGTGAGCCCGTGACCCATGCCTGACCAGAGAGCGGCTCCACGGTGCTGATCGCGAGTCGCCAGGAAGCAGCGCGGACTGACATGCATTCCCGTCACCTGCGCCGGTGCTTTTGATTGCCGCGGTTGTGCCATTGGTTGCGCGGCCCTGTCACCTTCTGCGCTGGCGGAGCGGGCCGCCCCGATCAGGCTGGCGGGCAGCACTTTCAGAGCCACCGCCATGCTCCGCATCCACGGCGACCGCAACAGCCTGCTGGCAGCCCTTGCTGCCCACTGGGTCGACCAGCAACTGCAGATCCCACCGCCGTTCAAGCCGCAGCTGCGGCCGATCCGCCGCCTAGAAGGGCCGCTGCGCTAGGGCCTCACTCCACCCCGCTCAGCTGCTGGCGCAGCGACGGGACCGATCCCAGCGGAGGTCCGACGTCAGGACGGCCTCAAACTGGAGATGACCGGAGCAAGCCTTCCCCGCGGAACCGATCAATCCGCTGCAAGCCATCCGCCAACGGAGGTGCCAACCTGGATGCCATCACTCCTTCAGTTGGAGAGCGCCGGTGGGAATCGCGATCGAGCTCAGTGACCAACAGGCCCAGGCCTTGAGCGAAACAGCACGCCGGCTCCACGTCAGTGAGGCCGATCTCGCTTCTGCTGCAGTGCGGGATCTGGTTGCTCGGCAACCGGTTGATTTCCAGACCGCTGCAGATCGGGTGCTCAACAAAAACCAGGAGCTCTATCGCCGGCTGGCCTGATGCGCTGGCTGAGCCTGGCGGAGGTGCTGGAGCTGCATCGTCGCTTGATCGAGCAAACCACAGGCATGCCCGGTCTGCGGGACCTGGGCCTGCTGGAGTCCTCCCTCGCCCAGCCCCACCAGAGTTTTGGCGGTGTTGATCTCTACCCAGGACTGAATGCCAAAGCCGCAGCGCTGGGGTTCTCCCTGATCCAGAACCATCCCTTCGTGGATGGCAACAAGCGGATCGGCCATGCCGCCATGGAAACAACCCTCGTGCTGAACGGCGTCGAGTTGACCGCCACAATCGATGCTGCCGAGGCCGTTGTGTTGGCAGTGGCCAGCGGCGAGCTTGATCGCGAGGCCTTCTCGCGCTGGGTCGCAGATAACCAGCAGACGACTGAACCGTTCTGATCCGTATCAGCAACCTTCGGAGGTAGTGCTCGAGTAGTGACTGGTGAGGAGGGCCTCAGCCCCCGCCTGCCAGCTGCCCCCGCAGAGCCTCAAGAGCTTTCTTCTGGGTTCGCTGCACGGCCATGGCGCTGATGCCCAACTTGAGCCCAGCGGCGCGCAGCGATAGGCCCTCAAGGATGGTGAGCCGCAGGGCTGTGGCTTGCGCTGCCGGCAGCTGATCGACTAGCTGCTCCAGCGCCAGATCATCAGCGGAGCCGGCTGCTTCTTGCTCGGGGGCCGCCAGCTGATCGAGCAGGCAGGGCTCGCCAGCGGCGTGGCCATCAAGGCTGATGTGACCCAGGGGGCACTGACCCTGCTCATGCAGCCGGCGTGGAATGCGCACCAGCCGCACCCGATCGCGCAGGTGATGCTGCAGGGCACCTGAGATGCAGCGGCGCAGATAGGGCTCAGCCGGCTCACCTGCTTTGCAGCGCAGCACGGAATGGAGCAGGGCTTCTCTGGCTACCTGGATCAGATCCTCCCGCTCGACCAAAGGGAAGAAGCGGCGGGCTACAGCTGAGGCAACGGCATCCGCCAAGGAGAGGTGCTCCAGCACCAGGGCATCGCGGGCACGGAGAGCAGAGCGGGAAAGCGGGGCAGCCATCGGGGGACGGCGAAGAACCCCAGCCCCAACGGCCAGCCGCAGGGATGTGACAAGGACGCCCCACCGGGGCGCATGGCCCGATCCTTGACGCAGCGCGAGGACTGGACGAGGGATTCAGGTGGGTGTTTGACGGCCTGGTGGCTGCAAGCGCCAATGCCCCCGGTACGGTTAAAGGGTCCCAGCCCTCCGGTGCTGCCGGCATTGCCTGTGGTGAATGACCTGCTGACCCTGCCCCTGGCGCAACGGCTGGAGCTGGTCCAGACCCTGTGGGACTCGATCGCGGCCGAGCAGAACGGCCCTGATCTCACTGATGCTGATCGACAGCTGATCGATCAGCGCTTGGAGAGCTTCCTGGCTGACGACTACCCCGGTGTTGATGCCGATGCGGCGCTCGATTCCATCGAGCAGTCGCTCTGAACATGGTGTTGCGACTCCGTCCAGCAGCCCGAGATGATCTCGACGCTGCGGCCCGCTGGTACGAAGCCCAGGAAACTGGCCTCGGCCGGCAATTTCTTACAGAGGTGCGTTTGGCTTTTGAGCGCATCCGCTCCAACCCTGCGGCGTATCCCGTCGCTTACCGGGGAACGCGCCGTGCCCTGATCGGCCGTTTCCCCTACGGGGTCATCTACTTGCCAGTTGCAGAGCAGGGTTGCATCGTCGTACTGGCAGTACTGCATTGCGGCCAGGATCCCAATCTTTGGCGTCAGCGCTCAAGGGCCTAATCCCAGCTGAGCAAGAAGTGTGGATATGGAGAAACCGGTACAGGACTGCCGCTGCAGCAATCATCAGAGCTGTTTCCGAGGCAGGTTGCTCAGCGGTTCAACGCAGTAATCCCGCCTAGGCCCATTACCACTGGTGGCTGGATCGGCTTGAGCTGCTGGGCGGTGGCTTCTAGAAAGGCCACCAGGATTGTGATCAGCAAGATGTAGTCGCGCAGAGCTTGGTCCAATGGACCATGGGCCGTTGGCGGCTGGGCTGCCAGCACCGTCTCTAGCGGCGCCCAGAGGGGATTGGCGCGGGCTAGCTCATAGACCTCCGCTAATCGAGAGCTGTGGACTGGGTCAGCAAGGGATGCTGATTCGGCCGAGTGGGCAAAGGCGTTGCGCAGTTTGCGCAGGGCATTGAGAGCCCGCTCCACGCCTTGATCAATCAAGCCCAGGCGACTAGCCAGGGCCACCTTGGCGCCAATGGAGCCAAGCGGCCGATCAGGCAAAAACAGGCCATCGTTTTTGGCTGTTGCTGGAGCCAGCACCGCCTGCAGCAGATGCTCCAAAGCTGTATCAACGCGGGCCACGCCCACGAGCACCGCGCCTCGGCCGCGCTCTTCCAGCATTTGCAGGGCGATCTGCTGGGCGGCCTGGGCGACGGCAATAGTGCCTGAATTAGTGGCCATGGTGATCAGGCAGCGGCGGCGCGTTCACGCAGTTCTTCGTAGAGACCTGTTTGGCCCAGCAAGATCTCCTTCATGCCATCTCGAATGGATGCCGAACCCAGGGCCTGGCTACTCATCGTTTGATGCGCATCTAGAGCGCTGATGATTGCGTCCATCAAGGCACTACCAAGATCGGGAGACGAGCCAAATTGTTCTTTGCTGTTGGCAGATGCCTGCTGCTGCAGGGTGGGTGATTCCAGCAACTTGCTACGGATCACCGAGCGCACATAGATCACCTTGTCTTCGTCGCTGAGTTCGCCTGTAAATAGGTCGTTCAGCTTGGAGATGATTGCTGATAGCAAGGCCTTCTCCTTGTCCTGAACTGAACCACCACCAGGGGCTAGGCCTGGAAGCTGAACTACTTCTCCCTGTTTAAGGTCAAGCTTTGATTGTCCCTTGTTCCTGAGTGTGTGGTGCGTCAGGACGACCTTGCTTAGGTCAACGGTTGGCACCTCTCGCTCGAACTCCAACAGCGGTAGCAGCCGCTTGTAGAACATGGCTCGCTTCTCCAAGCCGGTATTGCCGTAGTCGTAGATCTGCGACAGGAAGATGTAGAAGCGCACGTAGGTGCCCATGTCGCTTCTGAACAGGGTGAGGGCGTCAAGTTCATCCTTAGCCTTATTGATTCCGTCAGGTCCGCCGGCATCTTCTGCATTGCGCTTGGCCAGACGTGCTTCCTTGAAGGCGTGCATCAGCCTTTGGGCAATAGGCTCCAGTGCTCCGATCAGTTCACTCTGCTTGCTGCCAGGGCCGAGCAATACCTTCACCACCCGATCAACCTCATATTCGTCGTAGTGGTTCTGGCTATCTAGCTTGGCCTTGAGGCTGAGAATCAAATTTGGGTCTGTTGCTTCTGCCAGCTCAGCGGTCTGGTAGTAGGCCTTGAACGCATTCAGGATGTCGTTTGGTTCATTGGCAAAGTCCACGACATAGGTGGTTTCCTTGCCAGGGGAACAGCGGTTCAGGCGTGAGAGTGTCTGTACGGCCTGGATGCCAGATAGCCGGCGGTCCACGTACATGCCGCAGAGCAACGGCTGATCGAAGCCAGTCTGGAACTTATTGGCCACCAGCAGTATTTGGTAATCCTCGCCCTTGAATGCCTCACGGATGTCGCTTTTAAGGCCCGGGTTCAAGCTGCTGCTCTTCTCGTTGAAAGGATCAGGGCCTGACTCCTTGTCGTCAACGTCACCGCTAAAGGCCACCAGGGTGCCCAGTTGGTAGCCCTTTGCCTTGATGTACTTGTCGATTGCCAGCTTCCAGCGCACTGCCTCCTTCCTCGATCCCACCACAACCATCGCCTTGGCTTTGCCATCGAGCAGTGGCCAGACGAACTGACGGAAGTGCTCGACGATGATCTCGACCTTCTGGGCAATGTTGTGGGGGTGCAGCTTCACCCAGCCCATGAGCTTCTTCTTGGCTGCGCTCTGCTCCACCTCCTCATCCGCCAAACCCCGCCCGTCTTGAGCCAGACGGAATGCCAATGAGTAGGAGATGTAGTTCTGCAGGACATCAAGGATGAACTCCTCTTCTATGGCCTGCCGCATGGAGTAAACGTGGAATGGCTCAGGCAGGTTCCCATCGCCAGCTGGCTCATGGGGGTTGGGTCGCCGGCCGAACAGCTCCATGGTCTTGGCTTTTGGCGTGGCAGTGAAGGCGACGTAGGTAATGCCGTCTTCCTTCACCCGCTCAGCCATCTGGGCCGCCAGTACGTCTTCTATGGAGACTTCAGCGCCGTCGCTCTGGTCTGCAACGTCTGCGGCGTTGAGCACCTTTTTGAGCTTTTCGGCGGCCTGGCCGGTCTGGGAGCTGTGGGCCTCGTCGGCAATGACAGCAAACCGCTTGCCGCCCTTAAGCGTCATCTCCTGCATCTTGTTCATCAAGGCCGGGAAGGTCTGGATGGTGCAGACCACCACCTTCTTGTCCCCGCCTAAGGCCGCTGCCAGCTGGTCACTTTTTATGCCCTTGTCCGTTGTGATGGAAGCGACCACGCCCTTCTTGCGCTCAAACGATTCGAGGGCTTCCTGCAGTTGGGTGTCGATGACGTTGCGGTCGCTGACCACCAGCACCGAGTCGAAGACCTTCTGATCGTTGGCGTCGTGCAGCTCGGAGAAAAAGTGGGCGGTCCAGGCAATGGAGTTGGTTTTGCCAGAGCCGGCTGAGTGCTGAATCAGGTACTTCTGCCCTGGTCCTTCATTCCTCACGGCTTCCTGCAGCAGCCGTGTGACCACAAGCTGGTGGTAGCGAGGGAAGAGAATCCGCGTGATTTGCTTCTTCTTATTGCGCTCGGCAATGCAGTAGCGGCCGAGGATTTCAAGCCAGCTCTCCCGCTCCCACACCTCCTGCCACAGGTAGTCAGTGGGGTAGCCGGGGCCATCGGGAACAGGGTTACCGGCACCACAGTTCTTGCCGCCAGGGTCACTGCCTTTGTTGAAGGGCAGGAACACGGTGGCCGGCCCTGCCAACTTCGTTGTCATGCGTACCTCCCGGCAGCTCACGGCGAAGTGCACCAGGGCACCGCTGGGGAAGCTCAGCAGGGGTTCAGGGTTTTTGCCAGCGAGCTTGGGTAGGCGGTCGCTCTTGTACTGCCACACCGCGTCGTCTATCGACTGGGTGTTGTCAGTCTTGAGTTCAACTGTGGCGACTGGGATGCCATTGAGGAACAGGACCAGGTCGATGCTGTTCTCGTTGTGCAGCGAGTAACGCACCTGGCGGACGACGCGCAGACGGTTGGCGTTGTAGCGGGCCAGGATTTCTGTGTTGAGACCCAAGGATGGTTTGAACTCAGCCAGCTTGAGGGCCTTGGGTAGACCCATGACTTCAATGCCGTTGCGCAGGAGGTCGAGGGTTCCTTGCTGGTCGAGCTGTTCTCGAATGCGCTGCAGCAGGTTGGCTTCTGCCTTGCTGCCGTTCTTGTTCCTGTAGGTATCCCAGGCGTCCTTCTGCGACTCCTCAAGCCAGGAGGTCAGGTCTGGCGGGTAGAGCGCCAGCTTTCGGTCGTAGTTGTCTGCCGTCTTGTCTTGGTAGAGCCAGCCGTTGCTGCCGAGGTACTCGCAGACTTCCTTCTCGAAGGCGGATTCGAGGTGGACGCTCATGGGTTGATTGCCTCCGGTTCACGAATTAGCTCGTGCAAGGTCTTGCCCTTTTGACTCTTCCATTCCCTCCACCCATTGGCGGTGCGACCGAGCAATGCAATGGCAGCACCGCTTGGGGACTTGAACAAGTGGTCTTTCGGAAACACAAGCTGGCCCTGGTCATCAAGTTGCATGACGCCGCTGTCTAGAAGTCGTTGTCTCCATCGTTCGTTGGTCTCCCCAAGGGAGGGGGCTGTGTCAACACGGCCAACTGAACCGGCCAGTACGACGAGGCCTTCTGCTGTGTAGAGACCTTTGGCTTCTACTCCGTTTGAGGGGCTACGGAGGTTGAGGATTTCCGCTGGTTCCTGGCTCTGCTTTGGCTTGGCTACAGGGTCAAACAGGGGGTACCCAAGACTGGAGACAAGGACACTTCCTGTTTCAAACACTTCAAAGCACTCGGCTTCCAGCGGGGCTGGTGTGTGCGGCCTTGAGCCACTGTTGCCGTTCTCATCGGCAAAGCGACAGGCACTCCGAATCTGCTGGAGGGCATGCCACTCCAGAAATAGAGCGTGGGTCTGCGTGAGGCTGTTGGTTTTGGAGATCAGCACCAAGGCCCGCTCCCAGAAGTCCTTCTTCTGGTTGTGGGCAGTCAGTCGGGCGCGAAGGTCGCCGGTCTGACCGACGTACACCAGGCGGTCTCCATCCTCTGTGTCTTCCCCAATCAGGAAGTAGACACCGACTTGGGAGCTTTGCTCCATGCCCAGGAAGTTGCTCAGAAGGCTTCGAGGGACCTCAATGACCTGGACAATCCGTGTAGTTATCTCGGCAATGCGAATACCGTGGGGCTCGCCGCTCGGGAGGAAGATTTGGATTGTCTTGGGAGTGATGGTCACTGCTCACCGCCCCCCACTTCTACCAGCCCTCGGACGTCTATCTGGCCGATTACTGCAGCAGAGATGAGGGCCGAGCGGCGTTCTTGAAATAGACGAATAGCTTCCATAGCCTTGGCAGTCAACTGATCAATCTGATCGCACTGAATGGTGATGTCATTGCGAATGCTTTCTTGCTCATCTAGCTGTGGCACCGGTATTGACATATCAAGTAGTACCGACTGCGAGATGTTTTGCATGGATGGGCTCGCGCCAGACGCGCCTAGCTCAATCTGCCCTCTGGCCTCTCTGGATGCTAAGTAAAGGGCTAGATAGTTGGAAGAGGAACTCTTGGGTTTGATAGTGATTCTGTAAAGCTTGTCGCAGATGTAGAGCCAAGGATAATCTTCGGCCGCCACTGCAACGCTTCCGACTAGTTCCTTGGTGTTGGCTCGTGACACCAAGAGGTCCCCCATTTTGACGCTGTACTGAGGCACAGGGGCCAACTCTGTGGGTAGCTTCTTGTTCTCACTTGGACGGAATAAACCGCCATTCACGCATCCGACCTTTAAGACTCCTGGCCCTTCTCCTTCCGAAGGTTCGTTTTCGCACTGAGGACTCCAGCCTTGCTCTAATGATATGCAAAGATGCTTGATTTTCTTGATACACCAATGCTCCGGGACCTCTCCTAGCCACTCCACGCCCGAATCCTTCATCGGGGCATCTGGATTTAAACCCTTGGTGACTGCATGGGAGATCACGGCCTGGCGCTTCTCTTGAAGCAGCTCGATTAGGCGCTGCTGCTCGGCGATAAGAGCGTCAATCTTGGTGGTTTCGCGGTCGAGGAAGACTGTTATTGATGCCTGTTCTTCCTTTGGGGGGAGCGGCAGCTCAACGTTGTCGATGGCATATTGAGATAACCCGACTCTGGTCAAGCCATTGGCACTCACAGCCATTAGAGACTTCGTGTAAATGGAGTCGAAGAGTCTTTTTACGAAGGCCCCATTAACGGCTTCTTTGGGACGCACCATCGATAAGTGATATCCACATATGACCCCTGGTAAGTCTTGTGGTACGTAAGCGGCGATGGCTATGTCGTCGGCAGTCTCAGAGTCTTTCGTAATGATGGTGTCGCCAGCTTTGAGGCTGAATTTTCCTATTTGCTCTTCTGTTGCAGTTGCAGCCATGAACTTGAGGCTTTCAGCAACGATGTCGTTGTAGTAGACGTCTGTGTAGTTGCAGAGCCTGACAGGGGTTTCGCCTTCGACGCTCTTTTTGTCGACATTACTCGGGAAGACATCACAAAACTGCTTCAGTCGCCTTACTTCCCAATGAGATGGAATGACTTCCAGCCATTCCAGTTCGGTTTCCTTGTAGGTGGGGTACTTGGCGATACTCATGCCGACAGCCCCCCAATCATTTCCAAAATCCGGTCAGTCACCTCCTTCAGCTCAGCATCTATCTCGTCTAGTGGCCTCGGCGGCGTAAAGACGTAGAAGTGCCGGTTGAAGGGAATCTCGTAGCCCTTCTTGGTCTTGCTGTGGTCAATCCAGGCGTCGGCTACGTGCGGCAACACCTCTCTTTCGAAGTAAGTCTCCACCTCTTCTAACAGCGGCACGTTCTCCGTGTCCCTCAAGCTGCTATCAGCCTGGGGCTGCCCTTTCGCTTTGCCCCGCTGCCCTAAGACGACGTTGCCTGCCTCGTCCCTCAGTGGCCTTTCGACAGTGATGGTCTGGTAGCCGAAGTCTTCATTTTGGAAGACCTTGCTGATTGGCTTGCCGTCCTTCTCCCCCTCCTCGAAGGCCCCAAACAGCTTCGTAATTTCCTCAATGTGCTCAGGCGAAAGCTCCTTGCGCTTGCTTCCGAGGCTCTTGCGCATCTTCTGCCAGTAGCTGCTGGCATCAATCAGTTGCACCTTGCCCTTCCTTTCCGCTGGCTTGCGGTTGCTCAGAATCCAGATGTAGGTGCTGATACCCGTGTTGTAGAACATGTCTGTGGGCAGGGCGATGATCGCCTCCACCAAGTCGTTCTCCAGCACAAAGCGGCGGATTTCACTCTCGCCTGAGCCTGCTCCTCCAGTGAACAGGGGTGAGCCATTGAGAACAATGCCAAAGCGGCAACCACCGTCCTGAGCTGGCCGCATCTTGCTGATGAGGTGCATCAGGAACAGCAGTGAACCGTCGCTCACCCTTGGCAGGCCAGGGCCAAAGCGACCGGCAAACCCCAGTGCTTTTGACTCGGCTTCTACTTCCTTTTGAATCTTCTTCCACTCCACGCCAAATGGTGGGTTGGAGAGCATGTAGTCGTACTTCCCCTCTGGTAGCTGGTCGTCCGACAAGGTGTTGCCGAAGCAGATGCTGTTGATGTCCTGGCCCTTGATCAGCATGTCCGCCTTGCAGATGGCGTAGCTCTCTGCGTTCAGCTCCTGGCCGCTCAACACCAGACGGGCTGAGGGGTTGTGGCTTACCAGGTGTTCTTCTGCAATGCTCAACATCCCGCCTGTACCAGCGGTTGGGTCGTAGAGGCTGCGGACGATGCCGGGTTGGGTCAGGGCGTCGTCGTCTTCTATGAAGATGAGGTTCACCATCAATCGGATGACCTCGCGGGGGGTGAAGTGTTCCCCTGCGGTCTCGTTGGATAGTTCAGCGAACTTGCGAATCAGCTCCTCGAACACCAACCCCATCTCGGCGTTACTGACCGTTTCTGGGTGCAGGTCAATCTGGCCAAACTTTTCGGTGACCAGGTACAGCAGGTTGGCTTTGTCCAGTCGGTCCACCTGGAGGTGGAACTCGAAACTCTCGAAGATGTCCCGCACTGCCGGGCTGAAAGCCTGGATGTAGCTCCGCAGGTTCTCGGCGATGTTGTCGCCGTCTCCCATCAGCCGCTTCATGTCCAGCGGCGAGGTGTTGCAGAAGTTGTGGCCTGCCTTACGCAGCAGGAAGGGTTCGGGGTCAAGGCCCTGACCCTCTCGCAGGGCCTTCTCTTCCAGCACTGCCGCCTTGGTGGGCTCCAGAACGCAGTCCAGTCGCCGCAGCACCGTGAAGGGAAGGATGACCTTGCCGTAGTCGCTCTGCTTGTAGTCGCCCCGCAGGAGGTCAGCGACGGACCAGAGGAAGGCGGAGAGGTTTTGTTTGCCAGCGGACTGAGGGTTCGGCTGGGAACTGAGCTGTGTGGAGGTGGTCGTCACGGTTTGGGTTAAGGAGGCTGACTTCGCGGTAAAAGAACGGTTCTGGTTGTTCGAAGGGTCGATCAAGGCAACCGAACCACCCCGGCCTCGTCCCGTCTTGATTCGATCCGATAAGAACAGGCTGGCTTTGACGGCGTCATAAACCTGCTCGCTCCAGCCCAACAGCTCGCGCAATCGGCCATTACTGGTGGAGCCTCCTAGGGCTTCTAATGCGCCGGTGAACTCTTGCTCGGCCAAGCCTGAATCCACCGAGAAAAGCATCAGCTGCAACACAGTCAATTCTGCTGCGAACTAGCGCACTTGTCAGCAGCGCTGTGGCCTTTGAAACCCAGGCTGGAGCTGGATTCCATGCAGATCTCGCATAGTCTTGCGGCCTACCGGCCAGCTTTGCTGCTGCTCCTCACGCCCCAACCCCTGCTGTCACTGGCGCTGTCACTGGCGGTGTCGCTGCCCGATTGATCTGCACCTTCAGCAGCAGTGCTGGCCGATTAAAAACCACTTTTCAACGCAAGGGCGGGTTGATCCAGCTTCTCCCGTAGATACGCCTGCAGCTCCGGATCACAGGCAAACACCCAGCAGCTCTTCATTCCGCGGCTCATCAAGGTGCGGTAGGTGTTGCGGATCAGCCGGCTAACCCGCTCCTCCGTTCCCACCGGGTCCGTGGCCATGGCTTGTCGCCAGCTACGGGCCGTTTGCCCGTGGCACGGTGACCGCCATCGCACCGCTCACCCCGCGCAGCTCCCTCGTGCTGGCGACAGTGCATTGGGCTGATGGCGAAATCACCCAGGTGAATGTGGTGAACCTGGAGCAGCAGCCGGGCAACCCGCCACTGCTGCGCCCATAAGCCCGCTGTCGCCTGAATCGATCCGTGCCACCAAGGCCGAGCTGCCGCCGATCGGCTCGGTGATCACAAAACTGAGCCGCCAGGACCCATGCATCCAGCAGGAGCAGCACCGCTACCGCTCTCGCTCCCCAGGGTCTTTCAGCACTGGCCCAATCACCTGGCCTATGCCGCCCTGATCGAGGTAGGCCTGCAGGTGATGGATGAGCTGGAAGATCCGATCGGCTTTTGGGTGGCGACAACCTGCCGCTGGGCCCGGCTTGTGGAGGCCCCGCCCCGATTCCTGGCGCCGGAGCTAGCGGAGGCATTTCGCCACACCCCCTCTCCCCACACCCCCTCTCCCCACACCGCCGACTCCGGGATGTGATCGCCCGCTTTGGCCGCTTCCCCCACCGCAACGCGCTCCTGGGACGGGTGTCGAGTGCGGAGGAGCTGGCCTTTCTGCAGACTCCGGGCTCACGCTTCTGAGCCGTCGGGGCCCTGGGTGGCGGGCAGATGGCCGGTCTTCACCCAGATGGCGCAGCCCATCTCACTCCAGGGCCGGTGCACGCTGCCTGGTGGATTGCGCAGCCAGCTGCCGGCCGGGTAGCTGCCGTGCTCGTCCTGGAAGACGCCATCGAGCACAAAGATCTCCTCGCCGCCGCGATGGACGTGGGGCTGAAACACAGTGCCCGGCGCCCAGCGCACCAGGGCCACGTGCTCCGAGCCAAAGGCATGCAGGGGCAGCACCTCCAGCCCGCGCACCAGCCCGGGCAGCCAGGTGCTGTTGCTGGTGTCGATCACCAGGCGCTGTTGATCGGCCTGGTGCATCTGGTGGAGCTTCACCAGGATCGTGCAGCCCGGCTCGCTTGATGGCGCGTGGCTGGAGCCAACCGGATTGCGCAGATAGGTGCCGGCTGGGTAGTCGCCCTGCTCATCGGAGAAGGTGCCCTCCAGCACCAGGATCTCCTCGCCGCCGCCATGGCTGTGGCGCTCAAAGCGACTGCCGGGGGCGTAGCGCACGAGTGAGGTGGCCCGGGCGACTTCCTCACCGTGGCGATCCAGCATCCGCCGCTCTACCCCTGCCATTGGCGATGGGGTCCAGTCCAGGGCGTTGCTGTCGAACAGGGCGCGCTGGCTGAGGTCGGCATGGAGTTCCATGGGCTCGATTCTGATCAGCCCGGCGACAGCGGCGCTGGCGGCAGCCACTGGGGCGCGCAAGGCTGCCAGCCCTGCTGGCGCTTCTTGGCCCAGAGCTTGATCGCCTGCTCGCGCGTCAGCTCCCTGCGGTGTCACCGCTTCGCGGAAGGCTTCGCCAACAGCAGCGGTGGCTCCCCGCCGGCCATCACCTCCCCGAAGGTCACCTCCAGGCTCTGACTCCAGCGGTCGTAACGCCGCGGCTGGAAATGGAGCACCTGGCGGCCATCGCTCAGCCAGCCCTCCGGCGCCCAGCCCTTCTGGCGCACCTTTCGGTTCGATGCAGCTGCGCGACGAGATCCCCAACATCGTGGCGCCCGGCTGCTGGGGACTCTTTGGCGGGCACCTCGATCCGGGCGAAACGCCTGAGCAGGCGCTGCGGCGAGAGCTCCTGGAGGAGATCAGCTGGCAGCCCCTCGCTGTGGAGCTGGTGATGCAGCACGTACTTCAAAGACAGACTTGAGCAGGCGCCGCCCTGGGTTGGCCAGACCCTCCTAAAACCTTGGGCTGCATAACCCGAGTCGGGATCACAGCCAGGAAGGTCAAGCCCCGAACCCCTCTTCTCTGAACTGGGATCCCTTTCCTTTCCTGTCAGGCCCCAGACAGGCAATGGGTGAAGCTATGGGCACCCGACCCGATCCAGCCCGAGATGCCAGGGCGGTGATCACAGGCCGGTGCTAAGGCCTCCACCCACGGGACGCCGTATGAATGCTCTGCTGCTGAGATCCGCACCATGGCCGTATCCAACTGGGACCAGCGCTACCGCGAGGGCAGTGATCGTTGGGAGCTGGGCAAGACAGCCCCACCGCTGGAGACCTTTCTGCGCACTGAGCGCCGAGCACCCCAGCCACCGGGTCGGGTGTTGGTGCCTGGCTGCGGCCGAGGCCATGAGGCTGCCTTGCTGGCCGAGTTGGGTTACGAGGCGATCGGGCTGGACTTCAGCAGCGAGGCCATCCAGCGCGCCCAAGCGGTGCACGGTTCCGATCGCGCTGATTTGCGCTGGCTGCAGGCTGATCTCTTTGATGGGATGGCATTGGCGGCTGCCGGCATCACGGCAGGCAGCCTGCAGGGTGTGTTGGAGCACACCTGCTTCTGCGCGATCGATCCAGCCCAGCGCGGGGCCTATCTAGAAGCTGTGCAGAAGTTGCTGGCCCCCGGGGGCTGGTTGCTGGGTCTGTTCTGGTGCCACCAGCGCCCGGATGGCCCCCCGTGGGGCAGCGACCCGGCATTGCTGGCGGAGCAGCTGGCGGCAGCCGGATTCCGCCAGGAAATCTGGGAGCCAGCGCAGGGCTCAGCCCCCGAGCGCGATAACGAATGGCTGGGACTCTGGCGGCGCTGAGCACCAAAAAACAAGCCTTGGTGCTGATAGCGCCGGCCGGGGCAAAGGTGGACGCAGCCTTAGCCATGTCGCACCTGTTCAGAGCAACGGCAATCTCATGTATGACGCATTGCCGCCACGCGGTGTAGCCCCGCTGCCGATCTTTGTCGTCACTTCCCCCAGCATCGTTGCCTGCCACCCCTCCCTAATAGCCGCGCCTTGATGTTGCCAAGCACTTGCGCACTCTCGGCGTCCAGCGCGGTGATTTCGTCCATGATTTCTTGCGGGCTACGGTGCACGATTTCCACGCCGCCATTGGGGTTCTTCACGGACAAGTCAAGCGAATCCGGGTCGATGGCCGCGACGTCCACGCTCCAGCTTTTGGGCGAGTCTGCAAAGTTCTGTTGTAGTTCAATAAACTCACTCAAGTCACGGGCATTGAGTGGGTTGGTCTTACCCATGTTGCGCCCTGGATCCAACTGGTAGAACCACCGTTTTGACTCCTGCTCCCTAGAACATCCCACCAGGGCAATCGAGCACGGTGTGGAGGTTGCACTCTTCAACGAGCTTCTGGCGCAGGGCCACAGAAGCGTTATCGCTCTTGGAGAGGAAGGTATTTTTGATCACGACGCCCGCCCTGCCACCGGCACGAAGCATCCGAATGAAATGCTGCAAAAACAGATAGGCAGTTTCACCAGAACGAATCAGAAAGTTCTGTTGAACCTCACTGCGTTCACTCCCGCCAAAGGGTGGGTTGGCAAGGATGACGTCATAGCGGTCACGCTCCTGCACATCGCTCAAGTTCTCGGTGAGTGTGTTGGAGCGGATGATCTTGGGTGCCTCAATCCCATGCAGGATCATGTTCATGATGGCGATCACGTAGGCAAGGCTCTTCTTCTCCTTGCCAGTGAAGGTCTTTGTTTGAAGGGTATTGAGGTCTTCTGTGGTCAGCTCGCGGCCTGTTGCGCCGCCCTTACTCATGAACTCAAAGGCTTCGCACAAGAAGCCTGCAGAGCCAACCGCAGGGTCGTAGACGGTCTCGCCAATTTGTGGATTAACGACCTTGATCATTGAGCGAATCAGTGGTCGAGGTGTGTAGTACTCACCGCCATTGCGGCCAGCATTGCCCATCCGCTTGATCTTTTCCTCGTACAGCATCGAGAGCTCGTGCTTCTCGGCTTGGGAGCGGAAGCGCAGGCCATCGATTACATCGATAATTTCAGGGAGATTATAGCCCCTGGAGATCTTGTTGCGGATCTCCCCAAAAATCTCACCGATCTTGTAGTCGATGGTGTCTGGCCCGATGGCCCGTTGCTTGAACTGCTCTAGGTAGGGGAACAGGCGCAAGGTCACAAAATCACGAAGGTCGTCGCCTGTGACAGCGGCGTTGTGATCAAGTTGACCACTTGAGTCCTTAGGTGCAGCCCAGCTGTTCCAGCGGTATTGATCGTCAAGACCATCGAGGTATTCGGGGAACAGAAGCCAAGAGGTCTGCTCGGTGTCGTCGAGCTCGGTGCCACAACCGGACTCCTTACGCAGGCAGTCATCGATTACCCGGAACGCCTGTTCAAAGGAGCTGCCGGATTTTCCATGGCTGGCACGGGGCGTCCTTGATCGCTTGGCTGGTTCGGATGGCCCGGCGCCCCCTGCCTGGAACGATTAGTCCGCGATCAACCAGTACGGCCTTGACCGAGTTGTATGCGGCGTCATCCCACTCCAAAACCTCGCGTAGCCGCCCATTGCCTACAGACCCACCAAGGGCCGTGAGAGCGCCTAGGAACGCATCCAGTTCACCATCAAGATCTTGCGATGCAGCAGTGGCTTGCTCGCTGTACGTCAAAAGCTCGTGTGGGTTCTAGAACTAAGGATGCGAGGGGCTTTTGGCTGTGCCAATGCTCTCGATGCCCGCACTGCCGAAGCGATAGCTTCTCCTTGGGCACGGGAGCGCTTCTTCACCTGTAGCGGGGGCGCTGAATGCCTCCACACCCAAACCGCACCCGCCATCTGCTGCGCCGCAAGCAGCTCCCTCGACGAACTTCTGGGTCGCCTGGCCGCAGAAGACCCCGCGGCCAGGCGATTGTCGTGGGAGCGGTGCGTATTCAGGAGATGGGCCCCACCGTGCAGGCCATGGCCACTGTGGTGGTGGCTGGGGATGCCGCCGGCGAGCTGCGAATCAGTCCTCAGGCTCGGAGCTGGGGGGCGGCAGCCGCCGCTCCACCTGCAGAAACACCAGCCAGGCCACCCCGGCGCTGATGCCGCCGGTCCAGTCGTTGCGCAGCAGCTCCACGATCGACACCGAGCTGGCGCCGATGCGCAGGCCGCGCAGCAGCAAGCGGCCTAGCTTTTCCAATCCGGGGCTACTGGACATCGCGATCAGCGGCTCTTGACGCAAAAGCCGCCTGATCTGGGCAGGGGCTGAACAGGTTGCTGGGCCAGAAATCTAGGTTGGCGCCATTCCGCAGCTGGCGCAGCAGCCATGCAGGAGCCGCATGGAAAGGGTGTCCGTGCAAACTCCAGCGATGGCAAGCAAGGCTCTGCTGGTTGTGGCGGCGGTGCCTACCGCTATGGCCGCTCGGTGGCCGAGGTGATCAGTGACACCAACCTCAGTCTTGCCCTGGTAGATGACGGCCAGGCTTTTGCCTATCGCCAGTACCTCAGTGGGTGTAACGCCAAGGCCCAGCAGTGGCTGCGGCAAGGGCACAGCTATCTCGATGGCAACGGAGACGGGGAGGCCTGCGAATCCCTGCGCTGAGCCTGCACGCTCGCCAGGCTGGATGGATCACCGACAGAAACCATGGCTGCTGCGCTGCTGATCCTGCTGGTGATGGTCGCTGTGGGGGCCGGGCTGAATCCCAGCAGGGAGCAATTCGCCTGGTTCATCCGCTTGCGGCGGCCGGCCTGGCTCACGTTTGAAGGCCTCATCCCGTTGATCTGGATTGCCATCTACGCCTGCTTCTATGCCTCAGCACTGCTGAGCTGGAACGCCAGCTGGAGCTGGGGATTGATGGCGGGGTATCTGGGTCTGCTGGTGCTGGTGCAGAGCTACACCTGGCTGATCTGCACCACCCGGCGGCTCAGCGATGGCACGGCCGTTGGCCTAGCCGGCTGGGTGTGGGGCGTGGCGCTGGCGCTGGTGGTGTTGCAGCACTCCAAGCCAGCGGTGCTGCTGTTGATTCCCTACTTGCTCTGGAGCCCAGTGGGCACGCTTGTCACCTGGCAGATGCAACGGCTCAACCGATGATGTAGCGCTAACCCCAATGGACTGCATCGTCTGCGGGTGGACAGTAGGGAAGGGCCCGTCAAAATCATGTCATTCATGATTGAGCCCCATGCTCACCGGCCCCGAACTGCTCGCAAAAGTCAGGGAACTGGGTGATGGCTCTAAATCTAAGCTCTTGCGCGAATGCGGCTATGAGCCGCTGGCGGGCATACCTGAGGCAGAACATCAGGTTCTTTTCGCTTGAACAAGATCACCGGACCACTGCGCAGGGCCTTGATCTATGGCGCGATCAGCTAGGGAAGCTCTGGTTAACGAGGGTTTGACGTCCACCCCAGCGTAGATATTTGATGATGGGTGGCTTTTGGGCTGAATCACTCCAAAACCACATTGTTTTTACTGTTTTAAGAGCAATTTTTGTTTATTTACTGGGACAAATTGGGCTCAGTAGACACACCAATCGTGCACTTATCCTGTCGCCAATAGATAGGTGCGAGCAAGATACAGATTCGTGCGTACTGCCATCACGTTGACTTTGCAATGGTTCTTGGCCATGCCACGGAGCCGGGTCTTCTGGAAACCAAATTGTTGTTTGATCACACGAAACGGATGCTCAACCTTGGCCCTGATAGGCGCCAACTGCAAGCACTCGCCGCTTCTCCATTCCTTGATAGCCAGCATCGCCGTAGACCACTTCTTCCTCACCATGGAGTAGCTGGGCTGCTCGAGTGATGTCATGCACATTGGCCGAGGTGGTTTCCACCGAGTGGATCAGGCCGGAATCTTTGTCCGCCCCTATGTGGACCTTCATGCCGAAAGACCACTGGTTGCCCTCCTTGGTCTGGTGCATCTCTGGGTCCCGTTCACCGGTTTTAGTTTTGGTGGAACTGGGAGCAGAGATCAAGGAGGCATCAATGATCGTGCCTTGCTTTTCACAGCAGCTTCCATGGCTGGATCACTGAGGCTGTACCACTGCTGCATCAGGTGAATCCTCAGCATGGTGGCCAATGGATAAGGCGGACGTCCACCTTTGCTGCTGGTCTTTGGGTCGTGAGGCTCGATCAGATCGATATGTGCTTGCCAAGGCACTACCTGATCCATCTCGGCCAGGAACTTTTCCTTCTTGGTGCGCTTTTTGGCGGTCGTCTGTTCGTCATCAGCAAACCCAAGCGGCTTGCCGCCCATCACCTCAGTCCTGGCCTTGGTTTATGCCCCTAGTCTCGCTCAGACGGGCTGGCTTTTCCAGGGTCTCCTTAGCTATTGGTAATCGCTCCGGCGTGAATGGACGGCTTGCCTACACCATCAGCAATGGGCTGACTGCTGGCGTCAACCTCTCCTACGACCAGGCGTTTGATACACACTTCTCAGCAGACCTGAAGTATCGCTTTGGCTCCAATGATTATGGAGCACCCAAGAAACAACAGCCATCTGTGATGCCTGTGATTCAGCCAATATCTGCAACCCCAGCCGAGGCATATGTGCGGGTACACGACAACAACAGGAAGCAACTAGGATTAGGCGGTTCTTATGGTGGAGGAATTCAATAGCCTACTAAGGCGAATTTGTCATAAGCTTGCAGACCGCCTCAGCCGGGCGGCTCAAGCAGGGTTGTTTGAAGTGCTGGGTGAACGTGGTGGCTGTGGGACTGGCTCTGCGACCAAAACATTGATAACATCCTGCTACCAACCTTAAAACCGGCCACCCAATCCAGACCCAGCAGCACTTTTGAGACAAATTTCAGCAATTATCGACACATTGAGCCGTAGTGCAGCACTCCATCCACCTCAGCCTCTCTCTGGCAGGCACGGTTGCTCTGGAACTGGCGTCGATGCCCTTTGCCATCACCCCTGCAGGCGCAGAAGAAGCCAACGTCGCTCAAGGCACTTCTGCAGACCTAGGCGTGATGGAGCTGTCCCTTAAGGATGCCGTGCAGTTTAACTGGGGTTTTCAGGGGCAAACCCAGGGTGCTGGCACCCCCAACGAAATCGGCATCGGTGCCTTCCTCCCGCTGGCGGTGGGTACGAACAGCGTCTTTTTCCTGGATGCCCTGGCTAATGTCAATCTGCCAGACATCGGCAACTTCTCCAGTATCATCAACACCGAGGTGGCGGGAACCACTATTTCAACATCCACGCGACTTGGCTATCGCTGGTTGAACAGTGATCGCAGCTGGATGTTTGGCGTGAACGCCGGGTATGACACACGGCCCATGTCCACGGGGCAGGCTGATACGGGCGTCATGGTGACTGGCTCGCGCACGGTGTTTTTCCAGCAGGCAGCGGCAGGACTGGAAGCCTCAGGAAATCAATGGCAATTCAATGCCTATGCCCTTGTGCCCACGGGTGCGAGAACGTACAACCTCAACAGTGCCTACAACGGTGGCGCACTCAACACCTACGGCCTAGATGTTGGGTACGACATCACCCCGGATTTCAAGGCCTCGCTGGGTTACTACTACCAGAACGGCGACCTCGCTACCGCCAATGGATCGGGTGTTGTGGGGCGAGTGGCCTACATGATCAGCGATGGTCTCACCGCTGGTGCCAACCTCTCCTACGACCAAGCCTTCGATACACGCGTCTCGGTCAACCTCGCCTATCGCTTCAACAGCCTCCCCTCGAAGCGCTCAACGCCATCCACCAACATTCTGAATACACCAGCGATCAAGGCTCTATCGATCGGCCCTTCCAACCGTGATGTACGGGTGCATGACGGCTCTGGTGGAAATGGTGGGGCCGGAGGCAAGGGTGGCGTTGGCGGCAATGGCGGCAATGGCGGCAATGGTGGGGTCGGAGCTGCGGGCGGCAAGGGTGGAAATGGTGGCTAGTAAGCCAGCTCAGGACGCGCCATGGCTGATACCTCGGCGACCGATTCTCTAGCTCGTCAGGCCCCCACGCTGTTCATGCCCGACCGGGCTTACTCGTGTGACCTAGAGATCCTGATCACCTGCCTGAATCGCGACTTGATCGCCATGGGGCTGCGATGACTAGCTCAGCCCAGCCAGAGCGAGCTGCGATGATCCGACGACTGCTTTGCCGCAGTGTGACCACGGGCCAGATCCGGTTACCAGCTGTACCGGCCTTGCTCGATGAGATTGAGGCCGTGTGTGTGCAAACGCTTGCTCCTCTGGGTGTCAGCTTCACGGACGAGGAGCGCCGTCAGCTTCGCAATGTTTTGGCTGGCCAGCTTCTCGAGGCCTACGAAACGTCCCCCCGCGCCGAGATCGTCATTGGCTACGAGGTCCCAGTGGGCCTCAGCGTGACCTACAACGTGACGCATCAGGCACCACGCCTTGAAGATGTTTATGACGAGTGGGTGTCTACTCGCCAACCTCCTTACTTCGGTACGGAGCCCGATGCTCGTGTCATGGCCCTCGCTGTTGCAGGTTGCCCCGTACTCGACATTGGTGCAGGCACCGGACGTAATGCTCTTGCCCTTGCCCGTCGCGGTCATCCGGTGGATGCGGTGGAGCTGAGTAGCCGGTTTGCCGCGATGATTCGGGACGCCAGCGAGCAGGAATCACTGCCATTGCGTGTTCTCGAGGGGGATGTCTTTTCCTCCAGAGTTGAACTGCGGGATGACTACGGACTCGTGGTGCTCTCGGAGGTGGTTTCGGACTTTCGCGGCCCAGCTCAGCTCCGCCAGATGTTCGAATTGGCAGCCGCGTGCCTGGCTCCAGGTGGAGTGCTGGTGTTCAACGTGTTTGTACCCATGCGCGGCTACACCCCCGATGCAGCCGCCCGCGAGCTGGGACTGCAGGTGTATTCAGCCATTTTTACGACTTCCGAGTTGGCGGAGAATGTGAAGGATCTGCCTCTTAGCCTGGTTGCGGATGATTCTGTTTATGACTACGAACAGCGCCTTCTCCCAGAGGGCGCCTGGCCTCCCACCAGCTGGTACGCCAACTGGGTGAGCGGGTTGGATGTGTTCGATCTGCCACGCCAAGATTCCCCGATTGAAATGCGCTGGCTGGTGTATCGCAAGATGCCCGCCTCAGAACCAGAACAAACACAAACCATGGCCGAGACTCCAAAGGGCGATGTTGTGGCTCGTCAGTACGAACAGTGGAGTTATCCGGCGCCGATCGCGGATCTCGATGACTGGCTGAAAAACCAATGGCAATGCTTCGACCCCAGCCATGCCCATACCCTCTTCTGGCCTGACCGGCCTTACACCGATGGCATGCGAATCCTGGTGGCCGGATGCGGAACCAGTCAGGCCGCCGCGATGGCCCACACCAACCCCACGGCCCAGGTGGTTGGCATCGATGTGAGCGAAGCGTCACTTGCTCACCACCAGACCCTGATCGGGCGCCATGCGCTCCGCAATCTCCAGTTGCACCGGCTTGCTATCGAAGAGGTGGATCAATTGGCCAGCAGCTTTGATCTGATTGTCTGCACAGGGGTTCTCCACCACCTGGCCGATCCGCTCGCAGGCCTGAAGGCTCTGGCGAGCTGCCTGAACCGCGATGGGGTGATTGCGGTCATGCTCTATGCCAAATACGGGCGCATTGGCGTCGAGTTGCTGCAATCGGTGTTGCGCGATCTGAACCTCGACCAATCAGCTCAATCGGTTGAGCTGACTAAGCAGGCCGTGGCGGGATTGGAATCAGATCATCCACTGGCCGCTTATCTATCGATCGCACCAGACCTAGACTATGACGCTGGCATTGTCGATACGTTTCTGCATGGCCGTGAGCGCAGCTATTCGATTCCGGACTGCCTAGAGCTGGTGGAAGCAGCCGGGCTGGCTTTTCACGATCTGGTTCATCAAGCGCCCTATTGCCCAGCCGCTTTCTGCAGCAATCCCTTTTATGAGCATCTGGTGTCACTGCCGACACCGCAGCGCTGGTCGCTGATGGAGCGCCTGAACACCACCAACGGCTGCCATTGGTTCACAGCCTGCCGGCGTGACCGTCCGCCAGAGAGCTACCGGATTGATTTGAATGATGTCAACGCTGGCGCGTACCGGCCATCCTTCCGGTATCGCTGCGGCCTTCAGGGAAACAGCCTGAAGCGCCCCAACGGGTTGTCGGAACTCGTGCCGGCCCATCTTTTCGTGCTGCGGCTGGTAGACGGCCGGCGCACAATCGAACAGATCATCCGTGAGTGCGCCTCGGTGTTTGGGGCCCTGCAAGGCATCCCCGCAGAGTGCCATCAGTTCGTATTGCAACTTCTGGAGCACCTGCGGGAGCTTGATGTTCTCCAGTTTGAGCTGCCGAACAACATTCACTGATGTCCAGTTTAGAGTCCAAATTGTCTACATCCTGATTGCAGTGAAGCAGGGCACAGCCAAACAGTGCCGAATCATCGTTGCCCTTGCTGCGCTCTGTGTCCAAACTGGCGAAATGGCATGCATCCAGATGCCTGCCAGCCGTTTTCATGCCTCCAGCATCTAGGGGGTTGGCGCGGATGAATCCTTCACCGGGCCGACACAATGACTGTTGTTGGCTGGTGATTCAGCCCTGGGTCACATCAGCCTTGATGCCAGCACCAATGGCGAGCCCTGCCTGCTCGAACAGCTGCCGTCGGCCCAGGCCACAGCCCTGCGGCTCACTCTGCTGGAAGGCCTATCGCTGCGCGCCGCTGGGCTCAAGTTGGGCATCAGCGCCACGTCTGTGTCGCACCGAGAGGTGCGCTTGGCGACTCTTCTGGCCCAGCAGAAAGCACTTGAGGCTCTGGAAACAGCGCCGGGCCAAGGGCGCAGGTGGGCGAGTCGCAGCTGTTCGTTCAGCTCTTTGTGCTCCTGGCTGAGCAGCTCCTGCTGTTGCTTGACCTCAAGCAGGCCGCTGAGGCTGGCTTTGATGGCCTCTGCCGAGAAGCGGGGTTCATCGACTCCGCTATTGGCTGGAAGAACACCAGCGCCTGCGAGCAGCAGTAGGGGCCGCAGGCAAAGCGGGAGCTGTGGAGAAGGGGGTGAGAGGGGCTGGGGTCATCAGCCACTAATCAGTGGGGTGAGGGGGCAAAAAGGAAGCTCTGGTTGCTTCTGGTTCAGGGGTTCATGGCCTGGATCTGGTTCAGTGGCACAAACTACCCAGACCAGTAAGGGCGCACCAGCGAACGGGTTACAGCGACTTGGCCCCGGCGAGCACCTGGGTCATCCGCGGCTGGATGAAGTCGATGAAGGCCCGTGTCCTTGCCGGTAGGCGACGTGCTCCCGGGTGGAGCAGATGCAGCGGGTTAGGCGGTGGCGCCTGATCGTCCATCAGGGCCACCAGTCGTCCCGCCTGGATCGCGTCATGCAGTAGAAGGCTTGGCAGGCGGGCGATGCCCAGGCCCTGCTCAGCTGCCGTGCGCAGCACCATGTAGTCGTTACTCACCAGCCGACCGCTGATCGCAACCTCACTGGTGCGTGCCCCGACGCCGAACGGCCAGCTGGATCGCACCTCCATCCCCGAGCGCGTGAAGCGCAGACAGGCATGGGAGGAGAGATCCGATGGGCGATGCGGGGTGCCGTGGCGTGCCAGGTAATCAGGACTGGCGACGACGCGGTAGGTCGAGCAGCCGATCGTCCTGGCGATCAGGCTGGAATCGGGAAGCGGCCCCGCCCGAATCGCCACATCGAAGCGCTCCGCCACCAAATCCACCTGACGATCGGTGAGCTGCAGCAGCACCTCCACCCCCGGAAAAGCTTCGAGAAACTCCGCCAGCAACGGGGCGAGAAACAGCTCGCCAAGCGTCACCGTCGTGGTAACCCGCAACCTGCCGCGCGGTTCGCGCTGCAGCTCGGTGACAGCCTCCTGGGCAGCCTCCAGCCTGGCGATCGCCGCCTCTGCTTCGTCCATGAACGCCAGGCCAGCCTCTGTGAGTGACAAGCGGCGTGTGGTGCGCTGCAGCAGCTGCACCTCAAGCTGGGCCTCCAGTTCGGAGACCTTGCGACTCACGGTGGTCTTGGGCATGCCGAGCATCTCGCCGGCGGCGCGGAAGCTCCCCTCCTGCACCACGCGCACCAACACCAAGGCAGCGTTGAGATCAAATTGACCCATATGCGGGAAAGTTTATCCCGAAGACAAGGGATTGTCCTGAAAACCGAATCATTTCATGATGATGTTTGGCAGGTCGCCACCTGCTCTCCGTCATGACCACTTCGCATCCGAACCCATGAACACAGCCGTGAAGGCAGCCGCGAGCCCGGCCGGCCCGTCACTGGAGCACTACGAAACCTTCGTGATTTTCGCGGAGACCCTCTCTGGCTGGCGCCCACCCGCGACCCCCGAGGGCCAGGCTTTGCTGGCACGGCACTACCAGTGGGCTTCACACCACAAAGAGACTGGAGCGCTGCTGTTTGCCGGACCCGTTGATGAGGCGTTGTTGGCAGCCGATGCTCCAACCCCCGTGGGATGCGTCACCGGCCTGCTGGTGTTGAAGGTGGAATCCAGAGAGGCCGCCGAGGCGATCGCCGAGGCCGATCCCTTCCATCTGGAGGGATGCCGCCACAACGCCGTGCACAGCTGGTCGATCCGCTTTGGCCAACCCGGGATCGCTGCCGCTCTGGCTATGGCCCTCACCGACCCCCAACGCGCTGGGGCCCCATCAGCCAACGATGGTTCCGTAACGCCATGAGTAGCCGCCGTATCGAGGCCCGAACGCGGGGCCAGCAGCACGGGTTCATCCGGCGGATGTTCAGCCCTGGGGATCCGATTAGCGAGCGGATCAAACCATTCGTTTTTCTGGATTTCATCCATGGGCCTGTGGCGGCTGGCACTGGATTCGGCTGGCACCCCCATTCCGGCATCGCCACCCTCACCTATGCCCTCGATGCGGATGTGGCTTACGAGGACACCGCCGGTCAGCAGGGAGTCGTAAAAGCCACGGGGCTGGAGTGGATGCGCGCAGGCGGCGGTACCTGGCACCAGGGGCAGATCCACCCCCACGGCCCCAACGTCACCTCATTCCAGCTGTGGCTGGCCCTGCCTCCCGAGCTGGAGAACGGCCCGGCCGAGGGCATCTATGTCGCCCCAGAGGCAGTGCCCCAGCTGAACAATGGGCGGCTTCTTCTGGGCCGCTATGGCGAACGCCGCAACCCGATCACGCCGCCTTCCCCCCTGCTTTATCTCGACGTGGAGCTGGCGGCGGGCGAGACATGGACATTCCAGCCGCCCCGCGGTCACCGCGTCGCCTGGCTGTTCGTGTACCGGGGCCAGGCGCTGGTGGCGGGCGAAGCAGTGAACGACGAGCTGGGCGTGCTGGAGCCAGGTGAAGGCTCCGTGGCCATTGAAGCGATCGAACCCTGCCGGCTGCTTCTCGGCAGCGCGGTGTTTCACGCTCACCCTCTGGTGCTGGGGAGTCATTCTGTTCACACCAACCGCGAGGCCCTGGTCACCGGGGTGGCTGGGATCGAGGCCATCAGGCAGCAGCGACAAGCAGGGGGGGGATCTGAGCGATGACCGCAAGCAAGAGACCAACATCAACGCTTGGGATGATGAGGCCATCGCCGAAACGTGTCGCAACACACGCCTGAAGAACGTTGTCATGGCCTGCGTCACCGTGGTGTGCGAGGCCGGCGGATCGACCAATCAGATCGCGCAAAAAATGTCGTGGCGCAGAAAGCAAAAGGCTGGCGTCCCAATCACCAGCACGAACGCCATCGTCGCGAACCAGCCAAGATCAGGCTCGGGGGTCCAGGTCAAGGGGATCGAGATCCTCTTTTTTCTGTGCCCCATTGAGATCCCCAACCAGCGCCATCGGAGAAAGGGCGTGCTGGTCCAGATCCATCCAGTCGCTACTGCGTTGGTTCAAGCACGAGGGGTCGGTGCTCCCGTTAGTTGCTGGTAGAAGCACGTTGTAGGGGACGACTCCCTAAAGGACCCCGGTGCGTATGACTGCCCTTGCTCGTATTGGTGTTGATGCGCCTTCTGCATACTCCTCGGTGACCTCTTGAACTCCTGTGAAACCTGTAGGCACTTCACGGGGCGCTCTGGTCCCCATGGCATCTGCTCGATCTGGCAGAGGGCTTTGACGGGCGCCATGGCGGCAGTGCAACGGTGCTCGCTTTGGCAGGCAAGGGGGCGGTGAGAAGGGTTCTTCTGCCCAGCTGGAGCCGGTGATTGGTCTCGCTGTGCAAGCGGCAATGCCCTAAGGATTGAACGGGGAGCCCCAAGAGTTCCCCGTGGGCGTGCCTGCCAAGATCGCTTAGTGAGCGCCGGTAGCAAGCATGGCGCCCATGATGGTGACCAGAACCCTCACCACTTCAAATCCACCAACCAGGATCAGCCCGTACCAAATGTTTTGCACCGATTTGGGGGGCATGCCGCCGCTAACCCGGAAGCCACCAGACTGACTGGGTGGGAAGCTGGCCAGCACCTCGCGGTGATAGGCCCCGTAACGGGGAAGGGTGATGTTGAGTGGCTGATTACCCAGGCGGCGACCGGGCAGCACCCGTTGACGCTGGAAGGGAACGGTGTCCTCGCCAAAATTGCTGGTGTATTCCTCTGATGCGAGTAGTTGATCCACCATGGCGCGCACCCCTTGCTCGCCAATCACGATTGACCAGGCAATCGTCTCGGCTTGCCCGTGGATCTGCCGGCCAAGCACCCGTTCCACCAGGTGGCGTGCAACGTCCTTGTTCCCATTATAGTTATAAACCCCATCAACAAAGCGATTCGAGAGCACTAGACCCCGCACAAAGTCCTTCACGGTGATCTGTCCACTGCGCAGCTGCGACTCCAGGGTCAGATTGCGATCGGCCTTAAAGGTATGGAAAAAGAGTTGGCGATAGGCACCCTCAATCAGGCTATCAATAGCGCCAGGACTGAGTCGTTTTTCAGCCATGGGCACGTGACTGCTTTCATCACTTCCCACCAGCATGCCGTTGACACGAGCGTTTTGCGAAACCAATGGGTAAGACAGCAAAGTTAGAGGCATGGCCTGATTAGACGTTCGTCAATAGGTTAAATCACCCATCACTAAAAACTGCTCAAGCCGTACAAAACGTAGGCAAGTGGGTCGTCTGTTTTCGATTCATGAGGTTCTATTAATTTTTGTCTCATTGAGCGACTTGCAACGTCTTTGATCAATGGCCATTGCCAGCTTTCTCTGCTCGTTGACCACTGCTCCTAACGGTCATTCAGGCGTTGAAACATGTAACCCATACCCCGGCAGGTCAAAATCAGTTCTGGATTTTCAGGATCGGCCTCGATTTTGCAGCGCAATCGGGACACGTGCACATCCACAACCCGTGTTTCTGAGTGCTTTTCGGGGGAATAGCCCCAGATGTGCCTCAGGATTTCGCTGCGGTCGATTGGCTTGCCAGCATTCTCCACGAGCACCTCCAACAAGCTAATTTCCAGTTCCGTGAGGCGAATTTGTTCAACTCCCCTGTAGACCTTTCGTCTGTTTCGATCAATCCGCAAATCGCCGGCAACCAAGAGATTGTTGACTGGGATCTCCTGCGCCTTGCCCTGGTCCATGCCGGCCCGCCTTCTCAGAAGGCAACCAATGCGGGCAATCAATTCCTTAGGGCTGAAAGGTTTCACCATATAATCATCGGCACCCAGTTGCAAGCAGGCAATTTTTTGGGAGACATCATCAATCGCCGATAACATAAGGATCGGGATGCTGGTGCGAATACGCAATTTTTCGCAGACCCCGTAGCCATCCAGCTCTGGCAGCATCAAATCGAGTATGACCAAATCAGGGTTAACTTCCCCAAACGTCTGCAATCCTGCTAGTCCATCTCCTGCAGTGGCGACCTCATAGCCGACCATTCTCAACCGAGTTTCCAGGATTTGGCATACGTTTGGTTCATCGTCGACGACCAGGATCTTTGCCTTTGACTTCGGTTCAACAACAAGCAAAGAGTGACCAATAGCAATGAAAGCTGGAGCATTAAAGGCCCCGAGGGGTAAGGGCGTGGATCCTCTTAAGATATCTTATTGAAATTATCGACGTTGGGCTGCTGCTGGCTTGTACCCGTTGGACCCAGGCTCTGGAAGGTGAATGGGTGCTGACGTCATCGCACTTCAACCCTGCGCCACCCCACCTGGAGCCAATAAAAAAGCCCCGCCAAAGGCAGGGCTAAAGGGTGGATCGCTTAAGGGCGTCTGTCCTCGTTTCGACTCCTAAGTGGCGATCCTGTAACTCCTCACAAGGTCACTTAAGCAGCGGCAGAGCCCTCTGCGAGCCCCCCGCAGACCTCTCTGCTGACTGGCACTGCAACACCCGCCCCAGACCGATCACTGCCAACCTTCTTAAATAGCGACCACCCCCATGGGGGTGGCAAAAGCGGTATCCCTTGTCCGGTGGGTGGGTGGGTTGCACCACGGGAGCGGGGCCTGCCCATGCGGCGGCGGCCATTAGAGCCTGGTGGTGGGCCGGATCTCTGGCATCACCGGATCCGCGGGCGGAGCAACGGAAACCGAAACCCAGGCCGATCAGCCGCTCTAAACGCCGTAACCCCCGGAGCCGTAGAAGCCCAGCGGCCAACGATCCACCTTTGGCAGGGGTTGCGCAAGTTGCTGCGCAACCCATCCAGTGCAGGACGCGTTCCTAATCAAGACCAAAGGGCCTCAAAGCATCAAGAACTAGCCCGCGCTCTACAAACAATCAGGTCTCCATTCCGGCCTGCATGAGCCCCGCTACCCACCAAATGCCCAGGCGGCTTTGGCCATGCAATCAGAGCTGGTTTGGCAAGAGAGGGGCATGCAAGCCACCCACCTCCCTATCCAAACCCATGCCTATCCACATTGACATCACTGCATCAGCTCAGTTGGTTGAGCTGCTGGAAACGCGATTGGCGCTACTTTTGATTCGCTTCCTCAGCTTACGGCTGAAGCCGAAGACAGCGGCAACGCCGAGGATGGGCACGGGGCCAGGAGCCTGGGTTACGGTTACAGTAATCAGAGAAGCTCCCCAGTTATCTGCTCCTCCGTTGAGAAATGAAAGCGTATAGTCGCCCGTCACAGAAGGAGTGAACGAGATACTGTAACTTGTAATTGACTGATCAGCCAAAATATTGAAAGTACTGGCGCTAGTGCCGAAAGTAACGTCTACAGTCTCCGCAAAGAGAGTGTTGCCCTCTAGTTCAAATGTTAGAGTATTTTCTATGCCTCCGGGAAGGCTCAAGGTCTTTGACAACTGTCCAGGCTTAAAGAAAGACCCATCAAGGTCAACATATTTACCCCAGCTAACAGAAGACTTAATGTCAACAGCACCACCGGTGCCGCTGTTGGCGATAAACCAACCCGAGGGGACTACATTGTTTCCAATTACATTGGAATCGAAGTTATCACCGAAGATAACCGCAGCCTTTGAAGGCAATGCAAACGCGAGGCCTGATGAAAGAATCAAGGCCGTTAGGGCACTCCTTAGCATGATCTATTAAATTTTTGCTGTATCTTAGACGAAACCACGGTGGTCTTGGCCGGAACAAGTTGAAAATTCTTACTCCTTTGTTCAAAGCCGTATTCCCTGCTTTGCGCAAAAACAGTCATGCAGTCGTTGATCACCTACAAGGCCGCAGCTAGCACAGACTGCGGGATCGATGCGGATCAGACTGCAGTGGTGCTGATCAACTCAGGTTTTGCGTTTTTGATTCGGCTGCGCAGCTTGCGGCTGAAGCCGAAGACAGCGGCAATGCCGAGGATGGGCAGGGGGCCGGGAGCTTGGGATACGGTTGCGATAATCAGTTGAGCTCCCTCATTATTTGTGCCACCGTTGAGGAATGAAAAATCATAATTGCCTGTCACAGAAGGCTTGAAGACGAGGTTATAGGTAGTATATGGAGCATTTTTCAACACAGTGTGAGTGGTGTTGATAGTTCCGAAAGCAACGTTAACGGTATCGGAGGCGTTGACTGTGCTGCCCATGAGGGCATAATCCAATCTATAAAATAGCCCTCCGGTGAGGTTCAGGGTCTTTGTCAATTGTCCGGGCTTATTTGTGTTCCCACCCAGTTCAACGTAGATACCAAAGCCACCAACCCCAGTATCAACTGTGCCACCATTGGTGATCGTCCAACCATCTGGTGTATAACCAAATAGAGATGGATTGGCATCAAAGTTATCTGAGAAGATAACTGTAGCTCTTGAAGGCAGGGCAAATGCCAAGCCAGATGACAGAATCAGGAATGGGGCAACGTGTTTTAGGGCAACGTGTTTTAGCATTCAGATGCATACAAGCTCCCCTGCATGCTACCAGGATGCATTTTGGTGGTCAACCACCCCAATCACCCAGGGGGGCTGATGGGCAGTTTGAAAGCGAACGCCGCCCCTGAGTGGCAGGCAAGTCTCTAGAGCGCAAGCAAGTCTCTAGAGCGCAAGCAAGAAATTGGTCGTGGCCTGTCCACGACACCGGGGCAACCCCAACCGCTTGCTGCACCTGCGGCGAGAGGAGCGGGCGCTGCACCGTGCCCAGGGTTCCCCCCTGTCCTGCCTTGCCGCTCAGGAGACCGGCATCCCTGGGCCTGGTGCTGGTACTCCCTGTTTGGGCTGCACCCGCCCGCGGCCACAATCTCAGCCCAGCACTGCATTGAGGAGGGCTTCATCGGCCTCCAGGTTGGAGGTGACGCTGCGCACGTCGTCGAGGTCTTCGAGGGCATCGAGCATGCGCAGGCAGCTGCGTAGGGGCTCCAGCTCCAGGAGCTCGGTTGTGGCTTGGGGAATCCAGCGCTGCTCCCAGCTCTCCACCGCCAGATCGCAGGTGCGCAATCCGTCCTGCAGGGCTTCGAGGGCCGCAAAGCTCGAGATCACCTCCCAGCCTCCATCGGCCTGGGCGTCGTAGCCCAAGGCAATGGCCCCCCCGCAGGCTTCCAGGCGAAGTAAGGCTTCGAGCAGGCTCTCTTCATCGAGCCCAGTGGCGGCGAGCCGCACCACGCCCCGAAGTTCAAACAGGTAACCCACGCAGCCCGTTTCCCCCAGGTTGCCCCCCTGTTTGTTGAAGGCCAGGCGCACCTCAGCGGCGGTGCGATGGCGGTTGTCGGTGAAGGCTTCCACCAGCACAGCCACCCCGCCCGGCCCATAGCCCTCGTAGCGCACCTGCTCAAATTGCTCGCCTTCGCCCGAGCCCTGGCCCGATCCCTTGAGGATGGCCCGCTCGATGTTGGCGTTCGGCACACCAGCAGCCTTGGCCTTCTCGATCGCGGTGCGCAGCTGGAAGTTGCCAGCCGGATCGCCCCCGGCGCGGGCCGCCACCGTGATTTCCCGACCCAAGCGGGTGAACACCGCACCCCGCTTGCCATCCACCACCGCCTTGGTGCGCTTGATTTGGCTCCATTTGCTATGGCCTGCCATTGCCCTTAACCGGCGGCGTCAAACACCAGCTTGGGCTGCAGCAGGCCGCCCTCCAGGGCGCGGGCCATGCCAGCCAGGCTGCCATCCGGTGCCAGCACCGCCACCGGTTGGTCCGCCGGCAGCTGGCCGCTGAGGCCTGCATCAGCCTCGAAGGCCCGGCCACAGCGCCAGCCGGCGACCTGCCCATCCAGGAGCTGGTGCTGGGGTAGGTGGGCGAGGGCCTCGAGGGGGTTCAGCAGCGGCGTTGGACCCTGCTCTTGCAGCTGCTCCAGGCTGACCGCCTGCTCCAGGCCAAAGCCCAGGGCCTGGGTGCGCCGCAGCTGGGCCAGGGCTCCGCCGCAGCCCAACAGCTCGCCGAGATCCCTGGCCAGGGATCGGATGTAGGTGCCGGCTGAACAGCACACCTGGAGCTGGAGCTGGCCCGTGGCCTGGTCCCAATGGTCGAGCACGAGTGCTTCGATCCGCACGGGCCGGGGGGGGAGGTCGAGCTGTTCGCCCTGGCGCACGCGGGCATAGGCCCGCTGGCCATCCACGTGCACGGCGGACACCTGGGGAGGCCGTTGCTGGATCAAACCGCGGAAGCTCTCCAAGGCCGTCTCGATGGCCTGGTGCTCGAGCTGGGGCACCGGGGCCTGGCTGAGGATCGTGCCCTCCAGGTCGTCGGTGCGGGTGCGTACGCCCAGCTGCACCACGCCGCAGTAGGCCTTATCTCCCTCGAGGTAAGGCAGCAGGCGGGTGGCGGGGCCCACGGCCATGGGCAGCACGCCGGTGACGGCTGGATCGAGGGTGCCGCCATGGCCCACCCGCTTGAGCCCGTAGACCCGCCGCACGGCCCCCACGCAGCTGTGGGAGGTGATGCCAGCCGGTTTGTCGATCACGAGAAAGCCGCAGAGCATGGGGTTGGGGCTTGCTGGCCGCCGGTGGCGGGTTGGGCCTGGGGGAGTGTTCCCATGGTCACCCTTCAAGGTGCTGCCCTATAGGTTTCCTTGGATTGATTGCGATTTGGCGTGGCAGTACCAATTGGTGTGGCAGGACCCGTTGGCGTGGCGGGACCAGCCTTGGATGTGGAGCACTTCCTCGCCAACGGCTTTGACCTACGCCAGCAGTTGGCCCAGTTCCTGGGCCTCTCTGCGGAGCAGCTGGAGCAGCAACTTCCCCACAGCACCGAGGATCTGGCCTCCCTCCATCCCGGCGCCTTTGACCCCGATCAAGCGGGTAGCTTTTACGAGGAAACCGTCGGCACGGCCCACTTGCTGGAGCTGGCGGCCTGGCACCTGGGCAGCGCCGACTACATCGCCGACACCCTGCGCCTTCAGGCCAGCTTCGCCCGGGGCCAGGTGCTCGATTTTGGCGGTGGCATCGGCAGCCATGCCCTGGCGGCGGCGGCCCTTCCCCAGGTGGAGCGGGTGTGGTTTGTGGATCTCAATCCCCACAATCGGACCTTTGTGGCCGCCCGGGCCCAAAGCCTGGGCCTCGAGGCCAAGGTGCGTTGCCTGCGCGATCTCTCCGATCCAGCTCTGCCTGCCCAGTTCGACTCGGTTGTCTGCCTGGATGTGCTGGAACACCTGGCCGATCCAGCGGCCCAGCTCAAGACCTTTGCCGAGCGGATGTCGCCCTCGGCCACCGCCCTGCTGAATTGGTACTTCTTCAAGGGCTATGCCGGGGAATATCCCTTCCATTTCGATGATCCGGCGTTGGTAGAGACCTTCTTTCGGACCCTCCAAAGCCGATTCTTGGAGGTGTTTCACCCCTTGCTGATCACCACCCGCGCCTACCGGCTGATGGCCTAGCCGCTCAAGCCAACTAAGGGCCACAAAAAAGCCGGCACCCAGGAGGCACCGGCTTCTGGTCGCAGGGCCTCAGGCTCAGCCGACGGCGATGTTGATGCGCTTGCGGCTGCGCAGGCCGCGCTTGATGGTGTCGAAGCTCACCACGCCATCGGTGAGGGCGAAGAGGGTGTCGTCGGAACCCCGGCCCACGTTCACGCCGGGAAGCACGGAGGTGCCGCGCTGACGGATCAGGATGGAGCCAGCCGTGACGGCCTCGCCGCCATAACGCTTGACGCCCAGGCGCTTGGAGTTGGAATCGCGGCCGTTACGGGTGGAGCCTGTGCCTTTCTTGTGGGCCATGGGGGGAGGGGATCAGGAAGTGGGGGGCTTTGCTTGGGAAGGGTCTTGTCAGGCCAGGCTCTTGCCGCCTACGGAAATCGACTCCACCATGACGCGGGTCAGTTCCTGGCGGTGACCGTTCTTGCGACGGGTTTTCTTCTTGGGGCGCATTTTATAGACAATCAACTTGGGGCCGCGGCGATGGGCCATCACCTTCAGCACCACCGTGGCACCCTGCACGTAGGGAAGGCCCAGGGTGGCTTCCTTGCCGTCATTCACCAGGAGCACGTTCTCCAAGGTCACGGTGCTGTCGACATCCGCAGCCAGACGGTCGAGGTCGTAGTAGCGGTTGGGCTGAACCCAAAACTGCTGGCCGGAGGCCTCCACAATGGCGTACGGACCCTTCTCTGTCGTGGGGGCCTGGCCCGTCGCAGCGGTGGTCTCTGCTTTCGGGATCTTCGGGATATCGGCCTGGGGAGTATCCGCTTTGGGTGTATCGGTGGCTTTGCTCATGGCGACAGGGGCATGGTCAGGCTGACGGGGGCCATCCCCAGTCATTCGGCCTGACGCATACAAGTTGGAATTCAAACAACAATCTTCCAACTTCAGGCTTCCTTTCGTCAATATGGGCGCCAACAGTCGCCGGCCGTTCCGCGCTAAAAGCCCTCCATGGCTGAGCCATCCCTCACGATTGCTTCCCTCATCCGGGATCCCTCGATTGGGCAGGTCTGCTCCCACTGGCTGAAGGTTGGACGCTGCCAGATGGTGTGGGTTGATCCCTCCTGCAACCCCGTCGCAGAGCTGGATCGGCGCCGGGAGGAGTTCGATGCCCTGCTGCTCGAGCAGGGGGCCGTGGGCTCCAGCGTGTACCAATCCTTGAGTGAACTCGGGTTGGTGTTGCCGGCCGTGGTGATTGGGGCCGTGCCAGGGGAGGTGGAATTCCATGACGCCGAGGTGCATCTGCACTCCAATCAGCTCGAACAGCTGAGTTACAGCCTGGATGCAGCGGTTTCCCGTTTCCTGCGCCGGGGGGTTGTCAGTGCCACTAACACCAGCGCTGACCAGCTGGCGCCCGGGGGCGAAACCCCGGATCGCTGGAAGTTGGCCAACCGGTTGAAGGGCCGGCTTGGCTTGCTTGGGGTCTTCTACAAGCGCGATCCCTCCCGCTTCCTGCGCAACCTCAGCGCGGGGGACCGGGACGCGTTGCTGCAGTCCCTTGAACGCACCTACCGCGATCTGCTGCTCAGCTATTTCCGTGATCCATCAGCGGCTAACCAGGCCCTCGAAAGCTTTGTGAATACAGCGTTTTTCAGTGATTTACCGATCACCAAAGCTGTAGAGATTCACATGAATTTCATTGATGGGTTCGCCAAGCAGCTCAGGCTGGAGGGAAATCAGCACGACTTCCTGCAGGACTACCGGCTTGCCCTCCTTGATGTGATGGCCCACCTCTGTGAGATGTACCGCCGTTCGTTGCCGCCGGATGGATCGGCAGCTTCATCGTCGGATGTCATGCCCGCTGGTGTCCCCGGCCCCTCCTAATCCGCGCCCACCCCATCCCATTGGCTGACTCCGCCGACTCGTTTCCATGACTCCCCGCAAGACATACATCCTCAAGCTCTACGTGGCGGGCAACACGCCCAACTCGATGCGGGCCCTCAAGACCCTGCGCAACATCCTCGAGACCGAGTTTCTTGGGGTCTATGCGTTAAAGGTGATTGACGTGCTCAAAAACCCCCAGCTCGCCGAGGAGGACAAGATCCTGGCCACCCCCACCCTCGCCAAAATCTTGCCGCCACCGGTGCGCCGGATCATTGGGGATTTGTCGGACCGGGAACGGGTGCTGATCGGCTTGGACCTGCTCTACGACGAGCTGACCGAGGAAGACCTTGCTGATGACCAAGACCTGGGCGAAGGGGATGACCTTGGTGATGGGGAAGCCCCCTAGGACTGCGGTCCCCAGGTCTTCATTTCCACGCGTCCTGATGGCGAGCCCCACCTTCGCTCCCTAACTTCTTCATACGTCTGTTCGCCCCATGCAGGATTCAAGCTCCACAGGTTCTCCCTTGATGCAGGTGCAGAAGCTCCCAACCGGGATTGAGGGCTTCGATGACGTCTGTCATGGCGGGTTGCCCATTGGCCGCTCAACCCTGATTAGCGGCACCTCGGGCACGGGTAAGACGGTGTTCTCGCTGAACTTCCTCTACAACGGCATTCGTGAGTACAACGAACCGGGCATCTTTGTCACCTTTGAGGAGTCGCCCCTCGACATCCTGCGCAACGCCGCCAGCTTCGGCTGGAACCTCCAGGAGATGGTGGATCAGGACAAGCTCTTCATCCTCGATGCTTCTCCGGATCCGGAAGGTCAGGACGTGGCCGGAAGTTTTGATCTGTCGGGCTTGATCGAGCGCATCAACTACGCGATCCACAAGTTCAAGGCCAGGCGGGTGGCGATTGATTCAATCACCGCAGTGTTCCAGCAGTACGACGCGGTCTCGGTGGTGCGTCGCGAGATCTTCCGGCTGATTGCCCGCCTGAAAGAAGTGGGGGTCACCACGGTGATGACCACCGAGCGCATTGATGAATACGGCCCGATTGCCCGCTACGGCGTGGAGGAGTTTGTCTCCGACAACGTGGTGATCCTGCGCAACGTGCTGGAGGGTGAGCGGCGGCGGCGCACCGCTGAAATTCTCAAGCTGCGCGGCACCACCCACATGAAAGGAGAGTTCCCTTTCACCATGGGCAGCGATGGCATCAGTGTTTTCCCCCTGGGGGCCATGCGCCTGACCCAGCGCTCGTCCAACGTGCGCATCTCATCCGGCGTACCCAGGCTCGACGAGATGTGTGGTGGTGGGTTCTTTAAGGATTCGATCATCCTGGCCACCGGGGCCACCGGCACGGGCAAAACCCTGCTCGTCTCCAAGTTTGTGGAAGACGCCTGCCGCAGCAAGGAACGGGCGATTCTGTTTGCCTACGAGGAATCCCGCGCCCAGCTGCTCCGCAATGCCACCAGCTGGGGCATGGATTTCGAACAAATGGAGCAGGACGGCCTGCTCAAGATCATCTGCGCCTACCCCGAGTCCACGGGCCTGGAGGATCACCTCCAGATCATCAAGACGGAGATCAGCCAATTCAAGCCATCGCGGATGGCGATCGACTCGCTCTCAGCCCTGGCCCGGGGGGTCAGTCACAACGCCTTCCGCCAGTTTGTGATTGGGGTCACCGGCTACGCCAAGCAAGAGGAGATCGCCGGCTTCTTCACGAACACCTCGGAGGAGTTCATGGGGAGCCACTCGATCACCGACTCCCACATCTCCACCATTACAGACACGATCCTGCTCCTGCAATACGTGGAGATCCGTGGTGAGATGGCCCGCGCCCTGAACGTGTTCAAGATGCGTGGCTCCTGGCATGACAAGGGCATTCGGGAATTTGTGATCACCAGCAATGGTCCGGAGATCAAGGATTCGTTCTCGAATTTCGAGCGCATCATCTCCGGCGTTCCCCATCGCATCACCACCGACGAGCGCAGCGAGCTTTCGCGCATCGTGCGCGGTGTGGCCGATGACTAGGGGTTAAGGGCGTTGGCTTCCAGCTCATAGCGGCGGCGGCCAGCCAGCAGCTCGAGTTCGTCGGCATCGGAGTCTTCCAGGGGCAGGTCAAACCAGAACACCGTGCCGATGCCCAGGGCGCTCGTCATGCTCACCTGGCTGCCGTGCTTGTCGAGGATGCCGCGCACGATCGAGAGGCCCAGGCCAGTGCCGGCCTCGGTATGAACTGAATTTTCAACCCGATAGAAGCGCTCGAAGATGCGGCTCTGGTCGACCTCTGAAATTCCACAGCCGCTATCGGCAATCTCAATCCTGAGCCTGGGCAGGGGAGAGGTCAGGGCGCAGCTGGGGTTGGGATTGCCGCTATCGCCATCACCATTGCCATCGGTGTTGCTGTCGTCCGGGATCAGCGGGCAGAGGTCGGGCCAGGGATAGGCCCGGACCATCAGGTGGCCGCCTTTGGGGGTGAATTTGAGGGCATTGCCGACCAAGTTGTCGAAAACCTGCAGCAGCAGATCCCAGTTGCCAAGGGCCCTAGGCAGGTGGGGATCGGCGTCGAAGTGCAAGCGCACTCCCTTGTCATCGGCGTTGAGGCGATAGGTGCGCAGGGTTTGCTCGATCGCCGTAGGCAGCTCGATCGGTTCAAAGGCCCAAACCCGTTCGCTCTCCAGCCGGGAGAGGTCGAGCACGTCGTTGACGAGGCGGGTGAGCCGATCGGTTTCGTCATTGGCGATGCCCAGGAACTCCTTTTTCTCCTCCTCCGTCAGTTGGTCGCCGAGATCGTGGAGGGTCTCCACGTAGCTCTTGATGTTGAACAGGGGCGTGCGCAATTCATGGGACACGTTGCTAATGAACCGGCTTTGGGCCGCATTGAGCTCCACCTCTCGGGTGAGGTCCTGGATGGTCATGGCGATGCCCTTGAGGCTTTCCCCTCTGGCGTCCCGCACCGACTGCAACACAATCCGCAGCGTGCGAAAGGGTTCGCCAAATCGGCAACGCACATCCGCCGAATCCTTGGCCCCGCCCACCAGGCTCTCGAGGGCCGCCTGCAGCTCGAGGGCGAGGGGTTCGGGTAACTCCCCAATGAGTTCGCTGCCCTCCAGGTTGCGCCCTTCCCAGCGGAATAGGCGCCGGGCCGTTGGGTTCACCAGCACGATCGAGCCGTCCGCATCCAGGAGCACGGCCCCGTCGGCCATGGTGGCGATCAGGGTTTGCTGCTTCACCTGGGCAGCCGTCAGCTCCTCGATGTTGGAGGCTTTGTAAACCTCCAGTTGGGAGGCCATGGTGTTGAAGCCCCCCAGTAACTCCCCCAGCTCCCCGCCCACCGGCAGGGACAGGCGGGTTTCGAAGTTGCCGCTTGCAATCGATCGCACGCCCTGCAGGAGCTCCTTGACCGGCCGGGTGATGGTGAGGGCGTTAAACACCGCCCCCAGGATCACCAACACCCAGATGGAGACAAACACAGCCACGGTCACTTCCCTGGTGAGGGCTGCGCTGGTGAGCAGGGTTTCGTTGGGGTTGATGCCCAGGGCGAGCACACCGAGGTAGTGGCCGTCACTCACCATCGGCACAAACACATCGGTCACCCGGCCATCCGGGCTGAGGTGTTGGCGGATGAGGGGGGTGTCGGGGCGCTTTTCAATATCGGCCGGGAGTTCCAGGCGCCGGCTCAGGAGCAACTCGCTGCTGCCGGCATTGCCGCCGATGGGAATGCCCAGGTAGATGATCCCATCGGGATCGGCAAAAAAGATGTAGCGCAGGCTCCGGCTTGAGCGCCAAAAGCGGTCGGCAACGGCGGCTAATTCCCGGTCGTTGCCCTCGGCCACCAAGGGGGTGACATTGGCGGACAACAGCAGGCCGAGGTCGCGGGCGTAGCGGGTGTCGCTGAGCTGGGCATCCCGTTGGATGCCATTGAGCGCTAAAAAAGTAATGCCTGTCATCAGCAGGCTCACCACCATCGTGGCCACCACCAGCAGCTTGGTTTGGAGGCTGAATTCAGCCCACCACCGGCCAAGCCGCTCTTGCCAGGTGGAGTCTGGGCCGGTGTTGGCTGCTGTCATCGCTGGCGTACCTGGTGGCCGATGTCGCGCCGGTAGGTGATGCCTGCGTAGGTCACAGCCGCGAGGCCGGCGTAGGCCTGCTCAAAGGCGGCATCGAAGGTCTCGGCTTGGGCGACCACTGCCAACACCCGCCCTCCGCTGGTGCGGCAGAGGCCGTCAGGGCCCCGTTGGGTGCCGGCGTGGAACAGCTGCAGCCGATCGCTAGCGCTCAAGCAGCCCTCGATCACATCCCCTTGCCGCACCGTGCCCGGGTAGCCGTGGGCGGCGGCGATCACGCAGGCGCTGCAGGTGGGTGCAATCGTGAGGGCTGGAGCGGCGGCCAGGCTGCCGGTGGCGCAGGCCAGAAGCACCTGGGCCAACTCTGGGCCGAGAAGGGGCATCAGGGTTTCGCACTCTGGATCGCCAAAACGGCAGTTGAATTCGATCACGCTGGGGCCGGTGCTGGTCAGCATCAGGCCGGCGTAGATCACGCCGCGGTAGTCGATCCCCCGCTGACGCAGGCCGTTCAGGATCGGTTCCAGCACCAGGTGCCGCACCTCTTCAAGGGCGTCGGCATCGAGCAAGGGGGCGGGGGCGTAGGCCCCCATCCCCCCGGTGTTGGGGCCGGTATCCCCCTCGCCAATACGTTTGTGGTCTTGGGCCGGCGGCAGCAGCACCATGGTTTGTCCATCGGTGAGGGCAAACACCGAGACCTCTGGTCCTGTCATCCGTTCTTCCAGCACCAGCGAGGCGCCTGCTGAGCCAAACCGACCGCTAAAAACCTCTTCGATGGCTTCTTTGGTTTCGGCGATGGTCTCGGCCACGGTCACGCCTTTTCCGGCGGCGAGCCCATCGGCTTTCACCACCAGGGGTTGCTGTTGCTGCTCCACCACCGCCAGGGCCTCGGCCCGGCTGGTGGCAGGCCACCAGCCGGCGGTGGGCACGGCCGCCTCCACCATCAGGCCCTTGGCCCATTGTTTGCTGGCTTCGAGTTGGGCCCCATCGGCACCGGGGCCAAAAACGGGAAAACCGGCGCCCCGCAGCCCATCCGCCAGGCCAGCCGCCAGGGGGGCCTCTGGGCCCACCACCACGAGCTCAATGCCTCGCCCGTGGCAGGCTGCCAGCAGGCCGGCCTGGTCCCCTTCGGCGATGGCCAGCTGCTGGATTCCCTCGAGCTCCAGGGTGCCGCCATTGCCTGGTGCCACCCAAACCGACTCCACCCCCGGGCAGCGGCCCAGGGCCCAGGCCAGGGCGTTCTCTCGGCCACCCCCGCCAACCACCAGGATGCGTGCTGGAGTTGGGGAGTTGGCTGAAGCCATTGTTTTTGGGGTTGGTGGGTTTCGGGGATGGATGGGAGGCCGCAGCTCCCTTAAGTTGAGCGCCTCTGAATGGGCCGCCGCCCCCACCTTCTTTACATGCCGGCAGGGCTTTCCCCATTCTCAGTGCTTGGCAAGGGGGGTGCTTACGTGGCCGGGCTGCTCAGCTTTGCCCTGCTATCAACCCGGGCTGGGGCGCTTCCAACGCAGCCTGTGCCAGTGCAGGCCCAGCCAAGCCTGAAGACCCTTCTGAAAATAGGCACCCTGGACCAGCTGGCCACGGCCTGCCAAGCGGCCGTCGCCCAGGGCAATGGCAGTTCAGTGGCGTCGCTGCAGCAACGCCTGCTGGCGCTCAAGCCCCCCCCCCAGCCCTTGGCGGTAGTGCTGGCCAATGCCGATGGGCTGTTGAGCTGTCAGGCCCCTGATCTCGCCCTGCAGGTGTTGGCCCGCCACTCGCCCGCTCCGGGTCCCGATCGGACCCTGTGGTTGGGCATGCAATGGCGGGCCGCCTCGGCTGGGCTGCACCACCAAATCGCGGCCGAGGCCCTTCAACAGTTGGCTGCGGGCCAGCCAGGAGCCTTGGATGCCCGGCTGTTGCCGGTGCAAGAGAAGGAGGACGGCACGGTGTTGAGCCGATCCGCCTTGGACCTGTTGGCGGGGCATTTGGAAAGCCTGGGCCTCAACCGGGAGGCGGCGGCGGTGTTGCTGGCCGGCCGCCGCCCAGGCGGCGCCCTCCTCGCCGAGCGCTACGGCCGGGCTGTGGCCCTGCTCGATGCCTTGCCGATCGCCGAGCGTCAGCGCCTCCTCGAGCTGGCCTTGGACCAGGCCGCGGCGGCAGGCTCCTGGGGCCTGGTGGCTGAGCTGCTCGATCAGCAGCTGGCCCTTGACGCTGGCCCCGGTGGTGCAGCCGCCAAAGCCATGCAGCGTCGTCTGCGGCTCAGTGGCCGGATTGACGATGCCTACGGTGAGTGGTTGGCGCGCCATCGCGAATCATTAGCCCAGGATCCAGCCAGCCAGCAGCGGCGCGCTGCGTTGACGCTCCAACTCCGATCCCCCCGCGCAGCAGGCGGCCATGCCGCCTCCCCCCAGCCCCTGACCAATCCCGTGAGCTATCCATGAGCGCCTATTCCCTTGGAGCCTTGCTGTACGAAGGCAAGGCCAAGCGCGTGTTCGCCACCGACCAGGCCGATCTAGTGGCGGTGGAATACAAGGACGACGCCACCGCTTTCAACGCCCTCAAGAAAGCCCAATTGGCGGGCAAGGGAGCGCTGAATTGCCGCATCTCCGCCCTTCTGTTTGAACACCTGGCCGCCCGGGGTGTGCCGACCCACTACCTGGGGGTGGATGGGGCCACCTGGATGTTGGTCAAGCCGGTGACGGTGATTCCGATCGAGGTCGTGATCCGCAACGTCGCCGCCGGATCCCTCTGCAAGCAGATGCCCATCGAGCAGGGCACGGTGCTTGAGCCGCCCCTGCTGGACCTCTATTACAAGGACGATGCCTATGGGGATCCCCTCCTGAGCGAAGCCCGCCTTGAGCGTTTGGCCTTGGTCACGGCTGAGCAGCGTCAGGCGATCGAGGTTCTGGCCCGCCAGGTGAATCGGGAGCTGGGCAGTCTCTTCCTGGATGTTGGGCTGCAATTGGTGGACTTCAAGATTGAGCTGGGCTTCACCGCAGCCGGCGAGTTGGTGGTGGCGGATGAGATCAGCCCTGACACCTGCAGGCTTTGGGATGGCTCCGTGAGCGATCTCCAGCAACGGATCCTCGACAAGGACCGTTTCCGTCAGGATTTGGGAGGTGTTGTGGAGGCCTACGGGGAGGTCCTCAAACGGGTCCAAGGGGTCTGTCCGGAACCCCGGGTCTACCGGTAAGGTCACCACATTTGGGGGCACGACCGCCCCGTAACGGTTTCCATGGCTGGATCACTGGGTTTTAAGGCTGCAGCGTTGCCCTTGTTGGGTGCAGCACTGTTGGTCGGTGGCCCGGCTTTAGCCCAGAATCCCGCCGGCTCCAAGCCAAAACCGATCGTCAGCCCGATCCCCGCATCGGTGGCCAAACCGCAAGCCGCACCTAGGGAGAAGCCCCCGGCAGCAACGAACCAGAAGCGACCAGCCGCAACCGCCGAGAAGGCAGCCGCCTCATCTGCCGAGAGGAAGGTGTTGATTTCCGAGGTGGTGATCCAGGGACTGGAGGGCCATCCCGAGCGGGAGCGCCTTGAGTTGGCGGCCTATGCCGCCATGGCCACGACCCCTGGTACCCGGGTTACCCGAACTGAGCTGCAAAACGATCTGTCGGCGATCTATGCCAGCGGGTGGTTTTCCGATGTGCGCATCCAGCCTGTGGATGGCCCCCTAGGGGTGCGGGTGGTGGTCACGGTGGTGGCCAATCCGGTGCTCAAAAGCGTCAGCGTCGATCTCGGCAAAGCCAAATTGCCGCCCCAGGTAATCAAGGACACCTTTGCGCCCGATTACGGCAAGACCCTCAACCTCAACACCCTGCAGCTGCGCATGCAGGAGCTGCAGAAGTGGTATGCCGATCAGGGCTATTCCTTGGCCAGGGTGACCGGGCCCAGTCGGGTCAGCCCGAATGGGGATGTGCAGCTTCAAGTGCGCGAAGGCACGGTGGAGGGCGTGGAGGTGCAGTTCATTAACAAAGAAGGCTCCGCCACCAACGACAAGGGGCAGCCAATCAAGGGCAAAACCAAGCCCTATGTGGTAACCCGTGAGATTTCCCTCAAGGCTGGCTCAGTCTTTAACCGCCGCATCCTGGAATCAGACATCAAGCGCCTGTACGACACTGGCCTCTTCAGTGACGTCAAGGTAACCCTGAAGCCCGTGGCCAGCGAGCCGGGTCGGGTGGTGGTGGTACTGGGCATTGTGGAGCAATCCACCGGATCCATCTCTGGAGGTTTGGGCTATAGCCAAAGCCAGGGTGTGTTTGGCCAGATCCAGCTTCAGGATTCAAACCTGACTGGCCGGGCTTGGAATCTCTCCACCAATATTTCCTATGGCCAATATGGAGGCTTGGGTGATATCACCTTTGCAAACCCATGGATCAAGGGTGATAAATATCGCACGTCCATGCGGACAAGAATTTTCTTTAGCCGGGAGGTTCCCCAGATCTTCCAAAGCCAGGATAATGGCTATTTTGTTACTATCAACCCTGACAATGGTGTAAGCACAGGTAATCAGGTCTCCGTACAGCGTCTTGGGGCAAGTGTTCAGCTGGTGCGCCCTCTGAATGGCGGTGATCCATTCAAAAAAGCCCCCTGGAATGTGATTTTGGCCTTCCAGGGCCAGAAAGTCACCCCGATGGATTACTCGGGGTCCATCGCTTCCCAGGCCACTGCAAATGGCCAGACTATTTGCATCGCTTACAATTGCGCTACGGAAAACCAGTTATTGAGTTTCCGTCTGGGATCCACCTTCAGCACCCTGAACGATCCCCGCAATCCCACCAAGGGTAACTTCTTCACCGTGAGCACCGAGCAGTTCATGTCGGTTGGAGAAAACTCTCCCACCTTCAACCGCTTGCGGACCAGCTTCACCCACTACATCCCCGTCAACTGGATCAAACTGTTTAAGGGTTGTCGCCCCAAAGCAGGTGAAACCCCCGATTGCAAACAGGCCCTCGCTTTTCAGGCATCTGCTGGAACCATGGTGGGGGATGTGCCTCCCTATGAGGCGTTCTGTGTAGGGGGTGGTAACTCCGTGCGTGGCTATTACGACTGCGATCTGGGTGTCGGCAAGAGCATGGCCGAAGCCACAATTGAATACCGCTTTCCCCTGTTCAAAATTATCAGTGGTGAATTGTTTGTTGATGCCGGCACCACCTTTGGAACCCAGCCCAATATCCCTGGCAACCCTGGTGGTGTGCTCGGTAAGCCCGGCGATGGCTTCTCGTTTGGTACCGGTTTGATTGTCAACACACCCGTCGGACCGTTGCGCCTGGAAGTCGCCACCCAGGACTTCACTAGTAATGTCCGCTTCAATTTGGGTGTGGGCTGGAAGTTCTAGTGACCGTTTGGCCTTCGGATTACAGCCAGGCTTGGACCCTGAGATACCCGGTTGAACGCCGAGGGATTGCTCTGCACAGCGGAGCATCCACATTGGTGAGGCTTCAGGCTGCGCCAAAGCCCGGCTATTGGGTCGGGTGGCTCGATCAGCCCAGCCTGCCTTTGGTGCAGTTGCATCCACGCCAGGTGGCAGACACCCAGCTGTGCACGGCCCTTCGACTGGATGCCCGACGGTTGGCCACGGTGGAGCACCTGTTGGCTGCCTTGGCGGGCACGGGGGTGAGCCAGGCCGAGATTCTCGTGGATGGGGAGGAAATTCCTTTGTTGGATGGCTCTGCCCAGCCCTGGGTTGAGGCCATTGGCGAGGCGGAATTGGCTCCCCTGCAGACCCCTCCCTCACCCCTCACCCTGGAGGCGCCCCTCACCCTTCAGCAGGGATCCAGTTTTGCCACGGTCTTGCCGGCCGATGGCTTGCGGGTAGGGGCCGCGATTGAATTTGCAGACCGGGCCATTGGGCGCCAGTTGTTTTCCGTTGACCTCACCCCCCAAAGCTTCGTGGAGGAGATTGCCCCAGCTCGCACCTTTGGCCTGCGCTCCCAGGTGGACCAGTTGCGCGCAGCTGGCTTGATCCAAGGCGGTTGTTTGGACAATGCCCTGGTCTGCGATGGCGATCACTGGATCAATCCCCCCCTGCGATTTAGCGATGAACCGGTGCGCCATAAAATCTTGGACTTGATCGGCGACTTGGCGCTCGTGGGCTTGCCCCGGGCCCATGTGTTTGCCTATCGCGGCTCCCATGGGCTTCACACCTCATTGGCTGCTGTTCTGGCTGGGTTGTCCAGCTCCACCCCCGGTTGAATCCCTTGAATGAGCCTCGACTTGAGTCCCAGCCTGTGGTGCTGTCCTCAGAGCAAATACAGGGGCTCCTCCCCCATCGCTACCCCTTCGCCCTGGTTGATCGCGTGATCGAACACGAGCCAGGCAAGCGAGCCGTGGCGATCAAGAACGTCACCTTGAATGAGCCCCAGTTTCAAGGCCATTTCCCTGGACGCCCTCTGATGCCAGGGGTTTTGATTGTGGAAGCGATGGCCCAAGTGGGCGGCTTGATCGTGACCCAGATGCCCGATTTGCCCAAGGGCTTGTTTGTCTTCGCCGGCATTGATGGCGTGCGCTTTCGGCGGCCGGTGGTGCCGGGCGATCAACTGGTCATTACCTGCGAATTGCTCAGCCTCAAGCGCCAGCGTTTTGGCAAGATCAAGGCGGAAGCGACGGTGGATGGTCAGCTGGCTTGCTCCGGTGAACTGATGTTTTCGCTGGTGGACTGAGGAACATGGAGCCAGTGATCCCCATCGCCCAGAGAGGGACTACGATCCACCCCACTGCGGTGGTGGATCCCAAGGCCGAGTTGGGCCCCGGGGTCCAGGTTGGTCCCTATGCCGTGATTGGCCCCGAGGTGGAAATCGGTGCTGCCAGCAAGATCGGTCCCCATGTGGTGCTGGATGGCCGGGTGCGGATGGGGGCCCGCAACCACATTTTCCCGGGAGCCTGCATTGGCCTTGAACCCCAGGATCTCAAATACGCCGGCGATCCCACCGCGGTGGTTTTGGGGGATGACAACACCATCCGGGAGTGCGTCACGATCAATCGGGCTACTACTGATGAGCAGGAGACCCGGTTGGGAAGTGGCAATTTGTTGATGGCCTACAGCCATCTCGGTCACAACTGTGAACTGGGTGACCGGATCGTGATTGCCAATGGTGTGGCGGTGGCCGGTCACGTGGTGGTGGGCGATCGAGCCGTGATTGGCGGAGTGCTCGGTATCCATCAGTTTGTGCACATTGGCACCATGGCGATGGTGGGTGGTATGAGCCGCATTGAGCGCGATGTGCCTCCGTTCACGATGGTGGAGGGGCACCCATCACGGGTTCGGGCCCTCAACAAGATTGGCCTGCGGCGCAGTGGCCTGGTCGAGGCGGAGGGTGGTCAACAGTTCGCCGAACTCAAGCGGGTTTGGAACCTGCTCTACCGGGAAGGGCTGCCCTTGGCCCAGGCCTTGGCTGCGCTGAGGAGCCAGTCCTTGGCTGGGCCTGCGGCGGAGTTGGTGGTTTTTCTTGAGGCTTCCGTAGGCCCCAGCCGACGGGGACCAATCCCCGGAGCCCGTTAATGCTGCGTCTGTTGGTCAGCACGGGCGAGGTCTCTGGGGACCTCCAGGGTTCTCTTTTGGTCAAAGCACTCCACGCGGAAGCTCAGCGCCGTGGCTTGGACTTGGAGGTGGTTGCCCTTGGGGGCGAGCGGATGGAGCGGGCCGGGGCTGTTCTGTTGGCCAACACCACCCGGATGGGGGCCATTGGCCTGCTTGAGGCCATCCCCTTTGTGCTGCCCACCCTGCGGTTGCAGCGCCGACTCAAGCGTTGGTTTAAGGGGGAGCCGCCGGATGGGGTGGTGTTGATCGATTACATGGGCCCAAACGTGAGCTTGGGGTTGCGCCTCAAGCGCAAGTTCCCCCAGGTGCCTGTCACTTATTACATCGCTCCCCAGGAGTGGGCCTTCAAATTCGGCACCAAGGGCCGCACCAACCTGATCAGCTTTACGAATCAGATCCTGGCGATTTTCCAGCAGGAGGCCCGCTTTTATCGGTGCCGTGGTGCCAACGTCACCTACGTGGGCCATCCCCTGCTGGACACCATTGGCGAGGTGCCTAGCCGACCGGCAGCCCGCCAGCTCCTAGGGCTCAACCAGGATGCTCCCGTGCTCCTGCTGATGCCGGCCTCCCGCCGGCAGGAGCTGCGATACATGCTTCCCCATATCGTGGAAGCCTCCGCCCAGTTGCAGCAGCTTGACCCCTCCCTACAAGTGGTCGTGCCGGCAGGGCTCCCCGGGTTTGAGACCCAGCTTTCACTGCAACTCACCCAGGCTGGGGTGCGTTCAACAATTATTCCCGCGGCCGATTCCGATCGCCTCAAGGCGGCCCTGTGCGCCGCTGCGGATGTGGCGATTGCGAAATCCGGAACCGTGAACCTGGAGTTGGCTCTGCGGGGGGTTCCCCAGGTGGTGGTTTATCGGGTGAGTTGGGCGACGGCCTTTGTTGCTCGCCACATCTTGCGTTTCAGTGTTCCCCACATCTCACCGGTGAATCTGGTGCTAGGTGAGCGCCTGGTACCCGAGCTGCTCCAGGAAGACCTCAGGGTCAAAACGATCGTGGCCGAGGCCCTGGCATTGCTCGATCCATCGGGCCCAGAGCGGCTTGGGATGCTTGCTGGCTACGACCGACTGCGCCTGGAGTTGGGCGAACCCGGAGTCACCCAGAGGGCAGCCTGCGCCATCCTGAACCAGGTACTTGCTGGCAAGGCTTGAACAATCGGACTTGGTTGGGGGCGTTGCAAGCGTTTGGGCTCTGGTCCAGTGCTGTAGCCGCAGGAATTCTCCTGGTTGGGCTGGCCGGCCTGGCTGGCGGGGCTCCGCTGTGGGCTGCCCCTGCAACCGCCCCCCTCACGCGCAAAGCCCCGGCAACGGGCCCGCTGCAGGAGGCGGTGTTGGCCGGGGGATGTTTCTGGTGTCTTGAGCACGACCTCGAAACGCTCCCAGGGGTGGTTGAGGCCGTCAGTGGCTACAGCGGAGGCCACCTGGATAACCCCACCTACGGGCAGGTTTCGGAAAAGCAAACCGGCCACCAGGAAGCCGTGCTGGTGCGGTTTGATCCCAAGCGGATCAGCTTCCCCACCCTGTTGCGCAGCTATTGGCGCAACGTGGATCCCCTTGATGGCGGCGGCCAGTTTTGTGATCGCGGCGATTCCTACCGGCCCGTGATCTTCACCAGTTCCAAGGTGCAGCAAGCCCAGGCCGAGGCCAGCCTCAAGGCTGCCGCCGCTGAATTGCACCGCCCATCTGCCGCCATTCGGGTGCAGATCAAGCCCCTGCAGCGCTTCTGGCCCGGCGAGGGCTATCACCAGCATTACGCCGTGCGCAACAGTGTCAAATACAACTACTACCGCTGGGCTTGCGGTCGGGATCGCCGCTTGGATGCCATCTGGGGCAAGCGAGCCCGTTCCGGCGCGGCCTGGTCAGGGAGTGCTTCCCAGGTGGCCGGCCAAAAACCGAATCCAAATCCGAGGAAAAGCTGAAGCCGGTTTGGGCTTGAAGCTCGCCGAACCTCTGCCTGGCAAAGCTTTTTGACCAGACAGGTCCCCTTTGGGCGTGGCTAGCATTTTTTTATCAAAGTGCCTTGCTCTGTATGTATCTGCTGACCATCCGAGACGGTCTGCAGACCCGCCACGTCGGGCCTTATCAGAGTCCGAAACAGGCTTCCGATGATTTGGATCGGCTGTTGCCGCTCTGCGCCGAACGAGCCCGCTGGCAGATCTACGCCCTCGAGGCGCCAGCCCGTTCCTTCGAGGCGCCAGAGCACGTGTTGCAGAAGGGCCTTCTTGATTAGTGTTGGCTTGATGAGTCGTTGTTGGATTGGCCCTTGCGCGGGTAGCCGCGAAGCAACCCGCTCTCAATCATGAGGCCCACGCCAGCATTGATCAGGATGAGACCAAGGGTTCCATACCAAAACCAGGGCCCAGGGCTGGAGAGGGTGTCCACCTTCCCGGAGGCTGCAAGGGCTTGAATCCCCTTGCGGATCACCGCTTCACCAAACAGGCATAGGCCCGCGGGGAGAAGCAGAACGCCCAATTGGGCTTTGACGTACCAGCGGATTTTCTGAACAGCCATAAACGCAATGGTCGTCAACCAACACGGTGCTTGGTCAACAACCTAGATGGCTGTGGCAGCCCCTTGTTCAATCCACTGGACCAGGGTGCGCACCCCAAATCCTGTGGCTCCGGCGGGATCGAGCCCCCGTTCTTTGTCGCTCCAGACTGTGCCGGCAATGTCGAGATGGGCCCAGGCCAGGTTGGGGCTGACGAAGTCTTGGAGGAATAGGGCGGCGGTGATGGACCCCCCGGGCCTGGGTCCGGTGTTTTTCATGTCGGCTACGGGGCTTTTGAGACCCTGCTTGTAGGAGGGCCGAAGCGGCATGCGCCACAGTGCTTCTCCGCCAGCCTCACCGGCGTTGACGAGGGCTTGGGCCAGGCCATCACTGCTGGACCACAGCCCAGCGATTTCCTCGCCCAAGGCAATCAGGCAGGCTCCGGTGAGGGTGGCCAAATCCACCACCACATCGGGTTCGAGCTTGCAGGCGTACACCAGGGCATCCGCCAGGGTGAGGCGCCCTTCCGCATCGGTGTTGTTGATCTCGATGGTTTTGCCATTGGAGGCCGTGACAATGTCGCCCGGGTGCACGGCACCGCCGCTGATCATGTTTTCGCAGGAGGCCACGATGAAGTGCACCTCCACGCCGGCGGGCTGGAGTTGGGCGATGCTGCGGGCCGCTCCCAGCACGGCGGCGCTGCCGCCCATGTCGTACTTCATCATTTCGATCTGGGAGCCTGCCGTTTTGAGGTTGTAGCCACCGGAATCGAAGGTCAAGCCTTTGCCCACCAGGGCCACCTTGCGCTGGGCCGGGACCCTGGGGCGATAGGTGAGGTGGATGAATTTGGGGGGCAGGTCCGAGCCTTGGGCGACGCCCAGGAAGGCCCCCATGCCCAGGGCTTCACAATCGCTGCGCTCCAACACCTTCAGCTCCAGTCCATAGGTCTGGGCGATCTCGGCGGCCGTGTCGGCCAGGTGCTGGGGGGTGGCCACATTGGGAGGGGCTGCCACCAGTTGGCGGGCCAGCTCCACCCCGGCACAGGTGGCATCCACCGCGACAAAACAGGCCTGTTGAGCGCTATCCAGACCAATCAGGCTCACCTGGTTGGGCAAGGATTTGGACTCAGCTTTGCTTTTAAAGCGCTGGTCTTGAAACAGGCTCAGGCGCACGGCTTCGGCCATGGCGCGGGCCGCGGCTCCAGCCCCCAGGCCTTCGGTGGGTAGGCAAAGGGCGAGATCCTGGGCGCCTGCGCTGAAGGCCGCGCGGGCCCCTGCAGCGCAGGCCATCCTGAGCCCGGCCAGATCAAATTCTGCGGCCTCGCCCAGACCCATCAGAATCAGGGTTTGGGGCGAGGCCCCCAGGCGCTCCAGGCTGACGCTTTCGCCCGGTTTTGCCTTGAACTGGCGCTGCTCGAGCCGCTGCAGCAGCTCGCTGCCGAAGAGGTTGCTCAAAACCTGGCGCCGAAGGTCTTCCGGATCGGAGTCGTTGTTGGTAAAAAGACCCACCACCAAGGTGTCGCCGGCCCAGGCGCCGAGGGCGCTGGCCAGGTCTTGGGGGATGCAACGAAACTCCATGGACCACGGCCGGCTTTGGGCGCGATCGTAGCCAGCGCCTAATCCAGCCCAGCGGTGAAGGGCGTGGCCCAGCGGGCCCAGGTTTCTTTGTTGAACGGAGGCAACCAGCGCTGGATCAGGGCCTGCTCGAGGGCGCGCCTGGGTTTGACCTGGGCGGGCACATCGAGCCAAAACCGAATGCTCAGTTGCAGGCCGAGATTGGCCTTTCGCAGGGCTTCGCTATAGGCCGCGAGGTAGCTCTTGCAATCGTGCTCCCCTTTCCAGCGCTGGTCGGCCCGGCCGGTTTCGCCCACGTACAGCAGGAGGGGGCTGGAGGCGGGGCCGGGCTGATCCACCACGAAATACAGGGCCGCCCCCTGCTGGGGGGCCTGGGGCCAGCGCCAAAAGGACAGGGCTTGGGGCCTGAGATCCAACGGATTGAATTGGGCTGCGGCGTCTTCAGGATCATCCAACCCGGCATTGGCCTGGGCTTGGGCAAACAAAAGTCTTTGCTCGGCGGGCCCCCGTTGGCCGTCGAAGAGGGGGTGTTGGTGCTGGGCCAGGCGCTGTTGCCAGTCTTTGAGCTGGTGCTTGAGCAGGGGCAAGGGATCGGGCCCAGCGGCAGAGCCGTGGGGCTGGTCGCCCCCAATCCGTTGGCCCCCAATCCGTAGATCCCGAAACAGATCTCCCTGCCGTGCCATCAGGGGTGGCCTGGCTTTTGGGGGGACAGGGGCAGGGCGGGGCCTGCTTGGGCAGCACCAAAACGCACCTTGCCAATCCAGCGCTCCACCAGGTCGGAGGGCAACTGAAGCCGCTCCTGCAGATCGGCGAGGTCCCGAATCGGTTCCCGCGCCCGTTCCCGCACCAGCCGTTGGCAGCGTTCGCTGGAGAGGCCCAGGCCGCCCAGCTCTCGGACAGTCGCGCGGTTGATATCGAGGCGGGCGCCTTGGGCCCCGGTGCTCGGGGGCTCGCTGTACCAGCGAAAATCCAGCAGGGGCAGCCAGGCCGCCACCTGGGCGGCGGTGAGGTCGAGGGCCTGGCCCAGGTCTTCAGCTCCACTGAGTTGAACGCCGCCCCGCTGGAGCCGCAGGAGCAGGTTCACCTGATCGGGGGTAATCCCCGGAAGCTTGAGCCAGTCGGCTGCGGTGGCCCGGTTGACATCGAGGCGCCAGCCGAGGGCGGCCGCATGCTGCACCTCCACCGCTGAGTTCAGACGCAGGGCCCGGTTCTGCTGGAGCTTGAGGGAGAGCAGATCCCGTTCAATCGCACTCTCACGATCATCCGTGCTTGGCGGTTGGGGCGGCGCGGCCGGGATCAGGCCAGTCGCCACGAGCAGGTGGCGGGCCAATGGATCCAGCCAGTGGCGTTGGGCCATGGAGGTGGGGCGCCGGCGGACGAGCTGCACAGGTGTTAGTCCTGAAACTAGCGAGGGACCTCGGCAGGAGGCCAGTCGATCAGTCCCCAGCGCAGTCCCAGCACGGCGGCATGGGTGCGGTCGTTGGCTCGCAACTTGCGCATCACATGGCTGAGGTGGGTTTTCACCGTGTCGACAGACACGAAGAGGTTTTCGCCGATTTGGATGTTGCCCTTGCCCTGGGCGACCAGGGCAAGCACCTCCAGTTCCCTGCGGCTCAAGGGTTCGAGGGGGGCTCCTCCCTCATGGCCGCGGCGGAAGAGTTCCTGGAGGCTTTTGTCGATATAAATCCCGCCACTGCTCATCGCTTGAAGGGCGGCGACCCCGGTCCCAAGCCCCATTCGGGATTCCACAAGCAGACCGTCGCAGCAGGCGTCTATCGCTGCTTTGATTTGGCTTCGGCGCTGTTCTTGGGTGATGAGGAGCAGGGTCTGGATCTCGGGCCAACGGGCTTTGATCTGTTGAACCAAGGCGACCCCATGGCCCCGTTCCAGCTGGTCGCTCAACAGCACCATCGTGGGCTGGTGTTGCTTCACCAGGGTCAGGCCTTCATCTTCGGTGGTGGCTGCCCCCAAGATGTTATTGTGATTAGAAGCCCAACCGATAAAGGCCGCCAATAGGGCTCTGCTGCCCAGACACACCACAATACGGTGGTCCTGGAGCATCAAATAGCTCAGCACGGTGTTTCGCCGAACTTCGTTTAGGCATGGCGTGAAGTCCAGGGGTCTGGTACTCGTGGCTGGCGAGTTATACCTTGGCGGATCCCAGACTGGATGTATACGTGGATCCGCACTGTTCAGAGCTGGCGCACCTGCTCACAATTGGGCGATCACGGCGCTGTCGGGGCCATGGCGTTCTTTGAATCCGAAATCGTCCAGGACGAGGCCAAGCGCCTGTTCACGGATTACCAGCAGCTGATGCAGCTCGGGGGCGAATACGGCAAGTTCGATCGGGAGGGCAAAAAGCTATACATCGACCGCATGGAGGAAATGATGGGGCGCTATCAGGTGTTCATGAAGCGCTTTGAACTCTCCGAAGACTTCCAGGCCAAGCTCACCGTGGAGCAGCTGCGTACCCAATTGGGCCAATTCGGGCTGACGCCAGAAACGATGTTCCAGCAGATGCACCAAACCCTGGAGCGCATGAAGGGCCAGTTGGAAGCCGACACCTAGGGCTAACTTTTGGTCGCGAAGGCCGCCTGCCTACGATCCCCCCGACGATGGGCATCGGATGGCACAAACTGATTGGTCACTGCCCCAGGGTCTGGAGCGTGGGGTCGCCGATCTTTTCCCTGCTGGTGTTACGGGTTATCCAAATCCCTCCGCCAGGGTTGCAGACCAGCACCTCACCGCCCGCATAACGGAGGCCGAGCGCAACAGTTGCCCCCTACGGGTCAAGCTCGGCATTGACCCCACGGGCACGGATATCCACCTGGGGCATTCAATTCTGTTCCGCAAACTGCGGGCCTTCCAGGATGCGGGACACACGGCGGTGCTGATCATTGGCGATTTCACCGCCCGGATTGGCGACCCCACCGGCAAGAGTGCGACCCGGGTGCAGCTCAGCGCCGAGGCCGTGGAGGCGAATGCCATCACCTACCTGGCCCAGCTTGGGGAGGGCCTGCCCAAGGACCAGGCTCTCTTGGATTTCGAGACCCCTGGCCGCCTTGAGGTGCGCCGCAACAGTGAATGGCTGGCGGGCTTGGCCTTACCGGAGGTGATTGAACTCCTGGGGGTGTCCACCGTGGGCCAGATGCTGGCCAAGGAGGATTTCGCCAACCGCTACGGGTCGGGAACGCCGATCTCCCTGCACGAATTCCTCTATCCACTGCTTCAGGGTTACGACTCCCACGCCATCCGGGCGGATCTGGAGCTGGGGGGCACCGATCAGAAATTCAACGTGGCCATGGGCCGCGATGTGCAGCGCCACTTCGGCCAACGCCCCCAATTTGGGATGTTGCTGCCCATTCTGCCGGGGCTCGATGGGGTCCAGAAGATGAGTAAGAGTCTGGGCAACACCGTGGGCCTCGCCGAGGATCCACTCTCGATGTATTCCAAGCTTGAGAAGGTGCCCGATGCGGTTGTCGACGCCTATCTGACCCTGCTCACCGATTTGGATTTGACCGCCCTTCCAACCAATCCAAGGGAGCGCCAAAAAGCCATGGCCCTGGAGGTCACCCGCCAGCGCCATGGGCTAGCGGCGACCCAGCAGGCCCAGCTGGATGCGGCCACGTTGGTGGGAGGGGCTTCCGGCTCTGGGGCGAGGGATGCGGAGGTGCCCGCCGCATCCTTGGGCCAGGTGAATTTCCCGGCCAAGGCCTTTTATCTGCTGGCTGCCGTGGGCATCTGCTCAAGCAGCAGTGACGCCCGCCGCCAGATTCAAGGGGGAGGGGTGAAACTCGATGGCGCCAAGTTGGCCGATCCCAACCAGGAGTTCGCCGATGCATCGGAGCTGGACGGCAAGGTGCTCCAGCTGGGTAAAAAGACCTTTAGGCGCTTGGTGGCCTGAAGCCCTCTGACCTCCCTCGCCATGCCCCCCAACCATGACCTCTACCAAGACCCTTACCAAGCAGCCGCACACCGGCTGATCCTTGCCCTCGATGGCATGGACTCGGGCCAAGCCATCGCCTTGGCCCAGTCGATCCCTGGGCTGCGTTGGGTCAAGGTGGGCCTGGAGCTCTATGGGTCCGCCGGTCCAGCGGTGGTGGCCCAACTGCGGGAGCTTGGCCTGCGGGTGTTCCTTGATCTCAAGTTCCACGACATCCCAGCCACCATGGCGGGGGCTTGCCGCAGCGCCGCCGGGCTAGGGGCAGAGCTGATCACGGTGCATGCCTGCGCCGGTAGCGAGGCCCTCAAGGCCGCCCAGGACGCCACCATCGCTGCCGCTGGTCAGGCGGGGCTGGCCTCGCCCACCCTGCTGGCGGTGACCGTGCTCACCAGTTGGGAGCAGGTTACTTTTGCCCGGGAACTGGCCGTTTCCGAACCGGTACCTACCTATGTGAGCCGGCTGGCGCGCCTGGCCGCCGGGGCGGGCATTGGCGGTTGCGTGTGCTCGCCCCTTGAGGTGGCGGCGCTTCGGGCAGACCATCCTGAGCCCTTTGCCCTGGTCACTCCCGGCATTCGCCCTGAAGGCTCGGGCTTGGGGGACCAGCAGCGGGTGCTGACCCCTGCCCAGGCGATCGCGGCTGGATCCAGCCACTTGGTGATTGGCCGGCCCATTACGGCGGCCCAAGATCCGGCTCAAGCTTTTGAGGCCATTTGCCGCAGCTTGGAGGTCGGGCCTGCCGGCTAAGGGACCCGCTTTATCGGGTTCAGGCCACCAGGCTCCCCTGGGGAACCAATTGGCTGTAGAGCTTTTCCAGGGCATCGATATTGCCCTCGAGGGTGTAGCGCTCCAGGGCCCGCTGCCGGGCCAGCCGCCCCAGTTCCGCCGTCAGCACGGGCTGGTCGCGCAGCACCGGCAGCAAGGTGCGCAATTGGGTTGTGACCCCTTGGGTGCTGATCACAATCCCGGCTCCCCCCTCAAGCACCTCGCCATCGGCACCGGCATCGGTGGCCACGCAGGCCGTGCCGCTGGCCATGGCTTCGAGCAGGGCGAGGGAGAGTCCCTCCACCAGCGACGGCAGCAGGAACACTTCGGCCAGTTGTTGCAGGGCGACCCGAATCTCCAGTCGGGGCTCGTAGCCCCACCAGACCACATCCGCTTCAGCGTCGTTGGCCTGCAGGGAGCTGCGCAGGGGCCCGTCGCCCACGATCAACAGCACGCAGCCCGCTGGCCGCACCAGCCGCCAGGCTTTGAGCAGGGCCTCCACGTTTTTCTCGGTGGCCACCCGGCCCATGTAGAGAAACACCCTTCTGCCGGCAAACCGGCGTTGCAGTTGGCCCAGCTCCGGGCTGGGGCTAACCCCGGCCGGTTTCCAGGTGTTGGGGTCGACCCCATTGGGGATGACAGCGAGGCGGTTTGGACGCACCCCAAGGCGCATCAGCACCTCGGCCTGCAAGTCGGAGAACACAATCACTCGGTCAAATTTGGCCAGGGCAGGGGCATAGAGCTGGTAGGTCAGCTGCTGGGTGCCGGCGGTGATATTGCGCAGGCTGGCGTCAAAGGCGGGGTGGAAGGTGGCGACCAGGGGCACCCCCAGTTGCTGACAAAGGTCGGGAAGCCGGAAGTCGAGGGGGGAGAGGGTCAGGCTGGCGTGCACCACGTCCGGGCGCAGCCGCTCGAGGGATTCACGGAGCTCCCGTTGGGCCCCGGGGGAAGGGATCGTGTAGACCTGCGATTTCACCAGGTAGGGCAGGGCTACCTCGGGGCCCCCACCCAGACCATCTGGCCCACTGCCAGGAGTGTCGGAGCTATCGATCCCGAGTTCTTCAGCCAGGGTGGTTGGGGCCGGCCGGCCGGCTGGGGTGTCGAAATGGATAAAGCTGATCCCATGGCCTCGGCTCCTCAGGGCATGGGTGGTGCTGAGGCCGTAGGTGACATTGCCGCAAAAGGGCGATTTCTTGCCTAGCCAGGCAATGTGGGCCACCAGGGCTGCAGCATCCGGAGGTTCACGCTAACAGCGTCGCCAGGGCCTCTCAAAGAGGGCCGCTACGAGGGCGATCGCGGCAAGGACCCACAGCACCGGCAGTAATCCGTACCAACTCACCACTGTTCCAGCCAGCACGAGGGGCAGGCTGAGGGCAATGTTGATCAGGTTGTTTTGGAGGCCGAAAACCTTGCCGCGCAGGGATTCTGGCGTGTCTTCCTGGATGGTGGTTTGGGCGGGGATCGCCAAGAGCGCCGCTCCGATGCCCAGGACAGCGCAGATGGCCAGGGTGAGTCCCAGCCTGCCGCGGAATTGGCCCAGCATTAGCAAGCAAAAGGCAATCGTGGCCAGGCCCGTGGAGGCCAGGGTGCGGCGGCGCAGGCCATGGCCCCATTGGGCCACCGCAATCGCCCCAACGGCCATGCCCATCCCACTCATCGCCAACAGGATGCCGAACTGGGTGGGGCCGAGCACCTTGATTGCCGAAGCCAGGCTGATGGCCAGCACGTACAGCGCGGCGAGCAGGCTGTAAAGCAGCACCAACTGAATCATGGCGCTGCGCACGCTGCTGCGCTCTTTCAGCACCTGGAGGCCATCGCCAATTTCCCCCCAGACGCTGGTGCCAGCTGGTTGGCGGGGGGACTCGTTGAATCTGATTCGGGCAATCGAGAGGGCTGCGATCCCGTAGCAAATGGGCAGCAAGACAAATTCACCATCATTGATGCCGACGTGGGCTAGCAGCCCTTGCAGCAGCCGCAGGATCGGATCCCCGAGGGCAAAGCCCACGATCGTGGCGCCCATGCTGGTGGCTTGATAGAGCGAATTGGCAGCGAGCAGCTGGGGCTTGGGCACCAGCATCGGGATCGCCGCTTGCTCGGCGGGAGCAAAAAATTGGGTAAGCACCGATTCGCAGAAGGTGATCACCACCAGGCCCCAGTAGCCCCAGCTCAGCCCCAGCCAGTGGGGGCCATCGATCAAACACAGCGGGATCAGCAGGCTCAGCCCAACCCTGAGGCCGTTGGAGGCCACCATCACCTCCCGCTTCGGCCAGCGGTCGGCCCAGACCCCAGCTAGCAGGCCAAGCACCATGGCCGGGATGGTGTTGGCCACATAGATGCCCGTGGCCAGCAGGGTGATCAGCTGGGCGCGGGTATCCAAATTAAAATTGAAGGCGCCTGCGGCTTCGGCGATGGCCCCCTGACTCGGTGGTGCAGTGGTCACCCAGTACTGGGCGATCAAAAACACCATGAACACGATGTAGAACTTGTCGGCCAGCTGGCTAAAGAGCTGGCCGATCCAAAGTTTCCGGAATTCCGGCAGGGTGAGCACACCCAACACCCCGGTGCCTGGTCTGGGGTTGGATCCTTTGGGGGCTTGATGGCCGCGCAAGCTGGCTTGTCTTCGGTTCTGGTTTGTCATGATGGCCCAAAGCCCATGCGAAGCAGCTTGAAGGCCTTGGGTCGGCGCCCCACATGCTCGCTGCACCAGCTCTCCACCAGATCGAGTAGGTGCAGCCAAACCGCTTCGGGCCCCATGAGTTCCCCGTCCCGTTTGCGCGGCAGGGCGGGCCGCAGAAGCCGTTGCAACAGGGCCAATTCGGAGGCGTTGAGCACCACCCGGGCCCCAGCGATGGCTCCAATGGCCAGGCCTTCGCTCGGCACCAGGCTGCAGCGCCAATCCCAGTTGCCAATGGGGGGATCCAAGGGCTCCCCGGTGCGGCTGCATTGGGCCATCGGCAAGGCATAACCGCCGAGGGCGAGCAGGTGGATGGATCCCTGCACGGCGATCGCCAGGGCTTCGAGGTTGGGGCCGTGCTCGCGGACCAGCTCCTCGAGCCGGCCGAGCTGCATCAGCACATCGCCCAGGATTCCAGGTACGGGGGTGCCGGTGGGAACCAGCGCCAGGCCCAGTTCGGCCAGGGCCTGGGCTGCGGAGAGGGTCTCGAGCCGTTGGCCCAGCTGGCTGTAGTTGTGCAGTGTTTTGAGTTGGCGCACCCGTTGCAGGCCACTGCCCCCGCCCGTCTGCATCCGGAGATAGGCCAGGGGCACGGCTCCAGCCAGGCTGCTTTTGGGCCGGCGAGCTCCGGGTACGGCAAGCCGCAACAGGCCCTCCTGATCCGTCAGCAGGGTGAGGAGGCGGTCGTTTTCCCCCAGGGGTTTGCTGGTTAAGGCCAGCCCCTCAACGCTCTGCTCAGGCACCGCTTCGCTCAGCCACGCAGCGCCTGCATGAGGGCAACTCCCCGGCTGGTGCCGAGTCGGCTGGCGCCCGCTTCCACCAGGTCGAGGGCGTGCTCGAGGCTGGCGATGCCTCCGGAGGCCTTCACGGCTGCCCGGCCCCGGGCCAGGTCCCGCAGGGTTTGTACTTGCACCACCGTGACCGCTGGGCCAAAGCCGCTGCCGCTTTTGAGATAGCGCACGCCGGCATCAATGCTGATCTCCACCAACAGGGCGAGGGCCTCGGCATCGAGGCGTCCGGCTTCCAGGATCACTTTCACCGGCCGGTCCAATTCGCAGATGGCGGCCAGTTCATCCAGCACCGCTGTGGTGTTGCCATCGGCGAGGGCGCCGAAATCGGGCACCACATCGAGTTCGTCGGCACCGGCCTCGAGGGCGGCTTCCGCTTCCGCTTGCTTGATCTGCGGGGGGATCGCGCCAAAGGGAAAGCCCACCACGGCGATCAGTTTTGGGCTTTGGCCTTTGCCGCTTCCCGAAAGGGGCAATTTCTCGCGGGCCAATTCCACCCAGCGGGAGGCCACGCAGACTCCGGCAAAGCCAAAGTGGCGGGCCTCATCGCAGCACCGGACGATCGCCTCGCGGCCCTGGTGGGGATCGAGTAGGGCATGGTCGATCAAGGGGGCCAGGTCGGGACGGTCCCGTTTCAAGGTTGCTTCGACTGAATCACGCCAAAACCTCCATGGTTGCGGCGATAGGCCACGTGGATTTGACCACTGGCCGCATCGCGGAAGACATAAAAGTCGTGGTCAATCAGCTCGAGCTGGTGTAGGGCCTGATCCAGCTCCATGGCAGGCATCTCAAAGTATTTGCGACGGACGCCCCGGCTGGGTAGCGCGGGCTCTTTGCCGGCGATGAGGGATGCGTCGACCGGCTGCTCGTCGACCACCGCTTCAGTGGGTGGAGTCGGGGAGGCTCGGTGCCCGGGGCTGTGGTGGTGGTCCTTAATCCTGTCGTGGTAGCGCTGCAGTTGACGGCTGAGTTTGTTGGCGGCCAGATCAATGCTGGCGTAAAGATTGTCGCTGTGTTCCTGGGCGCGGATCACGGTTCCATTGGCAAAGACCGTCACCTCCACGATCTGCTGGGGAACTCGGGGGTTGCGGGCGACCGAAAGGTGCACATCGGCTTCTTTGACCAGGCCCTCGAAATGGTTAATGGCGCGACTCAGTTTGGTTTCGGTGTACTCGCGGATCGCTTCGGTGACGTCAAGATTACGGCCATGGATCAGCAGTTTCATGGGATGGCAGTCGACTCCAGTGCTCAAGCGGAGCCACGCTAGGAAGTCTTTTTGATGGGACCCAGCCTCGACGCAATCCTTTTTGAAAGGGCGGAGCCGCTGGCCTTTGAGCCGGCTTGGCAGGCCCAGCGCCAATTGCAGCAACGCCTGTTTCGGGATCCCTCCGGGCCGGATGCCTTGATGCTGCTGGAACATGAGCCCTGCTTCACCCTGGGCCGCGGCTCGGATCCTGGCTTTCTGCGCTTTGATCCGGCCGATCCGCCCTGGCCCGTGCACCGGATTGATCGCGGCGGCGAGGTGACCCACCATCTGCCAGGCCAATTGGTGCTGTATCCAGTGCTCAACCTGGAGCGCCATGGGGCCGATCTGCACCTCTATCTACGCTCCCTCGAGCAGGTGGTGATTGATCTGTTGGCTCGGTTGGGCCTGGCCGCTGGCCGGCTTGAGGGCCTCACTGGCGTGTGGCTCGAGGGCAAGAAAGTGGCAGCCATTGGCGTGGGGGCCAAGCGCTGGGTCAGCCAACACGGCCTGGCGCTCAATGTGTCGTGCGGACTCGAGGGGTTTTCCCAGGTGGTGCCCTGTGGCATCGCCGATCGCCCGGTGGGGCGCCTGGTTGATTGGCGGCCAGAGCTCAGCTGCGCCGAGGTGCGTCCCCTGTTGATCGAAGCCTTCTCGCTTCAATTTGATCTGGCTTTGCGGCCCCCGCAGCCCCACGAAGTCCTCCAGGGGTGGTAAGCCTGCTTCACCACAAGGTTGCCACTTCCCCTGTGACTGCTCCCCTCCTGCCCAAGACCCCCAGGCACGCCGAGATCCACTGGCGGGCGAGTCGGCGCGATCGCCGGGCCCTAGGGCAGCGGACCGAATGGGGCCACCTCAGCGGTTTGGAGCAGCTCTGGCCTGCCTTGGCCCAGAGCTATGGCGATGCCCCGGCCCTGGAGGCTCCCCACGCCAAGCCGCCCGAAGTCTTGAGCTTTCGCCAGCTGCACCAGCAGATCGGCCAGGCGGCCTTGGGCTTTGCCCAGCTAGGGGTGAAGCCAGGCGATGTGGTGGCCCTGTTTGCGGAAAATGGCCCCCGCTGGTTGGTGGCCGATCAAGGCCTGATGCTCGCTGGCGCCGCCGATGCAGTGCGGGGGGCGAGTGCCCCGGTGGACGAGCTCCAATACATCCTGGGCGACTCGGGCGCCGTCGGGCTGGTGGTGGAGTCGGCGGCCTTGCTCGCCAAGCTCGCCGTGGCAGGCGGTGGTTTGGGTGGCCCCTGGGGACCGGACTCGCCCCTGCGTTTTGTGGTGCTGCTGGAGGGGGAGCCGGCGGAGCTGGCTGGGGTTCCCTGTTTCAGCTGGCAGGGCCTGCTCGAGCAAGGCCTGCAGGCGGGTTCGTTGCTCCCCCCCAGTGACGATCCCCAGCGTCTGGCGACGATCCTCTACACCTCAGGTACCACGGGCCAGCCCAAGGGCGTGCCCCTCAGCCACGCCAATCTGTTGCACCAGGTGCGCACCTTGGGGGTGGCGGTGGCACCGAGGCCTGGGGATCGGGTGCTCAGCGTGCTGCCCATTTGGCATGCCTATGAGCGGGCCGCGGAGTATTTCCTCTTGGCCTGTGGCTGCCGCCAGAGCTACACGAACCTCAAGCAACTGCGCGCTGACTTGCAAAAGGTGCGGCCCCACTATTTGATCAGCGTGCCCCGGCTTTGGGAGGCGCTGCTTTCCGGTTTTGATGATGCCCTCAAGGCGATGCCGACCCAGCGCCAGCAGCTGATTAGGGCGGCCTTGGCCAATAGCCGGGTCTACGGGCTCAAGCGGCGCCAGGCTTCCAATCTCATTTTGGTGGAGGAGCCGAGGTGGGGGCGGGCCGGCGCTGCGGTGCGCGCTGGGCTGCGTTGGCCCCTGCACCGGCTGGCTGAAACGCTGATCTGGCCGAAGTTGCGGCGGCAATTGGTGGGTGGGCGGCTGCGCACGGCCATCAGCGGTGGTGGGGCCCTGGCCATGCATGTGGATGGTTTTTTTGAGGCGATTGGGATTGAGTTGCTGGTGGGCTATGGCCTCACCGAAACCAGTCCAGTGGTCACCTGTCGCCGGCCCTGGCGCAACCGGCGCGGCAGTGCGGGCTATCCCCTGCCGGGCACGGCCGTGCGGATTGTCGAGCCTGGGACCCGGGCGCCCCTGCTGTGGGGCCAGCAGGGTTTGGTGCTGGTCAAGGGGCCCCAGGTGATGGCGGGCTATTTCAAGCGGCCCGATGCAACGGCCAAGGTGCTCGATAGCGACGGCTGGTTCGACACCGGCGACCTGGGCCATTTGCTTGCCGATGGCTCCTTGGTTTTGACCGGCCGGGCCAAGGACACGATCGTGCTGAGCAGTGGTGAAAACATTGAGCCAGGGCCCTTGGAGGAGGCCCTGGGGGCCAGCCCTTTGCTGGAGCAGGTGATGGTGGTGGGCCAGGACCGCAAGCAGCTCGGTGCTCTGCTGGTGCCCCGCCCTGAGGCCCTCGAAGCCTTTGCCAAAGCGGGGTCTGCTGCTGGAACGGCCTTGGAAGGGGATGCCCTGTTGCGGGCCCTCACCCGCGAGTGCAACCGGCTGCTGAGCCAGCGGCCTGGATCCCGCCCCGATGAGCGCCTGGCGGGGGTGGCCCTGGTGGAGCCCTTCACCCTGGAGAACGGCCTGCTCACCCAAACCCTCAAGCAACGCCGCGATCGCATTGCCCAACGGGATGGGGCGGCCATTGCCGCCATCTACGCCTGAATCCGCCGTTGCACCTCAAAGCGCAAGGTGCGGCCAACCGCCGTTGACCTGGCCTGGCAGGGCTGACAGCCTGGGCGCTGCTTTCCAAGACCCATGGCCAACGGCACCCTCACGATCAAGCGCTCGATCACCGTGCGTGCCGTGGTTACCCCGCGCTGGAAAGAGGATGCCGAGCGGGAAATCAGCACGGCCTTGGCGGGCTCCGATGCCCAGCTGGCCCAGCTGGAGCAGGAAGGTCAGCAACTGATCGACGAGATCCGTCGCCAGAGCGCCAATCCCCTGGATCCCCGGGTCCAAGACCAGGTGGCGTCGGTGCAGCAGCAGGTGGCGGCCAAACGGGCCGAGCTGGAGGAGCAGAAGCGCCAAATGCTCGAGCAGCAGCGCCAGGTGCGTGATCTGGAGATGGAGCAGGTTGTGGAACAGGGCCAGATTGAGAGCCTCTGCGAGGTGCGCGTGGGCGACAGCCTGGTGGCGAAGCTCCAGGCGGCTGTGCTGGTGCGCGATGGGGTGATTGAAGCCATCGAGGGCGACGTCTGAGGGCGATGGCAGCCCAGGCTGGCCAGTCCAGCACTGCATGGCTGGGGTCTTAAAGTCGCGCAATTGCGGCGCTTCTGGCGCCGAAATGACCCTTCTTATCCCCGGCGGAGACAGGACTTTGGCCACCCACGAGATCTTTATGCCGGCCCTTTCCTCCACCATGACGGAGGGAAAGATCGTGGAGTGGCTCAAGAAGCCTGGCGACAAGGTGGAGCGCGGTGAATCCGTGCTGGTGGTGGAGTCGGATAAGGCAGATATGGACGTGGAGTCCTTTAACGAGGGCTTCTTGGCGGCGGTGCTGATGCCCGCCGGGGGCACGGCCCCCGTGGGCGAAACGATCGCCTTGATCGTGGAAACCGAAGCCGAAATTGCCGAGGTGGCGGCCCATGCTCCTGCCGCACCCGCAGCGCCAGCAGCCCAACCCGTAGCAGCTCCGGCAGCCCCACCTGTGGCAGCGCCCGCCCCTGTATCAGCACCCATCGCGGCCCTAGTGCCTGCGATAGCGGCACCGGTCAGCGCTCCGGCCTCCACCGCCAGCGGTCGGGTGGTGGCCTCGCCCCGGGCCAAAAAGCTTGCTAGCCAATTGGGCGTGGCCCTCGAAGCCCTGCGCGGCAGTGGTCCCCACGGCCGGATTCAGGCGGAGGACGTTTTGGCGGCCACCGGCCAGCCGATCACGGTGCCCCGGGTGGCGGAAGGCAGTGGCCCCGCAGTGACTGCCGCTGCTGGTGGCAATGGGGCCGCGGCAACTGCTCCAGCTCCTGTCGGCCAGGCCTTTGGCCGCCCCGGCGAGAGCGTGGCCTTCAACACCCTTCAGAACGCGGTCAACCGCAACATGATGGCCAGCCTGGCGGTGCCCTGTTTCCGGGTGGGTTACACCATCACCACCGACAAGCTGGATGCCTTCTATAAGCAGGTGAAGGGCAAGGGCGTCACCATGACCGCCCTGCTCGCTAAGGCGGTGGGGGTCACCCTGGCCCGCCATCCCCAGGTGAATGCCGGCACCTCGGCCGACGGATCGGCCATGGCCTATCCCGCGGCGGTGAATGTGGCTGTGGCTGTGGCCATGGAAGATGGCGGCCTGATCACACCTGTGCTGGCCAACGCCGACACGACCGACCTCTATTCCATGGCCCGCAACTGGGCTGATCTGGTGGCGCGCTCCCGCACCAAGCAACTCCAGCCGGAGGAATACAGCACGGGCACCTTCACCCTCTCCAACCTGGGCATGTTTGGGGTGGATCGCTTCGATGCCATCCTTCCCCCCGGCACCGGCGCAATCCTTGCCGTGGCGGCTTCGCGTCCCACGGTGGTGGCCGGCAAGGACGGCTCAATCAGTGTCAAGCGGCAGATGCAGGTAAACCTCACCGCCGATCACCGCGTCATCTATGGGGCCCAAGCGGCGGCCTTCCTGAAGGATCTGGCCCAGTTGATCGAGACCAATCCGGAGAGCCTGGCGATCTGATGGTCTGATGGTCGCTGCCCAGGCTGCCCCGGATGGGTTGTCGCCGGTGGCCTATGCCACCCGATGCGACCCTCGGGGTGTGGATTTTGGCTGGCAGCGGAGCCCTCTCGTTTTCGCTGCCAATCACGATCTCGATCGCCGCCCTGATCGCGATTGTGGTGTCCTCCTAGCGCCAGACAATCCCGGCCTATCCCTAGGGGGGAGGGGTCTATGTGGTGGATCGCGCCAACCTGGGCACCCAGGTCCTCCCGTCGCTTTGGCCCTGGTTGTTGAAGTGGCAGGTGCTGTTTGCCCTGGTGCTGTTGGTGCGGGCGGGCCTGCAGAACCTGATCTTTAGCCATGGGTTTTCCCCCGATCCGCCCCCCCCTGGTGAAGGCGGTGGAACCGTTGGGCTTGTTTTTGATCCTGCGCTCCTTTAGCTCCGGTTGTTCAGCGGTGACAGGCATCGAGGTGATCGCCTGGTTTTCCAGAACGGCATCCAGACCCTGCTGGTGCTGCTGCTGGCCAGTGTTCGCAGGCGCTATCGCCGGCTACTTGCCCAGCTCGGGCCCCGCATTGGGGCGATAGGCAACATCAGCATTGTCTGGATTCCGGCCTGGAGCTGGCCCACCCTCGAGGCCCTAAGTTGTCTGGCTCCCGTGTCCGACCGGGTGATTGGGGTGTGGGTGCGCCCTGAAGACGGTGATCGTGGGCTGCTTCGCAGCCAATGCCAACGCAGCGTCGGCGACGAACCCCGCCTGGAGCTCCAAAGCCTGGAGAGCCCCCATGCCTCCTTGATCACGCCGTTCGCCAATTGTGTGGATGCTGTTGAGGAGAGCGATCCCGACCAAACGACCACGATCGTGATGCCGATGGCAATCCGCCGCTATCGCTTCGACAACCTCCTTCTCAACCAGCGTTCCATCAACATGGGTGAGGCGTTGGATCAACGCAAAAATTGCATCTTTACGTCGGTCAGGTACTACCTGCCCGCATGATCTGCATGACCTGCCCGCATGAATAACTTCGATTCAGCCGATCAATGGCTCTCTAGCTACGGCTTTGAGTTGCCTGAAGAGCGCATTGCCCAGCGCCCCATCGAGCCCCGCCATGCCGCCCGACTGTTGATGCTGGAGCCGAATTCAGGGGCTCGGCACCAAAGCGTGTGGGATTTGGCGGGTGAGCTTCACAGCGGTGATGTGTTGGTGGTCAACGACACCCGGGTGTTGCGGGCCCGGCTTGTAGCTCACCGCGCCACCGGTGGCGCGGTGGAATTGCTCGTGCTGGAGCCGGCGGGCCAGGCCCGTTGGCGCTGCTTGGCCAAGCCCGCCAAAAAGCTCAAGCCTGGGGAGTGGATCACGGTGGAGGCCGATGGCCAGCCGCCCCTGGCTCTGCAGGTGATTGAGGCTGATCCCGAGACCGGTGGCCGCATCCTCCAATTCCCCGCCGACTGCACTGATGCGGCAGCCCTGGAGCCCTTGTTGGTGCGCTATGGCGCCATCCCGCTACCGCCTTACATCCACGAACATGCCGAAAGCGACAACCAGCGCTATCAAACCCGCTACGCCTCCCAACCTGGAGCGGTGGCAGCACCAACGGCGGGATTGCACCTCAGCGACGAACTGCTCGCCGAGCTCCACACCCGCGGTATTCAACTGGCCCGGGTCACCCTGCACGTGGGCTTGGGCACCTTTCGCCCCGTTGAAACGGAAGATCTCAGCCAGCTCCAACTGCATAGCGAGTGGGTCGAGGTGAGCGAGGAGCTGGTGGCCACCGTGGCGACCTGCCGCCAACGGGGTGGTCGGGTGATTGCTGTTGGAACCACCAGTGTGCGCAGCCTCGAAGCCGTGGCGGCGCTCCATGGCGGCCAGCTTCAGCCCCATCGGGGCCCGGTGAATTTGGTGATCCAGCCGGGGTTCCGCTTTGCGGTGGTGCAGGGGTTGCTCACCAATTTCCACCTGCCCAAAAGCTCGCTGTTGCTGTTGGTGAGTGCCCTAATCGGCCGCAAGCGGCTGCTGGATCTCTATGCCGAGGCCATCGCCGAGGGCTACCGCTTTTTCTCCTATGGCGATGCCATGTGGATCCCGCCAGAGGCGGTGCTTGAGCAGGCAAAACCCAGGCCATAAAAAAGCCCCCGGGATCTCCGGGGGCTTTGGGGTGCGGGGCTGTGGCGCCGTTGAGGCAGTAGCAGCTCAGGCAGGCGTTCTCAAGCGGCAGCCAGGTTGGCGGCCACGAAGTCCCAATTCACCAACTTCTCGAGGAAGGTGGTCATGTAATCGGGACGGCGGTTCTGGTAATCCAGGTAGTAGGCGTGCTCCCAAACATCCATGGTGAGCAGGGCCGTTTGGCCGTGGGCCAGGGGCAGGTCGGCGTTGGCGGTTTTGGTGACCTTCAGGGTGCCACCATCGAGCACGAGCCAGGCCCAGCCGCTGCCGAACTGGGTAGCCCCGGCGGTTTTGAACTGCTCAACGAAGGCTTCGAAGCTACCGAAATCGGCATTGATTTTGTCGGCCAAGGCGCCTGTGGGACGCTCGCCACCACCGGGCTTCATGCACTGCCAGTAGAAGCTGTGGTTCCACACCTGGGCGGCGTTGTTGAACACACCAGCTTTGCTGGCATCACCGGCCACCGCCTGAACGGTCTCCTCAAGGCTCTTGGCTTCGAGATCGGTGCCCGCCACGAGGTTGTTGAGGTTGGTCACGTAGGAAGCGTGGTGCTTGCCGTGGTGAAACTCCAGGGTGGAGCGGGAGACATGGGGCTCGAGCGCATCGAGGCCGTAGGGCAGCGCGGGCAGCTTGTGAGCCATGGATTCGGAAGGATGCGTTGTGCCGAGATCGATCTTACCGAGGGGTTTTTCAGTGTTCTCCAGCCCGGAGAGTCGGTTAACCGCCCACCTTCAGCAGTTCCACTTCAAAGGTGAGGGTGGCGTTTGCCGGGATGACGCCACCGGCACCCCGCTCCCCGTAGGCCAGATCGGGAGGAATCACCAGCTTGCGCTTGCCGCCCACCTTCATGCCAGCTACTCCTTCATCCCAGCCCTGGATCACCCGCCCGGCGCCCAAAGGGAAGGAAAAGGGACCCCGGCCGTAGCTGCTGTCGAATTCCTTGCCGTTGGCCAAGGTGCCGCGGTAGTTGACCGAGACCACCTCGCCTTTGATGGCTTCGGGGCCATCACCCACCACGAGGTCGGTGATGCTGAGGCCGCTGGGGGTGATCCTGGCTTTGGCCAGGCCCAGATCGCCTCCGAGGGCATTGGCCTGGGCGATGTCGGTGGTGGGGTCGGTGGCCATGGCAAACAAAATGGGGTTGGGGTCTTCGGGGTCGAGCTCCAGGCGGCTGTTGATCGCTTGGGCGGTGGTCTTTGCAAACGCTGGGGTGTTCGCAAACGCGGTGCTGTAGGCAGCACCAGTGGACGCGTTCGGGGCGGCCTCCACCGTGGTGGGGCTCACCAATTGGCTGACCAGGGCCAGCAGCAGGCAGGCCACGCAAACGGCCGAGCTGATCAGAATGTCGCGCATGGCGGGCCTGGGGGCTGCACGGGAAGTGAGCTGATTCTGCCTACCCACGGCTTCTAGGCTGCCAGGCCATGGGAGTTAAGCGCCAGATCTGGTGGTGGGCCAGTGCGGCCGGAGGCCTGGTGGCGGGTCTTGCCCTGCCACCTGTGGGCTTGCCGCCGTTGCTATGGCTGGCCTTGGTGCCGCTCTGGGGAATCACCGCAGCCCCAGCATCCCCCTGGTCGGGGGCCCTCTGGGGAGGCTTGGCGGTGCTGATCAGCCACCGCTGGCTCTTGGCCCTTCACCCCCTCGACTGGATCGGGGTGCCCTTGCCGCTCAGCCTGCCCCTTTGTGGGTTGTTGCTTGGCATTTGTGCGGCGGCGGGGGGCCTCTTGGTGGCCCTCTGGGTGCTGCTGGCCCGCCGTTTGGATGCCCGCCGATTGAGCAGTGCGGTGCTGCTGTGCGGTGGTTGGGGGCTTGGGGAGGTGCTGTTGGCCAAGGGACCCTTGTTTTGGCTTGGCTTGGGCGTGTCTGCGTTGCCCAAAGATCGGCCCTTGGCGGGCCTGGCCGCTGTTGGGGGCTCAGGTTTGGTGGCGGCGGTGCAGCTGGGCATCGGTTGGTGCCTTTGGCGCTGGTGGTTGGGTCCGTCCCGCCGGCGCTGGGGGCTGGTTTTTGCGTTGGTTGTGGTGGTTGCCCATGGTGCTGGCGCGGGGGCTTTGGCGCTGATTCCGGTGGCGGGCCAACGCACGGAGCGGGTACTGGTGCTCCAGTCGGCAATCCCGACCCGCCAGAAGTTTCAGTTGGCCGAGCAGGCTTTGTTGCGGCGGCGCCTGGAGGCGGCCCTCAGCGAAGCCAAGGCCCGCGATGGGGCGGTGGTGCTGTTGCCTGAGGGGGCCTTGGGCGCGGATCCCACCCTGGCCATCCCCGCTCCGGTGCAATTGATCGCTGGGGGCTTTCGCTGGGAGGAGCGGGGTACTGAACTCGAGCAGCGCAGCAGCCAGCTCCGCTTTGAACCCGGCGAGACGATGCCAGGGGGATGGATCGATAAACACCGGCTGGTACCCCTTGGCGAGTGGGTGCCCCTGGCTAAACTGGCGCGCTGGGGTGGCCTTTCTGCGGTGGGAGGCCTTGAGCCCGGATCGCCATCGCGGTTGCTACAGCGACCCCAAGGAGCCATTGGCGTTGCTATTTGCTATGAGCTTTCCGATGGCAGCGGCCTGGCCATGGCGGTGCGGGATGGGGCGCGCTGGTTGCTGTTGAGCGCCAACCTCGATCCTTATCCGCCCATGCTGCAACGTCAATTTGTGGCCCTCGCCCAGCTGCGCGCGATTGAAACGGGTCGGGCGGTGGTGAGCGCGGCCAATACGGGCCCCAGCGTCCTGGTGGGTTCCCGCGGCGAGGTTGAGCAACAGTTGCCTGCGGGTCGGCCGGCTACTGGGCTGTTCACCGTTCCCCAGCTTGAGACCCTCACTCCCTACGACCGGTTTGGCGAAGGTCCCTTGCTCCTGGTGCTGGCCCTCGCCGGCCTGGCCCTGGGCCGGCAACCCAAGGCTTGAAAGCCCTATCCATTGATGGTGAATTAGCCGCAATCCCATCGTTTTCCGTCCGTTGCCAGGGACGATGCGATTGCCCTGGGCCCGAACCTTCCAGGTGGCTCGGGTTCTGATGCCGCTGGCAAGAAGCTAGCTCGGCCGATGGGCAGGTCACCAGCATCACCAAGCTTTCGGGTCTGGCAACCATGGTGGTGGGCGGAGTGAGTCACACTCCCGCCGGCTCCCAGGTGTCGTTCACTAACGACCTGCTGCGCACGGTGCTGCGGACATCGACAAGCTCTACTACCAGGTCCCGATTGGCAAGCAGTTCACCGCCACCCTGGGAGCCCGGGTGGGCCAGGAAGACATGCTCGCCCTTTGGCCCAGCGCCTATCCCAGCGACACGATCCTCAACGTGCTCACCCTGAACGGAGCGC
>CALSBG010000017.1:0-63741 GCA_943373125.1 Synechococcus sp. UW140
TGCGATCTCAGCTGGTGTGTCTCTCGATCTATCGCGTGCTGTTGCCCTGAAAATCAGAGGTGATTTAGCAGCTGGTAGTGGCCTGCAGTACGGCACTGGCGGCTGGGTAGGTTTAAATGTCAAGTTTTAACGTTTTAGAAGCGGCCTGATTTCCAGCCCCCAGCCCGACCACCCCGTCCGAGCGTGTGCAGCAGCCGCAGGACCCGCTGCTCTTCGTTGGCGTTGACCGGGCGCCAGCAGCCTGGGCTGAGGCCATTGAGGTTGAGGGGCTCTTCGCCATCCATCAAATCAATCGCGACCCGCACCAGCCGAAGGGTCGGTAGCCCTACGGCCGCTGTCATGCGCCGCACCTGCCGGTTGCGGCCTTCCCGCAGCTCGATCTGAAGCCAGCTGGTGGGAATCGAGGCCCTCTGGCGAATCGGTGGATCCCGATCGGGAATTTTGGGGTTGCCAATCACGCAGGCTTGGGCCGCCAAGGTGGGCTGCCCCTGGATCAGCAAGCCGGTTTCGAGTTGGCGGATGGCCTGGGGCTGGCTGGCAGCATCTCCTTCAACCTGGGCCCAATAGCGGCGCCAATGGCCAAAGCCCGGGTCGGTGAGCCGTTGTTGCAACCTGCCGTTGCTGGTGAGTAGCAGCAGCCCTTCGCTGTCGGCATCCAGGCGGCCGGCCGCATAGACCTCCGGCACCGCAATGAAATCGGCCAGGCAGCGCCAGCGGCTGCCCGCTTCCGGTGTGAACTGGCTCAGCACCCCGTAGGGCTTGTGGAAGAGCAGGGTGGTCAGGAACCCTCTTCAGGATTTGCGGGCTTTCCAAAGGTTGACCGCGCCGATGGAGATCAGCAGCAGTCCCAGATCCAAGGCAATCGGAGGGAGGATCATGGGTTGGATGGCTTGGGGGCGCGGTCCGGGGACCAACGCTGCGACCCTATCCCCCGGCGGGCGGCAATTAAGGTGGATCCAGCGATTGACCCTTCTGAGCGCCCAGCTGCATGATTGAGACTTCCGGTGTGATTGAAAAGGAGCAGGGGAACGGGTTTTACCTGGTCACCCTGGAGCAGCCAGCCGGTCACCAGTGCCTGTGCCGCGCAGCCGGCAAGCTCACCAAGTTTCGAATCAAACTCCTGGCCGGCGACAAGGTGCTCGTGGAGATCAGCCCTTACGACCTCACCCGCGGTCGCATCACCTACCGGGAACGCAACGCCGCAGCCGGTCCTCGCCCAGGCGGCAACCGCCCGGGTGGTCCGCGTCGCCGCTAGGGCAGCAGGCCTGGGTTCAAGAGCGCTTCAAGGGCGGCCTTGAATTCGCTGCGTTGTTTGACGCCGCGGAAGGTCTGTTTCAGCTCCTTCTGGAAGAACAGCTGAACCGTGGGTGTGCCTGTGACCCCCGCCTGCTGGGCAATCTCGGGATCGGCTTCGATGTTGATCTCCACCCCCTGGGCGGCACCGCCCAATTCATCCAGGATCCGCTTGAGCTGGGGCTTCAGCACATGGCAGGGGCCGCAGCTGGGTGAGGTGTACACCACCAAGACGGGCCTTGGGCTGTCGTGATACAGCTTGCGGAGGGCATAGCTGCCCTTCTGCCAGAGGCCATCGGCCTCGAAATTCTCGGCGTCGCTTTCGGCCGTGGCCACGGGTTCGCCGCTGGGCTTGGGGTCCACCGGGTTGTGGCTCACGGTGACAGCCAGGTCGTGGTGGCTGAGCCAGCGTTCGGCCGCCAGGGCGGCCTGGCAACCGCTACCGGCCGCCGTGACCCCTTGACGCCATTCGGCATCGGCCACGTCGCCAGCGGCATAGACCCCCTCCTGGCTGGTTTCGGGCCTGCCGGGCTTGGTCACCACGTAGCCGTGGGAATCGAGCTCGAGCTGGCCTTGCACCAGGTGGGTGTTAGGGGTGTGGCCAATCGCGTAGAAGAGGCCGCGCACGCTGAGGGTTTCGATGGCGCCAGCCGCTTCAGGGCCTGCGGCATCCCGCAGGCTGAGGCTGGCAAGCCAGTCGTCTCCTGACACATCGATCAGTTGGCGGTTCCAATGCACGGTGATGTTCGGGTTGGTCAGCACCCGGTCGGCCATGGCGCCACTGGCCCGCAGGCGGCTGCCCCGCACGATCAGGTGGACCCGGCTGCCGTACTTGGTGAGATACACGGCCTCTTCGCAGGCGGAGTCTCCGCCCCCCACCACCGCCAAGTCCTCGCCTCGAAATTGGGGTGTGGCGCCATCGCAGATGGCGCAGGCACTGATGCCCCGGCTCCAGAACCGCTGCTCGCTGGGCAGGTTCAGCCGGTTGGCCCTGGCGCCGGTGGCGATGATCAGGGCTTGGGTGTGGAAGGTCTCGCCGTCGGCCTGGATCCGAAAGGGGCGAGTCGAAAGGTCGATGCGATCGGCATCGGCTTCTACCAGGTGGCTGCCCCAGCGCACGGCTTGGGCCTTCATCTTGTCCATCAGAACTGGCCCCAGCACCCCGTCTGGAAAGCCGGGGAAGTTTTCCACGTCGGTGGTGGTCATCAGTTGACCGCCCGGGATGCCACCGTCCTGGAATCCGGTGATCAGCAGGGGGTTGAGGTTGGCCCGGGCGGCGTAGATGGCTGCGGTGTACCCCGCGGGGCCGGAGCCAACGATGACCAGGTTTTCAACGGGGGGGCGACCTGCGCTCACGGCTTAAGCGGATTGACTATGAGTTGAGTGTAGGGGAGCGGCTTCGGCCTTTGGTTGGGCGCGGCGGTGATTGGCTTGGCGCGGCATGCCCAGGCCAAAGGTCCGGCTTTGATTTGGCTTTAACCGGGATTTAATTCGGAGGTTGTTTAGAGTTTCTTCCGATTTTATTTGGATTTGGCCTGAACCCAGGCCGGCTTGAACTCCTGGCTGATTGGATGTCTTGCGGCTTCAGATTTCCAGGAGACCATCGCCTTCAACCCGGGAGCTACGTCTGAGGTTTTTGGGCACCATCAACACGGTGGCTTCGAGGAGGTCTGGGCGTTCCTCCAGGCACAGCAGCCACTCCCGAAACTCTTCGTTGAGGGCATAGCTTTCCTCGAAATGCTCGAGGGTATCGAGGGTGGCTGCCCGGGCGAGGGCCCAGCTGACAGCAACGGTGAGTCGGCGTTCGACGGAAGCATCCATCTGTCCGTATCCCCCTTTGGTTGGAACCACGCTGCCTGGCCGTTGGCCGTGTGGGGGTATCGGTTGACACAACGTCGCAAATTTGCGGCACTGTGTTTGCTGAAATCGCTGCAATCTGCAGTGGATCGTTATGCAATCTGCCGCGGAACTACTGGTAATTCTGGCCCACCCATCCGGATGATGGCGCCAAGTTGTTCCTGGATCGCTTCCAGGGGAAGGCCGCTGGCTCCCCCCGCCCCGCCCAGGGCCCTATCGGCGGCAACCACCTTGGGCCTCACCAGGTAGGGCTCGCTCAGGGACCAGTTGCGGGCGTAGCTGATCAGCAGCGGGTCGGCTGGTGCAAAGACGTAGGAGGCGTCCCTGGGGATGGCTTCGATCGAGGCGCGGGTGCTGTCCATGCGCACGGCGCGGGTGATCGCCTGAACAAAACGACTGCGCGTCACCACGGTGGTGAGGTAAGCCACCACCCGCAGGCGCGGGGCGTCGAAGCCTTCGGAGCACATGTCGATGCTCACCAGCCAATCGCCTTCACCCGCTTGAAAGGCCAGCAGCCGGGTGGCGGCATCGGGGTCTTGGGAGTGCACCAGTTGCACGCGATCGCCCTCTTCGGCGAGCAGGGCCGTGAGTTGGCGGGCATGGGCGATGTCGCGGGCGATCACCAGGCCGCCAGCCTCGGGATGGACCCTGCGAACCCGTTCCAGCCGCCGCCGGGCATTGAGCAGCAGCCGTAGGGCGATGCTGCTGCTGTCGCCGAGACGAATCGCCCGGCGCAGGTTGCGGGAGCGCCAGCTTTCCCGGCTTTCCGCCGAGAGGGGGGAGGTTTCGGTGGCACCCGGTTCGTGGCGGCGGCCATGTTCCACCCAGCCGTCCTGGAAACGAAATTCAAGGGGGCGCACATCCCCTGCGGCAATCAGCTGGCGTGGTTCGACGCTCAGGTCGGGGGCGATGCGCTCAATGATCTGCTGGCCTTCGCGCACCCTCACCCGCCTGGCGGCGCAAAAGGCCAGGTTGTCGGCCCTAAACGGGGTGCCGGTGAGGCCTAGGCGCAGCTGGGCGCCTGCGGTGAGGTGGCTGAAGGCATGGCCCCAGGCTGCGGCCTCCGGTTCGTCGGGGTCCAGGCCCAGGTGGTGCACCTCATCGGCAATGGCCATCCAGCGGCCAATCCCTGCCTTGGGCAGTTCCTGCTGCAGCTGTTGGCGATGGCGGCCCGCGCTCTGGTAACTGAGCAGCAGGCCATGCCAGTCGTCGTTTTTGGGGAGGGCCCCAAGCCCCAGCTCCGGATCCCAGGGGAGCAGGCGCAGGCCGAGGCGCTCGGCGGCCTGGTGCCACTGGTTGGCAATCGAGTTGCGGTGGCAAAACACCACAAAGCGATCCAGCCGCTGTTCCTGGTGCAGCTTGTGGAAGCTGAACAGGGCTCCCAGGGTTTTGCCGGCCCCGGGGCCGGCATGAATCAACACATCTGCGCCGTTCCGATCGGTGGCTTGTTGGCCCAGGCGCGCCCGCAACAGCTGGACCAATTGGCTCTGCCACTGTCTGGGTTGCAAGCGCAGCGCCGGCAGCGCCTGGCGCTTGGCTACACCCAAGCCGAGGTCAAAGGAAAGGGGAGCCATTGGTGCATTGTGACCAGCCAGGGGTGCGAAGGTGGCTGGCTCGAGGGTTTGAATCGGTGGCGATGGTGCGATCTGCAACCTCGTTTCAGGAGCGCTGGCCTTGGCTTGGGCCCGATCTCCAAACCCTGCGGGACACCATCCGCCCGCTGCCCCTGCCCGCCGATCGGGGCGAACCGATCACCATTGATCTTGAGCCGAGCTTCTCGGGGCCTGGGGCGCCTGGACGGGGTGGGCGCCTCGTGGCGCTGCATGATCCGCCCTCTACAGGCCAGGTCAAGGGGCTGGTACTGGTGGTGCATGGGCTGGGCGGCAGCAGTGCCCGGGAGGGGGTGCGCCGCCAAGCCCTGGGCCTGCAACAGGCCGGTTTTGCGGTGCTGCGCCTCAATTTGCGGGGCGCCGGGCTAGGCCGGGCCCTGGCGGCCGGCACCTATGCGGCCAGTTGCAATGCTGATTTGCTGCCCGTGGTGGCGAAGGCGCGGGCCATGGCCGGCTCCCTGCCGCTCTTGGGGGTGGGGCTGTCGCTGGGGGGCACGATGCTGCTCAACCTGTTGCGCGAGCAACCCCAGGCCCTCGATGGCCTGGTCACGGCGAGCAGCCCCCTGGATCTCGCCGCCTGTTCCCAGGCCATTGGGCGGCCCCGCAATTGGTTCTACCAACGCTGGTTGCTCAAGCGCCTGGTGGTCCAAACCCTCGCCGATCCCTTTGGCGTAACCAGCCAGGAGCGCCAGGCCTTGCTGCTGGGCGGCGGGCCAACAACGATTCGCGCCTTCGATGCGGCGATCACCGCGCCCCGCTGGGGCTATGGCTCGGTGGATCACTACTACGCCGGAGCCAGTCCGCTGGCCAGCCTGCTCAACGACCAATCGCCCTCCCGGGCTCCGCTGTTGCTGCTGCATGCCGCCGACGACCCCTGGGTGCCCGTGGATGCCCTCCACCAGCTCGTAGCAGGGCTGACTCCAGGGCTGAATGGGGGGCACCAAAGGGGCCTGGAGGTTTGCATCCCAGCCAAGGGCGGCCACAACGGTTTCCATGGGGTGGGGGATGGGCCGCTGGGCTCCTGGAGTGATGCGCAGGCGGTCCAGTGGCTCAGCGCTCTGGTGGCCTAAGGCCCTGGTGGTTGGCCAAAACCTTGAAACGGCAGCCGTTGCACGATCCAGGGCTCGATCGGATGGCCGCCCATCACGTGCTCGTGCACGATCCGCTCGATCCGCTCCGCCGTAACGCCGCCATAGACAATGCCCTCCGGCCAGATCAGCAGCACCGGGCCCGCCGTGCAGATGCGCAGGCAGTCGGCCTTGGTGCGCAGCACCACACCGCCTGGGCGATCGGGCTTCTCCAGGCCCAACTCCCGCACCAGGCGCTTCAGGGTTTCCCAGCTGGCCAGGCCAAGGCTGGGATCAGGGCAGCAGAGGGCCTGACTGGGGGTGGCGCAGAGCAGCAGGTGATGGGCGATCACACCGGTGATCACACCGTTTGGGCTGCAGCTTCCTGCACCGCCTGACGGGCCCAGGCGTCGATGGCGAGGACGTCGTCCAGGGAGGGGTTGCTGGTGAGATCCACCCGGTGGCGATCACACACCCGTTCGATCAGCCTGGGGATGTCGAGGAAATGCACCTGGTCCTCGAGGAAGAGGGCCACGGCCTGCTCGTTGGCGGCGTTCATCACCGCTGGCATGGTGCCGCCAGCCCTTCCGGCGGCGTAGGCCAGTTGCATGCAGGGATATTTGCTGGGCTCGGGCTTGCGGAAGCTGAGTTGGCCCACTTCGGTGAGATCCAAGCGTCGCCAAGGGGTTTCCAGCCGCTCCGGCCAGCTCATGCAATAGAGGATCGGCAGCTTCATGTCGGGCCATCCCAGCTGGGCTAGCACTGAAGAATCGGCCAACTCCACCATCGAATGGATGATCGATTGGGGGTGGATCACGATCTCGATGTGGTCGTAATCCAGGCCGAAGAGGTAGTGGGCTTCGATCACTTCGAGCCCCTTGTTCATCAGGCTGGCACTGTCCACAGTGATCTTTTTGCCCATGCTCCAGTTGGGATGGCTGGTGGCATCGGCCACGGTGGCCTTCACAAGATCCGCCGCGTCCCAATCGCGGAAGGCGCCGCCCGAGGCGGTGAGCTGGATGCGGCGCAGCCCCGGGGTGGGAATGCCCGTGGAGAGGTGGGCGGTGTCGGCCCAGGGTGTGCCCTGCAGGCACTGGAAGATGGCCGAGTGTTCGGAATCGGCTGGCAACAGCCGCGAACCGCTCTTGGCCAACTCCGGCAACACCACCGGGCCCGCAGCGATCAGGGTCTCCTTGTTGGCCAGGGCCAGATCCTTGCCGGCGCGCACCGCAGCCAGGGTGGGCAGCAGGCCGGCGCAACCGACGATCCCGGTCACCACCAGATCGGCGCTGGGCCAGGCCGCCGCCACGCAGATGCCGTCGGGGCCGCCCAGGATTTCGGGCAGCTTGGCCGGGCGCTGGGTGGGCTCGAGGGCGTTGAGCCGGGCCTTCAGGCTGGCCACCAGCTCGGCATCGGCCAGGGCTACCACCTCGGGGGCGTGGCGCTGAATCTGTTGAATCAGCAGCTCGAGGTTGCGCCCTGCCGTGAGGGCCACCACCTTGAAGCGATCGGGGAAATCCTCCACGATCTCGAGGGTTTGGGTGCCGATCGAACCGGTGGATCCCAGCACGCTGATGGCTTTCACGGCTGGGGCCCCTGTAGGTTGCGCAGCTCCAGTTTCCCATTGCCCCTGCCCGCTGGATTGGCCCTGTGGATCTGGAACCCCGTCTTCTCTACCGCGATCCCTGGTTGGCGGCCTTTGACAAGCCCTCCGGGCTTTTGAGCCAACCCGGTTTGGGGCCGGATTTGGCCGATTCCCTCATCACCCGGGTCCAGCAGCGCTGGCCGCAGCTGCGCCTGGTGCACCGGCTCGATCGCGACACCTCGGGCTTGCTGCTGCTGGCCTTCACCCCCCTGGTCCACCGCCAGCTCAGTGGCCTGTTTGCGGCCCGGGCGATCCACAAGGCCTATGGGGCCGAGGTGGCCGGTCACCCCTGGTCCCAGGGCGGCCTGATCGATCGGCCCCTGGCCCGGATCGGCACCCGCCCGCCCCGCTATGGCCCGCTGCCCGTGGACCAAGGCGGCAGGCCGGCCATCACCCATTGGCGCGTGCTGCAGCGGCGCTGGGATGGCCAGGGCCGGCCGATCGCCCGGCTTCTTCTCGTGCCCCGCACCGGCCGCTCCCACCAATTGCGGGTCCATCTCGAGCTGATCGGCCATCCGATCCTGGGGGATCCGATCTACGGCTCGACGCCAGATCTGGCAGAAGGCGCGGCACCGGGGGCCGATCGCCTCAAGCTGCATGCCTGGGGCCTGCGGTTTCGCCATCCGGCCACGGGCAAACCCCTGCGGCTGCGCTGCCCGGCACCATGGGACCACCCCGATGGGCCGCGTTCGGTCCTGGTACCCCATGGCTGATCTGCCCGGTTTTTTGCAGCGCTGGAATTTCATCGAACGGGCCAAGCTCGAGCGGGAGCTTTGGGATGCCTTTGAGCAGGGCCAGGACCTCGATGCCCTGGTGGGCGATTGCCGGCAGGCGGTAGCTGCGGGGGCCAAGGATCGGGCCTTTCAGCTCGAGGTGTGGCAAACCACCTTGGAGCGGATCCGCAAAATCCAGGGGATCATGAAGGGCAAGCAGGCACCGCCCGCCCCTACGGACGATTGATTGGAGGGGCATCCAGTGGATTAAGCCCGTATCCAGTCGGTGAGTCCGCCGCTTTTGTCGATCAGTTCGATGCCTTGGGCTTTGAGTGCCTCGCGGATGCGGTCGGCCTCCTGGAAGTTTTTGGCGGCCTTGGCGGCAAGCCGCTCTTCGATCTGGGCCTGGATCTCAGCGTCGCCCGCTCCGGGATGGCCGTTCGCTCCGGCCCCTGCTTTGGCGGGCTCCGTTTCGATTTTCAGTCCCAGGACCCCGGCGAGTTCCTGCAACAGGTGGCAGCGGGCGACAAGCTCGCTTTGGTGGGCCTCGGCTTCGGCGGCTGGATCGCCCCGCTCGATGCGGTTGGCCAACGCGCGCAGGGGCTTGGCCAGCTCAAACAGCACCGCCAGGGCGGCGGAGGTGTTGAGGTCGTCGTTGAGGGCCACCGCAAAACGGCTGCGGGCATCGGCCCAAGGGACGGCCCCTACCTGGGGAATCTCCGGATGGGGTTCGTTGGCGTTCTGGGGGACCGTGCCCGTGGCAGCCGTCAACTTCAGGGCGGCGTTGAGCCCCTTCCAGCCGGTGGCCGCGGCGTCGAGGGCCTCGGGGGTGAAATCGAGGGGTTTGCGGTAGTGGGCCTGCAGCACGAACAGCCGCAGGGTCATGGCTGAAACACCGCTCTCCACCAGGGCCCGAATCGTGGTGAAGTTGCCGAGCGACTTGCTCATTTTCTGGCCGCCCACGTTCACCATGCCGTTGTGCAGCCAATAGCGGGCGAGCTCGTGGCCGCTAGCCGCTTCCGATTGGGCGATTTCGTTCTCGTGGTGGGGAAAGATCAGGTCGGCTCCGCCCAGGTGGATGTCGATGGTGTCGCCGAGCTCGGCGCGCACCATGGCGGAACATTCGATGTGCCAGCCAGGCCGGCCCGCCCCCCAGGGGGAGGGGAAGCTGGGTTCACCGGGCTTGGCTCCCTTCCAGAGGGCGAAATCAAAGGGGTGCTGTTTGCGCGCCCCTTCGACATCGGCGACCCGACCATCGGCATTGGACTGCTGTTCGGCGAGATCGCGGCCGGAAAGTTTGCCGTAGCCGGCGTGCTTCATCACGGCGAAATAGACATCCCCGTCGGCGGAGTAGGCGGCGCCTTTGGCTTCCAGCTCGCTGATCAAGGCGCGGATCCCATCCAGGCTTTGGGTGGCCCGGGGCATGCGATCGGCCGGCAGGACATTGAGCGACGCCATGTCGGCCACGAAGGCCTTGATATTGCGCTCACTCACCGCCTCCATGGAGCTGCCCTCGGCGGCGGCGCGGTTCAGGATCTTGTCATCGATGTCGGTGTAGTTCTGCACGAACGTCACCTGGTAACCACTCCAGATCAGGTGGCGGCGCAGCACGTCCCAGGCGATGTAGCTGCGGGCATGGCCCAGGTGGCAGAGGTCGTAGACCGTCACCCCGCAGCAGTAGATGCTCACCTTGCCGGGCTCCAGCGGCTCAAAGGTTTCGGTGCGGCCGGTGAGGGTGTTGGTGAGCTGAAGGGCCATGGGGGCTGCTGTCATTTCGCTTCCATCCAGTTCGGGCCCACCCCGGTTTCCACCACAAGAGGCACGGAGAGTTTGATGGCGTTTTCCATGGTTTCACGGGTCAGGGTGACCACCGCATCCAGGGCCTCGGGGGCGGCTTCGAGCACCAGTTCGTCGTGCACCTGGAGCAGCAGCCTGGAGGCCAGGCCGCTGCTTTCCAGCTTGTGGTGCAACTGCACCATGGCCACTTTGATGATGTCGGCAGAGGATCCCTGGATGGGGGCGTTGGCCGCGGCGCGCAGTTGCTGGGCCTCCATGCCCCCCCGGCGGGCCACCTCGAGGTCGATGGCGAGGGGATCTTTGCCCCTGAGGCGACCCAAGCCATTGGGATCAAAGGGGAAGGGCCGCCGCCTGCCCAGGATCGTCTCCACATAGCCCTTGCTGAGGGCCAGCCGTTCTTGCAGCTCCAGGAAGGCAAACACCTTGGGGTAGCGCTGCTTGTATTTACTTAAAAACTCCTTGGCCTGGGCCTGGCCCACTCCGGTTTCGCGGGCAAAGCGCTGGGCACCCATGCCGTAGATCACACCGAAATTGATGGTCTTGCCCAGCCGCCGCTCATCGGGAGTGATGTCCTCTTTTTCCAGCAGCAGGCGGGCGGTTAGGGCATGCACATCGTCTCCTTGTTGGTAGGCGTTTACGAGCACCTCTTCTCCCGAAAGGTGGGTGAGGATGCGCAGCTCGATTTGGGAGTAGTCGGCGCTGATCAGGTGCCAACCTTCCTGGGGCAAAAAGGCTTTGCGAATCCGGCGGGAAAACACCGTGCGAATCGGGATGTTTTGCAGGTTTGGGTTGCTGCTGGAGAGCCGGCCGGTGGCGGTGACAGCCTGGTTGAAATCGGTGTGCACCCGCCCCGTTTCCGGTTCGACCAGGGCGGGTAGGGCATCCACATAGGTGCTCTTTAACTTGCTCAGGGTGCGGTGCTCCAGCACCAAGGGCACCACCGGATGGTCGGCCTCCAGCTTCTCGAGCACGGCGGCATCGGTGCTCCAGCCCGTCTTGGTTTTGCGCGATTTTTTGCGATCCAACCCCAGGGTGTCGAACAGCAATTCACCCAGTTGCTTGGGGGAGGCCAGGTTGAAATCGCTGCCGGCGGCCTCTTTGGCTTGGGCTTCCAGGCTGGTGAGGGTGGCAAGCAATTCGGCTGAGAGCTCCTGGAGGTAGGCGATGTCGATGCGGATGCCGCTGGCTTCCATGGCTGCCAGCACCGGCTCCAGCGGCAGCTCCACCTCCCGCAGCAGGGGCGTCAAAGCTGCGCCGAGGTCCTGGAGTTGCTGGCCCAACAGCTGGCCGAGCCTCCAGGTGAGGTGCACGTCCATGCCGCAATAGAGGGCCGCAACCTCGATCGGCACCGAGGCGAAGTTGGCACCCTTGGCTACCAGCTCGCTGAAGCTGGTGGGGGTAAAGCCAAAGTTGCGCTCCGCCATGGCCTCGAGGCCGTGTTTGGCGTTGGCATCGCGCAGGTAATCGGCCAGCAGGGTGTCCATCACCACGCCGCCGAGGGCCAGGCCATGGCGCAACAGGATCAACCGGTCGTACTTGGCGTTTTGCAGGCTTTTGGGGTGGTTTGGGCTGGTCAACCAGGGGGCCAGGGCTTCCACCACCACTGCCAAGGGAAGTTGGGGTGGGGCTGCCGGAGCCGCACTGAGCAGATCCGCTGCCATGGGGGGGTGGTGGCCAAGCGGCAGATAGGCCAGATCCGATGGCCCTGGCCCCCAGCAGAAACCCAGGCCCACCAGCTCAGCTTTGAACGGATTGAGATCGGTGGTTTCGGTGTCGAGGGCGATGGGATGGGCTGCATCGGTGGCGGCCATCAACCGCCCCACCAGGGCCACGAGCTCAGCGGTGCTGCTGATTAGCTGGGGCTCGAGGCTTGGTTGGCCTGCGGCGGGATGGGTGGCTGCCGAATCAGTCCCTGCCGAATCAGTCCCTGGGGAATTGGGGGCTGGTGGATTGGCAGCCGTTGGATTGGCAGGGATTGGGCTTGAGGCTGCTGAAGCTTGAGTTGCCTGGGCCGCTTGAAGTCCGGAAAGATCCGGGGGATGGGTGGAAAAAATCGTGGCGAAATTGGGCACCTGGCGCACCAGGCTGAAGAGCTCGAGCTCCTCGAGGCTGCCGGCGAGGGCTTCGGCTTTGACACCACCGAGTTCCAGCCGCGGCTCCCTGGGGAGGGGGATATCGATCAGGATCTCGGCCAACATCCGGGAGCGGTAGGCGTTCTCCTTGTCGGCGCGCAGCTTGTCGATCAAGGCCCCTTTGAGGGGGCCATTGCTGGCCTTAGGGCCATCAAGGCCATCGAGGGCGGCATAGATGCCATCCACGTGTTCGAAGGATTGGAGCAGGCTGATGGCGGTCTTAGGACCCACGCCCTTGACGCCGGGGATGTTGTCGGAGGAATCGCCAGTGAGCGCTTTGAGGTCGACCACCTCTTCCGGGGTGACACCGAGCTTGGCGATCACTCCGTCGCGGCAAATTTCCGTGGGCCCGCTGTTTTTGGCGTAGGGACCACCACCCATGTACAGCACGGAGATATCGCGGTGGTCGTCGACCAGCTGAAACAGATCCCGGTCACCGGAGAGGATCCGCACCCGCCAACCCCGGTTGGCAGCCCTGTTGGCCAGGGTGCCGAGCACGTCATCGGCCTCGTAGCCCGGCGCCATGCAGAGGGGAATGTCGAGGGAGTCCTCGAGGATGGTTTGCAGGTTGGCGAGGTCCGCAAAGAAGTGCTCGGGGGCTGTGTCGCGGTGGGCCTTGTAAGCCTCGTCGGCCACGTGCCGGAAGGTGGGCTCTGCCGTGTCAAAGGCAATCACCACCCCTTGGGGGGCCAGGCCCTTGCAGGTGTCGAGCAGGGCTTTGAGGAAGCCATAGGTGACCGAAGTGGGTACGCCCTCCTTGGTGCTTAGGCCCCCTTCACCGCCTTTGGAAAACGCGTAAAAACTCCGAAAGGCGAGGGAATGGCCGTCGACCAGTAGCAGCAAGGGCTTTTGTGCTGACATGGCAAGCCCTTCGGCCCTGGATCAATTGGGGTGGGCCCAGCCTGCCAGAGCAGGTTGGGCGGGCCGTTATTGCCCATCGACGTTGCGTGAACTGGTTTGAGTGATCCGGCATCCTGAGGGGAGCAAAGGCCCCCTGGGCTAACCCCTGCCATGGCCCGCACCCCCCGGCGCTACGCCGTGCATCTGCATCTCAGTGGTGGACAGAGCGAAATCGCCCACTTCAAAACCCTGGAAGCTTTCCAGCAGTGGTACGGCGGGGTTCTGACCGCGGCCTCTTCGCCATCTCCCGCCTCCCCCTCTCTCGCAGCCGACCCCTTTGTGAATGTGCCGATGGGCGATCTTGAGGGAGAGTATTTGGTGGTGCGTCCGAGTGCTGTGATCGGCATCCGGGTCGAACCCCTCTACGGCTCCCTCGACGCTTGACCAGATGGAGTTGCTTTGGGGAGAGGCGTTGCTTGCCGGTACCTTGGCCCAGTTGGCCATCACCGTGCTGTTTCCCCTGCTGGCAGCGGATCTGTCCTGGGGTGAGCTGAGCCCCTTGGGTTGGGGTGGGATGGTCTGTGTCTTGGCCTTGATGGTCTTCCGTGGGATCGTGACCGCAGCGGTGGCCAGTCTGTTTGCCATCCAGCTCCAGGAGGCTGGTCTCGCTGGTGCCGGTGCCTTGAAGGGCTTGGTGTTCCTCACCATCCTTCTCACCGTGGGAATTCAGGGCTTCACCGCCCCCGCCCTTGCCAAGCGTCTGGGGCTGGTGCAGCCCGAGTAGCTAGAGAGATCCCCCCTGGAGGGTGCGCTGGATGCGGGCCCTGTCCTCGCCACTGCGGTGTAGCAGCAACCAGGTGGCGAGGAGGTCGGGGCCTTGGAGGCTGCCCAGCAGGGCGGCGCGCAGGCTCTTCATGATCACGCCTTTTTTGACACCGGCAGCCGTGGCTGCTTGCCCCAGTAGCGCCTGGGCTTGATCGGCGCCCATCGGCCCAGCATTGAGCTGCGACAGCACGGCGGCCAGGGCCGCTTGGGCACCGTCACTGACCACTTGGGCCTGGGCGGCTTCGTTAAGGGGCGGGCAGGTGAAGAAGGGTTCGGCCTGCTCGACCCCATCCGCCAGCAGGGTGAGGGATGGACCAATCAGCTCGCAGAGATCCGCTTGCCAAGCCCCATCGGCGTGCATGGGATTGGGGGCCGCCCCACCCCAACCTTTGGCGATCCACAGGGGTCGCAGTTGGTCGCGCAACGCAGCGGGACCCTGCCCGTGGAGCACCTGGCCGTTCAGCCAATTGAGCTTGTCCCAATCGAATCGGGCCCCTGCCTTATTGACCCGCTCGAAGCCAAAGACGGCCGCAGCTTGCTCGAGGGAGAAGCGCTCGTCCATGCCCTCCGGCGGCGACCAACCCAGCAGGGTCATGTAGTTGGCCAGGGCCTCGGCTGCATAGCCCATGGCTTGGAAGTCGCCGATGGAGGTCACCCCATCGCGCTTGGAGAGCTTTTTGCCCTCCTTGTTGAGGATCAGGGGGGTGTGGGCAAACACAGGAACCTCGGCGCCCAGGGCCGCGTAAAGCAGCAATTGCTTGGCCGTATTGGCGATGTGGTCTTCGCCGCGAATCACATGGGTGATGGCCATGGCGGCGTCATCAACGACTACCACGAGGTTGTAGAGCGGATCACCGATTTGATCGGCGGGGGCCCTCCTGGCGATCACCATGTCGCCGCCCAGATCGGCGCCTGCCCAACGCATGGGGCCGCGGACGAGGTCGTTCCAGGTGATGGTGGCGCCATCGTCGATGCGGAAGCGCACCGTGGCCTCCCGGCCTTCGGCGATCAAGGCTGCTTGCTGCTCAGGGGTGAGGTTGCGGTGGCGGTTGTCGTAGCGCGGGGCCTGTTTGGTGGCGGCCTGGAGCTCCCGCATGGCGGTGAGTTCGGCTTCCGTGGCATAGCAGCGGTAGGCATGGCCTGAATCCAGGAGCTCTTGGATGGCTTCCCGGTGGGTCGCGATGCGAGCGCTTTGGATAACGGGCTCTTCATCCCAATCGAGGCCAAGCCAGCGCAAGCCCTCGAGGATGTTGTCGGTGTATTCGGGCTTGGAACGTTCCCGATCGGTATCTTCGATCCGCAATAAAAACTTGCCACCCTGGTGGCGGGCAAACAGCCAGTTGAAGACTGCTGTTCGGGCCGTGCCGATGTGCAGGGTTCCGGTGGGACTTGGTGCCAGGCGCACGCGGACGGCCGAAGAACCCGTTTGCGCTGAGCTCACCAAGGAACCCTCCAAGTTGAAGGGATGAAATGAAACGGGACTGACGGGATTCGAACCCGCAACTTCCGCCGTGACAGGGCGGTGCTCTAACCGGTTGAACTACAGTCCCAGACTTTGAATTTCCAGGCTGCTTGATTGAAGCAACTGGAGAGGTTTCGCGATTTCAGAGAATCGCGACCTCAGGCCGTCGCTGATGCGACTTAAAGAGTATCCGTGATCGAAGGTCCCATCGTCAACCGGTTGGAGCCGTTGGAACCGTCGAACGGATGGCTTGTCCTAGGGACGGAAGCCTGCCGGTTCAATCAAGCGAACTTGATTGCCCCTGGCCGTGAACTCACGACCTTGATCACTTTGAACAACCACACGGCCCCCGGATTTAACCCGGATGACACGGGCCCGAACCCAGCCGAGAGCGGCTGATTCGAGCACCTTGACCACATCGCCGGGTTGTAGATCCAACTCCATGTTCGGAACCACGAAACTGCAAGTGGGGACATCGAACGCGCCGTGGAGGACTTGAACCCCCGACATCAGGTTTTGGAGACCTGCGTTCTACCAACTGAACTAACGGCGCAATGCCGACGCCCCCGTAAACGAGAGGGAAGATCTGTTGAGAAAGATCCTCAGCGGTCGAAGCGTTGCTTGACTCGAGTGGCTTTACCCACCCGATCACGCAAATAGAAAAGCTTCGCCCTACGCACCTTACCGCGGCGCTCCACTTTCACGGAGGCAACCTGGGGGCTGTGGAGCATGAAAACCCGCTCCACACCGATGCCTTGGAAGATGCGGCGCACGGTGATGGTCTCGTTGAGGCCGCCGTGGCGCTTGGCAATCACCACGCCCTCGTAGGGCTGCACCCGCTCCTTGCTGCCTTCACGGATGCGCACACCCACTTTGACCGTGTCGCCCACATATATCTCTGGCAGATCGCTCTTGAGTTGCTCTGCTTCGAAGGAGCGAATCAACGCGTAGGCGCTCAGCTTGCCGGTGGTGACGCCTGCGGCGGCCTTGGCGGGCTTCTCCTGGACCGCAGTCGCGGCAGGGGCCCCAGAGGGTGCGCTCACCTGCTCTTCGTTGACGTCTTCTGCTGTCATGTCCTTTGAATCCGATGCCATCACAGCTCCGCCACGCCTGACCAAACCGCCAGTGTACCGGCTCGGGTGTCAGCCTCCGCTCCAGTGGTCAGCTTCAAGGCCAGGCCTGCCCGATGGGTCAGCACGTAGAGGGTTGTGCACCGGGGACCCACCACGGGTTGAGCCACTCGCCCTCGTGCAAAACCATCCAAGGTGATCAGCGCCTGGGCTTGCCGCAGGCGCTGGGAAAGTGAAGGGGCCCTAGCCCCGACGTCGCCCCGATGGGTCTACCCCCGCCCCACAGTGCGCCGCCTGTTGGTAGCTTGAATCTCTATGGAAATCCAGCCTGGTGCAAAACCAGGTTGGCTGGACAGCTTTTTGCCCTGGCGTTTGCATGAATCTTTTCGCCGACCTCCTGGCCAGCACCAAAGGGGCCAAGCCCCAGGGCGGCAGTTCAGTGGTGATCGAAACCGGTCCCAGGATCCAGAAAGGCCGTAGGGGCGTAGAGGTCAAATCAGCCCGCGAGCTGGAAACGATGCGCAAAGCCAGCCGCATTGTGGCCACCGTGCTGCGGGAAATCATGGAGTTGGCGGCCCCTGGCATGACCACCGGGGACCTCGATCGTCACGCTGAAAAGCGCATCCGCGAGATGGGCGCAACCCCCAGCTTCAAGGGCTATCACGGATTCCCGGCCAGTATCTGCGCCAGCATCAACGACGAAGTCGTCCATGGCATCCCCAGTAGTAAGCGGGTGATCCATGCCGGCGACCTGTTGAAGGTGGACACCGGGGCCTATTTTGATGGGTACCATGGCGACAGCTGCGTCAGCCTCTGCGTTGGCGAAGGGGCCACGGAAGACGCCCAGCGACTCACCCGGGTGGCCCAGGAATCCCTGATGAAGGGACTCGCGAAAATCAAGGCCGGCAACACGCTGCTCGATATTGCCGGCGCTGTGCAAGACCACGTGGAGGCCCATGGCTATGCCGTGGTGGAGGACTACACGGGCCATGGGGTGGGCCGGAACCTGCACGAAGAACCCTCCGTGTTCAACTTCCGCACCCGGGATCTGCCCAACATGACCCTGCGGGCCGGGATGACCCTGGCGGTGGAACCGATCCTCAATGCCGGCAGCAAGGCCTGCCGCACCCTCAAGGATCGCTGGACCGTGGTCACCACCGATGGCACCCTGTCGGCCCAGTGGGAGCACACCATCGCCGTGACCAGCGATGGCTGTGAAATCCTTACCGATCGTGATTTTTAACCCCCGCGATTTTTAATCCCTCGGGATTTTTAAACCTCCTGCCCCCTACTTGTGAGGGAGTAATACAGCCAGCGGCCCAGGGTGGTGAGGGGCATCAGCACGTAGGTGAGCGGGTTCGGGGTCACGATGATCAGGTTGCAGCCCCAGTGGGCCTGGGTGAGCACCTGGTTGGCCACAAAGTCGGCCCCCATCAAACCGATGGGGTTGAGCTCTGATCGGAAGGGGCCCAGCACCAGCCGCCGCACCCGAATCGGCCGCTCCCCTGAGGCCCAATCCAGGGAGCGCAGGCTGATGAGTTGGCCCAGCAGCCGTTTGCTGATTTCGTAAAGCGGACTGACGGCCGGTTGGATTTCCGCCTCCGAGGTGTTGAACCACAGTTCTGGGGCCGTTTGCCCCTGCCGCCCGGCCGCCTGCTGGACAAACAATTCCGCCAGCCGCCAGCTGCTCAGGGCATTCACCTCGAGGGCCGTGGCGGTGGCCTCCGGGCTGCGGTCTTGGTGGGAATTGATGCCATGGTTGAGCACCAACACATCCACCTGCGCCAGTTCAGCGGCGAGGGCGGCCTCCTGGCCCGTCTGCCAGCGCACCTGGTGCAGGGGGATGGTTCCGCCATCCGGGTCGTGCAGGATCAAGGGCTGATCCCGGCTGGAGATGGCAATCAACTGGGCACCGCGGCGATGCCAGGCCTGGAGCAGGGCTTGCCCCAGGGCTCCACTGGCTCCGGTGATGGCCACGGTGATCGGTCCTGGGATGGCTCCCGTGGGGGCCCCTGGTGGTTGGGTGGGCGCGGTCATGGCTGGTGCTGGCAAACCTCGGCCAAGACGCCAGCATGGATCAGGCCTCCCGATTCGATGGTTGTGACGGGTTTCTCCCCCCTGGGTAGCACCGCTTTTGACACGGCTGCCCCAGGCAAGGCTCCAGCAGACATGGCTCCTCTGGTTCCCCTGTTTGCCCCCTATTGCGGCGGGATGGCCCAGCACAGCGATCTGCTCCAGGCCCTGGGCTTTTTGGCCCAGGGGTCGTGGCAGGGAGCCCGCCAGCTCGAGGGCGGCAGGACCCATCCCTATCGCCTGATGTGGCAGGGGGAATCGGCGCCACTGGAGCTGCTTCGCTGCCAGTTGCTGTTCCCCGCAATGCCGGAGTTGCACTATCGCTTTTCCCTGCCGGCCCACCAACTGGTGTTCTGGCTGGTTCAAAGCGAGGGCGATGATCTGCCCCAGGCGTTTTGGCGCTGGTTGCTCTTAGGCCAGCCCATGGCGGGGCAGACCATGGCTGGCGAGGCCTAAATTAGATAACCAAGGGTCCTTGCCACGGTTGATTCATGGCTTCTACCTTGCTCATTGGATCCTGCGAGCCCTTCAGCGGTAAGTCGGCCGTTGTCTTGGGCTTGGCCCGTCTTTTGGGCCGGCAGGGGGTCAATGTCTTGTTTGGCAAGCCGTTAGCCACAACCCTGCAGAACCCCGCTGACGCGGCTGGGGACAGGGGCGGGGCCGTGATTGATGCTGATGTGCGCTTCGTCGGCCAGACCTTGGGCCTGGCGGATAGCCAGTTGCTTCCTTCCCTGCAGGTGCTCGCACCCGAAACGGCCCACGTCCGCTTGCTGGCGGCTGATATCGGGCCAGGGCCAGGCTTTGAGGCCTTGCGTGAGCAGCTGGCGGCGGCCCCCGAAGGGGTGGCGTTGCTCGAGGCGGCCGGCAGTCTCCACGAAGGTCTGCTCTATGGATTGAGCCTTGTTCAGCTGGCCGAGGGGCTCGATGCCCCGGTGGTGCTTGTCCATCCTTGGAACGACAGTTGCAGCATCGATTCGCTGCTCGCGGCCAAGGCCCAGCTCGGCCACCGCTTGGCCGGGGTGGTGCTGAATGCGGTGACCCCAGAGGAGGTGCCGCTACTCCGCGCGGAGGTGGTGCCTGCCATCGAGCGCCTGGGATTAGCGGTGTTGGGAGTGATGCCCCGCAGCCCCCTGCTGCGCAGCGTCACGGTGGAGGAGCTGGCCCGGCGGCTCGATGCCCAGGTGCTCTGCTGCCGGGATCGTCTCGATCTGCTGGTGGAAACCCTCTCGATTGGCGCCATGAACGTCAATTCGGCCATGGAGTTTTTCCGCCGCCGCCGCAACATGGCCGTGGTCACCGGTGCCGATCGCACGGATATCCAGCTGGCTGCCCTGGAGGCGTCCACCCAGTGCCTGATCCTTACGGGAGCGGGAGATCCCCTCGCCCAACTGCTCAACCGGGCCGAAGAATTGGAGGTTCCCGTGCTCAAGGTGGAGCACGACACCTTGAGCACGGTCGAAGTGATTGAACAGGCTTTTGGCCATGTGCGCCTCCATGAGGCGGTGAAGGCCACCTATGCCGTTCGGCTTGTGGAAGAACATTGCGATTTCAGCCCCTTGCTCGCCCAGCTGCAGCTGCCCGCGATTGCAAGGTGACGCTGCTAATTTCACTAGACAGGCTGCGGGCTGTCGGTGACTCGATCTCTTGATTTTCCAGCGATCGATCGGATCGATACCCTGGCCCAAGAATTGGCCATGCTCCAAGACAGGGGCAAGCGCCGCATCGCAATCCTGGGGAGCCGCCACCTGCCTGTGGTGGCTGTTCACCTGGTCGAATTGGTGGCCCGCTCCCTGGCCCAGGAAGGCCACAATCTGATCACCTCCGGTTCCCAAGGGGTCAATGCTGCGGTGATTCGCAGCGTGCTGGACATTGATTCCAGCCGCCTCACCGTCTTGCTGCCCCAGAGCCTGGATCGTCAGCCGGGTGAATCCCGCGAGCTGCTGGAGCGGGTGCTGCATCTGGTGGAAAAGCCCGAGCACGATGAGCTGCCCTTGCCGATGGCCAGCAGCCTCTGCAACCAAGAGATCATTACCCGCTGTGACCAGCTGATTTGCTTCGCTTTCCACGACAGCGAAACCCTCTTGGCCAGCTGCCGGCTGGCCGAAGATATGGGCAAGGTGGTCTCCTTGATGTTCTTTGATTGAGCGGCAAGCTCAGGGGACTCGCTTACGGGGCAAGCAGAGCTTTCAGCCCTTCCACGTAGAGCAGCCCAGAGCACAGCAGACCTGCCGCCCAGCTCATGCCGCGGAGCGGCGGCACATTGGCCACGTAGGCGCCCAAATACACCAGCCTCAGGAGCGGATGCAGCCAGGCGGCGGCGATGGCGACCGGCGCCGTGGGACCTGCAATCAGGCAGAGCAGGCAGGCCGGCGCATGCAAGGTGAAGGCTTCAAAGCTGTTTTGGTGGGCCCAGCTGGCCCGCTTGCCCCAGGCTGGGAGGCGATCAAACATGGCCCGGGGGGCGGCCATGTCAGCCATGGTGAAGTCGGCTTTGGAGCGTCCCGCTCCCAGGGGCACCACACTCAGCACCACCACGGCGCCGGCAAGCACCAAGGACCAGGCATAGGGGGCAAGGGTGGCGGCTTGGCTCATCGGGGTGGGAGTTTTGAGTGTCCTTTTCTAGGGTGGCCCCAATTCCGTTCGCGTGTGCCATGGCCGATACCTATTCTTTCGATGTGGTGAGCGATTTCGATCGCCAGGAATTGGTGAACACCCTGGATCAAGTGCGCAGGGATGTGGGCCAGCGCTTCGACCTCAAGGATTCCGGTACCGAGATCGACCTGGAAGAGACCAGTCTCACCATCACCACCGCCAGCGACATGACGCTCCAGGCCGTGGAAGATGTGCTGCGTCAGAAGGCCACCAAGCGCAACCTTTCGCTCAAAATCTTCGATTTTCAAACCCCAGAAGCGGTGGGCGGCAACAAGGTCAAGCAAGTGGTGAAGCTGCGCAAAGGCCTCTCCCAGGAGCTGGCCAAGAAGCTCAGTAAGACGGTGCGCGACGAACTCAAAAAAGTGACCGTGGCGATCCAGGGCGAAAGCCTGCGCATCACTGGCAAGAACAAAGATGACCTTCAGCAGGCGATCCAGCTGCTCAAAGACCAAGACGTTGACGTGCCCCTCCAATTTGAAAACTACCGGTAAGCAAGGCGGCAATCTGGTGGCCGGCTTGGTGCCATACCTGCTGCCTTGTGTGGTGCCATCCGTGATGGCCCTGGGTCTGGGCGCGGTCCAGGCACCCGTGCGGGCCCAGGCTCAGGGCGCGCAACCGGCAGCGCCAGGCAGACCAGCAGCCCCCAATGTGCTCCAGGAAGCGGGCCAGCGCTTTCACCCGCTGTGGTCGGCCAAGGGGATCGTGGCCAGTCAGGAGGCGATCGCGTCGTCGGTGGGGGCCCAGATCCTGCGCCGTGGCGGCAACGCGGTGGACGCGGCCGTGGCCACCTCCTTTGCCCTGGCTGTCACCCTTCCCCAGGCGGGCAACCTGGGCGGTGGCGGTTTCCTGGTGGCCTGGCTCCCGGGGGGATCGCCCGCCAAGGGCAGGGGCTGTTTCCAGGATCCCCGCAACCTCACAAACGAGGGGCCGAATCCCGAGCTTGCCCTGGGCAGCGGCCATGCCATCGCCATCAACTTCCGGGAAAAGGCCCCCTTGGCGGCTACGTCAGGCATGTTTCTCAACGCTGAGGGCAAGGTTGATCGCCAACGGGCCACCCGCAGCCTGTTGAGCAGCGGGGTGCCTGGTACCCCCGCCGGTTTGGTGTTGAGCCAGCGCTGCTATGGGCGCCTAAGCCTGCCGCAGGTGATGGCACCGGCGATCCGCCTGGCTGAGCAGGGGTTTCCGGTGGGCAAGGAACTCAGTGAGTCTCTGCAACAGGCATCTGCTTTGCTCCAGGCCGATCCCCAGTCGCGCCAACTCTTTTTCAAGCCGTCTCCCGGGCCTAACCAGCCCCGCCTAAACGATCAGGGCCCCCTGCCCTACCAGCCCGGCGAGATGTTGCGCCAGCCCCTGTTGGCGGCCACGCTGCGCCGGGTGGCCCAGCAGGGTGAAAGGGGCTTTTACCGAGGGGCAACGGCGGATGCCTTGGTGCGGTTGATGCAGCAACGGGGCGGATTGATTCGCCATGCTGATTTGGATGGCTACCACGCCCAATTGGTGCGGCCCTTAGCCAGCAGCTTTCGGGGCTATCCGGTGCTCACCATGCCGCCCCCCAGTGGGGGTGGCGTGACCCTGCTGCAACTGCTGCACATCCTTGAGCCCTTGGATTTGGCGGCCTCTGGTTTGAACAGTGCCGCCACGATTCATTCGATGGTGGAGGCGATGAACCTGGCCTATCGCGACCGAAACCGGTGGCTGGGGGATCCGGATCAGGTGGTTATCCCGGTCCAGGGCCTGCTGAGTCGCACCTATGCCAACCAGTTGCGTCAATCGATCTCAGCGGCTCGTCACCGCCCTGCCGCGGAGCTGGAAGCCTCCAAAGTGGCCCTGTCGGAGGGCACCAACACCACCCATGTATCGGTGGTGGATCGCCAGGGCGGGATGGTGGCCACCACCACCACCCTCAACTTCGCCTACGGCAATGGGGTGAGCGTGCCTGGTGCAGGCTTTCTGCTCAACAATGAAATGGACGACTTCTCTGCCCAGCCGGGTTCGGCCAATGCCTATGGCTTGGTCCAGGGCACGGCCAATGCCATCGCCCCCGGGCGCCGGCCCCTCAGTTCGATGACCCCCACCCTGGTGTTCCGCGCCGATGGCAGCCCCTGGTTTGCCACGGGGAGCCCCGGGGGAAGTCGGATCATCACCACCGTGTTGCAGGTGCTGCTCAACCGCCTGGTGCATGGCTTGAACTTGGCCTCAGCTGTCGCAGCACCAAGGATCCACAGCCAACTCTGGCCGGATCAGGTGTTGATCGAACAGGGCCTGAGTCCTGACACCATCAAACTGCTGGAAGGCCTGGGCCACAGCCTGTTGAAGGGGCCTGCCATGGGATCGGCGAATAGCGCCGAATCCCTGCAGGGGCCCAGCGGCCTTCCGGCCGGAAGTTACGGCACTGCCGACCCCCGCCGTCGCGATGCCGGAGCGGCGGGGGAGTAGACGGCCTAGGCCGCGGCTTGCTTCGGCGCAGTGAGCATGTTGATGGCTGAAAAAGCCAAGCCGATGCCAAACAGCATGCCAATCGCCCAGATGCTGTCGCTGGGCCATTCGGCGATCAACATGCCTCCCAAGATCGCAGTGACCACCCCATCCACCAACACCAAGCCCCGGGCAGGACCCTGGCTGGTGGCGGCCGCAGCCAATTCCATCACCCCCTCAAAGGCGAGCAGGAATCCCACAAAGAGGGTGAGACTCACTTCGCTGTCGATGGGGAAGGCCAAGACCCAGATGCCGCCGCCCACGTAGAGCAAGCCGGAAAGCAGGCGGAAGATTTTGCCCTTGGTATCGGCTTCGCCGCTAAGCCGCAGCACTTGGGAGATGCCTGCCACAACAGCTACTGCTCCAATGCCAATGGTGAGCAGGGTGGCAGAAACAAACGGCAGCACGATAGACAAGCCCGCTCCGGCGAGCAGCAAAGCTGCGGTCAACCAGCGCAGGGCTGGAGAGGTTGGCGCTGACAACAACTTAAAGCGTCGAAGCCCCACCTTAGGGGTTTCTCTTCGGGGCTTTATCTGCGAAGCCTGACGACAAATGTGGCAAAGGATCACGGGAGTCGCCGGAAAGGTGCCCCCTCGCCAGAGTTGATACACGTTTCGAAATTAACCAATGTTTGAGCTGCTTCCGCCGCTCAACGATCACAACCTTCCTTGGCCGGATACGCTCCATCCAATTGTTGTGCATTTTGTGATTGCCATGGGGCTGATCACGTTCGTTTTTGATTGCATCGGAGTCTTTGCCAGGAAGCCGGCCCTATTCGAAGTGAGCTTCTGGAATTTGTTGTTTGCGACGGTAGCGATTTTTGTGGCGATTATTTTTGGTCAAGTGGAAGCTGGCTTGGCCAATCCCTACGGAGCCTCTAGCAATATTCTCAATTTGCACAGCACGATTGGCTGGTCTTTGGCAGGAATTCTTTCGGCGATGTCGGCTTGGCGTTATGTGATTCGCAGTAAAGATCCTAAGCAGTTGCCCTTACCTTTCTTGGGGGCGGGTGGCTTGCTTAGTGCCCTGATCATTGTTCAAGTTACTTTAGGAAATCAGCTCATTTGGGTGTATGGACTCCACACCGTGAAGGTGGTGGAAGCCATGCGAGCGGGCCTGGTCTGATGGGTCTTCAATTTCTCCCCAGTGAGTCGCCGATCCAGCAGCTGGCGCCTGAGCTGGGATCCAATGGCCTCCCCTACAGCTTGCCGATCCACCCCAATCTGGTGCACTTCACCATTGGATTGTTTGTAATCGCGATTGCCTTTGATCTTGCCGGTGCGCTCTATCCCCTGGAAAAGCGAGTCTTTCGCTTCCTGGCCCTGCCTGTAACCCGCCAGGGATTTCACGATGTGGGTTGGTACAACCTGCTGGCTTGTTGCATCGTCACGTTTTTCACGGTGGCTGCAGGGTTTTTTGAAATGTTGCTCGCCGTCCCCTTGCCGGGGGTCACCAGTGCGATCGGCCTTAAAAGTATGGAAACCATGTTGTGGCATGGGGTCGGGGGGGTGGTGATCCTGCTGGTGATTGTGGCCATGACCGTGTGGCGCGGGTACCAACGCTTTCTTTGGCGCAAAGATATGGGGCGCCAGGTTCAGTGGCTCTATCTGCTAGTGGGCTTGGCCATGTTTCTGGTTATTGGTTTGCATGGCACCCTCGGCGCTGAGTTGGCCGCCGAATTCGGAGTGCATATCGCTGCCGACCAGCTCTTGGCAGCCGGCGCTGATCTCAAGGTGGCCTTGCCATGACCAACGCCCCGCCATCCAGCATCAAGTTCCCAGCAGTGGTGGGCTTGGCCCTCGCCGTTGGCGGTCTGATCGCCCTGAGTTGGTGGATGGGCCAGCAGGCCTACCACTGGCTGCCGGTGCAGGCGTCCACTGCCGCGCCCTTGGTTGATGGGCTGTTTAGTTTTGAAACGGCCCTCGGCACCTTTGTGTTTGGAGGGGTCTCGGCGGTGATGCTCTGGGTGATCGTGATGCATCGCGCTGATAAGTACGACGAGAGCGATGCCGAGCCAATTGAGGGCAATACCAAGCTCGAGATCATTTGGACGGTGATCCCCCTGGTCGTGGTGATGGGGATTGCTGTCTATGCGATGCGGGTGGGAGAGACCCTGGGCTCCGTTGGTCCCATGGAGCACATCCATCTGGCCCAGCCAACCGAAGAGCAGGGGGGCTATGCCGGCGACCGGCTGCCGGCCGAGCAGATCGAGGTCATTGCCCGGCAATGGTCTTGGGAGTTCCGCTATCCCGGCGCCAAGGTTTCGTCCACAGAGTTACATCTGGCGGCGGATCAGCCGGTCAGCTTTCGATTGGTGTCCGAGGATGTGATCCATGGTTTTTACATCCCGGCCTTCCGCCTGAAGCAGGATGTGATCCCTGGACGGGCGATCAGTTTCAACCTCACCCCCACTCGGGAGGGTCGGTATCGTTTGCGGGATTCCCAGTTTAGTGGAACTTGGTTTGCTGCCAATCAAGCCGATGTGGTTGTGGAGAGTTTGGCTACTTATCAGCAATGGCTCAAGCAGTCAGCCTCCCAGCCCCTCCAGGCGGGGATCAGTGACGCCGTTCAGCAATACGAAGATCGCCAGAAATTGAAGAGCCCTGGTTGGGCAACGGTGGTGCCGGCACCTCCTCCTCAAGTCAATGTTCCCGGATCTAACACCCTGCCCCACGACGCCTGATCCCCATGACTTCCGCCAGCTTCCCCCCGAATTACGCCCACCCAGAAGAAGGCTCTTGGAAACGCTATTTCACGTTTAACACCGATGCCAAGGTGATTGGCATTCAGTACATCGTGCTGGCCTTTTTTTATTTTATGATCGGTGGCCTGCTCGCCATGATCATCCGGGGTGAATTAATCACGCCGGAGGCCGATTTAGTGGATCGCACCGTGTACAACGGCATTTACACGATGCACGGGACAATCATGTTGTTCCTCTTCATCTTTCCAGTGCTGAATGGGCTCAATAACCTGTTGATCCCCACCATGATTGGTGCGCCAGATATGGCGTTTCCGCGGTTGAATGCCGTGGCGTTTTGGTTGGTGCCCATTTTTGGCACCCTGTTGATCGCCAGCTTCTTTGTGCCGGGGGGACCGGCCTATTCCGGTTGGTGGTCCTATCCGCCGGTGAGTATCCAGAACCCCCTCGGCCATTTCGTCAATGGCCAGGGTTTATGGATCACAGCTGTGGCCCTGTCGGGGGTGTCGTCGATCATGGGCGCGGTGAATTTCGTCACCACGATCCTGCGCATGCGCGCCCCAGGGATGGGCTTGTTTCGCATGCCGATCTTCTGTTGGACAGCGTTAGCTGCCCAGAGCCTGCAGTTGATTGGATTGCCGGCCCTCACCGGTGGGGCGGTGATGCTGTTGATGGACCTCACCTTTGGCACCAGTTTTTACGAGCCTGAAGGCGGTGGCGATCCGGTGCTCTATCAACACTTTTTCTGGTTCTATTCCCACCCGGCCGTCTATGTGATCATTCTGCCAGTCTTTGGTATTTTCTCAGAGCTCTTCCCAGTCTATTCCCGCAAGCCATTGTTTGGCTATGTTTATGTAGCGGTGGCCTCCTTCCTGATTGTTGGCTTGGGTCTGGTTGTTTGGGTTCACCATATTTTCCCCAGTGGCGTGGCCCAGTGGATGCGTAATTTCTTCATGTTCAGCACCATGCTGATTGCGGTGCCAACCGGTGTAAAGGTGTTTGCGTGGCTTGGCACCATCTGGCGGGGCAAATTGAGACTTACAACGCCGATGCTGTTCTGTCTTGGGGGCTTGTTTAACTTTGTTTTTGCGGGCGTCACTGGCATCATGTTGGCCACCGTGCCTGTGGATATCCATGTCAGCAACACCTATTTTGTAGTGGGCCATTTCCACTATGTAATTTACGGAGCTGCCGTGATGGGCATCTTTGCTGCCATCTATCACTGGTTCCCAAAATTCACTGGTCGGATGCCCTACGAGGGCTTGGGCAAGGTGCACTTCCTGCTCACGTTTGTGGGAGCCAATCTCAACTTCCTGCCCATGCACCCCTTGGGGTTGATGGGCATGCCCAGGCGCGTCTCCTCCTATGACCCGGAATTTGCCTTCTGGAATGTGCTCGCCAGTTTGGGGGCCTTTTTGCTCGGGGTCTCGATCATTCCTTTTTTGCTCAACATGCTGAGTGCCTGGGTGCGAGGCAACAAAGCCCCCGCCAACCCCTGGAATGCCATTGGCTTGGAGTGGCTGCTGCCTTCACCGCCGGCTGAGGACAACTTTGGGGAGAATGTCCCCACGGTGATCGCCCGCCCCTATGGCTATGGAACCGGTTTGCCCCTGGTGGAAAACCAGCAGGCCTATGAGCAAGCCCTGCAGGAGGCCTGATCCGTGACTCTCTCCACTCCCCCCAATACCCAGCACACTCATCAGAGCCATAATCTCACCGGCTTTATCATTTTCCTTTGCTCGGAAAGTGTCATTTTTCTGGCATTTTTTAGCGGCTATGCCCTACTCAAAACTTCGGCTCTCCATTGGCTGCCGGTGGGAGTTGAAGGGCTAGATGTTCATGCGCCCCTGATTAATACCATTGTGCTGGTTTCCAGCAGCGGCACCATCTATTTGGCTGAACGCTTTAAGGCCAAGCATAATATGGCCCTCTTTCGGGGGTTTTGGCTGTTGAGCATGGCCATGGGTGCCTACTTCCTCTATGGCCAATATGTTGAATGGAGTGGCCTACAGTTTGGCTTCACTTCAGGCACCTTTGGGGGCACCTTCTACCTCCTCACCGGCTTCCATGGTCTGCATGTGGCGACTGGTATTGGGCTCATGGGCCTGATGTTGGTGAAGTCTTTTATCCCTGGTAATTACGTCGGTGGGGAGCAGGGCGTCGAGGCCACCTCACTGTTCTGGCACTTTGTGGATGTGATCTGGATCGTGCTCTTTCTGTTGATCTATGTCTGGCAATAGTTCGGTGCCTATCACCATGCACCATTCGAAGATTTCAGGAGCTCAACGATGATCATTGATGACATCACCTACGACATCATTGTGGTGGGAACGGGGGGAGCAGGGGGCACCTTGGCTGGCGACCTGGCTGGCTCCGGACTGAGGGTGCTTGTACTCGAGCGTGGGGTCCAGCTCCCCATCGAGGATCAAAACGTGGCCGATGTAGGCCTGTTCCGCAAGGACCGCTACCACCCGAAAGAGCAGTGGTTTGGCACGGACGGGGATCCGTTCTTCCCCCAGACCGTGTATGCCCTTGGCGGCAACACCAAGATCTGGGGCGGGGTGCTGGAGCGCATGCGCGTACAAGAATTTGAAGGCCTTGCCCTGCAAGAAGCCCAGGCTCCTGCTTGGGAATTGGGTTATGGGGAGATGGCTCCTTGGTATGACCAGGCCGAGGACCTCTATTGCGTCCATGGTCGCTCGGGGGGTGATCCCACCGAGCCCAATCGCCAGGCGGACTATGGCCGGGCCCCCAAGCCGATTGAGCCCTTCATGGAGGAGCTTCGCTCGGATTTGCAACGCCACGGCACCCATCCCTACGCCCTGCCCTTGAGCTGGTCGCAATCGCCTGTGGATCCCTCGGGGGATGCTGAATTGTTTGGGGTTGATCGGGCCCTCGATACCAAGGGCACCATCACGGTCCGTACCGGCACTGAGGTGACCCGGCTGCATGTCAACCCATCCGGCACCGAGGTGCGCGGTGTGGAAGCCAACGTGGCTGGCCAAAACTGGTTGTTTATGGCCCACCACGTGGTGTTGGCCGCCGGGGCCATCAACACCGCGGCGATTCTGCTGCGTTCAGCCACCGATCACCATCCCCGGGGATTGTCCAATGGTTCCGATCAGGTGGGCCGCAACCTGATGAATCCCCAGCTCACCTCGATCTTGCAGTTAGCGGCTGAGCCCAATTCCGGCCGTTATCCCCGCAGTCTTGGGGTCAGTGATTTCCTTTGGGGCGACAAAAATGTGTCCTTCCCCCTGGGAACCCTCCAAACCGGCGGTGGGGTTCTCCAGGACGCCCTGTTTTCTGAATCCCCACCGGTGCTCTCCCTGGTGAGCAAGCTGCTCCCCAACATGGGTCTCGAGCAGTTGGCTGCCCGCTCGGTGAGTTGGTGGGCCCTGAGCCCGGTCTGGCCCGATCGCCACAACCGGGTGTCCCTCCGGGGCGATCGCATTCAGGTGAACTACCTCCACAACAACCGCGAAGCCCACGACCGGTTGGTCTATCGCTGGGTTGACACCCTCAAGGCGGTGGAGGCTGACCCCCTGACCCATGTGGTGAAAACTGCGCCCACCCATCCCCGGGGCGAGGCGCCCCTTTCGGTGGTGGGTTACGCCTGCGGCACCTGTCGCATGGGCGTGAATCCAGCCACGTCAGTGGTGGGCCTTGATGGCCGCAGCCATGAGGTGGCTAACCTCACGATTGCCGATGCCAGCGTCTTCCCCAGTTGCCCGGCGGTGGGCCCTGGCCTCACGGTGATTGCCAATGCCCTGCGTATCGCCGCTGAACTCAAGGCGTTGCGGCGATGACCAGAACCCCCGATCCCGGCGGCCCCGTCATGAACAGCCAAGTTGCCGAACTTCAACGGCTTGCGGAGCGTGATGGGGAGACCCAGCCCTGGGCTCTCTGGGGCAGTTATTTGCCCGAGCGCCAGTGGGGCACCGTGCGGGAGGACTACTCCGCCGATGGCAATGCCTGGACCTCCTTTCCCCATGACCATGCCCGCTCGCGGGCCTATCGCTGGGGGGAGGATGGCTTGCTTGGTCTGTGTGATGACCAGTGCCGCCTCTGCTTTTCCGTGGCCCTTTGGAATGGCGTTGATCCGATCCTGAAGGAGCGTCCCTTTGGCTTGGGAAACCCGGAGGGGAACCATGGCGAAGACATCAAGGACTACTACTTTCATCAGGCGAATACCCCGACCCACAGCTTCATGCGGGGGCTCTACAAGTACCCCCAGGCTGAATTTCCCTACCAGCATTTGGTCGATGAGAATCGACGTCGCGGCCGGGACCAGCCTGAATACGAGCTTGTTGATACCGGCATCTTTGACGACAACCGCTACTTCGATGTTGTTATTGAATATGCCAAGGCATCGCCCACCGACATCCTGATTCAGATCCGGGTTGTCAATCGGGGGCCGGCAACAGCGCCAATCACGCTTCTTCCCACGATCTGGATGCGCAACACCTGGTCCTGGGGGTATCCAGACCAGACATGCCAGCCCATGGCTGTTGCAACCGACGGCGAAGCAACCGATGGTGTGGCAAAGGATGCGGTGGCGATTCCAGGCCTGGCCCATTTGGAAGCCTATGCATTGCACTGCCGGGAGCAGGGCGATTGGCTGTTTACCGACAACGAAACCAACCTGGAGCGTCTGTATCACCAGCCCAACCCCACCCCCTTCCAGAAGGATGCTTTTCACCGCTATGTGGTGGAGGGAGAGGCCGGCGCCATCAATCCGGCTCGATCTGGTAGCAAGGCAGCCCGTTTGCTCCAGCGGGATTTGGCCCCTGGCGAAGAATGGTGCGTGCAGCTGCGTCTGCGCCCCCAAGCAGCCGATGGTCCAACAGCTGCTGACCCCTCAGCTGAACCGTTTGGCGTTGGCTTCGATGCGATTTTCGCGGAGCGGGAGGCCGATTGGCATGCGTTCCAAGAGCATCTTCTGCCTGGCCTCTCACCAGATGATCGCCTGATCCATTCCACGGCCTTGGCCGGTTTGCTGTGGTGCAAGAAGTACTACGGCTGGAGTGTGCTGCGTTGGCTGGAGGGGGACCCAACCCAGCCCCCTCCTCCGAGTAATCGCTGGCAAACCGATACGGCCCTCTGGAGTCGTCTCCATGCCCACAACATCATTTCGATGCCGGATTCGTGGGAGTACCCCTACTTCTGCCAGTGGGATTTGATGTTCCACGCGGTGGCTTTTGCCCTGATCGATCCAGCCACGGCGAAGGAGCAATGCATGCTGCTGCGATCGCCGCACTTCACCTCTCCGAGCGCCCAGACCCCAGCCTATGAATGGGCGCTCTCCGATCCCAACCCTCCGATTGGGGCTTGGGCTGCGATGCGGATCTATCAGATCGATCGCAAGCAATCTGGAGTCGCTGATCAAGCATTTCTGCGATCGTCCCTGCGCAAATTACTGCTTGAATACGGCTGGTGGGCGAATCGCAATGATCGCTCTGGCGACAATGTGTTTGAGGGAGGTTTCCTTGGCCTCGACAACATTGCCGTCTTTGATCGCCGTTTCCCCCTTGCCGATGGCAGCCACATTGAGCAGTGTGATGGCACCGCTTGGATGGCTTCCCTTAGCTTGAATCTGCTGAATATTGCAGTTGAATTGAGCCGGGAGGAGCCTGAATATGTCGATATTTGTGAGCGTTTCGTTTGTGACTTCACCCAGCTTGCGATCACTCTCAATACCTCTTCAACCCGGGGCTTCTTGAGTTGGGATGATGATGATGGCTTCTATTACGATGTGATCAAGCGGCCGGATGGTAGTTGTGATTATCTGCGTACCCGTTCGCTTTCTGGATTGATTCCCCTGCTGGCGGTTGCCAGTTTTGATCGTGAAACCGTTGACCGGCTGCCCGTACTTGATATTTTAGATAGCATGAAATGGTTTGTGCATGAGCGCACCACGCCCACATGGCTTGAGCATAATTTAGGCCGCTGGCACGACGATCGAATTCTTTTCACCTTGGTCCCTGAAGACAGGTTAAGGCGTATTTGCCAGAGCTTGTTTGATGAGGAGGAGTTCCTGTCTCCCTATGGAATCAGAGGGCTTTCTAAGGTGTATGAATCGAATCCCTATAGCTATACCGAGGGGGTCGACCATGAAACCTTGGCCTACAGCCCTGCCGATAGCCCCGTTGCCATGTTTGGCGGTAATTCAAACTGGCGCGGTCCCGTATGGATGCCCATCAACTTCCTGTTGATCGAGTCGCTACAGAAGTATGCCCACTTCTTTGGTGACAGCTTCAAGGTTGAATTCCCAACCGGTTCGGGCCATTGGGTCAACCTCTGGGAGGCTTCCCTGCTGCTGGAAGAGCGCTTGGTTGGCATCTTCCGCCGGGATGGTGAGGGTCGCCGCGCCTTTAATGGCCAAGTGGATCTGTTTCAGAATGACCCCAACTGGAGGGATTTAATCCTGTTCAACGAATATTTTCACGGTGACAATGGCAGTGGTGTGGGGGCATCCCACCAGACGGGCTGGAGTGCCATGACGGCCAAGATGATTAACCAGCTCAGCCGTTATCCCTCCGGCTAACGATTCCTCCTTCGTTCCCATGGCCCATTCCCACCCCTTCGTTGAAATTCCAGGTCCGTCATTGGCGATCTTGCCCCTACCCCAAGGCTCCCAGCTTGAGGTGTCGGATGGGGCCCATTTTGACATTGTGATTGTGGGCAGTGGGGCCGGTGGGGGCACCTTGGCCCGTCACTTGGGGGCTTCTGGCCTCAAGATTTTGGTGTTGGAACGGGGGGATTGGTTGCCCCAGGAACCCCAGAATTGGGATGCGGAAGAAGTGTTCCAAAAGGGCCGCTATGTCTCCAAAGACACCTGGTTCGATAAACACAACAAGCCTTTTCAGCCTGGCAGTCACTACTTTGTAGGTGGGGCCACCAAGATGTATGGGGCCGCCCACTTCCGGCTACGCCAGCAAGACTTTGAGGAGCTGATCCATTTTGATGGCATCTCCCCGGCCTGGCCCGTGCGGTATAGCGATTTTGAGCCCTTTTACCAGCGGGCCGAGGAGATGTATCACGTCCATGGTCAACGGGGAGAAGATCCCACCGAGCCCCCCTGCCAAGGCCCGTATCCCCATCCTCCGATTGCCCACGAGCCAAGAATCCAGAAGCTGGTAGACGATCTACGCAGCGCTGGCTTGCATCCTTTCCATGCCCCTACTGGCGTGATGTTGGATGAGGCCAACATGGCCTTTAGCCGCTGTCGCAAGTGCAATTGTTGTGATGGCTTTCCCTGCTTGGTCCATGCCAAGAGTGATGCCGATGTGCTGGGCATGCGCCCCGCCCTCGCGGCTAACAACGTAAGCCTGCTGACCCGGGCCCATGTGTTGCGGCTGCTCACCGATGCCAGTGGCCGCACAGTCAAAGCCGTTCAACTAGAGCGCGACGGCCTACCCATGACCGTCAGCGGTGATGTGGTTGTGGTGAGCTGCGGTGCCGCCAATAGTGCCCGGCTGTTGTTGATGTCTGCCAATGATCAGCACCCCAAGGGCTTGGCCAATGGCTCCGATCAGGTGGGGCGCAATTACATGTATCACAACAGCAAGGCCATGGTGGCCCTGGCCCACGAGCCCAACACCACGGTGTTCCAGAAAACAATCACCATCAACGATTGGTACCTCGGAGATGCCGATTTCGACTATCCGATGGGGAATATTCAGATGACGGGTAAGACCAATGGCACCATTATGAAAGGCTATGCCCCCTTGGAAACCTTCCTAATGCCTGGCTGGTCGATGGACAAGATCGCCGAGCATGCTTTGGATTTCTGGATCTCATCAGAAGATTTGCCAGCTGCGAACAATCGGGTTACGGTTAATCAGAAGGGGCAGATCACCCTGAATTACACCCCTAATAACCAGACGGCGGCCCAGCGCCTGTATGGACGGCTGACGGAACTACTCGATCAACTTTACCTCAAAAACCATTTGGTGGAGCGCCAATTCTATATCAAGAGTGAGATGTCGATTGCGGCAGTTGGCCACCAGGCCGGCACCTGCCGCTTTGGCATTGACCCCGCCACATCTGTTCTGGATAGTCATTGCAAGGCCCATGAGCTTGACAATCTCTATCTGGTGGATACCAGCTTCATGCCCACCATTGGTGCCGTCAATCCCTCCCTTACTGTGATTGCTAACGCGCTTCGGGTTGGTGACCATCTCCTCGAGCGGTTTGGACGTTGATGCCGGAAGGCTCCTTGCCCTCGGGGCCTTGGGTGAGCTGATGGGGGGTGGGTGTTGTTCTGGCCTGGGTCCACCGAGGTTGTTGGTCGCGGCGTGATGATTGTGCCGGGTGGATCCCTGGTGATTGATGCCCGCGCTGAGGGCCAGATTCTCTCGATCGCTCTCAAGGTGGGGCAAACGGTGAGCAAGGGGCAAGTCCTTGTCACGATGGAGTTGTCCACCTTGGATCAGGAGTTGGGGTGCCAGGAGCATGATTGACTTCCGTTGATTGGCATCAATGCCAACCTCAACCAGCGGGCTGGGGTGCGACTGGAGTCGGCACGCCGGGGTCGGGACATTACGAAGGAAACTTGCTGGCTGATCGGCCAGCGCCTGGGAACCTTGGCCGAAGCCTTGGTGAAGGGCAGCCCGGTGATGCGCGCCGACATTGCCCTGGCCCGGGGACCCCGCAGTTTTGATCGCTATCGCCGGACCCTGTCTCGGGGTAGCAGTGTCTACCCGATCCGCGAGGGCCTCACCCTCAAGGCCCATGGCTATGTGGAATGGCGAACCCCCTTTCTGTTCCGCCTGAACCTTGTCGTGGAGAAGCACGCTGGTTCGCGCTAAACAACCAATCGAAAAGTAGATCGCTCCACTGCCGAACAGGCTCCAGCTCAAGCCATGGCCGTACAAGCTGAAATCGTCGGCAATCAGGAGGGGGAGCGCGGCCACATTGACCAGGGCCAAAGTGACCACGGCCGAAGTTGCCCATGGGCCATAAACCCAGCCCAAAAAGAAGCAAGGCGTTGCTTGAGCATGCCAGCTCAGCCAATTAGTGACTTCAGCATGTCGGCAATGATCAAATTGTCGAGGCAAAAAAGGCCTCCCCCACAGGTGGCCAATACCACACACATCACCCCATCCATCGCTGCTTTCTCCCAGCTGGGGGGGTCGCCCACACCCATGGAGACCAGGATGGCTAAGGCCTCCAGCGGTCAAATTGAGCCGGGCCAGGCTGATTCGGGCCATCATGGACTGGCCTGCGCGGCGCCTTGGGGCGCGTTGCATCCGTGCCCCAAGTTGCCTTGTCTCCAGGTTCAAGTGCGCCCCTGGGGGCAACGCCCCTGCCGGGTGGGGTCAATTTCAGTCTTTATGCCAGGGACGCCACCAAGGTGGAGTTGTGCCTGTTTGAGAACCCATCATCCCCAGAGCCTTCCCAGGTGTTGGTGCTTGAGGGAGAGGCCTACCGCACCTATCACTATTGGCACTGTTTTGTAGCCGGACTGAGCCCAGGCCAGGTGTATGGCTATCGCGTGCATGGCCCTTGGGATCCATCAAGAGGGCTGCGCTTCGCTTCCAATAATTTGCTCTTGGATCCCTATGGCCTGGCCCTGGTGATGCCCGAGGGCTATCGGCGTGAGCCGAGTCAGCCCAGCGCTGTGGCCATGAAGAGCGTGGTGGTGGATCCCAGCGCTTACGACTGGGAAGGGGACCAACCGCTGCGGCGCCCCAGCCGGGAGACGGTGATTTATGAGCTGCACGTGGGCGGCTTCACCGCCGATCCAAGCTCCGGTGTGACACCGCAAAAGGCCGGCACCTACGCCGGTCTGATCGAGAAAATTCCCTACCTCAAGGATTTGGGGATTACGGCGGTGGAACTGCTGCCGGTGTTTCAGTTTGATCCCTTGGATGCACCGGAAGGCCGGCTGAATTACTGGGGCTACCAACCCATTTCCTTTTTTGTGCCCCATCACGGTTACAGCGCTCGCCCTGATCCGATGGGCCCCCTCGATGAATTTCGAGACCTGGTGAAGGCCCTGCATCGGGCCGGCATTGAGGTGATCCTGGATGTGGTGTTTAACCACACGGCCGAGGGTAATGCTGATGGCCCTGCCTTTTGCTATCGCGGCATCGCGAATTCCGATTATTACCTGTTGGGAGAAGATCGGAGCACCTACGCTGATTACACGGGTTGTTTTAATACCTTGAATGCCAATAATCCTGTTGTTAGGCGAATGATTCGCCACAGTTTGCGCTATTGGGTGGAGCACATGCACGTGGACGGCTTCCGCTTTGATCTGGCTTCCGTGCTCTCCCGTGATGAGACAGGCGAGCCATCACCGTTGCCACCAATCCTTTGGGATATCGATACGGATCCTGTCTTGGCTGGAACCAAGTTGATCGCCGAGGCTTGGGATGCGGCTGGTCTTTATCAAGTTGGAAGCTTTGTGGCGGATAACTGGCAGGAATGGAATGGTCGTTTTCGAGATGACGTGCGCCATTTTCTCAAAGGTGATTCGGGCATGGCGGGCAAGGTGGCCCAGCGGTTGATTGGCAGTCCCGATATTTATGGCTATGAAAACCGTGCTGCAGAGGTCAGCATCAATTTCATCACCTGCCATGACGGCTTCACCCTTGCTGATGTGGTGGCCTACAACGGCAAGCACAACGAGGCCAATGGCGAGGCCAACCGCGATGGCAGCGATGACAACGCAAGCTGGAATTGTGGCAGCGAAGGCCCAACCGACGATGCCGAGATTTTGGCCTTACGCCTGAGGCAGCGCCGCAATTTTTTCACCCTGCTGTTTCTCTCCCTGGGTACGCCCATGCTGGGGATGGGTGATGAGGTGGGCCGCACCCAGATGGGAAACAACAACGCCTACTGCCAAGACACGGCCCTGAGCTGGTTTGACTGGAATCAATTGGATGCATCCACAGACCTGCGCCGGTTTGTGCGGGAGCTCATTGCCTTTCGGATGCGCCGGGATGTGGTGGTTGACCATCAGACGTACACCCTCAGCGAGCTGTTGGGCCATAACGCCGTGACTTGGCATGGCGTTGCGCCTTATCAGCCCGATTGGGGGGATAGCTCCCGCTCCTTTGCTGTGACGTTGACAAGTACATGTCGGCGTTTTCGTTTGCATTTGATGGCCAATGCTTGGTGGGAGCCATTGACCTTTGTGTTGCCCGATACAGGGGATGGCTACGGGGCTTGGAGATGTTGGATTGATACTGCAATGACCAGCCCTGGCGATAGCCTGGCCTGGGATGATTTGGCCCCATTGGCTGGAGACAGTCGTCTTGTGAGTGCCCGATCGATTCAGGTGGTTCGGGTTGATCTTGGCCCCTAGTGCATTGGGTATTACTGGCTTTTCGTCCGTGCTATTGGTTGTTTTGTCAGTCGATCCAGTTATTTGCTTGGCTAATGCGTCTTTCTGGCTAGGGTTAAATGTGAACGTTGAAGTGCCTGCGCACCAAGTCCATGAGCAACAGCAATCCCCTCGCCGGCCAGGCACTCTCATCTTTCCTGCAGGGCAAGGTGGCGATTGTGACGGGTGGCAACAGCGGCATTGGCAAATCAATTGTCCAGTGTCTCGCTGAGCTCGGTGCCAAGGTGGTCATCGACTACCGCTCCCATCCAGAAGCCACCGAGGCGATTGAGCAGGAGATTGGAGCCTATGGCGGAACCAGTTTTGGAGTTCAGGCCGACGTGGGGAAGCTGGAAGACCTCCAACGGCTGATCGATACGACTGTTAAGCGGTATGGTCGGCTGGACGTCATGGTGAACAACGCAGGTATCGAAACCCGTACGTCAATTCTCGATACCACTCCAGACGATTTCGACAAGGTTTTGAACATTAATCTGCGGGGGGTGTTTTTTGCAACCCAGTACGCTGCCAAGCAAATGATCGCCCAGGGTAGTGGTGGGAGAATTATTAATATTTCTTCGGTTCATGAGGATTGGCCGATGCCTAACAACACGCCCTATTGCGTGGCGAAAGGTGGTGTCCGCATGCTCACTCGCACTGCCGGTGTGGAATTGGCTCCTAAGGGAGTCACCATCGTGAATGTGGGGCCTGGAGCTGTGGCGACTCCGATCAACGACGCTACAATGAATAACCCTGAGCTCCTGGCCAAGTTGAATGCTGCCATTCCGATGGGCAGGATGGCTCAACCCCAGGAGATCGCCCAGTTGGTGGGATTTTTGGCAAGTGATGCGGCCAGTTACATCACGGCAACCTCAATTTTTGCTGATGGGGGCATCATGCAGAGCAGCCCTGGTCTCTAACCGCTATGTCTAAGCCAAATCATCAGGATTCCCCGCTTCCCAGTAATCATAAAACCGAGCAGTCCTTATTGCTCCTCGTTGGTGTCATGCAGGGGGTGGCTTTGGTCACGTTCCCTGCCATCAGTGGAGTTTTAACGGGAGTCCAGGGTTATGGACTCTCGAATAGTGCCTATGGATTGATCTTTTTGCCGCAGGTGATAGCGGCCATTGCCTCCTCCTTGATGGGTGCCCAGGCCTCTCGCCTTTGGGGTGCCAAAAAGGTTCTCCTCTGGGGTCTGCTCGCAGATATGGCTTCGATGGCTGTGCTGCTCTTTAGCATTCTGGTGATGCATCAGCCGGGCCTGGGGCTGCCCCTCTTGATGCTGGCCACAGCTTTGATGGGATTTGGCTTTGGCGGTGTGGTGCCCGTACTAAACACCTTTGTGGCTGATTTTCAGCCCACCCGAGTTGACCAGGCTGTGTTGATGCTCAATGCCCTCCTGGGATTGGGCACTGCGCTTGCTCCAGCTCTAGCCGCCCTTGTGGTGGGTCCTGGGATCTGGTGGATGCTGCCCTTGTTGGTGTTGGTGTCTGCAGCCCTGCTCTGGTTGGCTTGTCGTAGGCAGCCTTTCCAATTGAGTGCCCCAAATTCAGAGCAAGTTGCCTCCCCTGGGGCTCGCCAACTTCCGTACGGGAGACTGCTGCTCTTCGTGTTTGTAGCCACTCTGTATGGATTGAGCGAGACCCTCAACGGGAATTGGGCTGTTTTGCTGATGTCCAACCATCTCGACAGCCCTCCCCAGGTGTCATCCCTCGCGCTGACACTGTTTTGGACCTTTGTCACGTTGGGTCGTCTGCTGTTTTCAAGATTCCCGAAGTGGTTTCCGCCCCGTTTGTTGCTGCCTGGACTGCCAGTGTTTTTGGCTGTGATCTTTGCTGGCATTAGTCGCTTGGTCCCGGGCAATGGTGATGCCGGCCTCGCCCTGTTTGCCCTGGCCGGTTTGGGTTGTTCGGCCCTGCTGCCACTGATTATCAGCTTTGGGCAAAAGCAACTTGTCCAGCTAGGTTCCTCGGCGGCAGGAGTTTTGATAGCGTTTTATCAGCTGGGCTACGGATTGGCTGCCTTTGGTGGTGGGACACTCCAACAGTCCTTGAAACTTTCGATAGCTTCTCTCTTTGGCTGGGGTGCAGCTGTAGCAATCATATTGGCGGTGTTGTCTGCCTTAATTACGCTCCGGCAGCCTTCAGGTTCTGCAATGTCTGTTTCTTGACTGTGCGTTGTGGGTTGGCTTCTATTGCAGCGGGCTTTGGATTGGGATTAGTCCTCCCTAACTCAGTTGCTTTCGCTCAAGATCAGGAGGGGCCCAAGATCCTGGATCTAGGTTCCACTCAGATGATTAAGTTGGTTATCCCTCAGCCCTATTCATCCAACAGGGCTGAATACGACTTTGTTTTGCCCCTTTCCCAAGGTGCTACCAGACGTGTGTTTTGGGATTCAAAAATATTTGCGGAGCAGCGTCCTTTTCTAGGGGCTACCCCTGGTATGGATACGGTGAAAGCCGTCGGCCAGAGTGCTCGCTTAGGTTTGCGCGAGCTTGTGTCCCAGGGCAATGCCTACTGGGGTGCGAGCATGGGCTATGACAGCCTTTGGCAGCAGGGAAGTTACTACCAGCAGGCTGGTCTTGCCTTGGAATACTCAAGGCCCTCCTATCAGTTTGTTCTGACAGCTGGTGTGCCTTTTGCGGCACCCAATACAGCAATATCTGGAAATGTACCCCTCTCATCGGTTAATTTCCAGGTTTCGCTGCCAACGGGAATTGAACGGCTGGCAGTACAACCCAGGCTTTATGTCGTAGGCAGTGATAGTACCGGTACGACCGCTGGTGGGCAGTTGCAATTTACCTATGGCCTGGCCCCAGGTTGGAGCGCCACCCTGGCGTCCAATTACGACGCTTTCGGTGGGGTGAGCGGTTCATTGACGTTTCAGGTTGTGTTCCCACAACGTTCTGCAGGCGTGGTAGGTTCTGCGATCAATCCAGCATTGATTGGCAGCTTTGGTGGGCCGGTTGGCAACAATGGATCGAGGGTGATGAGATTAGACGGTAGCCCCGTGGCTTCAGGAAATTAATTTCTATTTATTTCGGCTGTATTCTAGGGTTCAGATCTTGTTCGAACTGGCACTAATCCACGGGCGTTGAGTTTGACTGCCCACAGGCTGTTGCTCGATCCAATGAATAGAATGTTGTTATCTGACCCGCCGAAGCTCAGATTAGCCGTTTGTTTGGCCATAAGGAATTTGCCAATTAACTTGCCTTTGGCATTCAGTACGTGGATGCCTTCCAGGGTCCCTACATAGACATTGCCCTTGTTGTCAAGCCGCATGCCATCGGGGAAGCCGGGCGCGACATTGGCAAATAGGCGCTTGTTGGTGAGGGTCTTGCCATCGCCGGCTACGTTGTAGACGTAGATGCGATGTGGGAGGTATGGGAAGTAGGTTCTAGGGCCTTGAATGGCACCACTATCTATGATGTAGAGAGTCTTCTCTTCTGGACCGAATGCGATTCCATTTGGCATTACTAGACCAGGTTCCACAACTGTCAGTTGCTTATTTTTCGGGTCAAAGCGATAGACGTTGTTGGGAAGTTCTGCTGGCTGGGGTGGGAACTGCAAGGAGCCATAGCTGGGATCGGTGAACCAAACCGTTCCGTCACTTTTGACGACAAGATCGTTGGGAGAGTTAAGGCGTTTGCCTTGGTAGCGATCCACTAGAGATGGGGCCTGTGGCGCTGGGCTTTTGAGGTTTGCTTCGATGTTGCGGGTGATTGAGACGCGACGACCGGTCGTTTCGGCGGTCAGCAGGTGACCTTGCAGATCCGGCGTCTGACCATCCGCAACGCCTGAAGGATTGCGGAATAGCTTGGGCTTCTCCCAAGAGTCTGTGGCGATCTGGCCATTTTTTAGCCCATTCCAGCGCATCGAATAGATGCTGTTGTGGATTTGGTCGGTGATCAGTAGCAGGCCGCCTTGTCCCTGGCGATCCTTGAGGTAAACGGGGCCTTCTGTGAAGCCAAATCCCGTGGCCAAGGGCACCAGCTGGGGTGTGCGGCCCACGATGGCTTCAAAGGTTGGATCAAAGGCCTGAACCGTCAGCTGCGGTGATTGGGATTCTGGATAAAAGGGATTGCTGGTGATATTGATGTTTTGGCATTGCTTGGCTACAGGGCTTTCTGGCAGGCAGGCTGCTCCCGTTGGTGGTGGGCCATCGCTGCGCTGGCAGCCAATCACGAGGGCTGTCGTTGCCAGCAAGGTAGTTGGGATCAACCGGCCAAGGTGGACCCGTTGGCGGGAGTTGAAGATCGGGCGCATCACGGGCATGGAGGGCGCCTCGATTCCCAAATTATGCGGATCCAAAACATAGGCCGCTTCTGTCGGCCCTGCATGGCCGTGTGCTCAATGGACAACCGCCCAGCTGGATCTGTGATTTTTCGCCGATGGTGGCATCATGCAGATCAGCCCTGGCCTTTAGGTATCGGTGCGGTTCACGCCAGAACAGATTGGGCGGTTACGCCATCGCCATCGGGGCTATCAGATCACCTTGGCAACGGAGGTGCTCCTGCTCCTTCTGTTGCCCCTGGCCCAAGGGCATCCCTGGTTGCTCTCCGTGATGCTGGTGCTGCTGGCGCTGGTGCTCATCGTGTTCGTGAGCCGCTATTCGCCGCTACGTCAAACCCGTCCGTTGATCTATGGGCTGGGGGCGTTGGCGATTGGCCTGGAAATTCTCTGGCACGGGGCCCTCATCCAAGCTCCGCACTTGGGGCGAATGCTGACGGTGCCCCATGTGTTTGCGTGGTTGGTCTTTCTTTCGGTTGGGGTGTTCCGCAAGGTGAAAACCTTGGTGAGGGAACCCTATGTGACCGTTTCAGTGGTGCTCGGTGCCGCCTCGGGCTATCTGCTGATTGGCTTGGCTGGTGGGTTGCTGTTGACGGCCCTTTGGGCCGTCCAACCCTCGGCCTTTGTGTTGGCTTCTTTACCCCTTGTTAAGGCTGGCCATTCCATTGATTTGGCGGTGGCTCCAGCCCTAATGGCAGCTTCCTTCACGATGCTCACCACCGTGGGAACGACCGTCCTCAAAACCAGTAACGTGTCCGGGCAAGTGGTGACCACGGTGATCACCATCCTTGGCCAGCTCTATGTGGCGATCTTGATCGCTTTAATTCTTGGTCGCTATCACCGCCGGATTACCTAGTGGGAACCCTGCAACGACGCCATCGGTTTTACGGCCATCTGCTCCTGCTCTCGCTTGGGGTGATGGTGCTGATTGCCTTCCCCTATCCAGTTCGTCGACTCTCGGTTCTCTGTTCTGAAGTCCTCATCCTCATGCTCACCTTTGAGTTGGGGAGGCCATTGCGCCCGCAGCACCACAAGCGTCACTGGTATGACAATGCCTACCGCTTGATTGGACTTGCCGCCTTTAGTTTTCAATCGCTTTGGTTGCTGAGTCCGGTGAACTGGCGTTTCACCAGCGGCGTGCCTGTGTTGGCTCTGATTGCCATGTTTGTGTTTTGGAGCCTCAAGAGACTCTTGTATTGCCTATCTTGCGAAAAGGTGATTAGTGCAAAGGTAATTTCCGGTGCAGTAGCCGGTTACCTGCTGTTGGGTATTACCGGGGGCTTATTTTTTTCCGTGTTGGAAACGGTGGCGCCTGGGAGTTTTGTGAATACGGCCCGGGATCACCAGGGATTGGCCTTGGAGGTATTCTCCCAAAATCCTTCTGGCATTTCTTCCTGGATGCTGGATCTGTCGAGAATTTATTACTTTGCCTTTGTCAGTCTCACAACCGTTGGCTATGGCGACATCGTGCCAACGACCCCTACGGCCCAAATGGCTAGCATGGCCTTAAGCATCTCTGGTCCACTGTATTTGGCCTTGGTGATGGGTCTTTTAATTAGCCGCTACACGATTCAAAGTGAAAACCTAGAGGATCAGAATCCCAGGGATCGAGATTAACAGGGATCGAGATTAATAGGTATCGAGATTAATAGGTATCGAGATTAAATCGTCATCCTGCGGCGGTGGCCGACGCTTGCGTGGGTTCTGTGGCTGGGGCTTCGACTGGAACTAGGCCCACATCCACGTCCAGATGTTGGTTGGGATGGCCGGTGATCAGCATCGATGCCCGCTCCCGGGTAGCGATGGCCCAGAGCCATTTTGAGAGCAGGCTGATGCGGTTTTCGGTCGCTGGCATGAAGGCGAGGTGAGCGAGCCCCCAGAGCAGCCAGCCCACGGCACCCGAGACCCGTAGGCCCCGGAAGTCGGCGACGGCATGCAACGGACCAAGCACGGCCATGCTGCCGAAATCGAACCAGCTAAAGCTTTTGTGGGGTTCCCCTTGGAGGTTGGCGACGATGTCGGCGGCCACCCAACCGCCCATTTGCACGGCGGGACCCGCCATGCCAGGGAGGGGTTTGCCATCGGCGGTGTGGCTGTAGGAGCAAAGGTCGCCAATGACGCGAATTTCGGGATGGCCCTGGATGGAAAAATCCGGTTCCACGATCACCCGTCCCCCCTTGTCCACCGGGCAGCCGGTGGCATCGCCCAACACCTTGCCCAGGTGGGAGGCCCTAACCCCCGCTGTCCAGCAGATCGTTGCGGCCTCCAAGGTGTGGTTCCCATCAGCCGTGGTCACCACCAGCTGGCCTTCGGTGATTTGCTGCACCCGGCCCCCGAGCAGGAGCTGAACACCGGCTTTGTCGAAATAGCTCTGGGCCGCCTTGGAGATGGCCGGATCCATGGCGCGCAACACTCGATCGCCCGGATCCACCAACGTGACCTTGCATTGCTTGGGATCCAACTGTTTGAAATCCCGCTCCAGGCTGTGGCGCATGAGTTCATTGAGGGATCCCGCCAGTTCGCATCCCGTGGGCCCGCCACCAACCACCACCACCGATTGAAGGAAGAGGCGCTTGGCTGGATCGGGGGTTTGTTCGGCTTCCTCGAGGGCGGAAAGGACCCGGCGCCGGATTTCATCGGCGTGTTCCAGGATTTTCATCGGCGGTGCCAGGGCCCGCCATTCCTCATGGCCGAAATAGCTGCTCCCCGATCCGGCGGCCAGGATCAGGTGGTCGTAGCGGTAGCGACGCTCGTTGAACACAACCTCCTTCGCCGTGGCGTCGATCCCCTGCACTTCGCCCAGGAGCACTTGCACATTGGGTGCCTGGCCCACCATCTGCCGCAGGGGAGAGGCCACATCTCCCTGGGAGACCAGTCCAGATGCCACTTGGTAAAGCAAGGGCTGGAACAGGTTGAAGTTGCGCTTGTCGATCAGGGTGACGCGTACGGGTTTGCCGATCAGCGCATGGCAGGCCTTCAAACCGGCAAAACCACCGCCCACAATCACCACATGGGGGAGGGCCTTCAGGGTTGCCTCCGGTGGATCGAGCTCCAAGAAGAAGCGTTCGCGGGCCATGGCTCGAGAGGCAGTGGGCTCAGGCTATGCAGCTTTGAGTGGGTTGTCTTTGGGCTACGGCTCTGTGCTGGTAAACCGTGACCCTGCTATGAGTGGAGGTCTCCATTCCTGGCTCACCCCATGTCTGTTGCTTCGATTCAGGCTTTTGTTTCCCAAATTGCTGGCGACGAAGCCCTGCGTAGCAAGGTGCATGCGGCGGCCGGTGTGGATGACATCGTCAGCATCGCTGAGGCCCACGGCCACGTGTTGGATAAAACCGTGTTGCTCAAGGAGCACGCCAAGGCGTTGGGCACGGCCAAGGACCATGAGCTCGAAGGCATCAACAGCTGGGGTGATGCCCTGATGCACGCCTTTGGCGCTACCGATAAGGATTGAAGCCCTGCCTTAGGGTGATTCAACAGCCGCTAGGCACCCAAGTAGGAGGCGCGCAGCTTGTCGTTGCGCCGCAGGTCCTGGGCGCTGCCTTCCAGACTGATATGCCCAGCCTCAAGCACATAGGCGCGGTGGGCAATGGCCAGGGCCGCGTTGGCGTTTTGCTCCACCAGCAGGATCGTGAGCCCGTCCTGGTTGAGCTGCCCCAGGGTGGTCATCACCTCGGCCACCAATTTGGGGGCTAAACCCAGGCTGGGTTCATCCAGCATCAGCAGGGTGGGCCGGGCCATCAAGGAGCGGGCAATGGCCAGCATTTGCTGCTCTCCCCCGGAGAGGGAGCCGGCCAGTTGGTTGCGCCGTTCTGCCAACCTTGGGAAGAGGCCGTAGCAACGGTCGATCTCTGCTTTGATGCCGGCGCGGTCCTTACGCAGCCAAGCACCAAGTTCCAGGTTGTCTTTCACGCTTTGCCGGCCCAGCACCCGCCGCCCTTCGGGGCAATGGCTGAGGCCCAGCTTCACGGTGCGCTCGGTGCTGACCTGGCCCAGGTCGCCGCCATGCCAACGGATCGACCCTTGGGCGAGGGGGAGGAGGCGGGAGGCGGCGCGCAGGGTTGTGCTTTTGCCGGCACCGTTCGAGCCCAAAAGGGCGACGAGCTCACCCCTGTGCACCGAGATGTTGATGCCCTGGAGGGCGGTGATGCCGCCATAGCGCACCACCAGATCCCGGAACTCGAGTAGGGGAGGAGCTGGAGGGGACACGCTCATCCAACTCCTCCGAGGTAGGCCTCGATCACGGCGGGATCCTTGGCGATTTGCTCCGGTGGGCCTTCGGCAATGGTTTTGCCGAAGTTCAGCACCAGCAGCCTGTCGCAGAGCTGCATCATCAGGGGGACGTGGTGCTCAATGATCAGGACCGTGAGCTGGAACTGCGCCTGGATTTGGCGGATGAGTGCGCAGAGTTGGTCTTTTTCGTGGGGATTCATCCCAGCCGCCGGTTCATCCAGGAGCAGCAGCTCAGGGCGGTTGGCCAGGGCCCGCGCCATTTCCAGCCGCCGGCGATCCCCATAGGAGAGGGCATGGGCTGGGCGATGGGCGGCATCGGCGATGCCAAAGAGCTCAAGCAGGGTGAGCGCCTCCTGGTGCAGCTTGGCTTGCTTCTGGTGAAAAGGCCGGGTTTGGAAGAGGGCCGCCAGCCGTTGTTGGCGGGCATGGCGATGCAGACCCACCATCACGTTGTCGAGGCAGCTGAGCGTGGGGAATAGGCGCAGGTTTTGAAAGGTGCGGGCGATGCCAAGGCCGGCTACGGCATGGCTCGCCATGCCCGTGATCGGAACCCCTCGCCACTCGATCCTGCCGGCCGAGACAGGAGTGACCCCGGAGATCAGGTTGAACAGGGTGGTTTTACCGGCGCCGTTGGGGCCAAGAAGGCCCAGGATTTCGCCCTGCTGCACCCGCAAGCTCACGTCATTGACGGCCATCAAGCCGCCGAATTGGCGGTTGAGATTGTGGGCGGAGAGCAGGGGATGCTGGTTTGCCCTGGCCATGGTGTGGAGATCGGTCATGGCGTTTGGGCCTCCAGCCCTAGGCGTTGGCGGAGCATTCGTCTCCACCGGCTGAGGCGTTCCGGGGTGATCACTCCCTGGGGAAACAGCACCGGACCCATCAAGATCACCAGCCCATAGACAATCAGCCTGAGATCTCCCACGGGCCGGAGCAGCTCCGGCAGGGCGGTGAGCACCAGGCCACCAATCACCGGGCCCAGCCAGGTGCGGGTGCCGCCAAACACCACAAACGCCAAGGTGGTGATGCTGGCATCAAAGTTGCCCATGCGGGCGTTCCACGCGTTGAGGAAGTGGGCGGCGATCACCCCGGTGACACCAGCGACCAGGGCACTCAGCACGAACGCCAACAGCTTGGTGTTGGCGGTATTGATCCCTTGACTGGCGGCGGCGAGTTCGTCCTCGCGGATGGCAGCCATGGCCAGCCCTGGCCGCGTGCGCTCAAGCCGATCGCAGAGCCAACACACCACGGCCAGCAGCAGGCTGGTGAAGCCCACGTAGCCCTCCGGGGTGGCAAAGGGCTGGGGAATGCCAAAGATGCCAATGGCGCCGCCGGTGAAGGAGAGGTTGAGGCTCACCACCCGCAGAATTTCCACCAGAGCAATGGTGGAGATAGCCAGGTAGATGCCCCGCAGGCGCAGCACCACCTTGCCAATGCCAAGGGCCAAAATCCCCGTGACCAGCACCGCCAGAGCCATCTCCAGCAGCACGGAGCTGATCGGGTAGCTCACCCCGTCACCACCGAGGATCGGGATTCGGGTGGAGAGCAGGGCGGCCACGGTGCCCCCGATCGCATAGAAGCCCGGGGTGGCCAATGACAGCTGACCGCAGCGCAAGGGGAGATACACCGAGATGCCCAGGAGGGCTCCCAGCAGCATTTGTTGGAGGAGGGTGGTGTCCATGGGCTTCCCGCTTACACCTTGTTGGGCAGGGGTTTGCCCAGCAGCCCTTGGGGCCGCACCAGCAGCATCAGGAACAGAAAGCCAAAGGCCACCGCATCCTTGTAACCCGAGAGGTCCGAGGGCACGAGGGCCTCAGCCAGCCCAATGATCAGGCCCCCCAGCACGGCCCCAGGCACACTTCCAAGCCCCCCCAGCACCAGCACCCCCAGGCCCTTGATGCCGTAGCCGATGCCGAAGTAAGGCCCGGCGATGCTGACGCTCAAGCCCACCAGGCCGCCGGCGATGCCCGCCAAAAAGCCACTCAGGCCAAAGGCGATTTGGATCATTTGGCCACTGTTGATCCCCAGCAACTGGGCCGTGATCGGGTCTTCAGAAACGGCCTGCAGGCCTTTGCCACTGCGGCTGCCATCAATCCAAGCGGTGAGGAGCCCAAGCAGAACGGTGGAGACGGCCAGCAACAGCACCTGCACCGTGCGGATGCGGGCCCCGCCGAAGGAGAGGGCCGCCGGTAGGGAGCCGAGGCTGCCCGTGGGGATCGAATGGCTCTCGGCCCCCATGAGCAGTTGAATCAGATTGACCAAAATCACGCCCGCCCCCAGGCTGGTGATCAACGCCAAAAGGGGATCGGCGTTGCGTTTGCGGAGGGGGCGAAAGGCCAGCCTCTCCACCCCCAGGGCCACGGCTGCGGACAACAGGCCGGCGATCGGCAGCGCCAGCCAGAAGGGCAGGGCTACCGGCAACTGGAAGCCGGCCAGCAGGCCATTGCTCCCCACGCCGCCACCAATGAGGAGATAGGTGAAATAGGCCCCCAGGGTGAAGATCGCCCCGTGGGCGAAGTTGATCACCCCGAGCACCGAGAACACCAGGGTGTAGCCGAGGGCAAACAGGGCATAGACCGCACCCAGGGAGAGGCCGTTGAGAAGGATTTGCAGGAGGTCGTCCATGGGGCGCGGCTAGGGCAGTAGCCGGAATCGCCCGGTTGGGCCATCCGGATTCATCTTGACCTGGGCCACATAGAAGTTGTTTTGTCTGATTTCCCCATTGGGCGTGAAGCGAATCTCACCCAATGGGGTGGCGTAGGTGCCTAGAAGGATCTGACGGTTCAGGCGCTGCCGCAGGTCCTGGAGTGGTAAGGAGGCGAGGGTGGTTCCCTTGGGCAATGTGGCTTGGAGGGCTTGGAGAGCCTGGTGAATCACCTGGTAGGCGGTGAACGCCTGGGCACTGAATTGGGGAGGAGTGGCGCCTTGATTGCGTTGCTTGTATAACTTAAGGAAGCTTGTATTGATCGCCGTAGACAATTCAGGGCTGTAGGCCTGGGCAATGAGTAGGCCGTCGCAGTAGCGCTGGCAAACCGGAAAGATATTGGGTGAATTCATGCCGTTGCCGGCAACGATCGGGCCGCCAAAGCCAAGCTCACGCAGTTGTCTGACCAAGTTACCGCCATCACTTGGACCAGCCGAGATCACGATCAGTTCAGGCTTGAGTTGGAGGGTATCGTTGATCTGCTTTTGGAAATCCATCTCGCCGCTATTGGTGCGTTGCACCGTGACGATCTTTAGACGCTTTTTGAGGGCGGCAATTTCAAAATTCTTGAATTCTGAGGTGCTGTATGCATCATCTTGGGTATAGAAAATTGCGGCGCGTTGGAGCCCTGGGTTGAGCTTGATGGCCGCTGCAATCGATAGGGGGGCCACCACAGAAACAGGCGCCGAAACCCTGGAGATGAAGCTGCCAATCTCCGGGATTCCATTGGCCGTATTCGAGGCCGCAACGACAGGAACCCCTGCCCGATCGGCTAACGGGTCGGCGGCGAAGGCTTGTTGGGAATTCGAGGGGCCAATGAGGGCAATTGCCCCGCGGGAAATCTGGCTGCGAAAGGCATTCGTGGCCGTGAGTTCATCACTGCCACCATCCTCAATCAAGAGTTCGGTTTTGGGTTCGCCCTTGCTGAAGAACTGCTGGGCGAGCTCAAGGCCAATCCGTTGGTCTTGGCCAATGATGCTGTAGTTGCCCGTCAGGGCAATCACCGCCCCAATCGGAAACTTTTTGTTGCCCTCGGACTGGGGTGCTTGGCAGGCCGTTGTTGCTGCCACAGGAAGGACGATCAGTAGCCCTTTGAGCCAGGCTTTGTGCCATGTCGCCAGCTGCGACTTCCCATTGAATGCACGACGGATCATGGGTCCCATTACGGAAGCAGGGCAAAGCGCCCAGCCCTGCCATCGGGGTCCATCTTGACCTGGGCCACAAAGAATTGCTTTTGAATCACTTCGCCTTCAGGGGTGAAGCTGATCGTTCCGAGGGGTGTTTGATAACGACCTTTGAGGATTTCCGCCATCAAGGCCGTGCGGGCCTGGGCCACGGTGAGCGTGCTGAGTGGAGTTTTGGCATCGAGGCGCTTGAGGGCTTCACCCACTACCTGCAGGGCCGTAAAAGCCTGGGCGGTGAGCTGGGGCGGAGTCGCTGTGGCCATCGCCTTAGCCTTTGGCGTCGCTCCGGCTTGGTTGGCCTGGAAGGCCTTCAGGAAGGCGCGGTTGGCGGGCGTGGCTAATTCCGGGCTGTAGGCCTGGGCGATCAGGATTCCGTCGCAGTAGCTCTGGCAGATCGGGTAGATGTTTGGCGTGTTCATGCCATTGCCCACCACGATCATGCCCTTGTAGCCCAGCTCCCGCAGCTGGCGAATCAGGTTGCCACCATCCATGGCCTGGAGCGACAGCACGATCAGGTCCGGCTTCTGTTGCAGGGCGGCGGTGATTTGGTTTTGGAAGTCTTGGTCGTTGAGCTGGGTGCGCTGCACCGTGACCGGCTTGAGGCCCTTGGCGGTGAGTGCTTTTTGGAAGATCACCGTTTCCGCGGTGCTGTAAGCGTCGTCTTGGGCGAAAAACACCGCGGCTCGCTTGATGGAGGGCTGTAGCGCCAGGGCCTTGCCAATCGAGAGGGGGGCAATCACCGAGCTTTGGGCAGATACGCGGCTGATGAAATGGCCGATCTGCGGAATGCCCGTGGCGGTGTTCGATGGCGCCACCACCGGCACCCCGCGCCGTTGGGCGATGGGGTCTGCCGAAAAGGCTTGCTGGGAGAGGGTGGGCCCAATGAGGGCCAGCACCCCACGGTTGATCTGCAGGGTGAAGGCCGCGTTGGCAGCGGACTCGTCGCTGCCGCCGTCTTCCAGGCGCAGGGCCATGGGTTTGCCGTTGATGCCGCCGCCGCCATTGATCGCGGCAAGGGCCAAGTTGAGGCCCGTGCGTTGGTCCTGGCCGTAGACATTGGCGTTGCCAGTCAGCGATAACACCGCCCCAACCGGCACCCCCTGGGCGAGGTTGATGGGTTGGTTGGCGCTGGGGTTGCCACAGGCTGCGAGCCCAAGCCCTGTGGCCAGGAGGGCCAGCCATGGCCCCAAGCGCTGCAGGCCACAAGGTGTCATTTAGGCGACGGCTGCGAAGCTTTCGCGGAAGGCGGCGAGGGTGGCGTCGATGTCGTCGTCGCTGTGGGCCAGGGAGGTGAAGCCCGCTTCAAAGGCACTGGGGGCCAGATAAACGCCCCGTTCAAGCATGGCCCGATGCAGCTTGCCGAAGCGCACCGTGTCGGCGGCCTTGGCGTCTTCGAAGTTGCGAACGGGGCCCTCGCAGAGGAAGAAACCAAACATGGCGCTAATGGAACCGCCCGTGATTGGCAGGCCAGCTCCCCTAGCTGCTTCCAAAATCCCAGTGGCGAGGCGATGGGTGCTGGCTTCCAATCGCTCGTAGGTGCCGGGTTGCTTTAGCAGCTCCAAGGTTTTGATCCCAGCCGTCATGGCGAGGGGGTTGCCGCTGAGGGTGCCCGCTTGGTACATGGGGCCCGCCGGAGCCACCATCGCCATGATGTCGGCGCGGCCGCCGTAGGCCCCCACCGGTAAGCCGCCGCCAATCACCTTGCCCATGGTGGTGAGATCGGGGGTGATCCCAAACTTGGCCTGGGCGCCGCCGTAGCTGATGCGGAAGCCGGTCATCACTTCGTCGAACACCAACAGGGCGTCGTTTTCCTTGGTGATTTCGCGGATTCCTTCCAGGAAGCCCGGTTCTGGGGTGATGAAGCCAGTGTTGCCCACCACGGGCTCGAGAATCACACCGGCAATCTCTCCGGGGTTGTCGGCGAAGAGTTGTTTGACCGCTTCCAGGTCGTTGTAGGGCGCCGTCAGGGTGCTGGCGGCGGTGCTCTTGGGAACTCCGGGGGAATCGGGCAGGCCCAAGGTGGCTACCCCCGAGCCGGCTTTGACCAGGAACATATCCGCATGGCCGTGGTAACAGCCTTCGAACTTGATGATCTTTTCGCGGCCGGTGAAGGCCCGCATCAGCCGCAGCACCGACATGCAGGCCTCGGTGCCGCTGTTGACAAAGCGCACCATCTCGACCGAGGGCACGGCCTCAATCACCATCTCGGCCAGGGTGTTTTCCAGGGCGCAGGGGGCGCCAAAGCTGGTTCCCTTGTCGATGGCCGCGTGCAAGGCCGCCAGCACCTCGGGGTGGGCATGGCCGCAGATGGCGGGGCCCCAGCTACCGATGTAATCAATAAAACGGTTGCCATCCACGTCCCAGGCGTAGGCACCCTTCACCCGGTCAAAGACCAGGGGCTGGCCCCCGACCGAGCGGAAGGCCCGCACCGGTGAGCTCACGCCCCCTGGCATCAGGGTCTGGGCGGCACGAAAGAGTTCTTGGGAACGGGTGGTGTTCAAGGAAGCAGCCAACGTCGGAGCGGAGGTGGCAGCGGCGCCCCGAGGGACATCCGCACAAAAGACCGTCGCCCATCTTGACCCAGAACGGGATGGATTGGTTTCTCAGTAGGTTGAAACCCTCTAGATCTGACGGGTGGACCGGCAACCATTCGCTGGATCAGCTGGTCTTTCAACAGGTGATCTTGAACGGGTGAACATCGATTGGCCCCAACTCGAGCGCCAACTGAGGCGAATCCTGCCGGCGAAGGCGGTGGTGGCTGCACGCCAGGAGTTGCTTGCCTACGACTGCGATGGCCTCACCCTGGAGCGCTATCAACCGCCTTTGGTGGTGTTACCCGAGACCACTGAAGAGGTGGCGGCAATACTCCGCCTTTGCCACCAAGGCGGGGTGCCCTTTGTGGCCCGCGGCAGTGGCACGGGCCTCTCCGGGGGAGCTGTGGCTGAAACCCAAGCCCTCGTGATCGCCACCAGCCGCATGCGCAGGGTGCTTGCGGTGGATCTCGAGAATCGCCGCATCACCGTGCAACCCGGTGTGATCAACGGTTGGGTGACGCGAGCCGTCGCGGGGGATGGGTTTTATTACGCCCCCGATCCCTCGAGCCAGGTGGCCTGCAGCATCGGCGGCAACATCGCCGAAAACTCCGGCGGGGTGCACTGCCTCAAATACGGAGTCACCAGCAACCACGTGCTCGCCATGGAGGTGGTGCTTCCCGATGGCAGCGTGATGACCCTGGGCGGGGAGCTGGATGAGGCCCCGGAGTTGGATCTGAGGGGGGCTTTTATCGGCAGCGAAGGCACCCTGGGCATCGCCACCGCCATCACCCTGCGGCTGTTGCGCAGCCCCCAGAGCGTTGCTGTGCTCCTGGCTGACTTCACCTCCATGGAGGCGGCTGGGGACGCCGTGCGGCTGGTGACCGCAGCCGGTGTCTTGCCAGCAGGCATGGAAATGATGGACCGGTATTGCATTGAAGCTGTCAACGATTCCTTTGGCATCGAGGAATACCCAGCCGATGCGGCGGCGGTGCTCTTGATCGAGCTGGATGGCCAGGAACGGGAGGTGGAGGCGGCCGTGACCCTCTCCCTAGAGCTCTGCTACCAGGCTGGGGCCCGCACCATTCGCCAGGCCTGGGATGCCGGCGAGCGGGCCCAGCTGTGGAAGGGGCGCAAGTCGGCCATCTCAGCCCTTGGCAGGTTTTATCCCAGCTATTACCTCCAGGATGGGGTGGTGCCCCGCAGCGCCCTGCCCCGGGTGCTGGCCGCCATTGACCAACTCAGCCAGGCCCATGGCTTGCCAGTTGCCAATGTGTTCCACGCGGGTGATGGCAACCTCCACCCGTTGATCATGTATCGCTCAGATCAGCCTGGAATCCAAGGGCGAGTCAAGCAGCTCAGCGCCGAAATCCTGCGCCTGTGTGTGGATGCTGGAGGCAGCATCACCGGCGAGCATGGGGTGGGTTCCGATAAGCGCTGTTATCTCGATTGGATGTTCACTCCCGACGACCTAGCCACCATGCAGTTGGTTCGCCGGGCCTTTGATCCTGAGAACCTCGCCAATCCCGGCAAGATTTTCCCCAGCCCCCGCACCTGCGCTGAGTCCTCTAGGCGGATGACCCAGCTCCAGGTTGCGGGGGTGCAGCTGCCTGAAGAGGTCGTGGTGTTCTGATCACCGCCTGCCTGCCTAGTCCCCGTTCTCGTCGCCCTCCTCCTCCAGGGACCAGTCCAAATTCACCACCACGGGGGCGTGGTCGCTGGGTTGCTCGTTGCCCCGGGTGGCCTTGTGGATCAGGCAGCCCGTGGCACAGCTCAGGAGGTCGTCGGTCAGATAGATGTGGTCGATACGCCAGCCCCTGTCCCGGTCCCAGGCGCCGGAGCGGTAGTCCCACCAGCTCCAGTGGCCGGTCTCGCTTTCAAACACCCGGAACACATCGCTGAGCCGATCACCGAGCACCAGTTGCAGCGCCTCCCTTTCGGCCTGACTCGCCATGATCCCGCCGGTTTGGCGCTTGGGGTCGGGTAGGTCCCGGTCTTCGGGACCGATGTTGAAGTCGCCCACCATGCAAAGGGGATTGCCCTGGTCATCCTGGACAGCCAGATAGCGCTGGAGGCAGGCCAGCCACTCGAGTTTGTAGGCGTATTTCTCCGAGCTCAAGGAGGAACCATTGGGCACATAGAGATTGAGCACCCGCACCCCATCCACGAGGGCACTGATCACCCGCTTTTGCTCGCTTAAGTTCGGAGCCTTTGGGTCGCCGGGAAGCAGGGCCGCGAAGCCGATCTGCACGTCGTCGAGGGGCAGCAGGCTGAGCATGGCGACCCCGTTGTACGCCTTTTGCCCACTGATGACCACCTGATAGCCCAGGGCTTCAAAGGCCGCCCGGGGAAAGAGTTCATCGGTCACCTTCGTTTCCTGCAGGCAGAGCACCTCGGGCCGCTCCTGTTGCAGCCAGGCCACCACTTGATCAAGGCGGGTGCGAACCGAATTCACGTTCCAGGTGGCGATGCGCATGGGCCCGCGGTCCGCTTGTCTCAGGGGCACCTAGCATCGGTTGTCAGGTTGGTCCGGTGACGTGATGCAGATGGCTTCGCGCCAATTCCGTAGGACGCTTCGACTGCTGGGGGTGATGGCGCTGGGCATGGGCACCGCCTCGAGCGCGGTCTTGAGTCCTGCCCTTGCCCAGCAGGCGGATGGGGTTGGTCAGAGCTATGGGAACCCCCAACTCCAAAAAGAACTCGATTACGGCAACGGAAAACAGGATGGCGGCTCGATCTTCAACACAGCCAATCCGATTGAACTGATGAACAAGTTGCGTAAATCCAGTGCCATGGATGACGCCACCTCCCCCTCCGATGCCGTGGATGCGGCCCTCAAGGGCTTTGATACGTCGCCGGCCCCGGCTTTGAAGACCGGCTCCCCCCAGGTGAAGGGCCCTTAAGCGATTCCAGGCCCCAAGCGGCGGCAATGGCATCGAGCCGAGGGTTCTCCTGACCGGGCTTGAGGGCCTTGGCCTGGGCGATGGCGGCCTGGGCGCCGCTGGTGTTTCCCCGTTCCTGGAGGAGCAGGGCCCTTGCCAAAATTGGGGTTTGGTCCTTGGGGAAGGCGGCAGCCAGCCGGATGAGTAGGGCTTCGGCTTGGCCTGGTTGGTCCTGGCGCTGCAGCACGTTGGCAAGCAGGAGACCAATGTCTAGCGCCTTTGGCTTGGGGGCCTCTGGCTCAAGAGCCGGCTTGCTGGCTTGATCGAAGGCCGCCTGCAGTTGGCTCACGGCAAGGACCCCTCTGCCGCTTTCCACTTGCAACAGAGCCATCAGTTGCAGGGCTTCAATGTTGCTGGGGTTTTGGTTGAGCAGTTGGCGCACCTCCCGTTCAGCCCCGCTGCGGTCGTTTTGGCCCCGTCGTAATTCCGCCAGCACCAGGCGCAGGGCCGGTCGCTCGGGTTGTTGATCGGCCAGGCGCTCGGAGAGGCTGAGGGCTTCGTCCTTGCGGTTGAGGGCGATCAGCAGCTCCAGCAGCCGTTGCTCCTCAGCCGCCGAGGCCCTTCCCTGGGTGGAGCGTTGCAGCAGGTCTTCGAGCTGGCGTTCCAGGGCCCGTTGCTTGGGATCCGTGGCCAGGCCAGCGCTTTGCAGATGCCCAAGCCACCAGCCCCCGGCCAAGCAGGCCCCGCCCAGGCTGGCCAGGGCCAGGCCAATCCAGAGCTTGGGGCGGGAAAGGGCAAGCGGCATTGGCGAGGCCCATGGCTGTCGGTACCCACTTTGCCCCGACAACCACTGCCATTGGGACACCTACACTGCCCCCCATGCGTCACCATCCGATTTCACCGGTCACCGAACCGATGCAGTACCGGGCCATCGGCGTGGTGCGTGGTGTTTATGTGCCGTCCGATCCCGAGCAACTCACCCGTGGCTTGATTCGCACAGTCGACGGGGTTGAAATTGAAGCTGTGGTCTTGGGGCGTTTGCTCACCTTGATGCGCCGCCACCTCAACCTGGCAGAGCCCCATCTGTGGGTGGTGTACCCCCGGTCCAAGGAAGAGGAAGGGCTTCACCTCCAAATGGTGGGGGTCTGGGAGCCCAGCACCCTGGCCGAAGCCGAACCCAATGGGGAGTCTTCGGAAGGCGAACCCACTGAAGAGAAGGCTGAAGCCAGTGACCAACTGCCCGAGGGCGACGACTATGTCTCCGTGCGGGGTGAGCTGATTTACACCCGGCCGGAGACCGGAGACCTGGTGGTCAAAGTGCGCCAGCAGCCCCGCCCTGATGGCAGCAGGCCCGTGCCCTTCAAGCTCCAGATCAAGGGCGAGGTTCCCCTCGAGCATCTACGCCATTTCATCGCCCTCAACCTGCGCCGCCAGGGGCAGCACCTTCAGCTCGAGTCGTTTGAGGTGATCGGTCCGGTTGCCCAGCGCGGCACCCGCGGAGGCAAGGGCCGACGCGCTGCCAAGCCCGGTGGTGATGGTGGGGGCAACAAGTCGGGCCGTGCCGCGGCTTCCCGGCCCAGTCCGGTGAGTCGCCCCTCCCTTTGAAGCAGCCGCTGGGTGCAGCACTCGCGGTGTTGGTGGTGAGCCTGCTCGCCATCGTGGGACCGGTGCTCGGCATTTCCCCGGCCTTGATCGTGCTGGCCGTCGCCCTATCCCTCGGGGCCTTGACCCTCGATTCGGCCAGTTTTGGTGGCCGGGGGGGCCACGTTTTGGCGGAAGCTCTTCCTGGAGGAGAAGCACGCCTGCGCCGCATTGCCATCCATGAGGCTGGCCATGTTCTGATCGCGGGCCACGAAAACATGGCCTTGGGCCCGGTGTTGGTGGGAAGCCTGGCTTGCTTGAGGGCGGGGCTGAACACCAATGGCAGCACCGCCCTCGAAGCACCGGCCCAAGCCAAGCTGGCGGAGGAGGACCTGCGCCGGTGGAGCCGGGTGCTGCAGGCCGGCATGGCTGCAGAGCAGCTGATCTACGGCGAGAGCGTGGGGGGCATGGACGATCGAGCCTTGTTGGGCCGGCTGTGGGGCCTTTCCGGACTGGATGTGGCGCTGGCCCAACGGGAGCAACGCCGGGCCCGCCGGGAAGTGGACGTGCTGCTCAAACAGCGCCAGAGCGACCTGGAGGCCGAGGCGGAGCGGTTGCTGCAGGCGGCCCCCCGGCTAGGGCGATGAGGCCCCCAAAGCCATGAGCCGGCTGGCCCTGATCGATTGCCCCACCGGCTTGGCGGGCAACATGTTGTTGGCGGCCCTGCTCGATCTGGGCCTGCCCCAAGAGCTGATCGATACCCCCCTCGCGGCCCTGGGCTTGGCCCATGCCTATCGGCTGGTGGTGGACGAGCGCCGGAGTGCGGGTCTGCGGGGGCTGCACCTGGAGGTGGGGCTTCGAGAGGTCTCCCCGCACCATCGCCATTGGGGGGATTTGCGGCAACAAATCCTGACGGCCCCCCTTGATGGGGCCCTTCAGGCCAAGGTGCTTGAGGTGTTCACCCTGTTGGCAGAAGCTGAAGCGGTTGTCCATGGGGTGGCGCCCGAGCAGGTGCATTTCCATGAGGTGGGTGCCGTGGATGCCCTCGTGGATGTGGTGGGCGTTTGTGCGGGCTTGCTCCATTTTGGTGTGAGCGAGCTGATCTGCAGTCCGCCCCCGGGCGGCCATGGATCGGTGGCCACGGCCCATGGCCCCTTGCCCTTGCCAGCGCCCGCTGTGCTGGAGATCGCCCGCCAGCGTGGGGTTGAGCTGGCTAGTGCGGAGGGCTTTCCCCCGGCCGAGCTCACCACCCCGACAGGGCTGGCGCTCGTGGCTTGTTGGGCCGATCGCTTTGGGGTAGCTCCAAGCCACATCCCCGACAGCATCGGCATTGGCCTGGGTAGCCGCCAGCTGGATCGGGCCAACTTGCTGCGCCTCACCTTGGCAGCTGCTCCCCAGGATCCCCTCTCCCAGCAGCCCGCAACCCAGGACGTCGTGCTGGAGCAGCAGGCCCAGATCGATGACGCGACCGCTGAGGATTTGGCCTTCTTGATCCAGGCCCTGCGGGAGGCCGGTGCCAAGGAGGTGTTCAGCCAACCCATTGCCATGAAAAAGGGCCGCACCGGCCAACTGCTGACGGTGCTGGTGGACCCCCCAGCCGCTGCAGCCCTGCGCCGGGTTTGGTGGCAGCACAGCAGCAGCTTGGGGGTGCGGGAAAGTCAGCAGCTGCGCTGGGTGTTGCCGCGCCGCAGCCTGGAGATCGTCACCCCCTTGGGATCCGTGCGTCTCAAGCAGGCCCAGTTACCTGATGGGCACTGGCGCAGCAAGCCTGAGCACGATGATCTGATCGCCCTGGCCACCCGCCACAATCTGGGCCTGGATCAGGTGAGGACCATCGTGGTGCAGGCATTAACGGCCCTGGATGGGGAGCAACAGCTGTGAAGCGATTCCAGAACCCGCGGGTTGGGCTCCAGACCCTGCTGGATTGGCTGCGGACCCAGGTGGCCCAGGTCCCCGGGGGAATCAGACTTTGGACCACCCTGCTGAGTGCAGGTTTTCTGCTGGCAGCCCTACTCAGCCAAGGCCAGCAACTGCTGCAAATGCGGCTGGATTTGCAGGGCGTCCTGTGGCTGTTGCTTGGCGTGGGTGTCAGCCTGCTGAGCCTGGTGGCCAATGGGATTGGCCTGGGGGTGGTCCTCCTTTGGCTTGGGCTCAAGCCCCATGGCCAGGCCCTGGTGGTGGCCTATCTCGCCACCAACCTCCGCAAGTATTTGCCCGGCGGAATATGGCACCTGGCGGCCCGGGTGGAGTTGCTGCGCAGCCCAACAGCTCCCCTGCAGCAACCCGCCCCTGCCGGACTGGCCCTGTTGGCCGTGCTGCTGGATCCCCTGGTGGCAGCCATCGCAGCCCTCGCCCTGGTGCCTTTGGGGGGCTGGCAAGGCGGTTTGGCCTTGGTTTGCGTGATGCCCCTGCTGCTGCTCTTGCCCCGTTGGTTGAATCCTCTGGTGGTTCGCCTTGAGCGCAGCAAGGCCGCTGGGCTCGGCCTCACGGATGCGGTGGGGATGGGTGAGGCCTTGGCTGAAGGTCCGCGCTTGAGCGGCTACCCCTCGCAGCTGCTAGCGGTCCAGGCGGGCTTTGTGCTGGTGCGGTTTGGCGGTTTTGCTTGCTGTTTGCAAGCCTTCGATCTCTCCTACGGCCTGGGCTGGGGCGGCTGGTTGGCGGGCTTTGCCTTCGCCTGGACCGCTGGCCTGGTGGTGCCTGGAGCCCCGGGGGGGCTGGGGGTGTTTGAGGCGGTCTTGCTCCTGCGGCTTGGGGTTGCCGTTCCAGAGGCCCCCTTACTCGCGATCGCGATCAGCTACCGGCTTGTGGTGAGCTTGGCCGATCTGGTCGGCGCCTTCACCGCCCGGCTCGACCAGGGCCCCAAGTTCTAGGAGCAGCTCTTGTTGCGTTTGCAGGCCCGGTAATCCCAGGGGCGAACCCAGCGATCGCCAAGTCCGGACCCATCACCCAGACCCGGCCCCCAAACACCCAGCTGGTGGGAGCGGGCAGCCCGTTCGGCTTCGCCGTAGGCCAAGCCGTCGCACTGTTGCAGGTACCTCGCGTACACGAAGGCAAAACCCTGGCGAACCAGGGCCTGGTTGACGGACTGGGGGGCACCTGATCGGAACACCTCGGCCACGGTCCGGCCATAGCGATCCGTGGTCTGGACCTTCAAGGTCACCGATGAGCCAGGGGGCGCCAGGGTTTGCAAGGCCGCTTTGGCCCGCGCTCCGGCAGCACCCTGGCCAAGTTCTGGGGCGTCAATGCAAGCCAGCCTCACCACCCGCTTGTGGCCCCCATCCCGCACGGTGAGGGTATCGCCATCGCCAACGCTCAAGACCATGGGTGGGGCCTGGAGCTTGGCCTGTGGGTGGGTCTCCATGCCGTGGGCGACGGCAGGACTTGCGGCCAGCACCAATGCGGTGATCCAGTTTCGGGGCCAACTCATCCCTGGGTCTTTAGGGGGCTCTTGCCAAGCCGATAGTTCTGAAGGTGCGACGCCAGGGTGCCCACGAGCCGCTGTCTAGCTTGCCGAGACGTCCAGGCGAAATGGGGCGTGAGGATCAAATTCGGCACCTGTTTGAGGGGCTCCAGTTCGGCACCAGGCGGTTCGATGTCCAGCACGTCGAGGGCGGCACCAGCCAGTGCTCCGGAGTGCAGGGCTTCCACCAAGGCCCCAATCTCAATCAGGCCACCGCGGCCCATGTTGACCAACACCGCAGAGGGTTTCAGCCAGCCCAAGCGCTCCCGATTGATGAAATGCTGGGTTTTGGGGGTCAGGGGGGCATGCAGGCTCACCACATCTGCTGCCTTCAAGGCGGTTTCTACGTCGTGATGGCTGCTGCGACTGGTGATGCTGTGAACCTCCATCCCAAAGGCTTTCCCAATGGCAGCAACCCCGCCTCCGATATCGCCTGCCCCGATCACGGTGAGGGTGCGGTTGGCTAACTCATCAAATTCGGGTTTCACCAGGGCAAAGACCGAACTGCGTTGCCAGCTGCCATCACGCACCTGCTGGCGGCGGATGGTCAGATTGCAGGCCAATTCCAGAATCAGGGCCCAGGTCACCTGCACCACGGAGGCCTTGCTGTAGCGCCCGGCGTTGTGGAGGCCAATGCCCAAATCGCGGCAAGCGGCTTGATCCACCTGGTCGGTCCCGGTGCTGGCGGTGCAGACCAGGCGCAGCTTGGGCAGTTTGTGGAGCAGTTCAGCATCCAGTCGAATCTTGTTGGTGATCGCGATCTCGGCGTCGATCAACCGTTCAAGACATTGCTCGAGTTGGGTGCTGGGCCAGCAGGTGAGGAGGGCCTGCTGCTCCAAGGGGGAAAGATCCACGGGACCCAGGCTCAGGGCGTCGAGGAAGACGGCGCTGGGCTTTTCTGTCATGTTGGCTTGTCCAATGGTGCTGACTTGCTCGTTCATGCTGGCGCCCCTTCGCAATTGCCCCTATTGTTGAGAACCCGAGAGGTTGTGTGGTGGCTGATCGAGCTTCAGCTGGTTTGCCACCCGCCCCTGGTAGCCATGGGCTGAAGTCCAGTCTTCACGATCGCGGTCAGCGTTTGACCCCCCAGCGCCAGCGTGTGTTGGCCCTGTTTGAGCGGATTGGCGAAGGCAGTCACCTCGGTGCTGAGGAAGTGCACCAAAGGCTTTTGCGTGCCCAAGAGCGGGTGTCCCTCGCCACCGTCTACCGAACCCTCAGGCTTCTCAGTGGCATGGGCCTGCTGCAGGAGCTGGAACTCCCGGAGGGTGGCCGTCGCTTTGAGCTTGCCGGAGATGCCCACCGCGACCACCATCATTTGGTGTGTGTGCGCTGCGGTCGTACCGAAGAATTTGAAAACGCTGAGGTTTTGGAGGCCGGGAGCCAGGCTGCTTCTGGTTTTGGTTTCCGGCTCGTGGAGTGTGTGCTGAATGTGCGAGCACTATGCCCAAGTTGCACCGCCGCTGAAACTCTCAGCGGTTGGGCTTGACGCGTACTGGGACCAACACGGGCTGCATCAGGCCACCGCCGCCGCCGTCATCATCCGAATCGGCCGTCAGCCAGAACGCCAGGCCGAAGAGAGCGACAACCCCGCTAAAAACCAACAGTTCGACCATGGGATCTTTACCAATCGTCACATCCTAGCGGCGCTAGCCAGGGCTGATGTGGAAAAACCGGCGGTTTCCCCGCCCTGGGCAGGTTGGGCCTTAGCCAAAGCCCTTGCCGGAATCCTTGGCGACACAGGCCTGGAGTTGTTTGCGAAGTTTGGCGTGATCGAGGTTCTTGCCAATCAGCACGATCTGGTTCTTGCGTTCGCTGTTCGGCCATTCCGAGTCGTCGATGGAGAAGCGCTTGCCGGCCAGGTGGAACACGTGGCGGCGCTCGCTTTCGTTGAACCAGAGAATCCCTTTGGCTCGGAACACCGAAGCCGGTATCAGATTGTCGAGAAAGTTCTGGAATTTGCGCAGGGCAAAGGGGCCTTCGGCCGCAAACGACAGCGACGTAAAGCCTTCAATGGCGAGGTGATCAGGCCCTTGGTGCGCAGCGTGGTCATGGCCGTGATCGTGGGAATGGCTGTCCCCATGGGATTGCGCGTGGCTGTGCCCGTGATCGTGGCTCTCCCCATGGGCGTGGTTATGGCCGTGATCGTCGTGTTCGCAGTGGCCCTGGTCGTGGTCGCAATTCTCATGGCTCTGTTGGGCTACGACTTTGTCGCTTTCGAACAACCCCACGCTCAGCAATAGGGGTAAGGGAACTTCCCCTTTCACGGCTCGCAAAATCCGGGCATCGGTTTTGATCGTGCGCAGCTGGTCTTCCAGGGCTGCCAGGCGCTCTTCCTCCACCAGATCGCATTTGTTGAGGAGCAGGATGTCGCTGTAGACGATCTGGGCCCGGGCGACTTCGCCCTCCAGGAGCTCATCGCTGAAGTTTTCGGCATCAACCAAGGTGATGATCGAATCCAGGCGGGTTTGGTCGCGGAGATCGCTGCCGAGGAAGGTCATGGCCACGGGCAGGGGATCGGCCAACCCCGTGGTCTCAACCACGAGGTAATCGACGGGCTCTGGGCGATCGAGGATCCGATAGACGGCCTCGAGCAATTCCCCATTGATCGAGCAGCAGATGCAACCGTTGCTCAGCTCTACCATGTCCTCACCAGTGGCGACCACCAGGTCGTTGTCGATGCCGATTTCGCCAAACTCATTCACCAGAACGGCCGTTTTGACCCCGTTCTGATTGCTGAGGATGTGGTTCAGCAGGGTGGTTTTACCGGCCCCCAAAAAGCCGGTGAGGATGGTCACCGGCAGTCCGCTGGGGGCCTGGTCCATTGCAGGCGAAGCGATGGAGCCGGTTTGGTTTTCAGTGCTCTTGCCCATCGGTCACTGAACTGGAATGGGGCCAGCTTAGGAATTGATGGGGGGCGGAATTGGTGGGGTTATTGGTGGGGCTAGAAGCGGAAGCTGGTTTTCACCAAGGCCCCGAACGGATTGGCCCCGCCTTCATTGCCCTGGGGATTGTTCAAGTAAAGACCGCGGGGGTCACGGAGATGGCATCGCTGAGCTGCCCCAAGCCCATGCCAACGCTGTTGCCCTTGGCCAGCACATCGCTCCACTGCAGCCCCACCATCCAAGACTGACTCGTGCTCAGATCGCCGCCGGAACTGCTGTTCACACCACCCTCTTCTATTTCTCTGGTGATGAAGGGGGTGGCACCTGGCACACCTACGCCGGCCTGGACATAGGAATAAACGGCGGCAAGGCCCCAGTTCTCCTTGCCATAGCCCAGTTGAACGGTGCTGGTACCGGCGGAACCACCGGTGAAAAGCCCCGTACTGGAATCGGC
>CALSBG010000018.1:0-51558 GCA_943373125.1 Synechococcus sp. UW140
TTGAAGATGGCTGCTTCCATACCCATCTCAAAGCGATGGCAGAGCTGGTTCGAAAAAGTGCTGCTGCAGCCCATGGGGGCCTGCGCTGGCTGTGCTGAGTGTGCATGAGCTGGGCTGAGCCTAAAACTTCCAGCCGATCGAGAGGCCGAATTGGAGCAGCCAAACTGCCCATGGGATCTGGTGCTGGATTGATGAAACCCATTGCGCGGGCGCCCATGCAATGGCCTAGGAAGCGACAGGAAGAATGCTGCGCTGCTTAATCCACTTCTTGATCTTGCGGCTGTAGAAGAGAATGGCGGGTAGGCCGAGGATCGGCAGGGGGGCGGGAACTTCCGTTATGGAGGATGATAAAAATTGCCCCTGAAGTCCACCACCACCATCATAGTTTCTTGCAATATAATCATTACGCATCCAGATGTTGCAATGTCTACCATCATTCGTTAGAAAGCCAACGCCAAAGTTTGTTACTGGCTTGAATGCTTGGCCCGCACTTGTATAGGTGAATGTATTGTCAAGGGATATCATACTGCCAGTTGAGTATTGAGTGCCGTCACGGCCCGTTGAGGCAAATGTTTGAATGCTGTTAGCAACTGATACAACACTTTTGCCCGCCCAAGTTCAACTCAAAGACGTGATTTGGTACACATTTCCGGACATAAGGGTGGTCCCCAAGGCGACATCGCCAGTCTGTAGATTAGTAGATTGGGAGTTTGCAAGATTTGGGGTGTGGGCTCCAGTAAAAGTCCATCGGAAAGCAAGAGCTTGCGCAGCGGTAGAACCGAAAACGGCGGCGGCACCCATTGTCTTGCTGCCACTACCCCTGGCGGATCTGATCCGGTGAAGGGGCCCCTGCAAAGGGGATGGGCTGGCAGCGCCCAACCCAGCTAGCGTGGCAGCAGTCGTCAGACCGGGATGACCCAGCTCCACGACCTGCGCCTGCGCCTGCTGGTGCAGCAGGAAAGTGAACGCATTGCGGAGAGCCAGCCCGCCGAGCTCGATCTTTCGGTGGTGCAGGCCCGCTGCCTTTGTTGGCTAGCCCTGCTCGCCGAAGCCCATGAAGACCAGGCCACTGACGCCGAAAAGGGCGGTGATGTGGAGCAGGCCATGGGCTGGTTTGCCGATTCGATGCGCCTGCGCGACGTGATCAACGTGGTGAGCTCGATCGAAATCCCCCTGCCCGCCGCCAGTGAGCAGGATGAAGACTGCGGCTCGGGCCCCCTCGCTGCCTGAAGGGCCGCTTGGGTGCCATGATGGGGTTTGTGAGCACTGGGGAGTGCGGTGCCAGAAGAGCCCTGCCAATGCCCTGATTGCCAGCGGTTTTATCGGGAACACGACCGATTAATCCGTGAGCATCCCACCCTGCGCCAGCAGCAGGAGCTCAGTTGGGCTGCCCTGCAATCCTTCCGCACTCTGGCCGGCCGGGTGATGGAAGAGCTGCAGAAGCAGCAAGAAGCATCGGAAGCGGCTGCCGATACCGCCACAGATTCTGCCGCAGACGCCGCCTCCCCGTCCCAGCTCGCAGCGCCCCACGGCCGCGATGCAGCCCCTGTCGGATCCGCAGCCAATGGCGGTCAAGGCGGCGATGAGCCCGATCCCCTCCAGCAGGCCATGGCCGACCTTGAGAACATCAACGCCCACTTGTTTTCGATCGAAGCCTTGATGGAGCGCATTTTTGATGTGCGCGTGCCCGACCAGGTGGAGCAAACATTCCGCGAGCTCGCCGGTGAACTCGCCCCCGATCCGCTCAATGCGGACCGGTTGCGGCTCAACCGCCTGCTCCACCAGACGCCCGATTTACCGGGTTAGTCCACAGCCGCTTCATCCATGTCGCAGCTGATCGTGATCGGGTAGCTCTCTGCCCGCCAGATCCGCTGGGCATACTCTTTGATGGAGCGATCCGAGGAGAAAAAGCCGGTACGGGCCGTATTCAGCAGCGACATCCGGTTCCACAGGGGCCGATCTGCCCAGGCCTGATCCACCGCTCCCTGGGCCCGCAGGTAGTCGTTGAAATCCGCCAGCACAAAGAAGGGATCGCTGCCCGTGAGGTTTTGAAGCAGCGGCCGGAAGAGATCGCCATCGCCGTTGCTGAAATGGCCCTGCTCAATCAGCCGCAGGATTTCGGTGAGCTCCGGCATGCCGCCGATCAGTTCCCAGGGGCGGTAGCCCTCCTGGCCCAGCGCTGAGATTTCCTCTGCGGTTTTGCCAAACAGGAAGAAGTTTTCGGCCCCCACCTGCTCGCGGATCTCCACATTGGCGCCATCGAGGGTGCCGATCGTGAGCGCCCCATTCATGGCGAATTTCATGTTTCCCGTGCCGGAGGCTTCCTTGCCCGCGGTGGAGATCTGCTCAGAGAGATCGGAGGCCGGATACACCCGCTCGCCCAGCTTCACGTTGTAGTCGGCCAGGAAAATCACCCGCAGCCGGCCCTCCATATCCGGATCGGCGTTGACCGTTTCGGCGATGCCGTTGATAAAACGAATAATCAGTTTCGCCATCGTGTAGCCCGGCGCCGCCTTGCCGCCAAAGATCACCGTGCGCGGGGCAGCGTTAGCAGCAGTGCCGTTTTTGATGCGCAGGTACTGGGCGATCACCTGCAGGGCATTGAGGTGCTGGCGCTTGTATTCGTGGATGCGCTTCACCTGCACGTCAAACAGGGAGCTGGGATCCACATGCACGCCGCTGTGGCGGTGGATGTAGTTGCTCAGATCGGTTTTCACCGACCGTTTTGTAGCGCCCCAGCGCTCCAGAAAGGCGCTGTCGCCCGCGAAGCGCTCCAATTGCTTCAGCTGATCGAGATCCCTCACCCAGCCGTCGCCAATCGTTTCGTTGAGCAGGGCCGAGAGTTGGGGGTTGGCCAGGGCCACCCAACGCCGGGGCGTCACCCCATTGGTCACGTTGGTGAATTTCTCAGGCCAGAGGGCCGCAAATTCCGGGAACAGCTCGCTCTTCACCAGGTCGCTGTGCAGGGCAGCCACCCCATTGATGTGGTGGGAGGCCACCGTGGCCAAATTGGCCATGCGCACGGCCTTGGTGCCGGCTTCATCAATGATCGAGACCTTGGCCAGGATCTCGTTGTTGCCCGGATACTTCAGGCGCACCTGCTGCAGGAAGCGGCGGTTGATTTCGTAGATCAACTCCAGGTGCCTCGGCAGCAGCGAGCCAAACAACGGCAGACCCCACTTCTCCAGGGCCTCGGGCAGCAGGGTGTGGTTGGTGTAGGCCAAGGATCTGGAGGTGATGCTCCAGGCCGCATCCCAATCCAGGTGCTTGTCGTCAATCAACAGCCGCATCAACTCGGCCACCGCGATCGAGGGGTGGGTGTCGTTGAGTTGCACCGCCCAGTGGTCGGGGAATTCGGCAATGGGTATGCCCCGGGCATCGAGGCTGCGGATCATGTCTTGGAGGGAGCAGCTCACAAAGAAGTGCTGCTGCTTCAGCCGCAGCCGGCGGCCCTCATCGGTGCCGTCGTTGGGGTAGAGCACCTTGGAGAGGGTTTCCGAGCCCACCTTCTCTTCCACCGCGCCGTAGTAGTCGCCGATGTTGAAGGCATAGAAATCAAAGCTCTCGGTGGCATCGGCTCGCCACAGCCGCAGCCGATCGCAGGTGTTCACCCGGTAGCCCAGCACCGGCACGTCGTGGGGGATGCCGATGGCGTGCTCGGAGGGAATCCAGCGCACCCGGTAGGTGCCGTCGTTGTCCTTGTAGCTCTCGGTGCGGCCGCCAAAGCCCACAAAGCAGGCCTGATCGGGATGGGGGATCTCCCAGGGCCAGCCCGATTTGAGCCACTTATCGGTGATCTCCACCTGCCAGCCATCGCGGATCAGCTGGTCGAAGATGCCGAATTCGTAACGGATGCCGTAGCCCGTTGCTGGGATCTCCAGCGATGCCAAAGATTCCAGGAAACAGGCCGCCAGCCGCCCCAGGCCGCCATTGCCCAGGCCCGGCTCTTCCTCCACATCGAGGATGTCGTTGATGTCGTTGATGCCAAAGCGGCGCAGGGCTTCTGCCGCTTCCGCCTGGATGCCCAGCATCAGCAGGTTGTTGCCCAGCTGGGGGCCAATCAAAAATTCCGCAGACATGTACGCCACCACCCGGGTGGGGGCCGCGCTGATCGCCTCAACGCCGGCCAGATAGCGGGTCATCAGCCGGTCGCGCACGGCGTAGCTGAGCGCCATGTAGAGGTCGTGGCGGCTGGCGGTGGGGGCGAGTTTGCCCAGCGTGTAGAAGAGGTGCTCGGTCATGCCGTCGAACACGGCTTCCGCCGTCAATCCACTGCGATCCGGGTCGGCGTAGCAGCCGGGGGTGGGCAGGCGCAGGTTGCTGGGTTTGTGGTCGCCCATTGGGGTTTGGCCGCTTGGTGTGGTGGTCATGGGTTCGCTGCCTCCCAGCGCCAATTGGTGATCTCCGGGGCGTCCATGCCGTGGCGGTGGGCGTACTGGCGGTTGGCCAGGATCGCTTCCCGCATCCGCTCTTTCAGGTGGGCGGCCCGGGAGCCCAGGCTGGGCACCCGGTCAATCGCATCGATCACCAAATTGAAGCGATCGATTTGGTTGTTCATCGCCAGCTCCAGGGGAGTGTTGATGTTTCCCCGCTCCTTGTAGCCGCGCACGTGAAAGTTGGCGTGGTTGGTGCGCCGGTAGGTGAGGCGATGAATTAACCACGGATAGCCGTGGAAATTGAACAAAACGGGCGTGTTCGTGGTGAACAGCACATCAAAGTCGCGGTCGCTCAGGCCGTGGGGGTGCTCGCTGGGCTGGGTGAGGGCAAACAGCTTCACCACATTCAGCACCCGCACCTTCAGCTGGGGAATCTCCCGCCGCAGGATGCTGACTGCCGCCAGGGTCTCCTTGGTGGGCACATCCCCCGCGCAAGCCATCACCAGATCCGGTTGATCGGCCTTGGCACCGCCATTGGCCTCGCTGCAGCCGTTGTCGTTGCTGGCCCAATCCCACAGGCCGATCCCCTTGGCCACATGGGCCCGGGCCTGCTCCAACTCCAGGTACTGGAGGTGGGCTTGCTTGTCGGACACGATGATGTTGCACACGTCGGTTTCGGTGAGGGCCACCTCGGCCACGGCCAGTAGGCAGTTGGCATCGGCGGGCAGATAGACCCGCACCACATCGCCGCTTTTGTTGCCGGCCAGATCAATAAAACCCGGATCCTGGTGGGTGAAGCCGTTGTGGTCCTGGCGCCACACGGTGGAGGAGATCAGGCAGTTCCAGGCCCCAATCGGGGCGCGCCAGGGGGCGTGGCGCTGGCAGCTCTCCAGCCATTTGGCGTGCTGGTTGAACATCGAGGCGATCACATGGGCGAAGGCCTCGTAGGTGTGGAACAGCCCGTGGCGCCCCGTGAGCAGATAGCCCTCAAGCATCCCCACCAGGGTGTGCTCGCTCAGCATTTCCACCACCCGCCCAAAGCGGGCCAGCTCGCTGCCGCCTGCCCCATCCACGCCCGCGTCTTCGGGCAGCAGCTCCTCCATCCACACCTTTTTGCTGCGCCCGTAGATCGCCTGCAGCCGGTTTGACGCCGTTTCATCCGGGCCAAACACCCGCAGGGAATCAGGGTTGAGGCCGATCGCATCGCGCAGCAGCTCCCCCAGCGGTGCAGTGTTTTCGGCTTCGATCTGCCCAGGCCCTGGAATTGCCACCCCATAGGCCTCGATCGGCGGTAGCTGCAAAGGGCGGCGCAGCAGGCCCCCATTGGCGTGGGGATTGGAGCCCATGCGCCGATCGCCCTTGGGTGAGAGCGCCTGCAGCTCCCGGTTCAGGCTGCCGTTTGCATCAAACAGCTCGTCCGGCCGGTAGCTCCTCAGCCAGGCCTCGAGCATGGCCAGCTGCTCGGGGTCGTGCTTGGGGTTGGGCAGGGGTACTTGATGGCTGCGCCAGAAGCCCTCGAGCTTCTGGCCGTGCAGTTGTTTTGGGCCCGTCCAGCCCTTGGGGGAGCGCAGCACGAGCATCGGCCAGGCGGGCCGGGTGATGTCCTGGCCGCTGGCGTGTTGATCGCGGGCCGTGCGGCGGATGGCCTGGATGCGCTCGATGGCCTTGTCCATGGCGGAGGCCATGGCGGCGTGCATCGCCATCGGTTCTGAACCTTCCACAAACAGGGGCTGCCAGCCGTAGCCCACCAGCAGGCTCTCCAGCTCGGCCTTGGGCAGGCGGGCCAGCAGGGTTGGGTTGGCGATCTTGTAGCCGTTGAGGTGCAGCACCGGCAGCACGGCCCCATCGCTGGCGGGATTCAAGAATTTGTTGATGTGCCAGGAGGTGGCCAGGGGCCCGGTTTCCGCTTCGCCATCGCCCACGCAGGCCAGGGCAACCAGCTCCGGGTTGTCGAACACCGCCCCGCAGGCGTGGGAGAGCACGTAGCCCAGCTCGCCCCCCTCGTGGATCGAGCCGGGGGTTTCCGGGGTGCAGTGGGAGCCGATGTGGCCGGGGAAGGAAAACTGCTTAAAAAACCGGCCCAGCCCAGCTTTGTCTTGGGATTTATCCGGATAGATGGCGCTGTAGGAGCCATCCAGATAGGTGGGCCCCAGCACCCCCGGCGCCCCGTGGCCGGGGCCCGAGAGATAGATCATCTCGAGCTGGTGCTTGCGGATCACCCGGTTGGCATGGGCCCAGATGAAGGCCTGGCCCGGGCTGGATCCCCAATGCCCAAGCAGCCGGTTTTTGATGTGCTCGGGCCGCAGCGGTTCGGCCAGCAGGGGGTTGTCCTGCAGGTAGATCATCCCCACCGCCAGGTAGTTGGCCGCCCGCCACCAGGCATCCAGTGCCGCCAGATCCGTGGCCTTCAGATCCGTGGCCATTAGATCTCTGGCTGCCAGATCGCGCTCATTTTGAGCTGTCATGGCGTCCTTTGAGCCCTGTTGCAGCGAGCCTAGCGGCGGTTTTTAGGGCGCTCGCTTTAGGGTCACGCTCACCACAGAGGGCCATGGACGTGCCGGCGTTGTTGCTTGAGGTGGGCGGTAGCCACGGGGTGGAGGTGGCCGAAACCCTGATCGCCATGGCCGAGTTTTTGGTGATCTTCGTGGCCGCCCGGGCCATGGCCGAGCTGATGGTGCGGATCCAATTGCCCACGATCCTGGGCGAATTGGTGGCCGGCGTGCTGATCGGTGTTTCAGGCCTGCACTTGATCGTGCCCCCCGAAACCCCTGCCCAACTCAACTCCGCGGCCCTTGGCCTGCTGGCCTCCCTGGCCGACATCACCCCATCCCAAGTGCAGGACATCTACCTCGAGGGCTTCTCGAGCCTCCAGGCCGTCTCCCAGATCGGTCTGTTTGCCCTGCTCTTCCTCACGGGCCTGGAGAGCGAACTCGATGAGCTGGTGGCGGTGGGCCTGCAGGCCACCACGGTGGCCTTGACCGGGGTGGTGTTGCCCTTCGCTCTAGGCACCTTGGGGCTCTTTTATCTCTTTCATGTGCCGCTGATTCCGGCGATCTTTGCCGGGGCCGCCATGACGGCCACCAGCATTGGCATCACCGCCAGCGTGTTTGGCGAGCTCAAGTTTTTAAAAACCAAGGAAGGCCAAACCGTGATTGGGGCGGCCGTGCTCGACGACATCCTCGGCATCGTGATCCTGGCGGTGGTGGTGGCCTTGGCCGGCGGCGCCGGCTTCAGTTTTGGTCCGATCGTGAAATTGGTCACCGCTGCCGCTGCCTTTGTGGTGGTGTCGTTGGTGCTGAGCCGCACGGCGGCCCCGGCCTTTGATTGGCTGCTCGACCGGCTCAAGGCGCCGGGCGAGGTGGTGGTGGCGTCGTTTGTGGTGCTCTCGCTTTGCTGCTTCACGGCCCAGGCCATTGGCCTGGAGGCGGCCCTGGGAGCCTTTGCGGCGGGCCTGATTTTGAGCAGCTCCAAGCACACCCATGCCATCCAGGCCGCGGTGAAGCCCCTGGTGGCCCTGTTCGCCACGATCTTCTTTGTGCTGATTGGCACCGGCATGGATCTCTCGGTGCTCAATCCCATGCAGAGCCAAAACCGCGAGGGCCTGATCGTGGCCGCCTTCCTGCTGGCGGTGGCGATCGCGGGCAAGGTGGCCTCGGGTTGGAGCTACTTCAGCGCTGAAAAAACCAACCGCCTGGTGGTGGGTTTGGGGATGCTGCCCCGGGGCGAGGTGGGCTTGATTTTCCTGGGTCTGGGTACCCAGGCCGGCCTGCTCACCCCCCCGTTGGAGGCGGCGATTTTGCTGATGGTGATTGGCACCACCTTCCTGGCACCAATCCTGCTCAGACTGGTGCTTTCCAACCAAACCGCCGGTGCCAAACAGGCCGCCTAAGCCCAGCCCCCGCTTTGATCCCAGCCGCTGGGGCTTGAGCTGGGGGGGATGGGTCGACAACCGCCATGGCGAGTGGTGGTTGCTGGCCCAATTGGCCCTGATTACCGCCCACCTGCTGCCCGCCTATCCGGCCCCCGGGGCCTGGGGCTATGCCTGGCCCCTGCCCGTGGCCCTCTCTGGCTTGATCCTCTTTGGCCTTGGCCTCTTGCTGGCGATCCAGGCCTTTTGGCGACTGGGGCCCAGCCTCACACCCCTGCCCGATCCGATGCCAGGGGCTGCCCTGGTGACCCGGGGGGCCTATGGCCGGTGCCGCCACCCCCTCTATCAGGCGATTTTGTTCTGCTCGCTTGGGGTCACCCTGGCCCTGGGCAGCCTTTTTCACCTGGCCTTGCTGCTCGCCCTTTGCGCCCTGCTGGGAGGCAAGGCCCGGCGGGAGGAGCGCCAGTTGGTGCTGGTGCATCCGGAGTACATCGCCTACCGGCTGAAGACCCCAGCGATCATTCCTGGTCTTCCCTGGCTCGACTGGCGAGGGCTGTAAACAGCCCCCAGCCCGCGGCGATCAGGCCCATGCTGCTGGCCCAGCTGGGTCCCAGGGCCCAGCTCAGGCCCAGGTCCACCACCACCCCGACGGCCAGGGCGAGCAGCAGGCTGGTGGCAGCCAGCAGGAGTTGTTGGGCCGATTCGGGCAGGGTTCCGGCAGCGAGCACCGCTTCGAACCGCGCCAGGGGCAGGCTCAGGGGCAAATACAGGGCCAGGGCCCACAGGCCCATGCCTGGCAGGAAGGGCAGCCAATCGGGGGAGGGAAGGGCCAAGGGAGCGCCTGAGCCAGGGGCTCACAAGATCTGCCTAGCATCGCCCCCAGCGCTGTTGTTGGCGGGGTTTGTTCGTGGGCGACATGGGGTCTGAAAGCTGGAGCCACCTGGGTTATCCCGTGCACAGCCTGAGCCGGGCTCCCCAAGAGCCCATCGGGCCGGCGATTTTGCTGGTGCATGGCTTTGGCGCCTCCACCGACCACTTCCGCCACAACATCCCCGCTCTCTCTGAGCACCACGAGGTGCATGCCATTGACTTGCTGGGCTTTGGCCGTAGCGCCAAACCGGCTGACCTCGCCTATGGAGGCGTCCTCTGGACTGGCCAACTCTGCGCCTACGTGGCCGAACGCATTGGCCGCCCCACGGTGCTGGTGGGCAATTCCCTCGGCGGTTTTGCCGCCCTGGCAGCCGGAGCGGCCCTGGGCGATCAGGCGGCCGGGGTGGTGCTTCTGAATGCGGCGGGGCCGTTCAGCGATGAGCAGGCCCCCCCCAAGGGTTGGGGCAAGATCGCCCGCCAAACCATCGGCGGCGCCCTGTTCAAAAGCCCCGTGCTGCAGCGGATCCTGTTTGAAAACCTGCGCCGGCCGGCCACGATTCGCCGCACCCTCAACCAGGTGTACATCGACAAAACCAACGTGGATGAGGCCCTGGTGGAGGCGATTCGCCTGCCATCGCTTGATCCCGGTGCCTTTGGGGTGTTCCGCACGGTGTTCGATATCCCAAAAGGCCAGCCCCTCGATGAGCTGTTTGCCCAGCTCACTTGCCCGTTGCTGCTGCTCTGGGGCATCCGCGATCCCTGGATCAATGCGGCCGGCCGGCGCGGCGCCTTCCAGCGCCATGCCCCGGCGAACACCAGCGAGGTGGTGCTCGAGGCGGGCCACTGTCCCCACGATGAGGTGCCAGAGCAGGTGAATCGGGCGCTGTTGGAGTGGCTGGCTGCCCTGGCTACGGTTGAGCCCAGCCCAGAGCCCTCTCCTGAGCAGTCCCCTGGGCACCCCTCCCCCGAGCAGTCCTGTGATGACCCCCAGCTCCCAGTTCCTGCAGCAGCGCTCTGAGCCCTACCCCCATTGGTCGTTCACCACGGCCACTGGCGATGGGCTGCGGATCGTGCCCGAGCGGGGCGGCCTGGTCACGGGTTGGTGCAGTGGCGGCGAGGAGTGGCTCTACTTCGATGCCGAGCGCTACGCCGATCCCACCAAATCGATCCGCGGCGGCATCCCGGTGCTGTTCCCGATCTGCGGCGGTCTCCCCGGCAGTTCCCTGCCCCAGCACGGCTTTGCCCGGGACCTGCCCTGGCAGCTTGAGGAACTCCCCGCTGCTGATCGGACTTCTGCCGATCCCTCCTCTGGTGCGGGGATCCGCCTGCGGCTTGTGGACACCGAGGCCACCCGGGCAGTATTTCCCCATGCCTTCAGCCTGGAGCTGGATGTCCGGCTGCCGCCCGGCTGCTTGGCGATCACGGCCCGCGTCAGCAATACCGCTCCAGCCGCAAGCCCTGCTTTGCCCTTCAGCCTGGGGCTCCACCCCTACTTTGCGGTGCAGGACCTGGCGGCCGTGCGGCTGGAAGGTCTGCCCGAGCATTGCTTCGACCACATCCCCATGGCTGAGGCGGCCACCGCTGGCCAGCTGGAGCGGTTGACCACGGGCGTGGATTTCCTGGCCCATCCCAGCGGTGCCGTGCGCCTGGTGGATTCCGCCGCTCCCGCAGGGGGCCGTTGGATTGCGATGGAAACCCAGGCGCCCTTGGATCTGGCCGTGGTTTGGACAGAACCTCCCCGGCCGATGGTGTGCCTGGAACCCTGGACAGCCCCGCGGGGTGCCATGGCCAGCGGTGATCGGCTGCTGCAGGTGCCTCCCGGTCAGACCCTGGAGCTCGCCTGCACCTACAGGGCTGGCATGGGTTGAACCCCCGGCAGGCGGCCCCGGGCTAGCTGCTGTTTGGGATCGAATAGGCGTTTGATTGCCAGGGCCATGGGCCTGGACGGTGCATCCAGCCAGGCCGGCAGCACGCTTGCGGCCGGTTGCTTGAGCACGGTGAGGTAGCCACCGAGCTGGTGGCAGAGCCGCCGTAGGGCTTCGGCCTTGTAGCTGGGCAGATCGGTCGCAGTCGCCCAGGCGTAACCCAAGCCACTGCCGGCGCTGAGCACCACGCCCAGGGCTTCCAGGTTGGGCTGGCTGAGTTCCCTCAGCAATGCGGCGCAGCCGCTGGGCTTCACCCCCAACCGCAGCAGCCAGGTTGGGTTGGTGTTGCTGTCGCTTAGCCCTGGTCCGCGGCCCTGGGTTTCGCGGGCTTCGAGGGCATCCCGCTCGAGCGCTTGGGCCCCGAGGCCAAATGCGGCCGCCTTCGCCTGGAGGCAGCTGATTTGCTCGGCCAGGGTGGGGCTGCTGATGCTCGCCAGGCTGATCAACAGGCCCCAAAAGCCATTCCCCTGCCGCTGCCAATCCACCCGCTCGGGGCTGAGGCTCGATGCCAGCAGCCAGTTGCTCAGCGTTGCCAGCCCATCGAGGTCACCGCTGATCCACAGGCCCCGGCGCTTGGGCGGGATGGGCAGGGTGCGCAGGTTGAGCTCGGTGATCAGGGCCAGGGAGCCCCAGCTGCCGGCTAACAGACGCATCAGGTCGTAGCCGGCCACATTTTTCACCACCTGGCCGCCGGCCTTGGCGGCGGTGCCATCGGCCCGCAGCAGGCTGATGCCAATCACCTGGTCGCGCACGCCCAGATAGCGCTGCCGCAAGCCCCCGGCCAGGCCCCGGGCCACCAGCCCGCCGACACTGCCCTGGTTGGGTTGGCCCCAGGGGGCATCCACCGCCAACCACTGCCCGTGGTGGGCCAGGGCCTCTTGAAGCTCTACCAGTGGTGTGCCGGCCTGCACGCGCACGGTGAAATCCCCAGGGCTGTGCTCCAGGATTCGGTTCAGCTTTTGGCAGCTCACCACCACGCTGCCGGGGCTCATCTTTGGCCCCCAATCCAGGCGGCTGCCCAGCCCGGCGGGCAGCCAGGGGAAGGCCTGCTGATGCAGCGTGCGCACCAGCTCCTGCAGCTCGCTGGGCTCAGGGGTCATCACGGCACGATGGTGCCATGGCCGGTCGCTTCAAGATCGTCGTCCTCGATGACGACCCCACCGGATCCCAGACGGTGCACAGCTGTCCTTTGCTGCTGCAATGGGATCGGGCCACCCTGCTCGAGGGTTTGGCGCACCCCTCGCCCTTGCTGTTTGTGCTCGCCAACACCCGGGCCCTGGCCCCCGAGGCGGCGGCCGCGCGGGTTCAGCAGATCGCCAGGGCCCTAAAGGGGGCGATGGCCGAGCTGGATGGTGCCGCAAGCCCCGATGCACCTGCTATCGACCACTGGTTGGTCGTGAGCCGCGGCGATTCCACCCTGCGGGGCCATTACCCCTTGGAAGTGGATGGGCTCGAGGCCGAACTCGGCCCCTTTGATGCCACGTTTTTGGTGCCGGCCTTTTTGCAGGGTGGCCGCACCACGGTGGCGGGGGTGCATCTGTTGCACGGCGAGCCGGTGCACACCAGTGCCTTTGGCCGCGATGGCCTGTTTGGCTACGGCACCAGCTTGTTGCCCGATTGGGTGGCCGAAAAAACTTCGGGCCGCATTCCCGCTGGCCAGGTGGAGCTGGTGGGGCTCGAGGAGTTGGAGGGGGCTCATCAGGACCTGCTCCAGCGCTTAGCCGGGCTGGAGGGCAATCGCTGCGTGGTGGTGGATGGGGAGCGGCCGCAGCAGCTTGGGGCCCTAGCCGCGGCGGTGCGCGATCTCACGGCTCCATCTGCCGCCGAACCCTGGGGCCGGCCGCGGCGGTTCCTCTCCCAATCGGCTGCCAGTTGGATTGAGGCCCTCGCCCACTTGCCGCCCCAACCGCTCGCTCCAGCGGGCCTGGCCCAGTTGCGGCGCCTGGCTGCGGGCGGTGCGCCCCTGCCGGGTTTGGTGCTGGTGGGCTCCCACGTGCCGTTGGCCGATGCCCAGCTTGAGCTGCTTCTGGCCGAACCCGCCTGCGGTGGGGTGGAGATCGCGGTCGCCAAGCTGGCCCGGGTGCTGGAGGGGCCCGTTCCCCTGGAGATGTGGGCTTCCCTGGAGCAGGCCTGGCTGGCCCAGCTGCAGGCCGTGGTGGCGGCGGGCCAAACGCCGGTACTGTTCACCAGCCGGGGTGAATTGCTGTGCCGATCGGCCGCCGAGCGGCGGCGCCTGGGCCTGGAGTTGGCGGCATTGATGGCCCGGCTGGCGGCGGCCCTGACCCCCCAATTGGGGTACCTGATCAGCAAGGGCGGCATCACTACCCACACCCTGCTCGCCGATGGCCTGGGCCTGGCGCGGGTGGAGCTCCAAGGGCAGCTGCTGCCGGGTCTGTCGCTGGTGCTCACCCCCAGGGATGGCGGGGTGCCTGGCTTGCCCGTGCTCACCTTTCCTGGAAATCTTGGCGATTCCGAAACCCTTAGGGCCGCTTGGTGGTGGATGGAGGGGAGGGAGCTACGCCCCTAAAGCTCCAATCGAGCAGCTGCATCGGGTGGGCCACCGGGATGGGCCGCGGCGCGGCGCCCATGTGTTGGCGGATCTGCAGGCTGCAGCCGATGTTGGCCGACGCCACCCAGTCAGCGCCGGTGGCGGAGAGGTCGGTGGCTTTGAGCTGGCCCAGTTCGGCGGCTTCCGTGGGTTGCACCAGGTTGTAGATGCCGGCGCTGCCACAGCACACGCCCGCCTCCATCGCTTCGCGCAGCTGGATGTGGGGGATGGCGGCCAGCAGGGCGCGGGGTTGGTCGCGGATGCCCTGGCCGTGGAGCATGTGGCAGGCATCGTGATAGGCCAGCTTCAGGGGCTGCTCGGCGCTGGCGGGGCTGCCATCGGGGTGGGTAAGCGGCTGGAGGCCGGCTTGGAAGCTTTCGCTCAAGCCCGCCTGGGCCAGGAATTCCTGGATGTCGAACACCTGGCTGGCGAAGGCAGAACCCCGCTTGGCCCAGGCCGGCCGGCTGGCCAGGATGGAGCCATAGGCCTTCATGGTGTGGCCGCAGCCCGACGCGGCCACCAGCACCGCATCCAGGGGTTCGGCGCCGGCGGGTTTGCCCGGGCCCACCACCGATGCCAGGCTGTCGATCAGCGCGCTGGCCAGCTCTTGGGTTTGGGCCGTTTCGCCCTGGTGGTGGGTCACGGCCCCGCAACAGCCCTGGGCCGGCGGAATCACCACTTCGATGCCATTGGCGGCCAGCACCCGCACCGCCGCAGCGTTCACCGCCGGATCAAACACCCGCTGCACGCAGCCGAGCACCAGGCCCACCCGGTAGCGGCGCCCTCCCAGGGCGGGGCTCACCACCGGGAAGCGGTCGTGGAAGGCTTCCTCTGGTAGCTCCGGCAAGAGCCGCTCCATGGCTGCCAGGGAGCTCCCGCCCAGCTGGAGCAGGCCGCTGTGGCGCACCAGGGCCTGCAGGGGCGAGCGCCTATAGCCGCGCAGGGCTTGCAGCACGGCCCGCAGCCGCTGGGGGTAGGGCAGCACGGCAAACAGGGCCCTGCGCAACAGGTTTTGGCCGGAACTGCGCAACTCCGGCGCGTTCAGCTGGGGCCGGGTGGCTTCCAGCAGTTCGTCGTAGCGCACCCCCGATGGGCAGGCCGTGACGCAGGCAAAGCAGCCCAGGCAGCTGTCGAAATGGCCGGCCACCGTGGCATCCAGCTCGAGCTCACCGGCGGCAATCGCCTTGAGGGCATGGATCCGGCCCCGGGGCGAATCCATCTCCGTGCCCAGCACCAGGTAGCTGGCGCAGCTGGGTAAGCAGAAGCCGCAGTGCACGCACGGGTCGCTGGGATTCGCGAAGGGGGTTGGCGTGCTGCTGGTCATGGAAACCAGTTTGGCGCTCCCAGGGCCTGCGTTCAGAAGTGCCGAATCACCGCTTGGGCAAAGCCGGAGCAGCTCACCGGCTCCACCCGGGGTTCCATCAGGCGGGCCAGGTCGTAGGTGACCTCCCCGCCGGCGATGGCGGCACTGATCCCCTTGGTGATCAGGTCGGCGGCCTCCTGCCAGCCCATGAATTCGAGCATCATCACGCCGCTCAGGATCACCGAGCCGGGGTTGATGCGGTCCAGGCCTGCGTGCTTGGGGGCCGTGCCGTGGGTGGCTTCAAAGATGGCGGCGGTGTCGCCGATGTTGGCGCCAGGGGCCATGCCCAATCCGCCCACCACAGCCGCGGCCGCATCGGAGATGTAGTCGCCGTTGAGGTTGAGGGTGGCGAGCACCGAATACTCCTGGGGCCGGGTTTGGATCTGCTGGAAGATGCTGTCGGCGATGCGGTCATCGACCAACACCATCGACTTCCACTTGCCATAGCCGTGGCTGTCGCCGATGCCATCGACCACGGCCTTCACCTCGGCGCAGATCGCTTCTTTTTTCTCGGGGGTGAGGCTGTCGTAGCCCGGCTCGATCAGGCGGGCGTTGTCCTCGCTGCTGAGGGAGTGATCCCGCTCCAGGTTGTCGAGGATCCAGCTTTCCCGCTCGGTGATGCACACGGCGCGGAATTCGCCGGTGGCCAGCTCGTAGCCCCAGTCGCGGAAGGCGCCCTCGGTGAATTTCATGATGTTGCCCTTGTGCACCAGGGTCACGTGGCGTTTGTTGCCCTCGAGGCGCAGGGCGTGCTGGATGGCTTTGCGGATGTGGCGTTGACTGCCGTGCTTGCTCACGGGCTTGATGCCGATTCCTGATCCTGCAGGAATCTGACGCTTGCCGAGTTTGCCGTTGGCAGGAATGACCACCGTGTTGAGGTGCTCGATCAGATCAAGGCAGACCTGGTCATCGGCCTCCCACTCGATGCCCATGTAGATGTCTTCGGTATTTTCCCGATAGACGATCACATCGAGGTCTTGGGGCCGCTTGTGGGGGCTGGGGGTGCCGGCGTAGTAGCGGCAGGGCCGCACACAGCAATAGAGATCGAAGATCTGGCGCAGGGCCACATTCAAGGAGCGAATGCCGCCGCCAATCGGGGTCGTAAGGGGACCCTTGATGGCAACGCCGTAGGTGCGGATCGCTTCGAGGGTGTCCTCGGGCAGGTACTGGTAGGTGCCGTAGAGCTCGCAGGCCTCATCGCCGGCAAACACCTTGAACCACTCGATCCGCCGCTCGCCGCCGTAGGCCTGGGCTACGGCCGCATCGAGCACCCGTTGGGTGGCGGGCCAGATGTCGACGCCGGTGCCGTCGCCGCGGATGAAGGGAATGATCGGATCGTTCGGCACCACCGGGCGACCGTCCTCAAAGCGGATCGCCGTGCCGCTGGTGGGGGCGGTGAGCTTGTCGAACTGCCCAGCGGAACTGGTGACCATGGCTGCTGCATTGGCGATGGGGTGAGCCTAGGTTTTACCCAGCAGGGGTTCTGCCCACGGAGAACGGCATGAATGCCTCCGACCAGGCCCAATCCTTGGATGTGGCCCAGGCGATCGCTTCGGTAGCGGCCCTGTTCCGCGGTCACTTCCCTGATGCTCGAGCCAATCTCAGTCCCTGGCGCGATGACCCGCTCACCCGCGCCTTCGCCCAGGCGGAAAGCCTGGATCTCTCCTTCCATTTCCCCGGTTGGAGCCCCCGGCTGGAGTGCCGCTCGCTGTTGGTGCAGCTGCAATTGGATTCGGCCCCTGCAGGCGGTCGGCCCCGGCTGTTGGGGGTGTTGATCCGCGGCCTCACCTATGAATCGGAGCGCTGGCGGCTGGCCACGATGGGGGATTGGCAGCCCTCCGGCAGCCACCAGCCCCATCCGGCTGTCACCGAGGCCCTACAGCAGTTTTGCCGGGAGCTGTTTGGCCTGTTTGATCAAGCCCAAGGCGATCCAGCCGAGGGGCAAGCCGCGTAACCCTTCGCAACCTTGTCGTCAGCAGGGCAAAGGCAGCGCCTACCTTGTTTCTCCTGCTTCGTAGCTGCTACCAGCGCCTCCGCTTCCCATGTCTGTAGCCCTGGCTTCCCAACTCCGTGAAGGCACCAAAAAGGCCCACACGATGGCGGAGAACACCGGCTTTGTGAGCTGCTTCCTCAAAGGTGTGGTCGACAAGGTGAGCTACCGCACCCTGGTGGCCGACCTCTTCTTCGTGTATTCGGCCATGGAAGAGGAGATCGGCAAGCTGCGCGCCCAGGGCCATCCGGTGGTGGGCCCCGTGGGCTTCCCCGAGCTCAACCGCTGCGAGACCCTCGAGCAAGATCTGGCCTTTTATTTCGGCCCCGATTGGCGCACCAGCATCAAGGCCACCCCTGGGGCCCAGCAGTACGTGGATCGGATCCACCAGGTGGCAGCTGAGGCCCCCGAGCTGCTGGTGGGCCACCACTACACCCGCTACATCGGCGATCTATCCGGCGGTCAGATCCTCAAGAACATCGCCCAAAAGGCCATGAACCTGGGCGAACACGACGGCCTGCGCTTCTACGAGTTCGACAGTATTGCCGACGAGAAGGGTTTCAAGGTCAACTACCGCGCCGTGCTCGACAGCCTGCCGATTGACCAGGCCATGGCCGATCGGATTGTGGAGGAGGCCAACCAGGCCTTCCACCTCAACATGACCATGTTCCAGGAGCTGGAAGGCAACCTGGTGGCCGCCATCGGCAAGGTGCTCTTCGGCTTCCTCACCCGCCGCCAGCGCGCCGGCAGCACCGAAGCGGTGGCTGCCTGAGTTTGCGCCAGCTGCGGTTTTTGGTGCCAGGCACCAGCGGCAAGTTCCGCTGCGGTGGCTTGCTGGTGGAATTGCAAACCGCCCGTCTGGTGGCCCAGCTGGGTTCCGCGGAGGTGGTCACCTATCGCCAAAGGGAGCCCGGCACCCCGTTCCTAGCCGATCTGCTGGGCACGGAGCGCTCCCCCGGGGAGGCCCTTTGGATCGTGAGCTGGGGTTTTGATGTGCCTGCCCTGCTGCGCCAGCTCCAGGGACGGCCCGTGGCCTATCACGCCCACAGCAGTGGCTATGGCTTCCCGTTGCCGGCTGGGGTGCCGGTGTTGGCGGTGAGCCGCAACACCCTGGGCTACTGGGGCGATCGGGCCCCCCGCAATCCGTTGTTTTTGGTGCCCAATGCCCTCGAAGCCCAGTGGCTCGAGCGGGGGAATCGCAACAACACCCAGCGCCGCCCGATTGATGTGCTGGTGCAGCAGCGCAAAAACAGCCGCTACGTGCTCGAGCAGCTGGTGCCAGCGCTGAGGGCCAAGGGGCTCACGGTGGAGGTGCAAGCCGGCTGGGTCGATGATCTGGTCGATCTGTTCAACAGCGCCAGCGTGGTGCTCTACGACTCCGCCGACTACTGGCGGGGCCGCGGCGTGAGTGAGGGGTTTGGCCTCCCGCCGATCGAAGCTTTGGCCTGCGGCTGTGTGGTGTTCAGCAGCCTCAACCACGCCCTCGCCGACAGCCTTGACCCTGGCCTGGTGGGCCATCAGCTCGGTGCGGGAACCCTGGGGGCTGATGGGGAGCGAATCATGGCGGCAATCGCCAATCCCCAGCCCTGGCATCCGGCCCCAGAAGCCCTCGATGCCCTGCTGGATGGTTGCTCTGAGCCGGTGCTGCTCGCGCGCTGGCAGCGGGCTTTGCTGGAGATCAATGGCCACTGGGATCGGCTCCTGGCGGGGGAGCCAGCCCTGCGCACCCCAGCCCGCTGGCGGATCCAGGCCCAACAGTGGCGCGCGCGGTTGGCCAAGCTGGCCCGATGAGCGCCTTTCTTGCCGGCCTGAATGACGCCCAACGCCAGGCGGTGGACCACCACACAGGCCCTTTGCTGGTGGTGGCCGGGGCGGGCAGCGGCAAAACCCGGGCCCTCACCCACCGGATTGCCCACCTGATCGGCCACCACGGCGTCGATCCGGCCCATTTGTTGGCGGTCACCTTCACCAACAAGGCCGCCCGGGAGATGAAGGAGCGCCTCGAGGTGTTGCTCGCCCAGACATTGGCCCAGAGCCAGTTCGGCCAGCCCTGGAGCACCCTGCCGCCGGTGCAGCAGCGCCAGCTGCGCAGCCGCATCTACCGCGAGGTGATCAAGGACCTCTGGATCGGCACCTTCCACGCCCTGTTTGCGCGGCTGCTGCGCTTCGACATCGACAAGTTCAAGGATCCCGAGGGCCTCAGCTGGACCCGCCAGTTCTCGATCTACGACGAGAACGATGCCCAGAGCCTGGTGAAGGAGATCGTCACCAAGGAGCTGCAGCTCGATCCCAAGCGCTTTGAGCCCAAGAAAATGCGTTGGGCGATCAGTAACGCCAAAAACCAGGGCTGGTTGCCCGAGCAATTGGAGGCCGATGCCGGCGGTGGCCAACGGGGCCGCCTGATGGCCGACACCTATCGCCGCTACCGGCGGGCCCTGGCCGCCAACAACGCCCTCGATTTCGACGATCTGTTGCTGTTGCCTGTGCACCTGCTGCGCCAAAACGAGCAGGTACGCAACTACTGGCATCGGCGCTTTCGCCATGTGCTGGTGGATGAGTACCAGGACACCAACCGCACCCAGTACGACCTAATCAAGCTGCTGGTGACCAACGGCCGCGACCCCGACAGCTACGACGACTGGGACGGTCGCTCGGTGTTTGTGGTGGGCGATGCCGACCAGAGCATCTACAGCTTCCGGGCCGCCGATTTCACGATCCTGATGGGCTTCCAGGACGACTTCGGCGATGGGGCCCCCGATCTGGCCACCAAAACCATGGTCAAGCTGGAGGAGAATTACCGCTCTACCGCCACGATCCTGGAGGCGGCCAATGCCCTGATCGCCCACAACTCGGAGCGCATCGACAAGGTGTTGCGGCCCACCCGCGGCGAAGGGGAACTCATCTCCCTCACCCGCTGCGACGACGAAATTGCCGAGGCCGAGGCGGTGGTGCACCGCATGCGCAGGCTCGAAGCGGCCCACCCCGATTTGGGTTGGGGGGATATGGCCGTGCTCTATCGCACCAATGCCCAATCGCGGGCGATGGAGGAGTCGCTGGTGCGATGGGGCATTCCTTACATCGTGGTGGGTGGCCTGCGCTTCTACGACCGGCGCGAGATCAAGGACGTGCTCGCCTACCTGAAGTTGTTGGTCAATCCCGCCGACACCGTCAGCCTGCTGCGGGTGTTGAACACGCCCAAGCGCGGCATTGGCAAAACCACGATTGAGCGGCTCACCGATGCCTCCAACCAACTCGGTATTCCCCTTTGGGAGGTGGTGAGCGATGCCGAGGCGGTGCGTTCCTTGGGGGGGCGTTCGGCCAGGGGGCTCTTGCAATTCCATGAATTAATCAGTGACCTGCAGCGTCGCTCCCAAGACACAGCGCCCTCGGAGCTGGTGCAGAGGGTGATGGAGCAGAGCGGCTATGTGGCCGAGCTGATTGCCGATGGCACCGATGAGGCGGAGGACCGCCGCCGCAACCTCAACGAACTGGTGAATGCGGCCCTCCAATACCAGGAGGAAAACGAGGAGGGATCGCTTGAGGATTTCCTGGCCTCTGCCGCTTTGGCGAGCGACGCGGACTCCAAGGACACCGAACAAAACCGGGTCACTCTTATGACGCTCCACGCCAGCAAGGGCCTGGAGTTTCCGGTGGTGTTCCTGGTGGGTCTCGAGCAGGGCCTGTTCCCCAGCTATCGCTCCTTGGAGGATCCGGCAGCCCTCGAGGAGGAGCGCCGCCTTTGCTATGTGGGCGTCACCCGGGCCAAGGAGCGGCTGTTCCTCTCCCATGCCAGCGAGCGGCGCCTCTGGGGCGGCATGCGCGAACCCGCCGTGCCGTCGGTGTTCCTCTCCGAATTACCCACTGAATTGATCCAGGGCGACATCCCCCACAGCGGCGGGGCGGCCTTGCGCCGGGATCAACGCATGGACCGCCTCACCCGGGTGGATCGCGAGGAGAGCCGCCAGGTGGCGGAGGGTGGTGAAGCCGGAGCGGCGGCCAATGCGGTGCGGCGCCGCGCCCCTGGCAAAACCTGGGTGGTGGGCGATCGCCTGCGCCATAGCTCCTTTGGCGAGGGCCACGTGACCCACCTGTTTGGCAGCGGCGAAAAGGTGTCGATCGCGGTCAAATTTGAGGGGATGGGGCCAAAGATCCTCGATCCCCGCTTGGCGCCGATTGAGCCGTTGGGATGATGGATGCCGGTGCCATCCAGGCGTTTCGCGGGTCTGGCCAGGGGGGATCGGTGGCCCTGCTGGGGGACTCGGCTCAGGGGCCCGCACCGAGTTGTTTGGCTTGTTTTATGGGCCGGATGGAGGTGCTGCAGCGGGTTTGGAAGGACGAGGGCGAACACTGCGCTCGCCTGGCCCATGAGCAACTGCTGGCTTTGCCAATTCGCTGGGTTGAAGCCTCCGATGGCTTACTGACGCGGGCGGCGGAATTCAAGGCCGGCTTTGCCCTGTCGGTGGCCGATGCCTGGATTGCGGCTGCGGCCGATCTGGAGGGGGCCCGGTTGCTGCACAAGGACCCGGAGTTCAGGGCGATTCCCCAACTCGCCCAGGAGTGGTTGAACTAGGTGCAGATCCCCGGCGTGCCAGCGGTGCTGCTCGAGGCGATTGCCGCTGCCCAAGAGGCCGTTGCGCCTGGGGCGCCGGTGGCCTTGGTGGGGGGTGCGGTGCGGGATGTGCTGCTGCACCGGGTGCACAACGATCCCTGGCGCGGGTTGCTGGATCTGGATCTGGTGGTGGAAGGCAGTGGGGCGGCCCTGGTGGAGCAGTTGGCTTTGGAGTTGGCCCAGCGGGGCTTTGAGGGTGCCATCACTGGCAGCCAGGTCCATGGCGCCTACGGCACGGTGGAGCTCGAGCTTGTGGTGGCGGGCCAATCCCTGCTGCTGGATGTGGCCACGGCCCGGCAGGAAAGCTATGGCGTGCCCGCCGAAAACCCCCAGGTGCGCTTTGGCGCCCTGGCCGACGATCTAGCCCGGCGCGACTTCTCGATCAATGCCATGGCTCTGGTGTTGGCAGGCGCCGGATCGGGCACCCCTGCCCTGCTCGATCCCCATGGCGGTCAGGCGGATCTGGAGCTCCGCCAGCTGCGCTTCCTCCATGGCCAAAGCCTGCGCGATGATCCCACCCGCTTGCTGCGGGGTGCCCGCTATGGGGCCCGGTTGGGTTTTGATTTGGCCCCCGAGAGCTTGGCCGATGGGGCCAGAACCCTGGCTGAATGGCCCTGGCCTTGGCGCCATGGGGATGCCCCAGATCAGGCTCCGGCAGCCCTGGGCACCCGGCTGCGGATGGAATTGGAGCTGCTGCTGGAGCGGGAGCCCTGGCCCCTGGCCCTGGCGGCCTTGCAGCGCTGGGGCGCTCTGGTGCTGCTCGACCCCCAGCTCCAAGCCGATTCCACCTGGCCGCGGCGGCTGCGCTGGGCCAAGCGGCTTGGGCTGCCCTTGATGGTGGCGTTGGTGGCTGGCGCGGCCGATCCTCTGGCCTTGGCCGAACGGCTGCAGTTGCCCCACGCCCAGCACAGGTTGCTGGCGGCCGGGCTTGCGTTGCGGGAGCGCCTGGCTGAGGAGGGGGCTGTGGGCGGTGCGGCTGGGGACGTCATGAGCTGGTGCGCCCTGCTTGAGGCTCCTGGCTGTTCCGCCGATGCGGTGGCCCTGGGGTTGGTTTCCAGCGCTGGTGGTGTACAGCCCTGGCGGCAGGGGCGCCGGCCCTTGCTGCGCTGGTGGTGGCGGTGGCGCCACATCCAGGCCCCCTTGCAAGCCTCCGATCTGATCGCCCAAGGGCTAAAGCCCGGCCCGGCCCTTGGCGCCCGGCTGCGGCAGTTGCGGGCCGAGGCCCTGGCGGCTGAGCGGGTTTGAGCCGCGGCAGGTGTCGGCGCTGCTTCACCGGCGCCATGGTGCTCGGCAAAGAGGTGTGGCTCGGGGCGATTCCCATGGAAGACATGGCTTGGTGCTGCAACCCAACCTCCAATCCATTGATGTCAATCCGGAGAGTCCGAACATCGCCGTGAGCCTGGCGAAGTGACATGGGTTGGAGATAGGAGACGTTGATCTGGTGGTCTGATCGGATCAGCTCAAGGGCCTTCCCCCACGCTCCCCACCACGGCCGCCTGGGCAAAGCCAGCTGCGTGGAGCGCGGCTAGGGCGGCAGGGGCTTGGTGTGCGGGAAGGGCGGCCAGCAGGGGCCCGCAGGTTTGGGGGTCAATCAATAGGCCGTGCAGGGCGGCTGAGCTGGGGCCCTGGAGCTGGATAGGACCCTCCAGGAGGGCTAGGGCCCTGGCGTTGGAGGGGGCGAGGCTGCTGACATAACCCAGGTCCAGCAGTTCAAGCGACCCAGCCATGGCCAGGCCCTGGAGCGCTTGGGCATCGAGGCTCACCTGGATCGAGGTGGTGCTGGCCCCGAGCATTTCGCCCAGATGGCCGAGCAGCCCAAAGCCGGTGATGTCGGTGCAGGCCTGGCAGCCGTGGGCGCGCAGCAGATCGACCAGGGGCGCTTGGCTTTGCTGCATCTGGGCCAAGGCTTGATCAATCCAGGCTGGCTTGCAGTGTTGGCTTGGTGCGGCGGCCATGGCGGCGGCAAACAAGACGCCTGTGCCGATGGGATTGACCAGCACCAAGACATCGCCGCCGTGGAGGGGCCCCTTGGGCCAGGGGCTACCAGGGCAGCTGCCATTCACCGTGAGGGCCAGGGTGAGGGGGCCAGGTCCAGGGGCCATGCCCCCACCGGCGCGCGCTTCCAAGGTGTGGCCGCCGATCAACTGGCCGCCGATTGGTTCGAGCACGGAGCGCACACCGGCCAAGGTTTGGGCCAGAAGTTCTTGCTGCATTGCCGCTGGGCCCTGGGGCACGGTGACCAGGGCTTGAACGCTGTCCACCTGGGCGCCTGACGCCCAGAGATCACTGCAGGCATGGAGGGTGGTGAGACGGGCGTTGAGCCAGGCATCGCCCACCAGGGCCGGAAAGCCATCCACGCTTTGCAGCAGGCTTTCGCCGTTGGCGCCTACGCCCACCACGGCCGCATCCTCCGCCGGCCTGTCCAGACCTGCCTGCCCTAGGGCTGCTGCCAGGGGGGCGGCGGCAAGTTTGGCCCCGCAGCCGTGGCAGGCCATGGTCTTGCCGCTATCCATGGCCTGGAGCCCGGCAAAGCCCTCCATGAAGTGCTGATCAATGGCTTGCTTCCAGCGCCACAGCAGTTCGCTGGGGCCCCATGCAAAGGGCCCCCAGAAGGCCACGGCCCTTGGCCGGCCGCTGATCGCAGCACCATCGCCGAGAAGCTGGAGGGCCCGGGCCTGGGGGCGCCAGGGTTGCAGCCGTGGTGATGGGGCCGATGCGCCATCACGCGCGCTGTGATCCAGCCAGCTCTCCAGATTGGCCGCCAGCACGGGCGCTGCCCGCACCGCCCAGACGCCAGAGGCCGCTCGGGGGTTTCCGTCGATCACACCGCAATCGCCGCTGGCAAACACGGTTGGAAAGCCCTTCACCTGCAGGCTGGCTTCGGTGAGCACTCGCCCGGCTGGATTGGCGGGCAGCCCTGAAGCTTCCAGCCAGCTGGGGCCGCGGCTGCCGGTGCAGGCCAGAGCTGGGCTGGGTTCTTGGGTTGTAGCGGGGGCCAGGGCTTGCTCTTTGGGCCCGTTCCGCACAATCGATACGCCCGCTGTTTCGAGCAGGGTTTCGCCCAGCCGGTTGGCGGCCCTCGAGCCCAAATGCAGCTGCTCGCCGCGCAGCCGCAAGCTTGGCTTGAGCCCCCGATGGCGCAGGGCCAAAGCCACCTCCACGGCCGCCGCCCCCCCGCCAAGGATGGACATCGCTTGGGGTGCTTCCAGGCCGTGGCACCAGGCTAAAAAGGGTTCCAGGGGTTTCACCGGTAATGGCCCTGGGCTGCCCTCGCTGCTTCCCCCATCTTCTGCCGCACCCACTTCCGCACCCACATCGAGGCTGAGCAGATCCCAGGCCAAGGGCGGCCGGCCCGCCAGCCCGAGCTCCTGGCGGGCCAGATCCACAGCCGTGATCTCCGCCTGCACGAAGCAGACGCCGGTCAGCGCGCACAGCCGCCTGAGATCAATGGCGCATTCCTCTGGGCTGTAGAGCCCTGCCACCAGGCCCGGCACCATGCCCGAATAGAGGGCTGAGCTCTGGCGGTTCACCAGGGTGATCAGGCCAGGGGGGCGCCGCTTGGGGTGCATGGCCCAGAGGCGCAGCACCAGGGCATGGCTATGGCCGCCGCCAGCGAGCACGAGTTGCTTGGTGGTCACGGGCTTAGGGCCAGGCGCTACGAGGGTCAAAATGACACCGACCGCACCAGCTCGCCATGACCAGTCCTCCTGTCGTGGTGGCCGTCCCCGCTCGCTTGGAATCGGCCCGGCTGCCCGGGAAGGTGATGGCCGACATCGGCGGTCAGCCGATGCTGCGCCGGGTGCTGGAGCGTTGCGCCCAGGCCAAGGGCGTTGCGGCGGTGGTGGCTTGCACCGATAGCGCGATTGTTCAAGAGGCTGCCGAGAGCTGGGGGTATCGCGCCCTGCTCACCCCCCAATCCTGCAGCTCCGGCAGTGAGCGCTTGGCTTGCGTGGTGGATGAGCTGGTGGCAGCGGCAGGAGGGCAGGCTTTCGATCAGGCCTTGGCTTTCGATCAAACCCTGGCTTTCGATCAGACCCTGGTGATCAATGTGCAGGGGGATCAACCACTGTTGGATCCGGCCATCATCGAAGCCATGGTGGAGCGCTTTAGGGCGTTGGATCGACCAGCGGTGATCACGCCTGTGTATCCCCTGGCGGCCGCCAAGCTCCACGATCCCAACGTGGTGAAGGTGCTCCGCGCCCATGACGGCCGCGCCATCACCTTCTCCCGCAGCGCCCTGCCCCACGTGCGGGATCTGGACCCCGACCGGTGGACCAGCCGCACCACCTTTTGGGGCCATGTGGGGCTGTATGGCTACCGGGCGGATGTGTTGGCCGGCTGGCATGACCTGCCCGTTTCGCCGCTCGAGGCCCTGGAAAAACTGGAGCAGCTGCGCCTGATCGAAGCCGGCATCCCCCTGCTCACCTATGAGGTGGCGGCGGATTGCTTCTCGGTGGATACGCCAGAGCAATTGGAGCAGGCCCGGGCGCTGGTGGCGGCCAATCCCGACTAAGCATTGCTCCCGACTAAGTATTGGTGTCGCGCCAACCCTCCCGGTTCAGGGTTTGCCAATGGCCCCGCTGGTGCAGCAGCAGTTCGGCCAGTTCCCGCACGGCCCCATCGCCGCCATTTTGGCGCAGCACCAGGTCGGCTTGGCGGCGCAGGCCCTGGGCCCCATTGGCGGGGCTCACCAGTAGGCCCACGGCAGAGCGCACCGTCAGGTCGTTGAGGTCGTCGCCGATGAAAGCGGTCTGCTGGGGGCCCAGATCCAACTGATGCAGCAAGTCTTGGAGGACAGCCAACTTGTCGCCCACCCCCACCAGGCAATGGCGGATATCGAGGTGGCGGGCCCGCTGCTCGATGGCGCCGCTGCGGCCGCCGCTGAGGAAGGCCACCTCGATGCCAGAGCGCTGCAGCATCCGGATCGCCAGGCCATCGCGCACATTGAAGCGCTTCACCACCCCTCCGCTCTCGTCGTAGTGGAGGCCGCCATCGGTGAGCACCCCATCCACATCACACACCAGCAGGCGCACCTGCTTGAGGCGTTTGGAGACCAGCAGGCGGCGAATCACAGGCGCCTCACAGCACGCTCACCGCAGGGCCTTCAGCCACCACGGTGCGCATGGACACCAATTGGCTCAGCAGGGCCTCTAGGCGGTGCAGGGGCACCATGTTGGGGCCATCGCTGAGGGCAACCGTGGGATCGGGATGCACCTCCAGGAACAGCCCATCCACGCCCACCGCCACCGCCGCCCGGGCCAGGGGCGCCACAAATTCCCGCTGGCCCCCTGAGGTTGTGCCCTGGCCGCCGGGCTGTTGCACGGCATGGGTGGCATCAAAGATCACCGGGCAGCCCAGGGCCTGGAGCTGGGGCAGGCTGCGGTAGTCCACCACCAACGTGTTGTAGCCAAAGCTGCTGCCCCTTTCGGTCAGCCAGAGGCGGCCGCTGGCGGGATCGAGGCCCGATTCAGCCAGCTTGTTCACGACTTGGGCCATGTCCCAGGGGGCCAGGAACTGGCCTTTTTTGACATTCACCACCTTTTCTGTACCCGCCACGGCCTGGGCTGCCGCCTCCAAGAGATCGGTTTGGCGACAGAGGAAGGCGGGGATCTGGAGCACATCTACGGCCTGGGCAGCGGCAGCGGCCTGGTGGCTTTCGTGGATGTCGGTGAGCACCGGCACCCCAAAGCTCTCGTGCACCTCTTGAAGGATCTTTAGGCCCTCATCAGGCCCCGGGCCCCGATACGACTTGCCGGAGCTGCGGTTGGCCTTATCAAAGCTGGCCTTAAACACGTAATGGATGCCCAGCTTCTGGCAGATGCCGCTGACCTGCTCGGCCACCTGCAGCACCAGATCGCGGCTCTCGATCACACAGGGCCCGGCGATCAGGGTGAGGGGCTTGGCGCTCATGGTTGGGGGGCGGCGGCCGCAGAGGCTGCCTGATTCGAGGTGAACCCAGCCTGCACCAGATCGTGCAATCGCAGCAGACCCACCAGCTCGCCGCCATCGATCACCGGCAGCACCGACAGGGCCTGGGCCGGGTTGCGCTCCATCACTCGCAACGCCTTGGCGGCCAGGGTGTCTGGCGTCACGCTGATCGGATCGGTGGTGGCCATGGCGCTGGCCTGCACGCTCGCCCAGGCTTCAGGCGGGTGGCGTTGCAGGGTGCGGCGCAGGTCGCCATCGGTGATCAGGCCGCCGCTGCCGCCAAGACCAATGCCAGTCCCCCGCACCCAGGCGGCGCCCAGGCTGCCCTTGCCGTTGGTGGGCCGGGTGAGCTGGCCGATCACGGCGCTCAGTGGGGCTTCTGGGGCTAGGGGCTCAAGTTCGCTGGCCGGCACCATCAATTCGGCCACGGTGAGGGTGAGCTGGCGGCCGAGGGATCCCGCCGGGTGGTTGATGGCGAAATCTTCCGGGGAAATGCCTGCCCGCTCCATCCATACGGCGGCTAGGGCATCGCCGATCGCCATGGCCACGGCCGTGCTGGCGGTGGGGGCCAGGTTGAGGGGGCACACCTCCCTGTCCACCGAGCCATCCAGCACCACGTCGCAGCCGCGGGCCAAGGCCGAATCAATCCGGCCCACCAGGGCGATGCGACCGGTGCCTCTGCGCTTGAGGTGGGGAAGGATCGCCAGCAGCTCCTCCGTTTCGCCGCTGTTGGAGAGCAGCAGGGCCACATCGTCGGCCGCCACGATCCCCAGGTCGCCGTGCAGGGCGTCGGTGGGGTTGAGGAACACGGCCGTGAGGCCGATCGAGGAAAAGGTGGCGGCAATTTTGCGGGCCACGATGCCGCTTTTGCCGACGCCCGTCACCACCAACTTCGCCCGGCGCGAGCGGCAGCCCAGCAGCAACTTCAGGGCCGCTTCCACCTGCTCGCTGCTCAGCCGGCCGGCTGCTGCGGCAATGGCCGCGGCTTCTTCCTGCAGGCAGCGGCTCAGGGCAGAAGCTGGGCCTGGTGAGGTCGCTGGCAATACGGAGGACCCTTGGATGGGGCCATTGTTTCAGGCCCCATAGCCATTGGGGTTGGCGCTCTGCCAGGCCCAGCCGTCGCGGCACATATCCGCAAGGGTGCGGGTCGTTCGCCAGCCCAGGCGCTGGGCGGCCAGCGACGGATCGGCCACGGTGATCGCCGCATCGCCCGGCCGCCGTTCCACGATTTTCAAGGGCACCGGGCGGCCGCTGGCGGCTTCAAAGGCGGCTGCCACCTCCAGCACCGAGTGGCCCTGGCCGCTGCCCAAATTCAGGGTGAGCAGCTGGGGGCCTTCCGCCAGCAGCACATCGAGGGCGGCGCGGTGGCCTTCGGCCAGGTCCATCACGTGGATGTAATCGCGCACGCCGCTGCCATCGGGGGTGGGCCAGTCGTCGCCAAAAATTTGCAGCTGCTCCCTCCGCCCCACGGCCACCTGGCTCACGAAGGGAAAGAGGTTGTTGGGGATGCCGGAGGGGTCTTCGCCGATGCGGCCACTGGGGTGGGCGCCCACGGGGTTGAAATAGCGCAGCCGGGCGAGGCGCCAGTCGGGCTCGCTCGCTGCCACATCGGCCAGCAGTTGCTCCACGGCCGCCTTGCTGTGGCCGTAGGGGTTGATGGGGTGAATGGGGGCTTGTTCGGAAATGGGCACCCGTGCAGGCAACCCATACACCGTGCAGCTGCTGCTGAACACCAGGGTCCGGCAGCCGTGGGCCTGCATGGCGCCCACCAATTGGCGCGAGCCAGAGAGGTTCACATCCCAGTAGCGCAGGGGCTCGGCCACCGATTCGCCCACGGCCTTGAGGCCAGCGAAGTGGATCACGGCATCGGCGGGCTTGCCCCCCTGTGCTGAGCAGGCAGCAAAGGCCCGCTCCAGATCGCGATCTGAGCGGATGTCGCCCTCAATCACCTGGAGCCGGGCTGCTGCCTCTGGGCCCGCCAGCTCCGCCACCCGCCGCAGCGCTTCGGGGGAGCTGTTGGCATAGCTATCGAGCACCACCAGCCGGTGGCCCGCTTCCAGCAGCACCAGGGCCGTATGGCTGCCAATAAAGCCGGCGCCGCCGGTGATCAGGAGGTTGGTCAATCAAGCGCTGGTTGCTTGGGTCCAAGCTATGTCAACCTCTGTGCAGAATTGGCCCTCTCCACGTGATGGTGGAGCCATTGATATCGGCCATCTGAATATCCAGTCCTATGTCTATTTCGGCCGCCTCCAAAACAGCCCTGATTACCGGGATTACCGGCCAAGATGGCAGCTATTTGGCCGAGCTGCTCTTGGAGAAGGGCTATGTGGTGCACGGGGTCAAGCGCCGGGCCAGCAGCTTCAATACCAGCCGTATTGACCATCTTTATCAAGATCCCCACGAGCAGGATCCTCGGCTTGTTCTCCACTACGGCGATCTCACCGACTCCACCAATCTGATTCGGATTATTCAGCAGGTGCAGCCCGATGAAATTTATAATTTAGGAGCTCAAAGTCATGTAGCAGTGAGCTTCGAGGCGCCGGAATACACGGCCAACAGTGATGCGCTAGGCACCCTGCGGATCCTGGAAGCGGTTCGGATGCTGGGTCTCACGGAAAAAACCCGGATCTACCAGGCCAGCACCTCAGAGCTCTATGGCCTGGTGCAGGAGATTCCCCAGAAAGAAACCACGCCGTTTTATCCCCGCAGCCCCTACGGGGTGGCCAAGCTCTATGCCTATTGGATCACGGTGAACTACCGCGAGGCCTACGGGATGTATGCCTGTAATGGCATCTTGTTCAACCACGAATCACCCCGCCGTGGTGAAACCTTTGTGACCCGCAAGATTACCCGGGGCCTGGCGCGCATTGATGCAGGGCTAGATCAGTGTTTGTTCATGGGCAACCTCGATTCGTTGCGCGATTGGGGCCATGCCCGCGATTACGTGGAGATGCAGTGGCGGATGCTCCAGCAAGAAACGCCTGAGGATTTCGTGATTGCCACCGGCCGCCAGGAAACGGTGCGCCGCTTCATCGAGCTCAGTGCCGAACAGCTGGCCTGGGGTGGTGGCCATGGCCCGGCCATCCATTGGGATGGCAGTGGAATTGGGGAAGTGGGCCGCCGCGCTGATACGGGGGAAGTGGTGGTGCGGATTGATCCGCGCTACTTCCGCCCTGCCGAGGTGGAAACCCTGCTGGGTGATCCCACCAAGGCCAAAGACAAACTGGGCTGGACCCCCACCACAACCCTCGAGGAGCTGGTCGCTGAAATGGTGGCAGCGGATAAGGAGGAAGCGGCCAAGGAAGCCCTGCTGCGCCGCAAGGGTTTTGCGGTGGTGGGTTCCATGGAGAATCCTCCCACCAATGCTGGGACGATGATTGCAAATTCAGCGAGCAAAGGAGGAGAAGTGTGATGTCTTCCCCTGGGGTGGGTGATTCTGAAAAGCTGATCTCACCAGCCGATCGGATCTATGTGGCCGGTCACCGGGGTATGGCTGGGTCGGCCATTTGCCGGTCGCTCGTTTCCAAAGGCTATGGAGAAGCAGGTGGTGGGGCCTTGCTTAGCGCAGCCCGCAGCGAACTGGATTTACTGGATCCGGTGGCTGTTGCGAATTGGTTTGCTGTTAACAAGCCGGATGTGGTGATTTTGGCTGCGGCGAAGGTGGGTGGCATTCATGCCAATGCCACCTATCCGGCGGACTTCCTCCTCGACAATCTCAAGATCCAAAACCACGTGATCGAAACGGCCTGGCGCAGTGGCGTGAGGCGTTTGTTGTTCCTGGGAAGCAGTTGCATTTATCCCAAATTCGCTGAGCAGCCAATCCAAGAGGAGGCTCTCCTTACAGGACCCTTGGAGCCCACCAATGCGTGGTATGCGATTGCCAAGATCGCTGGGATCAAGCTATGCGAAGCCCTGCGCCAGCAGCATGGCTTTGACGCGATTAGCTTGATGCCTACCAATCTCTATGGGCCCGGAGATAATTACCATCCCACCCACAGCCATGTCTTGCCGGCGTTGATTCGTCGCTTCCATGGGGCTGCGGTGCGGGATGACGCCAGCGTCACCTGCTGGGGTACGGGCACGCCGCTGCGCGAATTTCTACACGTCGACGACCTGGGCGAGGCCTGTGTCTTTGCTCTCGAGCGCTGGGATCCCAGCGCCAAGGATGCACCGCTGGATCGGCAGGGAGTACCACTGCAGTTTCTCAATGTGGGCACGGGCGTGGACCTGTCCATCCGGGAGCTGGCCGAGGCGGTGGCCGTGGCGACGGGCTTCAAGGGCCAGATCCTGTGGGATGCCACCAAGCCTGATGGCACTCCGAAGAAGCAGTTGGATGTGAGCCGGCTTGCGGCGTTGGGCTGGAGGGTTGGGATCCCCTTGGACGAGGGTCTGGGCGCCACCGTGGCCCTGTTCCGCCAGCAGCTCCAACAGGATCTGGTGCGTTTATGAACGCCTTTTCTCTGGTGCTGCAGGCCCCAGGTCTTCACCCCTTGCCCACTCGGGCACCAGCTCTGCCAACACCTCAAGCGCCGCCTCCTCATCCTGCTGGTCCACGGCCAGCTCAAGGGCCTTGATCTGAAGCCAGAGCTGCTGCGGAGGGATGGCACGTTCCGTGGCGCGGTAGATGAGCGGGTGGGCGGTGGTTTCGCTTTTTGCATCGATGAGGAGTTCTTCGCAGAGCTTTTCGCCGGGACGCAGGCCGGTGCACACGATTTCGATATCGCCCTGGGGGTGCTCGGCATCGCGCAGTGAAAGGCCGCTGAGGAGCACCATCTGCTTGGCCAGATCGAGGATCCGCACGGGCTCGCCCATGTCGAGCAGGAAGAGATCGCCACCGCGGGCGAGCACGGCGGCTTGGAGCACCAGTTGGGCGGCCTCCGTGATGGTCATGAAGTAGCGGATGATCTCCTGGTGGGTCAGGGTGATTGGCCCGCCCTTGGCGATTTGCTGGTGGAACAGGGGCACCACTGAGCCTGAGGAGCCGAGCACATTGCCGAAGCGCACCATGGCGAAGCGGGTGGGGCCGGTCTCTTGGGCCAGGGCCTGAATCACCAGCTCGGCAGCACGCTTGGAGGCGCCCATGACGTTGGTGGGGCGCACCGCCTTATCGGTGGAGATCAGCGTGAAGCTACCGACGCCGCACCGGGTGGCGGCCCGGGCCAGCACCAGGGTGCCGAGCACGTTGTTGGCCAGGCCGGCGAGGGGATTGGCCTCAACCAGCGGCACATGTTTGTAGGCAGCGGCGTGGAACAGGATCTGGACGTCCTGCTCCCGCAGCACCCGCTCCACGAGCTGGCCATCGGCGGCACTGCCGAGTATCGGCACCAGCTCGATCGTGGCTGGCAAGCGGTCGCGCAGTTCTTGATCGATCGCGTAGAGACTGGGTTCGCTGCGCTCCAGCAACACCAGGCGCTGGGGGGCAAGCGCCAGGATCTGGCGGCAGAGCTCACTGCCGATGGATCCTCCAGCTCCCGACACGCAGACCACCGCACCACCGATGCCCGGGCCCAGCAGCTGGGGATCGGCGGGCACGCTGTCGCGACCCAGCAATTCCTCAATGGCGATTGGGCGAAGGGCTGTAATGCGGGCGCGGCCACTGGTGATCTCCTCCACGGAAGGCACCTGCAGCACGGCGATATCGAGCTCCTGGAGTTGCTCCACAATCTCTCGGCGGCGTTGGCGGCTGAGAGAGGGGATGGCGAGCAGAACCTGATCCACCTCGACGCGCAGGCGTTTCAGATGCTCGGGGGGATGGATCGTGATGCCGTTGATGGTGCGGCCCCAGAGCTGGGGAGCATCGTCGATGAACGCGATGATTCTGTGGCCGCCGGCGAGGCGCAGGGAGGCTGCCAATTGCGCACCGGCGGCACCGGCTCCATAGATGGCCACCCGCAAGTGACGCTGACCGATCCTGTCTTGCAGCCTGAGCAAGGCATCGCGCAGGGCAAAGCGCACCGTGCCGGTGAGGCCGCTGAGTAAGAGCCAGAGCAAGAGCCAGCTGCTTCGAGGGGGCAGGGGGAGTTGCAGCATCACCCCTGCCATGGCCAGCAGGAGCACGAGGAGCCCATTGCGTCCAGCTAACTGGTAGAAAGCTCCGCTCCCCACATAGCGGGTGAGTCCTTTGTATTGACCGGTGAGGGCATAAAGGGGAAGCGCAATCAGCCAGGCCGTTGGAAGCATCCACAGGCTGTCCTGGAAAAGGGGGCTCCAAGGATCAGCAAGCCGCAACCAGAAGCTGAGCCACACCGCCAGGGGGATCAGCAGCACATCAGCTGCAATCAAAAGGAGGCGGCGTCGCAAGGGCGAGAGCCGTAGGGCTCGAACGCTGAGCTGGGTGGTGATGGAGTTGTGAGGCATCAATCCGATGCGCCCGGTTGGGATGGGTGGGGTTCGACCAGTGATGCTGAGAAGGGAACAGCAATGTGTTGGTCAAGCCAGATTCCCACCAGCAGCTCCAGGGCAGCAAGAGCTCCTACCCCACGCCATCCCCACAACAGCAGCGTGACGGCGGAAGCAGCGGTGGCAGTGAAATACAGCCCGGACACGCGGGCATGGGACCAGCCGGCCTGATGCAACCGCTGGAACAGGTGCAAGCGGTGGGCCTGAAAAACCCGCTGGCCGGCCAGTAGGCGGCGAGGCACGCAGAGGCAGGCATCAGCCAGCAGGGGGGTGGCCACCAGCAGCAGGCCGAGGGCTTCTGGCCAGCTTCGAGCTTGCAACACCAACCCGGCGAACACGGCTCCTAGGAAGGTGCTGCCCCCATCGCCCATAAACACCCTGGCCGGACTCCAGTTCCAGAGAAGGAAACCGATCAAGGCACCCACCAGCGCCCAGAGGGGCCAAGGTGAAGAGAGTTGTAGGCCCGCCGCAGCGATGGCGATGGCCATGCAGCTAGCCACCAGACCATCCAGTCCGTCCATGAAGTTGGTGACGTTGATCACGGCGGTGATCGCCACCAGCAGCGGCAGTGCTGCGAGCCAAGGCCATGGCAAGGGGCTGATCAGGATCAGCGCGGGGGCCGTGGCCAGCTGAACGCCAAAGCGCCAGCTGGCGGGCAGGTTGTGGCGATCGTCCAGAAAGCCCACCAGCGCCAAAGGCAGGGCGATCAGGGACAGAATGATCTGGGGGTCCACCCAAGTGGCGAGCGAGCCCCTTGAGCTCAGCGCCAGCAGGCTGGCGGCAATGGCCACCAGCACAAAGGCCACGCCGCCGCCGCGGGGGGTGGGCCGGTGATGGGAGCTGCGGGCGTTGGGCTCGTCTAGCAGGCGCCGGCTCAGCTGGGGGATCAGGGCGCCCAGCAGGCCCCAGCTGGTCACGGCTGCGATGACGATCGAGCTCAGGACAACCATCACCATCCGGCCAATGGCAGCACGGGGAAAGGCTTGGCAGGCAGGCCCAGCAGCTGGTGACTCGGGGTGAAGCCTGCCAGATCGGCACCCATGCGGAGTACGGCTTCGAAGGCCTTGGGGGACCGCAGCAGCAGCGGCGCGGCGAGGGCGAAAAAGAGGCGGTTGGGAATCGGCAGCAACCGACAACGTCTGGCAGGGTCCTTGGGGGGCAGGGCCATCTGCAAGGCCTCGATCATGGCGCTGTAACTGAGGGGCTTGTCTCCACCAAGGTCGATACGCTCGGCCAGGGCAGTGGGTTCAGAAGAAACGCCATCCTCGCCCGAGCGGGCCAGCTGCCCAGCTAGGGCCAAGGCCACGCTGGCGAGTTGGAGGGCGTGGATGGGCTGTCGCAGCCCGGTATCGGCAGGCAGGGGCAAGAGGGGCAAGCGCCGCATCAGTTGAAGGATGCGGCTGAGGTTCTGGTCGCCATAGGGGCCCACCTGGCCATAGATGAGGGTGGGCCGCAGGATGCGGCAAGTCACCTGCAGGCGGTGGCAGGTGGAGAGCAGTTGGTCTTCTGCGCCGGTGAGCCGGGCCGCCAGCTCGCGATCGAAGCGATTGGCCGCAAAGCGCTTGGTGAGCGCTGAAGAGGAGGAGCAGGCGATCAGGCCGCGAAGGCCGCCCAGCCGCTCGGGATGGTGGGTAGCCAGTTGCTCCAGAAAGGGGGCCAGCAGCCAAATCGGCCCGAAGCTGATCCAGATTGCCGGGCCGCCGGGCCCGCCGGCTGGCTGGAAGGCGGCGGGGTTGCTGAAATCAGCTGAATGGACGTTCTCGAGGCGATGGAGGTGATCCGCAGGCTCCCGTGAATAGGCCGCCAGCCGCCAGCCCTGATGCCTGGAGATGGCCAGCTGCCGGAAGGCCTCACCGCTCGCCGTGGCGGCACCGAAGAGATGGAGCTGCATCAGCGGTTCCGCTCCAGCCGGGTGGCCAACCGCCTGCTGTAGCGGCTGAGGAAGGCAAACCACCAGATCCAGCCAAAAGCGCGGCGGTAGGCTTGGCCCACTTCCTGCAGGCGGCGTTGGGTCTGCTGGCCGCTGATGCCGCCGGTGCCCATGTGGACCAGCTCCAGATTCAGACACTGCACCCGTAGACCTGGGTAGCTGCTGAGCTGCAGAAAGTAGTCGAGGTCGGCGGAGAGGCGGAATCCGGGGGCGTAGTGGGCCAGGCGGCGGCGGGCGCCGGGGCCGAACAGGGTGGCCTGGTGGGGCGGAGTGGAGCCCAGCAGCAGGGCGCGGCGGTAGGCAGCTCTGGCTAGGAGCCCTGGGGGTTGAAAGGCTGCGATGCGGCCGAGGGAGCTTTGGGCCGCATTGGTTTGCGAGGCAATGGCATAGCGGCCGCCACACACCAGCAAGTCAGGCCATTCTTCTGCTAATTCAGCGCCTGAGGTTTCGGCAGCTTCCAGGCCCGTCATCGCTTCTGCCAGCACCGTTGGCGAGGCGGCCCAGTCGTCCGATCCCCAGAACAGCAGCCAGTCGGCTGGGGAGGCAGGGTCGGCTGCGGCGGCAAACCCCTGGTTCATCGCTCCGAAGATCCCCGGTTGGCAGGGGTCCTGGGCAATCCAGCGGCAGCGGGGCTCGGTGGCGCAGCACTGGTGCAGCCACTGGCGGTGTTCAGGGCCAGAGGGACCATCGATAAACAGCAGCTGCCAGTGGGGCCAACTCTGCTGCTGCAGCGAGGTGAGCAAGCGCGGTAGCAGGTTGTGGGAGTTGAGCGTCGGAACGACGACCAGCAGGGATGGAGCCATCAGATCAGCCACTGCACGACCGCTGCCCCACCACCACCGCAGGGTTACCGCGCACGATTGCCCCGGCAGGCACGTGGCCGTTGACGACGGCACCGAGCGCGACGACAGCGCCTGGGTCAATTTGGCTGCCCGGGCCGACCACAGCCCGGGCAGCAATCCAGGCATCGGACCCTACAGAAATGGGTCCGAGGCGCAGGTCAAAGCCAGGGGAGCGGAAGTCGTGGTTTCCGGTGCAGAGGTAGGCAGCTTGGGAGATGCAGACCCGATCGCCGAGGGTGATGGGTGCAAGGTTGTCGAGCCATGCATCTTCTGCAAGCCAGCAGGCTTCTCCCGCCTGCAATCGCCAGGGGAATTTCACTTTCAGGCCGGGTTTGATCCTGCAGCCAGGCCCGATGCGGGCACCAAAGGTGCGCATTAAATGGACGCGCCAGGCGGAACCTGGCAACCAGCGGGCCGCCAGAAGTGGGGCGCCGAAGCAAAACCAGAGGGTCTGAACCAGGAGCGGGGCCCCAGGGTGCCAATCGGGCGGTGTGCGGTAGCGGTCGAGCTGCTGGCGCATCGGTTGTCAAGCTACCTCCACAAAGTCAGGCCTCTCACCGCCACCGAGGATCCAGCTGTAGAGCTGGCGGGTCTGCTCGGCCACCTGGTGCCAGCTGAAGTGCTGGCGGACGAGGTCTTGGCCAGCGCCTCCCATGGCGGTGCGCTCGGCGGGGCTGAGGGCGAAGAGCTGCTGTAGCGAGGCGGCAAGGGCCGTGGCCTCAGGTTCGGCAGGCAGAGCAGCACCGGCAGTGAAGGCCTGGGGCAGGTTGCAGGCGGAGCTGAGAAGGCAGGGCAACCGGTAGGCCATGGCTTCGAGGGCGGCCATCGGTAGGGCCTCAAAGTGCGAAGGCAGCACAAACGCCTTCGCAGAGGTGAGTGCAGCCTGTTTGGCTGCACCAAACACAGGACCGAAAACCATGCATCGGTGCACAGCCGAATGGCCGAGCTTGCGCTCCAATGCACCGCCATCGCCATAGCCCACCAAAACCAGCCACCAGCCTTGGCGTTCGGCCTCGCTGGCCACCGATTGCCAGGCCTGGAGTAGGGCGGCGAGTCCTTTGCCGCTATGAAAGCGCCCAAGGAACAACAACACGCTCTGATTGGCAGGAATGGCAGATTGCCATGGAGCGGTGGCCCCAGTTGGACCAACGAGCGCGTCAACCTCTCTAGAAGGAACTGCCACACCATTGGGGATGACAGCAATGGGTGCCCCAGGTAAGAGATCTCTGATGGCAGAGGCTTCGGCTTGACAAAGGGCATGGAGACAGCGGGATGACATCAGAGCTCGGCGCTCCCAGAGTTGCCACACCAGCAACTTTTTCCAGCGGGAATGGGAAAATGCCACGGGATTGAGCATGCCGTGGGGAGCAATCACCAGAGGCAAGCCCGTGCTCTCAAAAGTTGATGTGGTGCGGGTAGGACTGCGCCAGAGGCCATGAACATGCAACAGATGCGGATGCATTCGTGTCACAGAGTTCCGCAATAGCCAATCACGCCGAAGCGCTGGATAGCGATCAGCGGTAAGCCAGGAAGCGTTGAGCCCAGCAGCGTTCTGAGCGGCAACAAGATCAGTGACAGCTGAAGCAATGCCACCATCTGTGGCGTTGGCTGCGTAGGAGAGGTGTAACGGGTTCAACTGGGTTCAGGCGTCATGTAAGGAACACCGGCGACAACCTCGTATTGGCTAGAGCATCCTTGGCAAACAACGGCAGTAGCACTAAATTTGAGATCCGAAGAGTTACATGCCGGGCACTGCAGTAAGGCTGCTAATTGGATTTGACGATTGCGCCGTTTTTGCGACAATAGTGTTCTCGCTGTAGCCAGCCCCAGGCGACCAAGCTTGGCTCGCAGAGACATCTGTATTTGCGTCGTCTGGTTGATCTCGGGGGTTGCCCAATTGGCATCATCTTCTGGGTTGATGATGCGAAAAGGAATGTGATTTTTCCAATAGAAACGCGTATGGAATGAGAAGGGGTGAGCGGGAATGGTTGAACCTGCGATCAATGGCTTCGCATGCTCTTCATACATTTCAACCAATTCAGGGTCTGGAATCCACGCGGCTTTCTTGCGAACCTCCAGAACATCCTGGCGGACTGTGACTTCAGATCGGTGATCCCAGTAGGGGTTGATGCGCTCCATGAAGGCATCGGGGGTTTCGATATAGCCTGCCTTGGCAACGCGTTGCAATTCCCGCAAGAAAGTTTCAGGGTCAGTGGAGTGCTCTAATCCGTGCGAAGCAATCACAAAATCAAAGCTTTTATCGCGAAAGGGGAGTGACTCTCCCTTGCCCAGCACCGATGGACGGTCTGTACCAAACGGTGCCCAATGGCGTTCTCGCGTTTCGGTATAGGCATCAATCAGCACATTGGCTCGGAAGTAGGGGCTTCCTCCGGAGCCGACTTCCAGAACTAAGGCAGACCGAGGAACAGGACAATGCAGTCGCCGACATGCCCATGCAAGCTTCTCATTGCCGATGGCGAGCAGAGCGCGCATCAATCGAGAGTTGGCTGATGCTCGATAGGTCATGGGTTTGGGGAAGCTGCCAAGTAGGAGCGAATAAATCGCAGCAGAATGCTGAGCAGAGATCTTAAGGAGCCGAGAACAATGGCTAGGCCTAATTTCCATTGCCGTATTCTCCCGGCTCCGCTTCGGCGCAGGAAGGAGAAATACTGAATATTAAGAGAGGCTATGTTCAGTAGGATTTGCCCCCATCGATAGCGGGGGTGCCTTGATACGTGATAGTGAGCTAATCGCTCCGAGAGATAGTAGCCGCGCGTTAAAGTCGTGCACTTAAGCCAGGCAAGATAGTCTTCGGCAAAGAGCATCCCAGGAGTAAATGCTGGATGTATTTGCTGGAGAATGTTGCGTTTGACCAGGACAGTGCTAGTGGCTACAAAGTTTCCGAGTGCCAAGGCTGTTGTTGATATGATTCCGGTTGGAACCACCGACTGCTCCCTGGCAGAGCAACACACAAAGCCTGCACCGTGCTCTTGAGCAGCGCCAAGTTGAGCCTGAAGCTTCCCAGGCATCCACAAATCATCCGCGTCCAAAAATGCGACCCATTCTGCGGTCGATCTGTCGATGCCAAGATTTCTGGCCTTTGCAACTCCCTGATTGGTCGAACGCACAAGTTCAATCAAAGGATTGCCAAGACTTTGGACCAGCTGTACCGTGTCGTCGGTCGATCCATCGTCGACCACAATGATCCGGCTAACCCAGCAACCGCGTTGCGCCAAGATGCTGGCCAGAGCGGCAAGAATGGTCTTCTGTCCATTAAAGACGGGAATGACCACATCCACACATGGCAGGTTGTTCACAGGATTGTCCATCGCTCTGGCAACAAACCTGGAAAGCCCCAGGCCGTCACACTGTGCCCTGGGTCCACATACCGTGAGGGTGCCACGATCTGCGTGCCTTCATGGCTTTGCTCACGCAACCAAGCTGCCCACCAGGCATAGGTACTGTTGCCGATGATGAGGTGCTGGCATTGGCGCATCAACCAGAAGTCTGCTTCGGCGTTGCCAGATATGACATTGTGGCGAACAACAGTGCAAGACTGTTCTTGTAAAAGTGGTCTTAGCAGCATTTCACTCTGATCAGGCCGATCTGAAAAGATATAAAAATGCACCCTTCCCAGCTTCGCCAGCACATGGGCAATGGCCTGCTTGTAATAAGCGACTGACATATTGGAGGAGTGGGAGGTATTATCGGCCTCAAACCAGCGCATGTGCAAGGCCACCGAAGGTTCTGCGGTGATCTGCTTCGCCAGGTTTAGGTTGATCGCATCACTCGGTGCAGACATCGCAAGGTCCTGGCCAAGCAGCTCGCTAATATCCGCGAAGTAGCCTTCGCTCTGACCAAAGGCATCGAAATAGGTTGTGCCTTCATGCAGGCGTAAGCTCAAGATGGCAGGATCAAAATCTATGCCTACTTGCTGAATGTAGCGGCGTTTCTCTAAGGGTCTGCCCTGCGACATTTTGCGCGTGATCAGTCTCCTCACCCGGCCAAAGGGCTCCATTTGCTCCGAGGGGGTCGCCAAGCGAGCTGGAATACAAAAAATACCCAAGGCAAAGGTACGCCGATAGAGGTGGTCGTATTTGAAGCCTGTGACGGCATCAAGCACCAGTTCGGCATCGTTGATCCAGGCTAACCGGCGCGCAGCTGCATAGCAGAACAACTGGTTGCCTAATCCACCCTTGAGCCTGACGACAACTTTCCGGGACATTCAATGAGACCTTGCGTTGCGCGAAGTGCCGGTATAAACACGGCCCAGTAACGGGGCACGGCCCATTTTCTGTTTAAGCTGTGCAACCATAAAGTCGCAGTTGGTGCGACCCAACACGAGTAAACCAAGTGCATAGACGTGGAATAGTGGTACGCGCCAGAAACCCAGCACCATCAACTGTGAGAGGTAGCGAAGAAATGATTCAAAGGAAAGATTTGCCTGAATTGATAGGATTGGATAGGCATAATTACCTATATCTTGCAAGATAAGATTGCTCACTTTGGCGCCACCAGGCTCATCCAAGGAATTCGCGATCGCAAGCATACCGCGCATGAACTGGACTGAGGATTCTGGTGTTTGCTGCTTGGGCACAAAGAGCCCTTGCTCAGCAGCACTCGCTCCAAAGTCGGGAACTCCACCCAATCGATGGTTGCTCAGAATACGGTTCAAATAGACTCCTGATTCTTGCCTCAAAATATGACCAACTAAATGCTGTTGATAGAGCAGGGTTCCATCAAACTGTGCGGTTGCGTAGGCCGCAGCTGAGCTGCGCTTGAAGACCATGCCGGAGATAAAGACGCTGCGGCGGAAGAATGTTACTACCGTATCGGGCCCAGGTGGAAAGACACGGTCTTCGTCGAAGTAACGGAACACCTGCACTGGTCGTTCAGGAGCACTCACGAAGGACGAATAACTGCGTAGTACGACCCCTACATTCGGTTGCTCTCGTACGGCCGCCGCTACCGCGCTGAGGGCGCCGGGTGCGAGCAGATCATCATTGCCCATGAACAACACGTAGTCGCCCGTTGCCAACTCGACTAGCCTCCGAAGATTACCGTCGTAGCCGAGTGTCTGTTTGTTTGCGTGATACTTCACTCTATTGCCATACCTTTGCTGGTATGCGGCCACCTTGGCTTCTATCGCCTGGCGTTCGGGCGAGGCATCCTCGGCAAGAACAATGTCGAAGTCGTCGAAATCCTGCTTCAGGATTGAGTCCAGCAACGCAGGCAGAACACCTGCTCGGTTGTAGGCGGGAATGCAGACGGAGATGAGCGGCATTCTCATCTCTCCGAGATCTGCGACTCAGTTTTTCTGAAACAGAAGATTCCGAGCCGATACACTTCTCTGGCAAGAGGTTTGAAGTCGGTAGCCATTGGTTTGTGAATCGTTTTGCTTCCACCTCGCTGATCCAGGACAATCAACTCGTCAAGAACCAGTCCTCCGACTAGTGCTGCATTAACGATAGTCAACGGATCAAACACCCAATTCGCATTAAACTCTACTCTCTGCCTTCCGATTGGGGTTGACAGATACAAGATGCCATCTTCCTTGAGCAATTTGCAAAGGTTATTTATTCCACGAAGATAACCATTAGGATCAATCGGATCCCCATATCGACCAAGCCCAAAATGCTCTATGGCATGCAGGCAAGAAAGAGAATCGCAATAGCCAGTTTCAACAGAGGGATCAACTGAGAGAAAATTATCGGACATTAAGTCGGCTTGCCGAAAGAGCACGCCAGGAATAGAGACATCAAGCGGGCGGATATCAAAGACTTCAATATCTCGAAAACTAGCAATATGGGCAACAAAGCCGTCAATCCGTGAACCGACGTCAACATGCTTTTTGGGGTGAGCTTTAAATATCTTTTGGGCAATTAACAAGTCTTGCCAAAAATACTCGCTTTTAACTTCACCCCCCTCTTTATAGCGATCTCCGAAGCAGGGATTGATAGCTAGAGCGCCATTGTATTGTCGCGTAAATTTGTAAAGGTCAAGAATGTAGGCAAGAAGTCCTCTGCTGCTTTGAAGAAGCTTTGCAAGGTCGACTCCCAGTTGCTCTGCTATGAAAAAATGGATTCTGAGTAGTTTTTTTTTGAAGCTCATAAAATTGATTTGATAAGTCTTTCTAGAGGGCTGAGTACATGTTTGATAGGTTTATTTTGAGTGTGGGATTAAACATTGCCCTAGCGACTCGGGATGGTCATGTGGGCCAGGAAAGCCCGAATTCTTAAATATGCCATTTAGCGAGTTGTCGTATACTAAAAAGTAGCCCTGTTGATATAAATATGGGATTATCTCTATTCGCTCTTCTTCCGGCATTTCAATAATGATGTAGGAAGGACGAAAACGATTCCAATCGTTACCTTGTAAAACTTCAAAGTTGTCACCCTCGACATCAATTGAGAGTAAGTCACAATGTAGCTCAGTAAATTCAGCCTCAAAAATTTGGGCCAAAGTCAAAATCTTGACTAGGTTGCTGCCGATTATTTTTTTGCCATACTGACTGTTATGCGCTACTTTCTTGTTGAAGGTTGAAATTGAGTCTACGTCCATTTCATAGAAGGTTGCTTGACCAGAGTTTTTACCAACTCCAATTTGAAGTGTTTTGTCATCTGGTCTAACCGCTTGAATCAGCTCAAACATTTTTTTCCCAGGTTCGATATTAACCCCACGCCAACCTTTCTTGTATAATTTATAGGTATTGTTGAGCACCTTCGGATGGTTCGCTCCCACATCAAGAAAATGCCCTAATGGCTGATTGCGAAAAATCTCTGAAAGGATAATATCTTCGCCAAATTGACTATGTGTATCAAGCAGTTCACCATGCCAAAGCAGCACTGGTGTTGCAGGATTTTGCCACTTCTTCCATTTCGATTGCCGAGCTTTGTATTGCCGCTGTATGCGCAAAAAAATGTATGGCAAAAAGTCAAATATAGAAATATTTTTATTGAAAACTTTCATTCGGAGTCTTGGCTGCTTATAGGGCAACTCTAACAGACGTTCATGGATCATTTTCGAGATCCATCAGCCTGTCTAAACTCCAAATATTCTAAAGCGGTCAAGTCCCAGAGCCTATCAAAACATGCTTCCTTGGATACCAATAAAGAGATTGCTTTATCAGCGGATATCAACTGGCTTGGCTTGCGTAATCGCAATATCCAGAATAGAGGCTACAGCTTTTTATTTTCGATTCTAAGAAACCGTTTGCTCTGAGCCTCTAGGATGAATTGATAGGGCTTTGACTGGCTAGCCGCTTAAGCTCATATTTGAGTAGGAATTCTAAATTCTTATGAAATCTTGTCGAGAAAGCATATGTCATTTCCGCTTTATGACCCGGGAATGCATTTTTCCGGCAGGCATAAAAAGAAATGGTAATATAGCTGGAAAGCACATATCTCTAGATCTACTTTCCAATTCTTGTGATACTGATGGCGGGCAAAAGTTTTTTCAATCCATAGGATGCAAGATTTTTGTTGTTCTTGACTCAATGGAAACTTTTATGCTCATATTTTGCGCTCATCTTTTGCTTTTGGAAGGGCTAATTTTGATTTTTGAAGTTTAACTTTTGGGCTTTTCTTGACATTGATATATTTTTTCAAGGTATTTGCACAAATTGAAGTCGCTGAAAGAAAGCTGAACCTGCGATGAGCCAAGCCCGTAAGTTCAGACAACAGTCTAAGAGGCCTGGGTATAGGGAAAATCGAGCGATAAATCTTGATTAACTGACGAGAAGTATGCTGCCTTATTAGGCAGGCAATCAATTCTTTGCGCTCATCTAACGATCCATTTGCTTCATTTTCAAAGTAATCAGTGAGACGATCTAACTCGCTAGTCTCAAAATAGCTTGAGTCTTGTGCGTCGTGAATTCTGCATTCGTATAGGGGTTCAAGCTGATAAGCTACAGTTCCAGCTTTTGCTAGGTTGCAGAAAAAAACTGCGTCTATAACTTTTCCGAATTCTTCTTGCAGCTCGTGTGTTTTGACGTAGGCAGCTTTATAGACAGCAGGTGAAAATGGCAAACAGCTATCGCTTGCGTACCGAATCGCAACAGCCGCTGGGCTTCGATAAAATTCGATGACCTGATTCAGGTTAGCTTGCCTGAGCAACCTGCCAGTTCTGTCACCGAGTTTGTTGATTAGATAACCATTGCAAGTTACTGCACTTACGTCAGGGTTACTCATTAAGAAGTTCATTTGTCTCTCGACAAAATTATTACAGAGACGATCATCATCATGCAGTACAAGCAGATATTGTGATTTTGCCATTAGGACTGCTCTACGAAAATTCCAGGCAAATGTGTGATTTACTTCTGCGCCAATCCAAGTAACCCCACGATCCAGATAGGTTTTGGCTCGCTCATAGACTATTGGGTCACTCCCATTGTCTAAAATAATTATTTCTGCTGGGCGCACAGTTTGCTGAAGTATTGAGTCAAGAGCATCGCAGAGATAGTCCGCGCGGTTGTATGACAGGATGCACGCAGATAAACTAGGCATTATGAGTCTTAATGAATTAACATTTCTTCTATTTGCGCTGCGAATACTGAGTGTGAAAAGCGCTGCCCGTCAATACTTTTTAGGAATTCGCTTCCATGATTAACAATGCTGGCCCACGCAACCTCTGAAATTGTTCTCAAATGAGCCTCAAGTTCTTGCAGCGATTTAAATTTCCGAGCATCTATAAAACACATCTCTGGAATAAACTCTTGTATGTCTGGGGCCCCCCAGTATATTGGCACCACTCTGGAAGCCAGGCAATCTATAATCTTTTCGGTAACATACCCTGGAAATCTTAAATTTTCGAAGCACAGTGCAAATTTATAATTTGCTATCGTTGCCAGCTTGTCGTTGCAGGATTTTGGATTTAGTTCAGGCATTATAACTGAAAGCTCTCTTTGCCAACTTAGTGGTAAATTGTCCAGGTTGTCCCAGCCTTTTCCATAGAGATCCAGTGTCCCTATCTTTCCAAAGTAAGAAATTGCCGCTAAGCGTTCATCATGTAGCTGCTCCAGCGAATATTCCTTGGACAAACGGATAGGGCGACGAAGCAGCAAGTCGCGAATTCCCGCAACGATGTGGCGGATTCTCGAGCGGCGGATTTTCCAATATTTGTTGCCGGCTACCATCACTAAATACTTTCTGGCTGGCCAAGGCGTTTCAGGTCGCAGATCTTCCATATCAAAGCTTGGGAAGTATAGCGTCTTTGTTTCAATCTTTGGGCAGGCATCTTTTATTGCCCCACGAAAGACTAGGCAGTATTCGAAGCGTGTTGAAGTACTTGGCAAGGTCTGATAAAAATCAGAGGCAAATAATGGAGACTCACAGCATAGTATTGCTTTTCCATTGGCTCCTAGTCCTAGTAATTCGTCTGCTTGGGAGCATAGGTCTTCCTTGATGACCAATACGTCATGTGGATCAAGTTTACCTTCTCTAATCTGACGTAATGCAACATCCCCCGTCAGTGTTTTGATGCCACGTCGAAGTAAAATATTTGCAAGTTTAGGCATCCACAGCGCTCCGGGATATTTTTTTGCTACTTCGGTCTGTAGAATCTGATTCTCTGAAAATGCAGACGCTGCAGTACAGAGAGCAACCACTAGAGAAGATTTCACTGCAGTTAACAATTTTTTGTCCGCCTAAATACGCAATCCATTTGCACAAGCATTGCACTTCCATCTTGGCTTCGGTGTAAATCGATCGCATTAAGAAGCCTGAAACCTGCCTTCTTCAGAATTGCAAATATTTCGAAAATTGCCTGATCCTCCAGCGGCTGGTCCCTCATCAATGAGATTTCAATTATTATGATGTCAACGCAGTTTGTTATAAAATTAATCCCGCCTTTTAGCACGTCCAACTCATGGCCTTCGACGTCAATCTTCATGACATCTATCTGTTGGCATGGGAGGCTAGTGTGGTAATCATCTAGGCGGGCTAGGACAATTTTTTCTTTGCCTACTTCCTGGACATGTGGGTTATACTTCTTGTGGAGGGACGCTTGAGCTGCAATTGAATTGGCCCCATGAGATGTAGTAATGTTGATTTCGCCTGTCCCATTGCTATTTGAGAGTGCAACCTTGTGCATGAAGACACGATTGCTGTATGGACTTAAGCGTTTTTCTAGTCCATCGTATGTCGACTGAACCGGTTCAAAGCAAATGACCTTTGATTCTTTGTAACTTTTTAATGCTGCTATCGTAACATCTCCAACGTTGGCGCCTATGTCTAGCACCCATTTTGCTTCGAATTCAAGTGGTAAGCTGCTAAAGGGAGCCAGTTTATATTGAGTACCGAGGGCTGTCGTTATTTTACGTTTAAAGTATTGTATAGCCCTAAAGACTATGGGAGGTGCGAATTCAGCAATTGCTATTTGCCGCATAATATTCTCCTTGCGCGCTTAGCGCGCTCAAAATTAGAGTTTGAGAGGTGCTTTCTCAGCTTCGCAATGATAGCATGTCTATTGTTCAAATATGGTCTGGCGATAATTGCTGCAAGGCCGGTCACCCATAAAATAACCCCTGCCCACCAACCACCGTAATGCCTTAGTGTTGATTTGCTTTGAATGTACAGATGGGGATGTTTAGACTTATTGTTGTGCAGCTGTATTCCATGCTTCATCAACCACAATCTGCTGAATGATCTTGCTTCCCATTCTGGAAATAAGGGAACTAGTAATGGCATGCATACATGGGCCAGCGAGTAGTCAGTTGGTTGCTCATCAGACGAGGCTTCGTCCGCATTAATCTTTTGCCTGGGCAGAAGGCGAAATCTTGAGGATCCCTTTTTCCTGGCTGCTGCGCAGGCGACGGCAAGATGTGGGAAAGAACTATTGTGAAAATAAAATGCCTCCCCTACAACATCGCGGACACTTTCCATATTGTACAAAGCATCAGATATTAATCCCATCCGCCACTCCATTGGAATTTGCCATCCGGACTGCCAGTTATAATTTTTCTCCGACATCGTTTCAATATCATTTACAAAGCAGTAAAAATCAACCTTTTTGTCGAGGCAGGATAGTATGTATGAGACTGCGTTTGGCGATACGATGTCATTGTCGCTCAAGATCCACAGGAATTCGTCGGGTCGCGCAAATGCAAAGCCAAGGGCAATGTTTGCATTAGCCCCAATGTTTCCTCCGTTTTGCCGAATCTCGACGTTTTCTAAGTGTGCAAATTCTTGAAGGAGGTCTTTAGTTGTATACTTGCTCGAGTCATTGTCTGAGATCAGCACCCGTACTTCCTCCTTTAAATTTTCGACCTGAGGAATAAGTATCGAAAGCTGTTTGCCGAGCGAATTTGGCCTGTTGTAGGTTGGCAGATAGATAAAGAGCTTATTCAAGGAGTCTCCTTAATGAGGTTTGCTTTGGTATCTCGCTAGTCCCAAGGCCCTTGTGTTTGAGCGGTATGTCGCTGATGGATTTTTTCAAATTCGAACATGTTCCATCTTACTCTACGCCCTTTAGGTTCTATCAGTTGTATTGAATATAGGTTTTGGTGAGTAATGGCTAATTTCCCCCTGCTTCCCGTTGTATCCATTGGCCTGGCAGGTCATCTCGATTGTCAAGGTTAAAAAACCATGGACCCAATGCTTGACCCTTCGGCAGCATGGCGAACGGATCTTTTGCCTCCTCATCACTGCATGCTCGCTAACTTTGATCTCCCCCTTCACTCCCTTTTCATTGAGTATCCCTCCAGGCTGATAAGGCCCGTTGAAGGGCGTGCGGGCCCACTCCAAACGATCAGATCAAGACTTTGGCCAATGTCAACAGCTGTTCTCACCATTGATCCTGTAGCGATCAGGCCAGGATGTCCGGAGCGCCCCTCGCGTACCTTCAAGAGGTGTCCTGGTCTTAGAACACCGGTTGCACCATCTTGGCCTCGCCCCGGTGGGATGATGGCTTGTACCCAGGTGGCTATAGACGAAACCCCCAGCGTCTCCAAGAAGCACTACCGCAGGATTGTCATGGGCGATGTCGAGTTTCACCTGCTCAACGGTGCCCTTCTTTCTCAACGCTGCCTTTCACTATGAGTTCTTGAACCCTTAGCTTTATTGCGGTCTGAATTAAGGCTTCCATGTGAACTTCAGGTACATCTCGCTCCCTGCGAGATAATCGCACTAAAGAGAGCAGGCGTTCCCAGTAACTGTATCTGAATACCATTGACAAGTCCGCAAGATAGCCTCGTCTAGCTCTAATGGCGCTGGCAGGTGTAGCTCATGGCGGGAGCGTGATATGGATGGCACGTATCTTATTGGTATGGCGTTATTCCCGGGCTCCTGTTGTAAGCAGATATCGAGCTGGTTGTTGAGGAGGTGGCAGACTCTTTCGGCCAGTGATTTGATTGAGATACTTGCCTTCGAGCCCACATTGAGGGCGCGGCCCGGTTGACCCTTGATCAGCACAGCCCAAAGCCCCGCGGCCATGCCTGCGGCATCAAGATAGCTGCGCTAAGGAGTGCCGTGATCCTGGATTGTGATCTGCTCACCAGCCATTCCGACACCCTTTTCCCCTCCCCATAGGCCGAACTTGGTAGACGTGGATCTGGACCACCTCGATAGGTTTCCGGTAGCTGGGTCATGCCAGGCGGCAGTGGGCCATAGACCGCTCCTGAACTGATCAAGAGAAGCCTGCTGGCGTCGCACTGCCAAAGCAGGCCAGGAACGCAGGAAGGTACCTGGATCTCGGCTCAACACCGTAATCCTGCAATCAAGGCCTAGCCCCTCGTCTGCATCAAGAAGGGTTGCCAGCAGCCCTTTGCCGATGAAGTCGGTCGCAGGAATATTCAACGGCGACGAATCATCGGAGTAATCATCTATCAATTTGATCCATCCATCTCGCTGTTCGATGTAACCAACTGGCAAAAGGCCTCGACCTTCTCCCTGACGCTGTCGGTGTCGAGTCCATGTTCGCGTAGCAGATAAGCATGGCTACCACAATGTTCCGAAAAACGGTCGGGCACGCCGATGCGTAGAACCCTGGTGGGCTGGTGCTCGCTGGTGATCTCGCTGACCGCAGCGCCAAGGCCCCCCAGCACCGAGTGTTCCTCCAGGGTGACGAGACCCGTTGACGCGCGTGCAGCCGCACACACAGCATCCGGATGCAGGGGCTTCAAAATCGGTGCGCTCCAGACACTCAGATCAAGACTTTGGCCAATGTCAACAGCTGTTCTCACCATCGATCCAGTGGCGATCAGGCCAGGACGATCGGAGCGCCCATCGCGAACCCTCAAGAGACGGCCTGGCTTAGGTGAACCAGTTGGACCAGCGTGGACGTCGCCCCGGTCTGATTTGCCCATGCGCAGGTAGACCGGCCCCTGGGCCGCGTAGGCATAGTCCATGGCGGCGGACATCTCGTAGCTGTCGGCAGGAGACAGCACCTGGAGCCGAGGGATGGCCCGGGTGCAGGCGATGTCCTCGGTCGATTGATGGCTTGTACCCAGGTGGCTATAGACGAAGCCCGCACCGTCACCCAGAAGCACTACCGGAAGGTCATCATGGGCGATGTCGAGCTTGATCTGCTCTACGGTGCGAATGGGAATGAATGCAGCCAACCCATAGACAAACGGCCGAAACCCCACGCGGGCCAAGCCAGCCGCCATGCCAACCATGTTCTGCTCGGCGATTCCGGCATTGATGTATTGCTCTGGGCAACGCTTGCGGAACTCATCAAACAGCGCATAGCCGTGATCGCCAGTAAGCAGGATGACCTGCGGGTCGGCGAGTGCTAGACGCACCAAAGCGTTGGAGAAGGCCTCTCTCATTGCGATCCTCCCGAGAAACCGAGGGCGCTGACGGCTTCAGCGAAGGTTTGGGGGCTTAAACGGGTGTAATGCCAAAGATTGTTGGCTTCCATAAAGGGAACACCCTTGCCCTTCACGGTGGTTGCGATCAGGGCCTTGGGTTTGTTGGTGCCGGTTGCCCAAAGCTGACGAATGGCCGCATCGATAGCGGCTTCGTCGTGGCCATCGACCTCAAGGGTCTCAAAGCCAAAACTCGAGAATTTTGCCGCCAGATTCCCTAAGGCCAACACATCGTCGGTGGGTCCCATCGCCTGAAAACCGTTCTTATCAACGATCACCATCAGGTTGTCGATTTGGTGATGGGCCGCTACCAGCGCCCCTTCCCAAATCGGGCCTTCGTTGAGTTCGCCGTCACCCACGATGGCGTAGACCTTTTGATCCACGCCCTTTCGCTTGAGCCCAAGGGCAATACCGACCCCCACAGAGAACCCATGGCCAAGGGATCCCGACGTGACTTCAAGCCCGGCCACCCGTGAATCTGACAATCCCTTGAGATCACTGCCATCCGTGAAGTAACCCTCAATTTGTGAGTGATCGAGCCAGCCCAGTTCAAGCATGCAGGCGTACTGAGCCATCACGCCGTGGCCCTTGCTGAGAACCAGGTAATCGCGACCCTCTGCGCGGGGATCGTTGCCCGGATAGCGCAAGTGATTGCGGTACAAGACCGTTAACAACTCGATGATCGAGAACGCGCAGGCGATATGGACGGTGGAGCCGGCGTAGGCCATCTCCAGCACGGTGCGTCTCATGTGGGCCGGCGCGAAGCGCTGATCAGGCTGATTACTGAGAATCATGGATCAATAGATGGATCAATAGATGGATCAATAGATGGATCAATAGAAGGACTCACGGTCTTACTCAGCGTCTTGAGTGGAGTTGCTTGCATGGTCTGCTACGAATCCCTTAATCACAGCAATCTCTTTTTCGAGCATCGCTCGCGTGAGCCCTGGATAACTGCCCAGAAACAGTGTGCTGGCCATGATCTCGTCGGATCCTTCCATGCTTGTGGCTAGCCGCAGGGATTCAGGCCGGTCGTGGCGCAATTGCACAAACGCCGGCTGTCGCAGCAAATTACCGCCGAACAGCATGCGGTTGCCGATCTGATG
>CALSBG010000019.1:0-36893 GCA_943373125.1 Synechococcus sp. UW140
GTCAGCCAGGAAATCCGCGCTGCAGAAGATCCCGAATTCGAGACCTTCTACACCAAGAACATCCTGCTGAATGAAGGCCTGCGTGCCTGGATGGCACCGGCTGACCAGCCGCACGAAAACTTCATCTTCCCTGAAGAGGTACTGCCCCGTGGAAACGCCCTTTAATTCCTCCATGGTGATCGGGGGCAAGGACCTCGACTCCACCGGTTACGCCTGGTGGGCGGGCAATGCCCGTCTGATCAACCTCTCGGGTCGTCTGCTCGGTGCCCACGTGGCCCACGCTGGCCTGATGGTGTTCTGGGCAGGCGCAATGATGCTGTTCGAGGTGAGTCACTTCACCTTCGACAAGCCCATGTACGAGCAGGGTCTGATCCTGTTCCCGCACGTGGCAACCCTGGGCTACGGCGTCGGCCCCGGCGGTGAGGTCGTGGACCTCTACCCCTTCTTCGTGGTCGGTGTGTTGCACCTGATCAGCTCAGCCGTGCTCGGCCTGGGCGGTCTGTACCACGCCCTGCGCGGCCCTGAAATCCTGGAGAACTACTCCTCGTTCTTCGCCCAGGATTGGCGCGACAAGAACCAGATGACCAACATCATTGGCTACCACCTGATCCTCCTGGGTGTGGGGGCGCTGCTGCTGGTGTTCAAGGCCATGTTCTTCGGGGGTGTTTACGACACCTGGGCCCCGGGCGGTGGCGATGTGCGGATCATTACCAACCCCACCCTGGATCCCGGCGTGATCTTCGGCTATCTGACCCGCGCCCCCTTTGGTGGAGAGGGCTGGATCATCGGGGTCAACTCGATGGAAGACATCATCGGCGGCCACATCTGGATTGGCCTGATCTGCATCTTTGGTGGCATCTGGCATGCCGTCACCAAGCCCTTCGGCTGGGTGCGTCGCGCCTTCATCTGGAACGGTGAGGCCTACCTCAGCTACAGCCTCGGCGCCCTGAGCTTCATGAGCTTCATCGCCTCGGCCTACATCTGGTTCAACAACACTGCCTATCCCTCCGAGTTCTACGGCCCTACCAACGCCGAGTCTTCCCAGGCCCAAAGCTTCACCTTCCTGGTGCGTGACCAACGCCTCGGAGCCAACATCGGTTCGGCCATGGGCCCCACCGGTCTCGGCAAATACCTGATGCGCTCACCCACTGGCGAGATCATCTTTGGTGGTGAAACCATGCGTTTCTGGGACTTCCGTGGCCCTTGGTTGGAGCCGCTCCGCGGCCCCAACGGCCTGAGCCTCGACAAGCTCCAAAACGACATTCAGCCCTGGCAAGTGCGCCGGGCAGCTGAATACATGACCCACGCTCCCAACGCGTCTTTGAACTCAGTGGGGGGGATCATCACCGAGCCCAACTCGGTGAACTTCGTGAACATCCGCCAGTGGCTGGCCTCCACCCAGTTCGTGTTGGCCTTCTTCTTCCTGGTTGGTCACCTCTGGCATGCGGGCCGCGCCCGCGCCGCTGCTGCTGGCTTTGAAAAGGGCATCGACCGTCAGGCCGAGCCCACCTTGGCCATGCCCGACCTCGACTGATTCATTTCAGCGACGGTCGTCCCCCAGCCCTCGCCCCAAGGCGGGGGCTTTTTTATGGGTTCAACCACCGCCGCAGCAGGGGCAAACTCAGCCCGATCACGTTGCTAAAACAGCCCTCGAGGCGCTCCACCGCCAGGCCACCGCGGCCCTCCAGGGCAAATCCGCCGGCGCAGGCCAACGGTTCCCCGGTGGCCACATAGGCCTCGATCTCCCCAGCACTGAGGGCCGCAAAGTGCACCCGGGTGGTGACTGTTTCCAGGAGCAAGCCATTGTCCAGGAGCAAGCAGTGGCCCGTCAGCAGCTCGCCCACGCCGCCAGCCATGCGGTGCCAACGGGCGCTCGCCTCTGCCTGATCCGCGGGCTTACCAAACACCTCACCCTCAAACACCAACAGCGAGTCGCAACCCAACACGCCCCAGACAGCGGCGCGGGAGCCATCGGCCTGGAGTGCCTGATCCACGGCCTCGGCCTTGGCCTGGGCCAGTAGCTGCACCAAAACAGCTGGATCACTGGCACTGATTGCCTGCTCATCCACCCCGCTCACCCGCACCTGATGGGGAATGGCGGCCTGCTCGAGCAGCCGGCGGCGCGCCGGTGAAGCTGAGGCGAGCACCAGCATGGGAGGGGGGGAATCAGGGAGAATCTCCCTATGCAACTACGGGCTACCCCAGAGCGCGACCCCGGCAGCGTTGCCGCCCTGCTCAACGACCCTCGGGCCACGGGCCGGGCTGCCAAAGCCCTGCGCTGTCTGCCCTTTCGCCGGGCGTTCTATGAGGAAGTGGCGCAGCGGGCCCTCAGCAGTAGCGAGTTGTGCCGCCGTAACGACGCCCTGAGCCTTTGCACCAGGGCCATGGCTCCCGAGCGGGCCGAAGCCCTTTGGATTTGGCTGATTCAACTCGGGGTGCTCCGGCGCGAGGTGGATGGCCAAGGCCTCACCCACCGGGTGCGCCTCACCCCCATGGGCAGGGCGGTGCTGGGCCAATGGCCCGGGGAAATCCCTGGGGCGAGCTTTGCCGAACGCCTACGGCACCTGATCAGCCGCCGCCGGCCAAGGCTGTGACCCCAGGGCCCGTGAGCACGATCGAGCCTCAAGCAACCCAACCGCCCAGGCCGCTGATGGTGCTGGGCACCTCCAGCGGTGCAGGCAAAACCCTGATGACCGCAGCCCTGTGCCGGGTGTTGAAGCGCCGCGGCGAGCAACCGCTGCCCTTTAAGGGCCAAAACATGAGTCTCAATGCCTGGGTGGATCAGGCCGGCGGCGAGATGGCCTACTCCCAAGCCCTGCAGGCCTGGGCGGCGGGCCTGGAGCCCCAGGTGGCCATGAATCCAGTCCTGCTCAAACCCCAGGGCGACAGCACCAGTGAGTTGATTCACCTGGGCCAAGCGGTGGGCACCGCCCGCGCCGAGCACTACTACCGCGATTGGTTCAAGCCGGGCTGGGCAGCGATTCGCAGCGGCCTCGGCGCCCTGAAAAGCCAATACCCCCAAGGGCGGCTGGTGCTCGAGGGGGCGGGCAGTCCGGTGGAAGTGAATCTGCAGGCCCGGGATCTCACCAACCTGCGCCTGGCCCAATACCTGCGGGCCCATTGCCTGCTGGTGGCCGATATCGAGCGCGGGGGCGTCTTTGCCCAGATCGTGGGCACCCTGGCCCTGCTCAGTCCGGTGCAACGGCCGCTGATCAAAGGAATCCTGATCAACCGCTTCCGGGGACGCCGCGAACTCTTTGATCAAGGCCGCAGCTGGCTGGAGCAGGAAACCGGAATTCCAGTGCTGGGTGTGATGCCCTGGCTCAACGAGCTCTTTCCCCCCGAAGATTCCCTGGATCTGTTGGAGCGCCGCGGCCGCAAAAGCACCGCCGAACTGGAGATCGCCGTGCTGCGGCTGCCATCGCTGAGCAATTTCTCCGACCTCGACCCCCTGGAAACGGAAGCCAGCGTGCAGCTGCGCTGGCTCCAGCCCGGCGAACCCCTGGGCCAGCCCGACGCGGTGATCGTGCCGGGCAGCAAGCAAACCCTGCGGGATCTGGCCGCCCTCCAGGCCAGTGGCCTCGGCCCGGAGCTGAAGCGTTATGCGGCCGCAGGGGGCCAGGTGTTCGGCATCTGCGGCGGCATGCAAATGCTGGGTGTGGAGCTCGTGGACCCCGAAGGCCTGGAAGGTGGAGCCGCTGCCGCCAGCCCCGCCGGCTTGGGACTACTGCCGCTGCGCACCGTGTTTGAAGGGGCCAAGGCCCTCCGCCAACGGCGCAGCCAAGCCCTCTGGCCCCTGCCCAGCCAAGGTCAAAGCCCAGGCCATGGGGTCCAAGCAGCCCTGCAGCTGGAGGGTTTTGAGCTGCACCGCGGCGTCACCACCCTCCATCAGGTCGCCAATCTGGACCCTGCCAATCTCAATCCTCTCGCCCATGGAGGTCCCTTAGCCGACGATCCCAGCCTGGGCTGGTGGCAATCCTGGGGGGATCAGGGGGGGCTGGTGGCCGGCAGCTATCTCCACGGCGTGTTTGAAAGCGGCCCCTGGCGGCGGCGCTGGCTCAATCAACTGCGCCAACGCAAAGGGTTGCCATTGCTGAGTGAACGCCAACCCCACCACAGCCAACACCGGGATCAGTTGCTCGATCGCCTCGCCGATGCCTTTGAAGCGCACGTCGATCTCGGTCCGATCCTTGTGACCTAACCCCCATGCCGGCAACCCCGATCACGGTCCATTGGCCCCATGGCCCAAGCAGCACGGTCCAACCAGGCACCGATTGGCTGGTGGCGGCCCAGGCGGCGGGATTCGCCATTCCCACCGGCTGTCTGGGGGGCAGTTGTGGCGCCTGTGAAATCGAAGTGAATGGCCAGATGGTGCGGGCCTGCATCGCCACGGTGCCCGCAGCATCCAGCGGGGAACTCACAGTGGAACTGGCAAGCGATCCCTACTGGTGATCGCGCTGGATCAGCCCACCCCCCAAGAGCACCTCACCGTCGTAGAAGACGGCCGCCTGGCCTGGGGTGATCGAAAACTGTTCATCGGCAAACACCACCTGGCAGCGATGGGGCCGTCCGCCGGCGCTATCGAGGGCTGTGGCAGGAAGGGGGGTCAACAGCGCCGGCTCGGGGGCACTGCGGTAGCGCACCTGCACCGCCACCTCCAGGGGCCGATCCGGAGGAGGAATGGATACCCAATTCACCGCCCCCACGCAGCAGTGCGAGCGGGCCGCCTCGCTCCGGGGGGCCACGACCACCCGGTTCATGGCCGCATCCAAACGCACCACATGCAAGGGCTCACTCCAGGCAACCCCGAGCCCCTTGCGCTGGCCAATCGTGAAGTGCTCGATGCCATCGTGCTGGCCCACCACCGTGCCATCGCCCAGCGCAATCTCCCCCTGGCGCGGCGGCAAGTAGGCATCCAAAAACGCCTTCATCGAGCCGTGGTGATCGGCCAGACAGAGATCCTGGCTTTCAGGTTTCTCGGCCGTGCGCAGTCCATGGCGGGCCGCCTCCAGGCGGGTGTCGGCCTTGGTGAGTTCACCCAAGGGGAAGACCAACCGGCCCAGCACCTCCTGGGGTAGGTCGTAGAGGAAATAGCTCTGGTCCTTGCGGGAATCGAGCCCCCGCAGCAACTGATGGCGGCCATTGGGGCTCTGATCGCCGTGGAGCACGCGGGCGTAGTGCCCCGTGGCGATGCGTTGGAGGCCCCGCTCTTTGGCTGCCCAGGCGAGCATCGGCGCAAATTTCACCTCCCGATTGCAGCGGGAGCAGGGCAGGGGTGTCACGCCTTCGCCATAGCCCTGCACCAGGAAATCAACAATTTGCTCCTGGAAATGCTGGCGAAAATCCACCACGTGGTGGGGCACGCCCAGCTGCTCACAGATTCCGGCGGCATCCACCAGCCCCTCCGCGCAGCAGGCGCCCTTGCCACTCATCAGCCACAGGGTGAGGCCCTCCACCTCCCAACCGGCTTGCACCAGCAGGGCTGCGGTGAGTGAGCTGTCCACCCCACCCGAGAGTCCGACGGCGAGGCGATGCTCCCCTGGCCAGGCCCGCAAGCGCTCCAACGCCGCAGCCCCAGCGGGGGTTGCGGCCCCAGAAGCCGCTGCACTGGCGCGAGAAGCAAACAAAGGGGCCACAGAAGGCGAATCGCTCCCATCATGAAACCGTGCTGTCCGTGATCGCGTGCCCGTGCCAGTACCCGTGCCCGTGCCCCGTGATGCCGATCACCTGCTCGTCAGCGGCGAGCAGATGGCCCAACTCGAGCAGCAGCTGGTCGCCAGTGGGCTTCCGGTCGAGGCCTTGATGGAAAAGGCGGCCCTGCTCGTGGCCCGCCATCTGCTGGAGCATGAACCCCTCCAGCCCGGGGTGCTGGTGCTGGTGGGGCCGGGCCACAACGGCGGCGATGCCCTGGTGGTGGCCCGGGAATTGCACCTAGCCGGAGTGGCGGTGCGGATCTGGAGCCCGTTCGAGCGCCACAAACCACTCACGGCCGCCCACCTGGGCCATGGCCGCTGGCTGGGGATACCGCTGTTGCAAGAAGCACCCGATCCGGCCGATGGGGCCCTCTGGATTGATGGCCTGTTTGGCATCGGCCAGCGCCAAGGCCCGGGGGATGCCATCGACAACCTGCTGCTGGCGCGCCAACAGCAACGGCCCCACCACCTTTTGGCCGTGGATGTACCCACCGGACTCTGCGCCGACCAGGGGATCTGCCTGGGGGCCGGGGCGGCGGTTGCCCACTGCACCACCACGATCGGCCTGGTCAAAACCGGCCTGGTGCAGGATCCCGCCCTCGCCTATGTGGGGCAGCTGGTGCGCCTGGATCTGGGCCTCCCCCCAGCCCTGCTGGCTGGATTGCCCGCCAACCAACCCCTGGCCCTCGGCCCCAAGGATCAGCAAGCCACCAACACCAACCCAGCGGCCAGCAAATACCAACGGGGGCGGCTACTGGTGATTGCCGGGAGCAACCCCTACCGGGGCGCGGCGGCCCTGGCCCTGGCCGGTGCCAGCAGTTCGGGCTGCGGCAGCCTGCGCGCCGCCCTGCCAGCACCCATGGGGCAAAGCCTCTGGCAGCAGTTGCCCCATGTGGTGGTGAACCAGGAGCTGGACTGCAGTCCCGCGGGCGATCTTCTGCTGGAAGGCTTGGCCAGCGCAACCCTGGAGCGCCTGGATGCGGTGCTGATTGGCCCGGGCATCGGTTCTGGGCGTGGCGCTGGAGGCCCCGAGGGCTGGCAGCCCCTGCAAGCGTTCCAGGGGCTGCTGGTGATCGATGCAGATGGGCTCAACCGGCTGTCCCAGATGGATAACGCTGGCCTGGCCTGGCTGCAGCAGCGCCGGGGGCCCACCTGGCTCACCCCCCACCCCGGCGAATTCGCCCGCCTGTTTCCCCAGTGGGCCTCCCTCCCTCCCCTGGAAGCAGCCCAGCAGGCTGCCCAGGCCAGTGGGGCCAGCGTGCTGCTCAAGGGTGCCCGCAGCATCGTGGCCGCCGCCACTGGCCGCCGCTGGCAACTGCTCAAAGCCAACCCCCGCGCCGCCAGAGCCGGGCTCGGTGATGTGCTCGCCGGCTATGCCGCCGGCCGGGGAGCTAGCGGGGGGGGCGATGGCCAGATCCTGGCCGCAGCCGCCCTGGACCACGCCCTGGCGGGCTGCCAGCTCAACCAACCCAGCCCAGTGGAGGTGGCCGCCATCCTCGCCACAGACACCGCTGGCCCGGTGTCTAATTGAAGACAAAAGGGCTCTCAGCAAGGCTGAAGTGCTGCTTTTGTGATGATTTGCGATTGAAAGCTGAAGCGTTGCTGACAACACTCGCCAGCTGAAGGGAATGCTCCCATAGTTGTGGGCTGGATTCCACTAGCCATGACCTTTTCATCCCCAAGGGCTAGCGAGAGCAGTCGAAGGCGAAGTAGCGATCCAATCACCTGGTATCTGGCCACCATTGGCCGTGAACCCCTCCTAACCCCTGCAGAAGAAATCGAGCTTGGCAATCAGGTCCAAGCCATGATGCGGCTCCTCGAAGCAGGAGAAGCGGAAGCTGGAGAGGTAACAGCTGGCGAAGCTATAGCTGGGGCAAGCCAACTCAGCGACCAGAACAAGCGCACCATCAAGATTGGCAAGCGCTCGAAGGCGCGGATGATGAAGGCCAATCTCAGGCTGGTGGTCAGCGTTGCCAAGAAATACCAAAACAGGGGCCTTGAACTACTCGATCTGATCCAAGAAGGCTCCCTTGGCCTAGAGCGGGCGGTAGAGAAATTTGATCCCACCCGGGGCTACAAATTCTCCACCTATGCCTTCTGGTGGATCCGCCAGAGCATGACCCGGGCCATTGCCTGCCAATCCCGCACCATTCGCCTTCCGGTTCACCTCAGCGAGCGCCTGAGCGCCATTCGCAAGGTGAGCCTGGAGCTTGCCCACAAGCTCGGGGCCATGCCCAACCGCAGGGAAATCTCCGAAGCCCTCGCCATGCCGCTCGAGGAACTCGACAGCGTGCTGAGCCAGGCCCTAACCACCTCCAGCCTGGATGCTCCCATCAATGGCGATGAAAGCCGGAGCTTCCTCGGTGATCTCATTGCCGACTCCAGCGACGAGGAGCCCCTCGACCGGGTTGAACGGGGCATGCACCAGGAAGAATTGGGGCGTTGGATGAGCCACTTGAGCGAGCAAGAGAGGCAAGTTCTGCACTTGCGTTTTGGCCTCGATGGCGTCGAACAACACACCTTGGCCGACATCGGCCGTCAGCTCGACGTCTCCCGGGAACGGGTCCGTCAAGTGGAGATCAAAGCTCTGCGTAAACTGCGCAGCCTGACCAACCGCCTGCCAAGCAGCCCCTGAAAACGCAACAGATCAGTCTTCTGCCCAGATATAGCGGGTGAGCTCTTCCGGTTTGGGTTCGGGGGCCGCGAGGGCAAAGTCCACACAATCGGCGATCTCAGCGTCGATTTCCTTCTCGATCGCTTTGAGCTCCTCTGGGGTGGCCAGCCGTTGATTGACCAGGTGGGCTGCAAGCTGCTTGATGGGATCACGCTTGGCCCAAAATTCCTTCTCCTCCGCAGCCCGCAGCTCATCGGGGTCAGCCAGGGAGTGGCCACGGAAGCGGTAGGTGAGGCATTCGAGCACCGTGGGGCCTTCCCCAGCCCGGGCCCGTTCAACGGCGCGCTGGGCGGCGGCCCGAACGGCCAACACATCCATGCCATCCACCTCTTCACCGGCCATGCCGAAGGCGGCAGCTTTGCGCCAAATCTCGGGGTCACTGGTGGCGCGGTTGTGATCCATGCCAATGGCCCACTTGTTGTTCTCCACCACAAACAGAATCGGCAACTTCCAGAGGGCCGCCATGTTGAGGCACTCGTAAAATTGGCCAATGTTGCAGGTGCCATCGCCAAAGAAGGCCGCGGTCACCGCATCGCTGCCGGCATCACCCAGGGCATCCCGCTTGTAGCGGCTGGTGAAAGCGGCCCCGAGGGCCACGGGGATGCCTTCACCGATGAAGGCGTAACCGCCGAGTAGGTGGTGTTCCTTTGAGAACAGGTGCATCGAACCACCTCGGCCCTTGCTGCAACCGGTCTCCTTGCCGAATAGCTCACTCATCACTTCCCGGGCCGGCACCCCGCAGCTGAGGGCATGGACGTGGTCGCGGTAGGTGCTGCAGAACCAGTCGTGCTGCATCTTCATCGCTTTGATGACGCCCGTGCTGACGGCCTCCTGGCCGTTGTAGAGGTGCACGAAGCCAAACATCTTGCCCCGGTAATACATCTCGGCGCACTTGTCTTCGAACCGCCGACCCAGGGTCATGTCGCGGTAGAGCAGCAGGCCCTCCTCCCGGTTCACCGTGGCTGGGGTCGCGGGATACAAGTTCTCAAGACGCTCAGCATGGGGACCGGCCACATGGGTGGAGTTGGCCGAACAGGAGGGGACTCCAGAGGCGGCCGCCATGTCCTGACCCATATCTGCCTGTGTCATGCCGGGTGCGAAATCGGGTGCTGAATCGGGCGCCTGTCAGAGACGGCTGATGCGACAGGGACTGTACGGGGTCTAGCACCAGCCAGCGCGGCAATGGCTGCCAAAACCGCTGACCCTGCCTAAAGTTCTGCCCTGCCTAATGTCACCTGCCCAAGGACGGTCCAGGTTGGAACTACCGATTGATCACTTCCGGCTGCTTGGCGTGGGGCCAACCACCGATGCCCAATCGGTTCTGCGCATCCTGCAGCAACGGCTGGACCGCGCCCCAGACCAGGGGTTCAGCAAGGAAACCCTCCAGTCCCGCGAGGAACTGCTGCGCGCCAGCGCCGACCTGCTCAGCGATGCCGACCGTCGCCTCGTCTATGAAACCGATCTCACCGCCATCTCCAGCGGCAGCGGCGCCACCATCGCCGCCCTCGATGTGGCCAGCCTCAACGAAGTCGGCGGATTGCTGCTCCTTTTGGAGGCTGACCAGCCCCTTGAATGTTTCGAACTGGCCAGCCGGGCCCTCCAACCGCCCCAGGCGCCAGCCCTAGGCAGTAGCCGCGAAGCAGATTTGACCTTGCTCGCCGGGCTCTCCTGCCTGGCGGCGGCCGCCGATCAACACCAACGGCGCCGCTACGAAAGTTCCGCCCAAACCCTCAGACAAGGTCTGCAGCTCTTGCAACGCATGGGCCAACAACCCGCCCTGTGCCATCAAATCAACCAGGAGCTCGAAGGCCTGACCCCCTTCCGCGTGCTCGATTTGCTCAGCCGCAATCTCACCGCCGTCCGCGAGCGCGCCGAGGGCTTGGCGCTGCTCGAGCAGCTGGTCCAACGCCGGGGCGGCCTGGAGGGAAACCAAGATTCGAGCCTGTCGGGCGAAGAATTCCAGGCCTTTTTCAAACAAATCCGCGCCTTCCTCACCGTGCAGGAGCAGGTGGATCTGTTCAGCCGCTGGGCCGATGACTCGGGGGATGCGGGCTCCCCTGAGGCTGGCTCGAGGGCTGCTGATTTCCTGGCCACCACAGCTCTCACCGCGTCGGGTTTTGGCCAGCGCAAACCCGAGCGGATTGCCGCCGCCAAGTTGCGGCTGCAAGCCAGTGGCACCGAAGGGGCCCAACCCCTGCTGGCCTGCTTGCACCTACTGCTGGGGGAGGTGGATCAGGCCCACCAAGCCTTCGCAGAAGGCTCCTCCGGCGAATTGAAGCAGTGGGCCGCCAAACAAAGCGCCGACCCCCTGGCCCAGCTCTGCGCCTATTGCAGCGACTGGCTCTCTAGGGACGTGCTTCCGGGCTACCGGGATCTCGAGGCCGATGCCGACCTCGAGGCCTACTTCGCTGACCGGGACGTGCAGGCCTATGTGGAGGGCCAGGAGCCCCTATCGGGCCCAGCCAGCCCCAACCCCCAGCCCTCGGTTTTCGGAGCGGCCTCCGACTTCCTCAGTGGCTTCACCAATCCCTTCGCCAGCGACCAAGCCCAGGTCCCGAGCGGCAGCCCAGAGCAGCAGCTGGAAGAGGGCGATCTCGATGGCCCCCAAGAACCCTGGCTGGACGCTTGGCTGCCCCAGTGGCACTGGCCGGAGAATTTGCACTGGCCAACCCTCCCCGCAATCCAGCTGCCCAGCAAGCGACGGCTTGGCTTTGGTGGTGCTGGCGTGGTGGTGGTAGCCCTAGCTGCCACCGCCCTGGTGCGCAGCCGCTCCCATGGGCCCAAACCCCAGCCCCCCCAGCCCCCCCAGCCCCCGGTGGCCCTGCAGCCCGTTCCGGCCACCAAACCAGTCCCCCAAGCCGCTCCGGCAGCGCCCTTGAGCGCCCCGGAACCCAGCGACGGCCAAATTCAGGCCCTGCTTGAGGCATGGCTGAATGCCAAGGCTGCCCTGCTTGCTGGCAAAACCAGCACGATCCCGCTGGCGACCATGGCCCGCCCCAGCCAGATCGAGCGCCTCGCAGCCACCGTGGCCGCGGATCAAAACCGCGGTGAAACCGAAGCGATCACCACCAAGATCCAATCCTTTGCGGTGGATGAGCGCAGCCCCGGCCGCATCGCTGCCACCGTGGACCTGGACTACAGCGAAACCCGCCTGGATCGCAGCGGCTCACCAACCGGACCAACAACCACCCTGCAACTGCGCAATCGCTACGTCTTTGGCCGTGACAATGGCAACTGGCGCCTGGTGAGCTTCCGGCGCGCTGCCGGCTAGCCGGGTTTTTACGATCGCTTGATCTCTGGGCCCATGCCCTGGGCTCTGTCCCCGGGGCTGCGGTCCCACCCTTCGCTACCTACTGATGTTTGACGAGCTTTCCCAGCGGTTTGAAGACGCTGTCAAAAGCCTGAGGGGCCAAGCCACCATCAGCGAGACCAACGTTGAAGGGGCCCTCAAGGAAGTCCGCCGGGCCCTGCTGGAGGCCGACGTCAGCCTGCCGGTGGTGCAGGAGTTTGTCGAAGAGGTGCGCCGCAAGGCCGTGGGCGCCGAAGTGGTGCGGGGCGTCAGCCCCGACCAGAAATTCATCCAGCTGGTGCATGGGCAGCTGGTGGAAACCATGGGCGGCAAAAACGCGCCCCTTGCCAAGTCCAAAGGGGAAGGCGAAGGCCCCACGGTGGTGCTGATGGCAGGCCTGCAGGGAGCCGGCAAAACCACGGCCACCGCCAAACTTGGCCTGCACCTCAAAGAGCAAGGCCGTAGGGCGCTGCTGGTCGCCGCCGACGTCTACCGCCCCGCGGCCATCGACCAGTTGACCACCTTGGGGCGCCAAATCGGGGTGGAGGTGTTCAGCCTCGGTGCCGATGCCAAACCCGAAGCCATCGCTGCCGCAGGCCTGGCCAAAGCCAAGGCGGAAGGTTTCGACACCGTGCTGGTGGACACTGCCGGCCGGCTCCAAATCGATCAATCGATGATGGAGGAGATGGTGCGGATCCGCGAAGCCACGGCCCCCGACGAGGTGCTGCTGGTGGTGGATTCCATGATTGGCCAGGAGGCCGCCAATCTCACCCGGGCCTTCCACGAGCAGGTGGGCATCACCGGTGCCGTGCTCACCAAGCTGGATGGCGATTCCAGGGGTGGCGCCGCCCTCTCGATCCGCAAGGTGAGCGGTGCGCCGATCAAGTTCATCGGCACCGGCGAAAAGGTGGAGGCGCTGCAACCCTTCCACCCCGAGCGGATGGCCAGCCGCATCCTCGGCATGGGCGACGTGCTCACCCTGGTGGAGAAGGCCCAGAAGGAGGTGGAACTGGCCGATGTGGAGCGGATGCAGCAGAAGCTGCAGGAAGCCTCCTTCGACTTCTCGGATTTCCTGCAACAGATGCGCCTGATCAAGCGCATGGGCTCCCTCGGCGGGCTGATGAAAATGATCCCGGGCATGAACAAGATCGACGACGGCATGCTCAAACAGGGGGAGCAGCAGCTCAAAAAAATTGAGGCCATGATCGGCTCGATGACCGAATCCGAGCGCAACCAGCCCGAGCTGCTCGCCTCCCAACCCTCCCGCCGGCGCCGGATTGCCTCGGGCAGCGGCCACACCCCCGCCGATGTGGACAAGGTGCTGGCCGACTTCCAAAAAATGCGGGGCTTCATGCAGCAAATGACCAAGGGCGGCATGCCTGGAATGGGGGGTATGCCTGGGATGCCCGGGATGGGCGGGATGGGCGGCATGCCTGGAATGCCCGGAATGGGTGGCATGCCGGGGATGGGGGGTGGTGGCTCCGCCAAATCCCACAAGCCCCCGAAGAAACGCAAGGGCTTCGGCCATCTCTGATCACCCGAAGAGGTACATTGGTTCTCTGGAACACCTAGCGATTAGGCCTCGATGATCAAGCTTCGCCTGAAGCGGTTTGGCAAGAAGCGGGAAGCGAGCTTCCGCCTCGTTGCAACCAACAGCACCTCCCGCCGGGATGGCCGTCCGCTCGAAGAGCTCGGCTTCTACAACCCCCGCACCAAAGAAGCGCGCCTCGACACCGAGGCCATCCGGGTCCGCCTGAGCCAGGGCGCCCAGCCCACCGACACCGTTCTTTCCCTGCTGGAGAAAGGCGGTCTGATCGAAAAAACGGTTCGTCCTGCCGAAACCGTCGGCAAGCAAAAGCAAGCTGACGCCCGCGACGCTGCCGCCAAGCAGGCCAAGAAGGACGCCGAGGACGCCGCTGCTGCCGCCAAGGCCGAGGCTGAAGCTGCTGCTGCTGCCGCCGAAGCACCTGTCGAAGACGCTCCAGCTGAAGCCTGAGCTCTGCCCCCATGGCTGAGCCCGAAGGGCTGATCAGCTTTCCCATCACCTTGCCCAATCCCGCGGCGGCCCTGGCCATCGCCGGTGACGAGCAGTCGACGGCCCTGCATCGCCTCGAAGCCCTCACCGGTGCTTCGATCGTGTTGCGGGGTTTGGATTTGGTCATTCGCGCTAGGCCCAGCCAGCTGGAGCGGGCAGCAGCCTTGGTGGAGTTGCTCCGCCCCCTGTGGGAAGAAGGCCAGGCCATCGGCCAGGTGGACATTCAAATCGCCCTTCAGGCCTTAGAGACCGGCCGGGGTCAAGAACACCAGCAGATGGGGCGCCAGGTGCTGGCCAAAAGCCAACACGGCAAGGCGCTGCGGCCGCGCACCTTGAAGCAAAAGGCCTACGTCGAGGCGATGGAAGGCCACGACCTCACCCTGGCCCTCGGCCCTGCTGGCACAGGTAAAACCTTTTTGGCCACGGTGTTGGCGGTGCGCATGTTGAGCGAGCGCAAGGTGGAGCGCCTGGTGCTCACCCGGCCAGCGGTGGAGGCAGGCGAACGCCTGGGGTTCTTGCCTGGAGACCTCCAGCAAAAGGTGGATCCCTACCTGCGCCCCCTCTACGACGCCCTGCACACCCTGCTGGGGGCCGAACGCACCACCGCCTTGCTCGAGAAGGGGGTGATCGAAGTGGCGCCCTTGGCCTACATGCGCGGCCGCACCCTGGCCGATGCCTTTGTGATCCTCGATGAGGCCCAGAACACCACCACCGGCCAAATGCGCATGCTGCTCACCCGGCTGGGCGAAAACTCCCGCATGGTGGTGACGGGCGACCCCACCCAGGTGGACCTGCCCCCAGGGGTGATGAGCGGCCTCAGCGAAGCGGCCCAGGTGCTGGAAGGGGTCGAGGGCGTCGCCATCTGCCGGCTCACGGCCGCCGATGTGGTCCGCCATCCCCTGGTGCAACGGCTGGTCCAGGCCTATGCGCAACGCGACGAAAACCGTGCAGAACGCGCCAACAGCCATGCCCAACGGGACCAGCAACGGCGTTCATAGGGAGATCCGCACTCACACCCCAACCACTGTCAGCGAATCGCTGGCAGGATGGGGTGAGTCCATTCCCTGGTGAGCCATGCCGGCCAGCAGTAATTTTCAACAGGCCATCCGCGAGGCCCAAAGCAGCGCTTTGGTGGGCCCCAATGTGGTCAACAAGGCCCTGCCCTACGTGGGTGGTGGCATGGTGCTGACCGCGGGCGGTGTCACCGGCGGCTTGGCCCTGATGGCCAGCAACCCACCCCTGTTCATGCCCATCTTTTGGGTGGCCTTGATCGGCAACTTCATCCTCTTCTTTGTCGCCCAGAACGCGGCCATGAAGGGCAACAACGCCACGGCGTTGCCGATCCTCACGCTCTACAGCCTGCTGACGGGCTTCACCCTCAGCGGCATCGTCGCAATGGCGATCGGCACGGCCGGCATCGGCTCCATCGGCACGGCGGCCCTTGCCACCGGCATCACCTTCGTGGCCGCATCGGTGGTGGGCCGGCGCATGAGCGACAGCATCGGCCAAGCCCTCAGTGGTGTGGTGGGCCTCGGCATCATCGGCCTGCTGATCGCCATGGTGGTGCAGATCGTGGGGGGGATCTTCGCTCCGGCCACCTTCCATGGCACAGGCTTTGAGCTCCTGATCGCCGGCTTCGGCACCGTGCTCTTTGTGGGAGCGGCATTTGTCGACTTCTACACCATGCCCCGCACCTACAGCGACGACCAATATCTGGCCGGCGCCCTTGGGATGTACCTCACCTACATCAACCTGTTCATCTTCATCCTGCGCCTGATCATTGCCCTCCAGGGTGGTGGTCGCCGCGACTGATTAGGCGCAGGATCAAACAAGGGGTTCGTTCAGGTATAACCATCAACAAACCCTTGACCAGGTTGTGTACTGCCCGTACAGAACCTGGTTTTTTTGTTTGGAAACCCAACGGTTCCGAGCGCCCCACATCCTGCAGCTCAGATCGGATCTTCCGCCACCGCCAAGATCGCCTCAGCAATCGCCCGCTTCTGGTCGGCGTCGTAGCCCCAGCGCTCCAGGAAGGCCTGGTCATCGCCAGGGGCCCCTTGGGCTGCAGCCAGCAGCGACTCCAGGCGCAGCTTCACCGCCCCGGGCTCCAGGCAACGCAGCAGTTCGGTGCAGCGCAACTGCACCCGCTCGGACGCCCCCTGCTGGGCGGGATCACCCGAGCGCCCGTGGTGCAGCGCCATGGCGGTGCTCATGGCCAAGTTGCGCACGCTCAAATCCACGACCCCCTCACCGGCAGAGCGCAACTGGATTACTACCGGATCGGGCAAGCGATCCATCAGCGGGCAATCCCCAGCCAGGCTCACCACAAAAAAGCCCCGGGCCCCATCCCGGCTTGCCACCAACTCCGTCACCCGATCGGCCAGCACCTCATCACTGAGCTCGCCCTGCTCCCAAAGGCCTAGCCACTGGGCCGTGATCTCCATGGCCTGTTGGAAATTGGGCTGGGCACTCGACTGGGAACCTGGCTGAAACGTGGAGTCAGAGGGAGCTGGATCAACCATGGGGGCCGGTGAACTGGCAGTGTTGAGGTTATGGAGTCAAGCCACGCCAACGACGTCGAGAGCGGCCAACTGCTGCCGATTCCCGATCCTGCCGAATCAGCTCGCTTGCTGGCGGGCCTGGGGGCCGAGGGCCCAGGGGGCACGCCGGAGGGGTTTCGCTCCGGGTTTGTCGCCCTGATCGGCCGGCCCAACGTGGGTAAATCCACCCTGCTCAACCAATTGGTGGGCACCAAGGTGGCGATCACCTCCCCCATCGCCCAAACCACCCGCAACCGGCTGCGGGCGATCCTCACGACCCCCAGCGCCCAGCTGGTGCTGCTGGATACCCCTGGGATCCACAAACCCCACCACCTCCTCGGCGAACGGCTGGTGCAAAGCGCCCGCGGCGCCATTGGCGAGGTGGATGTGGTGCTGCTCCTGGTGGATGGCAGCGAACCAGCCGGCCGGGGGGATGGCTTCATCGTGGATCTGTTGCGCCATTGCCGGGCCCCGGTGCACGTGGCGCTCAACAAGAGTGATCGAATCGATCCCGAGCGGGCTGAAGGGCTGCTGGTCAGTTACCGCAGGATGCTCGCCGGTGAAGGGGACTTCGCCATCCCCGAGCCTCGCCCCAAGCTCAACTGGCCCCTGCGCCCCTGCAGCGCCCTCCATGGCGACGGCACCGAAGCCCTGGTGCAGGCGTTGGCGGCCGAATTGCCCCTCGGTCCCCAGCTCTATCCCGCCGATGCGGTGAGCGACCAGCCCGAGCAGCTGCTCATGGCCGAATTAATCCGCGAACAGGTGCTGCAGAACACCCGCGAGGAAGTGCCCCATTCAGTAGCCGTCAGCATCGAACGCGTCGTGGACGATGGCCCCCGCACAGCCATCCTCGCCACGGTCCTGGTGGAGCGCTCGAGCCAGAAGGGAATCCTGATCGGCAAGGGCGGCCAGATGCTCAAAACCATTGGCCAGGGGGCCCGCCTGCAGATGGAGAAGGTGTTCTCCGGGCCGGTGTATTTAGAGTTGTTTGTGAAGGTGGTTCCCGGCTGGCGGCGCAATCCGGCCCGGCTGGCTGAGCTGGGCTACCGGGGCGACTGAACCGCCACACCTGAACCGCCACAGCTGAACCGCCACCAGCTGAGAGAATGGCGGCCATGAGCGAGTTTGCAACCCCTGCAATCCCCTTCCCGCCCCAGGAGATTGGTGATTTCCTGCGCTTCTGCGCCGGCGAGTGGATGGGCCTGAACAGCACCTTTGCCTTCGACGAGCCCACGGCCCCAGCCGCAGCAGACAACGCCGCAGCCAGCGAACCCGATGGCGATGCGTGGCACACCAGCGAGCGCGGCGAGCTGGTGGTGACCTACCTGGAACCCCAGGTAGGCGGCGAACCGGGCGGCCTCAGCCAAGGCCCCAAGGGCGGGCTGCAACAGCAACTGCTCTTCCACAGCGACGGCAGTTACCACTGCGGGGCTGATCAAGGCCGCTGGCAGTTCTGGCCCGATGGCAGCCTGGAGCTGGTGATTGATGCCCAAGGCCAGCAGGTGCGCGAACGACTTTGGTTCACCAAGCCCAACCTGCGGCTCCGCTCCAGCGTGGCCAACCAGGGCGATGGCAACCCGGCCCGGGCCCACTTCAGCTCCGAAATCCGGCGGGTCAGCAAGGCCTGAACCCCATGGGCACCCTGCTGCCATGAGACTCGATGTGGTCAGCCTGGCCCCTGGGACCTTTGCGCCCCTGCTCGGGCTGGGGGTGATCGGTCGGGCCTTTGGCGCTGGCATCGCCGAACTCCACACCCACAATCCCCGCGATTACGCCACCGACAAGTACCGCAAGGTCGACGACGAGCCCTACGGCGGTGGCGCGGGCATGGTGCTCAAACCCGAACCGGTGTATGCCGCCTTCGGGGCCATCCCCGTGTTGCCGCGGCGGCGGGTGCTGTTGATGAGCCCCCAGGGCCAGCCGCTGCTCCAGGCCGATCTGCGCCGCTGGGCGACGGAGTACGACCAGCTGGTGTTTCTCTGCGGCCACTACGAGGGATTCGACGAACGGATTCGCCCCCTGGCCGACGAGGAGGTGTCGATCGGTGATTTTGTGCTCACCGGCGGCGAATTGCCGGCGGCCACGATCATCAATGGCGTGGTGCGGCTCCTGCCCGGCACGGTGGGCACGGCGGCCTCCTTGGATGAGGAAAGCCACAGCACCCTGCTGCTGGAACATCCCCACTACACGCGGCCGGCGGCGTTTCAAGGGATGGAGGTGCCGGCGGTGTTGCGCTCCGGCGACCACGGGGCCATTGCCCGCTGGCGGGCCGAGCAGCAGCAGCAGCGCACTGCCGAGCGCCGGCCCGATCTTTACGCTCGCTGGGAGCAAGCCCCAGGCAGCGAACCCCAGGCAGCGAACCCCATGCAACTGCGTATCGGCAACGGATACGACATTCACCGACTGGTGCCCGGCAGGCCGCTGATCCTGGGCGGTCAACAACTGGACCATCCCGATGGCCTGGGCCTCGATGGCCACAGCGATGCCGACGTGCTGGTGCACGCGATCATGGATGCCCTGCTGGGCGCCTTGAGCCTCGGCGATATCGGCAAGTACTTCCCCCCCGACGATCCGCAGTGGAAGGGCGCCGACAGCCTGGTGCTGCTCGAACAGGTGGGGGCCTTGGTGCGGGAGCGGGGCTGGAGCGTGGTCAATGTGGATTCGGTGGTGGTCGCGGAGCGCCCGAAGCTCAAACCCCACATCGCCGCGATGCGGGCCGCCATCGCCGCCCGCATGGATCTGGATGCTGATCAGGTGGGCGTCAAAGCCACCACCAACGAAACTTTGGGGGCCGAGGGCCGGGAAGAGGGCATCTCCTGCCACGCCGTGGCGCTGCTCCAAAAGGGATGACGCGGCGCCGCCCCTGGCCCGACGGGCTGCCTAGGTTGATGGGCCTTGTGCTCAGCCTGGTGATGCTGCTGGCCGGCCATCCCGACGGGGCCATCGCCGCCTTCCAGGATCCCTCGGGCAGCTCCGGCATGGCCGTGGTGGAGCACCTGCGGGTGAAGGTGCCGGCGGCGGACCGCCAGGCATGGCTAGCGGCGGAGCAGGGCAGCTGGGAACCCTGGCTGGCCCAGCAGGACGGCTTCCTGGACCGGCAACTGCTGTGGGATGCCGAGCGGGAAGAAGGCACCCTGCTGATCCGTTGGGCCAGCAAGGATCAGTGGAAGGCCATCCCAGCTGAAGCGGTGGAAGCGGTGCAGGAACGCTTCGAGGCGTTGGCGCGCCAGGCCACCGGCGCAACGGCAGGCAATCCGTTCCCCCTGGTGTTTGAAGGGGAACTGGACCCCCTCGCCCTCCAGCCCCTCGCCCCGCAACCCCAGTGACAGCCACCGGAGCAAGCTCCAGCTACGTGCTGGGCAGCCACGAGCGGGAGCGGGATCGGCTGCAACGCCAACACGCCATCTGGCGCGATGACTGCCTGGCGGCCTGGCAGCAAGCCGGCTGGGGAGTGGGCCAGCGGCTGCTGGACCTGGGCTGCGGACCGGGCTTTGCCAGCCTGGATCTGGCCAAGCGGGTGGGCCCCACAGGAAGCGTGCTGGCCATCGACAACGCCAATGCCTACCTGGAGCACCTGCAAGCCCAGGCGCGCCAAAGCAACCTCCAGCAACTCCACACCCTGGCGTTGGATCTGAACCAAGCCACCGCCGTCGAAGCCGCCTTCGAAGCGCCAGCCGCCCATGGCCTACCCGAGGGCGAATGGGACGGGGCCTGGTGCCGTTGGGTGGCCATGTTTCTGAGGGATCTCAATCCCTTGCTGGATCTGATCGCCCGGGCCCTCCGCCCCGGGGGCACGCTGATCCTCCACGAGTACGGGCAGTGGGATACCTTCGCGCTCTATCCCCGGGGAGCGGGGCTGGATCGCTTCGTTTGCCGCTGCATCCAGCACTGGCGCGACCACGGCGGCGACCCCCATGTGGCCCAGCGCTTGCCGGCCCTGCTCGAGGCCCGGGGCCTGCGCCTGACACACTGCCGCAGCTTGATGGCCTGCTCCCCGAGCGATGCCCCCAAGGCCCAGTGGCTGCAGGATTTCCTGGGCAGCTACCCGGCCCAACTGGCCGCCGCCGGGCTCTGGAGCCCTGGCGATCAGGAGGAGCTCGATGCCGACATCTGCCACGCCCTGGGCCATTCCAGTGCCTGGGTGACGCCGGCGCTGCTGGAGATGGTGTGGGAGAAACCATGAGCAACCCCGACCATCGGTTGGATCTGCAGCGCCGCCAGCGGCTCGGCATGGTGGAAGCCATCTGGGGCGAGACCAAAACCGCCGAGCAGATCGCGGCGATTATTGCCGGTTTCCACGCAGCCTCAGAGCTGGCCCTGGCCACCCGGGTGGAGCCCGCCAAGGCCCGGGCCGTGATCGAGCTGCTGCCGGAGATCGCCATCACGCACCACCCGGAGGCCCGTTGCCTCACCGCTGGAGCCATGCCTGCCGCCAATCCCAACCTGGGCACCGTGGCCGTACTGGGAGGCGGCACCAGCGATCTGACCGTGGTCGCCGAAGCCCAACTGGCCCTGGCCTGCCATGGCATCGCCAGCGAGCGCCTGCTCGATGTGGGCGTGGCCGGGTTGCATCGGCTGCTGGATCGGCTTCCCGACCTCGCCGCGGCAGCGGTGGTGATCGCCTGTGCCGGCATGGAAGGGGCCCTGCCCACCGTGGTGGCGGGCCTGGTGCCCCAGCCCGTGATCGGCGTCCCCGTGGCCGTGGGCTACGGGGTGAGTGCGGGAGGCCTGGCCGCCCTGAACGGCATGCTCGCCAGCTGCGCCCCTGGTCTCACCGTGGTGAACATCGACAACGGCTATGGAGCCGCCATGGCTGCCCTGCGGATCCTGGGCCGCGCCCATTGATTTCGGCCCCAGTGCGTGAAAATCAATGTCATCCCATCGTTGGAATAACACGAGGAGTAGGCGAATACCGCGAACTTGTCGGCCGGACCCCACCCTCTCGATCCCTGGTGGCATCAGCCTCTCAAATCCGCTCTGCTGGCTGATGGGGGCCGTCAAATAGAACCACCAATAGAGAGCCCCACAGTGGGCTGAGCCGAACCCAGCAGTCCTCCAGCCCATGACCCTTCGCCACGGCTATTTCACCGGAGCCGGCTACACCTTTGATGCCCAAAGCGAACCCTCCCCGGAACGGCTGACCTTCCTGGCGCTGTTGAACCGGCACCGGGCCCCGGAGGTTTGCGGGCCCTTTCAGCTGCTCGAGCTCGGTTGCGGCCAGGGCGTGCAGCTCTGCCTGCAAGCGGCGAACTATCCCCAGGCCCACTTCCTCGGCATCGACTTCAACGCCGAGCACATCGCCCACGCCCGCTCCCTGGCGGCGGCGAGCGGCCTGGGCAATATCCGCTTCGAGCAGGCTGATTTTTTGGAGCTGGAGCAGCCCGCAGCCGGCGTCATTGCCTGGGGCGACTTCGATTTCACCGTGGCCCACGGGATCCTGACCTGGGTCGCCCCGGAGGTACGCCTCAGCCTGATGCGCCTGGCTGAACGGGCCCTGCGTCCCGGCGGCCTTTTTTACGTCTCCTACAACACCCTGCCCGGCTGGCTGCCGATGCTGCCGTTCCAGCACTGCGTGACCACCCTGCAGGGCCGGCTCGGGGATGGCCTGCCAGCGCTCGACGCCGCCCGGGAGCTGTTTCAGGGCCTTCGCCAGGCCAATGGGCTGGTTTTTGGCTCCCAGCGGGATCTGGCGCTCCTCCTCGATGGTTTGGGCAAGCTGGATCCCACCTACCTCCTGCACGAATACAACAACAGCCATTGGCAACCGCTCTATGCCAACCAGGTGATCGAACCGCTGCGCGAGCTGGGCTTGGATTACCTCGGTAGCGCCACCCTGGCCGAGAACTTTGAGGGGCTGCTGCCGGTGCCCGCCCAGCAGCAGATCCAACGCCAGAGCGATCCGGGCCTGCGGGAGCTGGTGCGCGACCTGCTCACCAATCAGACGTTCCGCCGCGATGTCTATGTGAAGGGGCATGATCCCCTTTGGCCCCTGGAGGCTTCAGCCGCCATGGAGCAGGTGCGGCTGTGCAGCCTGCTGGATCCAGACGCCCCAGCCGATGAAAGCAGCTACCGCTTTCCCCTCGCCTGGGGCCAGATCCAGGGCAACCGCGACTGGATTGGGGCCCTGCTGGCTGGCCTGGGGGATGGCAGCCGCTCCCTCGCCGAGCTGGAGCCAGCCATCCCCTCTGGCACCTCCCAGCTCTCGCTGCAGCAAAACCTGGGCCTGCTGCTAGGCAGCAAGGCCTTGGCGTTAGTGCCGGGCGAGCGGGATCGGGGCCCCAGCCAACGCTTCAACGCCCACATCGCCGCCAGTGTCGCCGCCGGAGCTCCCTATACCAGCGTGGCTTGCCCCGTAAGCGGCAATCTCCACAAGCTCAACGGCCTGGAATTGCTCGCCCTCAACGCCCTGAACCAGGGCTGCAGCGAAGCAGGCCTAGCTGGGGCGATCGATGCCGGACTGCGGGCCCTGGATCAAACCCTGCTGCGCGATGGGCAGCCGGTGCCGGAAAGCGAACGCCAAGCCGATCTGGAGCGCTTGGCCGAAGACTTTCGCCGCCGCTGCCTGCCGCTGCTGCGCCGACTTGGGGTGCTGGAATCCGGAGCGCTCCAACCAAACTGATTCGGGCAACCCCAGACTGAAGAGTCTGGCCAGAGCCGATGGAACTCACTGCTGTGCTCACCCCCGCTGAGGAAGGCGGGTATGTGGCCTTTAATCCCGAGACGGGCACGACAACAGAGGGGGAATGCATCGAGGAGTTCCCTGCTGGTGTGAAGGGCCATCCCCTGGTGACCCTGTTCAGCGTTGCTGCCCATGCCTAAGCTGCCGCACCTGTCTGGACGGGAGATCATCCGGGCATTGGAACGGCTGGGATTTCAGACGGTTCGCCAGAACGGCAGCCACGTGGTGTTGTGATCTGGCAGTCGCGGCTGCGTTGTCCCTTTACACAAGCCCGTCAAGGTGGGCACCCTGTCCGGCTTGCTGAGGCAGGCTCAAGTTGATGTGCCTGAAAGCTCAACCGCCCCCACTCCGCTCGTCCCACGCCTGCCGGTAGAGCGCTTCTAGCTCCCGGGTGAAGCCGGCGTTATCCATCAAGGGCGAGGCCTGCAGTTCGGCCCGCAGGCCGCTGCGGATCTCCGCCAGAGCTTGGGGGTCTGAGGCGAGGCGTTGGGCGATGGCGATGTAGTCCTCGGGGCTGCGGGCGATCCATTCGGGCCGGCCCAGGCTGGTGAGGATGCTGGCGCCGCCGCGGCTGGAGCTGCGCTCACCGGCGAGGGTCACCAGGGGCACACCCATCCAGAGGGCATCGAAGCTGGTGGTGCCGCCGGCAAAGGGTGATGTGTCGAGGGCGATGTCAATCTGGCCGTAGGTAGCCATGTAATCGGGCCCGTTTTGATAGCCGATCAGGGTGATCCGATCGCTAGCCACCCCGCGCTCGGCGAAAAAATCCAACAATCCCTGGCGGGCCCGGGTTTCCTTGATGTGCAGCACCAGCCGCGAGCCGGGTACGCTCGCCACCATCTCGGCCCAGAGCGCCCGTACCCCTTCGTTGACTTTGACGAAGTTGTTGAGGCTGCCAAAGCTGATCACCCCCTGGCTGATGCAGGGAGGCGGCACGACCGCGGGGATGGGCACCACCGGTGGCGGCACCGAAAAGCTCCACCAACAACGGGGCAGGCGCAGCGGTTGTTCGATGAAGGGCAGCACTGGAGCATCGGCTGGATCGAGCACCCGATCGGTGATGCGGTAGTCCATCGCGGCCAGGCCGGTGGTGCCCACATAGGCCAGGTAGGTGATCTGCACCGGTGCCGGCTTGCGGGCAAACAGGGCCGGTCGACAATCGCGGGTGAACATCGTTAAATCGATCAGCAGGTCGATGCCGTCGGCGCGGATCAGATCGGCCAGGGCGGCATCATCGAGCTGGTGCACATCGCGCCAGTGCTCCACCCGCTTGGCGATTTCGGTTGTCATCCCATCTTTGAGATACCGCGAGGAGTAGGCAAACACCTCAAAACGGCTACGGTCGTGGTGCTCCAGCACCGGCATCATGAACCGGGCCACCGGATGCATCCAGAAATCGGGCGAGACATAGCCCACCCGCAGCCGGCGCGCCGCGATTACGGCAACTGCAGCGGGAGCATCTGCACCGGCAGCACTGAGAGCTGCTTCGCTTAGAAAGTCGTCAAATTTGGCCTGGCAGAGCCGCCGTGTGTCGGCGGCGAGGTCTGCGTCGCTGGCGCTGGGGCTGTAGTTGAGGGCAAACAGGTAGTTGGGCACAAAATCGCGATCGTCCTGGCCCAGTTCGATGCCGCGGTGGTAGCTCTCCAGGGCAAGATCCACCTTGCCCTGGTCGAAATAGGCGTTGCCCAGGTTGGAGTGGGCAGCGGCGAACTCGGGCCTGATCCGAATCGCCTCCAGCAGAGCTTGTTCGGCCAGGTCGGGATAGCTGGCCTCGCGCTGGGCATTGGCCAGGTTGGCCAGGGCCTCGGCGTAATCCGTGCGCTGGGCAATGGCCCGTTCAAAGGTGGCAATGCTCTCGCTGTGGCGCCGCAGGTTGAGCAGGATGTTGCCGAGGTTGTTGAGCGCCTCGGGAAAGTCGCTCTGCAGTTCCAGGGCCAGGCGCAGGGCCGAAGCTGCCAGCTCATACTCTCCCAAGGCATTGAGCACGTTGCCCTTGGTGAACTGCACCTGGGCGTTTTGAGGATCCAAGGCCAGCGCCCGCTCACTCCACTGCTGGGCGACCTGGAGTTGGTGGGAATCCAGCTCGAGCTGGGCCAGGTTGGAACAGGTTTCGGCCGCCAGCGAGGCGTTGGCCGGATCGCTTGGCGGGGCCTGCTGCAGGGCGGTCTCAAAGGCGGCCTTTGCCCCGGCTAAATCGCCTTGCTGCTTGCGCGCCAGACCCAGGTTGTTCCAGGCCTCGGCAAACTGCGGTTGCAGGGCAAGGGAGCGCTCTAGCGCCTCCAGGGACTCGGGCCAACGCGCGAAGCGGCCCAGGGCATCGGCCAGGTGAAACCAGCTCGCCGCGTCATCGGGCGCCAGGGCCACGGCCCGTTCGGCTGCCGCTAAGGCCTGCTCGCGGCGGTTGGCGCGCAGCTCCATGGCGGCTAGCTTCTGCCAGGCGGGCACAAAGTCGCCCTGGGCGTCCACGGCTTGGCCAAAGGCGTCCGCCGCCTCACTCCAGCGGCCATAGAGCTGGTAGAGATGGCCCAGGTTGTACAGCGCCAGAGCGTCGCCGGGCTCCTGGGCCAGGGCGCGCTGGTAGGCCGCCTCGGCCTCCTGGGGCCGCTGCAGATCCTTGAGCAGGTTGCCCAGGTTCACCCAGTAGAAGGGCTCAGCAGCCTCGCTTTGCACCGCTGCTTGCAAGTGCTGGAGCGCTGGCGTGGGGTTGCCACTCTGGTGCTCCAGCAACCCCAGGTAGTGGTGGGCCGCAGCGGTGCTGGGATCGGTGGCCAGGATGGCCCCATAACGCTCACGCGCCTGGGCGAGCTGCCCCTGCTGATGCAGCGTTAAAGCTGCGGCCAGGGCGACGCTTGGATCGGTTGCCATGCCCTGTTGTTTAGGAGGCTGCTGCCGGGTCCAGGCTGGACAGCGGCAAATCAAACAGGGCGGCGAGCTCGGCGTCTGGAGTGCCGTTGAAGGTGATCAGGTTGAGCTCGAGGTTGCCCTGCTGGCAGAACATCGGACTAAAGCCGCTGGCTTCCACCACATTGGCCAGGGTGCGGCTGCTGAAGCCGGTGCGATGGGCGTAATAATCCTGGCCGCTTTGCGCGATCATGCCGCCGTGGCCAAAGAGCACATCGAGGGGTGTGATCGGACCCATGGGCGATTCGTAAAGCAGGCCATCGAGGTCGATGCCCTGCTGCACGCAGACGCGCATCAGCTCTTGCAGATCGGGCACGATGATGTGGGCTAGGCCCCCGGGCTTGAGCACATGGCGAAAGCCAGCAAGCACCAAGGGCACTTCGTGCTGGCGCACATGTTCGAGGTTATGGGAGCAATAAACAGCATCAAACTGATGTGGCTCCAGACTGGTAAGTTCCCTAACATCGAGAACAATATTAGCCCCAACATTGGGATCTAAATCAAGCAGAACACGCTCAAATTCAGCGTATGGAGCAGGCAGTTCGATTCCATGAGACTGGCCGCCCACATTGAGAAGACGTTTCTGTTGCGCCAGTGCTTTTACCATCCGGTTTCAAGGCTAGAGGCATTCTTATAACATGGTAACAGAAACCTTTGGTTTCGAAAAAAGGTTGCACTTCGGCAAGAGGGCCCAACCTGGAAGCCGGTGTCAGCCCTTTTGCGCCTTGAAGAATTTGCGCATCTTTGCTTTTGCACATTTATACATACCTGGTCATGCGCAATTAGGCCCCTTTGTTGACGCAAATAACGTAGTGTGATTTTAACTTTCTTTGCTTGCAATGCCAGCGACAGCTATCTCGCTCATTGCCAGCCCAAGCAGAGTGGCTTTGGGAGGATCCACGACTTTCTACGCCACGGTCACGGGCACGAACCCAAGTGGAACGGTCACCTTCTTCAGCGGCACAACCGTACTCGGAACTGGCGAAATTGACGCCAACGGCATCGCCACCTTCACCACAGCCAGGCTGCCTTTAGGCGTCCAAGTCGTCACCACTGCTTACGGCGGCGATGGCAGCAATGATCCCAGTGCCAGCCCGCCGATCATGGTGGGGGTGGCTGACGCCTTGCTGCCCAACCAGAGCCAGGGCACGGGCAGCGTCTTGGGCAGAGACAGCGCGTTTGCGGCCATCAAGCTCGCCGGCGGCGCGTTCGCCACAGCGCTTTCCAACCTATCCACCAAGTTATTTCCGGTTGCTGCCACCCGCACATCGGCCGTTCCGGTCGACTTGGTCTTTATCAGCCCCGAGATCGTCGCCTCAGTTCCGCAAGAGGAGCTCGCCGGCGCGCTGGTTTTTGTCCTCGATTCGGAAGGGGATGTAATTGACCAAGTTGGTGCTGCCCTCCACGCCAATCCAGGCGCTTCAGTCGTCCGCCTGTTCAGCCACGGCGAACCTGGCAGCTTGATGCTGGCCGGGCAACGGATCAGCAGCGACACGCTTCAGTTGCGATCGGTTGACATTGCTGGCTGGCGACATGTCTTGGCTCCCGGAGCCGACATCTTGCTGTACGGATGTTCAGTGGCGGCAACGCCTGAGGGGCGAGTCTTTGTCGACGGGCTCGCGGCGCTCACGGGGGCCGATGTTGCCGCCAGCTCAAACCTCACCGGTTCGCCAGCCAAGGGCGGCGATTTGACGATGGAGTATTCCTCCGGGCCGATCGAGGCGATCTCCGAACGCTTCGCGCAGGCCTGGGATCAATCTGCCCTGATCTTGGCGGCGCCCGTGTTCACAAGCGCTGCAAGCGCCGATTTCACCAGCAACGTCGCCGGATCGTTCACGGCATCGGCCACGGGTACCCCGACGTACTCGATCGGCACAGCAACTTTATTGTCCGATGATTTCACTACCCAGCCGTCGGGCTCGACGCTGGTGAGCAGCGCCCAAGTCACCGGCGGTGTGTGTGTGCTCAACCCGACCACAGCTAGCAGCAAGGGCTCGCTTGTTCTAGCCAAGCTGGGCGCTGCCAGCCCCGGCTCCTTCACGGCCTCGTTTGATTACACCATTGCCAACAGCACGGCCGGGGCCGGTGTTGCCGCATCAATTAGTTTCAACTACGGGGAGCTCAACACCTCCAGCGGTTCAATTGCGGCGGTCACGAACGGCCTGGTCGTCACCTTCACGGAGGCAACTTCAACGGTCGCTGCGTTCGTCAGTGTGAGTTGGAACAATGCTGTGATCGGCAAGGCGCCGATCACCTTTGGCAGCGGGGCCAAGCCGGTGCAGATCAAACTCGATGCGGCCAATCTGCTCACGGTCAGCTATGACAGCGCCCAGGTTTTAAACGCAAACCTGAGCGGCAAGGTCAACGCCGCCGACCGCGCCAACTGGCAGTTCGGATTGGGTGCCAGCAACAGCGCTACCAACTCCAGCAGCCACACGATCGACACCCTGGCGATCGTGACAAACGGGGTGTTGCCCGCCGGTCTGTCGCTGAGTACCACCACCGGTGTGATCTCCGGTACGCCCACCTCAGTGACGAGCGCCGGCCAGCAAGTCTTCGATCTTGTGGCCACCAATGCGGATGGCTCCACCTCGCAACAATTCAGCCTCAACCTCGCCTCCGGCGCTCCCGTTTTCAGCAGTGCGGCCACCAATCCAATGCTGCCCGGTGTGCCGACCGACTTCGCTGTCGTGGCAACCGGCAGCGCTGGCCCCACCACCTACAGCGTTACGCCTCAGACCCTGGTCAGCACCACGCTGGCCAACGCCGGCACCCTTCCCGCCGGGGCTTATTTCAACGGCAGCGCCCAGTTCAACGCCGGCGCGATCGAACTGACGCAGAATAGTAATAATCAAACCAGCACGGTTCAATTCCTGGGGCAAGGCGCGCAGAACCCCAATGCGTTTTCGGCCAGCTTCAACTACAAGGTGGGCGGCGGCACCACGGTGGGCGGCGGCGACATCAGCTTCAACTACGGCGCGCCCGGCGATAACACCAAGGGCCTGCGGGTCGTCATCACTGAGCTCACAGGTGGCACTAATACCAACCTCACGGTAGCTGCTTATGCAGATGGCATTCTGTTGGGTTCTAATCCCATCCCCAACCCTTTCGTTGGCAACTACAACTTCGTCCCCGTGACGGTGACGATGAGCGCCGAAGGGCGCGTGCAGGTGCGGGTCAACAATGTGCTGGCGTTTGATGCCGGAAATTACAGCAATTGGCAAAGCACCGATAAGTCGCTGTGGGCCTTCGGTTTCACGGGCACCACCGGCGCCAGCAATAACAACTTCCACACCATCAAGGATGTGGTGATCGGCAGCAACGGCGTGCTGCCTCCGGGCCTGAGCCTCGACCCCACCACCGGTGTGATCAGCGGCAAGGTGGGCATCGGCACCGCGGTTGATGAGTATGTGAATGTCACGGCCACCAATGCCGCGGGCAGCACGAGCCAGCTGCTCAAGCTCGATGTCACCGCCAGCAACACCCTGCCCGGCCAGCGCCCGGGCACGGGCACCAGCCTCGGTGGCCCCAATGCCCTTGGCGCCACCGGCGAGCAGTTTCGCAACCTCAGCGCTTTCGCGGCGCTCACCAAGGACGGCTCGATATCAGTGTGGGGTAACACCGCCAACGGCGGCAAGCAAGCGGATGCGCCCACCGGCACCGGCTACACCGTCATTACCTCCAACGAGAAGGCCTTCGCCGCACTCCGAAACGACGGCTCGATCGTCGCCTGGGGTTTGGCCGCCAACGGCGCCACCGGCGAGCCGACGGGCACCGGCTACAAGATGATTTCGGCCACCCGCGCTGCCTTTGCCGCCATCAAAAGCGATGGCAGCATCACCGCTTGGGGTAACACCGCCAACGGTGGCACCTTTAGCGCCACCAGCACTGCCTCGCCCACCGGCACCGGCTTTGTGCGCATTTTCGCCAACGGGGGCGGCTTCGCGGCCCAAAAGATCGATGGCACGATCAAGACCTGGGGCAACTCCAACAGCATCGGCACAAGCGCCCTTTCGGCCACCACGGCGTTCGGTCCCCGCGTCACCGTCAACGACTACCAGTCGGGCACCTCCTCCTTTGGCGCGTTCGGGGCGATCAGCACCTCGGGCACGATCAGCACCTGGGGTTCGAGCCTTGCCGGCGGCACCGCGGGCAAACCCAACGCCGCGGGCCAGCAGGAGGTGGTGACCACCTCCCGGGCCATGGCGGCGATTGACAGCAATGGCTTCATCACAGCCTGGGGTGACACGGCCTACGGCGGCACCAGCGCACCCAAGGACAGCGGCTACCGCCAGCTCTACGGCAACAGCGCCGCCTTCGTGGCGATCCGCCAAGACGGTTCGCTTTCTGCTTGGGGCAGCACGCTCAGTGGCGGCTCCGGTGCGCCCAGCGGCACGGGCTACACCCAGGTGTACTCCACGCTCAGTTCGTTTGCGGCCCTGAAGGCCGACGGCAGCATCAGCGTCTGGGGTAGCTCCCTAGAGGGCGGCAACACCAAGTCGGCCCCCGTGGCCACCGGTTACACCAACCTGTTCAGTAGCCAGGGCGCCTTTGCGGCGATCAAGGCCGATGGCTCGGTCAGTGTGTGGGGCGACACCACCATGGGTGGCGCGGGCGGGCCTAGCGGCACCGGTTGGAGCGAAATCACCACTTCGGGCACGGCCTTTGCCGCCCGCAGGAGCGATGGCTCGCTTTATGCCTGGGGCTCCTCAACGACCGGCGGCAGCGGCGCGCCGACGGGCAGCAACTTCCTCACCGTGCAGTCGCCCACGCTGGCGGCGCCCTACCTGCCGCTTTCCGCCGGCGCGCCGACGAGCTTCGTTGTCAACCAGACGCAGCAATCGCAGGTGTTCCTGGGCATCCAGGGCGAAGGCCTCACCTTCACGATCACCAACGGCACCCTCCCCGTTGGCATGAAGCTCGATGCCGCCACCGGCTGGATCTACGGCAACCCGGCCGAGCCGGGCAGCTTCCCGCTCACGATTAACGCCACCAGCGCCGCCGGCAGTGTTACCCAAAACTTCAACCTGAGGGTGGAAAGTTCGCTGCTGCCCAACCAGCGCCAGGGCGCGGGTGCTGTCTACACCATCGGCTCGGGCACGGAATACGCCAACGGGCAGGCCTTTGCCGGCCTCACGGCCAACGGCGGCGTCTACTCCTGGGGCGCTAATGACTATGGCGGCAGTGGCGAGCCCACCGGCACCGGCTACACCCAGATCACCGCCAGCAATAACGCCTATGCCGCCCTTAAATATGATGGCAGCATCGAAGCTTGGGGTAACAGTAGCTTCGGCGGGGTTGGCGCGCCCACTGGCAGCGGTTACACCAAAATCCATTCCGCACAATATGCGTTCGCTGCCCTCAAGGCCGACGGCAGTATCACCGCCTGGGGTAACTCCAGCTCTGGCGGTAGCGGCGCGCCCACTGGCAGTGGTTACACCAACATATCCTCTGCACAGTATGGGTTCGCCGCCCTCAAGGCCGACGGCAGCATCACCGCCTGGGGCACTGTGGTGGGTGCTCCCACTGGCACCGGCTTCACCAGCATTACTCCCAACGCCGGTGCCTATGCGGCGCTCAAAGCCGACGGCAGCATCACCGCCTGGGGAGACAGTCTTAACGGCGGTAGCAACGCGCCCACGGGCACCGGCTACACCAGGATCTTTGCCAATAACGGCTCCTATGCGGCGCTCAAAGCCGATGGCAGCATTGCCGTGTGGGGCAACAGCAACAATGGGGGGGGAACCGACGGGCCAACAGGGATCGGCTTTGTCGATATCTGGTCCACCGCCAATGGTTTTGCCGCCATGAAGACCGATGGCTCCCTCGTCTCGTGGGGCGCCACGGGCACATTCGGCACCAGCTTCCCCGCTAACATCGTCTTCACCCAAGTCTTTTCCACCGGTGGCTCGTTTGCGGCGCTGAAGGCCGACGGCTCGATCGTGTCTTGGGGCGCCACCGATAGCGGTGGCACCGGCGCGCCCTCGGGCACCGGCTTCAAGACCATCTACACCAACAACAACGCCTTCGCCGCCATGAAGGCCGACGGCAGCATCACCGTCTGGGGTAAAACCACCACCGGTGGCTTCTTCAACCCCACCAGCACCGCCTCGCCCACCGGCACCGGCTACACCCAGATCTTCAGCCGCCCAAACGCCTTCGCTGCCATGAAGGCCGATGGCACCGTCAAGGTTTGGGGTTCATCGAGTGCCGGCTTGCAAGGTGCCACGGCTCAGGTGGCGTTCGCCTCGCTTCAAAACGCTACCGCGGTGGTGCCCTCCCGCCAGTTCGGCGTGACCGGCAACCTGCCCGCCGCGCGACTCGGCACCTCGCTGGCCACCCAGGCCCCGAACCTCAACGGTGTGGCGGCCTACCAGGTGGGCGCCAACACGGGCCTTGGCCTCGGCAGCGCCATCACCTCAGGCAGTCTGCCGGACGGACTCAGCCTCAATGGGGCCACCGGCTATTTGGAAGGCACGGCCACCAAAGTTGGCACCTCCAATTTCACCGTCTCCACCTACAACGGCAGCGGCGAATCGAGCCAGGACTATTCATTAACGGTGATGGCTGCCAGCACCACCACCGCGGCACCCACTTTCAACCCAACCAAGCCGATCGGCTACGCCAACTACGCCGTCGGCCAAGCCGCCACCTACGACCTGAGCGCGGTTTCGACTTCGGCCAATACGGTGAATTACGCGGTGATCGCCGGGGCCCTGCCCCCTGGCATGAATCTAACTACCGCTGGCAGTGTGACTGGCACCCCCACTACCCCCGGCAACTACCAGTTCACGCTTTCTGCCAGCGACAGCAAGGGCGTGGCAGCCCAAACCTTCACGGTCAAGGTGAGCGACAACACGCTGCCCAACCAGCGCCCTGGCCAGTATTCCAGCATCGATACCCAGAGCAGCGGCGCCCAGGGGTTGAACGAGAGCGCCTTCGCCGCCCTCAAGGCCGATGGCACGATCACCACCTGGGGTGACAGCACCTACGGCGGCTTCGGGGCGAGTGGCGTGCCCACCGGGGCTGGCTATGTGCAGATCGCCCAGACCTCCCGCGCCTTCGCTGCCCTCCGTTACGACGGCAGCATCCAGGCATGGGGCAACAGCGATTACGGCGGCCTGGGCGCGCCCAGCGGCACCGGCTTCACCCGCTTGTTCTCCAGTGGCTACGCCTTCGCCGCCATGAAGGCCGATGGCAGCATCACCACCTGGGGCACTGACATCGCCGGCGGCACCGGCGAACCCACCGGCACCGGCTACAGCCAGATCTTCACCAACGGCCAGGCCATGGTGGCCATGAAGAGCGATGGCAGCCTGGTCGCCTGGGGCGCCAGCGGCAAAGGCGGCAGCGGCGCGCCCACCGGCACCGGCTACGTCACCATCACTTCCAACGCCAGCGCCTTCGCGGCGCTGAAGGCCGATGGCTCGATCACCGCCTGGGGTGATACCACCTTTGGCGGCACCGGTGCGCCCACCAACAACAGCTACACCGCCATCTATGCCAACCCCAACGCCTTTGCGGCGCTGCGCGCCGATGGCACCATCGCCACCTGGGGCGCCACGTTCACCGGAGATAACCCATTCACCGGCGGCAGCAACTTCATCAGCGTGGCGGCCACCGGCTCGGCCTTCGCTGCGCTGAAATCCGATGGCACCATCACGGCCTGGGGTAGTAGCACCAAGGGCGGCAACACCAGCTTCCCCACCGAGAGCGGCTTCACCGCCATCTCTGCCACCCAAAGCGCCTTCGCGGGTTTGAAGAGCGATGGCTCGATTAAAGCCTGGGGCCTGAGCACCGCCGGCAGCACCGGCGCGCCAACGACCACGGGCTGGACCCAGATTGTCTCCAACCAGCTGGCGTTCACCGCCCTGAGAAACGATGGCACGGTCAAATCGTGGGGCAACGCCAACTACGGCGGCGGCAAGTCGCCCACGGGCGCCACGGCCACCGGCTTCACCCAGGTCTTCTCTACTTTATCGGCGTTTGTTGGGCAAAAATCAGATGGCAGCCTGATCGCCTGGGGTAGCACCGACGCCGGCAATTTGAACGTGCCCATCGGCACGGGCCTAACGGTGAGCTCGGCCCGGGCGGCGATTCCCTATCAGGAATACGGCACCAGCGGCGACCTGCCCACCGCCTACATCGGCACCAGGATCGGCGCCGAAGGCGGCGCCGGCCCGGCGGCCTATCAGGTGGGTGCGATCAGCCAGGGGGGCTTTTACGCGCTGACCGGTGACCTACCTGCTGGCCTAACCCTGAACCCTGCCACAGGCTATTTGTCCGGCACCCCAACCACCGCCGGAACCAAGTCGTTCACCATCACCAGCACCAGTGCGGTGGGTGCGGTGGCCCAGGTGTACACGCTGGAGGTCAAAGATCCGCTGGCGGTGATGTTGCCGAATCAAAGGGTGGGGGCTGGGTCTGCTGTTAACGGCAACGGCACCGGCCAAGCATTCCTGAATGATGGGGCCTTTACGGCGCTCAACGCCGATGGTTCCATTGAGGCTTGGGGCCTTAGCGGTTTTGGTGGCACAGGAGCGCCCACCGTCACTGGTTACACGCAGGTCTTTTCCAACCAAAAAGCATTCGCCGCGCTCAAGGCGGATGGCTCAATCACCGCCTGGGGCGATTCCACCACTGGCGGCAGTGGTGCGCCCACGGGCACCGGCTTCACCCAGGTGTATTCCACCCAAAGCGCTTTTGCGGCGCTCAAGGCCGATGGCTCCATCCAAACCTGGGGCAATGCCGGTTTTGGTGGCACAGGGGCGCCCACAGTCACTGGTTACACGCAGGTGTTTTCCAACCAAGAAGCGTTTGCCGCGCTGAAAGCGGATGGCTCGATCACCGTTTGGGGCGATTCCAGCTTTGGCGGCACGGGCGCGCCCACAGTCACTGGTTACAGCCGCGTCTTCTCCACCGCCAGCTCGTTTGCGGCGCTGAAGACGGACGGTTCGATCACCGCCTGGGGCGGTTCCACCTCTGGCGGTACGGGCGCGCCCACAGGCACAGGTTTCACCCAGGTCTTCTCCACCGGCGGCTCGTTTGCGGCGCTGAAGACGGACGGTTCGATCACCGCCTGGGGCGGTTCCACCTCTGGCGGCACGGGCGCGCCCACAACCAGCGGTTATACGCAGGTCTTTTCCACCGGTTCTGCCTTTGCCGCGCTCAAGGCGAATGGCTCGATCACCGCCTGGGGCGATTCCACCTCTGGCGGCAGCGCTACTGCTGCGCCCACAAGCACAGGTTTCACCCAAGTTGTTTCCAGTGGGGGTGCGTTTGCCGCGGTGAAGGCCGATGGTTCGATCACCGCATGGGGCAATAACTTGTACGGCGGCACCGGCGCGCCCACAGTCACCGGTTTCACCCAGGTCTTTTCCAGCGGTCGCGCCTTTGCGGCGCTCAAGGCTGATGGTTCGATCACCGCCTGGGGCAATGGCCTATACGGCGGCACCGGCGCGCCGACAGGCACCGGCTTCACCCAGGTGTTTGCCAACACGGGCGGATTCGTGGCCCAGAAGGCCGACGGTTCGTTCACCACATGGACCGGAGCTCCGACCGCACCCACCGGCACGGGCTATGCGACCGTGCAGTCGGCTCTTGTCAGCGACCCGGCCTTCGCCACGTTCCCGGCCAGCTCGGCATTTTCCGGCAAAACGAATCAGGCCTTCTTCGCCAACCTCGGCGCCCAGGGCGTCGGCGCCCGCTACGAAATTACGGTGGGCAGCTTGCCGGCCGGCCTCACGCTGGATGCCAGCACCGGCGTGGTCAGCGGCACCGCCACCGCCGGGGGCACATTCCCGTTCATTCTGTCCGCCTCAAGCCCGGCTGGGACCGCCTCGCAGACCTTCAACATTGCGGTAACAACAACAACAAGCCCCACGATCACTAGTGCCACCTACGACGCAGCAACAGGGGTCCTGCTCGTCACTGGCACTGACTTCGCAGCAACCGCTGGAGCTACCAATGACATTGATGTCAGCAAGCTCACGCTTACAGGAGAAGGTGGCAGCACCTACACGCTCACCTCACCCAACGTTGAGATCACCAGTGCCACAGCCTTTACGGTCACGCTCAATGCAACCGATAAAGCTGCACTCAATCAGATTGTCAACAATAACGGTACTACCTCTACTGGTAGTACGACCTACAACATCGCAGCAGCCAGCAACTGGAACCCTGCTAGCACTGGCGCTGCTGACCTCACAGCTAATGGCATCACCGTTAGCAATGTTGCCGTACCTGCTATTACCAGTGCCACCTATGACGCCTCCACCGGCACCTTAGTTGTCACAGGTACAGGTTTCCTCAAGCTCAATGGCGCTACCAATGACATTGATATCTCCAAACTCACCATCACAGGACAAGCGGGTGGCACACGCACTCTGACTTCCACCAGTGTTGAAATAACAAGCGGCAACGCATTTACGGTCACCCTCAACAGCGCAGACCAAACAGCCCTACTGGGCCTTCTCAATAACAACGGCACCGCCTCCCTAGGCAGCACCACCTACAACCTGGCTGCCGCAGAAGATTGGGCTGCTGGCGCCAATGCTTCTGTCGTCGTTGCAGACCTCACAGGTAATGGCATCACTGTCAGCGCGGTAAATACGGTCCCTCCAACACTCCGGCCCACCGCCTCCGTCACGATCGACAAGGCCAACATCAAGGCCGGTGAAACCGCTCTCGTCACCATCGACTTCGGACAGCAAGTCAACGGCTTCGATCTGGCCGATCTGTCCTCACCTGCCGGTGCTCTCAGCAACCTCAACGTTGATGCCAACGACGCCACCAAATACACCGCAACCTTCTCTCCGACGGTCGATCTGGAAGACGCCTCCAACCTCATCAGCCTCGATCTGACCGGTGTCACCGACACCTCCTCCACCGCCGCTGGGCTCGGCAACGCCACCTCCAGCAACTACGCCGTCGACACACTCCGGCCCACCGCCTCCGTCACGATCGACAAGGCCAACATCAAGGCCGGTGAAACCGCTCTCGTCACCATCGACTTCGGACAGCAAGTCAACGGCTTCGATCTGGCCGATCTGTCCTCACCTGCCGGTGCTCTCAGCAACCTCA
>CALSBG010000020.1:0-36052 GCA_943373125.1 Synechococcus sp. UW140
CGCCTCGTGAAAGACGACGTCAACAACTGCTCTCTGGTCCCCGCTAATAATTTTTGACGGGACCTCACACCTTCACTGCTCTACGGTCACACGCCTGAGCTCCAACAACCTCCCACTGATCTCTCAGCAAGTGCCGCAGGCTCCTCAAGAACATGGGACGCAGTGAAAGCGTCAGTTCCTAAACTTTTCGGTTGTCCAGGTTCAGCTCCCTCCACTCCCCTCTCAGGAAGCTCTCGGTAGCCGCCGCCTCTCAGCGACCTAGAAAACTTACAACACCGTCGGCTCACGCCTCTTGGTCTCGTAAGCCACCAATCCATCTCTGAACTGGCCCCACGCTCAGTTCGGGCGTTAACCCGCTCCGGCGCAGTTCAAAACCATAGCACCTCGCTAACCCAATGCGACGAGGGCGTCAGCCCAAGGCATAAACGTGGCAAGGGTTGCTGGGCTAGCGGCCGCAAGCACCGGGAAATCCGCCTGGGTGAGGTCGGAGCCAGCAGGAATTCCCTCAGGAGATTGAACCAACCAGCGCAATGGACAGTCCAGCTCACTCAAGACCAACCAGGCAGCCGCCAGGTCCCAAATTTTTGGCGTGGCCTCCAAGGCTGCCACGGTTTGCCCCATGGCCACGCTGACCATGTTGAGGCTGGCCACCCCAAGCAAACGAATTTTGCCTGGAAAGCGCTGATTGGGAAGTTTCTGAAGCACCCCTATCGAGCGGCTACAGAGGGAGGCGCAGCCAGCGGGATGGCTTTGCAGTGCAGGGGGCTGCAGCTGCTTTCCATTCCGCCATGCCCCCTGACCCCGCACCGCCACAATCCGCTGCCTTAACGGAGGTACATCCAAGACCGCCAACACGGGCTTGCCATGCTCAAAACGCGCCAGGGAGATCGCCCAGTAGGGAATCCCCGCAGCAAAATTCGTGGTGCCATCCAGGGGATCAACCACCCAATAGGTCTCGGTGGACGGAACCCGCTTATCCCCCTCCTCACTCAAGACCCCATCCGAGGGGAACAAGTTGGCGAGGCCACTCACAAAGGCCTCATCACTCCAACGGTCACAGGCTGTGATCAGGCTGCCATCAGCCTTGACATCAGAGGCCATATGACCGAAGTCGAGCCGCTGGCGCTCGGCCACCCGATCCAGCAACTCACCCAAACCAGGGGGAAGGCCCGGTGCAGAAACAGAAGGATTCATCCGAGCTCGAGGGACAGGACCTTGCTGAGACTTCTGCCCGTATCTTCCCTGAATTGGTGGACATTGACCTGGGAAAGGGCAAAAAGCGCCGCTACCGCAATCCCACACTCCACAAGCAGCACCAAAGCAAACGGCGGATAGGCCGAATCTCCCCCCCAAGCCATGGCCTGCTGGAGCCCCTGGCCAAGATCCAACAGGGCCCCTCCAAAGACCTTGCCCATTGCACGCGACAGGGCTTGGGCCAATCCCCATACCCCCACAAAGGTTCCTGCTGCCTCGGGCAGGGTGAGATCCAGCATCAAGACCAACGCGCTGTTAGTAGCGATTCCTGCTGACAAACCAAAGAGGGCCATCACGAGCTGCAGTGCCGAAACACGGCCGCATGGACCCACGAAAACCAACAAAAGCAAACTGGCAAGGATCAACTGACATCCCAACCGAGCTGTCGCCAACTTGCCCAGGGAAGGCACCACCCATGCTCCAGCCACAAGCAACCCCACCAAGGTGCCCATGCCCCAAATGGCATTAAGGGTGGCTGTTGCAGCGATGGACATGCCAAAGACTTGGGCCCCATAACTCTCGAGGATGGGATCCTGCAAAAACAGCGCCAAGGTGAACAGCACCAAGAAGCAAAAAAAGATCAGGACCTGGCGGCTCGATGTGATCAGGGTCCAGGCCTGGCGCAAGGTAAAAACATCCTGCCGCTGCTGTTGAGGGCTGGATTTGACTGGGCTAGTTAGAGCTGACTTGGGCGGTTGGCGGATCGGTGTTTCCATGCCCACCGTGGCCACCAAGGTGAGGACCAGAACGGCGGCAACCACCTTGCCCATAAACCCAAACAGAACCGGCTGCAAAAGCGCTGGATCACTCACTCCATCGAGGCTCTTGAGGCTGATGCCAATTGAAATGGCCCCAACCACAATCCCCACGGTGAGCAAGCACCAGATCAGTCCCACAGCCCTGGGGCGCTCAACTTCACTGGTGCGATCAATCACCAAGGCCAAATAGGGGGTGGTGGCTAAGGAAATCGCAACGCCATACAGGGCAAATAGGCCACAGAGCGCAGCAGCCCCAAAAACAAACGCGGTCGTGGCGCCATCGGCGAGCAAGTGGCCCACGTGAAAAATCAAGGGAATCGACAGCACCGCCAAGCCACAGAACAGGGCCGTACCAAGCCAGATGTAGGGAACCCGGTGGCGCCCCCTCCAGGGATGGGCATCGGAGATCTGCCCAAACAAAACCCGGGTGGGTGCCACAAACTGTTCGAAGGCCAAGGCACCGCCGACCAAAAGCCCAGGAAAATGCAATTCACTGAGCATCACCCGATTCAGCAACCCCGCAAAGATGACGGCCAAGCAACCCAGACAGCCCTGAAAAAGACCCAGCCTCAGGGTGCTTACCAGGCCCAACTGCCGAGGCTGGACAGCAAGCTGAGAAACCACCGCCGTTCCTGCCACTGATTTAGAAGACCGCGCCTGAAGCTGCTGCGGAACAGGCTGGGAGCAACGGGGTGGGCTCGACCGGGACATCCGATGCGCCAGCAGGCTTGACTGCCGACAAGGAAGGCGCTGAACAGCTCGTTATTTGGTTGAGGCCAGTGCGCCGGCTGATTTCAACCAAGCGCTTGTTGTAATCGGTCACCGAATTGGAATACCTGACTTCAGCATTGGTGAGGTCCCGCTGATTATCAACAACCTCCCGCTGGGTTGTCACCCCAGCCTGGAAACGCAAGCGCGCCAGGCGCAGAGCCTCTCGAGCTGAGATGACTTCGCGGGATGTGGTGATGATGTCGCGGTTGTTCTTTTCCAATTCATAGAAACTGACTTCCACCTCCTGGCGAATGGCATCGCGCCTTTGGGAAAATTGGTAGCGATTTTGCTGGGCTAGCTGCTTCGCCTGACGGGATGATGCGGCCGCAGCACCTCCGTCAAAGATCGACCAGGTAAGCTTCGCCCCGAATGTCGTTTGGTATTGATTACCAGACGACTCAACGCCAGTGATACTACCGGTCAGTCCATTAAATTGATTATAGCCAAAGTTGGTAAAGACGCTCAAGAAAGGCTGCACAGCTCCCAAAGCAGAATTCGCCTGACTGTTGGCGATTGAAATATCCAAGATCACCTGATCCAATTCCTCTCGGAAGGAAAAAGCTGCCACAATGCTTTCTGAAAGGGAAGCATTCCACACCCCCATCACCCGGGCTGGGTCCTTCGCCGTTGGCGTCACCGTAAAAGGAAGGTCGAGCAAGGCCGCGAGGGCCCGCCTTGCAATCGACTGAGCTGCCAAGCCGTTGGCCAGAAGCTGCTGGTCACGAGCCAGCTGGGTTTCAGCCTCCAAGACTTCCAACTTCGTGGCCACACCGGCCTGAAAACGGGCTTTGGAATCGCGCAGACTGACCAAGGAAGCCCTTACGGACTCTTGGCCAATCCTCACCTGGTCATCGGCTTGCTGGAGATCGAAATAGGACTGGGCTGCCTGCAGTCGCAAATCGCGCAGGGAGACAACATATTGAAATTTTGCCTTCTCGTATTGATCCCTTGCCGCAGCCACCAAGGGGACCCTTTGGGGGTTAATGAGTGCATATTCGGCAGATAGGGTCGCATCAAAACCATCTCGATCAATTCTTCCGGATTGATTCGATCGTGTTTGGGCATTCTCCTGATAACTCTGACCGAATGCATAGCTTGGCAATGCGGTAGAACTCAGACTCAGGGTGGGATACCACTGGGCAAGCTGGGCCCGAAGGTTGCTCTTGGCCTGATCAACCTGGCTACCAATAGCCTTGAGATTGGGGTTGTTCACCTCCGCCAAATTCAAAATTTCCGCCAAACTCAAGGGACGCAGCTGCTGAATCCTCACCATCTCTGGCTTGGTGGGCAGCGCCAAGGAATTGGGCGCGCTGAGGTCAAGGACCCCGGGGTTGAGTTTCGTCGCCGCTGTGGGCTCCACCTTGGGATTCATCCTGGGCCTGGGACCCAGGATGGCAGGAGCCAAGGGAATCGAAGCGGCCGCAGGACCGCCCACGGGCGCAGGATTAACGGCAGAAACAGCCTTCGAGGCAGAAACAGCCTTCGATGCAAAAACAGCCTTGGTGGTGGTCGCGGCAGGCGTAGCCCCCAGTGCCGCCAAGGGCAGGCCTGCCAGACCAATCAGGGCAGCAGAAAAACTGAAGCGCCGCACGCCAAAACCTTGGGATTACGCCTGAGCCTAATCAGCATTCGACTGGTTACGGGTACAGACAGCCACCAGGTCGTCTGCACCCTGCAGAAGCTGCACAGGCACAGGCAGTCTTTGCTCGAGCTCAACAAGGGTGAGGTCATCGAGGAAGACCGGCTCCCCCTGGCGCAACATGACCGAAGGAAGCAACAAGGCATCACCCAAATCCTGACCGGCCAAACCCGCCAAGAGATCGGATCCGGTCAGTAAACCTGTCACCACCTGCTCCTGGCCCCAGTAGGGGCTGGGCAAGCCGTAGAGCATCAACTCGAGGCCTTCCACGGCATTGAGCCGGGCCACCACCGGCTCTAGGGCTTCAGCCACCAGGTGGCCCACCACCCAACTGAAGCGCCGCGGCTGGTTCAGGCGGGCGGGAAGATCCGCGGTGGCGCGCTCAAGCTCCTCCAAAAAGGCCCGGATACTGCCCACACCATTTTCCTGCTGGGGTAAATCTTCGTAGGAATGGCGCGGCGGCAGGGGCAAGCCCGCAATCAAATACCACTCATCGGAAAGCCAGGCAAAGCGGCTGGCCAACTCCTGCTGGAAGTCCTGCTGGAGGGGCTCCACCAGGGCGATCACATCGCGGGCGCTGCTGCGATCAACCGCGTTCAGGGCATCCCCAGGAGGACGAAACCGGGTGAGCCCAACCGGCACCACGGCAGCCGATAGAACGGCCGGCCAATCACCGGTGGCAAAAGCCGCCAACTCCCGCAGGGTTCGCACCAGGGCAGGGCCGTCGTTGATCCCTGGGCATACCACCACTTGGGCGTGAATTTGCAGATCCCGCTCTGCAAACCAGGCCAATTGCTCCAGCAGCAGGCCCGCCCTCGGATTCACCAGCAAACGGCTGCGTAAGGCGGGCTCGGTCGCATGCACCGAGACATACAAGGGCGAGAGGCGCTGCTCTTCAATGCGCTGCCAATCGGAAGCAGCCAGGTTGGTGAGGGTGAGATAGGAGCCGTAGAGAAAGCTGAGCCGGTAGTCGTCGTCCTTGAGATAGAGGCTTCGGCGCTTCCCCGGAGGCTGCTGATCGATGAAACAGAAGGGGCAGTGGTTGTTGCACTGCTTGAGCCCATCGAACAGGGCTTCGGTGAAACCCAGCCCAAGGCCTTCATCGAGATCCTTCTCCAGCTCCACCACATGGAGCGTGCCGTCGGGGTCTTCCACCTCCAAGGTGAGCTCCTCTTCCCCCACCAGGAACTGCAGGTCGATCAGGTCGCGGGGGCGTTTGCCGTTGATGCTGAGCAGGCGATCCCCCGGCCGAAACCCCAGCTCTTCCCCGATCGAGCCGGCTTCAACCGATGCCACCACCGCTGGCGCCGGAAGGCGAGGGGCATCTCCTTCGGCCACCGCCAGGGCAATGCCGGCAGAGGGTTCCTTCCACACAGGCCAGTTGGGATCGAAGGCTGCTCCTGTTTTAGGCCGGAGTGGCCCTAGCCGGCAGCTGTTCGGCCCAGCCAAAGCAGGATTGAGGCCCCAAACAGCAGGCGATACCCCACAAACCACCAGGTGCTGTGGTTCTGGAGGAACCGCAGCAGCCAGGCAATCGCCAGCCACGACACCACCAAGGCAGAAAGGATTCCAACCAGGAGAGGGCCCACCCCGCCGGCCATGGGCTGATCCAAGGCATTTTTGAATTCAACCAAGCCCGCCAGGGTGATCGCCGGAATCCCGAGAAGAAAGGAGAAGCGCGCCGCGTCACTGCGGCGCCAGCCATCGAAGAGAGAGGCGGTGAGGGTGCTGCCGGATCGCGACACGCCAGGAATCACCGCCAGGGCCTGAGCTAACCCCACCAGAACGCCGTCCCAGGGACGCACCTCAGCGAGGACCCGGCGGCGACGGCCCAGCTGCTCAGCCACGGCCAACAGCACGGCCATCACCATGGAAACGATCGCGATCGAATGGAGACTGCGCAGGGGCGAATGGTCGTAATCGGGGATGAATGTTTTGATCGCCAAGCCAACGACCACGATCGGCAGGGTGCCAAGGGCAATGGCCAACCCCAGTCGGGCGGAAGGATTTTGCCAATCGCCCCTGCGGCTGGCGTGGAGAACAGCCCGGCCCACCTCCAGCAAATCCCTCCGGAAATAGGCCAACACCGCAACGATGCTGCCCAATTGGATGACCGCCGTCACAGCCACGCCGGGATCTCCCCAGCCGAGAACCATCGGCACCACCTTGAGGTGGGCTGAGCTACTGATGGGCAAAAATTCCGTGAGGCCCTGCACAACCCCCAGCACCAGGTAGTGCCAGCAGGCTTCCCACACCCCCAAGGTTGGATCGGCAACCAGATCAGTCATCGCGCAGGGCTGGCTCAGGCCCCCGACCCTATGGCCAAAAGGGGAGGCGACCAGGCCTCCCGGACCACCCTTTAAGGTTGGTCAACTTTCTTTACATCCGTGGTTGTTGGGGCCCGCCCCATCCAGCTGGCCGCCCCGCTAGCCCCCGCCTCCCAGGTGTCCTGGGTTGGCGAAGGCTGGCTTGCCATGGCCAGTGGCCTGCTGGTCACCCTGCCGGTCTTTTTGCAGGCCCCGTGGGTGCGGCTCGCACCCTTCAGCGCTGTGCTGTTCACGGTTCCGCTGCTGGCGATTGGCCTTGGGCTCGGCCATCACAGCGATCAACGGCTGCGCCGTGCCGGATCCCTGCTGGTGGGCTTTTGCGGCAGTTGGCTGGGCGGTTGCCTGTTTTGGGGCTGGTTTCGCCTCCATCCGATCTGGCACCTCCCCTTAGAAGCCTGTGCCCTGCCCCTTGCCCTCACTGGTCTGCAAGGACGTTGGCGCCTGGCCTGCGGGTTCTATCTCGGCTCCTTGCTGGGTACCGCTGCCACCGATGGAGCCATGGCCCTGAGTGGGGTGATGCGGCTCTGGCCTGAAGTCTTGAGTGCTAGCCCAGAGGCGGCGCCCCAACTGCTCCAGACGGCGGCAAGGCAGGTCTTAGAGCTCCCATCCCTGCTGCTGGTCAGCGGCTGTGCCCTGGTGCTCATGCAGTTGTGTCGGTGGCTTTGGCAGCAAGGGGAGGTGGGCAGGATCACCAGCTCGGCCCTCGCCACCACCCTTGCTGTTGACGGCCTGTTTTTGGTGGCATCTCTTGCAGCACCCCGGCTCAGTGGCCTGATCTGACGATCGGCCCGCCTCATCTGAAGATCTGCAAAAGGCTGGCGGATCAAGGTCCGAGATTCCGTCCCGCATCTGTAACGTTGCTGGATGAGTGGCTCTGCCACTTCCCGTCCTGGATTCTCCGGAGTGTCGCGATGAAACGGCTGGTTGCCTGGCTGATGAGTGGGGTCGTTATGGCCGGCCTCCTGCTGACCCTGCTGCTGCCGAGCCCTGCCTTCGCAGCTTCGGATCGCCGCAACATCGCCGACGACAAAATCGCCGAGCGGGCGGGCAAGGTTGACCTCAACAATTGCTCAGTGCGCCGCTTCCAGGACTATCCCGGGATGTACCCGACCCTGGCCGGCAAGATCGTGCTGGGCGGTCCTTACAGCAGCGTGGATGACGTGCTGGCCCTGGACCTCAGCGACCGTCAGAAGGAGCTTTTCAACAAGTACAAGGCCAACTTCACCGTGACGGATGCCTCCATTGCCCTCAACGAAGGCGATGACCGCATCAATGACGGCCAATACCGCTAAGCCCTAAGCTCCCGTCCACGTTGAAAGCCGTCGGAGCCTTCCGGCGGCTTTTTTAGTACCGGCCCTTTGCCGGAACGCTGCAACCCCGATGCCAAACAATTGGGACGTGGTGGTGGTCGGAGGCGGAGCCGCCGGCCTCATGGCCTGCCTGGAACTACCCGCCCAGCTCAGGGTCTTGCTGCTGAGCAAGGACAATTCACCCCGATCCGCAAGCCGCTGGGCCCAGGGCGGCATTGCCGCGGTCACCCACAACGACGACAGTTTTTCCAGCCATATCGCCGACACCCTGGAGGCAGGGGCAGGTCTCTGTGATCGCTCCGCCGTAGAGCTGCTGGTGCATCAGGCCCCTGGATGCGTGTCCAGGCTCCTGCAACTGGGCATGGCCTTTGATCGCGATGGCGACCAACTCAGCACCACCCTGGAGGCCGCCCACAGCCATCGGCGGGTGCTGCATGCCCAGGACCGCACCGGCGGCGCCCTGGTTGATGCCCTGGAGAGGGAGGTGCTCAAGCGCCCAGGCCTGGAGCAACGCAAAGGGGCCCTTGCCCTCCAACTCTGGGTGGAGGGTGGTTGCTGCAGGGGCCTCCAAGTGCTTGAGAACGGCCAGTTGGATTGGCTGCGAGCTGGCGCGGTGGTGCTCGCCACCGGCGGCGGCGGCCACCTATTCGCCCACACCACCAATCCGGCCATGGCCAGTGGCGATGGGGTGGTGATGGCCTGGCGGGCGGGAGCCGAAGTCAGGGACCTGGAATTTGTGCAGTTCCATCCCACGGCCTTGATGCTGCCTGGAGCGCCCCGGTTCCTGATCTCCGAAGCCGTGCGCGGTGAAGGGGCGCGGTTGCTCGATCGCCAGGGGAACAGCCCCGTGGCCGATCTGGCCGGCGGTGATCTCGCCCCCCGCGACCAGGTGAGCCGAGCCCTCGCCCGCAGGATGCAGGAGGAGGGGGTGGACCACCTCTGGCTGGACCTCCGGCCCGTGGGGGAACACCGGCTGAACCAGCAGTTCCCCACGATCCTGGGGCGCTGCCGCGAGCTGGGCCTCGAACCCACCCAAGCCCCCATCCCCGTGGCACCTGCCGCCCACTACTGGATGGGGGGCGTGGCAACCAATCTGCAGGCCGCGACAAGTCTGCCGGGCCTCTATGCCATTGGGGAGGTGGCCTGCACCGGGGTGCATGGGGCTAATCGGCTGGCCAGCAATTCCCTAATGGAATGCCTGGTCTTCGCCCGGCAATTGGGACAAATCCAGCTGGAACCTGTGGCCGTAAGGGCCCAGGGCAGCGAGGGGGCGCCCTGCCAAATCGACCTCGCCATCGACGGTCTCTCTGGCGCCCAGCTCGATGATCAAATCAGCCGACTGCGCGACTTGTGCTGGCAAGCCGCCGGGGTCGAACGCTGGGGCCACGGCCTTGCAGGAGCCCTGAGAACCGTTCAAGGCCAACGCCAAGACCTGGAGTACCAACCCCTCTGGCACCAGCTCCACCAACGCGAACCAGGCCGTTCAGTCCGGCTCAGCCCCGAGGCCGTTCCCCTGCTGAAACGGCTGCACGACCTGCATCTGCGGCTCACCCTGGCTGAATTGCTGATGGAAGCGGCCCTCTTCCGAGAAGAAAGCCGGGGGGGCCACTTCCGCATCGATGCCCCCGCCAAGCAACCCTTCTGGCAACGCCACAGCGTTCAACAACGGGGCGAACCGATCCGAACCACCTGCCAGCTGGCCTAGAGGGGGCCAGCTGGCTTGAAGCCGCTCGTTTCGGCCAGTTTGGCCAGCGGTTTAACACCGGAATCGAGTTTGCCATCGATCTCCCAGGTGGGGAAACCTTCGATCTTTTTGGTTTCGCAAAGCGCCTTCTGGCTATTGCGACCATCGGCGGCGCATTCGACCACCCGCAGCTTCGAGGCGGCTTCCCTGCCAAACAGTTCGAGTTGCTCGTGGCAGTGGGGGCACCAATAGGCGGTGTAAAGGGCAGCCCCACCGGCCGTGAGGTGGTCGGCCAGGGCTACGGCCTGGGGGGTGCTGACGGTGGTCACGACCGGAGCCATCCCGGGCTCCGTCACCACGGCCGGTCGATTGGCCGATGCCGCCCAGCCCAGGCCGACCAAGGCCACCACAAAGGCAACCAGCACCCCACGAAACACCACCTGGCCGCGCTCCTGCCAATCGCCGCCGATGAGGCTGAGCACAAACAGGGCACTACTCAGCAGCGCCGACAGGATGCAAAAGGGACAGCAGTCGTGGATGCCAAACACCATCACCCCCACCAGCACCCCGCTGAACACGGCCATGCCGGTGCTCAATAGAAAAAGGCCCCACCAGCTGGTTTGGCCCACAGCTGTCTTGGCCTCTCCCGTGAGGACCAGGGGCAGCACCGCCATCAACAGGACAGCCCCGTAGGCCAAAAAGCCAAACAGGGAAAGGGGTTGGCCAAACAGGCTTCCCCAGACACTGGAAAGGACCTTCTCGCAGCCGTTACAGCCGAAAAAGGCGTCCTTCGAACAGCTCAAGACACCCAGCAGTCCCCATTTCTTGAGGGTGATGGAGCCCGTGTCGATCGCACCGATGGTGGCCAACACCGCCATCGCCACCCGAATCCAGCGGTTGCCCCCGGGCTCGCCCCGGCGACGGTTGGAACTCAGGCGCTGACTGAGGCGGGTCGAAGTCACAGGGGGGGCGTCCGTTAAGCGGACCAAAGCATGACCTGAATTGTGGCAGCCATTCGATGGACTGCCATCCCAGCCGCACCCATAGGGTGGAGGCATGGCTTCCAGTGATATGAACAAGCCCACCGTCGCCTTTGCCCACCTGGGCTGCGAAAAAAACCGTGTGGATACCGAGCACATGCTCGGCCTACTCGCCCAAGCCGGCTACGGCGTGAGCGCCGACGAAAGCGAAGCCCGGGTGGTGGTGGTCAATACGTGCAGCTTCATCCAAGACGCCCGGGAGGAATCGGTGCGCACCCTGGTGGAGTTGGCCGAACAGGGCAAGGAATTGATCATTGCTGGGTGCCTAGCCCAGCACTTCCAGGAGGAGCTCCTCGAGTCGCTCCCTGAAGCTAAAGCGATTGTGGGAACGGGCGATTACCAGCACATCGTGAGCGTGCTGGAGCGGGTCGAAGCCGGCGAGCGGGTGAACCAAGTGAGTGCCAACCCCACCTTCGTGGGCGATGAGCATCTGCCCCGGTATCGCACCACCAGTGAAGCGGTGGCCTACCTCAAGGTGGCTGAAGGCTGCGACTACCGCTGCGCCTTCTGCATCATCCCCAAGCTGCGCGGCAACCAGCGTTCCCGCCCGATCGAATCGATCGTGGCCGAAGCCCAAACCCTGGCGAGCCAAGGGGTTCAAGAACTGGTGTTGATCAGCCAGATCACCACCAACTACGGCCTCGACATCTATGGGAAACCCCAACTCGCTGAACTGCTGCGGGCCCTAGGAGAGGTGGAAATCCCCTGGATTCGGGTGCACTACGCCTACCCCACAGGCCTCACCCCCGAGGTGCTGGCTGCCTACCGAGAGGTGCCCAACGTGCTTCCCTACCTCGATTTGCCTCTCCAGCACAGCCACCCTGAGGTGCTGCGCGCCATGAACCGCCCCTGGCAAGCCGACGTGACAGCGGGCCTGCTCAAACGGATTCGCGAGCAACTTCCTGAAGCTGTGCTGCGCACCACCTTCATCGTGGGCTTTCCCGGCGAGACCGAAGACCACTTTGAGCACCTGCTGGATTTCGTAGCGGAACAAGCGTTCGATCACGTGGGAGTGTTCACCTTTTCGCCAGAAGAGGGCACCGCCGCCGCCGATCTCCCTGATCAGGTCGACCAGGCGGTGGCCCAGGAGCGCAAGGAGCGGCTGATGGCCCTGCAGCAACCCATTGCTGCCGAGCGCAACGCCTCCTGGGTAGGGCGCATCGTGGACGTGTTGATCGAGCAGGAGAACCCCAGCACCGGCGAGATGCTGGGCCGCTGTAACCGCTATGCCCCTGAAGTGGATGGCGAAGTGCGGGTAATGCCTGGCGAAGGCGGCCTTTGCGCGGCCCCCGGAACCATGGTTCCGGTGCGCATCACCGCCGCCACCACCTATGACCTGGTGGGAGTAGTGGTGGGAGCCAAGGGGATGGTGGAAGGCGCCCTCGCGGCGCGGCGCAACGGGATTTGAAGCCCCAGCGGCCCAGGCCCCAGCCACCCATCTTTGCCAACGTGCTGCAACGGCTCAGACGGGGGCAGCGCTCCACCTTTTTGGTGGCCTCCGGCATCAGCACGGCGGGTTCCTTTGCCGGCCTAACCGCCAAGGGCTGGCTGTTGATGCATGGCAACCAAAACCCCCTGCTGCTGGCCCTGCACTTCGCCATGCTCACCCTGCCCACCCTGGTGGTCAGCGGCTGGGCTGGGGTCCTCACCGATGAGGTTGGTAGCGAGCGGGTGCTGATCAGGGCCCAGTGGGGCTTGTTTGGGGCCGCGGTTCTGGCCGCCATCGCCATTCCGATGAGCCAAGGAGCCCTGCAGGCCCTGTTGCTGCTAGCCAGCACCCTGGGGGTGGGCATTGCCAGCGCCTACGAACTCACCGCCCGCAACAAGTACTGCGCCCTCTTGGTTGAGCGACCCGATGAACTGGGCTCATATCTCACCAGCTTCTCGGTGATCTTCAACGTGGCGAAGTTGGTGGGCCCACCCATCGGCGGGCTGCTCCTGGCTACCACCGGCCCCTTTGCGGCCCTCGCCCTCGATGCGGCCAGCTATCTGGTGCCCATTGCCACCTTGCTCTGGCTGATGGCCCCCAACCGCAGCGCCGAGCAGCGCAGCCAAAAGGGCCAGCAGGCCTCGATGGCAGCGGCTTGGCGGCTATGCGGCCCAGGTCTACGCCGGGTGCTGGTCTTCTGCGCCCTGGCCTGTCTCGTCGGGTTTTTCCACCCAGGCCTGGCGCCCTTGATGGCCAGCGAACTGCTGGGGCCGAGCCCCCAATCCCTTGGGCTCTTTACCAGCGTGATCGCCGCGGGAAGTATCTGCGGCGGGGTTTGGCTCCAACGGCGCGCTGGATCCCTGAGCCGCAAGCCAGGCTTGCTCTTGGGCGCCAGCGCCCTGGTCAGCGGCTTGGCCCAGGTTGGCTTGGGCCTCCACCCCCATGCCTTTTGGGGCCTGTTCATGGCCTTTCTGATTGGGGCTGGTTCGGCCTGCTTGCTCTCAGGCACCAACCTGATCATCCAGGTGCATTCCCCCCAGGTTCTGCGGGGGCGCATGGCAGGGCTCGGCCAGATTGCTTTCCTCGGCGGCGGCGGCATGAGCGGGCTGCTTGCCGCAGGCATGAGCTTGGATGCGGGCCTCTGGCCAAGCTTTGTGGTGCTGGGCAGCCTTGGTGCAGCCCTGGGTCTATGGGAACTGCTCAGTCAACGGAACATCCGCATCGCCTGAACTGGGGATCGAAAGCCAACTGCTGGGCTTCAAATCAGTTTGACGCCGCGCAGCACAATGGAGGCCAAAACGGCTGCAACGAGACCACCACCCACCAGACCCAGGTAGATCGCAACGCCCATGGCCGCCCATCAAACAACTGAATCCCATTACAGCAGAGACGTGGCCCGAAAGGCGAGTAGCCCGAAAAGGGCTTAGGCCCCGGAAAGGGGCCTAAGCTTCGTGAAGAGCCAATGCCCCACCAAAGGGTGCGCAAGCGATCTGGCCCAGCCAAACGATCCCAGTCAAGCGATAGACACTGCATGCGCGCCCTTTTCGTTTATCCAGAGTTCCCAAAAACGTTCTGGAGCTACGAGAAAATTCTTGAATTGGTCAACCGCAAGGTGCTGCTGCCACCCCTGGGATTGGTCACCGTGGCGGCCCTGCTGCCCCAGCACTGGGAGATGAAGCTCGTTGACCGCAATGTGCGCGAGGTGACTGAGGCCGAATGGGCTTGGGCCGAGCTCGTGGTGATCTCCGGAATGATCGTGCAAAAGGCCGACATGGCTGCGCAGATCGCCAAGGCCAAGGCCAGGGGCATTCCTGTGGCCGTTGGGGGCCCCTTTGCCAGCTCCACGCCAGATGCCCCCGAGCTCGACCTCGCTGACTTCAAAGTGCTCGATGAGGGTGAAATCACCCTGCCGATGTTCATCGAAGCCCTGGATAGGGGAGAGAACGCCGGCCGCTTCAGCTCCGACGGAGTAAAGCCTGACGTCACGGGCACCCCGATTCCGCGCTTTGACCTGCTCGAGCTGCCGGCTTATTCGGAAATGTCTGTTCAGTTCTCACGGGGTTGCCCCTTTCAATGTGAGTTCTGCGACATCATCGTGTTGTACGGCCGTAAGCCACGTACCAAAAACCCCGACCAATTAATCGCAGAACTTCAGTCTCTCTACGACTTGGGGTGGCGCCGTTCGGTCTTTTTGGTGGATGACAACTTCATTGGCAATAAGCGCAACGTGAAGTTGCTACTGCCAATGCTGAAGCAATGGCAGATCGACAACGGCTATCCCTTCAGCTTTGCCACGGAAGCCTCTGTCGACCTCGCCGCCGACGACGAACTGATGACCATGATGGTGGAAGCACGCTTTGAAAGCGTCTTCCTGGGTATCGAAACCCCCGACGAGGCCAGCCTGGCAACCGCCGGAAAACTGCAAAACACCCGCAGCTCCCTCGAAGATTCGGTCAACAAAATCACCTCCTATGGCCTCAGGGTCATGGCCGGATTCATCATCGGTTTCGACGGAGAAAAGCAAGGCGCTGGCGGACGTATCGTGGAATTCGTCAGCCGCACCGGCATTCCCCACGCGATGATGGGCATGCTGCAAGCCCTACCCAATACAGCCCTATGGCACCGACTGGAGCGGGAAGAGCGACTGATCCAAGCTACTGCTGCAGCCAAAGGGGTCAACCAAACCAACCTGCTCAACTTTGTGCCAACTCGGCCCATTCGAGACATTGCCAATGAATACGTGGATGCCTTTGCGGCCCTCTATGAACCCAATGCCTACATTGATCGGGTGTACAGCTATTTCCTCAAGCTGCCCCCCCAGAAATACAAGCAATTTGTGATCCCCGAAAACCGCAAAGAAGCCCGCGGCACCGACTGGACTGATCTCAAGGCCTTGGCCACGGTGGTGTGGCGTCAAGGTTTCAAACGGGACACCCGTTTCCGCTTTTGGAAGGCCCTAGCCGGGATGGCACGCCACAATCCCAAGCGCTTCAAAGGCTTCGTTTCGATCCTCGCCCACAACGAGCACTTCCTGGAATACAGGGCAATCGTGCGCGATGAAATTCAAGCGCAACTCGCCAATCTGCCGCCCGAACCACCCACGGCACCAGTCGCCCCAACGCGCGAGTTGCAGCCGGTATAAATCTCAATCCTGGACATACTCCACGCCCTGCTCGAGGCACCATTCCGCCTTCTGCAGTTCCCGTCCTACGTAGAGGGCATGATCCAGCCGGGTTAGCGGGTATGGGCCCTCTCCTTCGGTCAGGGCGATGCCGAGCTCTTTGGCGCTGCGGCCGCGAAACACCGCCAAAGGCTGCCTGGGGCCCGCTCCTTTGCAGCACAACACCTCACCGGTTTCGGGATCCGTGGCTAGCCCCCTCTCATCAATACCGTTGCTGTAGTGCTCCACCACAAGCTGGGCAGCAGCAGCGTCCAGCTTGATCAAGACATAGCCCCCAGGGTCGAGGGCAATGAAGCGCTGGGAGAGGCGGTCATCCAGCTGCTGGCGGACGCTCGGCTTCGGGGAAGGTTGAACCTGGTGCATGGGGTGGATCGTAGGAAGCCGTGAAGGGCAGCTCCGCATTCACCGCCTCAATCTCCAGGCCCATCTGGACATTGGCCTCCGGTAGCCAGCGCCGCAGGATGGCGTCGAACTGGGGTTCAAACCAGCAATGCAAGCTGGTGCGCGCCTCAGCGACAAAACCCCGCCGCCGCTTGTGGGCACCGCCAGCCCCTGGGTCAAAGCTGGTGATCCCCCGTCCTATGGCCCAGGCAATGGGGGCGTAGTAGCAAACCTCGAAATGGAGACAATCAATCTCCTCATCGCTTCCCCAATAACGGCCCCAGAGCTGGTTGGCGTTGTGGACACAGAGCGACATCGCCACCGGCTCATTCGGGTCACCGCGGTGGGCGCTGAACAACACCAGGCTGGAGCGCAGCTCTTGGGATGCCGCAAGAAAAAAGTCGTGGGTGAGATATTTGCTTCCCCATGGGCCCCAACGGCTGCAGTGCTGGGCATAAAAATCGTGCATGCGGTCGACCATGGCCCCAGGAATGGCCTCCCCCACCAGGGGGGTCACCTCCAGGCCAGCCGCGGCCACCGCCTTGCGTTCCCGCTTGATGTTGCGCCGCTGGTTGGCGTTAAAGCTGGCCAGATAGCCCTCGAAGGTGGTGTGCCCTGGATTGGTCCAGAGCCCCTGTTGGTTGATCCAGGACGCCCAGCCTGCCGCTTGGGCGAGGGCACCCCAGACCGGGTCCACATACAAGAAATTGCAGCTCAGGATCTGGTTTTGGCGGCAAAACGCCCCGACATGCTCAAGCATCAGCCCCGTGAGGGCCACGGGATCTTCCCCGGGCGCGAACAAAAAGCGATAGCCCTGCACCGGGCTCAGCGGACTCATCCCCACAAGCTTGGGGTAGTAACGCAGCCCTAATTGACCGGCGAGCTGGGCAAAACTCTGATCAAACACAAACTCGCCATAGCTGTGGCCCTTGAGATAGAGGGGGGCCGCCGCCACCAGCGTGGCGCCACGCCACAGGCCCAGATGACAGCTCTGCCAACCCTGCCTGGGCACGATGCTGCCACTGGTCTCAAGGCGGTGCAGCCAGCGCCACCGGAAGAAAGGCAGCACAGGGCTGCTGGGCGCCCCATCCTCCCCATCACCCAACAAGCGATCCCATTCGACCTCCGAAAAGTCGGCCATCGACTGGTGCCAGCGGACCTGCAACTCAGCCATGGCCCGCACGATCCAGCAAGAGGGTGACGCGGCAGCGTGACGCAAAACTAACCAGAGTGTTGGGGCCTCGGTGCACCGCATCCCATGCCCCTCTCCAGCCGTTGGCTGCTTGGTGTCCTGGCCTGGGCAAGCCTGCAGGGACCTGCCCAGGCTGGCCTACTCCTGCCCGTGTTGCAGCTCATGCGGCCCCAGCTGGAGAGTCGGCTCACCCGGGTGTGTGTCGAAACAGCCTCGGGGGGCAAGCCAGAACTCGAAGCCAAGCTGCAAAGCCCCTGCCAGCAGCTCGCCAAACCCACCAGCCAATGCCTGGTGGAGGAAACCGATGCCACGGGCCAAAGCCTGGGGGTGCTGATGGAGGTGATCCAGGGCAACTTCGGCACCGTGAGTGAAACCGTGGTGAAGCGCTGTTTGGCAAAAATGCTGGGCCTACCGGCCGAAACCCTCAAGGACGTGCCCCTACGGGAGCTGGCCCAAAGCTTCAAGAAAGCCCGCAGCTAGGGGCCATGGCGTGCGTAACGCAGCATCAGCTCATCGCCGTCTAACGGACGCATCTCCTGGAGCCGCCAATGGGAGCCCGCGCAGGCCTCCTGCAGGGGCACCCAGCTGTGGGGCCCACCCAGCACCTGGGGGCACAGGGTGAGCTGGAGCTCATCGATCAGGGCTTCGCGTAGCAAACTGGCTGCCAAGCGAGCTCCGCCCAGCACCAGCAGTCGCTTGAGGCCCTCGGCGGCGAGCCGGGAAAGCAGGCAAGGCCAAGCCTCCAAAGGGAGGTGTCGCTGAAAACCTGGCGCCTGGCCTGGAGCGGACGCCGCGCTGGTGGGGGCCAACAGCCAGCGATCAATCGGTTGCTGAAAAAAAGGCAGCTGGCCAGGGATCTGGCCCGAACGACTCACCACCAAGGAGGCGGGCTGGGGCGAGCATCCGGCCAAATGGCGTTGCTCCAGCAGATCCGGGGCGTGGATCAAGCAGGTGCTGCCATGGAGCCGCAGGGTTTCGGCACCAATCAAGCAGCCATCCGCCCAGGCCAGGGATTCCTCCAGCACCCGGCGATCACCAGAGCCGCCCAGCTGGGCCGCCCCGCCCTCCGCCGGAGCAAGGCGACCATCCAGGCTCACCGCCAAGACCAGGCGCAGCTGGGGGAGCGGCACCTAGCTCAACCGGCGACCAGGGCCTCCAGGGAGGCAGGCACCATCTCGAGTTGGGGCGATTCGGCAAACACCTCGGCGGCGTTGTTGGGGCTCTCCTGGAGCCGCACCTTGTGGAGCCGGGCACCGGTGGCAGCGATCGGTGCCGTAAGCAAATCGGCAATGTGCAGGGCAATATTTTCGGCCGTGGGCACACAGGCGGCAAAGAAGGCCACGTCCTTGTTGAGGAAGGTGTGATCAAACGGTTCCACTACCAGATCGTCTACCAACTGCTGGAGGGCAGCCAGATCGCAGACCATCCCTGTACGGGGATCGATCGAACCGCGCACGGTCACATCGAGCAGGTAGTTGTGGCCATGGCCATTGGGGCGGGCGCACTTGCCGTAGATCGCCTCGTTGTCCTCCTGGGACAACTCGGGCCGCGCCAAGCGATGGGCGGCGGCGAAATGGGTACGGATCGTGAGGAAGGCTTCCATGGAATCGGCCAGCACATCGGCCCAGAGGTTGGGGGTTTCAAACAGGCGCAGGCCCACCAGGGGTAACCGGGGGGCCAGGCGGCGCCAGATCGCCAAGCCAAGGGCTTCGGTGGTGGGCAGGCAACCCTGGGGGCGGGTGAGGTCAAAGTCGGGCCAGGTCTCGTTGAGAAACCGGAAATCCAACTGGGCCGTTACCTCTGAACGGATGGAGTGCTTGACCTCGGAGAGGTTGAGCACCATGCCATCGGCATCGAGGGGACCGGCCATGGCCACGATCAACTCGTAGTTGTGACCGTGGCCTGGAGCGATGCTGCAGGGGCCAAAGCGGGCCCGGTTGTCGTCGTCGCTGAGTTCAGGGAGCCAATAAAAATGGCTGGCACTGAAGGTGGCCCGGCGGGTGATCACACAGGGCCGCCCCTGGCCATGACTTGGCATTGCCAACCCTCTGAGGCCCCCCATCCTAGAAACGGAACCTGCCGCTTTGGCGCCCCCAGCCATGACCCCGTCCAGCGATCGTTCCCTGGCCCAACGGCTCGAAGGTCTGAACCTCTATTTGGTGGGGATGATGGGCACGGGCAAAAGCGCCCTGGGCCAACCCCTGGCCGGGGCCCTGGGCTATCGCTTCATCGATGCCGACACCACCGTGGAGCAGGCGGCCCAGCGGTCGATTGGCGAGATCTTTGCCAGCGAGGGAGAAGCCAGCTTCCGGGCCCTCGAAACCGCGGTGCTCAACCAGATCGCCAGCTGGCATTCCCTCGTCGTCGCCACCGGCGGCGGCGTGGTCACCCGCCAGGAGAACTGGGGCCACATGCGCCAAGGCGTTGTGATTTGGCTGGACGCCCCCAACGAGCTGCTGCTGGCGCGAATCGCCGCCGACCCGACGCCGCGGCCCCTCCTGCAACACCCCGATCCGGCAGCTCGCCTCGCCGAACTCGTGGGCGAACGCCAACCCCTCTACGCCCAGGCCGATCTGCGCATCGAGCAACATGGTGAACCCCCTGAACAGGTGGCCGAAATGGTGCTCGAGGCCCTGCCATCGATCCTCAAGGAGAGGGGCATCGCCCCCGAAAGACCGGCGCTGTTGAGCAATGCCAATGGCGCCATCACCCAATCCCTGAACGAGGTAACGCCTTAGGTATCGCTCCCTGGGGGCTCGAGGCGCACGGCAAACCACTGGATGGCCCGGCCTGGCTCCAGCTCAAGCTCACAGGCGGTTTCCAGCAGCCGCTGGGCCCGCTGCAGGGGGGTGGCCAGCCCGGCGAGGTCGGCAGGCACCGGATCCAGGGCGCCCAGATGGCCCACCAGCCAAGCCAAGGTGTCCTGGGCCGGGAGGATCTGTTCGCGCCCAGCCGGCTCCAGCACTACGTAATGATCGAGTTCCCGAAGCAGGGGATCCGACATTGGTCGCCAAGGTAGTAATGGGAATCCTGGCGCCAACCCGGGCAGGGGCGTTGGCCGTTGTGGGACTGCTCATCGGCTTGCTGGCCATGGCGGCTCCCGCCTGGGCCACACCGCTGGCAGATCGGGCAGGGGCCTGGCCCAGCTGGAGCCTGCCGGCCCCCCTGGAGCGTCCGGGCAGCAGCGATCTCACCTACCCGAGCTGGTTTGAAGGCACCTGGCAGGTGCGCAGTGATGGGCTGGCTTACACGGTGCGCTTCAGCCGAACGAGAAACGGCGAGGTGGTGGGCGATCGGGCTTTCAACGCCAAAGCCATCGGTGCAGCCCTCCTGGGCGACACCTTGCAAGCAGTGGCCAACGACCCGGCCAATCCCAATCGCCAAATCGCCACGTTCAAGCCCCAATCAGGCCCGGTATTCAGCCTCGAATCCACGGTGGTGGGCAGGCGCCAGGAGCCCCCCGACCCGACCAGCTTTGAAGCTGACGAACTGGCGCTGCAAGTGCTGCACGGCCCTGGGGATCCCCGGGTGAGCCGGGTGGAAACCCTGAGCCGCTACGAGCTCCAAACCGATGGCCAGATCACGGCCGATCAATGGCAAGCCACCTACCCCTCGCCGGCCTCTGGGCTTGCTGCCCAGCCCACGGCCACCGACCATGTGGTGCTCAGCCTTCAGAAACTTGACATGAACAGGCTCAGCCCGCAACCACTTCCGCCAGGATCCGATCCCGCCAGCTGAACAAGGCCTGGAGCAACGGGTGGTCGGCAATCCCGCCCACACCACACCCTGCCAAGGGGGCTCCACTGCTGGCTGGGAACAACAACAGACCCAGCTGGGCCGCCACCGCCACATCCGCCAAGGAAAGGCTTGACCCCACCAAATAGGGCTGGGCATCGGCCAACACTGCCAACTGCTCCAAGTTGGCCAGCAGGCGTTGGCGCTCCCCGGCGCCCAGCATGGAGTCGAAGGCTTCACCCACACTGCCCATCACCTCGGAGGGCAGGTTGCTCACCAGCTGGCGCAGGGGGCCAGGGGTGGAATCGGGCAACAGGGCACTGCGCAGCACGGGATCGGTGGCTGCCGCATGCACCAAAGCCAGCCGGCAGCCGGCGGCCAAAGCGGTATCGGCCCAGTCTTCGAGCAGCAGCACCCGGGCCCGCTCCTCTGGATTGGCGGGGAGTAAGGCGGGGCTCGGATGGTTGGCCTCCAGATACAGGGCGATGGCACTGGAATCGGCGATCACCTCAGAGCCATCCACCAACACAGGCACCTGGCGCTGGCCCGACAGCCGAAACAAGGCCAGCTGGCCCAGACCCGGGGTGACTTCCACCACGGTGTAGGGGAGTCGCTTCACCGCGAGCAAAAGGCGCACCTTCTCGCAAAAGGCAGAATGCCGAAACTGGTGCAGTTGCATCGACATCGCCGGCTCAGGCGGGCAGAGTAGCTAGCAAGAACCGCCCATGAGCCCGCCGGCCCTGCATGAAGGACTTCTTCCTCAACGTGACCCGGTACCCGCGCTATCTGGTGGCCATTGGCCTCGGTCTGGCCAACTCGGTGTTCGAACCCCTCGCCGCCCGGGGCCGCAACCCCGTGACCGCGGTCGCCCTGATTGGGGCCAGCATCAGCGGCGTCATGAGCCTGGGGCTGATCCTGCATGCGATGGTGAAGCCCACACCGTTGGCGTAGCCATGGCCCAGAGCCGCAGGGTGGAGCGCGTGGCCTCCATGATCCGCCGCGAAATTAGCGAGATGCTCGTTGGTGGCATCAAAGATGAGCGGGTCAGCCTAGGGATGGTGAGTGTCACCAACGTGGAGATGGCTGGCGATCTGCAGCACTGCAAGATCTTCGTGAGCATCTTCGGCAGCGAGGAGGACCGCAGCGAAGCGATGGCTGGCCTGAAATCAGCCTCACCATTTGTGAAAGGTGAACTGAGCCGGCGGCTAAAAATGCGCCGCACCCCCGACCTGCTGTTTGTGCTGGATCGAGGATTGGAGCGGGGCACCAACGTGCTCGGCCTGTTGAACAAGCTCGAAGAGCAGCGCCAGGAGAAAGGGGAACCCCCCGAAGCGAGTGCGTTCTGAACTGGGGCGGCTGATCGCCGAACTCCTAGTGGTGCGCGCCAGCGGATTTCTCGGGGATCACCAGCGCCGCTATCCCCGCTGGGAACTGGCCAACGCCGAGCTCAAAAGCTTGCTTGAGCTCGGCGTTGGGGGCGTCATCCTGCTGGGGGGCAGCTGCGCCGAGGTGGGGTTGCGCACCCAACAGTTGCGCCACTGGGCCGGCCAGCCCCTGCTGCTCTGCGCCGATGTGGAGGAGGGGGTGGGCCAGCGTTTTGAGGGGGCCACCTGGCTGGTTCCAGCCTTAGCCCTGGGCCAACTGCACCGCAGCGATCCGAAGCGGGCCGTGGCCCTGGCCGAGCGCTACGGCCGCTGCACCGGCCTGGATGCCCGCGCCCTCGGGCTGAACTGGGTGCTGGGGCCCGTGTGTGATGTGAACAACAACCCCGCCAACCCGGTGATCAACGTGAGGGCCTGGGGGGAAACGCCGCAAACGGCCAGCGACCTGGCCGCAGCCTTTACCCGGGGGGTGCAGGCCACAGGCGTGCTGGCCTGCGCCAAGCATTTCCCCGGCCACGGCAACACCAGCACCGATTCCCACCTGGTCTTACCCGTCCTCGGCCACAACCGCGGGGGGCTCGATGCCGTGGAGCTACCCCCCTTTCAGGCCGTGATCGCCGAAGGGGTGGCCGCCGTGATGACCGCCCATCTGATGCTCAGCGCCCTCGATCCGGAACGCCCAGCCACCCTGTCTCGCCCTGTGCTGAGCGACCTGCTGCGCCAGGAGCTCGGATTTGACGGCCTGATCGTGACCGATGCCCTGGTGATGGAGGCCATCGCCGGGCACTACGGATCCGGAGAAGCGGCCGTGCTTGCCCTGGAAGCCGGCGCCGATCTTGTGCTGATGCCAGCCGATGCCCGGGGGACCCTGGCCGCCATCGAAGCCGCCGTGGCCGCAGGCCGGCTCAGCGAACGCCAGTTGCGGCGCTCGGCCGAACGGCGGCGGGAGGCCCTCGCCCTAGCCACGACAGCCAGCGCCACCGAGCCGGAGGCAATGCATGTCCCTGGACGGGCGATGGAACCCGATGGGGCCCTCGCCCTGGAGCTGGTGCAAGCCACCCTTCAGGTCCAAGGTGCGCCCTGGATCCCCAGGGGCGGCGGGGTGAACCTGGTTCGCTGCGACAACGCCCTCTCCGCTCCCTTCCTGCCCCTCACGGCTCCAGCCCTGGTGATCCCGGAAGCCGCCGGGCTAACCACCTGCCTGATCGAAGCCCGCAGCCCCTCACCCTGGAGCGGAGATCCCCAAGCCCCCCTGGCCCTCGATCGGCTGCCCGATGGCCCCGTGCTGCTGCAGCTATTTGTGCGGGGCAATCCCTTCCGCGGCAGTGCCGGTGCGGGCGAGCCCTGGGCCGAGGTGATCCGCCAACTCCAGGCAGCCCTCCGCCTGGCGGGGGTCGTGGTGTATGGCAGCCCCTACCTCTGGCAAAGCCTGCAGCAAGCGCTCAATCCAGGGGTGAGCGCGGCCTACAGCCCTGGCCAGATGCCCCTGGCCCAACAGGAGGTGCTCGACGCGATCATCACCATCACGCAGCCCAGCCCTACCGGCTTCACCGACTAAAACCCGCCTCGATGTCTCCCAACGCCCCCTTCCTCACAGGCACCTGGTATCCCGTGGCCCGGGTGGCTGATCTGCGGGAAAACCGCACGATCAGCCGTCAGGTGGCCGGGCTGCCCCTGCTCCTCGGGCGGGCCGACACGCCCTTTGTGCTGGTGGACAGCTGTCCGCACCGGGGCCTACCGCTGCGCTACGGGTCGGTGAACAAGGGCCAGGTGCGCTGCAAATACCACGGCTGGAACTTCGATCTCCAGAGCGGGCGTTGCCTCCACATTCCCTGCCTCACCGACGAGCAACGCCTCCAGGGGGTGGAGAAGCGAATCGGGGCCCAAGTGCTGCCGTCGCGGGTTTCGGCGGGGCTGCTCTGGGCTTGGCTCGCCCACCCACTGCGGCCGCAGCCGCTAGAAGACCCCGCCAGCGTGCTGCCCGATCCCTTCAATCGGGATCCCGATGTCTATGTGGAGCGCACCTTCCAATGCAACTTTGACCAGGCGGTGATCGGACTCATGGACCCGGTGCATTTGCCCTTCATTCACACCTCCTGGTGGTGGAAGCACCCCGATCTCCATGCCCTCCAGCAAGAGACCCGGCACTTCTCGCCCCGGGGCATGGGATTTGTGCAAAACGACCACGAGATCCCCAACCCCGCCAAGCCCTACCAATTGCTCGGCATGCCGGTGCGCACCGAAATCGGCTTCGAACTGCCCGGGGTGCGCATCGAGCTGATTCGCGGCAGTACTGGGGGCGCCTGCTCCCTCACCACCCTGGCCCCCATCGATGCCCAAACCACCCGGGTGCATCAGTGCATCTATTGGACAACACCCTGGCTAAGGCCCCTCCGGGCACCGATCCGGCGGATGGCGCGCCGCTTTATTGATCAAGACCGGCTGGTCGTGGAGCAACAACAGGAGGGACTGCGTCACAACCCGCCCCTCACCCTGATCGACGGCGCCGACACCCAGGCGAAGTGGTACCTGCGCCTGAAAAAGGAGTTCCAGCGCTCGCTCGAGGCGACTGAACCCTTCCGCAACCCCCTGGCCCCTGCCACCGTGGAGTGGCTCAGCTGATGGGCCCGATCCGGCTCAGCCTCTCGATGATCGTTCGCGATGAAGCGGAACGGCTGGAGCGTTGCCTGGCTTCGGTGGCCGGCTTTGTCGATGAGATGGTGCTGCTCGACACCGGCTCCCGCGACGCCACCGTGGCCATCGCCGAGCGCTGGGGGGCTGCGGTGCACCAGATGGTCTGGCCAGGGGATTTCGCCCCAGCCCGCAATGAGGCCCTCAAACACGTGCGGGGGGATTGGGTGCTGGTGCTCGATGCCGATGAACTCCTGCAGGAAGAGGCCAAGCAGCCGCTCCAGCAACTGATGGCCCAGCCGGATCTGCTGCTGATCAATTTGCTGCGCCTGGAGCAGGGATCCCGGCAATCTCCCTATTCCAGCGTGAGCCGGTTGTTCCGCCGCCATCCGGCGATCCAATGGAGCCGCCCGTACCACTCGATGGTGGATGACAGCGTGCTGGCCCTGCTCGGCCAGGAGCCCCAGTGGCGGATCGCCGACTGCCCCATCCCCGCCCTGCTGCACGACGGCTACCGCCCGGAACTCCTGGCAGCGGGCAACAAGGCCGCCAGGCTGCGCCAAGCCATGGAGGCCGACCTGGCCGCCCGCCCTGGCGATCCCTATGCCTGCGCCAAGTTGGGCAGCCTGGAGGTGAGTGAGGGCCAGCGCCAGCGCGGCATGGCCCTGCTGGCGCTGGGGCTCTCCAACTGCCCCCAGGACGCCCACCCCGAGCGCTACGAACTGCTGCTGCACCTCGCCATCGCCCAGGCCGAGACCGATCCCGGCCAAGCCGCCCTGCTCTACCAATCCGCCCTTCAGCTTCCCCTGCCGCCCAGGCTCACCCTGGCCGCCCAACTCAACCTGGCTGCCTTGCTGGTGGAGGCGGGCGACGCCGGCGCCGCCGCCCAGCTGTGCGAGCAGGCCACCGTGGCGGCCCCCGAAGTGGCCCTGGGCTGGTACAACCTGGGCATTGCGGAACGGCAACGGGGCCAGCTGCCCGCAGCCATCAGCGCCTATCGGAGGGCCCTGGCCCTCGATCCCAGTTATGCCGAAGCCCAGCAAAACCTGGCGGTTGCCCTGCTGCTCTCTGGAGATATCGAGGGCGCCCGCCAGGGCTTCCGGCAGGCCATTGGCCTGCTCAGCCAGCAGGGCAGGAACCAGGAGGCCCAAGCTCTGCACCAGCAGGCGAGCACCCTTGTGAAATTGGAGACCTAAGCCATGACCTTCCCCCTGGCCGGTCGCCGCATTGCGGTGACCCGGGCTGAAACCCAACTGGGCGCCGCAAGGCGGTTGTTTGAAGCCGCTGGAGCCGAGGTGGTGGATCTGCCGGCCCTGGTGGTGGGGCCTCCCGATGAATGGGGGCCCCTCGATGACGCCTTGGCGGAACTGGAGCACTTCCACTGGCTCGTGTTCTCGAGCGGCAATGGGGTGGAGGCCGTGGAGCAGCGGCTGAAGCGTCTGGGCAGCTGCCTGGCCCATCGGCCCAAGAGCCTCAAATTGGCGGCGGTGGGCCGCAAAACCGCCGCCCAACTGGAAGCCCTGGGAGCCCCTGCCGACTTCATCCCACCGACCTTTGTGGCCGACAGCCTGCTGGAGCACTTTCCCGCCTCCGGGTGGGGACTGAGGCTCCTGCTGCCGCGGGTCCAAAGCGGCGGCCGCACCCTGCTGGCCGAAGCCTTTGCCGACGCAGGCGCCCGGGTGGTGGAGGTGGCGGCCTACGAAACCCTCTGTCCGGCTGGACTACCCAGCTCAGCGGTGGCGGCCTTGGAGCAGCAATGCCTCGATGCCATCACCTTCAGCAGCGGCAAAACTGTGAGCCACACCTGCCAGATGCTCGAAGCCGCCTACGGCCCCGGCTGGCTGGAGACGCTCGCGGCCGTGGCGGTGGTGTCGATCGGGCCCCAAACCAGCCAGCGCTGCCACCAGCTCCTGGGCCGGGTGGATGCCGAAGCCGATCCCCATGACCTGGAAGGGCTGGTGCAGGCCTGCGCAGCAGCCCTTAGAGATCGGCCGTCACCAGCTGGCCCCCCTGGCGCAGGGTGAGGCGACCCCGCTGGCCATCCACCCGCGCCACGGTCCATCCCAAGGGCAACAACTCCGTACTTAGGCCCCCCACCTGGCCGGCTCGAAGCGTGCCGCTAAGGCTGCCGAACTGCACCAACGCTTCCGCCTGCCCACCGCCACGCACCACGCCGCTGAAGCGAAATCCCTGGGGTAATCCCGTGGGCTGAGGGGCTGTCCCCGCTGGAGGGGAGACGGGCGCAAACGGATCAAAACGGCCCATCGTCACGGCAGCCACCACCTGCTGGGGAGTGGGCAAGGGATTGAATCCCCGGGGAAGAGTCCTTGCTGGGGACAGAGTCCCTCGCGGCGGAGGGGTCCTTCCCGCTGGTTCCGGGGTGGTTCTCGGCGCTTGGCCCCGCTCTCGAGGAAGGCCATCTGGAGCTGGGGCCGTGACGTCCGTCGGAGCCGCCGCCGGGTTACAGCCCGTCAGCAACAGCAGCAGCAGCCGGGCCTGGATAGCGGGTTTCGACAAGGTCGCGAAAGCGGTCAAGGTTGGCCTGGAGTTCCTTGGTCACAATTCCCCCCAGGATGCTGGGTTCCATCAGCGGTGCCAAGACCCCAGGCAGCTCGTAGCTGACAGTGAGCTTCACCGCCGTTTGGGTGGGGGTTTGGATGTAGAAGCGCACCGCCCCTTTGGTGGGTAGCCCACCCACCGACTCCCAGTGCAATTGCTGGGCCTCGACCCGTTGGGTAATGCGGGCCTTCCATTGGAAGCGAAACCCCTGGGCCGAGAGGGTCCAATCGGTGAGGTCGGGGTCGTCGAGGGTGGTGACTGATTCGATCCAGCGCATCCACTGGGGCATGGCCTCCAGATCACTCCAAACCTCCCAGACCTGCTCCACGGGAGCCTGGATCTCGGAGGTCACACTGTGTTCCAGCCAACGGCCCATGGGAAGTGCTCAGGAAGTGGCTTGGTTGGCAGCGAGCTGCACGGGCTGATCAAGGATCACAGCGGCCGCCAAGCGGCCGCTCATCGTGGCACCTTCCATCGAATCGATGTAATCCTGCTTGGTATAACTGCCGGCCAAGAAGAAGTTGGCAAAGGGGGTGCGCTGTTCCGGACGGTAGGGATCCATGCCTGGGGCCTCCCGATAGAGCGACTGGGCCAGCTTGACCACGTTGCTCCAAACCAGCGTGAGATGGCGCGCAGAAGGGAACAGGGCCCGCACCTGGGCGTCGGTGGCCGCCACGATCTCTTCGGTCTTCTTGGGAATCCAAGGATCGCCGGGGGTCAGCACGCACTGCAGCAGCGAACCCACCCCATCCTTGCGGTAATCGGCGGGGCTGGCGAGGGCCAGATCGGCGAAGCAGCTGAAATCGGCATCTGCCGTGTAGAGGAGGTTGTCGAGGCCAGCGGGATGGGCCACATCGCTGCGGTTGGCCTGGGCTTGCGGGGTATCACCAAGCTCGGTGACCCAGCCGTCGTAACGGAGCTGCACCGTGGCCACCGGCACCGCATCGAGCTTGTAAATGGCATCGAATTGGGGGTATTGGCGCCAGGCCTCGGGCAGGAGCCTCTGGATGCCCGGCACATCGCAGGCCGCCAAATAGGCATCCGCTTCGATGCGAATGTCGCCGTCGGGGGTTCCCAAGCTGAGGCCGGTGACGCGGGGATTGGGGGCCTCACCTTCTGGGGATGGGGCACCCTCTGGGGTTGGACATCCCTCGAAATGGACCTCACTCACCCGGTGGCGCAGGTGCAGCTTGGCACCGCGCTGCTGGATGTAATCGAGGATGGGACCGGTGAGCCAGCGGTGGGGCGAACCCTTGAGCAGGTTGAGCTTGGAGGCCTCGGTTTTCGAGGCAAACATCATGAAGATGGTGAGCATGCAGCGGGCTGAAATCGCCTCGCAATCGATGAAGCCAAGGGCATAAGCAATCGGATTCCAGAGGCGGCTGATGCTCTGCTGACTGCCCCCGTGACCAAGGAACCAATCCTGGAAGCTGATCCGATCGAGATCACGGATCACCTTCATGGCTGCCTCGTAGTTCACCAAGCCCAGCACGATCGGGCTCGTGCCCAAGGCCAGGGCATTGCGGAGCTTGTCCAGCCAATCCAGCTGGGGCGTGGTGAAAAAGGCCTTCAAACCATTGAAAGGGGCCCCAATCGGGAAGCGAAAATCCAGCTCCCTTAGATCACCGCCCTTGTTGACGAACAGGTGGGTGTGGTCTTTGGGGAGCAGGTTGTCGATTGCGCCCACCTTGCGCATCAGGTCAAAAAGATTGGCGTAGTTAAAAAAGAACACATGCAACCCCATCTCGATGTGGTTGCCTTCGGAATCTTCCCAACTGCCCACCTTGCCGCCCATGAACGGGCGGGCCTCGTAGAGGTCCACTTGGTGGCCCGCGTCAACCAAATCCACGGCCGCCGCCAGCCCGGCCAGGCCTGCTCCCACGATGGCGACGCGCACCCTCTTGCCTTACAAACTGGTGCGACTCTATGGATTCGACCATCCCAGTGGGCCATGAAGGCTGGGCAATCGGCCAATCAGGCTGGGTCGTCCATAGAGTTGGAGTCCGAAAACCTAGCGGCCGAAGCCATGATCCCGAATACCGTCGCTGAGCCCCAGGCCGCACCAGCCGCCCAAACCGCCGCCACCCACACCGCAAAGGACGGCAAGGGAATCTTGATCACCGAACCCGCCATGAAGCAGCTGGGGGCGCTGATGCAGCAGCAGGGCGAAGGCAAGATCCTGAGGGTTGGTGTGCGCTCAGGCGGCTGCAGTGGCATGAGTTACACCATGGATTTTGTGGATGGCCCCGCTATTCGCAGCGACGACGAGCAGTACACCTACGAACCCGCCGAGGCCCCCAGCTTTCAAGTGATCTGCGACCCGAAGAGCCTGCTGTACATCTACGGGATGCAGCTCGATTTTTCCTCGGCCCTGATTGGCGGCGGCTTCAACTTCACCAACCCCAACGCCACCCAAACCTGCGGCTGCGGCAGTTCGTTTGCGGTTTAGGTCGTGGCGGGTTGGCTGGCGCTGGCCAAAATTGACCCCATACCGGCTGCCGGCATGGGAATCTGAGCCCACTCCATGCCCGTGCCGCTGCCATGACGGCCTCCTCCAACCCCAATCAGGAAACCGGCGGCGACAGTTCGCTGTTTGAACAAGCCATTGGCCGCTATCAAGCGGGAGCTGCAGCCGGCGACGTGATCGAGGACTTCTTCACCATCACCCGCCAGCAGCCCAATCAAGCGGCCGGCTGGACCTGCCTGGCCTGGTTGCTGCTGCTCGACAACCAACCCCTCGATGGCCTGAGGGCCGCCAAAACGGCGGTGCGCCTCAACCCCCAGGATCCCCAGGCCCGGATCAACCTCAGCCTGGCCATGCTCGAAACCGGCGCCAAGGGCGTGCGGGAGCACATCGAAGCGGTGCAACGGGTGCTGGTGATGGCCCCTGAGATGGCCGCCGAATTGGAAGGCTCCATGGCCGATGGCCTGCAGCGCAAACCCGGCTGGAAAGCCATGGAGAAGGTGAAGGCCTGGCTCGCCGCTTGAAGGCACCACGCCAAAAGCCAGTTCTGCTGCTCAGCAACGGCCACGGGGAAGACCTCAGTGGAGCCAAGATCGCCGAAGCACTGATGGCCAGGGGCATCGCCGTGGAAGCCCTGCCCCTGGTAGGCCATGGCCGCCCCTACCGCCACGCGGGGGTGCCTGTGTTGGGCCGCACCCGGGAGTGCAGCACCGGTGGCCTGGGTTACACCAGCCTGGCGGGCCAACTACGGGAAATCAGGGAGGGCCAGTGGACCTACCTGCTCAGCCGCCTGCTGTGGCTGGCGCGCCACCGCAAGCGCTTTGAGCGGGTGGTGGGCGTGGGAGACCTGCTGGCAGTACTCGGCGCCTGGCTGGGCGGGCCTGGGGCCGCGGTGTACTTGGTGGCCTATTCGAGCCACTACGAGGGCCAGCTGCGGCTGCCCTGGCCCTGTGGGGCCCTGCTGCGCTCCCCACGAATCGTGCAGATCTGGAGCCGCGATAACCTCACGGCCCACCAGCTCAGCGCCCAGGTGGGCAAGCCGGTGGTCTTTGCGGGGAACCCCTTCCTCGACGGGGTGATGGAAGTTGGCCAAGTCTCTCCCCAGGGCCAAAACCTGGCCCTCTTGCCTGGCAGCCGCATGCCAGAGGCACTCCACAACCTCGGCTTGATGCTGCAGGTGGTCAGCCGGCTACCGATCACCCTGGGAGAACCACAGAACCTACGGATCCAGGCGGCCTTGGTTTCAAGCCTGACCGCGGAAGCGATTGAAGCCATGGCCGACCCCCTGGGCTGGCAGCTCGACCCCAGCCGATCGCTGCTGCGCCGCGGGCCCTGGCAGGTGGAGCTGGGCTGGGGCCAATTTGCGGCGATTTTGAATCGGGCTGGCCTGGTCCTAGCCAGTGCTGGCACCGCCAGCGAACAGGCCGTTGGCCTCGGCAAGCCCGTGCTGCAGCTTTGCGGGCGTGGGCCCCAATTCACGGTGAAATTTGCGGAAGCCCAACGGCGCCTACTGGGTCCAGGAGTGAGTTGCGCCCCGGGTAAGCCCGGAAGATCGGCAGTGCTGCAGGCCACCGCCGATCTCGCTGCCGAGCAGTTGGCCGCCCTAGCGGATCCGGAGGCTGGGCCCCGCTGGAAGCATCAGCTCGCCGCCCTTGGGGCCGAGCGCATTGGGGCTGCTGGCGGCAGCGCGCAGATCGCAACAGCGATCATGGAGCGCATCCCCGCAGCGTCAGGCCAAAACCATGGCTGAACCTCCCACCACCTTGCAGCGCATCAAAGGGGCCTTCGACACAGTGTTGGTGGTGGATGTGTTTGTGGTGATTGCCGGGGCCCTGTGGTTTGCCGTGGCGGTGACCCTGCACAGCCAAAAGATTGAGGCGCCCCTGGAGCTGTTTCAACGGCTCTGGGAACCCCTGTTTACGCCAGCCATTGGCCTGCTGATGGGGGCCGCCATCCTCAGCGGCGTGTTGAGCTGGTGGCAGCGGCGAGGGCAGCGCTGAGCTGGCCGTAATGGAACGCAAAGCCCTGGTCGATCAGGCGCTGGGGGAGCACCTGCTGGCCCTCCAAAACCACCTGGGCACCATCACCGAGGAGCAACTGAAGGATCGGACCCGGTACGGGCAACAGGCTGGGGCGGCCCAGGGCCTGGCCTAGGGCTGAAGCAAAGGCCCCCATGGTGCTGGGTTCAGGGCCAACGGCGTTGTAGGCGCCTTGATAGGTGCAATCCTCTAAGGCTGCAGCGACCAGCCGGCAGAGGTCGTGGCGCTGGATCCAACTCATCCATTGGCGCCCCGAACCCACCGGCCCGCCAAAGCCCATGCGGAACACGGGCAGCATTTTGCCCAGGGCACCCCCATCGGGGCCAAGCACGATGCCGATTCGCAGGGTGACCAAGCGGCAGAGACTGCTCGCCGGAGCTGAGGCCGCTTCCCATTGCTGGCAGATCTGCGCCAGGAAATCGGATCCGGCCGGGCTGGCCTCCGTGAAGTGGGCGCTGGTGCTGGAGCCGTAGAACCCAACGGCTGAGCCGTTGATCAGCACCGCGGGCCGCTTCTCGAGGGCGCCAATGGCAGCCACCAGCAGTTCGGTGGTGCGCACCCTGCTCTGCAGAAGCAGCTGGCAATGGGAGGGGCTCCAGCGCTTCTCCGCGATCGGCTCACCGGCCAGGTTCACCACCCCATCGGCTTGGGAGAGGGCCATCTCCAGCCGGTCGTGCTGCCAGGAGGTTGGATCCGATGGATCCAGCCGCAGGCAAGACAGCCGCTCACTGGCCAGGGTTGGGAAGGGATGCCCTTGGCGGCTCACCACGGTGATGGTGTGGCCGAGTTCGAGCAAAAAGGGCACCAACTCGCGCCCCACAAAACCCGAGCAGCCCAGCAACAACAAACGCACAGGCAGCTCCCCGATCGCAGTGCCGGGAGGCTAGGGCGCCGGCAGGGGGATCAACGCGGGTCAAGCCGATTTAGCCTGCTTCAGAGCTTGATCCGTAGCCATGGACGCAACACCCTCCACCCCATCCTCCCTCACCCCGATCGCCACTCCAGCCGCCAGCGCCCCTCCTGCGCCGGCGCCGCTTAAGAAAGGCAGCCTGGTGCGCGTGTGCCAGGCTGCCTACCTGGGAAGCACGGAAGCTGGAGCGAGCGATCCCACACCGCCCCAGTACATCTTTGAAGGCCCCGGTGAAATTCTGGCCCTCAAGGGTGACTATGCCCAGCTGCGCTGGCGCAGGCCCGTCCCCGATGTATGGCTGCGCCTGGATCAACTGGAAGCTTGCTGATTAGCCAAAAGCCCGCTTGGCCTGATGGAGGGCTGTGCGCAAACGCTTGGCCTCTCTCATCAACTCGCGGCCATCGCGTAAATAAGAATCCACGTATCCCATGGTGTAGCGCTCCAAATCCACGAGCGCATCATTGACCTGGGCAAAACAGTGATACAGCTGCAGGTAAAATTCCCTAGCGAGTAAAGGAGCCATTGCCGAGCGATAAAGGGCTTCTACTTTGAGCATTTTCTGCTGGGATTGCTCGAGATAGGTGCAAAACAGCTCCATCAATTGATCGTCGTAGGGATCAGCGGAAAGCTGTTTGAGCTGGGCAGCAAAAGGGTTGATCACCTGGCCCAAAGCGCGATCAATCGGCGCATAGACGCTGGCCATCCAGAACTCCAGTGCTGCATGGTCTGCGGTACTGCCCTTGGGTCTTCGCCGCTTGCTGCCCATGCCGGAGGACGAGGACGGCGCCGATCCCCCTGGCCCCCCTGGAAAACCACCCCCGACCCCCGCCCCGATTGAGCCTCGATCAAAAGCGGCGCGGCGCTCGCAATCCCCCAGCACCTCCCAGGCGGCATTGAGGGCCAGGATTGTGGTGGCATCACCCCCCGCATCTGGATGGTGCTGCTTCACCAGGGTGCGGTAGGCCGCCTTGATCTCGGCGCCACTGGCCTGGGGCGAAACGCCCAACACCCGATAGGGATCGGCCGTAAGGGACGGATGCGGCAAAGGAACACCCAGCAAGGGCCCCTATCATCGGCGATTCGATGGCCAATAAAAAACCCCAGCTTCCGCCGGGGTTGATTGAGCAAAAGAGATGAGAAGGAGAGGACTCTTCTGGTCAGCAGGGGGGCCTGGAAATGTGTGAGGAACCAGGCCCGGTTTTGACTGGGGCGAACTCCAAAGGAGCCCGCTCAAGATCAGAACTTGAAGGTGGTTTTGACCAAGCCGCCGACGCTGGCGTTGTTGGTGCCGCCGTTGTCAACCCAGAAGAACGCAGGAGTCACGGCGATGTTATCGGTGACCTGGAACTTGTAGAACAGTTCGTAGGCATAGGTACCTTGATCAGTACCACCAACTTGGGTGTCGCCGTAGGCCATACCCAGGGCGTTGCCCTTGATGAAAGCATCAGACCACTGAAGAGCAGCCTGCCAAGTGGTAGCGCTGCCACCACCGTTGAGGTAGGTGGTTCCTACGCCAGCACTGATCGAAGGGATGATGCCGGTTGTCTTTGGCTGCCAATAGGCGCTGAAGCCCAGGTTGTTGGAGCCGCGTGTGTTGTAGGTAGCGTTGAGATCGTTAAGCGCGATGCTGGAGGCAGCATTGATGTAGTTGTAGGCGAAGGCCATACCCCAGTTCTGCTTGGCGTAGCCAACTTGAAGGGTGGTGGCAGAGGCCGAGCCAATACCGCCTTCCACAGTTGAAAGGACACCACTAGTGGCAGCGGCAATGTTGGTGGCGCTGTTACCAGACTCAAGCTGGTTGGAGATGTAAATGGCGCTCAGGTTGAAGCCATTGGCATTCTTGTACGACAGACCGGCACCAGCGCCCAGGTTGAGGCTGTAGGCGCCAGGAGCACCGGCGTAGGTCATGCGATCGAGGATGCCATCGGCGTTATAAGCAGACGGCCACATGGCAAGCATGTCGTCCTGACGAACCTTGGCACCGAAGGTGGCAGTGAAACCCTTACCCACGGGGAATTGGTAGAACAGGCGGTTCAGGGCCACGCCATCCGTACCCACGTTGGAGGGGTTGGAGGCATCTGCCAAGGCAATATTGCCAAGGGCGCCAAAGACGCTGTTCTGGAAGTTGTTAGCCCGCAGGGTGGTGCGCAGTAAGTCCTTGCCGGTGAAGCTGGTGTCCAGGTTCAGCTTGACGTCGTAGTTGAAGCTGATGTGGTCTTGGACACCGGTACCAAGCCCTAATGCCTCGTTGAAAGCAGACTGGGCTGTACGGCCGTTAGAGGAGCCACCGAGGGTCATCACCGCAACGCCTTTCAGCTTGGTGGTGGTGGAGAACTGGTTGGCTTCCAGCACGCCCACGCGGGCGTCGAGGCCATCCACACGGCCCTTGAGGATCGCGAGTTCCTTTTGGAACTCGGTCATGAGCTTCTTGAGCTCGTCAGTGGTTTCGGTAACGCGATCGAGGCAAGCGTTGAGAAGGGCAGCTGCTTCGAAACGGGTCATCGCCTGGGCACCCTTGAAGGTGCCGTTGGGATAACCAGCGACGCAGCCGTAGCGCTCGATCAGGTTGGAAAGTGCTTGGTAAGCCCAGTCGGTGGGCTTGACATCAGCGAACTGGCTGATGCTGGTGACTTGCTCGTCAGCGGCGTACTTGCTGACGCCGTTGATGTTGAGGTCGGCAGCGTTAGCGGCCACAGGAGCCAGCAGGCCCAGGGCGGCAGGCGCAACCAACAGTTGCTTAAAGAGTTTCATGGGGTTCCTCACACGAGATGGCGCAATGCGCCTTATTCATTGTTACCCAATCATCCGCGACCACCCATGGGCCATGTGACAGAGAACAGAATGGCCTCGACAACCCGCCGCCCCACACTTCACCAAAACGATGCCCCCAGACAGCTGCAGTCACAGGGACTGGGCTCTCTGGGGGCTCTCGTCGGGTCCGCTTTGCCGCGGAACCGCTGGTTTGCGATACCTGTGATCAGGGATCTTGGGCCGAAATCAGCCGGCGTTCTCCACGATCAGCAGACCCTGGGTGAAACAACTGGAACTCACGGGCACCTCCTCCGGTTTGGATGGCGCCAGCCGGCGGCGGATACGGCACCCAACCCGGAGGCTGGACGCCCCGTCACTGCTGACAGAACTCGCAAAGAGTAGCCAAAAAAAAAGGCGCCCCGCGGGGCGCCTGGCTCGATCAACTGGAGATCAAAGGGCGTTGCCGCGGGGCAGTACCTCTTCAGGGAAGATGAAGTTTTCGTGCGGCTGGTCAGCCGGTGCCATCCAGGCACGCAGGCCTTCATTCAGCAGGATGTTCTTGGTGTAGAAGGTCTCGAATTCGGGATCTTCTGCAGCGCGGATTTCCTGGCTGAC
>CALSBG010000021.1:0-31566 GCA_943373125.1 Synechococcus sp. UW140
ATTAGCCAAACCCGCGCCGGTGATCCCGTGAAGCCCGGACCCCACAAAATCCAAGGGATTGGGGCTGGCTTTGTGCCCGCCAACCTGGATCTGTCGGTGGTGGATCGGGTGGAAACGGTGGGCGATGAGGAGGCGGTGGCCATGGCCCGGCGCCTGATGCGAGAAGAGGGGATCCTGGCTGGCATTTCCTGTGGTGCTGCCGCGGTGGCTGCCTTGCGCCTGGCGAAAGAAGAAGCCTTTGCCGGCAAAACGATCGTGGTGGTGCTGCCCGATTCCGGTGAGCGCTACTTGAGTTCGGTGCTCTTTGAGGGCGTCTTTAACGACAAGGGGCTGGCCGCAACGTCCTTGGCCTGAGCCATTGCAGTGGCCTAAGCCAAGGGATGGTCAAGCTGGGCCAAGGCACCGCTATCGAGCCGGATCCGAAAGCCCAGCCACATCAGCAGGATTGTTACTCGCAAACAGCGGGATCTCAATCCCCAGGTTGTTTCCCCCCTTTGGAACTATTAAAAGCGGCAACCGAATGGGGTTTCCCGATCCCGCAGCAAATTAGATTTCACCGCGAGGCCCCACATCAGAGACTTCCATGAACGCGGGCCGTCTGAGAGCCTGGAGGAGTTCTAACCAGACCTCAAAGTAGTCAAGACTACACGTAACCCGCTCAGATTTTTTTAAACTCATTTTCAATTCAACCTGAATTTTCGAATTATCGGCATGGGCCTCTTTCACCTCTTCCGTCGCAACCTGGCAACCAGCTTCACCACCCTGGCGATTACCGGCCTGCTGCCCCTATCGGTGGCATCGAGGGCTTCCGCATCCACCGAAATCACCCTGGTATCTCCAGCCGATGCCAGTGCCAATGTGAACAGCGGTAAATGGAAAGTGCTGGATGTACGCCCCGTGCCGCCCCTCGATTACCTCAGCGGCCACCTACCTAAGGCTGTACACATTTCCGAGCAAGCTTTCCGGGGGCCCAATGGCACCCTTCCATACCAGATCTGGCCCGCGGGTGATCTAGCGAACTTGCTGAGCAAGGCTGGTGTTTCCAACAAGGATTCGGTGATCGTTTACTCCGATGGCACCAATGTGCTGGGTGCCACCTTGGTGGCTTACATCCTAGAAAAAAGTGGCGTTCCAAAAGTTGCCATCCTTGATGGCGGCTTTAGTGGCTACAAAGCCGCCGAACTTCCCACCACCAAGCGCTTCCCGACCTACAAGATTGTTCCCTTTAAAACCACTTCCGTCAACACGATTTCCATCAGTCTAAAAGAGTTGCTGCCCTTGGTTGGCAAGCCCAATGTGGTGATTGTCGATCCCAGGCCCAAGGCCCAATACGAGGGAACCGACCAAACCTTCATCCGCAACGGCCACATTCCAGGTGCGATTAACATCACCTGGCAAAGCGCTACGGAGGCCAAAAACCCCACCGAAGCTCTACAGAATCCCCACAAGTTCAAATCAGTTGAAGCGTTGCGCAAACTGTTTGAAAGCCGTGGCGTGACCCCGGATAAAACCGTGATCATTTCCTGCAGCACAGGCCGTGAAGCCAGCCTCCAATATGTGGTGCTCAAGCACCTCTTGGGCTATCCCAATGTGCGCGTCTATGAGGGCTCCTGGACCGAGTACAGCGCCACCAATTACCCTGTGCAAACTGGCCCTGATCCCAGCGTCAAAAACTGAATCCCATGGGTCACTGGTTGCTCCGAGCTGTTGCGCCAGCCTTCCTGCTCCTAGGACTGGCAGCCCCCTTGATTGCGGTGGCCTGCGACAGCGGAGTTGATGAGGCTCCGGCCAAGGTTCAGGCCAAGAAAAAACGGTGATCAAGCCCAGCTGGATCGCCTTTTCGGCAGTGGTGGCAGCCGCCGTGGCCTGGGCCAAGGTAGACCCCAAGCTTGGGGTTGTGTGGCTACTCGGTTGTGCGATTGGCTGGGTTTTGGTCCACCACCGCTTCGGCTTTTGCAGTGCCTTCAGGCGCCTGCTCGAAGACCGGGATCCGAGGGCTTTCTATCCCCTGATCCTGCTTCTGACGCTGCTGCTGGTCGGATCCAGTGGGCTGCTGAGCCTTCAAGAGCCCTTTGGCCTGCCATTGCGACTCCTCAAGGCGCCCCTCAATCTCACCAACGCGGGGGGTGCCTTTTTCTTTGGGGTTGGCATGGTGATGGCCGGTCGCTGCGGAAGCGGCACCCTGGCCTCCGCCTCCAGGCCCAATGCTGCCTTTAGCCTCACCTTGCTGGGGCTGGTGGCTGGGGTGTTCACGGCAAGCTTGGCAAGGCCCTGGCTTGAGAACCTCAGCCCCCTAGGCCGTCCTCCAGTCCAACTCCTCAAGATTCTTCCCCTACCCGCGGCCCTCGCCTTGCAGTTGGGGCTGGTGGGGGTTTTGGTACTGGGGGTGTGGGCCTGGAGCCGCAAGGATTTACGCCTGCCATGGGGCGCTGAACCCAAGCTCCTGCAAGGAGCCCTGGGCTTGGCCGGCCTGGCCTTGGCTGTGTTTGTGGTGACAGGCGAACCCTGGAAGGTGCTCTGGGGCTTCGCTCTTACGGGAGCCCATTTGGCCCACGCGGCCGGCTGGACGCCAGAATCGAGCGAGTTCTGGGCTACCCCTGCCCGCTCAGCCCTGCTCAGCAGCCCCAGTCAGTGGTGGCAGCACGACGCCGTTGTCATTGATCTGGGAGTGATCGCAGGGGCCTGGATCACCGGCTGGCTTCCAACCAAGAACACAACCAAAAAACGCAGCCAGGAAGCATTCGCCCTCCCAGCCGCAGATGGGCGACCTATAGCCGTCCAAAAAGCCAAACCTTGGCTTTCTCTCGCCGGGGGTTGGTTGATGGGTTTTGGCGGTTTTCTGGCCTACGGCTGCAACGTCAGTGGTTTTCTTGGCGGCGTGATGAGCTTCAGCCTGCACGGTTGGCTATGGCTCGTAGCAGCTCTTGCTGGGGCAGCCAGCTGGATTCAGCTCGAGCGGCGCCTGCACCCTGATTAATGGGTAGATCGATGAGCCCCAAGCCAATCAAGGCCTAAATGCTGTAATCCGGCACAAAGGAGCGGGCTTCGCGGCTGCGGATGTGCAAACGCCGTCCCACGTCAAGGCTGGCGTAGTTGATCTGATCCCGGGGAATCTGGGCCATCACCACTTGGCCATCGGCGAGGACCAGCTCGGCTTGGAGATCGCGGCCCATATGGCTCAGCCGCCGCAGCTCGACGGGGACCGTGCCGTCTTGGGCCTCAATGAACACCTCCACATCGTGGGGGCGCACAAACATCTGGCCGTCTCCTTCTGAATGCTGGCCTGGGGTCTGGCCAGGGCCCACGCCCACCTGAATGGCTCCCTGGGGGAGCACGTTCACAGCCCCGATGAAGCTCATCACAAAGGGCGTGGCCGGGTGGTCGTAAATCTGGGCCGGCGTGCCGATCTGCTCCACCTTGCCGTGGTTCATCACCACAATCTTGTCGGCCACCTCCATGGCCTCTTCCTGGTCGTGGGTCACGATCACCGTGGTGACGTGCATCTCATCGTGGAGATTGCGCAGCCAGGCCCGCAGCTCCTTGCGCACCTTGGCATCCAGGGCACTGAAGGGCTCGTCGAGCAGAAGAACCCGGGGCTGCACCGCCAAAGCCCTGGCTAGAGCCACCCGCTGGCGCTGGCCACCGGATAGCTGGGAGGGGTAGCGGCTGCCATAGCCCTGGAGTTGCACCAATTCGAGCAGCTCATCTACCCGCCGCTTGATGGCCTCTTTTTTCCAACGGCGCAGCTCAAGGCCAAAGGCCACGTTTTGACGCACGGTGCGGTGCTTAAACAACGCAAAATGCTGGAAGACAAAACCCACTTCCCGATCTTGCACCGAGCGCTCGGTGGCCTCTTCGCCGGTAATCCAGATGCGGCCTTGATCGAGCTGCTCAAGCCCAGCAATCAAGCGCAGCAAGGTGCTTTTGCCCGATCCCGAAGGTCCCAACAGAGCCACCAGCGATCCGGTTTCCACATCGACACTCACATCGTCGACGGCCCGGAAGTCGCCAAAGTTCTTGGTAACACTGGAAACCCGGATTCCCATCGAGCCTGAGCGGTAGAAAAGTTGGAACAGTTTGGCCCTCAGGCAGCCTCAGGAGAGCCGGCCAAGAACGCCCCAAGTCTACAGGAAACTCCGTAAACCCGGTCAAGAACCGTTGTTTGGTCCTGGGATCGGTGTTACGGTCGACGGCAACGGATTGACGGCGCCATGACTGCTGCCCTGTCGCGCCAGCGGCGCCCACAACGCTTCCCAGGCGTCAAGCTGCCGAGCTGGTCGTGGCGCATCACCTGGTTCTATCTGGGTTTGGTGCTGTTTTTGCCCCTGGGGGGCATGTTGCTCAAGGCGGCAGGCGTTGGGCCCGCAGGCTTTTGGGAAGCGGCCACCAGCCCCGAAGCCGTGGCCACCTACAAGGTGAGTTTTGGCCTCGCTTTTTTGGCCAGCATCATCAATGGGGTGTTTGGCCTGGTGATTGCCTGGGCCCTGATCCGCTGCCGCTTCCCTGGCCAGAAGCTGCTTGATGCCCTGATCGATTTGCCCTTCGCCCTGCCCACGGCCGTGGCGGGCCTGGCCCTGACTGCCGTCTACAGCGAAGAAGGCTGGCTGGGGGGTCCGCTCTACAACCTGTTTGGCATCAAGGTGGCGTTTACGTCCATCGGGGTGGCCATCGCCATGGTGTTCATCTCCCTTCCCTTCGTGGTGCGCACGGTGGAACCGGTGCTGCGCGCCCTGGAAAAGGAGCAGGAAGAAGCCGCCTGGTGCCTCGGTGCCAGCAAGGGGCAAACCTTTTGGCGGGTGGTTTTGCCTCAGCTGACGCCCGCACTCCTGGCGGGCGTGGCCCAGGGCTACAGCAGGGCCGTGGGCGAATACGGCTCGGTGGTGATGATCTCCAGCAATGTGCCCTTCAAAGACCTCATTACCCCCACCTTGATCGTGCAGAAACTGGAGGAGTACGACATCAACGGTGCCACCGTGATCGGCACGGTGATGCTGCTCTTTTCCCTGGTGAGTCTGCTGGCCATCAACCTGATCCAGGTCTGGGGTCAGCGTTACCAAGGCAATTAAACCCATGCCATTTGTTATTCCCCCGCTTGAATCGATCAAACCAGCGCGGTGGGTTAAACCGACGCTGGGTAACCGGCTCAAATCCACCACACCCGCCTTGATCGCGATCGTGGCCTGTCTCTATGTGGCCGTGGTGATCCTGCTGCCCGCCGTCTCCGTGGTGGTTCAGGCCTTTGCCAAGGGGATTGGGCCCTTTCTGGAAAACTTTGAATCGGAAGATCTGCGTTCAGCCCTGCGGCTCACCCTGATTACAGCCTGCATCGCGGTGCCCGCCAATACGGTGTTTGGCCTGGCGGCAGCAACGGCCATAGCCCGAAAAAAATTCAAGGGCAAAGCCTTGCTGCTCAGCGTGATCGACTTGCCCTTCTCGATCTCACCGGTGGTGGTGGGCCTGATGCTGGTGCTGCTCTATTCCCCCTCCCATGGCCTGCTTGCCGGCGTGGTGAACAGCCTGGGCTGGAAAATCCTCTTCTCAACTCCGGGGATTGTGCTGGCCACGATCATCGTGACCTTCCCCTTTATGGCCAGAGAGGTGATTCCCCTACTAGAGGAGGAGGGTTGGGAGCAGGAAGAAGCCGCCAAAACCCTTGGGGCCAGCGACTGGCAGGTGTTTTGGAAGGTCACCCTGCCTTCGGTGCGCTGGGCTGCCCTCTACGGCCTGATTCTCACCACGGCCAGGGCCCTGGGTGAATTTGGAGCCGTGTCTGTGGTGAGCGGCAACATCGCCTCCCAAACCCAAACCCTGCCCCTGTTTGTGGAGGATGCCTACAAGCAATACAACACCGAATTGGCCTTTGGCGCGGCCATGGTTTTAGGGGGTGTTGGCGTGGTCTCGCTACTGCTCAAGATGGTCGTGGAGCGGCTCCTCGAGCAAGACAAAAAAGCGCGCAGCCTGGAAACAGAAACCGAGTAGTGAGCTCCATCGAGACAAGCAATCAGGCTTCACAGCGCTAGGCACTGATCTCATGTGGCCAGGAACACACAGCGCGGCAGCCTCACGTTGCCGCAGCAACGCTGCATAGAACGATTCGTCGATAGGGTTTATGTGCTTCCTTCGTGAAGCCTTCCTATCGGTGTGAGGACCCGATGAATCTTTCTAAAAAGCTTGTACTGGCTTTGGCTGGTACCGGACTGGTGGCCCCTATGGCCGCCTCTGCCCAAGAAATCGCCGCCCTAGGGGGCCGCGCAGCCATCGCTGAATACACCCAGCAGCAAGACGTCGACACCATCAAGGCGTGGGCTTCCCGCAACCAGGTGACCAGCGTCAACCAGTTCTCGGATGTGCAGCCCACCGACTGGGCCTATCAGGCCCTGAGCAACCTGGTGGAGAAGTACGGCTGCGTGGCTGGCTATCCCGATGGCACCTTCAAAGGCAAGCAGGCCCTGAGCCGCTATGAAGCTGCCGCCCTTCTCAATTCCTGCCTGGATCGGGTCACCGAAGCAACTGACGAGCTGCAAAAACTACTCAGCGAATTCAAAGTCGAGCTCGCCACCATCAAGGGCCGGGTCGACGGCCTCGACAAAAAAGTGGGCAAACTGGAAGCCCAACAGTTCTCCACCACCACCAAACTTAGCGGTGAAGCCAGCTTCTTCCTGGGTGGCGTTCCCAACTTCGGCTATCAGAACAAAGGCACCACCTCAGGTTCAGTCGGCAACACGACGTTTAACTACGACGTTCGCCTGAACTTCGATACCAGCTACACCGGCAAAGACCTACTACGTACCCGCCTACGCGCCGGTAACTTCAGCAGCCTGCCCCTGGGCAACGCCGGTAGCACAATTAACAACACAAATACTTCCACAGGTGGTGGCAACCCCTTCTTCCTAGACAAGGCAGCCACGACAAACAACGCCGTCACCATTGACCGGCTTTACTACACCTTCCCGGTCAACCAAACCACCAAACTCACCATTGGTGCCTTGGTGCGGAACACGGAACTCAGTTGGTTGCCCACGGCCTATCGATCCCAGATCCTTGATTTCACTGGCCTGGCCGGTGCCCCCGGTGTCTACAACAAGGCCACCGGCGCCGGCGTGGGCCTCCAATGGCAGCAGAAAGTCAAGAAAGGCCAGCCCGCCTGGATCTTCAACGCCAACTACATCGCTGGCAGCAGTGGAGGCACCAGTGTCTCTGGCGCTGCTTCCAGTGCTGACGGCGTCTTTAACGACGTCTCCGGGCTCAACGCCCTGGCCCAGATCGGCTACAAGGCCAGCAATTGGGGTGCTGCCTTCGGTTACCGCTACGGCACCCAAAACTCCGCCGCCGCGCGTGTGGGTAACGGCGTTGCTGGTGATGCACTTGCTGGTGGCCAGTACAGCAACAGCATCGCCTTCAGCGCCTATTGGCAGCCCAAGAAAACGGGTTTCCTCCCTTCGATCAGTGCCGGCTACGGCTATACCTTCGTGGATGGAAATCCAGGCACAACAGCACTTGCAGCCCGGGCCAATGCCCAATCCTCACGCTCTTGGAGCGTGGGCTTCCAATGGGAAGATGCCTTCGTGAAATCCAACTCGGCGGGCATTTCCATCGGCCAGCCCGCCAATGCTGCAGGCGCCTCCGGCAGCAGCCCTTGGCTGTGGGAGTTCTTCTACAAGATCCAAGCCACCGACAACATCTCCATCACTCCTGCTGTGTTCTATGGCTCGGGCATCAACACCCAAACCAGCAACGCTGCATCCGCTCTTTCCTACACCGGTTGGGGTGGCGTGATCCAAACCACCTTTAAGTTCTGATCTTTCGGTCAGGCCACGAAGGCATTTCTCAAAGACCAACTCCTCACTCACCTCAACGCAGCGCAAGCTGCACCCCACACACAAATCCCTGTAAGCCCCTCCTTTGTCGGAGGGGCTTTTTCATGATCAATTCCAAAAAGTCTGGGCACCGACAATCTGTGCTTCGCCATGGATAGCCAAGTGCAAACCAATGACCCTCGGGAAGAGGCACTGATCGCGGTCGATGCCTTGCGCGATGGCTTTGGGATCGCCGGCACCCAGCTGGTGCGCTTAGCCCAAAGCAAGCCAAACCTGCACCTCTGGGATACCCGAGAACCAGAAGAATGGAGCGGAACCAAACGCCTATGGGGCGCCAAGCGGGCCGGCCCCATTCCCTGGATCGAGTGGAGCCGGGATCCCGGCCAATCCGATCCAGAAAGGCCCCTGATCAGCGGTTGGGTTGGGGGGTTGTGCGCAGGTAGGGCTTGACCTCGGTGACGCCCTTGGGGAATTTGGCGCGGGCGTCCTCGGTGGAGATCGAAGGCACCACCACCACGTCTTGACCGTCCTTCCAGTTCACCGGGGTGGCCACCGCGTGGTGGTCGGTGAGCTGCAGCGAGTCAATCACCCGCAGGATCTCATCAAAGTTGCGGCCCGTGCTCGCCGGATAGGTGATGAGCAGGCGCAGCTTTTTGTTGGGATCGATGATGAACACCGAGCGCACCGTGAGGTTGTTGAGGGCGTTGGGGTGAATCAGGCCGTAAAGGTCGCTCACCTTCTTATCGCCGTCAGCCAAGATCGGGTAATCGACCGTGGTGCCCTGGGTTTCGTTGATGTCGGGGATCCAGCCCTTATGGCTTTCAGCCGTATCCACACTCAGGGCCAGGGTTTTGACATTGCGCTGATCCCACTCGCTGCGCAGCTTGGCCACCTCGCCCAACTCAGTGGTGCAGACCGGCGTGAAATCGGCGGGGTGGGAGAACAGCACAACCCAGCTGTCGCCAGCGAAGTCGTAGAGGTTGATCGGCCCCAGCTGGGAATCCTGGGTGAAATCGGGGACCGTATCGCCGAGGAGCAGGGTCATGGGGGGTCAGCTTAAAAAAGCAATCCTGAAGGCGACCCACACCCAGAGAGGTGTTTTCAACCACATCGCCCTAGGCCGATCTGGCATAGGCCAGGCGCTCAGCGCTGGCCGAGCAACTCCTCCCAGGTAATCGGGCCACTGGACTGAGCAGCTAGGGGCTTTGCCGCCAGGAAACAACTCGGGAAACTGGGCTTGGTGGAGCTGGCGAGGGCTTGACGCTGGCGCAGCACAAAAAAAGGAAATCGAAACGACATGACAACAGTGAGAACTATGAAAACGCACCGCAGAGACAGCAAACCCTTCCGGGAAAGATTCTGAGGAGATTGGGCCTACCGCAGGTCTTGACGCGCAGGGCGTGCGGATTTTGGCCTAACAACCAAATAGTAGCTGTATTCCAGAAAACGATGGGGGCAGGGGGACTTGAACCCCCACAGCCTTGCGGCCTGCGGATTTTAAGTCCGCTGCGTATGCCATTCCGCCATGCCCCCTGGCCAAGGCATCCTAAATTCGAACCATCCACGCCGTTGTCAGCCGTGCCCCTGCCTGGGTTCCTGAATTCGATCAGCCAGGAAACCCTGCTGGTACTAGCGGCCTACGTGGTTCTCGGTGGCACCTACCTGGTGGCGGTGCCCTTGGCGCTCTACGCCTGGATGGTCAAGCGCTGGACCGTGATGGGCAAATTTGAACGCCTAGGCGTCTACGGGCTGGTGTTTCTGTTTTTCCCTGGACTGATCCTGTTTGCACCGTTCATCAACCTGCGCATGGCCGGCCATGGCGAGGTCACCTAGGTGAACCGCGCCCAGGCCATCCTGCTCGGGCTGGGCGTCTTTGCGCTCGGCGGCCTTGGCTACGCCCTCTTCCAGGCCAACGGGCTGGAAGGCTTTTCTGCCGGCATCGCCACCTCAGCGGTGCTCACGGTGCTGGTGCTGGGCTGGACCGGCAGCTACCTGTTCCGGGCCCTCACCGGCAACATGACCTACATGCAGCAGCGGCGCAGCTACCGCGAGGCCTACGACACCCTGACCAACGAACAGCTGCAGGCCAAATTCGATGCCCTCAGCCCCGACGAGCAAGAGCGGCTTCTCAGGGAAACGGGCCAGTTAGAGGTGGACAACCCAGCCAACCCAGAGAGCGCCGCATAGGCTCACCTCTTCGCGAGCCCCAATGAGCGCTGTGTCTGCCGTTGCCACCCCGATTCAGCAGCGCTTCAGCGATCTGCGCCAGCAAGGCCGCTGCGCCCTGATGCCATTTCTGATGGCCGGCGATCCGGATCTGGCCACCACCCGGGCCACCTTGCTCGCCCTCCAGGCCCATGGCGCCGACATGGTTGAGCTCGGCATTCCCTACAGCGATCCCTTGGCTGATGGTCCGGTGATCCAGGCTGCCGCAAGCCGCGCCCTCGCCGCTGCCACCACCCCCGCAACGGTGCTGGAGATGCTCACCAGCCTCAAAGGCGAGCTCGCCATGCCGGTGGTGCTGTTCACCTACAGCAACCCCCTGCTCAACCGGGGCATGGACACCTTCTGCCGCGATGCCGCCGCGGCCGGAGCCGCCGGATTGGTGGTGCCCGACCTCCCCTTGGAGGAAGGCGAAAAGCTCTCCCAGATCGCCGCGAGCCATGGGCTGGATTTGGTGCTTCTGGTGGCTCCCACCACCCCAGCCGAACGCATGGCCCGTATCCACGCCGCCAGCCGCGGCTTCACCTACCTGGTGAGTGTGACCGGCGTCACCGGGGTGCGCACCAACCTGGATACCCGGGTGGGGACCCTGGTGGGTCAGCTCAAGGCCCAAGGCGGCACACCGGTGGCCGTGGGTTTTGGCATTTCCGCCCCCGAGCAAGCCAGGCAAGTGCGCGACTGGGGTGCCGATGGCGCCATCGTGGGTAGCGCCTTGGTGAAGGTGATGGCCGCCGCCCATGCCAGCGGTGGTGATCCAGCTGCGGTGGCCTCAGCAGCCGGCCATTTCTGCGCCGAGCTGCGCCAGGGTATGGATCTCTAGGACTGGATCGTTAGGGGCACCCCCCAACCCATGCTGTTTTCTGCCGCTTGCGAGCGCAACAAAGAAGCAATCCTGGCCGTTCTGCAGGATTGGCTGCCGCCAGGGGCCCAGGTGCTGGAGGTGGGATCTGGCAGCGGTCAACACGCCGTGTTTTTTGCCCAATCCATGGCCGGATTGGCTTGGCAAACCAGTGAGTTGGAAGCAAATCAAGCCGGCCTCGGCGAGCGCATTGCCCTGGAAGGGGGCTCTGGCCTAGCCCCTGGCTCCCAAATCCTGATGCCGATCGCCCTCGATGTCAGCGCGCCCGTCGATTGGCCCGATCAACGCTTTGATGCGGTGTTCACCGCCAACACCACCCACATCATGCCGGCCTCATCCGTGCCGGATCTGCTCGCAGGTGCCGCTGGCGTGCTGGTCCCGGGGGGACTCCTGCTGCTCTACGGCCCCTTCTGCGACCACGGCATCCCCACGGCGGCGAGCAACGTTGACTTTGACCTGCACCTCCGCAGCCTCGATCCAGCCATGGGGGTGCGCGATGCGGTGATCATCAGCGCACAGGCCAAGGGCCTGGGGCTCAGTCCCGTGGCCGATGTGGTGATGCCAGCCAACAACCGCACCCTGATCTTTCGCCGTAACGCCTAAGTCGAATCTCCAAGGTCGCAAAACTCAGGCCCCATGCAGGATCTCTGCAATGCCAAAGAACAGCCGCCGCAGCGCCTCTTCCAAATCGTCCCCATCCAGCAAGCCGTAGCTCAAGCGCAACACCAAGCCATGGCTGTCCCGATGGAGCCCAAAGCTGGCCCCACTCACCGCCGCCACCCGGTGCTCCAAGACCAAGCGACGCATCAAGGTGTCGGCGTCCAGCTGCCCTTGCCCTGGGGTGATCTGGAGGAGGGCGTAAAACGCCCCATCCGGTTCGGCAAGGAAGCGCACCGGCAGGCCCTTGGCCTGCTGCTCCGCCACGGCTGCCAGCAGTTGCCGGCGGCGGTCGGCCAAGGCCCCAACCCTTGGCGCCACCCAGGCCGGGCCCGCCTGCAAAGCCGCCACCGCCGCCCGCTGAATCGGCACAGGTGGACAAATCAACACCGTGTCCTGCACCTTCGCCAAGGCCGCCGTGAGCTGCTTGGGTGCGGCCATGTAGCCAACCCGCCAGCCGGCCATGCCATAGGCCTTGGATAGGGAATGGAGCGAGATGGTGTGGGTACTGCTGCCGGGAGCCGATCCCGGGCTCCAATGGGGCTCATCGCCATACACAAAAGCGCCATAGGCTTCATCGCTGATGTGGAACAACCCCCTCTCGGCACACAGGGCATTAACCGCCTCCAGCACCCGCTGGGGGATTACCAGACCACTGGGGTTGTTGGGCGACACGGTGACGATCGCCCGGGTGCGGGGCGTGATCGCTGCTTCTAAGCGCTCCAGATCAGGAATCAAACCCGCATCCACGGGCACCGGTAGGCCACCCGCCAGCTGGATCGCCATCACGTGGTTGAAGTAGTAGGGCAACGGCAGGATCACCTCAGCGCCCTCCGCTGCTCCGGCTCCACAGACCACCTGGGCCATCGCCGAGAAGGCCATGTTGCTGCCGGCGGTGACCCACAACGTGGAGCCCGCCAAATCGAGATTGTGGTGTGTGCCGAGCTGGCGCTGGATGGCGTCCAGCAAAGGGGGCTCCCCTTGCACAGCTCCATAGCGATGCAGGCCCGATCCAGGGTCTTGGAGAGCCTCCGCCAGGGCGCTCAACACCCCATCAGGCGGACTCCAGCCCACCATGCCCTGGGCCAGGGAGAGGGTTCCAGGGGTAGCGCTCACCCAGCCCCCCAGCTCGGCAATCACAGGCTTCAGCACCCGATCCAAGGAACCCGCGGCCTGGGGAACTGGCCCAGGGATCTCCATCATTGGGCCCGGCTCAAACCCCGAATTTCTCGGTGGTCTTGGCCTTGCAGATCGCCTTGGCTGAATCGATGCTTTGCTTCAGTTTCATCTGTTGCACCACGCAATCGCAGGTAAAGGGCTGCATGCCAACCGGGGCCGGCTTACCGGAATCCGCCACCTCCTTGTTCACGGCCTGCAGGCAAAACTTGCGGACCATTTGATCCATCATGTTGTCGCCAGCGTGGGCTCCCATGGGCGCTGCCGCCACCAAAGCAAGGGAGACAAGCAGCATCGAGCGCAATCCCATAACCAAGAGCCCATTTCCCCTCCCTTCTACCAGGTTTGGGCCCCGAAACCCCGGCCCTAGGTTCACCCTTGTGTACGGGCCTACAGGTCGGTTGAAGTCCATGGCCAAGTTCGTTCTTTGGGGCACCTACTGCGAGAACGCCACAGACAAACGCGCCCCCTTTCGCGAAGCCCATCTGGCGGGGCTCCAGGCCCTCAAAGAGGCGGGCACCTTGGTCACCCTGGGGCCTACGGAGGGGAGCACCCACGTGTTTGGCATCTTTGAGGCCGAGGATCAAGCGGCGGTGGAAGCCCTGGTGAAAGGCGATATCTATTGGCACGAGCGGATTTGGACCGCCGTGGCGGTCTACCCCTGGATACAAGCCTTCTAGGCCTTCGGCCAATCCGCCTCGGCCTGGGCCCAGACATAGGCTGCCACAGCCTCAGCGCCGCCATCGCCCAGCACGGCTGCGTAGCCCGACATCTGGCCGCGACCTTGGGCCGCAATGGTGGCGATCGCCCCAGGGCTGGAAATCCCGTTGCGCTCAAGCGCTGCCAACTTCAGGGTTTTGCTGCGGCGCAGGATGTTGCCCCCGTTCACGTGGCACCCGACGCAGTGGTTCTCGAACAATTGGGCGCCAGACACCCCGCCCGAGAGCTCGCCCGCCCAGGCTGCCCGGGGCCAAAACACCAGCACCACCAGGGCCAACAACACCAACGGCATCAACAAAAACCGTGTAACCAACTTGGGCACCTGGGGGAGCGGGCGAAGGGACTGTCCAGTTTGCTGGTGCGGGCGCTAAACAGGGAGCCTTCGCCGCTGAGCCAGTTCTGGCTGCTTCCTCGCCCATCCGGTTGTTGCACAGCGCCGATTGGCAAATCGGCAAGCCCTATGCCCGGGTGCTGGATCCGGATAAGCGGGCCCGGCTGCGCCAGGTGCGCCTCGAAGCGATTGGTCGGCTGGCCGACCACGCCCGCCAGCAGGCGGTGCAGTTCGTGGTGGTGGCTGGGGATCTGTTTGATTCCCCCACCCCCAGCAGCTCGGATGTGAGCGGCGTCTGCGCTGCCATTGGCGCCATCCCCTGCCCCGTGCTGGTGATCCCCGGCAACCACGACCATGGGGCCCCAGGCACGGTGTGGCACAGCTCCTTTTTCCAGGCGGAGCAACGCCGCCGCGCCCCCAACCTGCAGGTGCTGCTCGAGCGCAAGGTTGTGGAGCTGGATTCCCTCGTGGTGCTGCCCTGCCCCCTGCTCCGGCGCAGCGACAGTGTGGATCCCTGCAACTGGCTCAACCAAGTGGATTGGGATGGGTTGCCCGCTGACAAACCCCGGCTGGTGATCGCCCACGGATCCGTGCACGGTTTTGGCGCCGAGGATCTCGACGCCCCCGCCAGCGCCAACAATCGCCTCCGCCTCGATGGCGCCTGGCTCGGCGCCATCGACTACATCGCCCTGGGCGATTGGCATGGCCTCAAGCAGGTTTCGGCCAAGGCTTGGTACAGCGGCACCCTGGAGCCCGACCGCTTCCCGAGGTCGCCCGACTACCAAGCCGGCCAGGCGCTGCAGGTGGAGCTGCGCCGCGGTGAGCCCCCCCAGCTTCAGCCCCTAGCCACCGGCGGCCTGGGCTGGCATCCGCTGCGCTTCAGCTTCCAGGCCGACAGCGATCTTGATCGACTGGAGGAGCAACTGGAGGGGCTGCTGGGCGGCCGCACCGGCGCCGACCTGCTGCTGTTGGAGGTTTCGGGCAGTTTGAGCCTGGCGGGCCACCGGTCCTACGAAGGGCTCCTGGAACGGCTGGAGGCCCAGCTGTTGCGGCTCAAGCTGCGGGGAGGCTGCGATGCTGCCCCGGGTCGGGAGGAATTGGCCCAACTCACCCAGCGGCCCGGCGATCCCTTAATTGCCCAGGTGGCCAGCCACTTGGCCGCCATGCTGCAAAACTCCTCCCCCGATCGAGGCAGGAATCCAGAGATAGACCCAGCAACCGCCCGGCTAGCCCTCAGCGAGCTCTACCGGGCCGTGCAGCTGGCCGATGCCGCGGCAGCCCCTTAGCCATGCGTTTACGCCATGCGGTGTTGCACCAGGTGCGCCAACACAAACACCTCCAGCTCTCCTTTCACCCCCGCTTCACCCTGATTGGCGGGCCGAACGAGGCGGGCAAAAGCACCCTGGTGGAAGCCCTGCACAAGGGCCTCTTCCTCAAGGCCACGGCCACCGGCCGGGGGGTGGAGGAGCTGCGCTCCAGACTCCACAGCGGGCTCCCTGAGGTGGAGATTGGCTTTGAGGCAGGCGGCAGCACCTGGCAGCTACGCAAACGCTTTTCCGGAGCTAGTGGCACCTGCCAACTCAGCAACACCAGCGGCGTTGCCCTCAGCGGTGCCGCCGCCGAAGAGCGGCTCGCCGCCCTGCTCGGGGTGGATGGGCCCATCGAAGGGCGCCGCATTGGCCAACTCCCCCAGCGCTGGGCCCATCTCTGGGTGCGCCAGGGGGAGGCCGGCAACAACCTGCTCAGCGGGCCGGGCGCGGCCTACGACCTGGAGCGGTTGGTGCAGCAACTCCAACAGCAGGGACCAACGGCCACCTTGGAATCCCCCCTCGATCGCCTCGTTGACGAGCGGATTCAGCAGCACCTCGATGGCCTGTTCACCGCCACCGGCAAGGTGAAGGCCGGCAGCCCCTTGGCCCAGGCCCAGGAGCGGGTCAAGGAAGCCCAGGGCCGGCTAGGGCAAGCCCTGGAGCGCCAAGCGAGCCTGGAAACGGCCATGGAGGAGCTGCGCGCCATTGGGCTTCGCCTCAAGGAGATTGACGAGCAAGAGCGCCCGGCGCTGGCGGCCCAACGGCACCTGGACGCCACCCTCCAGCTGCGGCGGGCTGAAGCCAAGCCCATCCGCCAACAGTGGGAAGCGCTCCGCCAAGCCCAGCAAACCCTGCACAACCTGGAGCTCCAACTCACCAGCCAGCGCAGCAGCCAAAGCGATCAGCAACGCCAGTTGCAAGCCAGCCAGCAGGACTTGCAGCAGCAAGACCAAGCCCTGGTTCACCAGCGCCGAGCCCTGGAGTCACTCCAGGCCCAGGCCCTCAGCAACCAAGAGCGGCAGCAGCTGGCCCAGCACCTCCTCGCCCTCGACAACTTGGATCGGGAAGCCCAGCAGCTTCAGGCCCACAAGGGTCAATTCAGCCAACTGCAACAGGAGGCCGAACACTGGAAGGCCGAACTCGCGGCCCTTCCTCCGATCGGTGGTGAGCAGGTAAGGGCCCTGCGTCAAGGTGAGCAACGCCTCGCCCAGGCCCAGGCGCGCTGCCAAGCCATGGCCACCCATCTGACTGTGCTTGAAACCGACCGACCGGTGACGCTCGGCGGCCAAGAACTGGTGGCCGGTCAGGAGGTGCAGCTCAGCCGCGCCGAGGAGTTGGCTATCGGCCCAGGCGTTCGCCTGCGCATCAGCCCTGGAGGCGGCGACGCCACCGCCAATGCCGAACAACAACGGGATCTCTGCGACCAGCAGTTGCAACAACTGCAAGGGCAACTCGGCGTCGCCAGTAGCGATGCCGCCGAACCCCTTGCCCAACGACGCCAGGTCCTCGAAGCCGAGCTGAAGCGCCTGCGCCAAGCCGCTTCAGCCATTCCCTGGGCGAAACTCGATGCCCAACTGGCTGAACTGGAGCCCAGGCGCCTGCGCTTTGAGCAAGCCCTGGGCCGCCATGCAGAGCTGCAGGCCCAACTCCAAACCAGCCAAGACCTTCCCAACGGCCGTGATCAACTCGAAGCCTGGCTCGAGCAGCTGCGTGGGGCCAGCCAGCAGCTGCGGCGCGATCAGCAGGGTCTCGAGCACAACCTGCACCAGGCCCAACACCTGCTTGAGCAGCGCCGGGGCAGCCACAGGACCCTGGAAACCAGCCTGGAGCAATTGGCTGGTGGGCTCTCTGCCCTGGAAGAACGGCGCCGATTGCTGGAGCATAACCATGGCAAGCCCGAAGCCCTTGACCACCAACTGCAAGAACTCCAACACCAACTGGCCCAGCTCGATCAAGCCATCGAAGCGCTTGAAGGCCAACGCCCCCAAAACCCCATCTCTGGCAGAGTCCCAGACGCAACAACCCTTAACCAACGCAGCCAGTTGCTGGATGCTGAAAAAGACAGCCTGCTCACCGCGAAGGGACACAACGAGCAGCTTTGTTTGAGCCTGAGCGCCATCGATCCCCAAGCCGAGGTGGCCCAGCGGCAGGCTGAACTCGAAGCCACAGAAGCAGACCGAGAGCGTATTCACCAACAGGCCGAAGCCTGGGCGCTGCTGCAGACGCTGTTGCACCAGGCCAGGCGGGAGATTGCCGAGCGCTACAGCGAACCTTTAGGCCAAGCCATTGGTCGCTATCTCACGGATTTAGGACCAACCGCCAAGCAGGTTTCCTTGGGCTTCGATCCCAAGGCTGGATTTGGTGCGCTGCAACTGCAACAGGGCGAGCAATCCTTTGCTTTTGAAGCACTCAGTGGTGGGATGCGGGAGCAGTTGGCCGCAGCCCTGCGGCTGGCCATGGCCGAAGTCCTGCAACCGGCCTACGACAACAGCTTGCCGCTGGTGTTTGATGACGCCTTCACCAATAGCGATCCCGAACGCCTCTCTGGGCTGGGCGCGATGTTACGGAAGGGCAGCGAAGCCGGGATTCAAATCGTGCTCCTCTCCTGCAATCCAAGGGATTACGCCCACCTGGCCCAGGAACTCGGGGCCATGGTGACCCTCTCAGCGGGCCAAGCCATCGCAATCTGAAACCATGAAAAAAGCCCCGGCACTGCCGGGGCCCCAAACGGCATCTAGACCGAAATCAATCTTCGTCTTCGTCGGGTGCACCGGCGGGGATCAGACGAATCTGCTTGCGGCCAAGCTTGATTTCAAACTCATCGCCGGGCTTGAGATCGAGCATGGCGGTGTAGGCCTTACCGATCAACAGGTTGCCGTTGCCTTGAACGGTGGCCACATAGCTGAGCTTGCGACCGCCTTTGCCAACCTTGCCAGAACCACCCAGGTCGACGCCCTTGGCCTCGAGCAGGGCTTCATAGAAAGCGGTGAAATTGAGGCGCTCGCCCCCATCTTTCTTGCCAGACACATAGCCGCAGGTGCGGACGATATCCGACTTACTGACGTCACCAAGCTCTTTGACCTTGGCCAGAAGTTCAGAACCAATAAGCATTGCGTTTAGGGGCGGCCCCAGTGATTACATAGCAAAAGATACACCATCAGCTGTATTTGGGAAGTGCTAACCAGCCAAATCCCCCGGAACGAATTCACCGTTCCCTGCATGCACAACTCCGAGGGGGTGATAGAACGCTTCGAGTGGCATCCCCTTCGCCATGGATACGATCCGCCTCCTCCAATCCGGCGACCGCGATGCATTAGCTGAGGTGTATCACGATGCGGTCTCCAGCCAGGCCGTTGGGTTGTATTCAAACGTCCAACTTCAAGCCTGGGCAGACCATGGCTGGCAGAGCGACGCCATCGACCAAGCCCTGGCTAATGGTTATGGTCTAGCCAGTTGCTCTAGCTCTGGTGCGCAGAGCATCGAAGCCTTCGGAATCCTCTGCCCCATCGATCGGCTGTCGTTGCTCTACTGCCGCGGCCGTTCCTGCCGTCAAGGCCGCAGTAGCGCCATCCTGGGAGCCCTCGAAAACCATGCCCGCGAAGCCGGCTGCCGCCAATTGCGCACCGAAGCCAGCCAACTATCTCGGCCCCTACTGACCAAGTTGGGCTGGCAGGTTGAGGCCCAGGAAGAGGTGCGATTTGCCGGGGTGTTCTTCAGTCGCTGGCGCATGCTCAAGCCCCTCCCCTAAGCCATGGCCGAAGCCCAACTCCAGCAATTCCTCGAGAAGGTGCGCCAGCTCAATGCCTTCGTAGCCCTCAGCGAAGCCAACCCGGAGGTGCGCCAGCAACTCCAAGGATGCAGCCAGCACCACGAGGTGGTGGATCTAGCCCGAAGCCATGGCTTTGCCATTGGCAGGCGTTGGGGAGAAGTGGCCTCCCCCAATGCCCCGGGGGGGTCTGAGCGCCAAGGCGACAGCAATCTGCTCTCTGGCCCCTGGCCGAGGGCGGGCCTAGAAACCACCACGGTGTTAATCGAACAACCAGGCTTGCGTCTGGAGAGGATTCATTCCTGCCAGTCGTCGAGCCCCCCGGACTTCTGGTACGAGCAAAGCGAGCATGAATGGGTTGTGCTGCTGCAGGGCAGCGCCCAGTTGCAGTTCGCCGATGAACAGGTACCCCGCCAGCTCAGCCAAGGCGACTGCCTCATGATCAGCGCCGGTCGGCGCCATCGGGTGGTGTCAACCGATCCGGCTCCGGGCTGCGTTTGGCTAGCCCTGTTCTGGCGGCCGGCTGACGCAAATTGACCGTACGCACCAACCAAAAGGCACCGCCCAAGGCGAGGACCGCCAATCCCAAGCCCGCCAATAATTCTGGTTTGTCGTTCCCCTGGGGCATGACAATCACCTTCCGGGCGACCGCCGTCATGGCGGTGAGCAGCACCAACTCAATCTGCACCACATGGCTGCGCAGGTAAGAGGTGATGTTCTGGAGCACCTCCAGGGCAATCATCAAGGTGAGGAGATCCCCCAAGACCTGAATAAGCCGCGAAGACATCCAGGGCGTGGAGGGGGTGGTGAGAGCCCAACCCACTTGCCAGATCAGCTGCAGGGTCGCAGCCACCATCACCACCACCAACACCAGGCTCAGCACCTTGGCGAGCTGCTGCTCACCACGATCCATGAGCTCCAAGAACTGCACGTCATCCCAAACGCGACGCAGGCGCTTCATCGGATCAGCTGGCGAAAATCAGGTGTTGGGATCGGATGGAAGGAATCAGTTGGTGAAGCCATCGAGCTGGGCCTTGGCCTTGGTATCACTGGGCGGATTCACCAGGCGGGTGTTGCAGGTGATCGAACCGTCAGCACCCATCACGCAATTGGTGGGCTCAACTTTGGTTTCAGGTCCAACGGATGGGCCCGGGCTCCACAGAAACCGTTGGGCCTGGGCCCGCACCGGCTGAGGCCCAAAGGCCGCCAGCAGGGCAGTTGCGATCAGCAAAGCACGCAAAAGCATGGGGGAATGGGTCGTTGAACCCACTTTGCCTGGGTCCGGGGGTTAGGAGCCCTGATCCAAGCGAATTTCCTTCAGAAGCAAATCCAATTGCCCCAGGGAATCATCCAGGCTGATGCGCCCAGGGGCCGCTGAGGCTTCGCCAGCGGTTCCGGCGGGCCAGCCGTCTTCGTGTTGCCAAAGCTCTTCAATGCCACAAAGCTGCTGGGCCAAACCATCCAAGCCGCTGCGGCTATAGGTGCGGTTGAGCTCCTCCAGCAGCACGGGCATGCGAATCGAACTCGCCTGCAGGGCCCGTCGCAAATCGGCCTGGGTACGACCGGTGTGGCGCAACCAATCCTTCAAGAAGGATTGGAGATCTTCCAGCTGGTCGCTGGTGAGGCTGGATCGACTGGACGTCAACATCAGGATCAAAAACCAAGCAAATCAGCGGCCAAGGGGAAACCACCGATCCAGTTTGCGCTGGGCACGAAGGCGAATCTCCAGGCTGCGATGACGGGCACAAAGACCCAACAACGTTGTTAGAGCCACCAGATCATCGCTGAAGCCCGCCGCCGGGATGAAATCAGGGATCAAATCCAGGGGCACCATCAAGTACAGCAACGCTGCGAGCACGGTGGCTTTGATCGGATAGGGAGTCTGGGGATCCAAGAGCAATTCAAGGCATTCCAGGGCCGGCCGGGCTACCAGGCGACCGGCCCGGCGCAGCAAACGCAGCAACAGGGCCTCGTCGACCACGGTGCTTTCCAGCACTTCGGCATGAAGGGGTTCAGCCTGACCAGGGGACGTCACAGGGGCGAGACCACGGATACCTCCAGCCTGACGCCTAAACGGCTTCGATGAAGCCGATTTCTACACCCCTGCTTCGCAGCTTCACCAGCGCCCGTTGCACCACCTGACGGCAGTATTCACGGCTGCAATTGAGCTCCCGAGCCACCTGGGCCAGGGTTCGCGACTCGTTGCCGCCATCCAAACCAAAGTGCAGCACCACCACCCGGCGCTCCTTCTGCGTCATCGTGGACTGGTCCAGGAGCGTCCACACCGAGGCCGAGCGCTCCGCCTGTTCGGCGAGCTCCATGGGCGCCATGGCGTCACTGGGCACCAGATCCAGCAGGGCCGAGCCATCGCCCATGGCGTGGACCGGGGCCTGCAAGCTCACGCTGAGACTGCGCAGCTCCCAACCCAATAACTCCTCCACCTGGTCCAGGGGCATGGGCAACAACTGGGCCAGCTGGGACGCTTTGGGCTCGATGCCTTTGGCCTGCAAAAAGCGGGCCCTGGCGGCTCTTAAGCGGGTGAGCTGTTCATTCACATTGGTAGGAATACGAATGGCGCGGCTCTGGGTCGAGAGGGCCCGATTCAATCCCTGGCGAATCCACCAATAGGCATAAGTACTAAAACGATGGCCCCTGGTGGGGTCGTATTTCTCGACGGCCCTGGTCAGTCCCAGGCTGCCTTCTTGAATCAAATCCAACAAATCCAGCCCCTTGTTTTGATAGCGCTTGGCGAGGTTCACCACCAGGCGCAAATTGGCTGTGATCAAGTGCTGCCTGGCCCGCTGACCAAGCCGCATGGTGCGCCGTTCCAGGACGTCGTACTCACAACCAGGGCCCTGCCCTCCGGGGGCTTGGCAGCGCTCCTGCAGCACCACCAACGCCTGCACCTTGCGGCCAAGGGTGAGCTCCTGCTCGGGGGTCAGCAATTGATAGCGACCAATCTCACCGAGATAGGCACTCAATGCACTCGGCATAGCTGGCCTATTCAGTTCAATCAATCTAGGCAGATCTGTTGGTGCAGATCGCTTAACGCCAATCTCCTGACGCCAATCTCCTGACAGTGTCTCGACAGCAAAGTCTCAACCGTGTGGGCTCACCCATTACGGTTGCCACCACTGCAACTCATCCATGACTGGCCTGGCCGCCATCCCCCCCGATCTGCTTTCGAAGGCCGGGGTTGCCTATGTGCATTACCTGAGTTTCATGCTCTGCTTCGGTGCCCTGGTGTTGGAGAGGCGCCTGATCAAGGCCAACCCGAGCAAGCAGGACGCCACCTTGATGGTGATCACCGACGTGGTCTATGGCATCGCCGCCCTTGCCCTGTTGGGCAGCGGCATCCTGCGGGTGCTCTATTTCGGCCAGGGCAGCGAGTTCTATACCCAAAATCCACTGTTCTGGTGGAAGGTGGGGGTTTACCTCGCCGTGGGAGGCCTTTCCCTCTACCCCACCATCACCTACATCCTCTGGGCCATTCCTCTGCGCAAGGGCGAACTGCCCCAAGTGAGTGAAGCCCTGGCCAAGCGGCTGGCCTGGATCTTGAACATTGAGTTGGTGGGCTTTGCCACCATTCCCCTGATGGCCACCCTGATGGCCCGCGGGGTTGGCTTGCCCGGCTGATGGGACCCCGCGCCATCACCCACAACGGGATCACGCTCAAAGCCATCACAGCCAGCCTGGCCCTCGGCCTTGGGTCGGGAGCTGCGTGGGGATGTCAGAGCCCAGAGGCTCTCAGGGCCTTGGCCCCAGGGCCCGGGATCACCCCGGCACCGCTCCCGGCGGCGGCGGCCAGCTCCCCAGCCGACGGGGTGCTCCCCCCGGATTACCGGGAGCGATTGCGCCCCACCCCCTACGGCTGGCCGACTCTGGCCTCCTGGTGCGTGTGGATCGAACCGGGAACCACCACGGGCCCCGCCGCCCTCTGGGACCAACGCTGGCTTGGGGCCGTGGCCGCCGCCCTGGCCAGCTGGGAGCAGGTGCTGCCCATTCGCCGCGCCCAGGAACCTGGCCAGGCCCAAATCCTGATTTGGCGGCGCAAACCGCGGCTGCAACACAACCGGGCCAGCCATGGTCGGGCCGAACTGGAGCTGGTGGAGGTCAAGCGATCGGGCCAGTGGCAGATCGAACCGCGGGTCACCGTGGCGATCAGCCCCGGGCAAGCTCAAACGGCGATCCAGGCCACGGCCTTGCACGAACTCGGCCATGCCTTTGGCCTCTGGGGCCACAGCGACCAAGCCAGCGATGTGATGGCTGTTTCACCTGGAGCCAAGCCCTTGCTGCAGCTCAGTCCCCGGGATCGGGCCACCCTTGGCTGGCTCTACCGCCAGCAGGGGCTCAGCTCCGCCGCGGTGCGCCCCGCCGCTGGGCCAGCACCTCCTGAACCTGGCGCCAACTGACCCCATGGTGGGCCAAGGCCACCTGCATGTGGAACACGATGTCGGCAGCTTCCCCGGCGATCTCGGCGGCGTTGTCGTCCTTGCAGGCCATCACAAATTCGGCGCTTTCTTCGCCGATCTTTTTGAGAATGGCGTTATCGCCTCCAGCCAACAGCTTGTTGGTGTAACTACCCGGCTCCGGCACATCGCGGCGGCCCTCAATCACCCGGGCTAGCTCGGTGCACACATCGGCAGGCGGTGGCAAAGCTGCGGGGCCACCCGCACTGGGGTTGGGGCCCTCCTCGTAAAAGCAACTGCGGGCGCCGGTGTGGCAAGCCCCCGCGCCGGCCTGCTCAATGGTGAGCAGCAACACATCGGCATCGCAGTCGTAGCGAAGGCCGCGCAGCTTTTGAAGCTGGCCGCTGGTGGCACCCTTGTGCCATAACTCCTGGCGGGAGCGGCTCCAGTAGTGCACTTCGCCCGTGGCCAGGGTGCATTCAATCGCCTCAGCGTTCATCCAGGCCACCATCAACACGGCGCCATCCAGCCAGTCCTGGGCCACGGCGGGAATCAGGCCAGCTTCGTTAAAGCGCAGGTGCTGGCCGAGTTCAGCGGCAAACTGCTCGGCCCGGGCGGGATCGAGCAGGTGAAAGGATGCCTCCAAGGGCTTTTGGTCCGTCTGAACCAATCCTCCCGCAACATCTCCCGCTTGGCCGCAGGATGACCGCCGCTTTTACCTGCTCCAAAACCTTCAGCGGCTATCCGTGCTGTCACCGGCAATGGCGCCACCAAGGCCACTGCCGCTTTGTGCACGGCTACAGCCGCAGCTTTACCTGCTGGTTCCAGGCCACGGCCCTCGATGCCAATGGGTTCGTGGTGGATTTCTCCAGCCTGCAAGACCTCGAAACCCAGCTCGCCCACCAATTCGACCACACCTTTTTGGTCAATGCCGACGACCCCCTCCTCGAGCAATGGCAGGCCCTGCACGGCCAAGGGGCCCTCGACCTGCGGGTCATGGACAACGTGGGCATGGAGGCCAGCGCCCAGCTGGTGTGGGGTTGGGCCAATGGCCTGCTGCACCAGCGGGATGGCGGCCGCAGCTGCTGCTGGAAGGTGGAAGCCCGCGAAAACGAACGCAATGGCGCCTGCTTTGAAGCCAGGCCCGCCTGGTTCAGCGCCGCCTAATCTCGCCCCTCTAACCACACAAGCAGTCTGGGCACCAATCGACTTGCTACAGCATGGGCGATTTTCCAAAGCCTGCTGATCGAAGCACTTCCATTTCTGCTGATCGGCGTTCTCATCGCTGGCTTAGCCCGCTGGCTCGCGCCTGGGGGACGCTGGTTGCAGCGCTTGCCTAACCATCCACTCCTCGGACCCATCACGGGAGCGGCCCTGGGTTTTGCCTTGCCAGCCTGTGAATGCGGCAACGTCCCCGTGGCGCGACGGTTAATCGCAGGCGGTGCTCCCCTGGGCACGTCCTTTGGCTTCCTTTTTGCAGCGCCTGTGCTGAATCCCGTCGTGATTGCCAGCACCTGGGCAGCCTTCCCCAACCAACCATGGCTGTTGGCGGCCCGGCCGCTGGGTGCTCTGTTGGTGGCCCTCACCCTGAGCCATCTCCTCCGGCTGATTCCAGAAGCCGAACTCCTGACCCCAGCACTGCTGGCAGAGCGACGCCTGAGCCAGCCCTTGACCCAGGTGGGCCTGCTGGAGCGAAGCTCTGGCTTGGTAGGTGCTCCCGTCCAAGCCATCACACCCCCAACCCAGCGCCTTCCTCTGGGAGAAATACTGCAACACAGCAGCCGCGAGTTTCTCGATCTAACCGCGCTGCTTGTGATGGGCTGTGCCATTGCAGCCCTGGTCCAAACCCTGATGCCCCGCAGCTGGCTCCTTGCCGTGGGCGGAGCTCCCACCCTTTCGGTGCTCAGCCTGATGTTGCTCGCTGTCGTGGTGTCGGTGTGCTCCAGCGTGGATGCCTTCCTCGCCCTAGGTTTCGCCGCTCAGATCACTCCAGGAGCGCTGGTGGCCTTCCTGGTCCTGGGTCCCGTGATGGACTTGAAATTGCTTGGCCTTTTTGGAGTCTTGTTCAAACCCAAGGCCATTGCACTCACCGCCGCTGGAGCGAGCGTGATGGTGTTACTGCTTGGTCAATGGGTGAATTTATTTCGATTGTGATGCGCTCCATGTCCCTAGCCCTATGGGGAGGAGTGCTGCTATTAAGCAGCATGTCCGGTCGGCTCGATCTGCTTCTGCAGAGCACATTTCACCCCCTTGTGGCAGGCAGTGGCTTGGTTCTGCTGATCTGGGGCCTGCAGCAGCTGTGGTCGTCTTGGCGCGAGCCACGCCAGCTGCGCGCCCCCATCACCTGGTGGCTGAGCAGCGTCGTGGCGTTATTGGTGCTGATCGTTCCACCCAACCCCTCCTTTAGCGAGCTGGTCGCCAATCGTCCCAACCAGTTAGCAGACGACAGTTCCCTCAGTTTTGTATCGCCCCCAGCCCAGCGCACTCTCACCGACTGGGTACGGCTGATGAACAGCCAACCCGACCCCAAGCTCTACGTCGGTGATCCGGTGCGGATCAGTGGCTTTGTGTTGCCCCAGCCAGGGGACCGGCCCCAGCTGGCCCGGCTGCTGGTGCGGTGTTGCCTGGCAGATGCCACTCCGGTGGGGCTCCCAATGCGCTGGCCCAAAGGCTTCAAGCCAAGGGCCGACATCTGGTTAGCGGTGCGCGGAAGGATGGAACTTGAAGAGCACAACGGCCAGATCCGCACTGTTGTGGCGGTGCAGCATCTCAACCCAATCCCTAGGCCCAAGCGCCCACTTGAGCCTTGAATCGCCTATCCAGCTTGCGGATCTCTCTGGCCCTGGGAGGCGGCCTGGCCCTGGCGGGTCTCCAGCAACACCTCTTGCAGCACCGGCCACCGCGGCTGGTTCAGCTGATCTCCACGACCGCCACCTCTGGGCCCGCAGCCCTGGATTTGTCTTTCAGCCGGCCCATGCAGCGGGCAAGCCTGACCCAATCCAGCAAGCTCCATCCAGCCATGGCCTTGCGCTGGCTTGGGGAGGGCACCACCCTGCGCCTCTTGTTGGAGCCAGGGCAAAGCATCAACAGCCCACTCACCCTTGTCTTGCGGGGCGTCGACGGGCGCAATCTGGCCCTTTCACCCCAGCGCTGGAGCTGGGATCCCCGCCCCCATCTACTCGCGGTCGTTCCGACAGCCGATGGGGAACATCTGCAGATGCAATCCCGGGATGGCCGTTGGTACGCCCTTTCACCAAGCTTTCCAAAACTTGCTGCTGTGGTTCCACTTGGAGATGGCTCTGGCATAGCCCTATCGACGCTTGACGGCCAATCCAGTCACCGGCTCTGGCTGCTTCCGCTCCAACAGCGCAATCTGGCCCGTCTCGAGCCCGGAAGCTTGGGGCGACTCGAGGAACCAAAGCCCGCCGGGCTGCGATCCCTCAGCGATCAAAACCTGAGGTATGCCCAAATCAGCAGCAACCGCCGCGGTGATCTGTTGGTGCAGAGTTCCACGATCGCCCTCGGTGAGGAGACGACGACGTTTCGGCCCAGCCAAGGCGGGCGCACAACACTTGGGATTAAGGCCTCGGGCCCCATGCAGCTCTTACCCGAAGGTGGCGGGGTGATCGTGCCACAGGTCGAAGGCCTCACCCTGTATTCCCTGCCTGGGCAAGCCAGTCGTCGCCAGGTTCTCCCCGGTAGTCGCGATCTCAGCAGCTTCTGCCCCATGAGTGGTCGAGCCCTGTTGGTGCGCCACTGGCCCGACTACCGCCGCTCCTTGGAACTGGTGGAACCAGGCCAACCGCCGAGGCAGCTGTGGCTGGGAGGCGAAGGAGTGCTAGCCAGTGCCTGCGATCGGGGTGGCGAGAGGGTTTGGCTCTTGCTCAGCGATTGGAGCAACGGGCTCAGAACAGAGCTGTTGGTCCTGAACCAGCGGGGCCGGGTGCTCCAGCGCCGTCAACTGATGGGCTGGGAGCAAGAACCCGGCACGCCCATGCAATTTGATGCCACCCGCCAGGAGCTGTTACTCACCATGCGCCGCAAAGGCAGGTCCCCACAGCCCGTTCTGATCGACGCTGCCACCCTGACGTCCCGCCCGTTAGCCAAGCAGGTGAACCTCGCCATTTGGCTACCGAGCCGCTGAACGGCGCGCTCAGCTAACCCGGCCGAGGACGGTGCGCAACGGCACCAGCGCCAACGCTCCGAGGAAACCGACCAGCTGGACAATCACCACGCAGGGGCCTGAGGGCAGATCGAACGCCCCCGAAACCAACAGCCCCAACACGGCGCAGACCCCCCCTAGGACTGAGGCCAGGACCACATAGGCGTTGAAGTGGCGGCTCACCAGCCGGGATGCACAGGCGGGGATCACCACAAAGGCACTGATGAGCAGCACCCCCACCGCCTTGATCGAGATCGCCACCACCACCGCCAAGAGCACGATGAACAGCAGCCGGTGGAGCGGCACGGCCACACCGCGGGAGAGGGCTAAAGGCTCATCCAGGGTGAGCAGGATCTGATCCCGGCGGGTGAGGGCCAGGTAGCCGACAGCTACAACCAGAAGTGACGCAATCATCCCCAGATCGAGCCAGGAGACCCCCAGGATGTCGCCAAACAGGAGCTGGTGGATACTCCCCCGATAGCTGCGCACGAAGCTGAGAGCCACCACGGCCAGGGCCAAGGACGAGGAGTAGACGATGTTGAGCAGGGCATCGGCCGGCAGTTGGCTGCGCTGCACCAGATGGTTCACCCCTAGGGCAAACACCACCGCAAATGGGATGAGCACCAGGGTGGGGTTCAGGCCCAGGAGAATGCCGAGGGTGATGCCCAGTAGGGCGGAATGGCCCAGGGCATCACTAAAGAAGGACAGTTGGCGCAGAACGGCGAAGCTGCCCAGAACCCCTCCCAGGGCTCCTGTGAGTAGCCCCCCGATGAGGGCCCGCTGCATGAACGGAAATTGGAGCAACTCCAGCAGAGGGGTCTCGATGCTCATGGGGCGTGGCGGTGGTGATAAGGCACAAAGCCACGGCCATAGACCTCCTCCAACTGGGCTGCGCTGAGGGCATGGTCGGGCGGCCCGGAGCAGCGGAGGCTGCGGTTGAGGCAGAGCACCCGGTCGCTGGTGCGGCGCACCATGTCCAGGTCATGGGAGATCTGAAGGATCGTCCAGCCCTCGGAGCGGCGCAGCTCAAACAGCAGGTCGTAGAACTGTTCGGCGGATTGGCTGTCGAGACCGGCCTGGGCCTCGTCAAGCACAAGAAGCCGCCGGGGCCTTACCAGGCAGAAGGCCAGCAGAACCCGTTTGGTTTGGCCGCCAGAGAGATCGCTGATCAGGCGATCGGCCAGGTTGGTGGCATGGGTTTGGCGCAGGGCATGGGCCACGGCGCTTCGGCGCCGCTCGCCTCCCGTCCAGGGCAGTCTCAGGCCCGGTGGATCCCAGCCCAGGCCAACAAAATCGCCCACGGTGAGGGGGCAACGGTTCCGCACCGCGAACGACTGGGGCACGTAGGCCACCTGCTCGCGGACGGAGCGGGGCAGCTGGCCCTGGGGCCCCATGGCGTGGCCGAGCACCCTGATCGAACCGGCCGAGGGGGGAAGGATCCCCAGGAGGGCCTGGACCAGGGTGCTCTTACCGGCGCCGTTGGGCCCCACCAGGGCCGTGTCGGTTTCCGATTCCAGGGAAAAACTCACGTTGTCAACGGCGATGACGGCATCACGCCGCACCGTCAGCCCGCTGACATCGAGAACCATTTTCACCATGGCTGCAGCCTACCCAGCGCCCAGGGTTCTGCCTCCGAAGGCGTTGACGAGGGCCTTGGCATTGCGGCGCATCACCAGAAAGTAAGAGGCAGGCTGTTGGCCCATTTCAGGTCCGGTCTCCATCGAATCAAATTCCCCCACCTTGACCCCGAGGTCCTTGGCCAGCGCCTCGAAGGGCCCTGCTCCTTCCTGGGGTTCGCTCAACAGGGCCTTGAGCTGGCTTTTCTGCGCCGTGCTGGCCACCCGCTTGAGGTCATCGGGGGTGGGGTTCTCTTCTGGCACATCCACCACGAAGGTGCCCTTCAGGCCATAACGCTTGGCAAAATAGGCATGGAAATCGTGGAAGACCACAAAGGTCTTTCCGAAGAACGGCTTGAACTGGGCTGCCAATTCGGTGTCGAGAATGCGGAGCTGGGCCGTAAAGGCGGCGGCGTTGGCCATGAACTGGGTCTTGCAGGCGGGTTTTGCCGCGATCAGACCATCCCGAATGGTGTTCACCTGCTGCTCGGCCAGCACCGGATCCAGCCAAATGTGGGGGTTGACGGAGCCATGGTCGTGGTCATGACCTGGCTCCGCTTCGCGATTTCCCAGGGTGGCAACCCCCCGACTGGAATCAATCACGTTCAGATTGGGGTTGGCAGCACTGGTGATCAGTTTGCCTAGAAAGGTCTCCAGGCCCAGGCCATTCTTGACGAGCACATCGGCCTTGCTCACCAGCACCAGATCACTGGGGGTGGCCTGGAAATCGTGGGGGCCCCGATTGGCGGGAATCAGGGGCTGAACCTTGGCGCAGCTGCCCGCCACCGCCTTGGTGAACTCCGTAATCGGCAGGATGGTCGTGACCACCTGGAGTGGGCGATCCGGTTGGGTCTTGGGCCCCAGGCCACCGCAGGCGGCCAAAAACGATGCGCCCAAAAGGCCGCTGGCCATTGCCAGCACCCCACGAAACTTGCCCGGGCGATGGAGCGGGGGGGCTGAAGGGGACACGGCGACCACCGCGACAGAATGAGAATGATACTCACTCTTGCATCGACCCCCGCCTTCGCTTCCCCCGCCCCCTCCTCGGCGGCTCCTGCCGCTCCATAGGATTTCCCCATGGGGGAGCAACCGTCCATCGAGCTATTGCCCAAACAGCACCAGCTCCTCGAGCAGCTGGTGCTCGCCGGCCAGGAACTGTCCGGCCAGGACCTGCACGCCCGTCTGCGGGGCACGCCCCTGGCCATGGGCCTGGCCACCGTCTACCGCCACCTCCGCCAACTGCAACAGCAAGGTCTGGTGCGCTGCCGCCACCTCCCCAGCGGTGAAGCCCTTTTTGCCCCAACCGAGCGCGACGAACACCATCTCACCTGCGTCGACTGCGGCCGCACCCAGCCGCTAACCGCCTGCCCGATCCACGATGCCCACCTAAGCCCCGAACAGATTGGGGGGTTCCAGCTGCTCTTCCACACCCTGGAGTACTTCGGCCTCTGCTCGGACTGCCAAGGCCGCCAGAACCAGAACTGACCAGCCAGCCCATCAGGAGCACTGCACTGGAGCGGGTGGATGAATCGCTCAGAACTAATGGGCTGATTCGCTTTAAGGATGGGTTTGGCAGAAGAAGTGGTCGAGCCAGTCAAGGCTGTTTGCGAGAACCATTATTATTCCCGAATTACTGGGTTAGTGCTGGCTTTCTGCTGCATGCGCCCGTCCCCTTTCCCGTGTCGTTGACCTTGTCCATGCTTCGCCAACGCCTCAACCTCTCCGTCGTCGCCCTGCTCACGCCCCTGGCTGCCCCGGTTGCAGCCAATGCCGCCGACCTCAACCTTTCTGGCGTCAACCGCTACGCCCTGGCCGAGGAGCAGGTCACCAGCATCAGCCAGTTCGCCGATGTCAAGCCCACGGATTGGGCCTACCAGGCCCTTGCCACTGTGATCGAGCGCTACGGCTGCGTGGCTGGCTATCCCAATGGCAGCTTCAATGGGGGCCGCGCCATCTCCCGCTTGGAAGCGGCTGCCCTGCTCAATGCTTGCCTTGATCGGGTCACCGAAACCACCGATGAGCTCAAGAAGCTCCTCAGTGAGTTTCAAAAAGAATTGGCCCTGCTCAAGGGCCGCGTCGATGGCCTCGATGCCCGCGTGGGCGTGCTGGAGGCGAGTCAGTTCTCCACCACCACCAAGCTTTCGGGTCTGGCAACCATGGTGGTGGGCGGAGTGAGTCACACTCCCGCCGGCTCCCAGGTGTCGTTCAACTACGACCTGCAGCTGAACCTGGATACCAGCTTCTCAGGCAAAGACCTGCTGCGCACGGTGTTGCGGGCCGGCAACTTTGACAGCACCAACAATGCCTTTGGCAGTGGTCTCTCCACCCTGGAGATCGCCTTCCAGGAAGACTCCGGGCCCGATGCCTTGGGCATCGACAAGCTCTACTACCAGGTCCCGATTGGCAAGCAGTTCACCGCCACCCTGGGAGCCCGGGTGGGCCAGGAAGACATGCTCGCCCTTTGGCCCAGCGCCTATCCCAGCGACACGATCCTCAACGTGCTCACCCTGAACGGAGCGC
>CALSBG010000022.1:0-27046 GCA_943373125.1 Synechococcus sp. UW140
TGTGAAACGCTGCAGCGGCAACAATATTTGGGGGGTAGCCCCCTGAGAAGATAGCTCGATGCCAGGTAAAACATTCATCCATCCAACCTCAAGCTGCTGACCTCTCTTGATCGGAGAATCGTCTGAGCAGCTGAGACGAAAAGCCACCCAAAGGGTGGCTTTTTTGTTGGCTATTCATCCTACGATCGATGAACATGGACCTGTTTCCAGGTCCCATCCAGCTTTTGCCAGGTGCGGGTTTCGCAGGAATTCGCCGTGACCGGTTCGCCGTTTGAGAGTTTCTGCGTGATCCGGATGTAGCTGAGAATCACCGCTTCTTCGCTGATCCAACGTACATGGGTGCCAGCCATGCTCACGTTTGGTTTTACTGCCTTGGTGTCTGGGTTGTTTGCAGATTCTGCTGGCAAATCAAAGTAAAACTGGTGGAAGCTCAGTCCTTGAGCTAAAACCCCATTGGTTTCTGCTTCAAAACAGGTCAGGTCTTCGCTGCAGAAGCTTGCATAGGTGTCCCAATCACCAGCTACCACGCTCTCCAGCATGGCCTGATTGAGGGAGAGAATCTCTCGATCGCGGGGGCTTTGGTTCACGGAATGACCTGCAGGTCTTCGTACGACCTGATTCTCTCAAATGAACCGCTGTCTCGCCCTGGATTCCCTTCCCGATCACTGAAGAGAACCTGCATTTTTGCCGCATGGGCCGCCTCGCATTCCAGCAGTGAGTCGCTGATGAACAGGATCTTTGAACTGCCCACCCCCATCGCTTCGGAGATGGCCAGATAACTGGCAACGTCTTGCTTGGCCCCTGTTCTGGTATCGAACCAATGGCTGAAGAGGCAGCGCAGGTCTCCTTCGCTGCTGTGGCCATAGAGCAACTGTTGGGCAGTGACAGAACCCGATGAGTACACGGCCAGCACCGCCCCCTGTTGGTGCCACCGCCAGAGGGCCGGCGACACGTCTGTAAACAAAGGACTTTTCAGGGCGCCCGAGGCGTAGCCCTCAGCCCATAAAAGGCCTTGCAAGTCTTTGAGTTCGGGCAGTTTGCGGTCTTGTTTGATCATGAGCTGGAGGTAGGCGATCACATCCGCCCCTGGTTCAGCAAGGAGCTGTTGTGCTTCCGAATTGCTGTCTTGTTTCCAGGTCTCTTTCGCTGCCGTTAGCAATTCGGCCACCGCTGCTTGCTCCCTGTAGCTCTCCACAAAGGACCGAAGGTGCTGGGCGGCATAGGGGAACAGGGTCCCGGCCACGAAACTCACCGGGCAGGTGGTTCCTTCGATATCCATCAGCACATGGCTGATGCCCTCATATTTCATTGTTCGCCTCTCATCGTTTGCAGCTCATGGTTTGAATCGCGCCATCAGGAGTTGTTCGCGCCATAGGTGTTCCAGCAGGAATTCGAGGATTTCGAGATGCCGCTTGGCCACCTCCAGATTGGCCCCCCAGGCGTACAACCCGTGGCCCGCAATGAGTAGTCCGTGGGGGGCTTCGGGAAGAAGTGGTTGGGCGGCTGCACTGAGGCGTTTGAGGTCTTGGTCATTGGCCAGCACCGGGATCTTGACCTCCTCGTCATGGCTCTTGATGCCCTCGAGGCCCTTCAGCATCTCTAGTCCTGTCAGCTTGATCCAGCCGGCGCTTTCATCGCTGGGGCAGGCCAGCTTCGAGAGGATGGTGGCGGCCTGGGAATGGGTGTGGAGGACAGCACCGGCTCCCCGGCTTTTCACAATCGTCAGGTGCAGGAGTGTTTCGGCACTGGGTTTGCCGCTGCCGTCCAAGAGCTGGCCATCCCCATTGACCGTGATCAGGTCGTCTGGTGCCACCAGCCCCTTATCCACCCCGCTTGGGGCCATCAATAACTCCAGGGGCTCTTGTGCGAGCAGGCAGCTGAAATTCCCCCCGGTGCCATCGCACCAGCCGCGGCTGTGAATGCCTGCCATCACGGCACACAAGGCCTGGCGGGCTTGGAGCCCCTGGTCTTTGCTCAATGGCAATGCCTGAGACCCGATTCAACGCTGGAGTCAGTTAAGCGCTTTGGCAGGCATGAATGCAAAACACTCGGTGTCTAGTGCTGGCAGGTCGGGCACCAGTGGCTGCTGCGCCCCCCCAGTTTCTCGCGGCGGATTGGGGTTCCGCAGCTACGGCAGGGTTCTCCTCCCCTGCGGTAAACGAGGGCAACGCCGCCGTAGTTGCCATTGGTGCCGGTGAGATCGCGAAAGTCGCTGAAGGTGGTGCCCCCGGCGCCGATGCTCACCTCCAGCACCCGTACCAGGGCAGTACAAAGGGCTTCAAGCTGGCCCTTGGTCAACCGGCCGCTTGGGGTATGGGGTCGAATGCCCGAGGCAAACAGGGATTCATCGGCGTAAATGTTGCCCACGCCCGCCACCAGGGCCTGGTCGAGCAGGGCATTTTTGATGGGCCGGCTTGAGCCTTTGAGCTTCTGCTGCAGGTAGGAAGGGTTGAATGCGCCACTGAACGGTTCTGGTCCAAGCCGCTTCAGGCCGGTCATCACCGATTCGAGCGGCTCTCCCGGGGGAACCCACCACATCTGGCCAAAGCTACGGGTGTCGATAAAGCGCAGTTCCTGGCCCTGCTCGCTCCAGAACTGAACCCTGGTGTGGCTGCACGGCGGGGGGGATGGATGGTCTGCATCGGCCTCAATCCAAAGGAATTGGCCCGTCATGCGCAGGTGTACCCCCCAATGGCCTGCAGCGGTGCCCTCTCGCTGCAATGCGGCGTAGAGGTACTTTCCCCGACGGCTCCAGGTGCCGAGGCTGCAGCCCGTCAGGGCCCAGCAGAAGGCCTCTGAATCGGGGGGGCTTGCGATCGCCCGGTTTCGGTGCACCGCCACCTTGGCCACCTTGAATCCGGTGGTTTGCTGCTCCAAACCGCGCCGTACCGTCTCAACTTCGGGCAGTTCAGGCATCAGCCTTGGTTCACAGGCAGCACACTAAAAAGCCCGTAGACCCTCAAGGGGCTACGGGCTTCCCACCGGAAGACTCGCCCTGGCCCAAGTCTTCCCTAATTCAAGCCTTATCAAGCTCGGCTTCGGCGAAGTTGTTGGTGTTGATGCCGCCTTCAGAGCCGCTGTAGCCGTTGTAGTTCACCTTGTCAAAGCGCACCACCACTGGGTAGCGGATGCCAGAGGTGTCGACCGAGGCAACGGTGCCAACTTCGTTGTACCAGTAGGACTCAGGACGCTTGATCCGAACCTTGTCTCCGCGGGAGATGGCCATCGCTTCGCTGTCAATCGTGTGGCTGTCGTAGGGAAGTTACTAGCTGCCGCTTGCCCCATACCCTTCTGCGTCACGATTCGTCGTCGTTGGCCGTGGCACGATCGTTCCGATCTGCTGCACCGTTGTCTCCTTTGGCCCTGGATCCCCTTGAGGCGCCCACCCTCAGCCTTGAGCTGCCCGATCCCGACAGCGACACCATCAGCACGATGGAGTTCCTGGCGCGCCTTGAGGAAGCTTGGGCCGTTTGCGACCGCTTCGACCTCCAAACGGAGATTTGGCGGGGCCGGATCCTGGGTGCCGTACGCGACCGCGAGAAGCGGGGCGGCGAGGGCCGGGGCACGGGGTTTCTGCAGTGGTTGCGCGAGCGGGAGATCAGTAAAACCCGGGCCTACTCCCTGATCCAGCTGGCGGAGTCGGCCGACAGCCTGGTGGGAGGCGGCCTGCTGGAGGAATCCAGTGTGAACAACTTTTCCAAGCGCGCCTTCTTTGAAACCGCCCAGGCGGACTTGGAAGTGCAGCAGATGATCAGCGAGGCCGCCAATGGGGGCGAGCAGATCACCCGCAAACAGGTGCGGCGCCTCAGTGATGAGTTCACCGCCGCCACCAGCCCCCTGTTGCCGGAGGAGATTCGCCAGCGCACGGCCGAAAACCTGCTGCCACCTCGGGTGATTGCTCCGTTGGTGCGGGAGCTTGCCAAGTTGCCCGAGGAGCAGCAAGAGGACCTGCGCAAGGTGCTGCGCGACGAACCCGAGCTCGAGCGGGTGAAGGATGTGACCAGTACGGCCCGTTGGTTGAGCAAAGCTGCCGAAGCCGGCTTGGCAGTGCGGGCGTTTCAGCAGGGGGAATTGAATTTTGAGAAGGCCCTGCAAGAGGCCCAGCGCCTCGATGCCCTGGGGTTGCTTGCCGATGCCGTTGGCCAAGCCCAAGTCCTGGAGAGTGCCGTGCTCAAGCTCCACACCAGTTGGCGGCGCCTTGGGGGCCTGCAGGAGCGGCTTTGGGTGGAGAGCGGTAGTAGCACCCCCCACCTGCGCGACCTGCTGATCGCCCTGCAAACCCTCAGCGGCAGCACCATGCGGGTGTCGTTGGGTGAACTGGCCGGGGGCAAGCGGGTGCGGTTGCAGCTGGTGGAGGAATCCCCAGACCGGCTCGAGGCCCCGCCCCTCCCCTAGTTCTGGTGGCAGTTAGTCTCTAGGCGCACTACAGGTAGGGCTTCTTGGCGGCTGTGGCACCAGCTGGAGAAGTCGCCCCGGAGTCGGCCCAGGAGTCGGCCCTTGAGGCGGTCCTCGAGCACGCCTTGGAACGCCATTTTGGCTGGTCGGAATTTCGGCCAGGGCAGAGGCCCGTGGTCGAGGCTTTGTTGGCCGGCCAGGACTGTTTGGCCGTGTTGCCCACGGGGGGCGGCAAGTCGCTTTGCTACCAGCTCCCTGCCCTGGTGCGGCAAGGGTTGGTGCTGGTGATTTCCCCCCTGGTGGCCCTCATGCAGGATCAGGTGCGGCAACTGGAGCGCCGCGGCATCCCCGCAGCCTGCATGCACCGCGGCCTTAGCACCCCTGAACGGCGCCAACTGCTGCAGCGCCTGCGGGACAACCGCCTGCGGCTGCTCTATTTGGCCCCGGAGCGGCTGCAGGCGGAGGCCACCCGCCAATTGCTCGACGACGTGCTTGCTTCGGGGCACTTGGTGGCCTTGGCGGTGGATGAGGCCCACTGCATCAGTGCCTGGGGCCACGACTTTCGTCCCGATTACCGGCGGCTGGGCCAGTTGCGCAGCCTCTGTCCAGGGGTGCCTTTGGTGGCCCTCAGTGCGACCGCTGCTCCCCAGGTGCGCGCCGACATCATTCGCCTGTTGCAACTGCGGCGTCCGTTGATTCAGGTGCGATCGGCCCGGCGCAGCAACCTGGTGTATGCGATGCAACGGCGGCCGGATGACCCCCTAGCCCAGGTGCTGGAGGTGGCCCAGGCCGCCAGGGGGGCCGTGCTCATCTATGCCCGCACCCGGCGTTCGGTGGAGCAGTGGGCAGCTCGCCTCACGGCGGCGGGCCTGGAGGCCATCGCCTATCACGCCGGGATGGATCCGGAGAGTCGTCAGCTGGCCCTCGAGCATTTCCAAACCCAGCCCAGGCCTGTGCTGGTGGCCACCGTGGCCTTTGGCATGGGAGTGGATCGGCCGGATGTGGGCTTGGTGTTGCATCTGGATTTACCGGCCAGCGCCGAGGGCTATCTCCAGGAATCGGGCCGGGCCGGGCGGGATGGCCAACTGGCCCACTGCCTGGTGCTCTTCGATCCAGCCGATCGCTCCAGCCTGGGCTGGGCGATTCGCGCCGCTGGCACCCAACTGGACACCCAGGCATTGGGCCCCGAGCAACGCCGCCAGGAGCAGCATCGGCTCGAATTGGCCCAACGTCAGTTGCGGCGCATGGAAGCCGTGGCGGAGGACGAGGGGTGCCGAGAACAGGCCCTCCTGCTAGCGGTGGGGGAGCTGGGTACCCCCTGCGGGCGCTGCGACAACTGCCAGCGGCAAGCCCAACGGGTGGATTGGTCGGAGCAGGCATCCCAGGTACTGGAAGCGGTCTTGGCTCGCAATGGCCGGGATCTACGGCTGCTGGCTGAAGACCTGGTCTCCGGGCGTTCCTCGGGGGAAGTCCAGCGCTGGGCTTGGTTGGCCCGCCGCCTCGTGCAGGAGGAATTGATTGGGGAAAGCGACGATGGCGCCCAACGGCTGTATCTGCGGGATTCGGGCCGGAGCTATCTGCGCCAGCCCTGGCCCCTCCACTGGGCGGCCTAGCCGCCTTTGGCTTTGCAGATGTCGCTCACTAGCTGTTCTTCGAAATCAGCCTGGGGAGCCTCCCAGCTCTTCCATTGGCCCGATGGGTTCGTGGTGTTGAGTTTGCGGGCGCCGCAGTTGATGGCGAGATAGAGGGGTTGGCCCTTGCCGTTGAGGCTGGGTGCCACGTAACTCCCCCCCATCGACTGCCAGTTGGCCCAGTCCACCTGAAGCGGGCCGTAGTTGCGCCAATCGGAACTGGCCAGCTTGGCGGGGGTGCGGCTGGTTGTGGCTGGCCGGGCACGGCTCGCCACGGTTGTGGTTTGTGCTGGTTGGCTTTCCGGTTTGGGGCTGGGGGTGGTTGCGACCGGCTTCGCGGCCGGTTGGCTGGCTACGACAGGCTTGCTTGCTGCGACTGGCTTGGTCTCGACGACAGGCTTCGCCTGGACTAAAGGCTTTGCCTGGACTAAAGGCTTTGCTTCGACAGCAGGCTGAGTTGTCACAACAGGCTTCGCTACGGCTACGGGCTTGGTTTCGACCACTGGTTTGGTCTCGATGACAGGCTTGGCGGCGGCTTGAACGGTGGCCGCCGGCTTGGGCTTGGCTGCGGTTTGGACGGCTGGTTTTGGCTGCGGCTTGGGTTTGGGAGTGGGTTTCGCTGCCTGCTTGGGGGAGGGTTTCGGCGCTGGTGGTGCCTGCAGCTTGATCCGGGTTCCGGCAACCACAAAATCGGGATCGGCAAGCTTGTTGATCGCTACCAGCCGATCCACCGAAATGTTGTGGCGATCGGCGATGTGGGACAAACTCTCCCCCGACTGCACCACGTAATCGCTCGTTTTACTGGCGCCTGCTGTGCCGCTTGAACTGATGGAGCTGCTGGCGGCGGTGGAGGGACGGCCCGGTATGGCGATGCGCTTACCCGCCACCAACAGCTTGGGATCACTGATGTTGTTGAGCTGCAGCAGCCGGTTGGTGGTGGTGCCAAAACGCTCAGCCAACTCCGATACGGTTTCGCCCTTCTTGACCGTGTAGGGGGCCGTGGGCAGGGGTTTTGCCGGTGCCGCCTGGCTGGAGTAGCCACCTCCACCGCTGCCGCTAACCACCAACGTTTGACCGGCGGTGAGCTTGTCGGGATCGCTGATGCCATTGAGGCGCATCAGGCTCTTCATGCTGATACCAGCCCGGTCGGCAATCCCTGAGAGGGTGTCGCCGTCCCGAACGGTGATCGTGTCGCCCCGGGAACGTCCCCGGCTGGAGCTCGTGGGGCTCCAGCCCCCACTCCCTTGCCGGCCGACTGGAATCACCAAGCTCTGTCCAATCGCAAGCTTGCTGGGGTCGGTGAGACCGTTGGCTTGCATCAGCCGTTTCAAGCTGACGCCATTGCGATCAGCAATTTCAGAGAGGGTTTCGCCTGGTTTGACCACCACATTGGCCATGGCGGCCAGGGGCCATAGGCCTGGCAGTGCAACTGGTAGGGGCAACACCACCGCTAGGGCCAAAGCAGCAAACGATCGACGGATAGGCACTATCAATGCAGCGGACAACGCGATCGTTGAACGTTAAAGGGCCTGCTGGGGCGGATCCAGTCCCCCTGGGCATCAAAGGTTCTGATCACGTCACCCCAACAGCCATTTGACCAGGCCGAGCTTGCCTTTATAGGGGGGGTAGCGGAAGGGCAGATCCAGCCAGAAGGGACGCTCAAGCACGCTGCGTTGGTGGGAAAAGGTGAGGAAGCCGGCCCGGCCGTGGTAGCTGCCGAGGCCGCTTTCGCCCACGCCCCCAAAGGGCAAGGCGCTAGCTCCGGCCTGCATCACCACATCGTTGAAGCAAACGCTGCCTGAGCTTGTGGTGTGGAGGGTGCGCCGCTGGGCGGCTTTGTCGTTGCTGAAGAGGTAAAGGGCGAGGGGTTTGGGCCGGCTGCGCACCTGCTGGAGGCCCGCTTCGAGCCCGGCGATGGTGATCACCGGCAGAATCGGTCCAAAAATTTCCTCTTGCATCAGGGGATCGGCGGCCTCATCCAGCGCTCCGCCCTCCAGCGCTACGAGGGTGGGTTCGATGCGCAGCGTGGCCCGATCGCTGCGACCTCCCGCCAGCACTTGGCCCCGGGCTTTGGCCCCGGCCAGGAGCCCCTCAAGGCGATCGAACTGGGCCTGGTTCACGATGGCTCCCAAATCGGGGCTGGTGAGCGGATCGTCGCCGTAAAAGCGGCTGATCTCAGCGGCCATGGCCTCGATCAAGGGGGCCCGCAGCTCGGGCACCACCAAGACGTGATCCGGGGCTACGCAGGTTTGGCCCGCATTGAGGCCCTTGCCCCACACCAGCCGCCTGGCGGTGACGGCGAGATTGGCGTCGCCCAGCACGATCGCCGGGCTTTTGCCCCCAAGTTCCAGGGTGACGGGGGTGAGGTGCTTGGCCGCAGCGGCCATCACCAGCCGTCCCACCCGGCTGCCGCCGGTAAAAAAAATGTGATCAAAGCGCTGCTCGAGCAGCTGGGCTGCCACCGCCCCATCGCCGACCACCACTTGCACCACCTCCGGGGGGAAGGCCAAGGGCAGCAGGCGGGCCAGGAGAGCTGCCGTCTGGGGCGCGTGCTCCGAGGGCTTCAGCACGGCCCCATTGCCGGCGGCCAAGGCGCTAACCAGGGGCAGGAGCGTCAACTGGAAGGGGTAGTTCCAGGGGCCAATGATCAGCACGCAGCCCAGGGGTTCGGCCTGCAGGAAGGCTCGGGCCGGTTTGAGGGCCAAGTCGATGCCTACCGCTTGGGGGGCCATCCAGCGGCGCAGCTGGCGGCGGGTGTGGGCGAGCTCCTGGCGGATGGCCACCAACTCGAAGGTGGCCTCCAGGGGCGCTTTACCGAGATCGGTGGCGAGGGCCTCGAGCACTTCGGCTTCGTGGCTGCTGAGCAGGCTGGCGAGCCGGTCGAGCTGCTCGAGGCGCCAGGCCAGGGGCCGGCTCACCCCCCGGTCAATCGGCTCGCGCATCGCTTTGATCGAAAGCGCTAATGCCATGCAGCCAAATCGTGAATGGTGGAAGAATCCAGCCCCCTAGGGGTTGACGGTGGAGGGTGCCGACCCCACCGTGGAAAAGCCCTTGACGAGATTTGAACTCGTGACCTCTCCCTTACCAAGGGAGTGCTCTACCACTGAGCTACAAGGGCATGTGGAAGGTGGGCCGGGTTGGATTTGAACCAACGTAGGCAGAGCCAGCGGATTTACAGTCCGCCCCCATTAACCACTCGGGCACCGACCCGAACCACACCGGAAGAACTTACCAGTCTGCCCAACCCCCAATCCCATGCAGTTGCTCGCCCTCCACGGTCCAAACCTCAACCTGTTGGGCACCCGCGAACCCGGGCTCTATGGCAGTGCCACCCTCGACCAGATCAACGCTGATCTGACCCAGCAGGCCTCGGCCCTGGGGGCCTCGATCAGTTGCTACCAGAGCAACCATGAGGGGGCCCTGGTGGACCGGATCCACCAGGCTAAGGACCAGGTGGCGGGCGTCCTGATCAATGCCGGGGCCTTCACCCACACCTCGGTGGCCCTGCGCGATGCCCTGCTGGCAGTGGCCATTCCTTTTGTGGAGATCCATCTCAGCAACACCCATGCCCGCGAGCCGTTTCGCCACCACTCCTATCTGGCCGATCGGGCCGTGGGGGTGATCTGTGGATTTGGCCCCACCAGCTATCGCCTAGCCCTAGACGGCCTGGTCAGCCACCTGCGCGGGGTTTGAGCATGGCTGCTGCTGTTCCCGCTCGGGTGAAGTGGCTGGCCGCCCCCAGTAGCGGTGCTTGGCTTGAGCAGGCCATCGCCGAGCCAGAGCTGGTGTTGATCGACCACGCCCATTGCGAGCGCAAGGCCGCCGGGGTGGCCCTGCAGTTGATGTTTCGCTACCAGAGCGACGAAGAGATCGCCGCTGCCTTGAGCCCCCTGGCGAGGGAGGAGCTGGAGCACTTTGAACAGGTGCTGCAGATGTTGCAGGCCAGGGGCCAGGCCCTCAGGCCCCTGGCTGCGCCGCCCTATGGGGCCAGCTTGGCCAAGCAGGTGCGCCGCGATGAACCCCAGCGCAGGCTCGATTCCTTCCTGGTGGCTGGCTTGATTGAGGCCCGCAGCCATGAGCGCATGGCCCTGTTGGCCGAGCACAGCCCGGATCCGGAGCTTCGCGGCCTCTATGGACAGCTGGTGGCCAGTGAGGCCCGCCACTTCGGCCTGTATTGGCTGTTGGCGGAAAAGGGCTTTGGTCGGCAAGCCACCATCGAGAGGTTGCAGGAGCTGGCGGCGGCGGAGGTGGCGGCGCTGCAGGGGGTATTGGCAGGCCCGCAGGAGGTGCGATTCCACTCGTTTGGGGTTCAAAACGGCTGAGATGATCTGCCGTCTATGGGCTTATCTGCCGTCCATCAATTCATCGAGCAGGGGGTAGAGGCTGGCAATGGGGTCGTCGGTGAAGGTGGCCACCCAGCCATCGACATTGTTGAAAAAGCGAAGAGCACAAAAGGCGGGATTTGGACCCATGTCGAACCAGTGCTTGGTGCCTGCGGGCACGGAGATCCAGTCGTTTTTCTCACAGACCAGTTGCAGCACTTCCTCGCCGATGTGGAGGCAAAACAGGCCCCGGCCTTCCACAAAAAAGCGCACTTCGTCTTCGCTGTGGGTGTGTTCAGCCAAAAACTTCTGGCGCAGGACGGCCCGATCCGGGTGGCTGGGTTCGAGGCGGATCGCGTCGACCGTTGGGTAGGCACCGTGCTGTTGCACCCGGACCACATCCGAGGCGTAGGCGCTCAGGATCTGGGTTTGGTCGGCGCCAGGGGGCAGCTGGGCAGGGGCCTCCCAGCGTTGAAACCTCACCCCCCGGGGGGCGAGCTCGGCGGCAATCAGCGTGGCGTCGCTGGTAATCAGCTCAGGCAGGGGCGCTGAGACACCAGGCGAGCTGGCATGGGTGTAGATGGCCAGAAGGCTCATGGGGCATTCCCTGCTGCGGCCAACCCTAGAAAATGGCCGTGGCCTTAGAAAGAGTTGATGGCCGCAGCCAGCCGTTGACTGAACCCCCCATCCGGGCACCTGGTCTCGCCCTGGTGGGCGTCGGCCCTGGCGACCCTGACCTCCTGACCGTGGCAGCGGTTCGGGCGATTGAGGCGGCCGATGTGGTGGCCTACCCCGTGGCGCGGGAAGGGGCCGTTGGCATGGCAGCCACGATTGCGGCGCCATGGATTGGCAGCCACCAAAGGCGGCTGCCCCTGCTGTTTCCGATGGTGGCTGATGCCCAGCCCCGCATCGATGCCTGGCATGACGCGGCCAACCAGTTGGCGGGGGCGGTGGCCCAGGGTTTTGCGGTGGTGCTGCTCTGTGAAGGGGATGCCTCCCTCTTTGCCAGCGCCTCCTATGTTTTGTTGACCATGACGGAGAGCCATCCGGCCTGCCCGGTGACGGTGATCCCTGGGATTACCTCGGTGGCGGCGGCCGCAGCAGCGGCTTCGAGCTTGGCGATGCCCTGGCCGCTGGCCTTGCAGCAGGAGGGTCTGCTGATTTGCCCCACCCCCGACACCCTGGCGGAGTTGGAGGCCCTGCTGGAGCAGGCTGCGGCCTTCCATTGGATCCTGGCCCTGCTCAAACTTGGCCACCGCTGGAGTTGGGTGCGCCAGGCCCTGGGAGCCCGCGGTTTGCTGGAGGGGTCACTGTTTGCCCAGCGGGTGGGCTGGCCCGACCAGCTGCTGGCGAGCGCAGCTGAGATGCCGGCTGACGAGCAGCCCTACTTCTCCCTTTTACTGATCCGCCAGGGCTGGCCCGAGGTTTTGCCGTGGGGCTTGGTTCCCTAGGGCCTGATCAAGCAGGGCCAGGGCCTCAGCCGAGGTGGGCGCCCGCATCAAGGCCTGGCGCAGGGGGGCGGCGCCGGCAAAGCCTTGGCAGGTCCAGCCCAGGTGTTTGCGGGCGATCAGCAGGCCGTGTTCGCCCTTGGCGGCCACCAGGGCCTGGAGATGCTCAGCGGCGAGCATGAGCCGCTTCTCTGGCCCCGGGGTGGGTGGTTCAGGGCGCCCCGTGAGGGCCGCATCGATTTGGCCCACGATCCAGGGGGCTCCCATGGTGGCCCGCCCCACCATGACCCCATCGGCACCGGTGAGAGCCAGGCAGCGCAGGGCGTCGGCGCCGGTGTGGATGTCGCCATTGGCGATCACCGGGATGGTGAGGGCCGCTTTCACCTGGGCAATCGCCGCCCAATCGGCCTGACCCTTGAAGCCCTGCTCCCGGGTGCGGCCATGCAGGGTGAGCAGTTGGGCTCCAGCGTTTTGCAGCCGGGTGGCAAAGCCCACGGGATCGGCGCTGTTGCCACACCATCCCAGCCGGGTTTTTGCCGTGACCGGGATCCGCACGGCCGCGGCGATCGCCGCCACGATTCGGGTGGCCAGCTCGGGATCGCGGATGAGGCCACTGCCGCCGCCTTTTTTGGCGATCTTTTTCACCGGGCAGCCCATGTTGATGTCGATCAAAAAGGCGCCCTCGCCCTCGGCCCGCCGGGCGGCTTCCGCCATGGCAGCCGGCCGCACATCAAACAGCTGCACTCCCACGGGCCCAGGCTCCTCGCTGAGCGCTTCCACCTTTTGGCGCCCGTGGCCCAGCTCCAGCCCCGTGGCGTTGACCATTTCGGTGAACAGCAGGGCCTCGGGGGCCCAGCGGCGCACCAGGCCGCGAAAAATCCGATCGCTCACCCCAGCCAACGGGGACTGGAGCACCCGGCAGCCCAGCTGGCGGGGCGTGCCATTGCCGGCCAGTTGGAGTGGACTTGAAAAGAGGACCATCGTGGATCCATTCTCAGGGCTCGCTGCCTTGCCCCCCTGTGCCAGCCGCCACCACGGCCGAGGCCTTCCCCCTGAGCCGGGCCCTGCTGGACGCGGTATTGGCCGACCGCACCAGCGATCGCTTCGTGTGTGAATTGATCTGGCCGCGCCTGGGCTACGCCCCCGATGGCTCCGGCGTTTGGAGCGCCGGCCCAGGGGCAAGCGCCGATTGGCTGGAGTCGTTCCCTGTGGAGCCCCAGTTCATTGCCGAGCGGCCCGCAAGCGTGGGCCTCACCCGCTCGATTGCCAAAGAGCACAAGCAATTGCTCAAGCAGCAACTGGGCTTTGCCGGCTACACCATCGGTGAGCTCTACCCCAGGCGCACCCGCCGGGCCACAGCCGTGAGTTGGTTGCTGGCCCACCTGGCCGAGCGGGGCGAGCCTTTGGCAGAAACAGGGCCCCTGCCGGCCTTAAGGGATGCCCCCGCCGATCCGGTCGCCGGCCACCCCGGCGATTTACCCGTGGGATGAGCCCGTGTTTCGCGATGGCTGGCAGCGGGGTTTGGAGGCGGGCACCATCGCTCTGTAGGGTCAATCCCTGACCAGTAGACAGGGATAAGCCGTTTTGGCGCTTCCAGTAGTGGCCATCATTGGCCGACCCAACGTGGGCAAATCCACCTTGGTGAACAGGCTTTGCCGTAGCCGGGAAGCCATTGTTCACGACCAACCGGGGGTCACCCGGGACCGCACCTACCAGGAGGGGTATTGGGGCGACCGCACCTTCAAGGTGGTGGATACGGGCGGTTTGGTGTTCGACGACGACAGTGAATTCCTGCCCGAAATTCGCGAGCAGGCCAACCTCGCCTTGGCGGAAGCCTCCGTGGCGTTGGTGATCGTCGATGGTCAACAGGGGCTGACCGGGGCGGATCAAGCGATCGCCGAGTGGCTGCGGGGCCAAGGGGTTCCCACCTTGCTGGCGGTGAACAAGTGCGAGTCGCCGGATGCGGGCCTGGCCATGGCGGCCGATTTTTGGACCCTGGGTTTGGGCGAGCCCTATCCCATCTCAGCGATCCACGGTGCCGGCACCGGCGATCTGCTCGACAAGGTGATCAGCTTTTTGCCTGCCACCGAATTGATCGAAGGCCAGGAGGAGCCCATTCAGCTGGCGATTATTGGCCGCCCCAATGTGGGTAAATCCAGCCTGCTAAATGCGGTGTGTGGCGAGAACCGGGCGATCGTGAGCCCGATCCGGGGCACCACCCGCGACACCATCGACACCACGATTGAGCGGGAAGACAAAACCTGGAAATTGCTGGATACGGCTGGCATTCGCCGCCGCCGTTCGGTGAGTTACGGCCCCGAGTACTTCGGCATTAACCGCAGTTTCAAGGCCATCGAGCGCTCCGATATCTGCGTGCTGGTGATCGATGCCCTCGATGGGGTCACCGAACAGGATCAGCGCCTGGCCGGCCGCATCGAAGAAGATGGCCGCGCCTGCGTGGTGGTGGTGAACAAATGGGATGCCATCGAGAAAGACAGCCACACCATGCCGGCGATGGAAAAGGAACTGCGCGCCAAGCTCTATTTCCTCGATTGGGCGCCGATGTTGTTCACCTCGGCCCTCAATGGCCAGCGGGTCCAGGCCATTTTCCCTTTGGCCCTGCTGGCCGTGGAGCAGCACCGCCGCCGGGTGACCACCTCGGTGGTGAATGAGGTGCTCCAGGAGGCCGTGAGTTGGCGCTCGCCTCCTACGAGCCGCGGTGGTCGCCAGGGCCGCATCTACTACGGCACCCAGGTGGCCGTGCGGCCCCCGAGCTTCACCTTGTTTGTTAACGAGCCCAAGCTGTTTGGCGATACCTATCGCCGCTACGTGGAACGCCAGATTCGCGAAGGCCTGGGCTTTGAGGGCACCCCGATCAAGCTGTTTTGGCGCGGGAAGCAGCAGCGGGATGCCGAGAAGGAGTTGGCCCGCCAGCAAGCTCGCCACTGATGGATTGGCTGCGCCAATTGCCGATCGGCCAATTCGTGGCCGAGGAGCAGGGGGGGGGCGGCAGCTGGCTGCGGCAGCTCGATCCCCGGCTCAAGCTCGCCTGGACCCTGGCCTTTTTAATCACCCCTGTCCTGGCTGGACCACTCTGGCGCCTTGGCCTGGTGGGGCTGTTGCTGCTGATCACGGCGGCCAGTGGCTTGCCCTGGCGGCTCTGGCGCCGCAGCCTGCCGGCCCTGATTGTCTTGGCTGGGCTGGTGGGTTTGCTTTCGGCGGTGTTGCCCGAGGGCTCGGTTCCGGTGGCGCCCCTGCAACGCCCGCCCAGTGAAGTACGGCTGGCCCCGGGTGCCCCCCAGAGTGCGCCGCCCCAGCGGGCCGGGGAAGCCTGGGAACTGGCCCGTTGGGGCCCGATTTCGGTGAGCCGGCGCTCGGCCCAGCTGGGCCTCAATGGCGCCACCTTGTTGTTCACCTTGGTGCATAGTGCCAACCTGTTGCTGCTTACTACCCCGCCTGAGGAGCTGGTATGGGCGATCAGTTGGCTGCTCCACCCCCTGGTCAGGCTGGGCTTGCCAGTGGAGCGCTTGAGCTTCACCTTGCTGTTGGCGCTCCGCTTTTTGCCCTTGGTGCAAGAAGAGCTGCAAAACCTTTTGCGTTCGGTCGCCACCCGCGCCGTGAATTTCAAGAGCCTGGGCTGGCGTGGCTGCCTGGGCCTGGTGTTGGCCCTGGGGGAGCGGCTCCTGGCCAACGTGTTGCTGCGCTCAGAGCAGGGGGCGGAAGCCTTGATGGCCCGCGGGGGCTACTGGGTCGCGGCGGATCAGTTGCACCAAATGGCTCCGGCAGCCTTGCTGACCAACGCCTGCGGCTTCGGCGGCTTGGTGCTGCTGCTGCTGCTGCGCTGGAAAGCCGGTGCCCTTTAATGGTTCCAGCGCTACAGACGGAGTGAGCACAGAGCGATACCTCAACCATCCCACGTTTGGGATGCTCTACCGGGTTGCCCAGGTCTCTGAGGACCGGGATTTGTTCGCCACGCTCTACGCCCAGCGCATCTTTTTTGTGGTCACCCTCCAGGAGAAGGGAGCCAGTTTTGAGGTGGTGCCCCTGATGGATGCCCGCCATTTCGCCGAACAAAATCTGGCCCGTGCCCGTCGGGAAGGGGCCCATGTCCACGGCTACTGGCGTCAATTGTTCGATCAAACCTTCATTTGAACCAGCCTGGGCCCGGTGAAACCCTGTCGCTTGGCCAACGGTTGGAGGCCCTGGGTCTCGCCCTTCCCCCGGGCTCCCGCCTGTTGGCGGTGAGCAAGGGCCATCCCGCGGCCTTGATCCGCGAGGCGGCGGCCTTGGGCCAGTCCAGCTTTGGCGAAAGCCGGGTGCAGGAGGCCATCGCCAAGCAGGCGGAACTGGCCGATCTGCCGCCCTTGGATTGGCATTTCATCGGACGCCTGCAGGCCAATAAGGCCCGCCAGGTGGTGCGCCATTTCGGCACGATCCACTCGGTCGACAGCCTGGACTTGGCCCAGCGGCTGGCCCGCATCGCCTCCGAAGAAGGGCTGGCCCCCCGGGTGTTGTTTCAGGTGAAATGCCGTCCGGATCCAAACAAAACCGGCTTTGACCCGGAGCTTCTGCGCCAGCAATGGCCCGAGCTGGGCGCCCTGCAGCCCCTGCAGCCCGTGGGCTTGATGACGATTGCGCCGATGGGATGCAACGTCCAGGAACGGCTGGCGTTGTTTGGCGACTGCAGCCGGCTTGCCGATCACTTGGGCTTGCCTGAGCGTTCGATGGGCATGAGTGGCGATTGGCCTGAAGCGGTGGCTGCCGGCAGCACTTGGGTGCGGATTGGCAGCGGAGTGTTTGGTCAGCGGGCCAGTTTGCCTGGCTAGGCACAATGAATTTGCTGCTGGAACCCTTGCCATCATTGAGCGAAGACGTTATTTAGGTGGATAAGGATCCCCTGAGGTTTTCTCTGTGTCGTTGTTTTCTCGCATTCGTGCCGTTGTCTCTGGAGATGACTACCCCGATGGCGACTATGACGATGAGCTTGATTACCCCGATGGCGAGTTCGATGAGCCCGCTCCCACCAGTCGCTCCAATGCTCTGGCCTTGACGTCCGGCTTCAATACGGAAGATCCGTTTGCTGGCACCAATGTGATTGGCATGCCTGGGCTTTCGGTCGGTTCGTCCGAGGTCACCTTGATGGAGCCGCGCAGTTTCGATGAGATGCCCCGGGCCATCCAGGCCCTGCGGGACCGCAAAACCGTGATCCTGAACCTCACGATGATGGAGCCGGATCAGGCCCAGCGGGCCGTGGATTTTGTGGCCGGCGGTACCTTCGCCATCGATGGCCATCAAGAGCGCGTGGGTGAGAGCATTTTTCTGTTTGCCCCTAGCTGCGTGACCGTCACCACGGCCTCCAGCGATGAAGCCTCCTCCCCCACGATCGTCAACCGTGAGGTGAGCGAGCCCGTCGAGGCAGCGCCGAGTCCCGCTTGGGGCCGCCAGGACACCGCAATCTGAGCATCGCCTTGAACAACACCCCCTCCCTGGGCGTGGTTGGCCTGGGCCGCATGGCCCAGGCTTTGCTGTTTCCTCTGATTGAGGCCGGCCTGGTCGAGGGCGCCGGTGTGCGCGCCGTCGTGGCCAGTGAGGCGTCGGCTGCCCGGCTGGCCCAGGCCCATGGCCTGGCCGTGGGCACCGACCCCACGCCGGCTTGGGCAGCCCCGGTGGTGTTGCTCGCGGTCAAGCCACAGCAGCTCGATCAGGTGGCCGTTGCCGCGGCCCAGGCCTTGGCTCAACCAGCCGATTTAGCCGCGAGCTCTGGCGGGCAGGGGCTACTGATCTCCGTGTTGGCAGGGGTCAAGTTGGAGCGGCTGCAACGCCTTTTCCCCGCCTGGCACTGCGTGCGGGCCGTGCCCAATACCCCGTCCTTGGTGCGGGCGGGCCTCACGGGGTTGGCCTTTGGCGCCAGGGTTTCTAGCGCTCAACGGGCCTGGGTGGAGGCGTTGTTTGGCCTGGTGGGAGAGGTGCATGAGCTGCCGGAAGCCCAGCTCGATGCCTTTTTGGCCCTCACCTCATCGGGGCCTGCCTTTGTGGCTTTGGTGGCCGAGGGCATGGCGGATGGGGCCGTGGCGGCGGGTCTGCCCCGCAGCCTGGCCCATCGGTTGGCCCACCGCACCTTGGCCGGAACGGCAGCCCTGTTGGATGGACAAGAGCTCCATCCCGGCCAGCTCAAAGACATGGTGAGCAGCCCCGGGGGTACCACCATGGCCGGGCTGAGGATGCTGGAAAAGGCTGGGGTGCGATCGGCGTTGCTCGAGGCGGTGGTGGCCGCAGCCCAACGCAGTCAAGAGTTGGGCTAGGGGCCAAACCTGTCCGTTAGCCAGCCCTATGGAGAGCCCCTTAGCCGGCTCCGGGGCCCGGTTTCTTGCTGCCCAGCTTGGGTTCCGTGCCTGCCCAGAGCCTTTCGATATTGCTGCGGTGCCTCCACACCACCAGCACGGTGGTGAGCACGGCTAGCAGTAGGTAGGCGGGGCGAATCCCGCCGCTCCCAAAGGAGCCCACCATCAGTAGGGGCAGGCTTAGGGCCGCCACCACGCTCGACAGCGACACAATCCGGCTGAAGGTGAGCATCGCCAGAAAGATGCCGAAACAGGCCAGTCCCACCGGCCAAGACAACCCCAGCAGCATGCCAAGGCCGGTGGCAACGGCCTTGCCGCCTTTCCAGCCCAGCCAGATGGGCCAAATGTGACCAGCTAATCCAGCCAGGCCCGCAACCACGATCAAGCCATCGATTGGCCAGCCAGCGGGGCTCAGGGGCTGGCCGAGGGGCTCAAGCACAGCCTTGGCGAGCAACACCGCTAGGGCGCCCTTGAGCACATCCACCACAAAGACCGCGAGCGCAGGGCCCTTGCCCACCATCCGCAGCACGTTGGTGGCGCCGGTGGAGCCCGAACCTTCCTGGCGGATATCGATGCCCTTGAGCCAGCGGCCTGCGAGGTAGCCGCTGGGGATGGAGCCGAGCAGGTAGCCCGAAACAAGGACGGGGATGGCAATCAGAGGGGTCATGGGGCTGGTTAGTAGAACTCTTCTTCGGTGCTGATTTCCCCAGGTCCGGCGGCAAAGGCCAGCCAGAGGGGGAATTGCAAGACGGGAATATCCACCACCTGTTCGGCGGCGTCGACCACGATGAAGGGCAGCTCGCCCCGCTCCTCGAGTCGATCGGCCCGCTCAATCAGGGCATCGGCCCGCTCAAACAGCACGATCCCGCTGGTGGGGCCGAAGTCTTCGCGGGCTAGGCCCAGGCAGTCTTGAAGCCCGCGCCGCCAGTCTCCGAGCCGTTCCGGTTGGCCTGCTAGCACCAGGGTTTGGAAGCGATCGCCGTAGAGCTCCCCCAGGATGGCGACCGCCGCTGAGGCCATCAGGGCATTGCGGCTGCGACTGCCCGTGCTGGGCTGGGCGCCCCGACCCCCCTGGCCAAGAAACCAGTCGTCGAGGTAGGCGGCTCCAGCGGCGTCCAAGGTGCGCCTGAGTTTCCAGGCATCGGCATAGAAGTCGGGCTGGCCGCCGAAGGAGGCCAGCCGTTCGCGAATCAGGGCTTCGTCCTGGCTGAACAGCCCTGCGGCGCCTGGGGGCGATGGGGCGCTTGCGGCTTCCTCGTTAGTTGGGCTGCCAGCCGTTGCGGCTGCGGGGGCATCGAGGGGGGAGGGTTGGACCAGCACCTGTTGGGGCACCAGGTCCACTTGTTCGGCGGCTACGGCGAGATCCTGCAGGGCGCCCACCAGGTAGTCCTGGAATCCCTTCATCCTCCGGGCCACCCCATCCGCCTGGCCGGCGAAGGTGGCTTGAATCTCTTTTTGAATCAGGGCCCTACGGCTCTCCAGGGCGCTGATTTCCGCCTGGAGAGCGTCCCGCTGTTGGCGCAGTTCCGTCAGGGCCAGGGCCACCATGGGCGCATCCGGCATGGCCCCTTGGTTGGGCAGCGGGGCGCTGGGGGACTCTTCAAAAGTTGAGTCTTGAGGCATGGACTCTTGAAGTGTTGAGTCTTCAGGCATCGCTGGGATCCGGGTCGCTGGGGAGCGAGCTCAGGTGGTGGTCCAATTGTTCGCGCAAGCTTGTGGCATCAAACAACACAGGAAGCAGGTGAATGCTGCGCTCTTCACGGAAATAAAACAGCACGGGCAGGGCAGGCCAAAACAGTTTCCAAGCCAGCCAATCGGTGTAGGGAAAGCTCCTCAGCAGGCTGGTTTGGCGCCAAACCAGCAGGGCATCGGGGGCGAATTCCAGGCGCAATAGGGCTGTTTGCAAGAGTAAAAACAGCCCGAACACCACCAGGCCCCCGGCCAGCCAAAGGGCGCCGCTCCAAAGGGGCAGTAGGGCGAGGCAGCCCAGTCCCAGCACCACCACGCCGATGGGCACGCCGTAGTGCGGCGCAAGAACAACGCCCTGGCTGCCCGGCTGGATCAGGGGATCATCCATGGGGCGATCCTCCATTAGGCAAACAGCAACTTGGTGAGTAGGGCATCGACCAGGGCGACGGTGACCAAAATCATGACCACCGCTCCGGTGGTGCTGGTGCCCACTTCCTTGGGTCCTCCCTTGGTGGTGAGCCCCCAGCCGCAGGCAATCACGGCAATCAGGAGCCCAAAGACCACAGCCTTAATCAGCATCGAAGGCAGGTCGTCGGGCTCCATCCAGGTGCGCACCGAGTTCCAGAACACTGTTGGCGGTATGTTGTAAAGCAAGGTACTGCTCACCTGGCCCGACCAGATCCCAACCCAGAAAAACAGCAGGCATTGCACAGGGGCCATCACCACCATGGCCAACACCCTTGGCACCACCAGAAACTGCACAGGGTCGGTGCGCAGCATGGTGATCGCATCGATCTGTTCTGTCACCCTCATGGTGCCCAGTTCGGCCGCGTAGGCCGTGGCCACTTTGCCGGTGAGCAGGGTGGCGGTGAGCAGGGGGGCAATTTCCCTGGACAGGCCAAGGGCGAGCAGGCCCCCCACCGTGGAGCCAGCCCCTTGCTTGGTGAGTTCAGCAGCCACTTGGATGTTGAACACGGTGCCGGCGGCGAGCGCCGTGATGAACACAATCAGGAAGCTGCCGGGGCCGGCTTCCTGCAATTGCATGGTGAGGTCGTTGAAATTGATCTGACCTTTGGCCATGGCACTCATGGCCTGGCCGCCGATCAGCAAGCTGGCTCCCAGGCGCCGTAGCCAGCGGGGGGGGCGGATCCGTCGTGTTGAACTGGAAAAACCACTCATGACAAAACTCGGCTCATGAAAGGTGGTAGCTCATGAAAGGTGGGGTCTGAGATGCAGGCCTTTCTCGGGCCAGCGTCGCATCACCACCAGCCCAAGTACGACCAGGATGGCGGGGATCAAGCCCATGCACAAACGAATGGCGAGCAGGGCGCTGTCGGGTTGCTCCATGGCTTTGGCCGCCACATAACCGCTGAAGCTCATCAGGTTGCCAAAGAAAAACAGGGCCAGGCTGATACAGATTTTTTGGGCGAGCACCATCCAGGCGCTGTACTGGCCAGCGGGCTTTTCCGAATCGGCATCGATCGCATCGGGCAGTAGGGCCCAGGGAATCAGGTAGGCGGTGGAGGCACCCGTACCAGCAACCACAATGGTGAGCAGCAAGAGGGTCAGCCTCACGGCGTTGCCGGCCGATCCCGAGGGCGCGATCGCCGCATCAAGAGGGGGGATGAGCATGGCCATGGTGCAGGCGAAAATCCAAAGCCCTCCGCCCCATTGCAGGGCCCTGATGCGGCCATGGCTCTGGGCCACTCCGTTCCACACCCAAAGACCGCCCAATGTGCTGAGCAGGAAGGGCAGCAGGATCCAGTTGCTCCAGCCCTCTGGGAGGTGCATCACCACGGGCAAGTAGATCAGCGCGGCGGTTTGCATGATCTGCAGGGCGCACCAGAGCAGGAGATAGAGCCCTAAAACCATCATGAAACGACGGTTTTGGCGCACCCGTTTGAGCAGACGCCTGGTGGTGCCGGCCTGGCTGACCGGCTTTTGGCAGTTGCGGGCCGAGGGGGCGAGGCCCCAGCCGCAGAGCAAGCTGGCGCTGGCCACCACCACGCCAGAAAGGATTCCCATTTGCCCATACGTGGCCGGGTTGTCGTGGTTGCCCAGCAGCAGGGCTCCAATCACAATCCCCAGCAGGCTGGCCAGGATCGAACCGGTGAACCGCACCGTGTTGAGACGCGTCCGCAGCACCTCGTCGGTGGTGAGTTCGGCGGCAAGGGCGGCATAGGGAAGGTTGACGCAGGTGTAAAGGGTGTTGGCCACGATCGAAATGGCCACAAACACCCCAAACTTCACCCATACGGGGCCGGGCGGCAGCCACCACATGCCTGCCATGGCGGCGCCCAAGGGAATGGCGCAGACCAGGACCCAGGGGATCCGCGGGCCCCACCTGGTGGTGGTTTTGTCGCTGAGCCAGCCGATCAGGGGGTCGTTGAGGGCATCCCACAGGCGGGCAATCATCAGCACCAGGCCAGCCATCCACGGCGGCATGCCGGCGGCGGCGGTATAGAAGATGAACAGATAGAAGCCGATCAGCGATGCGGCCATGCCGGTACCGGCATCACCCAGGCCGTAGGACCAGAGCAGTCGCTGGCGGCGAAAACCCCGTAGGTCGGCGGCATCGGTGATGGCCAAGGGGGGCTAACTCCTGGATTTGGGTAAAGCGGAGGCCATAATGCTGCAGCTGGCGTCGAGGGTCTCGTTTCGGGGATCTCGCTGCGAGGGCTTACAGGCCATACCGTCGTTGGTACGCTTGTGCTGCTGCGGGCGTAGTTTAGTGGTAAAACCTCAGCCTTCCAAGCTGATGATGCGGGTTCGATTCCCGCCGCCCGCTTCCTTTTCTCAGTAAGGGTTTTGAGCTGAAAGCTCTTGCTGCGACTGGCTTTCGGTCTGCCAGTCTCCGCCAGCGCCTGTTTGTCCGTGCCAGGCTGTGAGACGAAACATCTCACCTAACGTCTCACATGGCGGGGGCCCGTGACTGGGGGGACACGATCAGGGCGGTGGTGTTTCATGCCCTATCTCAGAAGGGGTGCCGTCGAGGCTGGACGGTGCTCAATCACCGTGGTCATGCGCGCCTGAACATTGCTGCAGGGGCAGGACGGGGCAGACGCTGGCAGGTGCTGCTGCCCATCCCGTGGGAGTGCGATCAGGTCGACCAGATCTGCGATGCGGTGGTTCAGGTCTACGAGCAGTTTCAGCAGGGCATCGAACCCGATGCTTGCGTTGCTCGCATGTCCCGTGCTGATTGCTCCAAGGGAACAGATGCGGAGCTGGGTGCAGCAGGTCGCAGTCTGCAGACAGGCCATCCAGGCAGACCCAGGCACAGGGGAATGGCGGCAGTGCATGCCCCGGGGGACTGGGAAGAGCTGATCGCTACTTTCCGGGAGCACAAGCTGATCAGTGGCGAGATCAAGCCGTCGACCTGGCATCGGGTCTACCGGCACCACATGAACCACGTGCTCGCCGCTGTGGCTGCGACGGCCCCGCCGCAGAACGCCAAGCAGCTGCTGGAGACCCTGGCTCGGATCTGGGCGGATAAGCCGGGCGGGCGCACCCGCCAGATCCAGATTCAGTCGACCGCCGCCTTGCTGCGTTGGGCTGTGGGTGAGCGGCGGCTTGGTGAGGACTGGGAGCCGCCTCAGGACTTGGCGGTGTTTGTGGGGCGATCGCGTGCCGCCAAGGCGATCACGACACCCCTGGAGGTTGAGCACCTTCTTGCGCTGGTGAAGGCCATCCCAGATTCGCGCTGGCGCTTTGCCTTTCAGCTGATGGCGACCTATGGACTGCGACCAGAGGAGCTCCAGCATCTGCAAATTCGCCAGGGCCGGCTTTGGTGCATGTATGAGAAGGTCGCCTCCCGAGGCAAGACCCGGCCCAGAGTGTTGCGGCCGCTGCCCTGTGACGACTGGGCAGACGGCTGGCGCCTCGAGGAACGCTTCCCAACCCAGGAGCTGCCGCCGATGCAGCCTGGTCTGGGTGGTGGCTATGTGGGCCACTACCTGATGAATCGACCGTTCTGGAAGGAGTTGCGGCGTGAGTACGAGGCCAAGGGCGAGAAGCTCGTGCCCTACTCATGCCGGCACGGCTACGCCCACCGGGCCCACGTGATCTGTGACCTGCCGCCCAAGGTGGTCGCCGCGGCGATGGGCCATAGCGTGCAGACCCATCTGGCGGCCTACAGCCGCTGGTGCGGGGATGACGTGGTGGATGACGCTTTTAGTAAAGCCGCTGATCGACTTTTGGTAAAACAGCAGAGGTAAAGATGGCCCATCTGATTTGAGCCCCTATTCCAAAGAGCTGAATTGCAGCCAGTCATCCACTGCGTTTCTGAAGTCCAATGCAATTTATGTATGCAGATGAATCGGGTGACCCCGGACATTGGGATCATGCCAAGCCTCCGCATCTCAACCCGAGCCCTCATTATATCCTGACCGGATTCATTCTCGAAGCGGAAAAAATGGAAGGAATCGCTAGAGACTCTAATTAAAATTAGGAGACAAGTCTGCGAGAATTATTGCCTTCCTGCGCGGACGGAAATGCATGTGGTTGAAATTGTTAACCCAAGGAGTGGAAGTCCATTTAAAAGCGTCAAAGGTGGGCGCAGCGCTCGTGCAGCCCTGTATAGAGAATTCTTGGGGGGCGTATCAACTCAGCTTCCAGAAGCTCGAATTATTAACGTCTATCTAGACAAACGAGCGCCCAAGTACAAATCCTCATCCTCCAGGGATATTGAAGCGACAGCCTGGGAGTATTTGCTCCAGCGATTCGAGAACTATCTGCGGCTATCAAAGGGCGGGGACTTCGGGATGGTATTTGCTGACGATGCAAACGAGAAGAAGATCCGTCGCACGCTTCGCAAGATGCGTAGGTTTAATTATACGCCTAGTCAATTCGGTGGAAGCTACCAAAACACTGCAGAGCTCATCCTTGAAGACCCAAATTTTCGAAGGTCTCATCACTCGCTCATGGTGCAAGTGGCTGACATGGCATCTCATTCTCTTTACCGAAGAGAGCATGCGAAGCCAGGCTACAAAAAGCACAATATTGATAGGCTGTTCAACGTTCTGGACCCGATACTTCTAAAGGTGGCTTCTCGTAGCGATCCCCACGGTGTGGTCAGGATGTAAAAAAATGCGCCCGCTACAAGCGAGCGTCTTTGTTGCGGCCAGCACCCGGCTGTCAGAGCCGGACCAGTTTCAGCTGCAAGCTACCTCCTTAAGGGTGGTTCCGGAAGGCTGTGGGTGTGGATCTTGACTTCCAGCCCCGTAGGTGCCGACGCTCACAAGCCAGTTGTCATTTTGCAAGATTTCGCCGACTCCAACCTGTGATGGTGGCCTCCACGTTCTCTAGGTGCCACTGCAGGGGGCCTTTCCCCTGGGTGCAGCCCCAGCGGCGGAAGTGTTTGCCGGGCTGCAGAACTCCTCGCAGCCGCAGCTGGCGGAGGGTTTCGCGGCTCATCCCAAGGGAAGTGCAGGCTTCTGCCGTCGTGACCCAGACCCGCTGGCGGGTTGGCGTTGCGGCGGTTTTCATCAGCTTCCTGCCAGCTGGGCGCCGCAGCGCTTGAGGGTGTCGATCAACCAGGAGAGGCGATAGCTCTTGGCCTGGCGCGGGGCTCCGTCAACAAACTGTTGGCGGCGAGGGGGCTCTTCTTTGAACTCCTCGCGGTAAGCCCTGGCTACGAGCTTGCCGGCTGCGCAAAACTGGCTGCGCGGTAGCGCTCGCTGGAACACCTCCAGCCAGGCATCTCCCAAGGTGAGCTCCTCGTCAGATGGGGCGCCGAGCAGCAATCCCGAGCTCGCGGTGAGCACGTTGCTGCGCACGATGTCCTTGAACAGGAGCTGATCGCGTTGATCCAGGCCGCCGAGCCGCTCAAACAGACCGATGCTGCGTTCCACCAGGGCGATCACCTCGGCCTCCCGGAGCCGGGGCGGGGTCGTCTCCACCGGTGTCGGCTGAGCTTGCTGGATGCTCTCCAGGAACCAGCCGTCCATCCAGACCGCGAACGGTGCGCTGACCCAGCGGGCCAGATCGACCGCGACTTGGGGATGGACCCAGGTGCCGCCGCCCTGGCCCTGGCGTGCCTCGATCAGGTCAAATACCGGAATTTCCGTTGTTTGAGAAAGGGCGTCGAGGTACTGCTGGCACCGGTCTGACTCGCGGTAATCGGACCAGCGCTTCTTGTTGGCTTTACACATCGCCGTTGCATTCACGTAGCCATCAGTGGTGCGGCGTGTGATCGGTGTGCCGTTCAAGGAACGGGACACCAGTGCGTGCGTCTTCATGGGAGCGAAAGCTTCGTTGAACTGGGACAGGGGTGTTGAGGTGAGGCAGTAGGTGCCTGTGGTGATGGCAATGTCATGGCAACTCCTCCCGCAGCAACGCCAACACCGCGGGATCCCAGAGGATTTGCTGGCCGCGTTGGCCCCGTGCGCAGGTGGGCAGGGTCTGGCCCCAGTCGCGGCCGACTTTGGTGAGCTGCCAGTTGTCGAGGTCATTGCGCACCTGCAGGCCGCAGGCCGCCAGCTGGCGGTTGGTATCCCTGATCGCGCACCTCAGCTGCTCGGCCAGCTGTTCCGCATTCAGCCGCACTTCGACCGGCTGGGCTTCCAGCTGGCGGTGTCGATGGTCTGAGGCAGCAGGTTCGAGATCGCGCAGCACCTGCAGCAGTGGAGCGATCTGCAGGCCAGTGTTGACCTCCACGTCCGCAAGTGCGTCAGCGAGGGCATCGGACTGTCTGACGCCGGTGAGTTCGATGATGTCTTCGGCGATGCGCAGCACCGCCTGCACGGTCTGGGTCTGTATGCCGTTCGGAGCTGGCCGAGGCAGAGCCGCTCGAACCGCTGGGCGCTGCAGGGCGGGCAGCAGCTCATGGGTGAGCCAGTGCCGCATCCGCGGTGCTCTGGGGTTGTCGCTGTTCAGCAGCCTGCGCAGCAGCGTGGCTTCATTGATCAGTACCAGGGTGCAGCCCTCGCTGTCGGGGCCTTCCTGGGAATAGAGGCAGTGCTCCTCTTCCCGCAGGCTGGCCAGCGCCTTGGTGATCGGCTGCTGGCCAAGGGCTGCTGCGACATCAGCGACGACGAACCAGGCCGCACCGTGCCCATCGGTGCTCACCCGGATGCGGTGCCCCTCAAACCAATAGGGCACCAGAGCGGTTGTGCTGCTCATCGCTGAGAACCCGAGAGGACAGTGGCAGCACTGGCGCCAGTGGCAGCATTGGCGCCAGTGGCGGCCAGGGGTGCTCCTGCCTGCGATCTCCGTGGAGCTGG
>CALSBG010000023.1:0-26052 GCA_943373125.1 Synechococcus sp. UW140
TTTTGGCTGCTGAGGTGATGGCGGTCCTGAGGAAGGCTTCGTCGTCGAGCTTGGCGGGATCGCAGTTGTATAGCTCGAGAATGCAGTGCTTACCAACGGTGTCACTGACTGGGAACGGGTCACTGACAGGAAACTTTTCACTGGCAGGATTGCTTTCGCTGACAGCTCCAGACTGGAGGGTCGCAGGTTGGAAGGGGGAAGAAGCACCAGTCCATCCCGGGTTGGGGTGGAGGCAGGGCGGGGCCTGGGTCATCGAAAACGCTTGAACAAGCTGCCAACCTTACGTGCCTGGGGCCACCTGACCCGCTTGCATTCGGATCACCTGACTGTCCTGCCGCCAGCCGCCCTTAAACGCTTCGAGGTGGGTGGCGCTGACCAGGCATTGGTGCCCTTCGCCCACCGCTTCGAGCAGCAAGTGCTGGCGGCCTGGGTCCAGCTCTGCGAGCACATCGTCGAGCAGGAGGAGAGGAGGTTCGCCAATCACCTCCCCCACCAGCTCCAGCTCGGCCAATTTCAGGGCCAAGACCAGGGTGCGTTGCTGGCCTGCGGAGCCGTAGCGGCGGGCCGGTTGGTCGCCAAGCAGCAGGCCAACCTCATCCCGGTGGGGGCCCACACTGCACTGGCCGAGTCGCCACTCCTCGTTCCGCTGGGCGGCGAGCTGCTCTAGTAAGGCCGCTCGCCAGGGCTCCTCCGCTTCAACGCCCTCGAGCTTCGTGCCGCTTTGGTAGGCGAGTTCAAGCAGCTCACGGCCCCCGCTCAGGCGTTGTTGCCAAGCGGAGGCCAGGGGCTCTAGGCGACGTAATGCCCGGGCCCGACGCCGATGCAGTCGGGTGCCGATCACCGCCATTTGGAGGTCAAAGGCATCCAGTAGGGCATTGGCTTCCGTGCCCCCCAGGCCGCGGCGCAGGAGCTGGCTGCGCTGGCGCAGCAGGCGCCCATAGCGGCTGAGCAGCTCGCCATACACGGGTTCCAGTTGCAACACCACCCGATCCAGCCATTGGCGGCGCCCTGCCGGTTCGCCCCTGACTAACTCCAGATCCAGGGCGCTGAAGCCCACGCAACGAAGGGATCCCAGCAGGTTGTGTTGCCGCTCCAGCACTTTGCCGTTGCGCTGGGCCGTTCGGCCACCACTCCGGCGCAGGGCCAGTTGGAGCACATCCCCTTCGCAGGTGCGGGCGCGCAAGCAGCTTTCCTTCTCCCCATGGGCGATCAGGTCACGATCGGAGCTGGTGCGGTGGGAGCGCAGGCTGCCGAGCAGTTCCACGGCTTCCAGCAGGTTGGATTTGCCTTCGCCATTGGGACCGATCACCAGGAGCCTGGGAGCGTTGAACTCCAGGCTCAGTTCGGTGAGATTGCGAAAGTGCAGCAGCTCCAGGCGGTGCAGCCGGATGGGTCTGAAGCGGTGAGCCGTTAAGGTAGGCCCATCGGGGTCTAGCCCTGGTCTTGGGCATGTAGCTCAGTTGGATAGAGCATCAGATTCCGGTTCTGAGGGTCGGGGGTTCGAGTCCCTCCATGCTCGTTTCATTCTTCGCTCGTTGAGCTCTTCCTGCCGGAACAGGAAGGGCTTTTTTGTGGCTAAAAGCCGTTCTAAAGGTTGTTTTGCGGGGCTTTCCTAGCGGAGTTTGAGGCCCATGGCCCTGATTCCACCTGGGTCCACCACGAAGCCATAGCGCTCGAGGGCCCTGAGCGCTAGGGGGGGGGCGGAGAGGGAGATGCTGCAGCCGGAAAGCTCCCTGCGCAGCCGGGCCAGGGCGCCGTACACCAGGGAGGCCAGCACTTCATCGTGGGCGGGGTCGGCAGGGTCGCAGCAGAGATCCCACAGGTTCGCGTTGAGGGCCAAGTCACTGGTTGTCCTGACAAATCCCACCAGTTCCCCGTCGACTCGCTCCACCCCCAGATGCCAGATGCTGCGCTCGAGTACCCGCTGCCAGCGCCCCGCCTCCCGGGGCTGATCACCACCGAGCGCGAGTAAGCGGTTGAGGGCTTCGGCACTGGGGAAGGGATCAGCCACGAGGCTGTAGCCCTCCCGCAGGAGGGGGATGGGCGGATGGCTGCGAAAGGGGAGCAAGGGCAGGCCCGGCGGGTGGGAAGGAACAAACCGCTGGCTTAGCCCGTGTTGCGCAAGCCAGCTGCGATGCCATTGATCGTGAGGAGGGCTCCGCGGAGCAGCTCACTGCGGCTGTAGGTGCGACCGTCGTCGCTGGGGTTAATGGCCTCACTCATGGGCGGTTGGCGGTTTTGATCCCGCAGCCGGCGCAGCAGGGCCACTTGCAAAAAGCCCAAGGGAATGATCGTTCGGTTGCGGAGATCCACCGAGAGTTGGAGGGCGGGATCGCCATCGAGCAACCGGCTGTGGCCCGTAATTTTCAGCACCAGATCCCGGGTGAGCACGAATTCGTGGGCAATGGTTTGGAAGATGTGCTCAAACGCTTCGCGGTGTTCAGGCCTGCCAAGGGCCTGCACGTAGTGATGGGCCAAGTCAATGTCGACCTTGGAGAGGGTCATCTCCACTTTCGAGATCAGCATCCGGAAGAACGGCCAGCGTTGGTAGAGCAGCCGCAGCAGTTCGAGTTGTTCGGGATCCTGGTCCACTTCCTCCTGGAGGGCAGCGCCTACGCCAAACCAGCTGGGCAACAGGAAGCGGCTTTGGGTCCAACCAAACACCCAGGGAATGGCCCGCAGGCTGGATAGATCCTTGGCTCCCCCCTGGCGGCGGGCCGGCCGGCTCGAGATCTGCAGTTTGCTGATTTCTTCGATCGGGGTGACCTGCTGGAAAAAAGCCACCAGATCAGGGTTGTCGTGCACCAGGGCCCGGTAGTGGTCGCGGGAGCGGGCGGCCAGCCGGCCCATCAGCTCGTTCCAGCTGGGGGTGTCATCCACGGGGGTGCTGACCAGACTGTTCTGGAGTACGGCCGTGGTGACCGTTTCGAGGTTGTAAAGCGCCAGTTCGGGGAGGGCGTACTTAGACGCCAAGACTTCACCCTGTTCAGTGATTTTGATGCGCCCAGCCAGGGTGCCACTGGGCTGGGCCAGGATCGCCTGGTAGGCAGGACCGCCGCCGCGTCCCACCGAGCCCCCCCGGCCGTGGAAGATTCGCAGGGCAACGCCATTGCCAATGGCGATCTGCTGCAGGGCGATCTGGGCCTTATGGATTTCCCAATTGCTTGAAAGGAAGCCGGAATCTTTATTGCTGTCGGAATAGCCGAGCATCACCTCCTGGAGGGGCTGGCTGGTCTCATGGCTGCTGAGCAGTTCGCGGTAGAAGGGCTCTTGGAAGAGCTGCTCCATCACAGCTGGGGCCCCTTGAAGGTCTTCGACGGTTTCAAACAGGGGCACCACCAGCAAGGTGGATTGATGGGCCATGGGATCCACCAATCCCGCCTCCTTCGCGAGCAGCAGCACCTCAAGCAGGTCCGACACCGTGTGACTCATCGAGATCACGTAGGTGCGGCAGATGCGTTGGCCAAATTCCTGCTGCAGCCGTTGCAGCATCCGGAACACATCAAAGGTTTGCTGGGTGGTTTCAGTCCATGGGGTGCTGAGGGAGACCAGCGGCCGTCGGGTTTGCAGCTCCTTCAACAGCCAGGCCACCCGGGTGGCTTCGTCCATCTCGCCGTAGGGCACGGCCAGCTGGAGATACCTGCTGAGTTCGTCGAGGGCATCGCTATGGCGGTTGCTCTCCTGGCGAATGTCGAGGCTGGCCAGGCAGAAGGCAAAAATTTGGGCCTGGCTGATCAAGTGCTGCAGCGACTCGCAACTCAAGCCCGTGCCCTCCAGGCTGTCTTGAATCAGTTCGAGGTCGTTGCGGAACTCATCAACGGTGCTGTAGTGAAGCTCCTGGCTGTTAGATCCTTGGCCGTCCCAGGGTGACTCCCAGCCGGCATCGGCCAGTTTTTGATTGCGCTTGTGGGTTAGGCGCAGCCGTTCCAGGGTGTAGCTGAGTTTCAGCCGGTAGGGTTCGAGGCGGAACCGGGCGGCCTTGGCTTCGTAAATCTCGGGAAAGCGCAGTCGGTCCATCTCCAGCGACTCGAGCAGGGCCGGACTCACCTGGCTCCACTGCATCGAAATACTGAGCTGGTCGCGGAGGTCGTCGACGGATTTGATGTAGAGCTCGAGCATCAGCTGGCGCTGATAGCAGGCCGTGCGCCAGGTGATCTGGGGGGTCACAGACGGGTTGCCATCGCGGTCGGAGCCCACCCAGGAGCCGAAGGTGCAGAAGGCATCCCGCGGCGGCTCCACATCCGGATAGCTCGACCTCAGGGCCGAACGAATCCGCTGCCGCAACTGGGGCATGGCATCAAACAGCACCTTCTGGAAGTAGTGCAGGGCGTAATCGACCTCATCCAGCACGGTGGGTTTGAACTGATGCAATTCACTGGTGCGCCACCACAGGCGGATTTCCTCTTCGAGCTGCAGGCGCAAGCTGTGCCGTTCGAGCTTGTTGAGCTGATCGCCCTGTTCCAGCTTCTGGATCAAGGCCGCCACGCGCCGCTGCTTGTGGCGCACGGTGTGGCGCACAATTTCGGTGGGGTGGGCCGTAAACACCAGCCGCAGATCCAAATCGCGCAGCAGGTTTTCCAGCTGGGCGGGCGGCACATTCAGACCGCGGAGGCGCTCAAACAGCTGACGAAACGTGGCTGGCTCGTTCTGGCTGGCCAAGGGAGGCAGGAACGGATCGCTGACAACGGGCTCTTGGTGGGCTTTGAGGCTGTCGAGGTAGCTGTCTTCCTCGATGTGCTGCTCGAGAATGTTGACCAGCTGGAAATAGAGGGAGAAGGCCCTGGCCGCGGTAATGGCCTCAGCCAGATCCATGTCCCGGATCAGCTGCACGATGGCGGCGTTGGGATCGTCTGAAGCCGAAGTCTCCCCGGTGGACCCGTCGGAGTTCCCGGTCTCTGCTGGGGTTGGTTCGCTCAGTTGTTTGAGCCGGAGCAGCCTCTCCGCCTGTCCTGGGGGACATTCGCTGCGCAAAACCGTCTGCCAAAGGTCTTCCACCAACTCCAGCCGCTCACCCAGCAGACGGATGACCCGTTGGGAGGGCTCGGCATCGCGAGGGGCAAAGGGGGGCATGGGCTGCTGCCGCATCGGGGCCTGGGGGCCAGAGCTGGGATCCCCGATCATCCCAAAGGGCCTGAAAGGCTGTCTGTGTGCTTCGAAGCACTGCCGAGGATCGCGAGCTCCTGCTCGGCCATAGCTTCGATTTCGGTGCTGAGGATGGCGCTGATGGATTCGCCAGATCGATGGCGCTGCAGCCAGCGCATCGCTTGATTGCCGCGTTCCAGCACGGCGTGCAGGGGTTCAAGCCAGGGGGTCAGCTCCAGGTCGGCCGCCAGGGGAGCGAGGTCATCAAGTTGCTGCTGGATCCATTGGCGCGCCTCGATGGGCTGGCCATCTCGCCAGTGGCGCAGGGTGGCATTCAGGCTGGTTTGGGCGGCCGCTTGGTCGTTGACATCGGCCAGATTGGCCAGGTGCTCGAGGTTGAGGCTGCTGGCTTGCAGCGGATCGTGGTGCTTCGGATCGAGCCAGAGCTGGTGCAACCGGAGCTCGGTGAAGGTGGTGATCGCCAGGAGCAAGAGCGGATCGCTGACAAGATCGCAAATCCGAATCTCCAGGCGATTGAGGTCGTGGGGGCGGTCATCGCCATTGGGACGCACCGAGGTCCAGAGATGGCGCACGTTCTGCATCGTGCCGGCCGCTAATTGCTGCTCCATCCAATGGATGTAGTGGTCGTGGTCCCGAAACAGGGGGACGTGGGTTGGGGTCAGCGGGAATTGCAGCCAGCGTTGGGAATCGGCGCCGGTGACCCCCCCATCGAGGAAGGGGGAACTGGCGCTAAGGGCCAGGAGGAGGGCGGCCTCACAGCGGAGCAGCCGCAGCCCGCTGAACAGGGAGTCCATGGCGGTTACCCCCAGGTTGATGTGGACGCTGGCCGTCACCACCCTGGTGCCATAGGTGGCTTCGATGTAGTCGTGATAAGGGTGGTCGGGATTGGAACGCTCAAACCGGTGGCTATCGCCAAGGCTCAAGGTGCTGCCTGGCAGCAGGGTGAGGCCCTTGTCTGACAGCCAGGTGCGCAGCCGGCGGCGAGGTTCCAGCAGGAGCTCCAGTTGGGTGGCGTAGCTCGCTTCCGGCGGGGTGATGTACTCGAGGTTGCGGTGGTCGGGCTCGGTTACGAAGCCGTTGAGGGCGCCGGCCGCTTCGGCCGAGCACCCCACCACGGTGCCGTCGGGTTTGCCGGTGTAGAGCTCGATTTCAAACCCTTTGAGGAGCCTTGGTGCTGTCATGGGGCCATCCTCATTGCAAGCAAGCCAGTGCCTTCAACATGCCCCTGGCTTTGTTGAGGGTTTCTTCGTATTCCGCTTCGGGTTTGGAATCGGCCACCACCCCGGCACCGGCCTGCACCTGAACCCGCCAACCGCCAGAGGGGTTGGGGAGCACCACCATGGTGCGGATCGTGATAGCGGTGTTGAGGGCTCCAGCCAGATCCACGGCGCCGTAAACCCCGGAGTAGGGGCCCCGGGCATCGGGCTCTAGGGCGTGAATCAATTGCATGGCGCGGATTTTTGGAGCCCCGCTGACGGTGCCTGCGGGGAAGGAGGCCTTCAACAGGTCCCAGATGGTTTTGCCTTGGGCGAGCAAGCCCTCGACCTGGCTCACGATGTGCATCACATGGGAGTAACGCTCGATCACCATCAGCTCGCACACCTTGACGCTGCCAGGCTGGCAGACCCGACCGAGATCGTTGCGGCCCAGATCCACCAGCATCACGTGCTCGGCCCGTTCCTTTGGATCCGCCAACAGATCTGCTTCCAGCTCCAGGTCTTCGGCTTCCGTAAGGCCGCGGGGCCTGGTGCCGGCGATGGGCCGCAGGGAGGCTTTCACCCTGCCGCTGCCATCGCCTGCAGGCTCGGCTTTCACCATCACCTCTGGACTGGATCCAATCAGGTGCCAGCCGCCGAAGTTGAAGAATGCCATGTAGGGCGAGGGGTTCACCATCCGCAGGCTCCGGTAGAGCTCAAAGGGATCCCTCGCAATGGTGGTTTCGAGCCGTTGGCTCAGCACCAGTTGGAACACATCCCCCGCGGCGATGTGGTCGCGGGCGGTGACCACGGCCTGCTCAAAATCCGCCCGGCCCCGGTTGCTTTGGGCCTGGACGTCGGTGGCCGGTTTGTCTTGCCACGGCAGCGGTGTGACCCCCGCCGGCAGGGGCTGATGCATGCGTGCCTCGAGGGCCCCGATCCGGGCGGCCGCGGCGGCATAGGCGGCGTGCGGGTCCAGGGTCCCAGCGTTGTTCTCGCCACTGAGATCGGCATAGGCCACGGCGGTGATTTGGCGCTTGACTTGGTCAAACACCAGCAGGCTGTCGGCCAGCATCCAGCAACCATCGGCGGGGACCCCTTCCGGGCAGGGATGCACGGGCACGCTGGGTTCAATCCAACGGATCAATTCGTAGCCCCAGAAGCCAAACAGCTGGCCCACCGGGGGCAGGCCTGGCACCGAGGAACTGGTGAGCGGCGCCAGGCATTGCTGCACCAGCTCAAAAGGGTTGCCAGCCAGCTGCTCCTGGCGGCCATCGCGCCACTGGCGCAGGCTCTGGTCCCCCCGGCTTGTGAGGGTCCACAGGGGGTCGCTCACCACAAAGCTCCAGCGGCCGATCCGCTCGCCGCCCTCGACCGATTCGAGCAGGGCCCCATGGCTGCTGGTCGATCCCACCTTCAACCAGGTGGTGAGGGGGGTTTCCAGGTCAGCGGGCCAGCATTTCCAAAGGGGTATGAAGGTTTTGCCAGCAGCCACCTGGTCGAGGAAGACCTGCTTGGCTAAGCCATCGTGCTCGAGGCTGGGCATGGGGCAACCGGAGGGCAAAAAAAACGGGGCTCCGAGCCCCGCCTTTATAGGTGCTGACTGGACAGCAGGAGTTCACAAAGAAGCTTCGATCAGGCGTCGAAGGTGTTCTTGCCGGTGAACTTCAAGTTGGCTGGATTGGGGTTGGCGCCAATGCGGCGGGGGTTGTGGCCCACCATCGGACGGCCTTCATTCACTCTCTCGGGGAACACGCCATCTTTGGGATGGAGGAATTCGGTGTCGCCACCGGGAAAAATCCGGTAGATCTTGTAGTCCTCGATCCGGGGCTTGAACTTGGTGCGCAGCTGGGTGCCGAGGGCCAGGCACTGCTCCTTGCGGGAGAAGTACATGAGGTTTTCGCCCTGATTCATGTGGGCAGCACCGCCAGTGGGGAGCTCAAACACCTGCTCGGTGGGGCTCGACCAGGTGATGGCGTATTTCTCTTCGGTTTCAGCCGAGTTCAGCAGGCCGCCTGTGCTGCCGATGTACTTCGGAAGTTGACCGCTCAGCGCAGTAGCTGCCATGGCTTTGGATCGTTACAACTGGAAGCTAGCACCGGTGTTTTGGCCTGAATCGACCTGCCCCCCCCAGTCTTCACACCCGTCAACAAACCAGGCTCGCCTCCCGGCTCAACAAACCAGGCTCGCCTCCCGGCTCAACAGATAGGAAAGAAAACGGTGAGGCCACTGCCGTTGCGTTCGGTGAGCCTTCCGCCGAGCCGTTCGAACAACCGTTGGGTGGCCTGGCGGCTGAGCTGCAGGCTGCCGGTGGCGGGATTCCAGCTCAGAACGGGTCCCACCAATTCGCGGTGATGGCCTGGATCGTTTTGATGGGCAGGCTCACCCCTGAGATCTGGACTGAGGTCGTGGCTGAGGTGGAGTTTGAGTTTGGCGCCAGCGGGTTGCAGGGCCAGGCGCACGGTGCTGCCGGAGGGCAGGCTGCGGCTGAAGCGATCAATCAGGCCACCCAGCATGGTTTCGAGCCGGGCCGGATCGCTGAGCACTGGCGGCAGATCGGGTTCAATTTGCAGCTCCAGCACGAGATCCCGCCGGGCCAGCTGCCGTTGCCAGAGCGCCTCCAGTTGCCTGAGCAGTTCGCTCAGATCAGTGCGGGCCAGGGCATCGCGGTCCAGGGGCTCTTCACTGCCGGGTTGGCGCTGGAGCTCGGCGGCCAAAAAGATCAGGCCAAAGCGATCAATTTGCTCACTGCATTCGCCATCGATTTGCTCGAGCCGCTGACGGGCGATGGCGGGCAGATCGCCGCGCTTCAGCAACGAGCGGATCAGGGTGCGGATCGTCGCCAGGGGGGTGCGCACCTCGTGGGTGAGGGCTTCCAGCAGGGCCAGCTCACTGCTGATCGCTTTGGACGTAAAGGGTTTGGCCGCTGCTTCATGGCCGCCATGGACAAGCGGCTGCAAGGTCACGCTGGGAGCAATGGCGGCCAGGCGTTCGGCCATCCGGGGCCAAAAGCGCAGCACTAAATGTTCGTCGCTGCGGAGCGAGCCGAGCCCCTGGAGAGCCGTGCGCAGGGCTTGGGCCGCCTCTGGATCGCTGGATTGCAACCGTTCGTTGATCAGGTTCAGGGCCGTCGAGAGCACCTGGGGGTCGAAGCGCACCACCAAGCGCCGGGCCTGGGGCGGTCCGTCCAGGCAAAGGGCGGCTTGGACACTGGGTGTGATCACCAGGAGCAGGGGATCGGTTCCGTCCTCTTCCGCCAGGCCAAGGCGCTGGAACCCGCCGCTGGGTAGGGCGTTGGCTGAGGATCCCCGGTTTCCAGGCAGCAGGCTCGAAGCTGCTGGCAGCAGATCGTCTAATTCGGAAGGGGCCCAGACCCATCCCTGCAGTTGTTGGAGGAGGCCTGGTTCGTAGAGGGCGGGCAACGGGGCGGCCAGCCAAATCCCCTCGAGCGAGGGCTGGCTCAGCAGGAGGTCGTCTTGCAGGGTGGCCAGGGCTGCCCACCATTGGCGCCGCACGCTGTCTTCATTGCCCACCCCCACGGGTACCCCTTCGGCCAGCAGCTGGCGAAGGCAATGGAGGCTGGTGCCTGGACTGGGAGCGGATCTCACCATGGCGACTTGGTGGGTTGGCCCCGCCGCGCCACCGAGGCACACAGGCCCAGCGCCATGAAGTTGAGGAGCATGGCGGAACGGCCGTAGCTCATCCAGGGCAGGGGGAGGCCTTTCACTGGGCCCAGGCCAATCGTCATCGCAATGTTGATGACCACCTGAAACATCAACATGCCGGCCACGCCAATCACCACCAAAGATTCGAAATCGCTACGGGCTTTGCCAGCGATTTGGAGCAGGCGCCACATCAACAGGACGTAGGCCGCAATGAGGAGTACACAGCCCAGAAAACCCAGCTCCTCTCCCATGGCACTGAAGATGAAATCGGTGTGCTGTTCAGGGATGAATTGCAGTTTTGTGAGGTTGCCATGGAGTAGGCCCGTGCCGAAAAGTTGGCCGGAGCCAATGCCGATCTTGCTTTGAATGAGGTGATAGCCAATCCCGAGGGGGTCCTTGGCGGGATCGAGAAACACCACCAGCCGATCGCGCTGGTACTCCTTTAAACCATGCATCCAGAGGTAGGGGGTAAGCAGGGAGAAGAGCCCCTGGATCGCCACCACCACGGCCACGGCTTGACGCTTCCAGGGAAGGGATCGCCAGGCCAGATAGGCCATCAGGGGGATCCAGCCCACCAGAATCCAGGGCACTATGCCCGCCATAACCGCGGTGATCAGCGGCGAGAGCATGAGCACCAACCAGCTCAAGGGCATGCCCGCCCAGAACAGCATCACCAGCAGCAGGGCGCCGAAGACCAAGGAGGTGCCGAGGTCGGGCTGGATGAACACGAGAAACCAGGGCAGTCCAATCAGGGCTATCGGCCTGACCAGATCCACGGGCCGCTCAATCGGGAACCTCGAGAGCACGCCTGCCAGCAGCAGGATCGCCGCCAGCTTGGCGAATTCCGAAGGCTGCACGTGGAAGCCGGCGATGCTGATCCAGCGCTGGGCTCCGAGGGCTGAGGTGCCGATCAAGCGAACGGCCAACAGGCTGACCACCGTGAGTCCGTAGATCGGGCCCAGTAAGGCGTTGAAACGCTCGAGGGGAATCTTGGCCAGGATCAAGGCCAAGACCATCCCAACGGCGGCCGTAATCCAGTGGTCGTACCAATCGACATAGGTCGCCTGGCGCTGGGTGCTGGCGATCAGGACTCCCGCCAAACCGGTGATCCCCAAGGGGACCCCCCACAGAATCTTGTCGACCCCATTGAGCCAGCCCCGGCGGGCGCGATCCCCACGGGCAAACATCCCTTTGCGCCGGGTCAACAGGCTCACCATGGCGTTCAGCCTGGAATCAAAACGTGACTGCGCAGCCTTTGGGCCAAGCCCATAAACGCCTGGGCTGTCTGGGAGTTGGGAGCAGAGAGCACCACTGGTCTGCCGCTATCACCGCCTTCGCGCACGGGCATTTCCAGGGGCAATTCGGCCAGCAGGGGCACATCCGCTTCGGCGGCCAGGCTGGCACCACCACCGCTACCAAAGATCGGGTACCGCTTCTCGGGCGCATCAGGGGGAATGAACGCGCTCATGTTCTCCACCACGCCGAGCACGGCAACGCCCATTTGCAAGAACATCGCCAGCCCGCGCCGGGCATCCTGCAGGGAGACCTGCTGGGGGGTGGTCACGATGATCACGCCAGCCATGGGTACGGCCTGGGCCAGGCTGAGCTGGGCATCGCCGGTGCCGGGGGGGAGGTCGACCACCACCACATCCCGTTCTCCCCAGGCCACCTGGTAAAGAAATTGGCGGATGATCCCGTTCAGCATCGGGCCTCGCCAGATCACCGGCTGGTTCTCGGCGATCAGCAGGCCCATCGACACCATCGCAATCCCGCAGGTCTCGATGGGGGTGAGCACTTGGCTTGCCCCTTCCCCTGCCACCTCCGGCGTGCGGTCGGCCACACCCAGCATGGTGGGGGCGTTGGGTCCGTAGATATCCGCATCGAGCAGGCCCACCCGTAGACCGCTGGCGGCGAGGGCGCAGGCCAGGTTGACGGCCACGGTGCTTTTGCCCACCCCACCTTTACCGCTACTCACGGCAATCACGTGCTTGACCCCGGCAATGGGTTGGCGTTCGGGCCCCTGGCCATGGCCACCCGCTCCATGACCACTGGCACCATGACCGGCAGCGCCGATCGGGGCGGCGCCGGCTGGCTGCCCCACTTCGATCTGGACGTCGTCGATGCCATCGAGGCCAAGCAGCGCCTGCTTGATCTCCTGGGCGATTTGGGCCTGTTGGCTTTGGGCGAATCCCGGCAGGGCGAGGCGCACCAAGGCCCGCTCCCCTTGGAGCCTGGGATCCTGAAGCCAACCCAGCTCCAGCAGGCTGCGCCCACTGCCTGCGTCCTTGACGACCTCGAGGGCGACTAAGGCCTGCTCAACGGACAGCATGGACACTGGCATCTGGGGGCCGTGATCCTAGGTGCCGTGACAGAGCCTCTCGAAGGCTTGTCTGGGGGCTAGGCGGCCTGAAATGGTGGTTGCATTTGTGGCGTCGTTACGGCGCGTGCTCGATGTTTAAGGCTTTGCTGGCTCGCGGCAAAAACAAGCTCGCTGGAACCGGCTCTGCCCCGGCCCTGGAAACTCCCCCCGCCGACTCCCGCGCCCGGGCGAAGGCCCTGTTGATGGGTCTGCAGGATTCCATCTGTGCGGGCCTGGAACAGCTCGATGGCGGCGGCAGCTTCGCAGAAGAGAGCTGGGTACGCCCCGAGGGTGGCGGGGGCCGTTCCCGGGTGATGAAGGGCGGCCGCATCTTTGAGCAGGGCGGCGTGAATTTCTCCGAGGTCGCGGGCGATCAGCTGCCCCCCTCGATCCTGAGTCAGCGGCCTGAGGCCAAGGGCCATCCTTGGTTTGCCACCGGCACGTCGATGGTGTTGCACCCCCGCAACCCCTACGTCCCCACGGTGCACCTCAATTACCGCTACTTCGAAGCGGGTCCGGTGTGGTGGTTTGGCGGCGGCGCCGATCTCACCCCCTACTACCCCTTCCTCGAAGACGCCAAGCACTTCCACCGCACCCTCAAGGGCGCTTGCGATTCGGTGAACCCGGCCTATTACCCGGTGTTCAAACCCTGGTGCGACGAGTACTTCTATCTCAAGCACCGCGATGAAACCCGGGGCGTGGGCGGCATCTTCTACGACTACCAAGACCCCCGCGGGGTGATTTACAAGGGCCAGGACCCCCAGGGGCCGGCGGCCCAGGTGAGCCAGGCCACGGGAGCCATCAGCCAGAACTGGGACCAGTTGTTTGCCCTGGCGTCAGCCTGTGGCCAGGCCTTCTTGCCCAGCTACGTGCCGATCGTCGAGAAGCGCAATTCAACCGTCTACGGCGACCGGGAGCGGCAGTTCCAGTTGTATCGCCGCGGACGTTACGTGGAGTTCAACCTGGTGTTCGATCGCGGCACCATTTTTGGCCTCCAAACCAATGGCCGCACGGAGTCGATCCTGATGTCGCTCCCGCCCTTGGTGCGTTGGGAGTACGGCTACAAACCAGAGGCTGGTAGCAGGGAGGAGCTGCTCACCAGCCTGTTCACCCGCCCCCAACATTGGTTCGACGACGCCACCCTTACCGATCGCTGCGCGCCACATCAGGCGGTGGACTGATCGGCAGGCTGGTGGCGCCCAGGCCAGCAGCCAGGGCATCGACGACGCGGGTGGCAATGGCCTGAAGCGAAGCGATGCGCGTTTGGGGATTGCGGAGGGCGTTTTCCAGGGACCCTTCAAGCTTGCCAATTTCCAAAATGGCGATGCCCCGTTTGGGGGCCCCAAGTCCATCGCGGAAGAACTGGGGATAGGCCCCAAAGGCCTTCGCCAGGCTTTCGTCGATCTGGTTGAGCGGTTTGTTGATCGGTGGGATCAGGCCGGAGCCCACCCCGTCGCGGCCGTAGGCGTCGTAATGGATCTCCAGGGCATAGCCCCCTTGGTCCACATGGGCCTTGCCCACGCTCCAGGTGGTGCGGGGATCGTTGCCATTGGCGATGGAACGCTGGAGGGGGTCGTAGAAGCGGATCTTCAGGCCGCGCTCTTGCCCGAGCCGCACCACCTCCTGGGCGGTGAGGAGATTCCAGAAGAGTTCATCGGTGATGCCGATCTGCATGGGCCTGGCGCCATACAGGGACGCCGCGGCGCCGCCCGTGCCGGCGCCGCCAACGCCCTGGGAATCGGAATGGCCAGCCATCACCAAGATTTCGGTGGTTGGCTCCACGGGCCGCACGCCGATCCAGTCCTTGCTGAAGCGCGCCCGGGGGCCGGTGAGGGGGTCGCTGCCGGCGGCCCAGGCCTGGGCCCTGGCACCCGTTGCCGTTCCCAGTCCAGCAATGGCCAGTCCAGCGATGGCCAGTGCCACCGTTGGTAGTCCAGCCATGCCAGTAAGGACCAAGCGAGGCGAATGGTTTGGCTTGGTGGAGCTGGTTGGGGCCATCGGGTGCAGCGGATTGGCGACTTAGATCGGCGAACTGAGCAGGGCTCCATCACTGGCCAGTTGTAGCGACTCTGCCAACTCCAATTCCAGGGCAATCAATTCATCGCGGTGGGCCCGGACTTTGAGGGCGCTGCCCCCTTCCTCTGCGCCGCTAATCAAGCGCAACTCCACGGTCTCTGCGCGCTCCGCCCGGCGCCGGTAGAGCAGGCCGGCAGCTGGTCCAAGTAGGGCCAGCACCAGGGGCCACCAGCCCAGGGAGGGGATGAGTTGGCGAATCACCAGCCCCAGGCATCCAGCCCCTACGGCGCCAAGAATCGACAGCAGGATGGCCAGGGGGACGCTGGAGCTCACTTGGCCGCGGAAGCGCAGCAGTTGCTGGTTGGCGTCACCGCCGCTGGCGGCCCAGCCCCTGGCGGTGAGCCAGCTGGTGAGGCCGTCGAGCACTTCCACCGCAGGCTTGGGGGAAAACACGTCGACCACGGTGGTGCGGTCTTTACTGGCTGCCCGCAGGAAAAACACCAGCCCAATGGCTAGCAGCAGGGTGAGCAGCAGGGTGGAGCCGGAGTTGGCCATGGGGGGCATTCTGCCTGTGGTCAGGCTGGCCGGTCGGTTGTCACGATGGGGCATCCCTTGGCTTGATCCCCATGGCTGCCGCCTCGACCCCCAGCAACCTGCCTGCCCCCTCACGCTTTGCCGTGTTTGACGGCGACCTTGATGCCGAGTGGGCGGCGCTCTTTGCCGGTGCCCGGGCCCTGGCGGTGGATACCGAAGCCATGGGTCTGATCCATGGCCGCGATCGGCTCTGCCTGGTGCAGATCTGCGACGACCACGACAACGTGTGCTGCATTCGCCTGTCCCGGGGCCAGGACTCAGCCCCCAGGCTCCAGGCCCTGATGGAAAACACCGCCATAGAAAAGGTGTTCCATTTCGCCCGCTTCGATGTGGCGGCTTTAGCTGAAAATCTGGCGATTGCGGTGAATCCGATCTTCTGCACCAAGATCGGCAGCCGCTTGGGCCGCACCTACAGCCCCCGCCATGGGCTCAAGGATGTGGTGCAGGAGCTGGTGGGGGTGGAGCTCGACAAGCAGGCCCAGAGCTCCGATTGGGGCCGGGTCGAAGACCTCAGTGATGTCCAGTTGGCCTATGCAGCCGGCGATGTGCGCTATCTGCTGCCTGCCCGCGATCGGCTCGAAACCATGCTCAAGCGAGAGGAGCGGTGGGAGCTGGCCCAGCGCTGTTTTGCCTGCATTCCGGTCTTTGCCGATCTCGATCGCAACCGGTTCCATCTGCTGTTTGAGCACTCCACCGGCGGCAACCGCTAGGGGCAGGCCCCCTCTGGGATCGCTGGATTCAGTCTTCCACCATGAAGTTGTCGTCGTTGCCGACAGCTTCAAGCAGGGAGGTGAGTAAGTCGTGGTTGTTGTCGCCGCTGCTGATCGCTTCGGCCAGGAGCTCGTCAGCAAGTTGTTGTTTGGCAGCGCTCTCGCGCAATCCCTGCTGGGCTGCTTTGACCTCCACCTTGCGCCGGGCGGAAGCCAGGCTGATGCCCAATTGGCTGGCCAATTTGCCGCAGGCGGCGTTGTAGGCCCGATCCGGAATGCCAGCCATCGCCACCGCAGCCATTGAAGACCTCCGCATCATCCCAGGAGGCGCTGGTCCACCAAGGCCGCCAGGGCTTCACTGCCGCCTGCCGCTCCCATGCGCCGCTGCCCGATGGCACCCAATTGCTGCCGCAGCAGGGGCTCCGCCAGCAGCAGGGTGAGCCGTTCTGCCAGCTGGGCTCCGCTGTGGCAAGCCACGACGGCTCCCCCCAGCAGCCGGCTTTGTCTGCGGGCAAAGCTGGCTTTGAATTGGGGCCCAGGTCCTGGCAAAGACAGGGCGGGAATGCCCAGCCCCACGAGTTGTTCGGTGGCGGTGCCGGCGGCGGCCAGGCCCACCTCGGCCCAGGGGGCCCAGCGCTCAAAGCAGCCGCTTCCCAGCAGCACTTGAACGGGGCTTCCTTCCAATTGCCAGGACGCGGCAGCGCCAATGGCGGCGGCTTCAGGTGGCAGGGGCTGTGGGCTGAAGCCAGCTCCCTTGAGAACGGCCCCCCAGATGCCAGGACCACGTTGGGATGGGCAGGGGAATAGCAGGGTGAGGGGTGTTGCCCCCTTCGCTCCCCAGCCAGGGATTGGGCTGCTGCCGCCCAGGGGGGCTAGCAGGCGAGCCCCATTGCCGAGGGCTTCTGGATGGCGGCTGCCCGGCAGGAACAGCAACCGGCGGGTAGCGCCCAGCCAGGCCGGGCAAGGCTCGTTGCTAAAGCCATCCATCATTGGGTTGCCCGGTGCCAGGGCTGGCACGCCATGGCGCCTGAGGCCCCGGGCGGTCAGGCCGTCTCGCACGGCCACCAGCCGGCAGCGGCGGCTGGCCATCAGGGCCCATTCCCAGGGATCCCATTCACTGCCTTTGGCCCGGTGATAACCATCGGCGATCGGGGAAGCGCCCCAGCCGCTCGGCCCCTCTGAGGCCCAGGTGAAATCACTTTTTGGGGTGCCCACAAAACCGAAGCGGCCGCCGCTGCCCCAGGCCATCAGAAGCGGCAGGAGATCGCCCACGGCCAGGATCGGATCACCCCCCTGGCCCCAGCGCCGCACCAGTTGTCCCTGGCGCCAACTCAGCAGGGGCAGGCCCGCAGCCAGGTCGGCCAGCAGGCCCCGCAGGCTCTGGTTGCTGAAGCCGCCACTGGGAAGCCATTGCCGCGGGCCGATGCGGCGCAACAGGCCTTGGACTTCGGCCGTCGCATAGCAGTCGCCCTCGCCCACCAAGGGCAGCACGGCAATGGCGAGGGATGGTCTGCGTTCTTGCAGGGCCCTAATCACTCGCAGAGCAATTCTGTCTTCCCCGTGGCCGTTGCTTAAAACCAGCAGACGGGAGGACATGCCATGGCTGATACGATCCGCCTTGGGAGTTTGCTCCCCGGCCGGCGGCATGGCCAAGTGGTAAGGCAGAGGATTGCAAATCCTTTACCCCCAGTTCGAATCTGGGTGCCGCCTCTTTTGGTCGTTTCCCCACGGAAACGGCCCTTTTGGGGTCCTCTTGTTTAGTTTGAAGGCCTAAGCCAGCTTTGGATTGTGCCTGTGAAGCGTTTCGTTGGTATGACCATCCTGTTGGTGGCATCCCTCTCGATGGCAGCAGCCGGTCCCGCGGCTGCTTGCGAAAAGCATTTGCACGGCCATCAGAACAGTTCGGATACCAGCTCTGAGTCCGCTCCCAAGAAGTAAGTAGCCAACAAGCTCAGAGCTGGGACTGGGCTCGCCACTGCTCCCCATCGGCTGCCAGGGCATGACAATCAATCCTGTCCTTTTGGATCACGCAATTCCCCCGGGCCAGCCGGGCTAGGGGTAAGCCAGCGGGCAGCCCGGATGCCTCCAATTTGCCGCTCGCCACGGTGCTCACCTCCAGTTGGATCGGCCATTGGGGATTGCAAGCGCCGTCTTTGTTGCAGCGCATCGGCAATTGGCCTTTGGTCAAGGCACCGGCAAACACCACCACTTGGCTTGCGGCCAAGAAGCGTGCACTGAGCAGGCCTTCGATGTTCTGCTCCAGCCTCAATTTGAGGCAACCCTGGCTGGGTTGCTTGTTTCTGAGATTGGCGGGCTGATGCAGCATCTGGCAGCTGTTCAGGGTTTGCTCCCACCGCCCAAAGCTCTCGCCGCCTGCCCTGGGCGCTAGGGCCAGGTCCCAGGCGAGGCAGCCCGTGAGGCCGATGAGCAGAGCTCCTTGGGGCTTTTGGGGGTGCACGTCAGTAATTGGAGTCGGCCACGCAATAGCCCTCGCAGCTGATGCCATTGCTGGCTGTGCGGCCGCAGTGGTGGCAAAGCACCGGTTCCGGGCCCTTCTTCAGGTCCTTGTTGAGGCCCTTCTCCAGGTTCTTGTCGGTGTCCGTGGTGTTGGTGTCCGTGGTGTCGGGGGGCTGCATCACGGGGAGTATTGGCAGCAGTTCACCCATATTGATTGGCATCTTCGTCCACGAAGGGCTTCACGATGGCGCATGACGAGGCTCTTTTGGCTGCTGATGCCGCCCCGGCTCCTGGGATCGGTGTGGGCACCTGGGCCTGGGGCAACCAGTTGTTGTGGGGATACAACCCCAGTCAGGACCCGGAGCTTGAGGCCACGTTTTTGGAGGCCGTGCGGCTGGGGCTTCACTTTTTTGATACCGCAGATTCCTATGGCACGGGGCGTTTCAACGGCCGCAGTGAGGCGCTGCTGGGCCAGTTTTGTGCTGGCCTCTGCGCCGCAGATCAAGAACAGCTTTGCCTTGCCACCAAGTTGGCGCCCTTCCCCTGGCGGTTAGGCCGCCGCGGCTACGACCGGGGCTTTGCGGCCTCAAAGCAGCGGCTTGGCGGCAAGCTCGATCGGGTGCAGTTGCACTGGAGCACCGCCCGCTACGCCCCATGGCAGGAGGGCCCCTTGCTTGAGGGTCTTGCTGATTTGGTGGCCAGGGGCGAGGTGGCTGAGCTCGGTGTTTCCAATGTGGGGCCGGTGCGACTGCGGCAGTTGCACCGGCACTTGGCCCAGCGGGGTATCGCCCTCAAAAGCGTGCAAGTGCAGCTGTCCTTGCTGGCCCCAGCTCCTGTGCAGCCTGGCGGGGTGGCCGAGGTCTGCCGCGACCTGGGAATCGAACTGATTGCCTATAGCCCCCTGGCCCTAGGCCTGTTGGCGGGGGTGTCTGGCGAGCGCCCCCAGGGCCCGAGGGGGGGCTTGTTTCGGAGAATGAGCCCTGCTTTGGGTTCCTTGTTTGAACTGATGGAGCGGATTGGCCGAGCCCATGACGCGCCTAAATCTGCGGTGGCGCTGAATTGGTGTCGCTCCCATGGGGCCATGCCCATCCCTGGTCTACGCAGGGTTCAGCAGGTGCAACAGGCGGCGGCCGCCCTGGCATGGCAGCTCAGCGAAGCCGAGCAGGTCGAGCTGGATGGGGTGGCCTTTGGGCTGCCCTCCCAGGCCCGGATGCCAGCCAACCCGTTTCAGAGTGCCTAGCTCCCTGGGCCTAGATCGCTTCTGGGGTAAGCACCACAGGCATGGCAGGCGGTCGGATCAGCGGCACCACGGCGCTGGGGGTCGCCTCCTCGGCTCCAGCCGCTTCGGGACCACAGGCGGTGAGGGCCTCTTGCAGCAGGGAGTCAAACGTGGAGCCGGGCAGCCGGTGCCGCGCCAATTCCAGGAAGGCCCGGGCGAGGGATTCGCCGGCGGCGGCCCGCAGGGCGGGATTGTTGCGCCGCAGTTCTTGCTCTTCACAAATGGCGCGGGTGAAGCGCTCGGTGACGTCGCGCTTGGTGGCGGCGCGAATGCGGGTGTCTTGCTCGGCTTGGGAGAGGAACGGCTGCCCATCCAGTTCATCGAGCCGCCGGGTGAGGCTCTCGAGCACCTCCTGCACTTCTTTGGCCACGTGGGCCAGTTGGCCATCGGAGAGGCGGGGCAAGTCGGCTACGTACACCTTGCCGTGGTCACGCAGGGTCAAGAAAGTGGGACGCATGCCGCCACTTCCTTGCCCACCATTGCTTTGGCCCATGCCCCTCTGGGGGGGGCCAGCCAGCTCCCTGGGGCGCTGGGGCCGCACTGGCTGGGCCGGGCCAGCCGAACTGCGTCGCCGGGTGATGCGCTGCCCTGAAGACAAACCACTATTCATGGGAACCAACTACCTGTTCTCAACGTCGTTAAGCCCACCACGCCCTTCGGGTTGCGGTGTTCGTGGCCCGAACCTTACGCAAACGGCCATCGCTTTGAGGCCGGTTCCCCGCAAGGTGATGCAAAAGAGCCCCCAACCCAGGCCTTTTGAGGGGCCCGTTTTAGGGCGCTAGTGAGGCTTCGAAGGGCAGACCGGCGAGGCCCATCGCCGGGGCCTCCCCCCTGGCCACCGAGCCAAGCAGCCAGGCGGTGTAACCCGCTTGCGCGCAGGTGGCCAGGGTGGTGTCCAACGCTTCCGGTGGCACCACAAGGCAATAGCCCACCCCGAGGTTGAAGGTGTTCCAGAGGTCCACTTCGGGCACCTCGCCGGCCGCTTGCAACCAGCCAAACAAGCCTGGCCGTGACCAGCTCGCCGGATCGATCACCCCATGGAGGCCGGCTGGGATGCAGCGGGGCAGGTTTTCAGGCAGGCCTCCACCGGTGATGTGGGCCATGCCATGGAGGGGGATGGCCGCCTGCTTGAGGGCCTTCACCAGGGCGCCGTACAGCCGGGTTGGGGCGAGTAGGGCCTCGATCAGGGATTGATCGGAACCTGGCATGGGGGTGCCTGCATCAACCGCCTGGTCTTCCAGGATGCGCCGCACCAGGCTGAAGCCATTGCTGTGGACCCCGCTGCTGGCGATGGCCACGATGGAGTCGCCGGCCACCACGCTGCTGCCGTCAATCACTTCAGCGGCTTCCACCACGGCCACGCAGAAGCCGGCCAGGTCGTAGCGACCGGGCCCGTAGAAGCCCGGCATTTCAGCGGTTTCCCCACCCAACAGGGCGCAGCCGCTCTGAAGGCAACCATCGGCAATGCCCTCCACCACCTCCGCCATCGCCTCGGGGCTGAGCTTGCCGGTGGCGATGTAATCGAGGAAGAACAGGGGTTCGGCGCCGCTGGTGATGACGTCGTTGACGCACATCGCCACCAGGTCGATGCCCACATCGTGGTGATGGCCATGGGCCTGGGCCAGCTCCAGCTTGGTGCCAACCCCATCACTCCCTGCCACCAAGAGGGGGTCCTTGAGGCCTGGCGGTAGGCGGCAAAGGCCTCCGAATCCGCCCAATCCACCCACCACTTCGGGGCGACGGGTGGCATCCACGCTGGAGCGAATGCGCTCCACAAAGGCTCTGCCGGCTGCCACATCCACCCCTGCTGTGCGGTAGTCCATCGCGGAAAGCCCGATCGCTGCTGCACCGATCCTCCAACGCCGGGTCCTCGCGGCGGGCCCGATGGCAGCCAAAGCGCGGGGGCAAATGGCCGCCCAGGAGGTGGACGACCCGTCAATTGGCACGCGCTTCGATCAGCCTGGCTTATGCAGTCGATTCAGCTCGCTGATGCTTTGTGGGCTTGTCGACCCCCTGAAAGGGTAGGCAGGGGCTTTGATTTCGGATCTGATTGCCAATCCTGATCATTGAATGGCGTGATCAATCCGACAAAAAGATGCCGCAATGGCGGTTAGGTTTTCGTCGTACTCAATTCTCGTTAGGAACTCTGATCGCGAATTCGCAACTCAATTCTTCCCGTTTTGAGGCCGAATCCAACGCTGTCGAACCACTTATTTCCTTGTGGTTGCTGCCTAGTTGTGGCGGGTTTCGTTTGTTATGCGTCGAACCTTCTCCCTGGGCGCGCTGGCCCTACTTCTCTCCGGTAGTGCCATGGCTCCTGTCCTGGCCAACTCCAGCGGAGCTTCTATCCGTGATGGGGAGCTCCAAGCTCCAGCCGTCAGCACCGAAGTCACGATTCGCGATGCCGGTGGCACCACCAGCCAGGACGACCCCCTGCAGCAGCAGGCCCCTGATCTGCCCGTTGCCCCGGTGGCCGTTCCAACGGCCAAGGTGATTCGGACCTTCCAAGGCCAGGCCAGTTGGTACGGCCCCGGTTTCTATGGAAATCGCACAGCTAATGGCGAAGTGTTTCGCCCCGGCACCTTCACGGCAGCCCACCGCTCCCTGCCCTTTGGCACCAAGGTGCTGGTCACCAACATGGCCAATGGCAAAACGGCCATGGTCCGCATCAACGACCGGGGACCGTTCCACGGTTCCCGCGTGATTGATCTGGCCCATGGCGCCGCCAGGGAACTTGGTGTTACCTCCAGTGGCATTGCCAGCGTCAAGCTTCAGGTGATCCAGTGATCCAGTGACCGGGGTGGGCCTTTGGCCCCGACCTTTGGTCACGGCACCGGAACCGAAATCCCCAACCCATTCGCGAATCTGGCGGGTGGGTTTTGTTTTGCCCCCGCGCGTCACCCCCATGCAGCTGTTGCAGACCCGCAAGCAATTGGCAACCTGGCGCCAGGGTGTGGCGGGGCCCTTGCACTTTGTGCCCACGATGGGGGCCCTGCACCCGGGCCATCAGCAGTTGTTTCGCCGAGCTGCTGAGCCCGTGATGGGCCAGCGGCCTGCGGTGCTGGCCAGTGTGTTTGTGAATCCGCTTCAGTTTGGTCCGGCAGAGGATTTCGAGCGGTACCCCAGGGATTTGGCCGCCGATGCCGCCTTGGCCGAGGCAGCGGGGGTCACGGCTCTCTTCGCTCCCGGGGTGGAGGAGGTGTATCCCGATGGGGAGGCGGCTTTGACGGCCATTCACCCCCCCCAGGGGCTCCAGCAGGTGCTGTGTGGGCGCAGCCGGCCTGGCCATTTCCATGGGGTGGCCACGGTGGTGGTGCGCTTGCTCAACCTGGTGCGTCCCAACCGGTTGGTGATGGGCGAAAAGGATTGGCAGCAGCTGGTGATTCTGCGCAAGGTGGTGGCCGACCTGGGGCTGCCGATCTGGGTCCAGGGGTGCGCCACGGTGCGCGAGCCCAATGGTTTGGCCTGGAGCACCCGCAACCGTTACCTCAGCCCTGCGGAGCTCAAGCAAGCCACGGCCTTACCTGGGGCCCTGGCGGCCGCGGCCCAGGCCTGCCGCGCCGGGAGGCCCCGGGCCCAAACCCTGGTGGGGGAGGTGCGGGCTTCCCTGCAGGCGGCCGGACTGGTTGTGGACTACGTGGAGCTGGTGGCGGCCCAGAGCCTCAAGCCCCTTGCGGTGGTTTCGGGCGTGGCCCTCTTGGCCGCCGCAGTCCACTGCGGGCCAAGCCGCCTGATCGATCACACTGTCTTGATGAGCCGCTCTCCAATCGTTGCCATCGATGGCCCCGCTGGGGCTGGCAAAAGCACCGTGACCCGGGCCTTTGCCCAGCGGCTTGGCCTGATCTATCTCGATACCGGTGCGATGTACCGGGCCCTCACCTGGTGGGTCCAGCAGCAGGGGGTCGATCCCGCCGATGCGGGCGCGGTGGCCCCGTTGCTTGAGGGCTTGGACCTCCAGCTCAGTTCCGGGGCCGGCGGTGAGCAGCAAGTCACAATCAATGGCCATGACGTCACCGAGGCGATCCGAAGCCCAGGGGTCACCGCCCAGGTGTCGGTGGTGGCAGCCCATGGCTGTGTGCGGGAGGCCCTCACCCGCCAGCAGCAAGCCATGGGGGAGCGCGGGGGGCTGGTGGCGGAAGGCAGAGACATCGGCACGGCCGTATTCCCCGATGCCGAGCTCAAGGTGTTCCTCACGGCCACCACGGCTGAACGGGCGCGGAGGCGGGCTTTGGATTTAGGGCAGCGCGGCTTTGCGGTGCCGCCCCTGGCGGAGCTCGAGGCCCAGATCGCCGAGCGCGATCACCTCGATTCCAGCCGGAAGGTGGCGCCTTTGCTGCAGGCGCAGGATGCCGTGGAGCTGATCACCGACGGCATGGCCATTGAGGCCGTGATCGAGGCCTTGGTGCAGATGTTCCGGGATCGGGTGCCGGAAGAGGCTTGGCCCAATCCTGTCTAGGTAGCCCGTAACTCCCGCAGCAGGTTTGCGCAGGCGTCCTCGAGTAAATCGAGCACATGCTCAAAGCCAGCCTCGCCGCCGTAATAGGGATCGGGGATGTGGTCGGCGTCGAATTGCTGGCAGTAGCTGGTGATGCAACGGATCTCGGCGGTGGCGCGCCCCCCCAGGCCTCGGGCTAGGGATTGCACCTGGTGCCGGTTGTCGTGATCCATGGTGAGGATCAAATCGAAGCGCTCTAGATCGGAGGGCTCGATTTGGCGGGCCCGGCTGGGCAGATCAATCCCCCGGGCGCTGGCCGCTGCGCGCATGCGCCCATCGGCGGGTTTGCCCACGTGCCAGCTGCCTGTCCCGGCCGAATCCACCTTGAATTCCGCCTCCAGCCCTTGGCTGGACAGCAGGTGGAGAAATACCCCTTCGGCCGCAGGGGAGCGGCAGATGTTGCCAAGGCAGACAAACAGCACCCGCCTGGGAATGGGGGCCTGGGGGGATGTCATGGCGGGCTCAGGTGGTCGAGGGCAAGTTGGGCGCGCAGCTGCACCACGGTTGGATTCTCCACCGAGACCACCTGAAGCCGCTGGAGTCCAGCCTTCAAGGCGCCCTGGGCTGCTGGATCGAGGGGGGATGCCTTGGCGAGTCCTTCCAAACCCACCACCACCGCGTAGCGCACCACCCATTCGCCATCGGCGGTGGCGGCCAGGAGTGCCTCCAAGCAGCGGGCCTGGATCGCCGCTTGGCGGGCCGGCTCGAGATCCCCCAGCCGCAAAGCCCCCAGGCCCTTGGCCGCGGCGCGGCGCACGCTGGCGGCCACATCCGTGCCCAGGGCATCCACCAGCAGCTCCAGGCCGCGCACGTCGCCGATCCCGGCGAGGGCGCGGACGGCCCAGGCCCGGGCTCCGTAGTTCTCAGGGTCGAGCTGGAGCAAGGCGTCGACCGCCCCAGGCCCCAGGCCAATCAGTCCGTCCACGGCGGCCACGGCGGCTCCCGGGTTGTTGAAGCCCAGAACCTCCACCAGGGTGCTGGCCGCGGCGGGATCGGCGCAGGCAGCCAGGGCCTGGGTGGCGAGCAACAACCCCTGGCTGCTGTCGGCGCGCTGTACGGCCGCAATCAGTTCGGCAGTGGGGGGGCAGGGTATCGGCATGGCAGCGGCGCTCATAGCAGGGAATCCATGCAGGCCAGCAGCTGGGGGATGCCTGGATCGCCCTTGCCCTGCTCCACCAGCCCGCGGAGGGCCATCAGCTTGAGACTATTTTCCGCCAGGGTGCGGCCAATGGGCTCGAGGGCGGGCCTCCAGCCCGCCGCCCCGAGGTCCATTAAGGCGGCGCGGCGCACCTGGAGCTGGGGATGGTCGAGGAGCTCCACCAGCACGGCACTCCAGCGGGGATCACCGCTGAGTTGGAGCAGGGTGCGGGCGGCAGCACTGCGAATGATCGGCCGGCTGTGGGTGGTGAAGGGCTCCACCACGGCCAGCACCTCAGGGGTGGCGACGCCGATGTCGCCGAGGGCTTCGAGGAGGGCTTCACAGGGTTCGACCAGCCTTGGGCTGTCGCTGCGTTGGCCGCCGGCCACCTCGGGGCCACTGGAGAGACGGCGGCAGAGGGCTGCTACGGCTTCCGGGGCCTGGAGTTCGCCGAGGGCCCGGGCAGCGGCCTCCCTGAGGCCATCATCGGGATCCTCGAGGGTGGCGAGCAGGTCGGGAATCGCGCAGAGCGCGGCGGGCGCCAATTTGCCCAGGGCCCGGGCGGCATTGCGGGCCACGGCGTTTTCTTCCACCCCTGCGCCGGTATCGCGGGGCCGGCGCAGGCGGAGCGCCCCTTGGAGCAGGGGCACGGCCTCGGGGTGTTGGCTGCGCATGCGGCCCAGCCACCAGGCTCCGTAGTACTGCTGGGAGGGATCACTGGTTTGGCGAAGGCGGCCCAGGGCTTCCTCTTCGCTGATGGGGGTGCCCTCGGGCGTGGAATCGGGCCTGCCGTCGCCGGAAGAAAGCATGGTTTGGGGGTGCCAGCCCAGCTGCTGGAGTTGATGTTGCCACTGCGACCAGCCCGGAGCTGCTCCTGGGGCGTCTGGCGTCGCAGAAGTGATCAATAAAAAAGGCTCCCTTTGAGGGGAGCCTTTGGGGATGAATCGCGTTGGCGAATCAGACCAGAGCGCCGATGGCGTAGTCGATGTAGTTGTTGGCGATGACGCCGGGGTCGCCAGCGACACCGTGGTTGGCCTTGA
>CALSBG010000024.1:0-21100 GCA_943373125.1 Synechococcus sp. UW140
TGGTAGCGCCTTGGCGCTGCTGGATCGTGGTGGTCATGAGAACGAGAAGAAGAGTGTCTCCCGAAGGAAACGGGTATGGATGGACGGAACCCCGCCAAGACGGTTTCCCGCCACGGCCACTGTAACGGAACATTGCGCCTTTTGTGAGGGAGCTGGTTCAAGGCGGCGAGATTGCTGCAAGCCATTCCTTCAATCCCTAGGGGCACTGCTAAGACAGGGCAGATCAAGCCCGTCCCGGCATGGCCAAGTCCCTTCCCCTCCAGTTGGCTGCCCTGCTAGTAGGGAGCCTTTCGCTGGTGGGCTGCCAGGGCAGCAAACCCAGCGACCTGCAGCAACTTCAACAGCGCCAAGAGCAATTGCAGCTGCAAATCCAGCAACTAGAACAGCGGCTCAACGCCACCACCTCGCGGGATGGCTCCGATCGCCAAGGCAAGCCTCCGGCCGGCCCTGTGAAATCCATCACCTTCCGAAGCGGTACCGGTGACGACCGGCTGCGGATCTATTGGGCTGATGGCAGCACGAGCGATCTGCCCTGCACCAAGGAACAAACCACCACGGTTTGCGGTTAGCCCAGAAGTCTTGCGGCTAGCGCAGTGGGCTCTGACGATCCAGAGCCTTGGCTAGGGCCGCCAGCTCTTCGTCCCAGGAGGCCTCGAGCGGCCAATACTCCCGGCGGGTGAGGCTCAGGGCAATGCCCTTTTCGCCGTAGGCCGCCTCATTGATGAACACCGGCCACACCACCTCGTGCTCCAGCCCTGCGGGGGGGGCATAGGCCAGGGTTTGGCCACTGGCATCCAGAAACAGCGCTTCGCCGGGACCCATGGGCTGCCAATCCCGCCCATGGCGCTGGGGGTGGATACAGCCCGCTGGCGAGCCGTCGCCATGGCGGGGCAGATCCACGCTGGCCAAATGGCGGTGCACCACCAGCTGGTTGGGTAAACGCAACACCCCATCTGCGGCACCAGCCAAAACCGCCAGGGCAGACTCAACGGCCAGTTGGCTTTGGCGACAGATCTGGCTTTGGAGCACCCCTTGGGGGACGGGCCCCACCTCAATCACCAGGCCGCAGGGCCAGCGCTCCACCAAGAAGCCGGTTTGGGCCCCATCGGCCTCATGCAAGTAAACGGGCAGGCCCAGTTGCCCTTGGATGCCAGCCGCCAAAGCCAAATCAGCCGGTCTGCGGCCGTACACCACCAGGGAATTGCCCATGCTGCTGGTGGTGCTGTGCAGATCCAGAACCACGCTGCAAGGCTCCAGCCCAGCAGGCCCAAACTGATCCAGGAGCTCTCTGGCCCGCACCAGTTCGGCCTGCCCGGAACTGACCTCAGCCCAGAGGGCGGGGTCAAAACTGCGGTTGAGATCCCGCTCCAGGTAGCGGCGGTTGGCTGCATGGGCCCCGGGATTGCCCAACACCAAGGCCAGCCCCAGGCCCTGACTCGCCAGATCCTGGGGCTGGGAGCGCCAAAACTCCAGCAACCAAGGGGCATTGCGCTCATTGCCGTGGGTTCCACCCACCACCATCACCTTGGGGGCGATCCGAGGGGGAGCGAATTGAGCTGCCATCGCACCGGGTGCATGCACTGGAAATCAGGGCCAGCCTGACGCAGATTCAGACCATCGACTGCCCCTTCCCATGGCCCCTCCTGCTGCTTTGGTGCGCACGGCCCGCTGCCTCTGGCAGTGGGAGTGGCAGCAATTGATGGGTGGGCTCGCCCCCGCAGACCAAGACGGCAACTACCGCAGACCCCCAGGGGCCTTCCTGGAGCTCCCCCCACTGCCGGGCGATGCCCACGAGCCGGGCTCCCACGTGTTGATCGTGGGTCGCAGTTGCCCCTGGGCCCACCGGGCCTGGCTGGTGTGGAGCCTGCGCCAATTGGGAACCAGCATTGAGCTGGAAATCGTGGAGCCCGATCCGGCCGAAGGCCGCTGGCGGTTTAGCCGTCCGTTTGAGGGCTGCCACACCCTGGCCGAGCTCTACCAACGCTGTGGGGCCAAAAGCGGCACCAGGGCCACGGTGCCAGCGCTCTATTCCCGCCCCCTGGGGCAGATCTGCGTGGGCGAAAGCGCCCGGCTGATTGAACTGCTCAACCAGTGGCCTTCGCCCAGTGGCCTCGATCTAGATCCGCTAGCCCAGCAGGAGCGCACCGGCCCCTGGCGGGAGCAGCTGCAGCACGCCGTCAACGACGGGGTGTACCGCTGCGGCTTTGCCCGCAACCAGGCCGCCTACGACCGGGCCGAAACCAGCCTGTTTGAGGCCCTTGGCTCCGCCAATACCGTCCTAGGGAGCGGGAACCCATGGCTCAGCGGCCCCGGTCTTAGCCTCGCCGATGTGGTGCTGTTTCCCACCTTGATCCGCATGGAGCTGGTGTATGCGCCCCTCTTTGGCTGCAGCCGCCTACCCCTCTGGCAATTGCCTGATCTGTGGGCCTGGCGATCCCGGTTCTATGGCCTCCCTGGGGTGGCTGACACCTGCTGCGATCACGCCTGGCGCCACGACTACTTCGGGGCCCTGTTCCCGCTCAACCCATCGGGAATTGTTCCGGCGGGCCCACCGCTCGCCACACTGGTGGCTAGGGCTCCAGCGGCCTAATCGATCCAGGGGGGTGATCCAATGAGCGATGGTGATCCAATGAGCGATTCCCTGATGGAAGGCCCGGTCTACGAGGGGGTCTATGGCCCCTTTCGGATTGGGGCCCAAGACCGTCGGGAGGTGCTGGGCTACCGGCTGGCCCTAACCGCCGTTGCCCTCGGCCAACTGGGACTCCTGGTCCAGCTCCGCAGCCTTGGTCCCAGCGGCCTCTGGCCCTGGCTGATCGTGATGGCCATGGGCCTGGGCCTGGCCTTGCGCTGGATTCACATTTATCTCAAACCGTTGCACCAAGCCCTGCAACTGTTTTGGCTGTTGGGCTGCCTGGGTTGGCTGGCCTTGGCCTGGCAGGCCGGCCCAGACGCCATCCTGCCGGCCATGGCGGACCAGCGGCTGTGGGTGCTGGCGATTGGACCCTTCTTTGCAGCCCTTGCGGGCATTGGCTTCAAGGAATTTTTCTGTTTTCGCCGGGCTGAGGCGATCGGGATCACCCTGCTGCTCCCAATTGCCCTGTTGGGCTATTGGCTGGGGCTGCTGAGCCCCGTTCTATGCCTCCAAATCCTTGGTTTTGAAACGGTCCTCATGCTGGTTCTATGTCTGCGCAAATTCCCCATGCCAGCAGCAGCTGATGTGGGTGACAAGAGTGTTTTTGCCCACCTCAAGGCCCAACAGGAGGCCACCCATTGAGTTTGATCAGCCTGGTTGGTGCAGGCAAGGACTTCGGCATCCGCACCCTGTTTACTGACCTCACCCTGCACATCGGCGAGGGGGATCGGCTCGGTCTGATCGGCGCCAACGGGGCTGGCAAATCGACCCTGCTCAAGGTGCTGGCGGGGGTAGAGCCCCTGGGTGAGGGGTCCCGCCGCTGTGCGCCTCGAAACCGGGTGGTGCTAGTGGACCAGGAACCCGAGTTGGATGAAGAGCTCACCGTGCTCGAGCAGGTGTTCGCCGGCGGTGGCGAAAAAATGACACTGATGCGCCAGTACTTGGGGCTCAGCCAAGCCGTGGCCGACGCCCCCCATCATTCCGCCCTCCTGGCCCAGTTGGGCGACCTGCAGGGCCGCATGGACGCCCTGAATGCCTGGGATCTCGAGCACCAGTGCCAGGAAGTGCTGGAACGGCTTGGCATCAGCGATGGTCAGCGGCGGGTGGGCGACCTCTCCGGGGGCTATCGCAAGCGGGTGGCCCTGGCCGCTGCCCTGGTGGCCGATCCCGACGTGTTGCTGCTGGATGAACCCACCAACCACCTCGATGCCCATGGGGTGGAGTGGCTGCAGAGCTTTCTGGAGCGTTTTCGCGGGGCCCTGGTGCTTGTCACCCACGACCGCTATTTCCTCGATCGGGTCACCCGGCGGATCGTGGAGGTGGATCGGGGCGAAGCCCGCCATTACGAAGGCAACTACGCCACCTATCTCGGCCACAAAGCCGAAGAAGAAGCCTCCGCCGCGGCCTCCGCCGCCAAGTTCAAGGGCACCCTGCGACGGGAACTGGAATGGCTGAAAAAGGGTCCCAAGGCCCGGAGCACCAAGCAAAAAGCCCGCATCCAGCGCATTGAGGCGATGCAAGAGGCGCCGCTGCGCCAAGCCAAGGGTCAGGTCAGCCTGGCCACGGCCAGCCGCCGCCTGGGGAAACGCGCCATCACGGCCGAAGAGCTCTGCGTCACCGTTGGCGAGGGCGAGGAGCAGAAAACCCTGCTGCGCCAGTTCAGTTACGACTTCAGCCCCGAAGATCGCATCGGCATCATTGGCCCCAATGGGGCGGGCAAATCGAGCCTGCTGGAGGTGATCGCGGGCCGCAGGCAGCCCACCAGCGGCAGCCTGGAGCTTGGTTCCACCGTGAAGCTGGCCTACTTCGACCAACACAGCGATGTGTTGCTCAAGCCTGAGCGCAAGGTGATCGACGTGGTCACCGATGCCGCCAGCCGCGTGACGGTGGACGGGGTGGAACTCAACGCCTCCCAGCTGCTCGAGCGCTTCCTGTTCCCGCCGGCCCAACAGCACCAGCCCGTGGGCAAGCTCTCCGGCGGTGAGCGGCGGCGCCTGCATTTGTGCCGACTCCTGATCGAAGCGCCCAACGTGTTGTTGCTGGATGAACCCACCAACGACCTCGACGTCAACACCCTGAGCGTGCTCGAGGACTTCCTCGAAGATTTTCGCGGTTGCGTGGTGGTGGTCTCCCACGACCGCTACTTCCTCGATCGCACCGTGGATCGGCTGTTCAGCTTCGAGGCTGGAACCCTCCAACGCTTTGAGGGCAACTACAGCGCCTACCTCGAAGCCAACGCCAGCAAACAGGCAGCTGCCACCAAAAAGGCTCCAGCCACCCCAGCCGCTCCCAACCCAACCAAAACCAGCACAGCCGGCACCCAGCCCAGCCCAGCCACCTCCAAACCTGCCACCCAGACCCCCCCCCAACCCAGGCGCCGGAGCTTCAAGGAAAGCCGGGAGCTGGAAAGCCTCGAGGCCAGCCTGCCGGCATGGGAGGCCCGCCGCACAGCGTTGCAGCAGGAGCTAGGCAGCGGGGGCAGTGATTACACCGCCCTGGAAGGCCTAACCGCCGAACTGGCCGGCCTCAGTGCCCAAATCGATGCGGGCGAGGAGCGCTGGTTGGTGCTCAGCGAACTCTCCAGCTGAACGGGCCCGCTGGAGTCCTTCCAGGTCAGCAGCAGAGGACACAAAGGCCCAAGGGCGGTCAACCCCCGTAGGGTGGGCCGCGATGAGCTCCGGTCTTAGCCAGCCGGTATCCGAATGAACAACATCGACGAGCACATCCAGAAGGACCAATCCGAAATCGAGGCGGCCCGGGCCGCTGGCGATATGGCCAAGGTTCGCCATCTGGAAGAGGAGCTGCAAGGGCTCAAGGAGTACAAGGAGCACCATCCCGAGGACAGCCACGACCCCTCACCCCTCGAGGTCTACTGCGACCTCAACCCTGAAGCACCCGAGTGCCGTGTCTACGACGACTAAGCCCTAGGGGCTTAGAGATCGGGGATCCCAAGCTGGAGCCAAACCGCATCCAGCAGTCCTTTGAGGTTTTGGGAAGCTGCTGCCGAAATTGTGTGGACGGGCAGGCCCACGTGGTCCTGCACCTGGGTCCGTAATTCCGCCAACTCCTCAGGATCGAGCAATTCGATCTTGTTGAGGGCGACCAGACGCGGTCGGGCATTGAGGCCATGGCCATAGGCGGCCAGCTCGCGCTCTACCACCTTCAAATCCTCGAGCACCTCCGGGCTACTGACATCGATCAGGTGGATCAACAGCCTGGTTCGTTCGATGTGGCGCAAAAAATCATGCCCCAACCCTGCCCCCTGGGCAGCCCCGGCAATCAGGCCCGGAATATCGGCAAACACCGTGCCATCCCCACTGGGCCTGCGCACCACGCCCAGGTTGGGAACCAAGGTGGTGAAGGGGTAATCGGCAATTTTGGGGCGCGCGGCCGACAGCACCGAAATCAAGGTGCTCTTGCCAGCGTTGGGCAAGCCGATGATCCCCACTTCGGCCAGCAGCTTCAATTCCAGCTGGAGCATCCACTGTTCGCCCTCCTTCCCCTCGGTGAACTTCTCTGGGGCCCGGTTGCGGTTGCTGAGGTAGTGGGCATTGCCGAGGCCACCCCGTCCCCCTGCCGCCACCAACAATTCATCCCCCTGGTTGGTGAGGTCGCCCAGGAGGATGCCCGTGCGGGTATCTCGGACCTCGGTGCCACAGGGCACCTTGATGACGAGGTGGTCGCCACTGGCTCCGGTGCAGCGGTTCGGACCGCCCCGGCGGCCATCAATGGCCTCGAAGATCCGCTTGTACTTGAAGTCCAGCAGGGTTTGGAGGTTGCTGTCAGCCAGTAGGAGCACATCAGCTCCCCGGCCGCCATCCCCGCCGGATGGGCCGCCTGCTGGCACGTATTTCTCGCGGCGAAAAGCCACGATTCCATCCCCGCCGCGGCCAGCCTTGACGGCAATCCTGGCCTGATCAATGAATTGCATTACGGGCAAACCTAGGATTGCGACCACCTAGAGCCCTCTTGGGAGCCCGTTTGGCCGAGGTTCGCTTCCAGCAGGTCAGCAAGACCTTCCCGCCCCGCCGGCCCCAGGGGGCCCCGGTACAGGTTCTGCAGCAGCTGGATCTGCAGATTGCCGATGGGGAATTTCTGGTGCTGGTGGGTCCCTCCGGCTGCGGCAAAAGCACCCTGCTGCGGCTCCTGGCAGGCCTCGACCAGCCCAGCAGTGGCGAGATCTATGTGGGCGATCGGCCCGTGAGCCGTCTGCGCCCCGCCCAACGGGATGTGGCGATGGTGTTCCAGAGCTACGCGCTCTATCCCCACCTAAGCGTGGCGGACAACATCGGCTTTGGGTTACGCCGCAGCCGGCCGCGTTCCGCCCTCCAACAGCTGCAAGACAGCCTGCACAACGCCACCAGGGGCCTGCCTGGGGTCCTGAGGGTGCCCTCGAAGCGTGAAAAGCAGATTTGGCGGAGCATTCAGGAGGTGGCCGCCACCCTGGAGCTGGAGCCCCTGCTGGAGCGCCTACCCAAGGAGCTCTCTGGGGGCCAGACGCAGCGCGTGGCCCTGGGCCGGGCCATTGCCCGCCAACCAGCGGTCTTTTTGATGGATGAGCCGCTCAGCAATCTGGATGCCAAGTTGCGCACCGGCACCAGGGCGCAAATCGTGGAGCTGCAACGGCGGCTTGGCACCACGACGCTGTACGTGACCCACGACCAGGTGGAGGCCATGACCATGGGCCACCGCATTGCCGTGCTCAATGGCGGCCGGCTCCAGCAGCTGGGCACCCCCCTTCAGCTGTATCAATGGCCGGCCAATCTTTTCGTGGCCCAATTCATCGGCAGCCCGCCCATGAATCTGCTGCCGGCCCAGGTGATCGGAGCTGGGCAACTGCAACTGGGCAGCAAAAAGTTCAGCGTTCCAGGTCCCCTGGCCGATGCCATGGCAAGCCGCACCGGCGAGCCCCTCACGGCCGGCCTGCGCCCCGAACACCTGCGCCTCGCCCCAGCCACCAATCGCAACTTGAGCGCTGAGGTCAGCCATTGCGAGGCCCTGGGCAATGAACAGCTGGTCACCTGCAAACTTATTGACGGCGGCCACTTGGTGCAGGTGCGGGTGGGGCCGGAACAACGCATGACTTGCGGATCAACGATTCACCTCGACATCGATCCCAGCGGCTGGCGGCTCTTTGATAGCGAAGGGGAAGCGTTGGCTTTGCCCCAAACCCCTCATCCCGAGCCAATTCTGCCCAGCCTGCATTAACGGAACTGCCCTGAGGCGTGGTGCCTATTGGACGTACACCACACTGCAGCCGCCGCCGCCATCCCCCTCGGCGGCATCGCTGACCCGCTCCACGTAGGGCACGGTGTCGAGCCACTGGCGTAGGCCCCGTTTGAGTTTGCCGGTGCCTATGCCATGGATCACCCACACCGGACCATTGGTGTTGCGCAGGTGCTCCTCCACCGCAGCCTCGGCTTCGTGCACCCGCAGGCCCCGCACATCCACGGTGTTGCGCTCGGTGCGCACATCCGGGCCGCGCCCGCCCAGGCCCCGCTTGCCCTGCACCTGGATCTGCACCTTGGGCTCCGGGGGCGTGGGTTTCTCGCCATGGAGCCCTTCAATCGCAGCCAGCTCCACGGTCATGCGCATGACGCCGCAACGCACCGTGAGCTCCTGGCCATCGGCCGCAATCGCCAAGACTTCAGCCGCCTTACCCAGGGCCAAAAGCCGGACCCGATCTCCGATGGCCGGCATCCAGCCCCGGTGTTCGCGGCGCTCAGGGGTGGGGCGATGTTGCTGCTCCAGCCGTTTGAGCCGCTGGCCGGCCAAACGGGCGGTTTCACCCAAATCACTGCTGCCAGGGCCACTTCTGTCAGGCCCAATGCTGCTCTCTCCCTGGCGCAGGCGGCGAATGATGCGGCGCACCTCCTGCTGACCCTTGCGGATCGACTGCTCCAACTGCTGACGCCGTTGCTCCTGCAATTCGGCGCTCTGCTCCTTTTGCTCCTGCCAGCGCAACAGCAACTCCTCGTGCAGGAGCTCCGTGCGGGCCAACAGGACGGCGGCTTCCTCGGCGGCCTCCTGTTGGCGCTGGCGCTGGTCTTCAAGGCCAGCAATCACCTGGTTCACCTCCCCTTCCCCCAGGGGGGCCAGCTGGGCGGCGGCCTGGTGCAACACCGCTTCGCTCAGCCCTAGCCGGCCCGCAATCGCCAGGGCATTGCTGCGGCCTGGAATCCCCCACTGCAGCTTGTAGGTGGGCGAGAGGGTCTCCACATCGAAGGCCACGGAGGCATTTTCAAAGCGGGGGTCGGCGTACTTGAGGGCCTTGAGCTCGCCGAAATGGGTGGTGGCGATGGTGAGACGGGCCCGATCGGCCAGGTGCTTGAGCAAAGCCGTGGCCAGGGCAGAACCCTCCACCGGATCGGTTCCTGCCCCCACCTCATCGAGCAACACCAGGGAGGCTTCAGGCCCGGACTCCCCATCGAGCTCTGCCAACCCGCCTGGCCCTGGCAAGGCCTCCAGGATGCGGGCGATGCGGCGAATGTGACCACTGAAGGTGGAGAGGTTTTGCTGCAGCGACTGCTCGTCGCCGATGTCGGCGAGCACCTGGGCGCACCAGGGCAGGCGCGGCAACCCGGTGCAGGGAAGAAACAAGCCAGCTCGGGCCATCAGGGCCGCGAGGCCAACACTTTTCAGGCCCACGGTTTTACCGCCCGTATTCGGCCCCGTGATCGCCACCACCCGCAGGGATTCGCCCACGCTGATGGTGACCGGCACCACGGGGTGGCCGCCCTCGCGCCTCTGCTGCCACAGCAGCAAGGGGTGCCGCAGATCCTTGAGCTCAAAGCCTGCGCTGGGCTCATTGGACAACTCCGGACGCACCGCGCCCAACCATTGGCCATAGCGGGCCCGGGCCAGAGCGAAATCCAGGCGCACCAAAATCGACTGCAGGAGTTCGAGGGCCTCCCCATCCGCCCCCACAAGGCCACTCAGTTGGCGGAGCACCTCCAGCTCCAGGTCGCGCTCTTTGCCCTCTAGCTCGCGGATGCGATTGCCCAAGGTGATCACCGCCTGGGGCTCGACAAAGACCGTGTTGCCGGAGGCCGAACTGTCGTGCACCAGACCAGGTAACTGGCTGGCGGCCCCCGCCCGCACCGCCAAGACGGGGCGGCCGTGGCGCTCTGAAACCACGCTGTCCTGCAGCAGGGCGCTGTAGCGACGCACCAGGTCTTGCAGCCGATCGCGCCGCTCCCGACGTCCCTCCATGAGCTGGCGACGCAGGCCTTCGAGGGGGGCGCTGGCCCGGTCAGCGATGCGTCCGCCCTCCTCAAGACAAAACAACAGCCGTTGCTCCAAATCCGGAAGCGTGCGCAACGCGCTCAGCAAGGCCGTGCACACCGGGCGCAGCTCGGGCTCATCGATGGCACGCCTTAGGCGCCGCGCCGCCGCCAGCGTGGTGGCCACATCGAGGAGGGATTCACCGCCAGCACAGCCCCCCTTGGCGCAGTGGGCCACCACCCCAGCGATGTCGGCAACCCCTTGGAAGCTCAAGCCCGCCCCCCCAGCCGCCGCCGTCAACCCATCGAGGGCCAGCAGTTCGGTGGTTTCAGCCAGTAGGGCTTGGCTTTGCTCGAGGCTCTCGGGCAGGGGGAGGGCAAGACAGGCCCGTTGGCCCGCGGTGGTGCTGGCGAAGCTGGCCAACTGCTCAGCCAGCCGGGGCCACTCCAACAAACTCAGCGCCTCGGCCTGAATCGTGGTCACCGCTGGATTGCTCACCCGAGCTGCGCCGGAATGGAAGCCTGCCCCGCCACGTTCGACGGGATGCCTTCTGCGGGCTCGTACAACATTTCGAGCCAGTTCCCCTCGGGATCCTGCAGATAAAAACTGGCCGTACCGTCGCGGTGGTCATGGACGGGGCCCACGCTGTGGCCCGTCGCGGTCAACTTGGCGTGGATGGCATCCACCTCAGAACGGCACGTGAAATGAAAGGCGAAATGGGGGCCGGCGGCCTTGTAAGCCGGACTCAACAGGGCCACGCCAGCGCCGGTTTCAGGCGACTGCAGATAGGCCCAATCCTCCGCCTCCCAGGTGAGCCGTAGGCCCAACAGCTCATAGAAAGCCACCGCCCGGGCCATGTCTTGCACCCGCAACGCCACATGGCCCAGACGGTGGACCGCAGCCGCTGCCATGGGGGGTGGTTGGATCATGGATTCAATTCTCGGGCACCGGAACTCGGGAACCAGGCTTCGGTGGTGGACACCACCGCCACCAAACAAGCCATGCCGATGAGGGCCTGCCAGGGATAGGCCCCATTGGGATGGGTGATCACAAAAGGAAGGATGGCCAAGCCAAGGCAGGGGGGACAGGTCAAGCGCGCCAGCCGCAGCAATCCCAGGGTGATCGCCACCCCGAGCAAGGCCCCCAGCTCGGGGAAGAGCATGTAGGCCTGGGCTGTTGCCTTGGACATTGCCGTGATCAAACCGATGAAAATCGCCGTGGCCATGGCAAAACCCAACTGTTGCGTGGGTCTCATCGCCGCTGAGCTGGTCAACCCTCCCCCAACCACTGGGCCGCGTCGCAGGCGTGGTAGGTGAGGATCAGATCCGCCCCGGCCCGCTTGAAGCAGAGCAGGGTTTCGAGCACCACGGCCCGCTCATCGATCCAGCCCTTCTCAGCGGCAGCCTTCACCATCGCGTATTCGCCGCTCACGTTGTAAGCCGCAATTGGAAGCTCACTTTCAGCACGCAGGCGATAAATGATGTCGAGGTAGGCCAAACCTGGTTTCACCATCATGATGTCGGCCCCTTCGGTTTCATCGAGCTGGGCCTCGGTAATGGCTTCGCGGCTGTTGGCCGGATCCATTTGGTAGGTGCTCTTGTCTTTGGGAATTGGCTTGTTGACTAGCGCCCGGGGTGCCGAATCCAGGGCTTCCCGGAAGGGGCCGTAATAGGCGGAGGCGTATTTTGCCGTGTAACTAATGATCCCTACATGTTCGAAGCCTTCCTCATCGAGGGCTTCGCGGATGGAACCAACGCGACCATCCATCATGTCGCTTGGACCAATCAAATCGGCACCGGCCCTGGCCTGGGCAATGGCCTGCTTGCAAAGCAACGCCACGGTTTCGTCGTTGAGCACCACCCCCTCCTCACTGACGATGCCGTCATGGCCATCACAGGAGTAGGGATCCAGGGCAACGTCGGTCATGATCGCCATCTCCGGATGCACTTCCTTGAGCCGGCGAATGGCCCGGGGGATCAGGCCACCTTCGTTAAAGCACTCAGCGCCGTCCTCGGTCTTGAGCCCGTCGGCAACCTTGGGGAAGAGCACCACGCAGCGGATGCCGAGGGCCCAAGCCCGGCCCACTTCCTGCACCAAGCCCTCCAGGCTCCAGCGCTGGCATCCGGGCATGGCCCCAATGGGCTCATTGGTGACCCCCTCGTGGACAAAGAGGGGATAGATGAAATCAGCGGGGGCGAGCTGGTTCTCGCGCACCATCGCGCGTAGCGCCGGGGTGCGGCGCAAACGACGGGGGCGGTACGAGAGCTCCATGACTGCTAAAAAGCTGGCTGAATCCTAGGCAGTGCCCCCCCTCCGGCCTTGCCAAGCAAGGGCGCCCTAGAGCCGCGCCGCATCCATCCAACCGGCGCGGGGATCGTCGCTGCGCACGCTGCGCCATTGCTCGAGGAGCTGCCGTTCCTGGTCGCTGAGCACATCGGGGATCTTGATCACCGGGGTGAGCAACAAATCGCCCCTGCCCCCCTTCAGCGGCCAGCCCTTGCCCTTTAAGCGCAAGCTCCTGCCCAGGGGCATGCCTGCTGGCACCTGCACCGAGGCCACCCCATCCGGGGTTGCCACCCGCACCTCACCGCCAAGGGCCACTTCATCGAAGGCCAGGGGGAGGTCGGCGCGCAGCTGGTCGCCATCCAGCTTCCACACGGGGTGCTCCTGCAACTGGAGATTGAGATACAGATCGCCGCGGCGCCCCGTACCGGGCTGCAGATTGCCCTTGCCCTTGAGGCGCAGGCGAGTGCCACTTTTAACCCCAGGGGGTATGCGCACCTGGACCCGTTCGTCGTTCACCGCCAGGGTGCGTTCGCAACCACCGAAGGCATCGGCAAAGCTGAGGCTGATCGTGGCCTCAGCATCGAGATTCACCGCCGTTTGTCGCCCTCCGGGAAAACCCGAACCAAATCCACCGAAGCCGCTGGGCGCCCCGTAACTCCCAGGCCCGCCAAAGCCAGCTCCGCCCCCCCCCATACGGCCGAGGAGGTCGTTGATGAAGTCGTCAAAATTGCCGTAATTGGCACCATCTCCATCGGCGGGGCCAGAGCGACCAGCTTGATTCCAGTGTTGGCCGAATTGCTCGTAGCGGGCCCGCTTGTCGGGATCGGAGAGCACCTCATAGGCCTCACTCACCTCCTTGAACTTGGCCTCAGCCCCCGCATCGCCGGGGTTCACATCCGGGTGGTACTGGCGGGCAAGCTTGCGAAAAGCCCGTTTGATGGCGTCATTGTCAGCTCCGCGATCAACGCCCAGCACTTTGAAGTAATCGCGGTAGCCGTTCGGGTTCATCGTTTCCCTGGGCACGGCTTGCACCTACTTTCTCAGGTTCGAGGGCTGCTTTGCAGCGTGGGTATAGGGCGGAAGCCCGAACGCCAGGACCCGAAGGCGGTTTGCGGACAATTCCATGCCCAGCCTGGAAATCCCCCTACGGTCAAAGTGGTTTTTCAGCACCCATGGCCCCGATTGGCTCCCTGCGCTCCGGACTCCTGATTGCCCTCAGCACGGTGTTGTTGAGCGTTAGCAGCACCGGGGCAACCAGTGGGGCCGGCGGCGCTGCCGACGCCCAGGAAGCAGCCAAGGGCCACGGGGCCATTCCCACCGATGCGCTTCCCCCATCCAACCCTGGGCAAAAGGCCCTGAGCGTTGAACTCAAAGCCAAGGGGGCCCTCTTCTACGGAGCCTGGTGGTGTCCGGCTTGCCACCAGCAAAAAGTGTTGTTCGGCGAGGCAGGCGCCGCAACCCTGCCCTACGTGGAGTGCGACAAAACCGAAGCCGGACGCCAACGCTGCAGCGCAGCAGAAATCAAGGCCTATCCCACCTGGGTCATGAAAGACAAACCAAGGCTGGTTGGCGTACAAAGCTTCGAAGAACTCAAAACCTGGCTCGACTCTCCAGGTAGCCGCTAACAAGCCATCGCAACAACAAACGCTATGTCGGCAGTATGAAATCCAAGCTCTGGCTTGTGGGTTGCCTGGCCCTTGTCCTTCTGGGGGCAACGCTCAATAGTTGGCGTTGGCGCTATTGGCGCCAGTTTTCGATGCTCCAGGGTGCCGCCATCGGTGGCTCTGCAGGAACCCTGATTGGCTATGCCATCGGCACGGCGCGGCGCCCAACAGTGCGTGGTTCTAAACACCCATTCCCGAAGGTGGAAGATCTTTGATCCGCGGGTAGCACCACTCGAGCCTTCTGCGGTCCCTTCTATTTTTCAGATTCAAACCTGGCCAGCTACTGGTTAGAAGCGCAATCCCTCAATGTCTCTGGGCATCACTAAGCGTTCGGCTGGTGGCCAGCCATTGATGTTCGATTCTGGTGACACTGAGCCTGCGCTCCGCGTGCTCAGCCAACCGCTCGGATAGGTATTGGAGCCCAATCGGTGAGATCTCGTTGGACAGGCGCCCAGCAAGCGCTTCCAGCGATGCGTGTTCATGGGGACTTTGCATCGGGGCAGTCGCAGTTTCCCGCACTCTGATGGGATTGAGCAGGTCGATGGCGCCATGCAGCGGATCTAAGGCACAGACTTAGGGCCGCTGGATCACGCGGCTGATTCGCTTGCTCTGGGTGCCGTGCTTTGCCCCCTGCTCCTCCTGATGTTTCGGCCCCACATGGGTGGAACCCCCCGAGCCCCGTGCTTGGCGGGTGGGCTGGATGCCATGCACTCGGACCGCATGCACATGCAGCGCTACGACACTTCCCACCAGAGACAGCAGGGCCAAAGCGATGCGTCGGTTGCCGGAAGATGCTCCCATCCCCCCATCATCAGGCCTAACGCGCCGTTGGCGGGCATTGAAGACCTGGATCGCCCACAACTGGCCCTGGGCGGGGATTGGGGACCTTGTCCCGCCCGAAGGACATCCATCTCAGCGACAACAGATCTAAATCGACTGATCGTCTATGTATCGGCACGAGCTTCACCCACGTTGCTGAACTCCCCCAGCCTGGAGGCGTTCAGAAGAAGTGGTCCACGGGGCCGCACATACGCTGCAGCCCTCAGCTCGCTGAGCTCCGATCTCCCATTGAAAAATCACGCTTTCCAAGAGCACAGTGGCGTCATAGCCGTGGGCCTCTGCATGGCCTTGGGCTTGAACGAGGAGATGGCGCAGGTTGCCCAGGCTGCTCACGAGGGGGGCACGAGGCTGGACTCCATCGAAAGGGTCATTGCTCAGGCAGGCGCACGTCGCCGCAATGAAAAAGCATGGATCGCCATGGGCATGGAGGACCCCTCCAAAACTTGGTGCTGCTGATGCGCTGAATCAGACCGTCGGTTACGGCGAGGCAGCCATGGTGGAACGACCTCCCAGCCCCGCCCTCGTTGGTGGACTTGGCGGTTCCCGACCAGATGCTTCAAGGCACGGCGGGTAGGGCAGGCATTTCACCTGCCCTCACTCTTGGCTCCACGGAAAGCAGAGGGGCTCGCGACACCGCAGAAGCACTCCATCCACCCCACAAAGAACTTGGAATTGGAAAAAGATTCTGGCAAACCTTGCTCAGCCAGGCAGCCTCGAGCTCCATTCACAACAATGCTCATTCACAACAATGCTCATTCACGATTATGCGTTCTTTAAGTCCGTAGCCGATCTGCAGCATCTGCGACCACGATCAGAAGCAAGCACAATCGGCGCTCAAAAAACCACAAAACAAGCTGGGGGCTCATGTATTCCCAATTGACCCAGCCTCATGTGCATGAATTTAGGCGCTGAGATGCAGCAGCATGCATCTAAATTCTAGGCTCCAGCAGTTTTTTCGGCCATTACGCATAAAGGCATATATGAGACATAATCGCTACAGATCTGAGCAATTTCATGCCAGTTGACTGCCTCAATGTTGCCCCGGGCAAGGCAGTCCCGGCTGCTGTGAACTACGGCACGCGTAAACCCCAGCGAGTCACCATCACCGTGCCCTACCGGGTCTACGCAGCGTTGTTGCAAGAAAGCGATGACCAAGGACGATCCCTCTCAAATTTGGCCAGCGTCTGGCTCGAGCAACAAAGCCTCAAGACTGGGCAAGCGATCTAAATTCACTCTCCCTAGTACAGCTGATCCCATGCCGTCTTGGGATTCCTCAATCACGTCATGGCTTCCTGCGCAAACGCCCTGGCCATCTCCCTACTGGCTATCGCACTGATCGTTCTGGGCCTAAAGGACCAACGGTGCGAAAAGCAGCCATCACGAGCCATCACGAGCTCTCAGGCCGCACCGACCCAGAGCAAACCTCGACGGTCCGTGGTGACGCAAAACCGGCGAGAATTCAGCAAGTTCTAGGCGCCCAGGTGGAGGCCACTTGGGACTTTTGTTTTGGGTTTGGGGGTTGGATTTTTGACGTAAGGTTTCGGTCTTGATCCGGAACTTCTTCCCGTGCACCCCGGCTGGCGTTGGCTCTTGAACGGTGTTGCCAGCTGCGGTCTGGTGTTGACCGGGGCCTGGGCCTGGGCAACGCCGGCCCAGGTGATTTTGATTCGCCATGGCGACAAAGATTCGCAGCGGGGCGATTACAACCTCTCCCCGAAGGGATTTGAACGGGCGCTGAGCCTGGGGCGCATGATTCCAGCCTGCTTCGGCGTCCCCAACCAGATCCGCACCTTTGAACTGGATTCCGTTTCCGGCAAAAACTCCCGTAGCTACCAAACAGCCGTTCCATTGGCGGTGGCCACCGGAGTGAACATCGGCATCGTGATGGGCTCGACCACAAGCTCTGAGCGTTTTGGCGGGGAGGTTCTTCATTCCAAAACCTTTGACGGCGCGAAAGCGGTGTTCTTCTGGGAACACCGCCACCTGCCAGACCTCGCCAAGGGCCTGGGCTTGGGCAGCATGGCTCCGATCGATGCCGACGACTTCGACCTACTGGTGTTGCTGTCCTACCCGGCTGGCTCGAAAACACCAAAGGTCGAACGCCTCAGCCAGCAAGAGCTTTTTAAACGTGCCTGTCCTGGACTGGGGTCATCAGCCCTGCCCCCAGCACCAGCGTCCCTGGATCCGCCGGCAGCCAGCGCCGGCCTGCAGCTGGAGATGGCATCGCTCAACAAAGCGGTGGGTCTACCACCGAAGCCCCACGCCACGGCAGCCGAGCTGGATTTAGCAATTCTGCTGTGGCTTCAAAAGCATCGAACCCCCGATCAGATTGCCAAAAGCTGGTTGCTGCTGGATCGCAACATCGTGCAATTCGATCGTGCCTTAGGCATTGACATGACCAAGAGCACGCCAGCGGTGGCTCGAGGAATAACCAGTTTCCTGAAGTTGGTGGATGGGGCAAAAGACGGGATCAAAGACCGGGTGCAACGCCCCCGTCCTTACGTGAGCCATCCAGAGATCCACGTGTGCTTGCCGCCAGAATCGGGCTGGTCATTCCCTTCTGGCCACTCGGCATTCTTTCGTTCAGCCGCCGTTCTGCTGGCTGATTTAGTTCCTGAGCGGCGCGACCGCCTACTGGCGGTGGGCCTGCTTGGCGGCACAAGCCGAACCGTCTGTGGTCTCCATTACCCCAGTGATGTAGAGGCCGGACAACGACTGGGCGAAGCCGCCGCTCTGCAAATCCTCACCAGCCCCCAGTGGCAGCAGTTCAAGCAGAACCCTGCTGTCCAACAGGAGCTCGAAACAATCCGCCAGGTGCCCGTGTCTCGGCTACCCCAGAACGACGGCTGAGCGGGTCGTCGTTTTGCCTAGGCCAGAAGAACAAAAACCTTAAATTTTAGGGAAGAGCAAAGAAATACCCTCAGCAATCACTGAAAAGTGCTGGGCGTCGAGGGCGGTCAACGCATCGAGTTCAACACATCGAGTTCAACACATCGAGTTCAACGCATCGAGGTCAACGCATCGAGGTCAACTAAGGGGCGGCTTTGGTTCGCAACTGATCAACCTATTTTAACGTTGTTCCATGCTTTGTGAGCACACTTAGCCCCATAACCTCATCCATAGCGAATCCGTCAATGAGAAGACCAATAAGCAAACAAATAGTCAATGGGTTGCGGATTTTCTGCTTCGCAATCCCGCCCCGCCTGAACGGGCTAGCCCGTGCCCCGGGATGGCAAGGGTTCGAGACATAGAATTCCTTGGCGAGGTATTCAACTCACCAGAGCGGTCATTTCGATGCGTCAGCCCCCCATGGCGGGCCAGCAGGCTCAAGTGTTCAACAACGCTGACAGCTTTGCCCAGGCCTTTGATGAAGCCTGGAAAAAACACGAAGACAGCCAGCCCAACCACGGCCTGGAGCAGGACGAAAAATTGACGCTCATCCTTGAGCTCGTCGCCGATCACCCATTCCGGCAAAACGAACCTGACTTGTCCTTACAGGTCGCCACGTTCCGCCTCAGGCTCCTGGGGTTTTAAGGCTCCGACCAGTAGCGTCGCCCCCAACTGCAAGTGGGTGCCATGGGCAGCTCCCTGGGTCGGTTGGTGCAGATGCTCAGTGCGGGCTTCAGCAACCAGCAACAGGCCTTTGACAACCCTCCCCTCTACGCCCACATCCTGGTGAAGTTTCGGCCGATGCCGCAACTGCAACCGGGGTCCCTCCTGCTGGAGCAGAGCTATGCCATCAATCCGGCCGCTCCCTATCGGATCCGGGTCCTGCGGGCTGAACGCCAAAACGGAGAGGACGGCGGCAAGCTGATCATCCACAACCAAGCCCTGGCCGACGACCAACGCTTTTGGGGCGCCGTTGACAACCCCGAACTGCGCCAACAAATCCAACTTTCCGACCTCAAGCCCCTAGAAGGCTGTGCCTATGAGGTGCGCGAGGAGGGCGGCGGCTTCATTGGCGAGGTGGAACCTGGCTGCCGCTGCCTGGTGGAACGCAAAGGGGCCGTCTCCTACCTCGTGAGTCGCCTCGAGCTCGATCCCCATGGGATGCGCACCCTCGATCGGGGCCACGACCCCCAAACCCATGAACACCTCTGGGGCTCCCTGGCAGGACCCTTTGAATTCAGCCGCACCGACGACTACAGCGCCGAGGTTCCCCAAGCCTGGCTCCAGGCCTGGGAGGGCTAGGGGCTGCAGGCCCTAGGCGCTCAACTCCTCCATCAACGCCTGTTCGTGCTCATCCAGGTGGCGCTCAGCCTGGTGACGCTCGAACCGCTGATGCCCGAATTGGGGCCGCTCGAACGCTTGGCGCTCAAAATTGGGGCGTTCAAACTCGTGATCGTCCAGGAAGGGCTCCTCCTCGGCAATGGTTTCTTCCTCGGGGATGGTTTCTTCATCCGCGATGGGCTCTTCCTCAGCGACGGGCTCGTCTTGATGGGGCGCTTGCACTGCCACCCCCTTGAGGAGCGATTCAAGCCGGGCCAGCCGGTCTTCGGTTTCAACCAGACGCAGCTCGGTGCCTTCGGCCATGGGGCCCCCTGAGGCCAAACCTCCGTCCAGGAGCTGCTCCAGCCGCCCCTCGTGGACCGTGAGGCGCTCCTCCAGTTCCAACAGCCTGAAGGTAAGGATTTCAGCCAGCTCAGAAAGGGTTTGCAACTGGTCGGCCAGCCGCTGGGTGCAATCTGCCGCCTTCAGCTCAGAAGCCATGGGCCATACCACGGGTTTGGCCGGATGGTATCGCCGGGGCACGGAAACGCCAGGGGGGCAAGGGCCCTGGGGCCCCACCTAGTTTGTAACGATTGTGAAAGCCTTTGGATCCGGTCAAAACAGACCCATAGGATCCGACTGCAGCCGATGGTTGAGTCTTGACTCCCCAGTTGCACCGAACCGCCGCCGTTTGGCGCGGCTCCGACTTACCTCCCTCCGGCCTCTCACGCTCATGACACTCGCCAACGCTGCCTACCTGGGCATCGAGCGCTTTACCAATACCCCTGCCAAGGAAAACTGGGCCAACGCCACCGAGAACGACAAGGCAGCCCTGATCCGCGCCGTGTATCGCCAGGTGCTGGGCAACCAATATGTGATGGCCAGTGAGCGGCTGGAAGGCCCGGAATCCCTGTTCAAGCGCGGCTATCTCAGCGTGCGGGAATTCGTGCGCCAAGTGGCCAAGAGCGGCCTCTACAAGGCCAAGTTCTTTGAGAACTGCAACGCCTATCGCTTCATCGAGCTCAACTTCAAGCACCTGCTGGGCCGCGCTCCCCAGAACAAGGCGGAGATGCTCCACCACTTCACGATCCTCCAGGAGAAGGGGTTCGACGCCGAAATCGATTCCTACATCGACAGCGCTGAATACCAAGATCGCTTCGGCGAAGAGGTGGTGCCCTTCCTGCACGGCTTCAACTACAACGCCGGCCAGCAGGGCCTTCAGTTCTCCTACATGCTCCAGCTCACCCGGGGCGTTGGCGCCTCTGTGCGTGGGGATGCCCTCAAGACCCAATCCCGCCTCAACCCTTCGGTTCACGCCGAGCAGCCGATGGCCGTGGTGAGCCCCAACGCCGCCGGAGCCATGTTCCGCAAGGTGGGCACCGATGGGGTCACCCGCCAGGGCGTGGGTGCCGGCGAAGAAGGCCGGACCTTCCGCGTCGAAATCACCGGGTTCAGCAACTACCGCTTGCACAAGCGCAGCAACCGGGTGCGTTTTATCCCCTTCAACAAAATGCTGGAGTACCACCAGCAGATCCAGCGGGAAGGCGGCCGCATTGCCAGCATCACTCCGGTGAACTGAGTGGCCCTGAGCCCCACCTCCTCCCTCTCGCCCAACCCATTGCTGTCCAAGCCATGAAAGTTTCTGCAGGCACCCGAGGCACCAGCTTCAGTAGCGGCCGCCAGGTCACCTTCACCGTGACCGGCATGAACAACAACGACTATTCCCGCACCGCGGACATGGTGATGAATGTGCCCTACACCCGCATGAACGAGACCATGCGCATGGTGCAGCGCATGGGCGGCAAGATCACCGGGATTGCCGTGAACGGCGGCGACAGTGGCAGCGCCCCAGCGCCTGCCCGCAAAAAGACCGTGCGCAAGGTTGCTAAGGAAGCGCCCGCCAACGACTAACCCCAGGGTTCGCGGCCAGCGAAGGCCTGTCTCCCACTGGCGCCATCCAGGCGGTGACCGTTTGTAACGGGGCCCTCATCCAGGCCCCGTTACCGCCAAAAATAGGCAAGTCATGTTGACGTCTGTTTTGCCTTTGCCAGGGCTTCACCCCGGGCAATCCGAAACACCGGCAACCTGCTTCCCATCACTCTGCCGACTCTTCGTCGAGACAAGGAGCCTCCCAAATGTTCGACGCCTTCACCAAGGTTGTTGCCCAGGCTGATGCCCGTGGCGAATTCATCAACGCTGGACAGATCGACGCCCTCGCGGCGATGGTCAGCGACAGCAACAAGCG
>CALSBG010000025.1:0-12302 GCA_943373125.1 Synechococcus sp. UW140
CTGCTCTGGGAAATCCCAAGGGCCGCCGCCGCATAGATCGTGCTCTGGAAGAGCTCGAGGGTGTCGAGCACATCCAAATCACCGACAACCGACTCGCTTACAGCCACCACCACCACGCAGCACGAGCAGCAGTTGAATCCACGGAACCAGCTAGCATCGTTCTGGATGCATTTGCGGAATACTACTATTTTATAATGGTGCGGCTGCGCTCCAATTGGCCTCCAGGCCAACCGTTCTGCTGGTGCCGATCACGGGGCTGGCGGGACTCGAACCCACGACCTACGGTTTAGGAAACCGTCGCTCTATCCGGCTGAGCTACAGCCCCACACCACCCATTATCCCCGTTGGCCAAGCGGGCATGATGGACCCCGAAAGCAGGCGAGGTGGTCGCAATCAAGCTGGCCAGGTCTTCGGACCAGGGTCAGGCCTGGTTGAGGAAAGTCCGGGCTCCCCAATGGCCAGGCTTGCTGGGTAACGCCCAGTGCGGGTGACCGTGAGGAGAGTGCCACAGAAACACACCGCCGATGGCCCGGGCTTGCCCGTGGCACAGGCAAGGGTGCAAAGGTGCGGTAAGAGCGCACCAGCAGCATCGAGAGGTGCTGGCTCGGTAAACCCCGGCCGGGAGCAAGGCCCAGGGACAACGGTTGGCCATGGCACCAGTCCCGTTCAAAGCGCGCCGCTCGAGGCCGCCGGTAACGGCGGTCCCAGACAGATGACCATCCCCAACGCCAGGCGCTTCGGCGCCGGACCGCGGAGAACAGAACCCGGCTTATGTCCTGCTTTCACCCCATTCGCAACAACTGAGCTGCATCTCACCATGAAGCCAGGCCGCCTCGAGCAACTGGTTGCCTTCCTGGGCCGGCTGGGCCTTGACCCCACAGCTCCCTGGGGGCCTGGGGTGAGCGCCGCGGCGCTGGGGCCCGTAGAAGCAGCCCTCAGCCACAGCTCAGCCGGCCTGGCGATCAACCACGAGCAGCTCGAATTTCTAGGAGATGCGGTGTTGCGGCTCGCCGCTTCCGTGTATCTGGAGCAGCACCACAGGAGCCTCAGTGTGGGCCGCCGCTCGGCCCTGCGGGCCCAACTGGTGAGCGACCGCTGGCTGGCGGATCTGGGCGAACACTGTGGCATCGAAGCCGTTCTGCACCTGGGCCCGATGGCCCTGGGCGATCAAGCGGGCCAGGCCACCGTGCGGGCCGAATGCACCGAAGCCCTCATCGGCGCCATCTACAGCGCCTGGGGAGGCAGCCAGGGCGGGCTGGAGCCCGTGTTGCACTGGCTCACGCCCCATTGGCAACGGAGCGCCGCCGAACTGGAGGCCGATCCCGACCGCCACAACTGGAAATCGGGCCTACAGGAATGGAGCCAGGGCCAAGGCCTGGGCCTGCCCAGCTACCGCTGCGAAGAACGCAGCTACGGCCATGCCGACCCCCAACGCTTCTGGTGCGAAGTGACCATCTCCGGCCAGCCAGCCCACCAAGGCTGGGGCCAGTCGCGGCGGGCAGCTGAGCAGGATGCGGCCCGCTCGGCCCTTCAAGCCTGTCGGAACTCAACCGTGGGCGCTTGAAACCTCAGACCTGTTCCAGGGTGTTCAGCGGCATGGTGACGAGCTTGTCCCAGTTGCCGCCTTCAAACAGCACCGCCGCCTGCACGCCACTGATGCGCTGCACGAAACCCTTGTAGCCGTTGTAGATCGAGCGGTTATCACGCACCACCACCGTGGAACCGGGAAGGATCGGAAGGTCGGCCACTGGGTTCTCAATCAGAGCGTTGGGAAGCTGCCTGAGGGCATGGCGTCATTATCAGGGACATCAGGCCCCCTTTTGGGATGGAGCACAGCGTGGGCAGCGATCAAACACGACCCGACGAACTGATGGTGGTGGGCACGGTGGTGGGCGCCCAGGGCCTGAAGGGCGAGCTGCGTGTCCTCCCCCTCAGCGACTTCCCAGAGCGCTTCACCAAGCCAGGCGAGCGCTGGCTGCAGCGCCGCCAGGATCCCGCCCGCCCGATCGACTTACTCAGCGGCCGCCAGCTGCCCGGCAAAGAGTTGTTTGTGGTGCGTTTCGCCGGGGTCGATTCGCGCGAGGCTGCCGAGGCCCTGGTGGGAGAGCAATTGGTGGTGAAAGCCAGCGATCGCCCCAAGCTGGCCAAGGGCGAATTCCATCTGCTGGATCTGGTGGGGCTGGAGGTGCGGCTGGAGGGAATTGCCATCGGCACGGTGAGCAACCTGATCCATGCCGGCAACGATCTGCTGGAGATCGATCGCGATGGCCGCCAGGTGCTGATCCCCTTTGTGGAAGCGATTGTGCCGGTGGTGGAGATCGAGCAGGGCTGGATTGGGATCACCCCGCCGCCTGGATTGCTGGATCTTTAAATCCCCTAGGGATGCATCACATCCAGTTGGAGACGCTCGGGCTCAGGAAGATCAACGATGCTGCGCATCAGGATGCCGTCATCGAGCAGCGTCATCGTGGCGTGACGGGATGCTGCCGGGCTGCAGTGCCCCAAGACTGATCTGGCACCCAAGACTGGGTGAGCGGTGACGACTCACCTTGAATAGCCCGATCACCTCCTCCCCCATGGCCCAGAGCAAGCTCGTTCCCGTCATCCTCTGCGGTGGCACCGGCACCCGTCTGTGGCCACTCTCTCGGGCGAGTTATCCCAAGCAGTATTGGGCCCTGGCGGGCCCTGGCGAGGAGACCCTGCTGCAGCAAACCCAGCAACGGCTTCACGGGCTCGAAGGCCTGGCCCCACCCCTGCTGATCTGCAACGAAGACCAACGCTTCATAGTGGCCGAGCAGATGCGGCAGATCGGCGCTGACCCCGCCGCCATCCTGCTGGAGCCCATGGGCCGCAACACCGCGCCCGCCGTGGCGGTGGCCGCCCTGCAAGCCACCGCCCGGGGCGAGGATCCCCTGCTACTGGTGCTCGCCGCCGACCACGTCATCCGGGATGCCGCCACCTTTCGCCACACCATTGCCGCTGGCATCCCTGCCGCTGAAGCCGGCCAGCTGGTCACCTTTGGCATCGTGCCCAATGCCCCGGAAACAGGTTACGGCTACATCGAAGCGGCCGAACCCCTGCTGGGGTCCGGTGGCCCGGTGCCGATTGCCCGCTTTGTCGAAAAACCCGACCGCACCACCGCCGAAGCCTTCCTCGCCAGCGGCCGTTTCACCTGGAACAGCGGCATGTTTCTGTTCAAAGCCAGCACGGTGCTCGCCGAGCTCGAACGCCTAGCCCCCGAGGTGGTGAGTGCCTGCTGCTCCGCCCTCGACCACGAAGCCATTGATCTGGAATTCCTGCGGCTGGGCAAGGAAGCCTTTGCCACCTGCCCCAACGTGGCCTTCGACGTGGCCGTGATGGAGCGCACCCAGCTGGGGGCCGTGTTGCCGCTGGAGGCGGGCTGGAGCGATGTGGGCAGCTGGAGCGCCCTGTGGGAAACCGCCGACCACGATCCCAATGGCAACGTGCTGCGCGGCCGGGTGATCAGCGAGAACACCCGCAACTGCTACCTGCGCAGCGAACACCGGCTGGTGGTGGGGCTTGGCGTAGAGGATCTGGTGGTGGTCGAAACCGATGACGTGGTGCTCGTGGCCCACCGCGACCGGGCCCAGGACATCAAGGGAGTTGTGGGCCAGCTCGAGCGGGAAGGCGCCCGGGAGAGCAAGGCCCATCGCCGCATCTACCGGCCCTGGGGCCACTACGACGGCGTCACCGAAGGGGAGCGCTGGCAGGTGAAAAAAATTGAGGTGAAGCCTGGCGGCAGCCTTTCCCTGCAGATGCACCACCACCGGGCCGAGCACTGGATCGTGGTGAAGGGCACCGCCGTGGTCGAAAAAGACGGCAACCAGGAGCTGGTAGGTGAAAACCAAAGCACCTACATCCCCCTGGGCTGCAAGCACCGGCTCACCAACCCCGGCCAAATCCCCGTGCAGCTGATCGAGGTGCAGAGCGGCCCCTACCTGGGCGAAGACGACATCGTGCGCTTCGAAGACATTTATGGGCGCAGTGAAGGCACCCCAGTAAGCCCCTGAATCCGGATTGTCCCTTTGGTGATTGCGACCGCTCCACAGGCAACACCACCTCCGGGGCGGCAATCCAGATTCAAGCCAGAAAACCTGCCTGCTGGCCTTGGGTGGCTGCTATTCAACAGTGACGCTCTTGGCCAGGTTGCGGGGTTGATCCACATCCAGGCCCCGGTGGGCAGCGATGTGATAACTGAGCAGTTGCATCGGAATCACCGTGAGCAGGGGGCTGAGCAGCTCATCCACCTCCGGCACGGGCAGCAGCACGTCAAAGAGCTCGGTATCGGGGCCATGGGGGGCCACACCGATCAGACGGGCATCGCGGGCCTTGGCCTCCTGGGCGTTGGAGAGCACCTTGTCGAACACAGCGCCTGGCACCGCAATAGACACCACCGGCACCTTGGCATCAAGCAGGGCAATGGGCCCGTGCTTCATCTCGCCAGCCGGGTAGCCCTCGGCATGGATGTAGCTGATCTCCTTGAGCTTGAGGGCCCCCTCCAGGGCAATCGGGTAGTTGATGCCCCGGCCCAGGAAGATCACATCCTGGGTGCCCTCAAATTGGTGGGCTAGCTCGGCGCAGCGGCGGTCACAATCGGCCACCAGCTGTTCTAGCTGCTGGGGAATGGCCCGCAGTTGGGTCGCTAGAGCCTTGAGCTGTTCAGGGTTGCGGCCCGAGCGTTCGGCAAAGGCCAAGGCCAGGCCATAGAAGCTCAACAATTGGCCCAGGAAGGTTTTGGTGGCGGCCACCCCCACCTCAATGCCTGCACCGATATCCAGGACCTGATCCACCATCCGGCCCAGGGAGCTCTCGGGGCGGTTGGTGATGCCCAAAAGCCTGGGCGCAAAAGCGGGGTCAACCACCAGCTGGCGCCGGTCCTGCTCCATCGCCAAGGCGGCCAAGGTATCCGCCGTTTCGCCCGATTGGGTCACGCCAATCGTGAGGGTATGGGGCGAGAGCGGCGGCGGTGCATAGCGAAACTCGCTCGCATAAAAAACACTGGTCGGAATGCCAGCAAGCTGCTCGAGCAGGTAGGCCCCCACCTGGGCAGCATGGCGGCTGGTGCCGCAGGCGAGGATCTGGATCCGCTCCACCCCCTCGTACACCGAAGGATCCAGGGGCAGGGCCACCAGGCCGTTGTCGGGCAGGTGGCGCGCCACCCACAGGGCCGCCGTTTCCGGTTGCTCATGGATCTCCTTGAGCATGAAGTGGCGGAAGCTGCGCTTGTCCGCCACGTGCTCGGTGCCAGTCAACAGGCTGGGGCTGCGCTGCACCCGGCTGCCTGCAGCGTCGTAGAGCTCGATGCCCAGGGGCGTCAGCAGGGCCACCTCGCCGTCTTCCATCGGCAGGATCGTGCGGGTGAACCCCGCCAGGGCCGGGGTATCGCTGGCACAAAGGAACTCCCCCTCGCCCAAGCCAATCAACAGGGGCGCAGCCTTGCGCGCCACCACCAAAGCGCCGGGGGCCTGGGCCCACACCACCGCTAGGGCATAGGCCCCATGCAACAGCGGCAACACCTCCTGCACCGCCTGCAGCAACAGGCTGCCACTGGCGATCTTGCTGGCACCACCAGCGGCGCCCCCCTGCAGCCGCACCAACTGGCGGGCCAGCAGGTGGGGAATCACCTCCGTATCCGTTTCCGAAAGAAAGACCACACCTTCGGCCTGGAGCTCTTCTTTAAGGGAGCGGTAGTTCTCAATGATTCCGTTCTGCACCACCGCCAACTCACCGCTGCCATCCAGATGAGGGTGGGCGTTGCGCTCTTCCGGCTTGCCATGGGTGGCCCAGCGGGTGTGGCCAATGCCGCAGTGGCCCTGGGCCCCCTGGGCCTCGTAGCGGGCCGTGAGGTTCACAAGTTTGCCCTTGGCCTTGAGGCAATGGAGCTGGCCGCCTTCACCGATGGTGGCAATGCCCGCCGAGTCGTAGCCGCGGTATTCGAGCTGCCGCAACCCCTCCAACAACTGGGGAGCCGCTTCCCGCGAACCAATCAGGGCAACAATGCCGCACATAGGGGCGAAACGAGGAGCGAAACAAAACAAAAAGCCCGGCACAGGGCCGGGCTTGAGCTTATGGGAGATTGGAGGAGATCCTGAAGAGCTTGCGGCCCATAGGGAGCCCCGTCATCAGTAGGAGAGACCCATGGAGCGGCTGGTCTCGTCGCCCAGGTAGACGCGAATGCTGAGGAAGTCGGTGGGGCAGGCGGTTTCACAGCGCTTGCAGCCCACGCAATCTTCCGTGCGAGGGGAGGAAGCGATCTGGCCAGCCTTACAGCCGTCCCAGGGCACCATCTCGAGCACATCGAGGGGGCAAGCCCGCACGCACTGGGTGCAGCCGATGCAGGTGTCGTAGATCTTGACGGCGTGGGACATGGAAAAGGCCGGGCACAAACGGCGTGGCGCCCAACGTACCCATGGCCCCCGCAAGAGATCCGCCCCGGCGGCCAGGCCTTCACCCTTGTTCATACGCGCGGAGGATCGGAGCAGGGTGACCCGTAGAGTGCGGCGACTTTCAAAGCGACCATGTCCCAGGAAGCGATTTTCGAGAAAGTGCGCTCGATCGTGGCCGAGCAACTCAGTGTTGATGCGGGCGAAGTGAAGTCGGAATCGAATTTCCAAAACGACCTCGGCGCCGACTCCCTCGACACCGTTGAACTCGTGATGGCCCTGGAAGAGGCCTTTGATATCGAGATTCCCGACGAAGCCGCCGAAGGCATCACCACCGTTGGTGACGCGGTCAAGTTCATCCAGGACAAACAGGCCTGAGCCTTTCCATGGTGCAGGGTCTCAAACGCGTTGTGGTCACTGGCCTCGGCGCCGTCACACCGATCGGCAACGACGTTTCCAGTTACTGGGAAGGCTTGAGTACGGGCCGTAATGGCGTGGCTGGGATCACCCTGTTTGACCCCTCGCGCCACGCCTGCCGGTTTGCCGCTGAAGTCAAGAATTTCAACCCAGCTGGCTACCTCGAACCCAAGGAATCCAAGCGCTGGGATCGCTTCTGCCAATTCGGCGTGGTGGCGGCCAAACAAGCCGTGGCCCATGCGGGCCTCACCATCGACGACAGCAACCAAAAGCGGGTTGGTACCGCCATCGGCTCCGGCGTGGGTGGGCTGCTGATGATGGAGACCCAGGCCCAGGTGATGAGTGAGCGAGGCCCCGACAGGGTCAGCCCGTTCTGCGTGCCAATGATGATCCCCAACATGGCCACGGGCCTCGCGGCGATCGCCCTTGGGGCCAAGGGCCCCAGCACCGCAGTGGCCACCGCCTGCGCCGCTGGCTCCAACGCCATTGGCGATGCCTACCGCCTCATCCAGATGGGCTTGGCCGACGCCATGGTCTGTGGCGGCGCCGAATCGGCGATCACCCCCCTCGGGGTGGCCGGATTTGCCAGTGCCAAGGCCCTCTCTTTCCGCAACGACGATCCCACCACCGCCAGCCGGCCCTTCGATCTCGAGCGCAACGGCTTTGTGATTGGCGAAGGCGCAGGGGTGCTGGTGCTCGAAAGCCTGGAGCACGCCCAAGCCCGCGGAGCCCAGATCCTGGCCGAGGTGGTGGGCTACGCCATGACCTGCGATGCCCACCACATCACCTCCCCATCCCCCGGGGGAGTGGGCGGCGCCGAGGCCATGCGACTGGCCCTCAAAGACGCCGAGCTCAATGCCAGTGACGTCGACTACGTCAACGCCCACGGCACCAGCACCCAGGCCAACGACAGCAACGAGACCTCAGCCATCAAGAGTTGCCTCGGGGAACGGGCCTACCAAATCCCGGTGAGCTCCACCAAATCGATGACCGGCCACCTCCTGGGCGGCAGCGGTGGCATCGAAGCGGTTGCAGCCGTTCTCGCCATGGAGCACAGCCTGGTGCCGCCTACGATCAATTATCAGAATCCCGATCCGGCGTGTGATCTGGATGTCGTTCCCAATCAGGCCCGGGAACACAAACTCAACGTGGTGCTCTCCAACTCCTTTGGATTTGGTGGTCACAACGTCTGCCTGGCCTTCCGCCGCATGGGCGGATAACCAAGCCTCCTGGGAACATTTCGCTCCCTGTCCACGCCCAATCCTTTTCCCCCTCTCCCCGCCCCGCCATGGCCGTCGCCACCAGCACCTCGGTTGAATCGCTGTGCATCAACAGCATTCGCTTCCTGGCGGTCGACGCCATCAACAAGTCGAACTCCGGGCACCCCGGCCTGCCCATGGGTTGCGCTCCCATGGCCTTCACCCTGTGGGACCAGTTTCTCCAGCACAACCCCAAGAACCCCAAGTGGTTCAACCGCGACCGCTTCGTGCTTTCCGCTGGCCACGGCTGCATGCTTCTCTATGCGCTGCTGCACCTCACCGGCTACGACTCGGTGACCATCGAGGACCTCAAGCAATTCCGCCAATGGGGCTCCAAAACCCCCGGCCACCCGGAAACCTTTGAAACCCCAGGCATCGAAGTCACCACCGGGCCCCTGGGCCAGGGCATTTCCAACGCCGTGGGCCTGGCCCTAGCCGAAGCCCACCTGGCCGCCAAATTCAACAAGCCCGGCGTCGAACTCGTTGATCACTACACCTACGTGATCATGGGCGACGGTTGCCACCAGGAGGGCGTCTCCAGTGAAGCCGCCTCCTTGGCTGGCCACCTGGGCCTGGGCAAACTGATTGCTCTCTACGACGACAACCACATCACCATCGACGGAAACACCAACGTTTCCTTCACCGAGGATGTGCTCAAGCGCTACGACGCCTACGGCTGGCACACCATCCACGTCAAGGATGGCAACACCGATGTGGCCGCCATCGCCAAGGCGATTGCGGAGGCCAAGGCCGTCACCGATCGTCCCTCGATGATCAAGGTGACCACCACCATTGGCTACGGCTCCCCCAACAAGGCCGACACCGCCGGCGTGCACGGTGCTGCCCTCGGCGCTGAAGAAGCCGAGCTCACCCGCAAAAACCTCGATTGGAGCTACGGCCCCTTCGAAGTTCCCCAGGAGTCCTACGACCACTGGCGCGAAGCCATCAGCCGCGGCGCCGCTGCAGAGGCCGAGTGGAATGGCACCCTGGCCGCCTACCGCAGCCAGTACCCCGCTGAGGCCGCTGAATTCGAGCGCCAGCTGCGCGGCGAATTGCCTGCCAACTGGGATGCCAACCTGCCGAGCTACACAGCCGACGACAAGGGCCTGGCCACCCGCATGCACTCCTACAACTGCCTCAATGCCTTTGGCCCCAGCCTGCCGGAATTGATCGGCGGCTCCGCCGACCTCACCCACTCCAACCTCACCGACATCAAGGGCGAGAAGGGCTTCCAAAAGGGCGCCGAAGCCAACCGCTACCTGCACTTTGGGGTGCGCGAGCACGCCATGGCGGCAATCATGAATGGCATCGCCTATCACGGCAGCGGCCTGATCCCCTACGGCGGAACCTTCGCCGTCTTCGCGGGCTACATGGTGGGCGCCATGCGCCTCTCGGCCCTCAGCGAGCTGGGTGTGATTTACGTGCTCACCCACGACTCCATCGGCCTGGGCGAAGACGGCCCCACCCACCAGCCGATCGAAACCCTCGCCAGCCTGCGGGCCCTGCCCAACCTGCTGGTGATCCGTCCTGGCGACGGCAACGAAACCAGCGGCGCCTACCAGGTGGCGATCACCAACCGCAAACGCCCCACCGTGCTGTTCCTCAGCCGCCAGGCCATGGCCAACCAGGCCAACTCCAGCGCTGCCCAGGTGGCCAAAGGTGGTTACATCCTGGAAGACAGCAACGGCACCCCCGATCTGATCCTGATCGCCAGCGGCACCGAGCTGGAACTCGCCACAAAGGCAGCCGCCCAACTGCGCGCCGACGGTCAGAACGTGCGGGTGGTGTCGATGCCCTGCGTAGAACTGTTCGAAGAGCAGGATGCCGCCTACCGCGAAAGCGTGCTGCCGGCGTCTGTACGCAAGCGCCTGGTGGTGGAAGCCTCCAGCTCCTTCGGCTGGCACAAGTACACCGGCTTCGATGGCGACACCGTGTCAATCGACCGCTACGGCGCCTCCGCCCCTGGCCCCCTACTCATGGAGAAGTTCGGCTTCACCGTCGACAACGTGGTAGCCAAATCCAAGGCCCTGGGCTGAAGATTCGCTATCTCAGCACGATCTAGCCCCACCTTGCGGTGGGGCTTTTTTATGGTCTCTCACCAATCAACTGGTCCGGCGTCAATCAACCAAGGGATCAGCCAAGGCGTTGGGCCATCAAAAAGGCCCCTTTCGGGGCCTCTGGCTCTGCGGCAATCGCGAAAGAGCCCTAAACAGCAGCAGACTTTTCGGCGTTCTGCTCTTCCAGCACCTTCTCCAGGCCTGCCAAATCCTCATCGGTGATTTTGGTTTGCATCGGGCAGTGCTTGGGTCCGCACATCGAGCAGAACTCGGCCTGCTTGTAGATATCAGCGGGCAGGGTTTCATCGTGATACTCCTTCGCCCGCTCAGGATCGAGAGACAGCTCGAACTGCCTGTTCCAGTCGAAGGCATAGCGGGCGCGGCTGAGTTCGTCGTCGCGATCGCGCGCTCCCGGGCGGTGGCGGGCAATGTCGGCGGCGTGGGCGGCGATCTTGTAGGCGATCAGGCCGTTGCGCACGTCTTCGGGGTTGGGCAGGCCCAGGTGCTCTTTGGGGGTCACGTAGCAGAGCATCGCCGTGCCGTACCAGCCGGCCATCGCAGCACCGATGGCGCTAGTGATGTGGTCGTAGCCGGGGCCGATATCCGTAACCAAAGGGCCGAGCACATAGAAGGGCGCCTCGCTGCACTCCTCCATCTGCTTCTTGACGTTGAACTCGATCTGATCCATCGGCACGTGGCCAGGACCCTCGACCATCACCTGGATGTCGTGCTTCCAGGCGCGGCGGGTGAGGTCGCCCAGGGTTTTGAGCTCGGCCAGCTGGGCCTCATCGGAGGCATCGTGCAAGCAACCCGGGCGAAGGGAATCGCCAAGGGAGAAGGTGCAGTCGTAGCGCTTGAAGATCTCGCAGATGTCGTCAAAGCGGGTGTAGAGCGGGTTCTGCTTGTGGTGATAGAGCATCCACTGGGCCAGGATTCCGCCGCCGCGACTCACGATGCCGGTGAGGCGACCCTTCACCTTGGGCAGGTGCTCTATCAGCAAGCCGGCGTGGATGGTCTGGTAGTCAACGCCCTGCTGGCAGTGCTTCTCGATGATGTGCAGGAAGTCCTCTTCCGAGAGCTTCTCGATCGAGCCATGGACACTCTCGAGGGCCTGATACACCGGCACCGTGCCGATGGGCACCGGCGAGGCGTTGATGATCGTCGTGCGCACCTCATCGAGGTTGACGCCGCCGGTGGAAAGGTCCATCACCGTGTCGGCGCCGTACTTCACCGCCAGCTCGAGCTTCTTGAGCTCCTCACTCACATCACTGGCATTGGGGGAGGCGCCAATGTTGGCGTTCACCTTGCAGCGGCTGGCGATGCCAATCGCCATGGGCTCCAGCCCAGTGTGGTTGATGTTGGCCGGGATGACCATGCGGCCCCGGGCCACCTCCTCCATCACCAGCGATCCGGGCAGGTTTTCCCGCTGGGCCACAAAGGCCATTTCTTCGGTCACCACACCCTGGCGGGCGTAGTGCATTTGGGAATAGTTACCCGAGAAGCCAGGGGCTTCACGGCGCGTCTCAATCCAGGCGCTACGCATGATCGGGCTACAGCGAATAGGGAATGCCTGCAAAGGCAACCGGCGGGGCGCAGCCTGAGATTGGTTTCACGGTCCAGCTCACTTCCCTGCGCCGGCATGACCCGGATCAGGTTCGGAGGGTGTGATCTCAGCCCTGGGCAGCAATGACGCAGCCGGGCACCCCTAGTGACTCTGGAAACCTAGCAAGGACTTACGCCTGCAAGCCGTTGAAGGCCCCATGGTGGCCGTACAGAATCAGGGGCCCATGGCCCCGCATTCAGAGAACGAGCAGGCCAAAAGCCCTTATTTTTGCTTGCTGTTTCAGCAGCCTCCTAGGGCGCCGAACGGGACAGCGGACACCCAGATGAGAGGGCTTCACACTTCTTCAGGTTAGGCTTCACACATCTTCAAGGGCAAGGCTCCGTGGTTGTCGCTATCCCCTCCTCGCCGGCTCCGGTTTCCGATAAGCCGGCTCGCCAGATGCCCCATGGGGACGGCGACCTGGTGCGTTCGTATTTGCGTGATATCGGTCGCGTGCCGCTGCTGAGCCATGAGCAGGAGATCACCCTGGGCCGTCAGGTGCAGGAGCTGATGGCGATTGAGGAGCAGGAGCTGGAGCTGGCCCAGCAGCTGGGCACCAAGC
>CALSBG010000026.1:0-12055 GCA_943373125.1 Synechococcus sp. UW140
CTGGCCTGAATCGGGCTATGCCGCGGTGGATGTGTTCACCTGTGGTGACCACACCATGCCGGAGATGGCCTGCCAGGTGCTCGCCGCAGAACTCTCTGCCGGCAACCACAAGCTCACCAGTTTCCGGCGAGAAACACCCTCGGCCATCGCCGAGGTGCAGCGCGATCCCAGCTTGCTGGCCAGCACTCCGGCTGGTTAACTCAGGATCTGCCTGAGCCGGTTGGCGATCGCCCAGCTCCAGGGGTCCTGAACGGACCCCTTGTTGCTGCTGAGAATCTCCCCATGGCAGCGCTGCTGGTTGAAGGGCCGTCTGGTCTTCCAAAGCGGTTTCGAATCCACCGTCATGGACAGCGAAAGACCCCAGGTAAGCCTTTTTTGAGGATTTCTGTCACTAGCTCGGCCTGGGATCGTCTGGTGGTTTTCTGGAGCTCCCTGCTGCGCACTTCAACAAGAAAGCCATCCAGCCGCTTGGGGCTCCAGGAGATCAGGATGCTGAGGGTTTCCCGCGCATGTTTTTTGCGGGGACTGGCCAGGGCAAAAAGCAATCCGGCCTCAAAATCCCACGATGCCAGATCAAAGCCAATGGCTTCGAGTTTGGCAGTCAAGGCCATCTGGTCAATGGCGATGGGCCCGTGGTGTTGCCACTGCAGAATGGCCATCCCGTTCAATCCTTGGACCCAAGCTTCTCTTTACTGGGCCCGCTTTGGCTGGGTCGACCATGGGCGGCACCGGGCCATGTAAGCAGCGATACAGGGCGTCTAGCTGAGCAGATCTTTTTTGCTTTTGCCCAGTTTTTTCCAGATGCTCCGGATTTGGTCGTAGGCCCGTTCTTGACTGAGTTTGCCGTTGCTTTGCAGGGCAACGATCAGCCCCACCCGTTCGGCGAACGTTTCAAGATTTTGGTGGAAGACCAGGCTGGTGGGCGTCCAATCGTCGCCCCGATAGCTGGAATGGGCCTCAAGGGGCGAGCGCACGCCTTCTTGGTCCCCTTCCGGTTGATTGCCGTCCCCCCGATTCCCCTCGAAGGGATCCCCGTTCGACATGGTGTTTTTGGGTATTAAAAAACTAAAAACCGATAGTACATCCTGACTTCCAGGGGTTAAGGAGAGTTCAAAATGCTGCCATCGTCTACACATCGGTGTGTGGTCCGCGGCACTTTGCTTTAGGGCTGGCCTGCCCCAGCATCGTGGGCAGGTCTCTAAGTTGGATCTAGCCATGGCCCAAATCCTCGAAGATTGGCTCCCTCAGGTGATGCTTTGCCTGTTTCTCCAGGGTGCCTTCATTGGTGGGGCCCGGGTGCTCGACCATTTCACCCCCGCCCCGCCCCTGTGCTCCGCCCCACGCCTGGTGCTCTGAGTTCCCAGCGGCTTGAGGAGCGGCCCGCCAACCTCCCCACCCAGCTCTACGTGTGTGGGGGCCGGCCCTCCAGTCGTTTTTCAGCCGTGGTGCTTGAGCCCGATGGGCCCAGGCTGGTTGACCTTGATCATCCCGAGGACTTGCAGGATCTGCGCCAGCAGGGTTTGCCGATTTGGCTGCGGGTCAGCGGTTTGACGGATTCCCAACGGATTGGCCGCTTCCTGGCGATGTTGGATGTGCCCGACACCCTGCTGCCCCCCCTGCTGGAGGCACCCCAGCGCCCCAGGGTGAATTGCTTTGGGGATGCAGTGCTGGTGGTGCTGCACCGCTTGAGTTTTGCCCATGATCCCTCCCATTTGGTGAGCTCCCAGGTGGGCTTGCTGCTGCTTCCCAATGTCCTGATCAGCTTTGAAGAGGTGTCGATTGGCGAATCCTTTCCCGAGCTCACCTCCTGGCTGTACTCCCGTTTTGCGGCCCCTGAGCACCAGGATCTCGACGACATCCTCCATTTCCTCATTGATGAGTTGCTGGATGGTTTATTCCCCATGCTGGAGCAAATCTCCAACCGACTCGACAGCCTGGAAGAGGCAGCCCTGCGCGATCCAAAGCCCAAGTTGTTGTCGCGGGCCTTTGTCCATCGCTCCAACCTGCGCACGATCCGCTCCATGGTTTGGCCCCTGCGGCACCAGCTCAAGGTGTTGCTCCGGGAGCGGCAACCCCTTTTGGGGCCAGAAGCGATGGTCGGATTTCGGGATATGGGCGAACTGGTGGAGATGTTGTTTGAAAACTGCGAGTTGCTGCGCCACCAATGTGATGGGATCACCCAGGCCTATGCCGCCAGCATCGGCAACCGCATGAACCAGGTGATGAAAACCCTCACCATCATGACGAGCATCTTTGCGCCCCTCACCTTCATCGGCGGCGTCTATGGCATGAACTTCGTCAACATGCCCGAGCTGCAATGGCACTTTGGTTATCTTTACGCCCTGCTGTTGATGGCCGTGATTGCGGTGGCCCAGGGGTACTGGCTCTGGCGCAGGGGCTGGTTCCAGGATTGGACAACACCGCGCTAGCCATGTTGCAAACCGTTGTGGTGCTGCCCCCAAGGCCCCTCTTTTCACCACCCCAGCGCCCAGCTCCCTTCAGATTTGGGGGGTGAATCAGGTTCGTTAGGCCATGCCCAAGTTGGGTGAGCATGGGGCAGGGTTGCTGCGTCAACAGACCAAGGCGTTGGTGCGCTGGCAGGGACCGGTACTCGAGAACCGCGATCCCGAACCGCTGCACCAGATGCGGGTGTCGATGCGGCGGCTGCGCACCACCTTGGACCAGTTGGGTCCGGCTTTGGTTTTGCCCAAATTGGTCACGGCAGAGCGGGTCGCCAAACCCCTGCGGCGCCTGGGCATCGCGCGGGATTTGGATGTGCTGGGCCAGCGGCTTGAGCTGGGTCTGTTGCCCCAGCTTTCCAGGGCGGAGGCCAGGCAACTCAAGCCCGTGCTGAAGCAGCTGCGCCGGGAGCGCCAGCTGGCCCATGGGGCCGTGGTGGCCACGCTGCAAAGCAGTGCCTACCTGGCCTTGGTGGCCCAACTGCAGGGCTGGCTCAAGGAGCCCCAGTTCAGCGCCTGGGGGCAATCGGCTGTGGATGGCTGGGTGTGGGAACTCCAATTGCCGGCGCTCGGTGCGTTGTTTTTGCATCCCGGCTGGTTGGTGGAGGAGTTGGGCGACCAGGCCGAGGCGGTCCACGGGCTGCGCATCGCGATCAAGCATGCCCGCTATGGATTGGAGGCCCTCGGCCCGATGGCTGGCCGAAGCACCCGCCGCTGGATTGACCGCCTCAAGGCGGCGCAGGATCTGCTCGGTGAACTCCACGATGGCGAGGTGCTGCGCCGGGCGATGGATAGCCAGATCCCCCAAGGATTGGACGAGGCCATGCCAGAGCTCCTGGCGCTACTGGATCAGCAGCGCCAGGAGCTCTGGCTGCAGTGGCGCCCCATGGCGTGCAGCTTGAACACCAGCCGCCAGCGCCATTCCCTGCTGCAGGCCCTGCTTTGGGATCAAGCCCGCCTGCAACGGGCAGCCTGGTGGCGCCGCTGGTGGCCGGCTCGCTCAGGCCGCCCATCTGCCGCATAAGCGCAGCGGATGCAAGGCGGGCCTTGTGTTCTGGGATACACGGTTATGTGTTCTGCGTGGTGGTGGTGGGTAGGGGCTGATCGATAGGTTCCGGGTGGTTTTCTTTGGAAAACCATCCCTATCGGTGTGAGGACCCGATGAATCTTTCTAAAAAGCTTGTACTGGCTTTGGCTGGTACCGGCCTGGTGGCCCCTATGGCCGCCTCTGCCCAAGAGATCGCTGCTGTGACCGGCCGTGCGGCCGTTAACGAGTACATGCAGCAGCAAGACGTTGACACCTTCAAGGCGTGGGCTTCCCGCAACCAGGTGACCAGCGTCAACCAGTTTTCCGACGTTAAGCCCACCGACTGGGCCTACCAAGCCCTGAGCAACCTGGTGGAGAAGTACGGCTGCGTGGCCGGCTATCCCGACGGCAAGTTCAAAGGTGCCCAGGCGATGACCCGCTTTGAAGCGGCCGCCCTCTTGAACGCCTGCCTCGATCGCGTCACCGAAAAGACCGACGAACTGCAAAAATTGCTTGACGAGTTCGATAAGGAACTCACCATCCTGACCGCCCGCGTGGACGGTCTCGAGAGCAAGGTTGGCAAACTCCAAGCCCAGCAGTTCTCCACCACCACCAAGCTGAAGGGTGAAGCCAGCATGATCCTGGGCGGGATCCCTGGTTACGCCACCCAGACCACCCGCGGCGGTCGGAAAACTGAAGCGGGAAGCACCACCTTCAACTATGACCTGCGCCTAAACTTCGATACCAGCTATACGGGCCAAGATTTGCTGCGCACTCGCCTGCGCAGTGGCAACTTCTCTTCCAATCCTTTCGGCAGCTCTAGTCAACCCTTCAAGCTTGACAAAGCTGAAACCTCTCAGGGTACGGGCACCACGACCAATATTTGGGTTGATCGCCTTTACTACACCTTCCCCGTTGGTTCAGCGAAAAACACCAAGATTACCATTGGTGCTCTTGTTCGTAACACCGAAATGGCTTGGCTGCCCACAGCCTATAAGTCAGATATTCTTGATGCTTTCACAACCGTTGGTACAACTGGCGTCTACAACAAGGCGACCGGTCAAGGCTTTGGCATCCAGTGGCAGCAAAAAGTAGAAAAAGGCAAGCCCTTCTTTGTGGCCAATGCTAACTATGTTGCCCTGACAGGCAACGACAGCACAACTGGCATCTTCAATTCCGATGGTGGGGCCAACCTCATGGCCCAGCTTGGCTACAAAGCCAACAATTGGGGTGCTGCCTTTGGTTACCGTTACGGCACCAGGGGTTCCGCTGTTCGCGATGGCAATGGTCAGGCTGCAACAGCCATGGCCAATGGCCAATACAGCAACAGTATCGCCTTCAACGCCTACTGGCAGCCGATTAAGACTGGCTACATGCCTTCTTTGAGTGCTGGTTATGCCTACAACTTCGTGAACGACTGTGCCCCAACCGCCGGTTGTAATGCAGTCACTGCCGCAACCGGTGCCCGCGCTGGTGCTCTTTCGTCCAAGTCCTGGTTCGTTGGCCTCCAGTGGGATAACGCATTTATCACAGGCAATGCTGCCGGGGTTGCCTTTGGTCAACCTTCCTATGCAGCAGGCAACGCTCAAGATAGTCCTTGGCTGATTGAGTGGTTCTACCGCTATCAAGTTTCCGATAATATTTCCATTACCCCTACTCTTTTTTACGGCTCCGGTATTGCTAACACTGTTGGTAACTCCAACACTGGCCCTACCTTCAATGGCCTCGGCGGCGTGATTCAAACCACCTTCAAGTTCTGATCTTCAGAGCAAGAAGACACTTCTTACACACAACGCACACACCTGCGAGCCTCCCGGAAACGGGGGGCTTTTTTGTGGCAAGTGAGCCCCGATACCCGGCCTAGTGCCAGAGCCCCAACCCTTAGACGGTCCTTAATGGCTTCATAACGACTAGGGGGCACTTACCTTGCTACGACAGGAACGACCCTCAAAGTCTTTTTCCATGACCTTCGCCAAGAAGGCCCTGATCGTTGGTTCCCTGGCCGTGTTGGCTGCCGGTGGTGCCGCCTCCGCCCGTGAGCGCCTCAACGGCTCCGGCGCAACGTTCCCTGAAAACATTTACTCCCGTTGGTTCTCCCAGCTGGCCAAATCCGGTGGCCCCAAGGTGAACTACCAGGGCACCGGTTCAGGTGCTGGCCGCAAGGCTTTCATCGATGAAACCGTCAGTTTCGCGGCATCCGATGACCCCATCACCGCCCGCGACAAGGCCAAGGTGAGCCGCGGCGTGCTGCAGATCCCCACCGTGGGCGGCACCATTGCCATCGGCTACAACAAGCCCGGTTGCACCCTCAAGCTCACCCAGAAGCAGGCTGTTTCTGTCTTCATGGGCTCCATCAGCGATTGGAAGGACTTGGGTTGTGCCGCCGGCAAGATCAGCGTGGTGCACCGCTCTGACGGCTCCGGCACCACCGCCGCCTTCGCCGACTCCATGCAGGCCTTCTCCAAGGAGTGGACCCTGGGTACCGCCAAATCGCTGAACTGGAAGGTGGGCGTTGGCGGTAAGGGCAACGATGGTGTGGCTGCAGCGGTTGCCTCCACCCCCGGTGCGATTGGCTACATGAACCAGTCCTTCGTGAAGGGCGCCATCAAGGCTGCGGCGGTTCAGAACAAGGCTGGCCAGTTCGTGCTGCCTAGCTTCAAGAGCGGTAAGGCTGCCCTGAGCGGCATCAGCCTCGATGGTGATCTGGCCGGCTCCAACCCCAACCCCACGGCGAGCGGTGCCTACCCCATCGCCACCCTCACCTACCTGTTGGTTTACCGCACGGGTAACGGTTCCAAAACCGATGCCATCAAGGCGATGGTCAACTACATGCTGAGCGATAAGGCTCAAGCCCAGGCCGATGACCTCGGCTACGTGCCCTTGAGCGAAGGCATCCAGGCCAAGGCCATGGCTGCTGTCAACAAGATCAGCCAGTGATCCGTTGATTGTTTCCAGGGGCCCTTCGGGGCCCCTTTTTTTGTGCCTGCTTTTGGGGCTGGCTTACTCGTGGGGCTCGAGCTGGATCGTGCTGTGGGCAATGCCCAGTTGGGCCAAATTCGCTTTGGCCTGGTGCAGCAGCTCCATATCGTTGACGCTGCCCAGCCGCCGGCTGATGTGGGCGGTGAGGGCGTTCTGGGAGGTGCTCATGCCCCACACATGCAGGTGGTGCACCTCCACCACCCCGGGTAACTGCATCAGGGTGGTTTCCACCAAGGCCAAATCAATCCCTTTGGGCACCGCATCGAGGGCAATCATCAGCGCTTCTTGCAGCACTTGCCAGCCGCTGTAGCCCACGGCCAGGCCCACGCCGATCGCCGTGATCGCATCCAATTGGCTCCAGCCCGTGAGCCCCACCACCACCGCACTCACCAGGACGGCGGCTGAAACCAGGGCATCGGTCATCAGGTGCACCACCGCGGCCTTGCGGTTGAGGTCGTGGCTGTGGTCGTGGCCAAACAATTTCGCCGAGAACAGGTTGACTCCAATGCCCGCCGCCGCCGCCCAGGCCACCGGGATGCTGGCGATCGGCACGGGATTGGAGAGGCGCTGGATGCCTTCCACCACCAGCACCGCCGCCGCCATCAAAATCAACAGGGCATTCAAGAGCGAGGCCAGCTGGGTGCTGCGGCCAAACCCGTAGGTGAAGCGCCCCCGGGCGGGTTTGCCGCTCAGGTGTTCGGCGCCCCAACCCAGCAATAGGCCGGCCACATCCCCCAGGTTGTGAATGGCATCGCCAATCAGGGCCAAGGAGCCAAAACCAAAGCCAATCACCAGCTGCAGGGCCGAGAGGCCGCTGTTGAGGATCACGCTCCAGCGAAAGGCCGCCGCCGATCCAGCCCGGTGCTCATGTTGGCGTTCATGGGGTTGGCGCTGGATCACCACCGCGGGATGGAGATCCCCATGGCTGCTCCCATGCCCATGGTCACGGGAGTGACTGTGGTCGTGATCGGGGCTGTGCGGACGCTGTTGGGAAGCCATGGGCGCTTTTTAGGCGAGAAAGGAACCTCGCGCCAAGCAACCGGCAGACCGTAACCAGTTCTTAAACCCAGCACTACCCCACCTTTGCCGCCAGGTCAAAAGCCCTCCATAGCGTTGGTAGCAACCGATTGCCCGGTCTGCGATGGTCTTCACGCCCGCTCGCGAGTCAAGTCCTACCCCAAGCTTTGTTGAGCTGCTGGAGGCCAGCTACGAGAAACGCAGTTTAGTGCATCTGCCGGCGGGAAGCCGGGTGCCCTTGCTCAAAAAGAGTGTTTGGCTTGTGGTTCGCGGCATGGTCAAGCTCAGCGCGATTTCAGTGCAGGGTGATGAGCTCCTGCTGGGTTTGGCCGGTCCGAATGAACCGTTTGGCGATCCCCTCTCCAACGTGGAGGTCTACGAGGCCACCACGCTCTGCGAGAGCGACCTGCTCTGCCTCACCTGCGATGAAATCGCCGCTTCCCCCCACCTGGCCATGGCCCTGCTCCAGGGCATGGGCGTGCGCTACCGCCAGAGCGAGGCCATGCTGGGTTTGCTGGGTTTGCGCCGCATCGAGGATCGGGTGCGGGGCTTTCTCGAGCTGCTCGCCAATGATTACGGCCAGCCTTGCGACCAGGGTCTGCGTCTGAATATCAAGCTCACCCACCAGGAGCTGGCCAGTGCCTTGAGTACCACCCGCGTCACCGTGACCCGGGTGCTCGGCAGCCTCAAGGACGAAGGCTGGTTGCAGTTGGATGGTCAGCGTCGCCTGGTGATCGCCCACCTCCCCCGACGTGCTCGCTGAACCCACCTTTTGGGGCCAGCCCATTCCAGGGCAAACTGGGGCGATGCAGCCATCGCTCCTGGTCGTCGAAGACGACGAAACCATCCGCGAAACTGTGCGCGATGCCCTGGAGCTTGAGGGCTTTGCTGTTGTCGCCTGCGGCAACGGCAGGGATGCCCTCCAAATCCTGCAGCGGGCCCCGGAGGGCGAGGGCTTTTCGCTGGTTGTGCTGGATCTGATGCTGCCTGGCCTGGGGGGGTTGGATGTTTGCCGCCAATTGCGCCAGGCCAACAACCAAACCCCAATCCTGGTGGTAAGCGCCCGCGATAGCGAAACCGACCGGGTGCTCGGCCTGGAGGTGGGGGCCGACGACTACTTGGTCAAGCCCTTTGGCATGCGGGAGCTGGTGGCCCGTTGTCGGGCCCTCCTGCGGCGCACGACCAGCCAGCAGGCCCCCGCGAAGGTGCTGGAGCACGCCAACATTTGCCTCTATCAAGAGGAGTGCCGGGTCACCCGCGATGGCCTCGATCTGAACCTTTCGCCCAAGGAGTACCGGCTCCTGGAGCTGTTCATGCAGAACCCGCGCCGGGTCTGGAGCCGCGACAAGTTGCTCGAGCACGTGTGGAGCATCGATTACATCGGGGATACCAAGACCGTGGATGTGCACATCCGTTGGTTGCGCGAGAAGTTGGAGGAGAACCCCTCGAGCCCGGTCCATTTGCTGACCGTTCGGGGCTTTGGCTACCGCTTTGGCTAGTGCCACCACCTCAGTTGCGGCTGCAGGGGTGGGTCTCCAGTGGGGCTCCTGGCTGCTTGGTCTTGGCATGGGTGGGGCCTTGGCGTTGCTTGGGGCACCAAGGTGGAACCGGCTCAGCCAGCGCTGGAGCCAGCGCCAGCCGATGCCCAGCGTGCGCCAGCTGCTCAGCTGGATGGATGCCTCGCCGGCGGGGTGGATCCTCCTCGATCGCGGCGGTCGCATGCGCCACATCACACCGAAATCAGAGCGGATCCTGGATCTCAATGCCGGCCGCATGCTCGTCGGGCGATCGTTTGAGGACCTCTGCAGCGATTCCAACCTCATCGGCAGCATCGCCGTAGCCCGCCGCCAGGATCGACCCCAGCGCCTGGCCTGGCGTTGCGGCAGCGAAGATCTCGATGTGCTGGTGATGCCCGGCACCGATGGCTGGATCGGGGTGCTCCTCCAGAGCCGCCGCTCCCTCGAGGCCCAACTGGAGCAGCAGGAGCGCTGGGTGAGTGATGTGGCCCATGAGCTCAAAACCCCGCTTACTGCCTTGTTGCTGGTGGGCGACAGCCTGGCGGCCCAAGTGAACAACCAGAACGCCCGGTTGGTGGAGCGGCTGCAACGGGAATTGCTCCGCCTCCAGGAGCTGGTGGGAGATTTGCTCGAACTCTCGCGGCTGGAGAACACCCTTCCCGGTTACGGCCCTCGGACCTACGAGGTGCATTTGGGGGCCCTGGTGGACCAGGTGTGGGCGGGGATTAAGCCCTTGGCGGATCAACGCTCAGTCTCGTTAGAGGTGCAGCAGCCCAGCGATCGGCAGACCGCCCTGATCCATGCCGATGGGTCGCGGCTGCACCGGGCCATGCTGAATCTGCTCGACAACGCCCTGCGCTACAGCCCCGATGGGGGCCGAATCCAGGTGGCGATTGAGCAGCGCAATGGCTGGCACCAGGTGCGGGTGAGCGATGAGGGTCCGGGCCTCAGCGACGACGACCTCGCCCACATGTTTGAACGCTTCTACCGGGGGGATCCATCCCGGGTGCGCAGCCAACGCACCGGCAGCGGCCTGGGTCTGCCGATCGTGCAACAGATTGCCGTGACCCACGGCGGCCGTATTCAAGCCAGCAATGGCCCAGGGGGAGGGGCTTTGTTGGAATTGATCCTGCCGGCCCAGCCCCCTGAGCTGCAGGTCAGTTCACTGTCACGTCAATGATGCGGCCACCCAGGCGGTTGATCCGTTGCATCGCCTCGTTCATCCGGGTGAAGGGCACCCGGATGACGGTTTCAGCGGTGCGGGAGTAGGCGTTCTTGGCGATTCCGGTGACCAGCAGGGTCACGAGGCGACCGCTGTTGGCATCGCTGCCCCGGGCCCCGGCCATCACCGGCAGGCCATTGACGCCATCTGTGCGCTGTTCACCGTTGAATGTGGGAGCTGCATCGCTGAAGGCCTCGCTCAAACTGCCTGTGCTGGTGGCAGCAGTGAAGTACGACGGACCCAGGGCTGCAGCTGGGCCCCCACTTGGGGCTGTCACCGGGACGGCCCGGTTGAGGTGCAACACCTTGTTGAGTTTCGATTGGACGCCAGCCGTATCCCCCTTCACCGAAGCGGCGGCACCCCGGGCCAGCTGCATCAGCCAGGAGAACTGGAGCCCCTCTTGGCCCTTGGAGTAATCCCAGCCATGGAGGTATGGAACCGTTTCCTGTCCAAAGCGTTCCTGGTATTCGGCGCTATCGATATAGGAATCGATTTCGGCGTCGTAGCCCTGCTCCTGGAGGATCGTGAAGTGGTGGAGCATCTCCTCTTTGTTTTGGGGAGCGCGGCCCAGCAGGTGCTTGAAGTTGAGCTCGATGAAGCGGTAGGGGTTGCAGTTTTCAAAGAAGCGCCCCCTGTAGAGCGCACTCTTGGCGAGCTGGCGCACGAATTCGCGCACGCTCAGGTTGCCGTTGCGGAAGAGGGATTCGAGGCCCTCGAGGCGCTCGCTGGTCATCACGTATTGGTTGCCCAGCACCTGCTGATAGGCGGCCCGGATGATCGTGTTGCGCTCATCCCCTGAAGCGTGGGCCCAACTTTCCTTGTTGCGGGAACCGGCGAAACGCTCAATACCCAGTTGGGCTGCTTTCAGTAGGGCCATCGAAGGGGGCGGCAAAGGGCGGGCAGGAGAAGGCGCGCCAACCGGTGCGCCGGGCGGAAGTTAAGGGGGGGATGGGGCCTAGCCCTTCAGCCGTTATGGAATATTCAGCTTCGTGTAAAGAGGTTTGAAGCGGCTGGCAGGTCTGGGATGCTGGACGGAGCTGGCTGCCCGCAGAGGGTGCCCTCCCCCGCGAGCGTTCAGGCTTCCCCCACCCGAGATGAGCAGCATTCCCCTCGACACCAAGATTTACGCCGATAACAGCCTCACCATCGGCAAGACCCCCCTGGTGCAACTGAACCGGGTCACCGAGGGTTGCAGCGCCAGGGTGCTGGCAAAAATTGAGGGCCGGAACCCCGCTTTCTCGGTGAAGTGCCGCATTGGCGCCGCCATGATTTGGCAGGCAGAAAAAGACGGCCTGCTGGGTCCGGGTAAGGAATTGGTGGAGCCCACCAGCGGCAATACCGGCATCGCCCTGGCCTTTGTGGCGGCGTCGCGGGGGATTCGGCTCACCCTCACCATGCCGGAAACCATGAGCTTGGAGCGCCGCAAGTTGCTCACGGCCTACGGCGCCCATTTGGTGCTCACGGAGGGCCGGCTGGGCATGCCCGGGGCGATCGCAGCGGCCAAGGCGTTGGCCGATTCCGATCCGGAGCGGTATGTGTTGCTGCAGCAATTTGCCAACCCCGCCAACCCCCAGATCCACCACGACACCACCGGCCCGGAAATCTGGGCCGACACCGACGGCCAGGTGGATGCCCTGGTGGCGGGGGTGGGCACCGGCGGCACGATCACCGGGGTGAGCCGCTACATCAAAACCACCCTGGGTAAAGCCTTGGTGTCGGTGGCGGTGGAGCCGGTGAATAGCCCGGTGATTAGCCAAACCCGCGCCGGTGATCCCGTGAAGCCCGGACCCCACAAAATCCAAGGGATTGGGGCTGGCTTTGTGCCCGCCAACCT
>CALSBG010000027.1:0-11287 GCA_943373125.1 Synechococcus sp. UW140
TTGAAGATGGCTGCTTCCATACCCATCTCAAAGCGATGGCAGAGCTGGTTCGAAAAAGTGCTGCTGCAGCCCATGGGGGCCTGCGCTGGCTGTGCTGAGTGTGCATGAGCTGGGCTGAGCCTAAAACTTCCAGCCGATCGAGAGGCCGAGGCCTGGGTTTGCAGCGGTGAGGATTTGGCCGGCGTCTTGGAAGCTCAGGGCGCTGGTGCCATAGAGATCAAAACAAAACGTTCCGGATGGACAGGCGCGCAAGGCGAGGGTCCAATTGCTTTGGCCGCCATTGGCGGCCAGGTTTCCCTCTGGGATCACACTCAGCCAGGAATTGAGTTGCCAGTTGGCGCTGAGGCCCATCCCATAGAGGGTTTGGGAGCCACTCCAGGCCAGTTTGGGATTGAGATTCAAGCTCAGGGTCTTGCTGGCTTGATAGGTGTTGATCCACTCGACGAATTGATAACCGGGCTCGCTCACCCCCAGCACCCGCCCGTAGCTCATCCGCAGGGCAGAAGAGATGGCATCGCCCCGGGGTTGACTAAAAAACAATGCCGTTCCAGCTCCGCGCACGGTGGCATTGCCGGGGGTCATGTAGGTGGCGGCAAAGCTGCTGGAGGGATTGCTGCCGGGATTGAGTTGACCCACCTCCAGATCAAAGGTGAATTCATCGGAGAAACCCACGTTGTAGCGGGTGGAGAGGTTGCCCCTGGAATCGAAGCTGGCCCGCAGGCGGCTGGTGCCTGCGGCGATCAGGTTGGCGTTGGCCACACTCAAACCACCAAAACTCAGCCGCTCATCGGAACTGGTGCGCTGCACCTGCGGGGCATCGGGCCTGGTGGGGGTGTAGATCAGCCGGCCGGCGTAGAGGATTTGGTTGCTGGAGGGCAGGGCCAGGATGGCGGTGCTGGGGGTAGCGCCATAGCCATTGGTGAGGCTGCCTTCGAGGGCAATGCGGGGGTTGATGCTGTAGCGCATGCCGGCCGAGAAGACGGGCACCTTGCTGTAGGTGAGGTCACTGTTGAAACTGTTGTTGCCAGGGCCGAGGGGCAGTAGGGCTGAACCAAAGAACTGAACCCTGCTCGTTGGCCGGAAGCTTGCCCCGGCGCCAAGAAAGAGATTGGTGCCATAGAATTGACTGCTGCCATTGCTATTTCCTTGGCTGCTGGGCAAGAAGGTCACCCCAGGGGTGAGGCTGAATTGCAGTTGCTTGCTGGCCTGCCAACTGATCGGCGCACTGATGGAGCCCACCAGGTTGTTGTTTTCAACGGCGGTGGTGCAGTTGCTGTTGAAGATGTTGCAGGAGGTGGCTGAGCTGCCAACGCTGTTGGTACCACCACTTTTGACACTAAAGCTCTCGAGGGCGCCCTCCAAGGCAAAACTCACCGGCCCGGATTGGCCGACTTTCCAGCGCAGGGCGGCGCCAGCACTATCCCAGCGGTTTTCTGGCTGGTTTTTGCGGGTGGGAATGGGGGCGTAGAGGGGATCGTCGGCCTGGGTGTAAAAACCTGTGATCTGCCAGGAATCGGTGAGCCCAAAAACGATGTCGCCCGAATAGTTCTGTAGACCAGTTCCGCCCCCTGCCCCTGGGGAGAAGGGCGACACCTGGCCAATGATCAGCTGCAACTGGGCGTCGCCGATCAGGCTGGCGGTGGGCAATTGGCCCAGCTTCAGCAATGGCGAATAGTCGCTGGGTTGGTTGGGAAGCCGGGCGAGGGCTTGTTGTACGGCCGCCAAGGGCAGGGGTGGCGGCTTGGCGGGATTGACCGGTAAGCCGGCGGTGTCGACCACATCCTTTGCTGCCACGGGGATCCACTGCAGGCCAGAAGTGGCAGGGGTGCCGTTGTCAGGTTGCAGTGTCCAAAACCGGCTGCCCAGGGGTCGAGCAGGATCGGAATCGCCGGAACTGAACTGCCAAGTGGGGCCCGACCAAACGGCAGGGGGAAGAACAAACGCCTTCCAAATGGGAATTCCGCTGGTGGGGTGCCTGATCGCTGGGCTACCCATCCAGGTAGGAGCTGGATCAGGCTTGATTCCCGGGTGATTCCATTGCGGTGCGGTTTGCGCAAAGGCAAGGGATGTCCAAGCTTGGCTGACGAGGCTTGCCGTAAGGGCAAGTTTCCTGATGCTGAAGTTCAACGATCAATCCAGCGGACGATTCTCTTGCTGAAGTCGGCCAATTGCTGGCGCCAATCAAGCGCGGCACGACTCTTGTTGTGAGTTGGTGCGGTTGTTGATTCAGCATTTTCGGTATCGGCGTTGTTATTCTTGGAATTATTGTTGTAATAGCTATAGGCAAAGCGGGTGTCATGGTACCCATACCCATACCCGTAGTTGGATGTGTCGTATCCATACCCATAGGTTGAGGAAGCGGTGGTTTCTTCATTGATGGAATTGGTTACCAATCCAAGCAGCGAGGTCACTGATGAACTGCGGATGCGCTTAACGGCTGCTTTGGCAAGATCGCGATCCACTCGATTCAGGGATACCAACATAATCAGTCCATCCACATGTTCGGCCACCAATAGAGAGTCTGCCAATCCTAAAATTGGTGGCGTGTCGTAGATCACAAGATCAAAGAGGTCTGATTGAGAAATCTCCTGTGCTACCTGGTGCATGCGCGATGAGCTGAGCAATCGCGGGGGATCTGGGGGACGGGTGCCTGCCGTGATGACCGACCAACCTGGGTAATTTTTCACCTGTTGAATTGCATCTTGCCAATTGCAGTTCTCTTCTGCTAATACATTAGAAAGCCCTAAAAGGTTGTTCAGGCCTAGGCGATAGTGCATTTGGGGTTTGCGCAGATCGGCGTCAATGAGCAGAACCCGTTTCCCCATCTCTGCAAGGGTTTTTGCCAGAAGAACAATCAGCAGGCTCTTGCCTTCGCTGTGAACTGAGCTAGTGAGAACTACCGACCTGAGGGGTTGATCGGAATTGAGAAACCGTAGGCTGGTGAACAGGTTGCGAAAGGCTTCTTGATAGAAAAATCGCTGATAACCCGAGATTTGGTTGGGGGTATTCGTGCGCTTTAGCTCGTTGCTAACGTCTGTTGACCCAGATGGGGAACTGGGATCCATTTTGAGATCGAGTTCGTCGATCACAAAGCGCCGGTTTTCGCGAACTCCCTTGAAAAATTCAACGTGGGGAATGTGGCCCAGGAGGGTTTCCTTGAGATCTTCTTCAACCTCAAGGGGATTGTGAAATACAGGATCAAACTTATCACGCAGTAGGGCTGCACCAGCTCCGGCAACCAACCCCAGAAACATACCAAGACCAAGGTTGCGAGGGATTGAGGGTGAGCTTGGAATGTTGGAAACCTGAGGCGGAGAAATCACTCTCCAGGGAACGCTCTTCTGGGCAATCTCCAACAGATAGTTTTCTTTGGCTTGTATTAACGAAGCCACGTTATCATTGGCGATCTTAAGTTTTTGCTTTATTTCTTCGTATTCCCTGATGAGTTGGGGCTTGCTTTGAAAAATGGTTTTGAGTTGGGCCTCTTCTTGTAGGGCCGCTGCTAGTGAGAGTTGATTGGATCGAAGCGCACTTTCAACGGTTTCGAGTTGGCTTTTACGCAAAAGCGGCATCAGCCGCTGCCTTTGGGTTTCTAGGCCCTTCAGCATCGATGAACTGGAAGTAAATTTGGCGCGGGATTCCGCCAGTTGCTTATCGAGCTTGCTGAGTTCTTCGAGCAGACCTTGATTAGAATTGGTCAAGGAAAGTACAGTGCCTGATTCAGTGCCCTCGCTTATTCTGAGACCAGTGTCAACAATGGTCTCTTTATAGGAACGGGCCGTGAGGCTGCCCTTATTAATCGCTTCGCGTACGTTGAGGAGCCTCAACTTTTGAGATTTAAGATTCAATATCTGATCGCTTAGTTTCAGTATCCTTAAATAGAGTGGAGAACTTTCTTCCGTTGGTTCTAGCACTGTGTTGCGCTGGCGGAACAGGGCTAATTGTTGCTGAAGATCGGATGACTTGCGCTCGAGGGCGGGAGTTTGGAGATTCAAAAACTTAAGACCATCTGCAAGGCGCTGCTGGCGTTCGCGCTGGGCCGTTTTGAGATAGGTGTCGGCGATATCGTTGAGCAAGACTTGGGCTTGGCTTGGGTCGCTACTCTGCAAAGATACGTTTAAAATTCCCTGGGCATAGAATTTGTCGTTACTCGACAACTGACCAGGCTTGATAGACAGGGTCTGTAAGATTCTGGCTGCTTTCGGATTTCGCAAATAGACGGGATTGAGAAGAGCGGGACTTTGCAGGTATGTAATCAGGGTGGTAAGATCGTAGGATGATCCATTTCGTGCTACTTGTTCAATTATCGCATTTGACGTATTATTTTGCCGTTCAGTGTCATTCGTAATTGGATCACTGATCAATAATGAGAAACCGCCCTGGTAAATGGGATTATAAATCCTGTCATAGATGCTTTTCGCCGCCGTGAGGCCAATAACCGCCCCGACTGTGAGTAGCGCAATGCGCTGGCGGCGCTTGAAGATGCGTATCAAATCGCCGAAATTGAACCCTTCTGAGGGGTTTTCAGGAGTTTGGGGAACACTTCTTGTTTGAGCGATCAGGTTTGACACCAGGGACACCAAAGGTTCATACGCCTAGAAGATCAAATCTTCTTAAGGTACGAATTTCGGTGATCAACCCCGGGAATGGGCCGGGCAAATGCGTAATTTGAATTAGGACATGCCAGGCGAGCATGGTGCCGTCGTTTTGCGTGATGGCGGTTCAAAAATCAAATTTGAATCAGTTGCTTGATGCAAGCGGGGCCTCTCCTAGTCTTAAAACGTCTATCGCTGGGACGCCTTGCAGGTTCGATTGCCTTGGTCTGTGCATCGCTTTCCGGCAGCGTCTTTTTTGTTCGATCTCCCGTATTGGCTTTTCCCCAGGCTGGGGGCAGTGGGGTCAGGACCTCCATGCCGATCGGGGCGGCAGCTGGCAAGGCCGCTCGCCCGCTTCAAAATGATGTCTATATCCTGGGTCCTGGGGACGGTCTAGACCTTAAGCTGTTTGATGCTCCGGAATTGTCGGGTGCCATTGATGTGCTGATCGACGGAACGGTCTCACTCCCTCTGGTTGGTAATGTGAGTGTGCAGGGGCTCACAATCTCCCAAGCGCAGCAGTGGTTCACGGTGTTGTACCGCAAGCAGCTGCGGAGGCCGGATCTGCAGCTGCGGATGTTAAAACTGAGACCCGTGCGGGTGGCCTTGGTGGGTGAGGTCGAGCGACCTGGTATTTACGCTGTTTCCTCTGAAAAAAATATTTTACCAACGGTGATTGATGCGTTGCAGAACGCGGGCGGCATCACCCTGAATGCCGATCTGCGTCAGGTCCAACTCCAGCGGCGCTTGCCCGGCGAAGCCCCTGCCTACAAACTCACCAGCCTCAACTTGCTGGATGTGGTGTTTAAGGGTGATCAACAGCAAAATCCGTTGTTATTTGATGGCGACACAATCCGGGTGGGTCGCGCCGAACAGCCGGTACCCGAAAGTGTGGCCCTGGCTTCCACGAACCTCACGGCCAAGCGAATCACGGTGTATGTGGTGGGCGAGGTGGAAAGGCCTGGCCCAACGGAGGTGAGTGCCAATATCCCTCTCGTGCAGGCCGTGCTTGCGGCGGGCGGTCCAAAATTGAACCGCGCTAGCCGCAGCAACGTGGAGCTGGTGCGAATCAACCGCAATGGCACGGCCCTCAAAGAGACCTTCAAGCTCGATTTCAGCCAGGGAGCATCCAATGCTAAAAATCCGCCCCTGCGCGATGGCGACACGGTGATCGTGAACCGCAATGGCCTGGCCGTAGCCAGTGATGCATTGAATGCCTTGGGTCAGCCCCTTACAAGCGTTGTGAACATTTGGGCCCTCACCAATTTGGTGAAGTGAGGTCTCCACTTCCCGACCCTGGCCGTCGTTTCCGGCTGGCGTGGGTGCTGGTGGAGGAGCTCGCGATCGGCCCCGCCCCAAGGGCAGAGCGTCATCTGGATCGGCTCGAGGGGGCTGGCCTGAAGGCTGTGCTCAGCCTCTGCGGCCCCGACGAAGCAGCACTTCCTGAAGACCTTTCCCAACGGTTTCTGCATCAACGCTTTGTGCTGCCAGACCACCGAGCTGGCCGATTGCCTGAGCTGAAAGAGCTAGAGGGTGCTTTGGCCGTCCTCGCGTCCCTCAGCGAGCAGGGGCCTGTGTATGTGCACTGTGTGGCTGCGATGGAGCGGTCGCCGCTGGTGTGTTTGGGCTGGTTGGTGAGCCGCCACCGCCAAAGCCCCGAGCGGGCTCTGGCTTACTTGATGCAGGTGCATCCAGGGACGAATCCATTGCCCGGGCAGCTAGCCCTGCTTTCCGAATTGCAACCGGGAATTCAACTGAATATCTAGATTCACCTTTCGGATGCCCTCGCCCCCCTGGGGGAGCGAGGGCCGACCCTAAGCAAGGGTGGAGATGCTTGAGCGCGGCTCGCATCCTTCCTAAATTTGCGCAGAGATGCTCTGCCTAGATTTAGAGACTCTGATGCCTTCATTGTGTTGTTTAACCTGAATTGATGAGCGTTCTTGTTACCGGCGCCGCCGGCTTTATCGGCTTTCACCTGAGTAAGCGGTTGCTGGAGCAGGGCACTCCGGTGGTGGGCTTTGACAACATCAACCCCTATTACGACCCAGCCCTCAAGCGGGCCCGCATTCAGCAGCTGCAGGCCACCGCTCTGAGCACGGGCAGCTCCTTCCAGCTCATTGAAGCTGACTTAGAAGACCGTTCGGCTGTGGAGGCTGCTTTTGCTTGCCACAAACCCCAAAAAGTAGTGAATTTGGCTGCCCAGGCGGGGGTGCGCTATTCCATTGAAAATCCTGCGGCCTATATTCAGGCCAACCTGGTGGGCTTTGGCCACATTCTCGAAGGTTGCCGCCACCATGGCATTGGGCATCTGGTGTATGCCTCCAGTAGTTCGGTGTATGGCGGCAACACCAACCTGCCCTTTTCTGAGCAACAGGGGGTGGACCACCCGGTAAGCCTGTATGCGGCGAGCAAGAAGGCCAATGAACTGATGGCCCACACCTACAGCCATCTCTACGGCTTGCCGGCTACGGGCCTGCGCTTTTTCACGGTGTATGGCCCCTGGGGCCGGCCGGACATGGCCCTCTTCCTGTTCACCAAGGCGATGCTGGCCGGTGAACCGATCCAGGTGTTCAACAACGGCGAGATGGTGCGGGATTTCACCTATGTGGGCGACATTGTTGAGAGCCTGATGCGCCTGCTCGATAGGCCCGCCAGCCCCAATCCAGCCTTTGACCCAATCAAGCCTGATCCGGCCACAAGCTGGGCACCTCACCGGGTGTTCAACATCGGCAATTCCAATCCCACGCCCCTCCTGGAGTACATCGAGGCGATTGAGCAGGCCCTTGGCATCACCGCTGAGAAACAGTACCTACCGATGCAGCCTGGGGATGTGCCGGCCACCGCTGCAGACACCACATCCCTTGAAGCCTGGATTGGCTTTAAGCCCAATACGCCGGTTCGTGAGGGAGTGGCTTCGTTTGTGGCCTGGTATCGAGAGTTTTACCGGTCATGAGCCTTCCTGGAACAGCTTGAGCTGGACGGCTAGATGCTCCGGGATGCCCAGCATCAGGGCTCCGCTATCGGCCTTGACGAGCCGCCCCATCCGAGAAACCACGCTTGATCAATCCCAGCCCCCGGCCCATGCCTGGGCTTTTTTATGACTGCCCCTACCCCCGCCCTCTCAACAGCCCAAACCGCGCTACCGCCCGAGGTGTCACCCCTGGAGTTACCACCCCTGGCAACCTGCACGGTGGCGGTGATCGGCTTGGGCTATGTGGGCCTGCCGCTGGCGGTGGAGTTCGCCAAGCCCAAGGCCAGTGTGCGCACAGGCGAGCCGCTGCGGCGCCGCGTGATCGGCTTCGACATCAACCAGCAGCGCCTCAGCGAACTGAGGGCCGGCAACGATCGCACCCTAGAAACCAGCGTCGAAGAGCTGCAAGCCGCCAGCCTCTTGGAGCTGGGCAGCGATCCAGATGGGCTGGCCGAGGCGGATGTTTTCGTGGTGACGGTTCCCACCCCGATCGATCGGTCCAAGCGGCCCGATCTCACACCCCTCGAGAAGGCAAGTGCCACGGTAGGCCAGGCCCTCAAGGTTCGTGCCGCCATGGGAGCGACCACTACACCTCTGGTGATCTACGAGAGCACGGTGTATCCCGGTGCCACAGAAGAGGTCTGCGTGCCAATCCTGGAGCGCACATCGGGCCTGCGCTTCAACACTGAATTCTTCTGTGGCTACAGCCCCGAGCGCATCAACCCCGGCGATACGGAGCACAAACTCACCACGATCACCAAGGTGACCAGCGGCAGTACGCCGGATGCGGCTGATTGGGTGGATGGCTTCTACGGCTCCATTGTTCAAGCAGGCACCCACCAGACCCCCAGCATCCAGGTGGCAGAGGCCGCCAAGGTGATCGAAAACACCCAGCGCGATCTCAATATCGCCCTGGTGAACGAGCTGGCGATCATCTTTCGAAAGCTGGGTATCGACACCGGGGATGTGTTGGAGGCTGCCGGCACCAAGTGGAATTTTCTGCCGTTTCGGCCGGGGCTGGTAGGTGGCCACTGCATCGGTGTGGATCCCTACTACCTCACCCACAGGGCCGAGCAGGCTGGCTATTACCCCCAGGTGGTGTTGGCGGGCCGGCGCATCAACGACGGCATGGGGGCCTGGGTGGTGGAGCAGCTGGTGCTAGAGATGGCCCGCAGCGGCATCGTGATCGGGGGTGCGCAAGTGCTCGTGCTTGGGCTCAGTTTCAAGGAAAACTGCCCAGATCTGCGCAACACCCGGGTGGTGGATCTGATCGAGACCCTGGGGCGCTATGGCATGGAGGCAACGGTGGTGGATCCCTGGGTGAATCCCCAGGAAGCCCAAGCGGAATACGGCTTAGACGTGCTGGCCGAGATCCCCACCGCAACCCGCTATAGCGGCGTGCTGGCTGCAGTGGCCCACCGGCAATTTGCGAATCAACCAGCTGAGATGTGGCACAACCTGCTTGAGCCCAAAGGTGTGCTGCTTGATCTCAAAGGCATTGTGCCCCGGGATCTGGGGGCGTTGCGGCTGTAGGGCATGGCTCATTCGACCAATCATTTGAGAATAAAACCGTTTAGGGATCCTCACGGTTTCCGATTACACCTCCCGGGTCAGTTCTTTATTTATTTGGAGATCCTGCCAGGTGAAGGTTTGGGTTCCTGCGGAAACCCTGGTCCGTCTCGTCTGGGCCGACCTGGCTGTCAACTCAAACAACGTCTTTGACCACCTGCCAAATCTCCACCTCGATGCTCCAACCACCAGCTCCCGCCGCCACCCCAGACACCAGCCTGCTCCAACTCCTCCGCCAGCTCTGGGACCACCTGTCCCGCCGCCGCCGCCTGCAGCTGGGGGTGCTGCTGCTGGTGATGCTGGCTAGCAGCGTTGCCGAGGTGCTGAGCCTGGCTGCGGTGTTGCCATTCCTGGCAGTGCTGGCCAATCCCGAGGGGCTGTTTAACCAATCGCTGGTGCAGCAGTGGGCACCACGGCTGGGGATCGCCGGCGCGCAAGAGTTGCTGCTGCCGATCACGGTGGTGTTTGCGGTGTTGGCCCTGGCAGCCGGCGTGATCCGGCTGCTGAATCTGTGGCTAAACGGCCGGCTGGCGGCAGCGATCGGCTCCGATCTGAGCTGCGAGGCCTACCGCCGCACGCTGTATCAGCCCTATGCGGTGCACCTGGCGCGCAACAGCAGTCAGTTAATCGCTTCGATCAGTACTGATGTAAACCGGGTGATCTATCAGGTACTCAGCCCGCTGCTGCTGCTGCTGAGTTCTGGGTTGATTGCGTTCAGCTTGGTGTTTGCTCTGCTGGCGATTGATTGGACCACTGCAGTGGGTGCTGGACTCGTGGTGGGGCTGGTGTATGCCGGAGCCATGGCCTCTAGCCGCCGGCCCCTACAGGTGATGGCCCAGAGCCAGGTGCTGCTCAATCGCCAGCTGATCCAGGCCTTGCAGGAGGGACTCGGAGCGATCCGCAATGTGCTGCTCGATGGCACCCAGGCTTTTTATGCAAATTCCTACCAACGGGCAGATCAGCCATTAAGGCGAAACGGTGCGGACGCTAGTTTTCTGAGCTTCTACCCTCGGCTGGTGCTTGAGCCCGTAGGCATGGCCCTGATCGCCTTGATCGGGCTGCTGCTGGTGCGGCAGGCTGGTGTGGCACGGGCCCTGCCTCTGCTCGGAGCACTGGCACTGGGTGCCCAGCGGCTGTTGCCTGTTGTGCAGAAGGTTTACGAGGGCTGGGCGCAGAGCCGCAGTGCCAAGGACAGCTTGGCGAGTGTATTAGAGCTAATTGCCCAGCCCCTGCCCTCTGGCCAGAGCCAAGGTAGAGGCGCCCCACTGGCTCTCATGCAGGGCCTCCGTTTCCAAGCGGTGCACTTTGCCTATGGCCCTGAGCTGCCGGAGGTGCTGCGCGGTATTGATCTGGAGATCGGGCGGGGCGAGCGGATTGGCATCATCGGCACCACGGGCAGCGGCAAGAGCACCACGCTGGATCTGCTGATGGGTCTGCTGCTACCCACCGCTGGGCGAATCCTGTTGGATGGTGAGGATCTCCACGATCCCGAGCATCCAGAGCGTCTTTCAGCCTGGCGAGCCACCATTGCCCATGTGCCCCAAAGCATCTATCTGGCCGATAGCTCGATCGCTGAGAACATTGCCTTTGGCCTGCCCAAAGATCAGATCGACATGCTGAAGGTTCGGCTTGCAGCTGAGCAAGCCCAGATCGGCGGCTTCATCGAGAGCAGCCCGGCTGGCTATAACAGCTTTGTGGGCGAACGGGGAATTCGGCTCAGTGGCGGCCAGCGTCAGCGGATTGGCATTGCTAGAGCTTTGTATAAACAGGCTAAGGTGCTGGTGTTTGATGAGGCTACCAGTGCACTAGATAATGAGACCGAGATGGCAGTGATGGAGGCAATTAAAGGGTTGAGCAAAGATCTTACGATTTTGATGATTGCCCATAGGCTAACCACGGTGCAGCGATGTGATCTTGTTATTGAATTGGGTCATGGATTGGTGCAGCGTATAGTACAGCCAGCAGATCTTGCTTCGATTACTCCTACATAAATCAATGACGAAATGAAGGCCGTGATTTTGGCGGGGGGCCTGGGCACCCGCATCAGCGAGGAAACCCACCTCAAGCCCAAGCCGATGATCGAGATCGGCGGCAAGCCGATGCTGTGGCACATCTTGAAAATTTTTAGCGCCCATGGGATCAACGAGTTTGT
>CALSBG010000028.1:0-9747 GCA_943373125.1 Synechococcus sp. UW140
CTGCGCTCCAGGGTTGCATCACTTCCGTCATAGCTTGCCGCCATTCCAAAGCCCCTGAGCCAGAGGGGGTGATCCTTATCGGAGCCGTTGAAGCGTCCAGGTGTTAGGGAGGAGATGGTGCTGGTCATATCAGCTAGGGCATCCGATGAACTTGCAAAGATCGTGGGGTCATAGGTGGCGGTTTGCAGGGTCGCTGCGTTGATGAATAGCGGGACAGGGCCGGTGCTATTGATGGCAGCTAGAACTGAGTTAGTGGCTTCAAATGTGTAGAGCTTGGAGTGATTGGCTCCTGTCGTGAAATTGACGACAACATCGGTGCCCACAGCCATCCTGCCGCCGACAAACAGGTCGTTAAGGGTGTTAAATGTATTTCCCAAGCCTGAAAGAATGATTGCGTAGCTTTGTATACTTTTTATGCTGCCTGAGTTGGTAACTGTATTAGAATCGCCAGCAGTAATGATGATGCCATCGCTAAACTGTCCAGCAGTAGTGATTGATCCGCTGTTCGTGATCGTGTTGGAGTTGCCAGCGGCAATGATGCCATCGCTATTTTGTACGGCAGTAGTGATTGATCCGCTATTCGTGATCCTGCCGAAGTTGCCACCGGCAAAGACAGCGTGGTTATATCTTCCAGCAGTAGTGATTGATCCGCTATTCGTGATCGTGTTGGACGTGCCTTCGGCAAGGATGCCGATGACCTGTACTCCAGCAGTAGTGATCGAGCCGCTGTTCGTAATCGTGTTGGAGGGTCCTAAGCCTGAGATGCCAGCGCCAGTAATGATGATTCCATCGCTATCGAAACTAGAGGTATTAATTGCTCCGCTGTTCGTAATTGTATTGAAGCCATCAGGTGCACGGATGCCAACGCTATCTTCTCCGCCAGTACTGATCGATCCGCTGTTCGTAATCGTGTTGGAGACGCCAAGGGCATTGATGCCAATGCCACTTTGTCCGGCAGTAGTTATCGATCCCCTGTTCGTGATCGTGTTGGAGGAGCCTGTGCCTAAGATCCCAGGGGTACTGGTTGCTGTAACCGTAACGCTGCCTGTTGGCCCAATCGTTAAGGTGTCATCGCCATCTAATTCCACCGTAGTGGGTCCTTGTGTTGTCGTTTGGGCGGTATTAATCGTGGTATCCGCCGCTAGCGCCAACTGTGGTATTGGAATGACTAGTGCACACAGGGCCGCTGAATTAACAGCCTGCCTGGCTCCCTTTTTCAAGGTCATGGCGATACTCGCTTTACCTGAATTCACGGGCAGCAAAGAAGAACATTTGTTTTTACATTATACCATTAAAACAGGCCTTGTCCTGGTGGTCCATTGGACAGTGTCATCCATGCATAAATTGTCCAAGCTGTCTGTGGGGATCAGTGCCTGTGGGTGGGGGTGGGGTAGCGTCTCGTTTGAACGATGAGCCTGCCGCGGCGGTCAGGACCATCTCTATCAATGTGGATAACTGCTGTCTTTTCCTAGCCAAAAGCGATGGGCCCAGTAGCAATGCCTTTTTCTAAAACTTGACATTTAAACCTACCCAGCCGCCACCGCCGTACTGCGTACCGCTACCAGCTACAAAGTCACCTCTAATTTTCAAGGCAACAGCACGCGATAGATCGAGAGACACACCAGCTGAGATCGCAACGGCATTACGGCTCGATGATTCAGTTGGCAGCGATAGGGATTGGCCAATCATGGTCACATTGACCGAATCATCACTAACAACCCCACGATAGAGATAGCCAACTTGGCCATCAAGAACCATCTTGGTGTCTCTGCCCATATGGGTTTTGATTATTTTATGGGTACCAATACCGGCAAACATTTGACCAATCGCGACGCTGCGACCATTGACCGTTGCATTGGCCTCGCCGCCACCGCTTTCCGTATAGCCTCCCATCCATTGCTGGGCGTACCGCAAGCGGGCCGTAGGCAAAATACTCCAGCCGTTAACCTCCCCTGCGTTGTAGGTGATACCGGCCTCTGGCGCTAGCCATAGCCCCTGATAGGAGGCATTGGCGCTTGAGTTGCCCACGCTTGTGCTGCCGAGATTGGCCAGGTTGTCATTGACATAGCGTTGCAGTTGAAAGCTTTGAATTCCGCCATAAAGCGCAAAATCAAAAGCTACTTTCTTCCAGCGTTTCTGACCATAAAAGCCTAAGAAGCCATCATTGCTTGTGTTGTTGAATGATTGAGTCCATACGGAATTTGCCCGCTGGCTGGATTGTCCGTAGCCACCCAGCACACCAAGACTGAGGTCTTTAGAGCGTTTGAAATCATAGCCAATCGCCACACCTGAGTACCTGTAGCTGCGCTCCAGGGTTGCATCACTTCCGTCGTAGCTTGCCGCCATTCCAAAGCCCCTGAGCCAGAGGGGGTGATCCTTATCGGAGCCGTTGAAGCGTCCAGGGGTTAGGGAGGAGATGGTGCTGGTCATATCAGCTAGGGCATCCGATGAACTTGCAAAGATCGTGGGGTCATAGGTGGCAGTTTGCAGGGTCGCTGCGTTGATGAATAGGGGGACAGGGCCGGTGCTATTGATGGCAGCTAGAACTGAGTTAGTGGCTTCAAACGTGTAGAGCTTGGAGTGATTGGCTCCTGTCGTGAAATTGACGACACCATCGGTGCCAATAGCCATCCTGCCGCCAATAAACAGGTCGTTAAGGGTGTTAAATTTATTTCCTGATCCAAGAAAAGCGATTGCGTAGCTATTTATACCTAGGATGCTGCCTGAGTTGGTCATTGTATTGGAATCGCCAACGGCATAGATGCCAGCGCTAGATCTATTGTCGACGGGTCGTGTAGTGTGCAATACGCTTTCAGCGCTGATCGATCTGATCGATCCGCTGTTTGTGATCGTATTGGAGGCGCCTACGGCATAGATGCCAATGCTCTGTAGTTGTCCAGCAGAAATGATCGATCCGCTGTTCGTGGTCGTGTTGGAGACGCCTTGGGTATAGATGCCAATGGTTTGCGGTTCTGCGGCAGTAGTAGTGATTAATCCGCTGTTTGTGATTGTGTTGGAGCTTCCTTGGGCTGCGATACCATAGTCATTGCCTCCGCCAGTACTGATCGATCCGCTGTTCGTGATTGTGTTGGAGTCTCCACTGGCTCGGATGCCTATCGGAGAATTAATTCCGTTAGAAATGATCGATCCGCTGTTTGTGATCGTGTTGAAGTTGCCTATGGCGCGGATGCCTGAGATGTTAAGAATTCCGGCAGAAATGATCGATCCACTGTTTGTGATTGTGTTGCTGGATCCTTCGGCTCGGATGCCATTAGCTGGTCCGTCAGTACTGATCGAACCATTGTTCGTGATCGTGTTGGAGTTGCCAAGGGCATAGATGCCTCTTATGTTCGTGATCGTGTTGGAGGTGCCACCGGCAAAGATGCCTCTGATTGATCCGCTGTTCGTGATCGTGTTGCTGGATCCTTCAGCTCGGATGCCATTGCTAGATAGTCCGTCAGTACTGATCGAACCATTGTTCGTGATCGTGTTGGAGTTGCCCGTGGTAAAGATGCCATGGGTACTGTCTCCCATAACCGTAACGCTGCCTGCCGGCCCAATCGTTAAGGTGTCATTGCCATCTAATTCCACCGTAGGGGGAGTGGGTCCTCGCGTTGTCGTTTGGGCGGTATTAATCGTGGTATCCGCCGCTAGCGCCAACCGTGATATGGAAATTATCAATGTGGCCAGGGCAACTGATTTGACAGCCTTCCTGGTCGCCTTTTGGGAGGTCATTGCGACGGTGGATTACCTGGCTTCACGCGCAGCAAAAAGATAATCCTTCTATGCATTTTACCATTTGAGCAAGCCTTGTCCTAGGGGCAAATCGGTTTCCAGGCTCTGGAAGAACCCCACACCTGCCCAGGGGCAAGGACTAGCAAGCTTGGCTAGCAACTCAGCTTGTTGAGCCGAGTCACAAATTGCTGAGACCTCAGCCCACCACGTCTTTTAGCTCTCTTACGGTTTGCAGCTGGCCGTAGTAGTAGTTCGCCCGGGAACGCCGATCGGGATCCTCCAGGCTGTCGAGGGCATCGAAGCCCAGGCTTTGCCAGAGCTCATGGCCGCAGGCCCGGTTGAGCTCATCGACGGCTTCGCTCTCGAGATTGGCCAAGCGGCGCTGCAGGTTTTTGATCTGGGCCACCGACATCGCCGAACACGCGCACTTCAGAGATAGTACAGACGCACTGATGGCTTGACCAGGCCTCAGAAGGGCAATTTTTTCTTGGCGTCCTTGTCGAGGTCGGCCTCCATCTCGCGCAGGCGCTTGAGGATCGTGTCGTAATACTCCTTGAGGTAGGCCTCCAGGCCCGTTGTTTCCGCGGGATCCAGGCCAAAGGCGGCGTAGCTCTCCTCCATGGGCGCATCCAGGCTCTTCCCGCTGCCCGTCACCGCATCGAAGCTGAGGCGTTCGGCCACATTGAGGCTGGCCTCGAAAAAGCTGGTCACCCCCCGCATCGCCTGAATCAACACCGGCGGCACCCGAAACATCCGGGCATCCTTGCCCGTGGAGCGCTCGCACAGCTGGGTGATTTCGCTCGTGGTCCACGCCCTTGGGCCCACCACCGGGAACGCCTGGCGGCTGGTGGCGGGATGGTCGAGGGCGGCCACCGCAAAGCGCGCCACATCCTGGGTGTTCATGTAGGCGATCGGCGTCGGTGCGCCGCTCACCCACACGGTTTGGCTTTCCAACACCGGAATCGCAAACTGGCTGATCAGGCCCTGCATGAAGGCCACACCCCGCAGGATCGTGAAGTCGAAATCGGAAGCCTGCAGCCACTGTTCCGTACAGGCCTTGATGTGCATCAACGGCACCTCCGGATAGGTCTCGGCATCGAGCAGGGAGTGAAACACCACCCGCTTGACCCCAGCCTTCTGGCAGGCAGCAAACAGGTTTTGCTTGCCGCTCCAATCGATCGCATAGGCACTGCCGGGGTCCGTGGCCCGGGCCGTTGCAGCATCAATCACCGCCTCTTGACCCTCAAGGGCGTAATCCAAGCTTTCTGGCTCGAGTAAGTCGCCGCGGGTGAGTTCGCAGCCCCATTCCTGAAGGAACGCCGCCTTTCTGGGCGAACGCACCACACAGCGCACCTGATGGCCCCCGTCCAGAGCTCGCCGAGCGATCTGGCGACCGAGGGTGCCAGTGCCGCCAACTACCAGAACCTGCATGCACCACGCTGAAGCGGGGCTGAGCCTAGGGGGGCGCCAGGGGCTTAAGCGAGCCTTAGTCGTTGTCGGCGACTTTGAGCAGCAGGGCGCCGCCGGCAAGACCCACGGGGATCAGCACCCAAAAGATGGCAGCGATGCCGAAGATTTCAGAGGCCATGGGGTGGCACCAGAGAGGCGATGTCTGGGTCCTTATCTAGCAGTTGCAGGGGCCCTTGCGGCCAAGTCCTGGGCCGTTTGCAAGATCTGCGGCCATGGCGCATCGCTGCGCAGCTGCCCCGCCATCACCCCACTGCCCCAGGCCTGGGCCCCCTGGGATCGCAACGCCTCCACCAGCAGATCCAGCCGGGGTGGTCCTTGCTTGAGCCGGCGGGCCAGGTCGGCCGTCGGCCAACAGCGGGCGGGCACCCCAGGATCGGCGGCCAATGCCGCCAGCAACTTCAAAGCGCCACGAGCCACTCCTGATTGGTTGACTGCTGGCTGGCCTGGTCCTAGCTCCACCGCCAGGGCGGCCATCTGGTTTAACAGCCCCGGTTCCTGGAGCGGACCAATCCAAAGGGGGCCGCTAATCGCCAAGACCGGGGGCTCACCAGCGGCCTCACCGGTGCCCCCACAGCAGGGCTGCCATGGCCTCAACCGCAGCAGGCTCTGCACCTGTTGATCCCCGCAGCGGTGGCAGAGGGCCACCAAGCCGAGTTGCTCTTCCTCCCTGCTGGCGCAGAGACGCACCACCCGGACGGCCGTGCGGAAGGTGCGCCCCTCGCTAAAGCTGAACAGGGGTTCGATGCCCCGGCCCATGGCCCAGGCCGCCCGCGCCACGGCCCCCAGCTGCAACCGCAGCGCCAGCTCCCAGCTGGCCGGATGGGCCCGGGCCGCCGCCCCCCAATGGCGAATGGCGGCGGATCGGTCGTGGCCCGTGGACGAACGGCCATCGGTGCTGGCCAGGTAGAGAACGCCGCCAAAACTCACCGCCTCCAGGGCCAGGGGCACCAGGCTTGTGGGGCAGCCAAAGGCATCGAGGTCCACCAGCCCAAAACGCTCCTGGCGCTGCAGGCAGCCAGCCAAGAGTGCCTGGGCCGTTAGGGCCGTGGTGCGCAGCCTGGCGCCAGCCAAGGGCTGCAGGTTGGCCTCCAGCAGGGGCAGTCGGTTGGGATCGGCGTCATTGGCCCAAACCTCGCTAGCCCCTGCCTCCAGGCCGTAGCGCAGGGCCCGGATGCCGCAGCCGGCCATCCCATCCAGCACCCGCAGCGGGCCCTGGCCCGCCAACATGCGGGCCAGGAGCACGCCCAGATCCCGCGATGGCCGCGATGCGGGCCGAAAAAAACCAGCACCCAGGCGCAGCACCGCAGCTCCTTCGCAATAGTGATCAGCAGTGACAGGGAGCAGGAGACCGACCGTGGGGAGTGCCAAATCCCAGCCTGACGTCTTGGGCGCCGAGTGGGGGGTCCATGCCCATTGGCGCTGGCAGGGCCAACGCTGCCATTGGCGGGTCCTGGGCGATCCGACCCACCCACCCCTGGTGTTGCTGCACGGTTTTGCAGCCGGCAGTGGCCACTGGCGGGGGAATGCCCAGGCCATCGCCGCCGCCGGCTGGCGGGTGTACGGGCTCGACCTGGTGGGCTTTGGCGCCTCCAGCCAACCGGCCCTCTGGCTCGACAACCGGCTCTGGGCCCGCCAGGTGCAGGGATTCCTTGAGGAGGTGGTCCAAGCGCCTGCGGTGCTGGTGGGCCATTCCCTGGGGGGCTTGGTGGCCCTCAGTGCTGGCGTGTTTTTTCCCACCTGGGTGCGGGCGGTGGTGGCCTCCCCGCTGCCGGATCCCACCCTGGTGCTGGCCAGGCCCTCCAGCCCCCCAAGGCGGCGGCCCTGGCGGCGGCGGCTGAAGCGCTGGCTGGTGATCCTGCTGTGTCGCCTGTTGCCCCTGGAGCTGCTGGTGCCCTTGCTGGCCCATTCACCACTCCTGGATCTGGGGATCCAATCGGCCTACGTCACCGCCGTGATTGGCGATCAAGAGCTGCATCGGGTGATTGCCAAGCCGGCGCGCCGGCCCGGCGCCGTGCGCGCCCTGAGGGCCATGAGCATCGCCATGGCCCTCAGGCCCCATGGAGCCACCGCCCCAGCCCTCCTGCAGCGCCTGCGCTGCCCCCTGCTGCTGATCTGGGGCCGGCGCGATCAATTAGTGCCCGTGCAGGTGGCCGACCAGGTGCTCCGGGTTCGGCCCGACGTGCCCTTGGTGGTGCTGGACCACAGCGGCCACTGCCCCCATGACGAAGTGGCCGAAGCCTTCAATGGGGCCCTGCTGGGCTGGCTCGAGGGGCTTGGTGGGCAGGGGCTGGAGCGGCCTGCATAATTTGGGGATCGCCGCAGCCTGGGCACGCCAGTAGATGAAGCACACCCTCTCGGTGCTGGTTGAAGACGAATCCGGTGCCCTCAGCCGCATCTCGGGCCTGTTTGCCCGCCGGGGCTTCAACATCGAAAGCCTGGCCGTGGGCCCGGCTGAGAAAGCAGGTGTTTCCCGGCTCACGATGGTGGTCGCCGGCGACGATCACACCCTCGAGCAGATGACCAAACAGCTCGACAAGCTCGTCAATGTGCTCGGGGTGATTGACCTCTCCACCATTCCCGCCGTGGAACGGGAGTTGATGCTGCTCAAGGTCTCGGCACCGGCTGAAACCCGCAGTGCGATCCTCGATTTAGCCCAGGTGTTTCGCGCCAACGTAGTGGACGTGGCCGACAACGCCCTCACCCTCGAAGTGGTGGGAGACCCCGGCAAGCTCGTGGCCCTCGAGCAGGTGATGAAGGGCTACGGCATCCTCGAAATCGCCAGAACCGGCAGGATCTCGCTCGAGCGGGCCTCGGGGGTCAACACCGCCTACCTCAAAACCACAGAGTTGGAGAAGCGGGTACCGGCCTAGGGCTAGAACCGCCGCACCTAGGGCTGGCCTTGCACGAGGGTGCCGCCGGCAATCACCTTGGCCGAGCTGATCTTGTCGCCCTGCTGGATCTTGTCGATCACCTCCATCCCCTTGCTCACCCGGCCAAACACCGCGTAGCGACCATCGAGCTCAGGCAGGGCCTGGAGGGCCACATAAAACTGGGCGCTGGCCGAATTCGGATCCGCGGAACGGGCCATGGCCACAGCCCCCCTTTGATGGACTAAGGCCAACTGCCGGCTCATGCCAGGGGTGGTGACGGGCTCGCCGTAGCGCGGCTGGGCTTCACCGCCGCGCTTGATCTCCAAGGGGATCAACCGGGATACCCCCGTGACTGGATCAATGAAGCTGCCAGTGCCGTATTGGCTGGCGGGCACCTTGGGGTCGGCGCTGGCGGGGTCTCCGCCCTGCACCACAAAGGGCACGGGATCGCGCACAACCCGATGGAACACGGTGCCGGCGTAGACACCGCGCTTGACCAGGTCGACAAAATTGCCGGCTGTCAGTGGAGCTGCGTCTCCATCGAGTTGGATCTGCACCTCCCCTTTGCTGGTGAGCAGCTCCACGGTGGCTCCCCCCTTCAGGCACGGAGCGCTGGTGGCACTACAGCCCAAATCGGGATTGGTGGTCTCAGCGGCGCAAGCCGTCAGGGCAAGGGGTGCCAGCAAGAGCAACCCACCCAGCAGCAGCTTCGCCATCCAGGAGCCAAGGGGTGAACGGGAATCGGCCGGCATCAGACCCCCTCCAGGGGAACGCCCAGGAAGCGGGCCAGTTGGGCGCCAGCCAGCTCCAAATCGGCCAGGGGCATGGGCTCACCAACCCGGGTGAGGGGCATGTCGCGGCGGCCCTGCACCTTGAGGGAAATGCGGCGCCGGGGGCTCAGGCCATCGCGCACATCCACCTTCACCGATTGGATGTCCCGCAGGGGAATCGCCACCTCGATCCGTTGGCGGAAGCCCCGGCGGCTGATGGTGGCCGTACCGGCCTTGCGGTCAAATCGGTTGGAACCCACCCCCACATCGATGCCGATCACGGTCCAGAGGTAGGTGGACAGCAGCATGGCGGCCAAGCCATAGAGGCCCATCACCAAGCCCTGGGGCACCAGGGCTAGCTCGGCGGGATGGCCAATGGGGAGCAGGTCTTTGCCGAGAAAGCTCGAGGCACTGGTCAGCAGGAAGCCCAGGCCGCCGGTGGTCACCACCGAGGCCACCAAGACGTTGGACAAGCGACGGGAACCAAGTACCGCCTGCTCCAGCAGGTCGCTCGCCTGGGCATCGACCGCAGAGGGCGTTGCGGCGGTAGGGGCCATCTGCAAAAAGGGCGCAATAGCCGGCCATCTTGGCGTGGGATCCAGCGGTGGCGGCTTGAAATCTGCAGAAATACCTAAAAAATCAAGCCAGTCCTGGGGTTTCAGCCCGTTTCAACCGCTCTCGCAGTCCCCAATCACGTTGTTACGATCCTCCGGTATCCCACCGAATTTGCGGGTTTCCGCACCGCTTCATCACCATGACGATCGCTGTAGGGCGCGCGCCAGCAGCACGGGGATGGTTCGACGTCCTCGATGACTGGCTCAAGCGCGACCGCTTTGTTTTTGTGGGCTGGTCTGGCCTGCTGCTGTTCCCCACGGCCTATTTGGCCCTGGGCGGCTGGCTCA
>CALSBG010000029.1:0-8089 GCA_943373125.1 Synechococcus sp. UW140
CTGCTGTCTCATCGGCCCTGTAGGCCTGCTCGGCTGCCTCGATCCAGGCGGGATCCGTGCCCTCGCGCATGCTCAGCGGGCCGTAGAAGCCGATCGTGACGTTGCGGGGCACCGCATCGGCGGACGCCTGGTCTTCGATCTTGGGGCCCCTGGGGTTGCCGTCCTGGTCGTACTGCTGGGCCCAGCGGGTCTCCAGCACCAGCACATCCCCGACATTGAGCCGGCCGCGGCGGTGCAGGCGCCGTGCCTCGATCCAGTCGCCAAAACCCTTGGCCTTGAGGATCAACCGCACCCGATCGCCTGCTGCCGGCACGCCGCCCTCGTCACCGATGCGGGCCTCCATCGTTGTGCCCGGCATGGCGATCGCGTGGACGACCATCTCCTGCTTCACCTTGGGCTGGCCCTGGCGGTCGCTGCCGTTGGGGATCGGCTCCATCGCCCCGGTGGCCTGGTTCTTGCGCAACCGGTCGCGCTGCTCGGAGCGCACGATCGCCAGGTAGGCCACCTCAGCGAGGCGCTGCTGACGGATCACCGGCGCCGCACTGCGGCTGCCGTCGTTGAGTTCAATCGCCATGGGATTTGCTCGCAAGAGTGGACGGGGAAGACGACAGGGGCAGCAGGGGCTCCAGGCCCGCCCCCAGTCGCAGCAGGTGATGGGCGGCGCCAGAGAGGCTCAGCTGCTGCTCGGCTGCCAGCTGCTGCACCTGCCGGTAGATGTCGCTGTGCACGCAGACGCACAGGGTGTGGCGGCCGTGCTGCACCCGCTGCTGGGGCTTGGCGTAGGCGCGGCGGCAGACGCTCATGGCGCCACCCCTGCCAGCTCGCGCTCGAACACGTCGATGAAGGCCTTGTGGCGCTGCTGGGTGATGCGGTCCTTGATCGTCCGCACCTCCCTGGGCACCTGGAAGTGATGGCGGAACTCAACCGTGAACCGCTTGCGGACCTCCGCCGGCATCGCCGCCAGGAACTTGTACAAGGTGGCGAGCTCCGCCTGTGTCAAGGGCTCGAGGCCTTGATCCAGCGCAACCGGCTGCGCCTCCACCGGCTTGGACCACTCGTCATCGGCGCTCTCCGCCAGCCCTGTTGGAGGAGCCGCTGCGGCAGGAGCGCCAGCAGGGCAGCCGTTGTCAAACAGCGCAGGGTTTTGTAGATCAGGCTCGTTAGTCCGAATCTGGCTGGTCATCGGAAGGCCCAGCAGCCCCACCAGCAATGAGGCGGTCAGGGCCTGCCAGGCCTGGCCTCCCTCCACGGGTGCCAGCGCCTCGCTGAACTCCTCGGCGCCGCCGCGATGGCGCAGGGTCACCCGCAACAGCTGCTGATCCTCCTGAATCAGCTTCTGGGCACTGAACGAGAAACCCAGGGCAAAGGCAGGCGCTGCCGCCAGGACGACCTCGGCCAGAGAAGGCTCCTGGATGGCAACCATCTGGGCCTGGAACCGGGCCAAGGCCTCGGCCCACTGGGCGCGGGCCTGATCCCGGCTCTGCAGTAGGGCGTGATTGAAATCAAGGGCGGGTGTGGGACCTGGCGTCGGCTCCATCCGCCCGCTTTGGGTGGTGGTCATCGAAGGCACTGCAGGACCAGCGCCCGCTTGTTCAAACTATTATCGACTCGCTATTTCGAGTCTGTATCTCAGAACACGAGGCTATAAGCTATACCGAAGTCGCTTCGTTCTGGGCGAGCAGGCTCAGCTGGCGCTGGCCCTGCTCGCCCAGTCCTGGAGCCAGCGCTGCGGCAGCCACACCTCCCCGTCCCAGAGCCCTTCCAATTGCTCTGGCCCATAGGTCTCAAACCCTGCCAGCACGGCCTGGAAGGCCTGACGCTGCTTGACCGGCGCCGCCTTGGCCGCCGAACTGAGGGCGTCCATCACGCCCATGCCGTTCTGCTTGGCGATCTGCACCAGCTGGGCGCGCCAGGTCTCGCTCAGGCGAGCAGACTCCTCCCCATCCAGCTCAGGCTGCGGCGGCAATGCCGGCGCCTGGTAAGCGCTCGGCACGGCCAGCAGACCCAGGTGGCAGCTCCAGAATTCAGCCGGCCCCCACACCCGGCCCTCGTCATCCAAAAGCGGCTCGGCCTGGCTGATCAGCTCCTTGAGAGCGCGGGTGCGCACGTCACTAAAGTCCTTGGCTGCCAGGCGGCGATTGACCTCGGCCAGGGCAAAGAAGCTCTCCGGCCTGGGCTTGGGCGCCTTGCCGTTTTCAAACACGCTGAGCGTGCTTGGTGCCATCATTTCAAAGCCGGCCTCCTTGGCCCACCTGTAGGCCGTGTACTGGGTCCAGTGGTTGAGCTCCCGCCAGCGCCGCAGCATCCGTCCGAACTGCTGACCGGCTTCGAGCTGGTTGGCTTCGATATACCGGTACTCAATTGGCATCAAGGCTGAAATCTGGCCATTAGCGAAAGGCTAAGCCAAGGCTTGCAGATGTGGAATCCAATCGCTGTCAGTGCAAAAATGGACTGGCATCAACATGGCTTCGCTGTCGCCTCTGCCTACCTTGCCGATGCGAGGCCAGGGGCTAGCGGGCGGGAGCAGCCAATCGCTTGAAACCAGGGGAGGCGCCCAGCGGCAAGCCTGCCGCAGCAAGCCTTCCAGCTCCAACCGTTGGGCCGCTGCCAGCAGCTCCGGTGGCGCCACCACGGGACTGGCTGGCCCCAGGTTCCAGCCGTCCCCCTGACAGCCGTCGACCCAATCACGGCCGTCGGGAGCAAGGGCCCCCAGCAAGGCCAGTCGGACAAGGTTGATCTCGGCGACCCAGCAGCAACCCAGCAGCGACCCAGGCGCGGCAGAGCAATTGCCGCAAGCCCTTGCCATGGCGGCAGCGCGGCGACTCCCGTGCCCGCCGCCCATCACAACGGACGGCTTGGCCCCTGGGGGGGCTTCGCGCTGGGAGCTGCTCCGCCTGACTGCGCGGTCTTTTGCAATCTCGCCACCGCTTAACGGTGTGATTCGCACTAGCGAGGCTGAGTCAGTACGAATAGGATCATTCGGCCCATCGAAGCTTTCTATGGCTCCGTTGCTGACCCCGCTCTCGGTGCAGTTCACCCCCGAGCAGCAGGTCTGGCTGGATGCGCGCACCCGCGGCGGTCTGATCTCGCGCTCCTCCGTGATCCGCCTGATCGTGGCCGAGGCCATGGAACGGGACCAGCTCACCGGCAAGCCCCGCCACAGCCAGGGCCCCCATGGCCACCCCTGAAGCGGTCTCTGCCCCCACGCAGGCCTGCATCGACCGCGCCGCTGCTACCCAGTTCCTCTCCCTGCTGGACAAGGACCCTGCCCGCGCCCGGCTGCGTGCCTTTCCCCATCGCGCCAACCCCGCCAAGGGGGCGATCGGTGCCCGCAAGGGGGCGTTCGATCTGGCCGTTGCCGAGCAATGGCAGCGGGAGGGGAGGGGGGTCTACCTGGTGATCAATGACGGCGGCGACAGCAAGCGTGAGATCACCGCTTGCCGCGCCCTGTTCGTGGAGTGGGACGACCGACCCATCGCCTGGCAGCTGAAGGCCTGGCGGGAGCTGGGGCTGCCGGAACCCTCGCTGATCGTGCTCAGCGGCGGCAAGTCGGCCCACTGCTACTGGCTGCTGCAGGCCCCCATCCCGCCGCAGGAGTGGGCACCGCTGCAGGCCGAGCTGATCACCTACGCCGGCGGCGACCCCCACTGCAAGGACGCCTCACGGGTGATGCGTCTGCCCGGCTGCTGGTACATCGATGCCGGCGGCCAGCCGGTGGCGCCAGTGGAGCTGGTGCACGTGAGCGGCCAGCGCTATGCGCCGGAGGACATCGCCCTGGCGCTGCTGCCCGATGAGTTCGCCGAACCAGCGGCAGACCTGGCGCCGGAACCCCGCATCCCCCTGGAGCAGGTCTGCGAGGGTCCAGCCCCTGCTCTCCGCTTGCCTGTGCTCGGCGCCAAGGACTTTGGTCCGCCCCGCCCGCTGGAGCAGGTCCGCGCCGCCCTGGCCGCCATCCCCCGGCGGGTGGCTGGCAGCAACACCTACGCCGATTTTCGCAACCTCCTCTGGGGCTTGATCGAGGCCTGCGAGCAGGCCGGCCATGACCGCGAGCTGGCGATTGCCCTGATGGAGGCCCACAGCCCCTCGGCCAGCTGCGGCTGGGATATTCGCCAGGTGGCCAGCTCCGGCGGCGAGCAGATCAGCGCCGCCACCTTTTGGTTCCAGGCCCGCCAGCACGGCTGGCTGCCGCCGGAGTACGGCAGCGGGCGCCATCCCGGTGGCAGGAGCAGCGAACGCACCAGCAGCGATCGCAGCAGCAAGGCGATGGTCGCCACGAGATCTGGCCCTGGCAGTGGCCAGCAGCGCTTCTCGCCCAGAGCCGACACCCAGGTGCGCTGGGGAAAGGTGCACCTGCCGATCCAGCGCCGCTTTGACGCCCTGGAGCATTGCATCCGCTCCCTGGTGGGACGCGAGCGCAACAGCCTGCGCCGCTCGGCTCGGGTGCGGGAGTGCCATGCCGCGCTCGAGCTCAAGACAGCCCTGCGGTTGCAGGAGATCGGCCAGCTCACCCTCGAGGCCATCGATTTGCGCAATGGCAACCGTTTTCACGCCCTCACCCAAGACGAACGCTCGGCGCTGCCCCCACCGGCAGTGCAGTGGGAAATCCCGCTCTGCATTCCAAAGCAGGATCTGACGATCGTTGGCGGTCGCGCCAAGGTGGGCAAGACCCGGCTGGTGCATGCCCTGGCCCGCTGTCTGCTCTGCGCTGAGGACTTTCTTGGTTTCGGAGCTCCGGAGGCACCGCGGCCGGTGATCCTGGTGACGGACGACCAGGGCGATGGCGACACCGCGCAAATGCTCCAGCAGCTGGGGATCTGGGATCACCCGCTGTTGCTGTGGTCCCACCGGTTCCGGGTCACCGAGGCCAACCTCGATGGCCTGCTGGCTTGCCTGGCCGCCCACCCCGGCGCGGTTGTGATTCTCGACTCGCTGCGCTCAATCACCCGCAGCTGCTGCTTTGGCGAGAACGACCCGGAGATGGGCTCGTTGTTCTACGACCTCAAGCACCAGGTGACCGATGCCGGCGGCACCCTGCTGCTGATCCACCACTGCAACAAGGCCAACGACACCACCGGCACCGAGGCCCTCTCGGGCCACAACGCCATCGCCGGGGCGGCCAACACGATCCTCACGCTCCACTACCTGGCCAAGGGCAACCGGCTGATCAAGGATTCGCCCCAGCGCCGCCTGGTGCGCGAGGCCCGCTCCGGCCCACCGGCTGATCTGGTGGTGGCGATCGACGGCGGCACAGGAACCTTCTCAAGGCTCGGCACCTACGACGACCTGCAGGAGCAGCAGGAGCAGGAGAGCGATCTCGATCGCGCCACCCAGCGGGTGCGCAAGGCCAGCGAGAAGCAGAAAGAGGCCCTGCGTTATCTCCAGGTCCTGCACGCCAACGGTCTGGCTGGGGTGGGCCTGCTGGAGCTGCTGCAGGCCATTGACCTGGTGCCGGCGGCGGCCCGGCTCAAGCGGGAGTTGGAGGGGGAAGCGCTAGCCACCTACAAGGCCATGGGCCGTTTCCTCAGCAGCCTCGATGGCCTGGTGACAGCCACCCGGGTGGGTACCAGCGGCGCGAGCTACTACCTCCGCTATGGGCTCAGTGATGCCGGTGCGGAGTGGCTAACCCGTGAGTTCGCTCTGTAGGGCTGGCTTCTTGCGCTTCTTTGGATCACCCTCCAGCGCAATTGATCTGACGCTTCTGGCTAAGCGGACTCCCTCGAGATTCTTTGGATTCTTTGCTGGCCACTGTTTAGCCACCACTGATCGGCTGCCATTTGGCTGCGACTGCTGGAGAGGGGGTTGGATTCTTGGGATTCTTTGGCCCCCTCACCAGCGCAGTCACTTTGACGCCATAAGGGGGCTGGCTCCGCTCTGGCTTCTTTGGATTCTTTGGGGCACCCCCGCTCCAGAAGCCGAAAGCCCTTGGGGATCAAAGAATCCAAAGAATCCAAAGAATCCCAACTTCGATTATCTGCCCAGATCCCCTGCGCTGCAACGAGGTCCAAAGAATCCAACCAATTTTGTGTTTCATGTGAGGTTCTGGTGATGACGTTGACAACCACTGCGCGTGTCTTCGATCGCCAGATCGATACGACCAGCTGGTTGGCGCCGATCCCAGGCCTGCGGCGCACCGATCCGGAGCACCGCTACTGGCTGGGGGACCACCTGTTCGCGGTGTCGATCACCGGTGTGGTCGGCTCAGCCAAGGGCGCCTGGGCGCTGGACCGCATCGAGGCCACCCGCCACCTCTGGGAGCCACGGGGCCACACCGTGCACCTGGCGCTGGAGGCCTTGCTGCATAGCCGCTTTCACCCCATGCCCCAGCAGCGGCACCAGGCAAGCGAGCTGCTGCAGCCCCTCCGCGCTGGCGCGTACCGGGACTGGATCGAGCCGCTCCTCGCCCACCCCCACTGGCAGCAGGTGACGGTGCTCGCCTCCGAACGCCCCACCTGCTGCCTGGTTCGCAACCTGGCCGGCACCTACGACACCGGCTACATCCAGCACGCCAGCGGCCTGCGGGTGCTCGCCGACCTCAAGACCCTCTCCAGGCCCGGCTCGGGCAGCTACTGCACCCGCGCCCAGCTGGGCGGCTACATGGCCCTGGAAGCAACCTGGGGCGTGCATTACGACGCCGGCCAGACAATCTGGGCCCGGCCGGGGGAGACGCGCTTCTCGCCGCTGTATGCCCGCGAGGACTGCCTGGCGACCTGGGCAGCGGCATGGGCGGGATACACCTCCCGCAGTCGCCCCTGGTGAGGCAGGCCGCAAGCCGACTGCGCAAGCTCCCTGGATCGAACTGTTTTGTTCGGACTATCGAGCCGCTATATTTGGGCAGAAGCGGGCTGTCTGCACGCGTTCCTCCTCCAGTTGGACCGGTTGATGTCTGCCAGCACCACCAGCTCTTCCCCGGTGGCCGGCGCCGCGCTCGATGCGCTGCTCGATCGCATCACCGTGCTCAAGCTGCAGCAAAAAAGCATCGAGGCCGAGCTAACGCCGCTGCTGGAGCAGCTCAGCGCTGTCCTGGAGGCCGGCGACCTCGATGCCGGTTTTGCTCACAACGGCTGCAGCTTCTCCTGGTCCGCCGGGCGCACCAGTTACGTCTACCCCGAACCGCTCGTGCAGCAGGAGCAGGCGCTCAAGGAGGCCCAGCGCCTGGCCATTGCCGGCGGCACGGCCACCGCCAACCACGGCAAGGCGTTTTGGACCATCAAGGCGGCGCGGGGTTGAGCAATGGCCAATCCCCAGAAGCGCAAGGGGGATGGGGCCGAGCGAGAAGGGGCCGAACTGCTCAGCGCGCTTCTGGGCCTGGTGGTGCGCCGCAAGCTCGGCGCCGGACGCACCACCAGCGCTGGCGGTGACACCGGCGACCTCGACGGCGTGCCGGGCCATGTGATCCAGGTGGCCAGCTGGGCCAATGTCGCTGCTGCCGCTCGCCTCAAGCCAGTTGCAGCCTCTCTGCAGGCGGACCATGCCGGTGAACCATTCGCCGCAACCCTGGTGCGCTTCCGCGGCGGCACCTGGCGGGTGGTGCTTACACCCGAGCAGTGGGCTGCCTACGTGCGGCTGATCCTGCGGGAGGGGTTGCTGTGAGCCAGCCAGCCCCGACTGCTGAAACCACCGCTCAAGGGATGGCAGAGGCTTTGGATGCTGATCTGGAGTTACTCGATGAGCTGCGCCAGGCGGCGCCCCAGCAGGACGCCGCTGGCCAGCCGCTCTGGCCGGCCGCGGATCCCGGCCGGCCGGTGGGCAAGGGCAATCCGCCCAGGGGTCGCCGCAGCCAGAGCCATCAACCCCGAGCCAGCCACATGGAGGTGGAGACGCGCATCGCTGAGGCCCAGCTGTGGATCGCCCAGCGGCTGCCTTTGGCTGTGATCAGGGAAAAAGCAGCCCAAAACTGGGGAATCACCAACATCAAGACGATCAGCAAATACCTGGCCCTGGCGCGTCAGCGGATGGTGCAGGAGCTGCTCACCGACCGGCGCCGCCACCAGGCCGAGCAGATCTTTGCCCTCAACGAATGCGCCCGCCGGGCGATGGAGGCCGAGCAGTTCAATGCGGCCGTTGGCGCCTTCCGGGTGATTGCTGAGAT
>CALSBG010000030.1:0-7434 GCA_943373125.1 Synechococcus sp. UW140
CTCACCGACCGGCGCCGCCACCAGGCCGAGCAGATCTTTGCCCTCAACGAATGCGCCCGCCGGGCGATGGAGGCCGAGCAGTTCAATGCGGCCGTTGGCGCCTTCCGGGTGATTGCTGAGATCGGCGGCCTGCTGCGGGCACCGATCAAACCACCGGAGCCACGGACGTGACGGGCCTGCTGCTGAACGAGTTCGACCCATGGGCTGGCGCCGGCCTGCTGCACCTGCCAACGGCCACCACAGCCGAGCCAGCAGAACCCCAGAGCCTGCGCAGCTTCATCGCTGAGGCCTACCCGCGCTATGGCTTCCACCGCTGGGCTGAGGTGCTGATCGAGCTGCTCCAGCAGGTGGCCGCTGGCCAGCTCAGCCGCTTGATCGTTACCTGTCCGCCGCGCCTGGGGAAAAGTCTCCTGGTTTCCAAGCTGTTTCCGGCCTACTTCCTGCAGCGCTACCCGCATCTTTTCGCGGCGATTGCCTCGTATTCGGCTGAGCTGGCCTATGCCCACTCCAGGGAAGCGCGTCACTTCTACCGGGTGAGCGGCAACCTGCTCGCCCGCGATTCAGCCGCGGTGGGCAACTGGCTGACCCGCCAGCGCGGTGGCTGCATTGCTGCTGGCGTCGATGGCCCGTTTACGGGCAAGGGCTACAGCCTGGGAATCATTGACGACCCCTACAAGGGCCCCGGTGATGCCGCTAGTCCGGCGCTGCGGCAGAAGCTGATCGACTGGCTGCGCTCGGTGTGGCTCACCCGGGCTGAACCGTCGGCCGTCCTTGGCCCTGATGGCACTGAGCAGCCGAATCTTTCGGCCCAGGTGGTGGTGCTGACCCGCTGGGACCACCAGGACGTGATCGGCTGGCTGTATGAGCAGGAGCTGGGGGAAGCCCCCCAGCAGTGGACCGTGCTGGATCTACCCGCCATTGCAGAAGGGCCGGCTGAACGCCCCCAGCTGCCGCCCACCTGCACGCTGATTCCGGACTGGAGGCAAGCGGGCGAGGCGCTGTGCCCTGAGCGCTTCCCGCTGAGCGAGCTGATCAAAATCCGCGCCCGCCTCGGCGCTTACTGGTGGGCGGCGCTGTATCAGCAGCGGCCCAGCCCGGCGTCTGGATCAATCTTCCTGCGCAACTGGATCCGGCCGCCCTTTCCGCGGGAGGAGACAGGAGCTAATGCTGGCGGCCAGCGGCAGTACGCCCTGCTGGCCCTCTCCTGTGATCTGAGTTTCAAGGGGGAGGCAGGGAGCGACTACTGCGGCTTCTGCCTGGCGGGGCTACTGGCACCACCACCGAGACCTGTTAACCCGCGCACAGGCGAACACGAGGGTCCTCTTCAAATCACTGCCTTGGAGATGGAGGTGCTCTGGGCGGCGCGGCACCGCTTTGGCCTGCCGGAGGTGATCCGCTTCCTGCTGGGCTGCCTGGAGGCGCTGGAGCAGCAGGGCCTCAGGCCCAATGCCGTGCTGATTGAGGACGCCGCCAACGGCCCGGCTGTGCTGCAAACCCTCCGGCGCCGGGTGCCGGGAATGCTGCCAATCACCGCCCGTGGCAGCAAGGAAACCCGCGCCCATGCCGTCGCCCCCCTGGTGGAGGCGGGGCAGATCCGCTTTCACCACCGCGCCCAGCCCTTGGTAGAAGAAGCGATCCGCTTCCCCAAGGGCAGCAAGGACCTGGTGGATGCCTTTTGTCATGGCGCCCTCTGGCTGGAGGGCCGCTATTGGAAGGCCCAGGGCATCCAGCCGCTGGTGACACCACTGCTGGTGAGCCGATGAGGGGGATGGTGAGCGAGCCGCTGGTGTCTGCGGTGCGGCAAGGTTCCACGCCTTCCGCAGTGGAGAGCCAGGGGCATGTAGTACCGGCACCGGCAGAGCTGCAGCTATGCCTGCCGATCACAGTCGTGCTGGTGGGCGATGCCGCTGGGGCAGAGCAAATGCTCAACCAACGGTGCTACCGACGGCCGATGTGCCATGCCCGGGCAGAGCAGTTGGAGATCAACCTCCACGCTCAAGTGCATCACCCGCCGAGGCCCAAGTGTCAGCAGCCGACGCGTTGCAGGCCACAGCGGCAGCGGCCAGTCCGCCCCCACGCCGCTGCTGATGCCCTGGCGTTGGAGCACATGGACCTGGCGGAGAAGATCGCCGGCAACTTCGCTCGGCGCACTGTTCACCAGAAGGAGGACTTGCTGCAGCTGGCGATGATCGGGCTGATCAAGGCGGCTCGCCGCTACGACCCTTCACGGGGACCATTCCGGCCCTACGGGCGCACCTACGCCAATGGGGAGATCACCCACTTTCTGCGAGATAACGGGTTCTTGCTGAAGGTGCCGCCGACGTGGCGGGAGCTGCATGCGCGGGGGCAGCGGTTGCTGACCTCAGGAATAGGCGTGGGCGAGATGTTGGAGCGACTGGATATCAGCCACGAGCATTGGATTCAGATAGTTGACGCCTGCTCAGTACGGGTGGTTGCCTTCCCTATTGATTGAACGCTACCCCTGAGTGGCAGGCAATGAGTTTGGGGTGGCGGAGCAGAAAGATGATGGAGGCCTGTCCACTCGAGGGGCTTGTTCGAAGTGTCGCGTCTTGAGAGGACAAAGTTTCACGTTTGAAGCCAGAGAATTACTCCCTTGGGGATCACAAGCTCAAGCTCATGGTGATCATATTTCAACTCCTGCCACTCCCAGCTCGGCATGTCCACATGCAGACCCCCTTGGCTGCCCGGGATCTGCACATAGGCGCTCACCTGCCCGACACCATGGCTCAGGTTAATCAGCTGGCAGGTCTGCACGACCAGCGCCGTATCGGTCCTTGTGCTGCCGCGGGGCCTGAGCCGTAGCTGCTGAGCTCTCAAGCCGATCCAGGAGTTCGTGGCAAGACTCATCGGTGTCGTCGCTTGGATCTCCAGATTCCAGGCTTCCGCTCGCCAGAGATCAGAACCCAGCCAGTGAAGGGGGCTCAGGTTCTGACAGCCTGTGAGCCGAGCCACCGTCAGAAACTGAGGGTCAGCCACCAGCTCTTGCGGTGAGCCCTGGCGAAGGAGGCGGCCGCCCTCAAGCACCAAGAGTTCATCCCCCAGTCGCAGGGCTTCCTCGATGGCGTGGGTCACCAGCAGGATCGGGGTGCCGGTGCGGCGCTGCAGGTCGTCAATCCACTGCTGCAGCCGGCGGCGGCGAAAGCTGTCCTGGGAGCTGAGCGGCTCATCAAGCAACAGCAGATCTGGCTGGATGGCGAGGGCCCTGGCCAGTGCCACCCGCTGAGACTGGCCTCCTGACAATTGGTGGGGGAACTGCCGGGCCTGCTCCTGGAGCCGCATCACCGACAGCAGCTTCGCCACCCGGGAGAGCCGCTGTTCAGGGCTGAGCTTGTGGAGTCCAAAGGCCACATTCGCGGCCACGTCGAGATGTGGAAACAGGGCGTACTGCTGGAACACCATGGCGATCCGCCGATGCTGAGGTGCCACCCAGATCCCGCGCGCACTGTCGCAGAGCAGCCGTTCACCGAGTGAGATGCGGCCGCGCTGGGGGCGTTCCAGGCCGGCGATGCAGCGCAGAAGCAGACTCTTGCCCGCGCCGGAGGACCCCAGCACCGCCAGGCGTGCGGCCTGGCTGCTCCAGCTGAGAGCTAGCTCAAAGCTGCCGCGCCGGAGTTCGATTGCCACCTCAAGCGGCGGAGCTGCCGGTTGCGGCAGATGTCTGCTGGCCGGAGCGACCTCCCAAACCTCCTCCTCCAGACCATCCGCCGCAGCTTGCTTTACAGGGGTGTGCTGGCGGCCACGGCTCAGCTGTTCCACAAGCGCCAGACAGCCACCGTTGAGCAGCAGCACCAGGGCCGTGAGCCGCCAGGCCTGGGAGTTGTCACCGTTCTCGACGGCGCTGTAGATCGCCAGGGGCAGCGTCTGGGTCCGGCCGGGGATGTTGCCCGCCAGCATCATTGTGGTGCCGAATTCCCCCAGGGCACGGGCAAAGCTGAGGCTGAGACCGCCCAGCACACCAGGGCGGATCAAGGGAAGAGTGACCCGCCAGAACGCTTGCAAGGGGCTGCAACCCAGACCCAGCGCCACCGCTTCCAGGGCGGGATCCAGCTGCTCCAGGGAGGCCAGGGTGCTGCGATACATCAACGGAAACGCCACCACCGCGGCGCTGATCACCGTTGCGCTCCAGCTGAACACGATGGTGATATCCAAGGCCTGCAGGGGCTGGCCGATGGGACCGTTGGGGCCGAGCAGTTGCAGGAGGAGAAAACCCAGCACCGTGGGCGGTAGAACCAGCGGCGAAAGCAGCACCAGGTCCGCGATGGCCCGGCGCTTCCCCTGCCAATGGCGCAGCATCAAGGCTGCTCCGATGGCCACGGGGCTCAGCAGCAGCACCGCCAGGGCGGCAGCCCGCAGGGACAGCAGCAGCGGCGACCAGCTTGACTCCACGGGTGTATGAAACGAGTGGCTCAGAGGCCAGCGGGAAGGGGAGCAAAGCCAGCGCGGATGAAGGCGTTGCGGGCAGCGGGACTGCGTAACCCATCGAGATAGACCCTGGCGAGCCCGGGTTGGCGACTGCGCTGGATCACCGCCCCGCTGTAGAGGATCGGTCTGTGACTGGCTGCGGGCGCCGTCGCGGCGATGCGAAGGGCCGGCAGGCTGACGGCATCGCTGCGGTACACAAACCCGGCATCAGCGCTGCCGTTGGCCACCGCTGCGGCCACGGCGCGCACGGAGCCAAGAGGAACCAGCTTGGGTTGCAAGCTGTCGCTGAGTCTGAAATGCTGCAGCACCTGGCGGGCGTACTCGCCCGCTGGCACGGTGTTGTCGCCGATGGCGATGCGTCGGATGCGGGGGCTGGCCAGATCACCGAACCCGAGGATGCCCCGTACGTTGGCGGGCACCACAAGCACCAGCTGGTTGCTGATCAGATTTCTGCGGGTTCCCTTCAGCAGCAGTCCGGCCTTCTCCAGGGCATCCATCTGTCGGCTACCGGCGGAAAGGAACACATCCACCGGTGCACCCTGCTCGATCTGGCGTTGCAGTGCGCCGGAAGCCGCCAGGTTGAACTGGGGAAGAGGAACCTGTTGCGCCCGCGAGAAGCCAGGGGCGAGCGACTGGAGCACTTCGGTGAGGCTGATGGCGGCGCTGACAAGCAACGGCTGTGCCCTGGGGCTTGGCTGGGATCGAGCCGGCGCATGGCTGCACAGCAGCCCTGGGATCACCGTCAGGCTCAGCACCAGAGCAATAGCACCTCGTCGTCGGATGGTTCTCATGGCCAAGAAGCTCTGAGGTTCATTTCAGAATGCTGCATCCGGATGCTCTCTGACGACCACCATCCCATCACCATCACCTGGCTCGATGGCAACGAATCAATTCAGGGAGTGGAGGCCTCGCACGAGCGCCTTGGCTACGGGCGACTTTTAAACAGCAGATCCGGAACAGTTTCTCGATCCTTCGAACTCTATTTGGGCGGATCCTCGCTAAAAAATAGCCAAGCCTCTATTGGTCCGCATAAGAACCCGAAGTCATTACCAGTTCAACTCTAAACCCACTGCGTGGGAATCACTCTCGAGCAGATGGACCCTCAAGCCTGGTTCTTATGTGGACCCGCATAAGAACCAATGCCCCTCGGATTGATCGACCAGCTTGCTCTAATGCCCCGACCAAAACAATGCAGATCCTGCATAGTTCGTCTCTCGACTTATTGCTGCCTCTGGCAAGAGCTGTGACCACAAGCAGCAGCCAGTGCCCACCACCCGCCGCCGCCGCTCAGCCTCCTCCAACAGCCCCACTTCCCCACCTGCGCTGCAAGCTCCTGCCCACCCCCCCTGGCTTGAACACCCCACCCTCTCCGGCCTGCGTGACCGCCTGCAGCTGGTCTACGACTGCTGGACCCTGCTGGAACTCCCCGACGGCACCAGCCGCCGGCCGCTGTATCTGACCCGCGGCATAGAAGAACCCGAGACCTGTTACCTCAAGCGACTGGAGGCAGCCAGGCCCACCGGCTTCTACCGCGATGCCCTGCGCACCTACGCCGGGATGCTTTCGCGCTTGGCCTGGCAGGAGCTGCCCGACTCCCTGAGCCGGGTGGCCACCGATGTGGATGGACAAGGCACCGACTTGGTGGTGTTCCTGTTCCTGGCTGACCTGCTCACCCTGCGCGATGGGGGCTGCCTGATCCTGCAGCTGCCGCCCCAGCACCGCTGGCCCTCAGAAGGCGACCGGCTGGAGGCCCTCGCCAAGGGCGACCGGCTCTCGTTGCCGCGGTTGCAGCTGGTGCCCCGGGGCGACCTACTCAACTGGCGCCTACCTACTGATGCGGCGAGTGCTGCCCTGGCATCGGGGCCGGTCGAGATCGTCTGGCGGGAGCCACGCCGCCAGGCCCTGCCGCCTCGCTTCTCCAGTGGAAACACTGCGGTGCCCACCGTGCTGATCGACGCCCACGGCGGCCTGGTGCCGGATCCGCAGGCCTGGCTGTACCGCAGCCTTCTGGTGACGGATGACGGCCTGGTGCTGCGCAGCTGGCAGGCCAACCCCAACCCCGGCGCCGTCGATGGCTACGACGTGGTGCCGGTGGGGGAGCCTTCCCTGCTGCCCCAGCGCTTTGACCTGCCGGCCCTCTGGTATTCGGTCGATGGCAGCGCCTTTGGTGAGGGCGATCTCCCTCACCTGGGCCTGGCCCACCAGTACCTCAACCACTACCGCTGCCGCAGCGATTACGAGGATCTGTTGTCACGCACCGCCCTGCCCGTGGGGGTGCGCACCGGCCTGGTGGATGCCTACGGCTTCCGGCGCAGCGATGGCGGCCTCGGTTCCGGTGCTGCCTCAGGCACCGGGGATGCCCAACGCCCCCAGCGCCTGGTGCTCTCTACCTCCTCCTTTATGGACCTGCCCGAGGGCGCCAAGTTCCAGTGGGTGGAGATAGAAGCCCGCTCGTTGGCAGAGCACCGGGCTTACTTGCAGCAGCTGGAAGAAGCCATGCGCCGCGACGCCCTGATCCCCGCTGGCGGCCATGGCCCAGCCCGCACCGAGCTGGAGATTTCACTCACCGCCGGCCAGAGCTTTGCCGTGCTCCAGTCCTTGGCGGGCCAGAAGAGTTCGATGCTCAGCACCCTGCTGCGCCAATGGACCCGCCTCACCGGTGAAAAGCTCTCCGACACGCCGGCCTGCAACGTGGAGATCTGCCCGCTGGTGCCGCCGCAGCCACCACGCAAACCCCAGCCTTCAGTGCAGGAGTGGCTGGTGCTGCATGAACGGGGGGTGATCGATGGCGCCGAGCTGCGGAAGCAGCTGGGGTTGGGTGAGATCACTGGGGGCTGCTGAGCTGGCAAGGGGGGGCATGACCCAGTCCTCCCTACCCACCTGCAGCTGGCGCCCCAGCGACGCAGAAGCCCTGCGCATTGCCCTCTCGATTCCTGTTAGCTCCCCTTCTCTTACGGCCCTGAACCGGGAGCTGGCCATGCTCCAGACCCA
>CALSBG010000031.1:0-7354 GCA_943373125.1 Synechococcus sp. UW140
CTCACCGACCGGCGCCGCCACCAGGCCGAGCAGATCTTTGCCCTCAACGAATGCGCCCGCCGGGCGATGGAGGCCGAGCAGTTCAATGCGGCCGTTGGCGCCTTCCGGGTGATTGCTGAGATCGGCGGCCTGCTGCGGGCACCGATCAAGCCACCGGAGCCACGGACGTGACGGGCCTGCTGCTGAACGAGTTTGACCCCTGGGCTGGCGCCGGCCTGCTGCACCTGCCAATGGCCACCACAGCCGAGCCAGCAGAACCCCAGAGCCTGCGCAGCTTCATCGCTGAGGCCTACCCCCGCTATGGCTTCCACCGCTGGGCTGAGGTGCTGATCGAGCTGCTGCAGCAGGTGGCCGCTGGCCAGCTCAGCCGCTTGATCGTTACCTGTCCGCCGCGCCTGGGGAAAAGTCTCCTGGTCTCCAAGCTGTTTCCGGCCTACTTCCTGCAGCGCTACCCGCACCTGTTTGCGGCGATTGCCTCCTACTCAGCTGAACTGGCCTATGCCCACTCCAGGGAAGCGCGTCACTTCTACCGGGTGAGCGGCAACCTGCTGGCCCGCGACTCGGCAGCTGTGGGCAACTGGCTGACCCGCCAGCGCGGTGGCTGCATTGCTGCTGGCGTCGATGGCCCGTTTACGGGCAAGGGCTACAGCCTGGGAATCATTGACGACCCCTACAAGGGCCCTGGTGATGCCGCATCACCGGCGCTGCGGCAGAAGCTGATCGACTGGCTGCGCTCGGTGTGGCTCACCCGGGCTGAACCGTCGGCCGTCCTTAGCCCTGATGGCACTGAGCAGCCGAATCTTTCGGCCCAGGTGGTGGTGCTGACCCGCTGGGACCACCAGGACGTGATCGGCTGGCTGTATGAGCAGGAGCTGGGCGAGGCGCCGCAGCAGTGGACCGTGCTGGATCTACCCGCTGTTGCAGAAGGGCCGGCTGAACGCCCCCAGCTGCCGCCGACCTGCACCTTGGTACCCGACTGGCGCCAAGCGGGAGAGGCGCTGTGCCCGGAGCGCTTCCCGCTGAGCGAGCTGGTCAAAATCCGCGCTCGCCTCGGCGCTTATTGGTGGGCGGCGCTGTATCAGCAGCGGCCCAGCCCGGCGTCGGGATCAATCTTCCTGCGCAACTGGATCCGGCCGCCCTTCCCCCGCGAGGACGGCCGTCAGCGCCAGTACGCCCTGCTGGCCCTCTCCTGTGATCTGAGTTTCAAGGGGGAGGCGGAGAGCGACTACTGCGGCTTCTGCCTGGCCGGCCTGCTGGCACCACCACCGAGACCTGTTAACCCGCGCACAGGCGAACACGAGGTGCCGCCTCAGGTCACCGCCTTGGAGATGGAGGTGCTGTGGGCCGCCCGGCATCGCTTTGGCCTGCCGGAGGTGATCCGCTTCCTGCTGGGCTGCCTGCAGGCGCTGGAGCAGCAGGGCCTGCGGCCCAATGCGGTGCTGATCGAGGACGCCGCCAACGGCCCGGCGGTGCTGCAAACCCTCCGGCGCCGGGTGCCGGGAATGCTGCCAATCACGGCTAGAGGCAGCAAGGAAACCCGCGCCCATGCCGTCGCCCCCCTGGTGGAAGCAGGTCAAATCCGCTTCCATCACCGCGCCCAGCCCTTGGTGGAAGAAGCGATCCGCTTTCCCAAGGGCAGCAAGGACCTGGTGGATGCCTTCTGCCACGGCGCCCTTTGGCTGGAAGGTCGCTACTGGAAGGCCCAGGGCATTCAGCCGCTGGTGACACCACTACTGGTGAGCCGGTGATGGGGGGATGGTGAGCGAGCCGCTGGTGTCTGCGGTGCGGCAAGGTTCCATGCCTTCCGCAGTGGAGAGCCCACTCCCTGCCGTGCCGACTCCGGCTGCTTTGCAGCTGGTGCTGCCGATCACGGTGGTGCTGGTGGGTGATGCAGCAGGGGCGGCGCTAATGCTCAACCAACGGCGCTACCGCCAGCCGGCGTGCCATGCCCGGGCAGAGCAGCTGGAGATCAACTTGCAGGCGGCGGCGCATCACCCTCCCAGAACTCAGGGAAAGCAGCCGATGCGTTGCAGGCCACAGCGGCAGCGGCCAGTGCGGCCCCATGCCGCTGCTGATGCCCTGGCGCTGGAGCATATGGACCTGGCAGAGAAGATCGCCGGTAACTTCGCTCGCCGCACTGTTCACCCCAAGGAGGACCTGCTGCAGCTGGCGATGATCGGACTGATCAAGGCAGCGCGGCGCTACGACCCCTCACGGGGGCCCTTTCGGCCCTACGGGAGCACCTATGCCAATGGGGAGATCACGCACTTTCTCCGCGACAATGGTTTTCTGCTGAAGGTGCCGCCGACGTGGCGGGAGCTGCATGCGCGGGGGCAGCGGTTGCTGACTTCAGGAGTTGGCGTGGAGGAGATGCTGGAGCGGATACGGATCAGCCCCGAGCAGTGGATTCAGATCGTTGATGCTTGCTCAGTGAGGGTGGTTGCGTTTCCGGTTGAGTGAATGCTCCGCTTGAGGGGTGAACGAAGGAGACGCGAGGCGCCGACGTAGCAAGGCCCTCTCGAAGCGGTTGTCAGGGTTCGCTATCATCGAATTTGAGGACATGAGCAACATAGTTAATCAAGGAAATTGCTTTTAAGCTATTTTTTTCTGTACCGTAATCCAGTGACTCCCCGTGAAGGACCATATGCCGATTCAATTCGTTGAAGCCAACATGTCGTTCTTTTTCTGATGCACCAATAGGTAGGCTATTCGCAAGCGGACTTAGAAGCGCTGCTCGATAGGTGTCTGCGGCAAACCTTTCCACATAGACCGCTGTACGTGGCTTTTTGTTCTGCTTCATAAAGAAGTACTCGTTGACAACTTGCTTGCATATCCCATCGGTCTGCGACAGAAAAACAGGTATCGAGAGCTCGTATTCACGCCGTCTGTGAGCAGAGAAAGCCGCCCTAATCAATTTTTCGCGTGTTGGAAATATTCCTATAATCGATGCCTCTATTTCATCTATACGTTCTTTAAAATGTTGCAAGAGGACATCCTCTGCTTTTTGTACATCTCCATCCTCTAACTCCTTATTGAGATTCTGGAGACATGAGTTGGGCATCTTCAAATCAAGGTACCACCCATGCCCCCCGAGGCGTATTAAGGCTTCCTGTGTTCTAGGTGGGAGATCTTTAAATGTTCGCTGAAGCTCTTCAATGGCGGGACCAATAATTCCTTCAAGTAACTTCCTGAATTTTTCGACTTGCTCTACATTTAGATTTAAATCGGGGAGCGCGTAACGTGTAAGCTCTAATGACAAAATAACTTTGTGCCACTCCTTCTGGGCAGAGAGAATAGGTTCTAGAGATTTCTGAAGAGCTGCTTGCGATTTCAAAAAAGGCTGCATAGCCCTTTGTAGTTCCTCGTGCTGTTTAAGAACAGGCGCCACGAGCTTTTGCATGCGCGCACTCATTTCTTGCCACTGTCTTAGGTGCGCTTCAATCGCCTTTTTGACTTTTTCGTTTGTCGTCACTTGTTAACTCCTTTCACAAAGCCTAACGCTGGCCATCACCTGCCCGCACAGAGCCAAAGGGAAAGCATTCCAGAGGCATAGTGAATCTGCGGTGGCGGGTCACGTGCATGGCCAGCGTTAGCACGCATTCTGCGAAAGTACCGCGGCACGAAGATTCCGATCTGTAAGCGAGCGGACAACGGCTGCTGCAACGTGTAAAGCGATCTCGTAGGTGAGCCACATCGCAGTTGGAGCCAGCTCTGCTCCGGTGTAACGTTCGGATATCGTTGGGAAAGCGGCGAGCTGCTTCTCAATTGTGAGCACCTCATGTGCCGCATCGATTTTCTGCACTCTAGAAAGTAGTTTGTCGAGGTGATGATTGAAAGTTCGGATCTCCGGCTCTGATAGTTTCGCCTTGAATACTAGAAGCGCCTTCAGGAATATCTCGGTCGCCATCCGAGACGACATAGCCGCCTTGCTATTCGGTCGATGCTCTAGGAGTTGGGCGACAGCTGCACGTAACTCACGGTCGGCATTCTCGAGCAGTGACCTTGCTAGCGCCTGGTCCGCCGGCAGCGTCTTGAGTAAATCGTCAATCCCGTAGCCATAGTCCACGCTATTTGCCCAGGTTAAGACGTAAGGCCACGCAGTCTCAGGGCGCGACATTAGTTCGCTCTTCATTGGGTCTGTCATCGCTTGTAATGAATCGACCGCGTTGAGTTGAAGCTGACTGCCTCCAATGAACACATCCACTGGCCAGAAGCAACTGTCGTAATAGAAGACGCCTGTGAAGAGGGATCCTATTTGGTGCGTTCCTGCTTGAGTATTTCCCGTAAACCAATCAAAAATGGTCTTCGCCGGCGTCGAGTCAAATGCAACGGCTACCAGCCCGAAGTCCTTGCAGTATTGATCGAGCGCCAGAAATGGGCGCCGCCGTACGTGAATATCGCACTCTCGGAATTTGCGATTCAGGCTGCGCAGCCAGTCTTCGGGTGGAGCATTGAACGTCATGTGGTGCTGTGCGTGATAACACTAAATGGGCGGACCCTCGCCAAGAGATAGTCAGGCCCTTCGTGGTCCGTATAAGAACCCGAAGTCTTTACCAGATAAATCTTAGATCCAAACCGCCCCAGCCAATCTCGGGCAGATGGACCCTCAAGCCTGGTTCATATACGGACCCGCATATGAACCAATGCCCCTCGGATTGATCGACCTGCTTGCTCTAATGCCCCGACCAAAACAATGCAGATCCTGCATAGTTCGTCTCTCGACTTATTGCTCCCTCTGGCAATGGGCCTGACCCCACCAGCAGCCAGTGCCCACCACCCGCCGCCGCAGGACAACAAACCCCAACAGCCCCACTTCCCCACTTGCGCCGCAAGCTGCCCAACCCCCCTGGCTGGAACACCCCACCCTCTCCGGCCTGCGCGACCGCCTGCAGCTGGTCTACGACTGCTGGACCCTGCTGGAGCTCCCCGATGGCACCAGCCGCCGGCCGTTGTATCTAACCCGCGGCATCGAGGAACCCGAGGCCTGCTACCTCAAGCGACTAGAAGCGGCTCGGCCCACCGGCTTCTACCGCGATGCCCTGCGCACCTACGCCGGGATGCTGTCGCGGTTGGCCTGGCAGGAGCTCCCCGATTCCCTCACTCGGGTGGCCACCGATGTGGACGGCCAGGGCACCGATCTGGGGGTGTTCCTGTTCCTGGCCGACCTGCTTACCCTGCGCGATGGCGGCTGCCTGATCCTGCAGCTACCGCCCCAGCACCGCTGGCCTTCAGAAGGCGACCGGCTGGAGGCACTGGCTAAAGGCGACCGGCTCTCGTTGCCCCGTCTGCAACTGGTACCCCGAGGGGACCTACTCAACTGGCGCCTACCTACTGATGCGGCGAGTGCTGCCCTGGCATCGGGGCCGGTGGAGATCGTCTGGCGGGAGCCACGCCGCCAGGCCCTGCCGCCCCGTTACGCCACAGGCAATGCCGCGGTGCCCACGGTGGTGATCGACGCCCACGGCGGCCTGGTGCCTGATCCACAGGCCTGGCTCTACCGCAGCCTTCTGGTGACGGATGACGGCCTGGTGCTGCGCAGCTGGCAGGCCAACCCCAACCCCGGCGCTGTCGATGGCTACGACGTGGTGCCGGTGGGTGAGCCGGAACGGATGCCACAGCGTTTTGACCTGCCAGCCCTTTGGTACTCGGTGGATGGCAGCGCCTTTGGTGAGGGCGATCTGCCCCACCTGGGCCTAGCCCACCAGTACCTCAACCACTACCGCTGCCGCAGCGACTACGAAGACCTCCTCTCCCGCACTGCCCTGCCGGTGGGCGTACGCACCGGCCTGGTGGATGCCTACGGCTTTCGCCGCAGTGATGGCGGCCTCGGTTCCGGTGCAGCCACTGGCGGAACCGATGCCCAACGCCCCCAGCGCCTGGTGCTCTCCACCTCCTCGTTTATGGACCTGCCGGAGGGAGCCAAGTTCCAGTGGGTCGAAATAGAAGCGCGTTCGCTGGCGGAGCACCGGGCCTACTTGCAGCAGCTGGAAGAAGCCATGCGCCGTGATGCGTTGATCCCCGCTGGCGGCCACGGGCCAGCCCGCACCGAGCTGGAGATTTCACTCACCGCCGGCCAGAGCTTTGCGGTGCTGCAGTCGCTAGCGGGCCAGAAGAGCTCGATGCTCAGCACCCTGCTGCGCCAATGGACCCGCCTCACCGGTGAAAAGCTCTCCGACACGCCGGCCTGCAGCGTGGAGATCTGCCCGCTGGTGCCGCCGCAACCACCGCGCAAACCCCAGCCCTCGGTGCAGGAGTGGCTGGTGCTGCATGAACGGGGGGTGATCGACGGAGTCGAGCTGCGTCAGCAGCTGGGGCTCGATGGCGCGGCGACTGCCTGAACCACCGCCAAGACGGACTAACGTGATGTAAGTCCGGTCTTGCGGTGCTGCTTGCTATGGCCGTAACCCCTTACCGCGTTACCCCGGCCCGAATAGGCAATTCTTCTGGCCTGCGGCTGCCTGCAGCCTTCTACCGGGACCATCCCCAGTTCGCCGGTGCTGCCGGCCAGGCGGAGGTGCTTGATGAAAACACCCTTCTATTGCGCCTGGAGCCAGAAGAGCCGCAGCAGGGAGAAGCTGAGGAGGACAGCCTGCTGCTCGGGCTCTTCCTCGACTTCCTCAGCCGACAGGCACTCACTAGCGATCCCGGCCCGGTGCTTTACACGGAAGCCATGGCGGCAGACGACGACGAGCTACTGGCCGGCGTGACGGTTGAGGCCGCAGACGAGCCGCTCGGGGTATGAGTCTGCCGCTGGTGCGCCATGGCTGGGAGATCGCCTTCCAGCCCCAGCTGTTCGCGCGGCAATACGCCGAGCTCAAAGCCGAGGTGAGACGGCTTAAGCAGGAGCTCGATCCCCAGACGTTCGCGCAGCATCCCCAGGTGAAGTTGCTGGCTGCGGTGATGGAGGGGATCAAGGAGCGGATCGCCTCCGATCCCTACGCCAGCCGCTTTGCTCTTACAGGCCCGCTGCGGCGCTATGGCCGGCTCAAGGGCCTGGGTCTGCCGGATCGCTACCGCCTGTTCTTTCGCCCCTTTGAAGCAGAGGGCCGCCGCCTGCTGCTGATCCTCTGGCTGGGCTTCCCCCGCAAGGACGGCGACCGCAACGACTGCTACGCCGTGTTCTCGCGTCTGGTGCAGCGTGGTGAGCTGCCGGAGGACTGGGAGAGCCTGCAGCGTGAGCTCGACGCCGGCTGAGGGGACAAGACCTGGCAAGGGGGGGCATGACCCAGTCCTCCCTACCCACCTGCAGCTGGCGCCCCAGCGACGCAGAAGCCCTGCGCATTGCCCTCTCGATTCCTGTTAGCTCCCCTTCTCTTACGGCCCTGAACCGGGAGCTGGCCATGCTCCAGACCCA
>CALSBG010000032.1:0-4451 GCA_943373125.1 Synechococcus sp. UW140
ATAATTGCTTCAACGCTGGATGTGGTCGGGATCTTCAGTACGTCTATGGGCCCCTCCCCGTTCGCCTTCATGGGCTCGGTGAGGATTGTTTCGATCAGCTCGCCGCCAAGGGCGGCGCGGACTTCGATTTGGCGAGCCTTTCTGGTTCCGGGGGCCCACTGAACCAACACCTGATCAGAACCGCGTCCGCCAGGAGATTGGTCAGGCCCATCAAGTAGGCCGGGGAGGGCCATGGTCTTCTTGACTTTTGGGGTTGCTGCATTCATGGGCTTGGCTCCTAAGGTGAGGTATCTAAAATTTGCTTCATCGTAGCGGCTCAACGCCTTAGGGGCTTTACAGCCGTGATTTCTTGGTGTGCTCCGTTTGCAGCGCTCCTCCATAGTCGGGGCGGCTCCTTTGTTTGCCACATCCCCAGCCAGGGCCTGTTGGCCGCCTCGTGATGAATCAGCCAGGGGCGGCAATAGCATCCAATAGGAATTAGGTCGCTGGCCAAATTACAGTACTGAGGCACAAAAAAATTGCTTTCATGATGGCTAGAGGCACCATGAAAGCAGATTGGAAGGTGGAGAACCCCTGATTTTTGAGATATGCCCTTGCTAGACGTAAGTAAATTGAGAGAGATTGCTAAGACTTAGGGCAGATGTTCCTGCTTGAACCTCAATCAACCCGATGAGCTCGTCAAAATTGTCCAATCCTCCTGTATTTGCACCGATAGCTTGGCCATCATTGCGAAAGATATACCCCCCACCGTTTGGAGAAGGTGGTAAACTAAATGGAGAAAAAATGTAGTCGGATGGCTTCCCTTTCAGTTGAATTTTATCGCCGTTGCCAAAATCACATATGCGTGCATAGTCTCCCCAACCCGATAAAGAGCTATTTCCATCAGTGTAAAAGACTCCTGATGCATTGCCAAGAACAAATAAATCGTTACCTGATTCACCTAGGAGGATGTCAATTTCTCCCCGTCCCAGATTTGCATCAGTCTGATCGATGCCGATCAACGTGTCTGCACCGGCACCACCAATGAGAGTGTCACTGCCTTTTCCACCAATGAGAGTGTCATCCCCTGTTCCACTATGCAGATAGTCATTGCCATTGGTGCCCCTTAGGGTTTGGCCAGGGGTTACTGAGGTATCAAAAATGTAGATGGAAGCGGATTGGCCAACTAGAACCGTGCGAGCACTATCGGAGTAGAGCTTGATTTGGAGATTTTCTGCCCCCTCGGTTTTGAGATCATTGGCGATCGCGAGATTAAAGGCAAGGCTGCCGCTGTTGATGGTGCCGCTACCAGTGAGGGTTTGATTAGCAAAATCTGCGGCATTGATGCCAGTGCCAGAGACGGCCCAGTAGAGGGTGGTGCCGTTTGCAACGTTGGTTGTGTTGACGGAGACGGGAATGGTCATCCCTTCTTTGTAATTTGGGTAGGTGCCGGTGGCGATGGAATAGGTGGGGACCATGGCCTTGGTTAAATTATTGAGGGCTAACGAAAGCTGTTGATTAAGCCCGGCATCGAAGATGTTGTTCTGTTGGCTGTAATCCCTATTAATCGCTTCTGGGCTGGATGAGGTTGTGACTTTCAAAGCCTCTTTTGGCCCCTCCCCTTTGGTCCCGGGGGCCTGCTGAACCAGCATCTGATCAAAACCGCGGCCGCCAGGGGATGGCTCAAGTCCGTCAAGCAGGCCGGGGAAGGCCAGGTTTTTGTTGACTTTTGGGGTTGCTGCGTTGATGGGGCTGGCCATGGAGCTGGAGGCTGAGGTTAAGCAGTGGCTAACTTTAGCACATTTGCTGTTCAGCGGCTCAGCGGTTCAGCGGGTCAGCGTCTTAGAGGTTTTGCAGTGAAGTTTCCCTGCTTCCATGGCTGCCCCCACTGCGATATCCAATACGAATCAGGTTGCTGGCCAAATTACAGTACTGGAGCACAAAAAATCTGCTTTCATGATAGCCAGAGGTATCATGAAAGCAGATTAGAAGGTGGATAACCCCAGGTGGGGAACCCCTTGATTTTCGAGGTGACCTTGCTAGACGAAAGTAAATTGTGAGAGATTGCTAAGACTTAGGGCAGATGTTCCTGGTTGAACTTGAATGGACGCGATAAGCTCGTCACTACCGTCCCATCCTGTTAAGTTTGAACCTGGACGGGCGCTATCATTGAGATAGAGACCTACTCCAGCTCCAGTGAACCCAGACAAATGGTCGTGTGTACGCAGTATGTAGTCGGATGCTTTACCTTTAAGTTGAATCTTATCGCCGTTGCCAAAATCAGTTATTAGTGCACGGTCTCGGTCTTCTTTCGATGAGAGAACACGATTTCTATCATCGTAAAAGACTCCTGATGCATTGCCAAGAACAAATAAATCATTACCTGATCCACCTGTGAGGATGTCAATTTCACCACGTCCTCGATTTGCATCATTCAGATCGATGCCGATCAACGTGTCTGCACCGGCACCACCAATGAGAGTGTCACTGCCTTTTCCACCAATGAGAGTGTCATCCCCTGTTCCACTATGGAGATAGTCATTGCCATTGCTTCCCCTAAGGGTTTGGCCAGGGGTTACTGAGGAATCAGTAATGAAGATGGAAGCGGACTGGCCAACTAGAACGGTGCGAGCGCTATCGGAGTAGAGCTTGATTTGGAAATCTTCTCCCCCCTCGGTTTTGAGATCATTGGCGATCGCGAGATTAAAGGCAAGGCTGCCGCTGTTGATGGTGCCGCTACCAGAGAGGGTTGCATTAGCAAAATCTGCGGCATCGATGCCAGTGCCAGAAATAGCCCAGTAGAGGTTGGTGCCGTTTGCAACGTTGGTTGTGTTGACGGAGACGGATATGGTTTGCCCTTCTTTGAGGTAGGGTTTGTTGGTGGCGATGGAATAGGTGGGAGGGGGGGGTACCGAGGTATCAAAAATGTAGAGGGAAGCGGATTGTCCAACTAGAACGGTGCGAGTGCTATCGGAGTAGAGCTTGATTTGGAAATCTTCTCCCCCCTCGGTTTTGAGATCATTGGCGATCGCGAGATTAAAGGCAAGGCTGCCGCTGTTGATGGTGACGCTACCAGAGAAGGTTGCATTAGCAAAATCTGCGGCATCGATGCCAGTGCCAGAAATAGCCCAGTAGAGGTTGGTGCCGTTTGCAACGTTGGTTGTGTTGACGGAGACGGATATGGTTTGCCCCTCGTTGTAGGAGGTGCTGTTGGTGGCGATGGCATAGGTGGGGGCCATGGCCTTGGTTAAATTATTGAGGGCTACTGTGAGATCGAGTTGGTCGCCAGTCACTGTTTTGCCTTCCAGGCTATCGTTGGCAGTGCCATCAAGCAGGGCAGTTTTAATTTGTGCTGCTGTGGCCGTGGGAAAGATTGCTGCTAACAGGGCTGCAGCACCGGTTACATGGGGCGTCGCCATCGAAGTGCCGCTGAGGGTTCCATAGGTCCCGTTCAGCCACGTCGAGTAAATCCCACTTCCAGGAGCACCAAGGTCGACCCAGGCTGAGCCATGGTTTGAATAGCTTGCCAGGGCACCTGTTGATTCGAGGGACGCAACGGAAATCACATTGTTTTGCGTATAGGCTGCGGGGTAGAATTCTGTGCTGGTACCGTTATTTCCTGCTGCGGCTATAAACAGGATTCCTGCCTGGTCAGCTCTGCTGATGGCGTTACTCAAGAGTGTGTTTGGGCCACCTCCACCCCAGGAATTATTGGTGGCAAGGAAGTTGGCGGGTCCATTAAGGCCGCGGGTTTTCAAATCGGTGAAATAGTCTGTGGCTTTAATTGCATCTGCAATAGTTCCACCATTGGCGTTGAACAGGCTAAGTCCAACCATTTGGATTTGGTAGTTAATTCCGGTAACGCCAATATTGTTGTCACCCATGGCGCCGATTGTGCCGGCCACGTGGGTTCCATGCCCATTGAAATCCATCGGGTCGTTATCATTGTTGGCAAAGTCCCAGCCGATGAGATCATCGATATAGGCATTGCCGTCATTATCGATTCCGTCTTCCCAGCCTGAACCGTTATTGAGGAGGTCTCCGGCATCGATGTATCCGTTGTTGTTGTAGTCGTTTAGGCGTAAAGTCTCATTGTTGGTACCGCTCCAGTTTGTCTTGTCGTTGAGGTCCCAAAAGGTGATAAGCCCGTCAGAATCGCTGTCGATAATTGATTTGAACCATGAGAGGCCTTGGATTTCGCTCTGATTTAAGAAAATGTTCTTGTAGAGATCAGGATGGGTGTACTCGATGCCAGTATCAGTAATGCCAACCACATTTTTTATCGAGCCTTTACTGACGTCCCAGGCCTGATCAGCTTTGCTTCCACCGCCGTTGCTGCTCAAGCCCCAAAGACTGTCTATGCCAGCGTCATTGGGGACGTATTGAATCGATACCTCCTGAATCGAGAGCTGTTGATTAGGCCCGGCATAGATGACGTCGGGTTGTTTGTTGTAATCGCCAATAATTGCTTC
>CALSBG010000033.1:0-3893 GCA_943373125.1 Synechococcus sp. UW140
ACGCTGAGCGGCACGGCTGGGGCAATCGATACAGCGATTAACGCAAGCACGATCGATACCGGTGCGGCTGTTGTTGTCAATATCAACAGTGGTAGCGCAACCGTTGCACAAGCCAACAGCATCGAGGCCCAGACCACTGGTGTCGTCACGGCGACGATCAGTGAGGGCGATCTTTCAAGCCTTGGGGGCCTGACGGGTAGCGGTAACGCCTACACGATCACGCTGAGCGATACAACAGCAGCGGCGAGTGCGTTGAACGCGCTGGATGGGAAGACCACCGTGGCGGTGAATGCTGGCACCATCACGACCCTCACGGGAACGGCGGCCGATGTGAATACGGCCTACACCGCTAACACCGCCGGCACGATCACCGGTCTGGGCAATGAGGCGGTAACCCTGAGCGACACCAGCCTGGCTGCAACGGTGCTCAACACGGTGAACAGCAGCACCAGTGGCGTGGTGAATGCTGCCTCGGTGTCGACGCTGAGCGGCCTGTTGGCAGATGTGAATACGGCCTACGCCGCCAATACCGCCAACACCATCAGTGGCCTCGGCGATGAAACGGTCACCATCACCAATTCTGCTGGCACCCTGCTAGCGAGCGATCTCACGACTGCAGGCAATGCCACTAGCGGCACAGTCACCGTCACCAATGGGCAGACCGTCACCGGCACCGTGGCTGAGGTCACAGCTGCGTTGGTGACGGCCAACTCCAAGGTGGTGATGGGTTCTGCTTCGACGGCCACAGTCAGTAATGCGGCCACAGCAGCCGAGGGTGCGCCAATCGCTACCGCCTCAAATATCACCGCTAGCTTCTCTTCCGGTATCAGCGACACCTTGGCCAACTTGGCCAGCGGCGGCAGCATTTCTGCAAATCTGTCCAGCATCACTGCTGATCAAGGCTCCGTTGTTGTCACGATTGCCGATGCGGCCGGCGCTACTGTTCAGGCGGCTGATCTCAGCGCCGTTGGCAATGCCACAAGTGGTGCGGTCACCGTCACCAACTCTCAGACTGTCAATGGCACCGCTGATCAAGTGATTGCAGCCGTTGTCACATCGGCCTCCAGGGTGAATCTAAATTCAGCATCCACCTTGAATGCCTCGACCTATACCAGCCAGGATCTCTCTGGTGTCGGTCCTTCTTTCACCCTCAACGTCACCACCGTCGACGGTGCCGTCCTGGATGCCACGAAGCTGGCGCCGGCTGATGGGATCACGATTGGCGCTGGCACAGCAAGTGGTACGTCAGTGGCAGTCGATACCCTTGGCGACGCCAAGGTGAGTGTGGCGAGTGGCGCCACCTTGAATATCAGTGGTTACACGACTGAAAGCCTGGGTGGGATGAGCAACAGTGGCACGGTGAATGTGACCACGGCGAATGGTGCTGTTCTCGATTCCACGAATTTGGCGGATGCAACCACGATCACGATTGGAGCAGGTACCGCCACGATTGATGCGGCTTCCACCGATGAAGTGGCACTGGCTGGCAAGACAACTGTCAATAATAGCGCGACGCTGACGATCAATAACTATGTGAACACTGACCTCAGCGCTCTGAGCAACCAGGGCAGCGGTTTGATCGTGGTGAACACCACGACCAGTGCGGTTCTCGACGAATCCAAACTGGCTGATGCCACCAGTGTGGTCCTCGGTGCTGCAGCGACAGGAGCAGCCTCAGCGATTGATGGTATCGGTACAAACGGCGGAAAAATCAACCTCAACAATCAAACACTGTCCGTAAGCGGATATACGACAGAGAACCTCAGCGGGATCAGCAGCAGCGGCACGCTCAACGTCACCACCGTCGACGGAGCCGTCCTGGATGCCACGAAGCTGGCGCCGGCTGATTCCGTCACCCTGGTGGGCACCAACACCGCCACCGCAGCCCATGCCGACACCCTCGGCTCCCGCCTCGGTGGCACGGCCACCCTCAACATCACCACCGATCCGATTACGGTCGCTACCGATCTGAGTGATGTTGGCTCGGGCCTGACGCTGCAATTCGGTGGCGACACCACGGCTGTCGTCACCGGCGTCACGCTCACCGTCCGCCAGGACCAGGTGAGTGGCTACACGATCAGTGGCACGGGCACTGTGGCAGCAATTGGCACCGCTAGTGCCGACACTTTTGATGCTTCTGGCATCACTGCTACAACCAACTTCACCAGCCTGGCCGGAGCTGACACGGTCACCATCGCCCCATCAGCACTTGGCAGTGGCGATTCCATTGATGGTGGCACCGGGATTGACACCCTGAGCTTCTCTGCTGCTGCCACGGTGGTGGATTTAGCCTTCACCAACGTCTCCAGTGTTGAGATTCTGCAACTGGCGGGTGGCACCAACTCCATCACCCTGGGCGTTGAAGCAGAACAGGCCGGCATCACTACCGTTACCGGCAATACGGGTGCCGATACGCTCAATCTTCTCTACGGCACCACGGGGCTCACCTTCAATGCCGGCACCGGCACCGACACCCTCAGCTACAACGCCGACAGCTCCGCCCAGGCGATCACGCTCAGCAGTTTGAGTTCTGGAACTGCCATTGGCAGCGTTGTCAATAACGGCACCGATAGCTTCACTGGTCTGGAAGCGATTGTGGGTGGTTCCGGCACCGCCGACAGCATCACATCCACCAGCGCCGGCGAGGCCCTGGTGCTGAGTGGTGCCAATAGCGGCACCATTGATGGCTTTGCCTTCAGTTTTGTTGAGTCCGTCAACCTTTCGGGTGGTGCTGATACCGCTACGGTCCAGTTGGCGGGTTCATTGAGCGGCAGCCTGGCCGGTGGCGTCGGTACCGACACGCTCGATTTCACCAGCTACGGCAGTGCCGTTACCGTCAACCTCGCCACCGGAACAGCCACCGGCACCGGCGGTATTTCAGGCTTTGAAGCCGTACTGGGCAGCGTGGCCGCCGACACCCTCACCGCCAGCACCAGCGGTGATGTGAATTTGCAGGGCAACGCTGGTGCCGACACGTTCAACGTCACCGTCGCTGGGCTCACGAGTACCGACACGATTGATGGTGGTGACGCCTCAGACACCTTGGTCGTTACTGGCGCCGGCACGCTCACCGATGCCCAGTTCACCAATGTCACCACGGTGGAGTCGCTCACCCTCACCGGCGCCTCCACCCTTACGGCCGGTACGGAAGCCAGTCAGGCCGGCATCGCCACTGTGAATACCGGCTCCGGCGCCACCACGGTGAACACCAGCCTGACTGGCTACGACCTCACCATCGACGCCACCACGCTTGCTGATAGCGCCAGCCTCACCCTCACGGGCAGTGCTAATACCAACGATTTCACGGTCAACAATCTGGTGGGTTCTGTGCTCGCCAGCGGTACATCTGGCACCCTCACCGTTACCACCGGCAATGCGGCCGACGATGGCATCAGCATTACCAGTGGTACGGCCAACACCACGATCACAGCGAGCGGCAGTGGCGACACGATCACGGTGAATGCCGATGCGATGGCGGACAACACCACGCTCGACATCAACGGCAGCGCCACCTACACGGTGAGCAACCTGGAGGCCAACACCAATGCGGCGGGTACCAGCGGCCCGTTGAGCCTGGCCTATTCCAATGTCACCGATGATGCCGCCAGCCTGCTGACCGGCAGCGGCAATGTGGTGGTGACCGGTGGCGATGCTGGCGACACGGTCACGGTCACCGGTCTGAGCACCAACAACCAAACGTTTAACTCCCTGGCGTCTACGTCCAATTTCAGCATCACGGCAGGCGTCAACAACCAAACCATCACCGGCTCCAACACCGGCAGCGACACCATCGATGGTGGCGCAGGTACCGACACGCTCAGCTATGCGGGCGGCAGCACTGTTGATGTCACGGTCACCGACTATTTGACCCAGGCCGGCGGCAGCACCGGTCA
>CALSBG010000034.1:0-3285 GCA_943373125.1 Synechococcus sp. UW140
CCCAGAAACAGTGTGCTGGCCATGATCTCGTCGGATCCTTCCATGCTTGTGGCTAGCCGCAGGGATTCAGGCCGGTCGTGGCGCAATTGCACAAACGCCGGCTGTCGCAGCAAATTACCGCCGAACAGCATGCGGTTGCCGATCTGATGGCGATCCAGCTCCTGAGCCAGCTCCGTACGGCTGAAAGCCGCACTTGATTTCACTGCGATCTTGAAACCAAACCAGGAGCAATCGGTTTTGCAGCCTGTGGCATCCCAAGCAAACCCCTCCTCCGCATCCCACCCCGTGGCATGGGTGGGCAGGGCGAATTCGAGCACGTCTTCCAGGGGAGCTAGCCCCTGGCGCAGGGTCTCCCAGTTCTGCTTGCGGGCCTCGATGAACTCTGGCAGTCGCTTGAGCTGCACCCTCCCGATCGCCGCCTGGGGATCCAGGGGCTTGAGATTGAAGCCCAGGTGGCTATAGGTGTATTTGTGGTCGTAGCCCTTGGGCAGTTCGCCCAGCTGCCAGTCGAAACGTTTGTTGCAGGTGTTATCCACCCCGCTCGGGCACCAACAATCCCGCCCCCAGTCGCGGAAGCTTTCGGCCACCACCTTGAGCTTCTGATCGCGCACGATATTCACCGCGCCGCCCTCGCCCATGGTGAGGTGATGGGGCGGGTAGAAGCTCTGGGTGCTGATGTCGCCCCAGGTGCCGGTCCAGCGAATCACCCGATCGGGGCCTTCATCGAGGCCAGGGCTGTTCTCGCTAAAGCCCAAACTCTCGGCCAAAGCTCGTGGCATCGAGTAGCTGCAGCCCAGGGCATCGCAGTTGTCCTCCACTAGCCAGAGGTCGTACTTCTGGCAGAAGGCCAGGACGGTAGCAATATCAAAGGGATTTCCCAGGGCATGGGCCATCATCACGGCCTTGGTTTTGCCCGCGCTGTAGGCCGCCTCCAGCTGCTCGCAGCGGGCATTACCGGTGATCGGATCAGCGTCGATGAACACCGGCACCGCACCCACCTGCACGATCGGCGCCACGGTGGTGGGGAACCCCGCCGCCACGGTGATCACCTCATCACCAGGCTTGATTCGGCGCTCCTCCGGCAGCTTGGCCGAGGTGAGCGCCGAAATTGCCACCAAATTGGCGGAGGAACCGGAATTCACCAGCAGCGAATGGCGCACCCCCAGAAATGCAGCCAGCTCTTTTTGGAAAGCCTCACCTTCTGTGCCCAGGGTGAGCCAGAAATCAAGGGTGCTGCCCACAGCCGCCTCCACCTCCTCTTCTGTGAACACCCGCCCCGCATAGGGGATTGGTGTGCCGGGCTGCCACGGTTGGCGCTCAGGATCTGCTGCTGGCCGGAAGCTTCCGTGCACCTGGCGGGAATACTCGCGGGTCAGGCGCAAAATTTCTTGCTTGATGGCGGCGAGATCACTCATGAATCAATGGAGGGGGTATGGATGATCTGCTGGTAGGCCTCAAGATCAGCCAAACAGCAGGCAAGTGCCGATGCGCCCTGGTGCTGGGCCAGGTACCAAGCCACGGTGCGCTCGATCGTGCTGCCGTAATCCCATTGGGGTTGCCAGCCCAGCCCGTGATGGGCTTTGTCGATCTGCAAATGCAGCAAGTTGGCCTCGTGCGGGGCGCTCGGGTCACTTTGATCCAGCCACTTCCCAGGCCAGTGCTCCAGGATCGACTCCACCAACTCACCAACCGGGCGATTGCTGGCCAGGGTGGGGCCGAAATTGAAGGCCTCACAGGGTGGATCAGCATCCATGGCTAGGGCTTGCGCCAATCGTAAGTAGCCCCCCAGCGGTTCGAGCACATGTTGCCAGGGGCGGGTGGCCCCAGGGTTGCGCACGGGGATCGACTCCCCCCGGGTCAGGGAGCGGATGGCATCAGGCACGATCCGGTCCGCCGCCCAGTCGCCCCCGCCGATCACATTGCCGGCCCGGGCCGTGGCGATACGCAATAGAGGGCTCTGGTGGGCCCCGTTTCCGCAGAAACTATTCCGCCAGCTAGCGATGGCAAGTTCGGCAGCGGCCTTGCTGGCGCTGTAGGGGTCGTGGCCACCGAGGCGGTCGGGCTCGCGATAGCCATAGGCCCACTCCTGGTTTTGATACACCTTGTCGGTGGTCACCATCACCACCGCACAGGCATGGGCCAGCGGCTTGAGGGCCTCGAGAACATGCAGCGAACCCATCACATTGGTGGCCCAGGTGCCCAGGGGATCCTCGTAGCTGCGCCGCACCAGGGGCTGGGCCGCCAGGTGCAGCACCACCTCCGGCTGGGAGCGCTGCACCAGCGCCTTGAGGGCCCCCAGATCGGCCAGCTCGCCGATCTGATGCTGCCAACCCTCACCAGCTGGCCTGGCCTGGGCCAGCTGCCGAAACAGGTTGGGCTCCGGTTCGGGTTCCAAGGCGTAGCCCCAGACCTGAGCTCCCAGTTGCTGGAGCCAAAGCAACAACCAGCTGCCTTTAAAGCCGGTGTGGCCGGTGAGCAGCACCCGCCGCCCGGCCCAAAACGAAGCATCGAGCATCACCACACTTTCCAGGGGGCTTGGTCCTGGGCCCAAAGCTCTTCCAAGCAATGGCGATCACGCAGGGTATCCATCGGCTGCCAGAAACCCGTGTGCTGATAGGCCGTGAGCTCACCATCGGCAGCCAAGCCCTTGAGCGGCTCCTGTTCCCAGATGGTGGCATCGCCCTCGATGCGGTCGATCACTTCAGGCTCCAGCACGAAGAAACCGCCATTGATCCAGCTGCCATCCCCCTGGGGCTTTTCCTGGAATCCTGAAACAGAAGCGTTCTCGCCAAACTGCAGCGCCCCAAAGCGACCCGGTGGCTGCACGGCAGTAACCGTGGCCTGGCGGCCATGGGCCTGGTGGTGGGCGACCAGCGCAGTGATATCCACATCCGCCACACCATCGCCGTAGGTGAAGCAAAAAGGGCCGTCGCCCAGGTAATCACGGACCCGCAGCAGACGGCCCCCCGTCATGGTTACATCCCCGGTATCGACCAAAGTGATCTCCCAGGGTTCGGCTTTCTTATGGTGCACTTCCATCGAATTGAGCGTCATGTGAAAGGTCACATCGCTCATGTGTAAGAAATAGTTGGCGAAGTATTCCTTAATCACATAGCCCTTATACCCGCAACAGATCACAAACTCGTTGATCCCATGGGCGCTAAAAATTTTCAAGATGTGCCACAGCATCGGCTTGCCGCCGATCTCGATCATCGGCTTGGGCTTGAGGTGGGTTTCCTCGCTGATGCGGGTGCCCAGGCCCCCCGCCAAAATCACGGCCTTCAT
>CALSBG010000035.1:0-6028 GCA_943373125.1 Synechococcus sp. UW140
GGGTGGCTTTTCGTCTCAGCTGCTCAGACGATTCTCCGATCAAGAGAGGTCAGCAGCTTGAGGTTGGATGGATGAATGTTTTACCTGGCATCGAGCTATCTTCTCAGGGGGCTACCCCCCAAATATTGTTGCCGCTGCAGCGTTTCACAACCGAGTTCGAGATGGATCGGTGTGGTTCCACTGCGCCATGGACACCAGGATAGAGCTTACTTTCGCAAACTCTCTATTCATTCATCCTCAGGTTTGAACCCTGAGAACTGCATAGGCTAGAAGTTAAATCTGCTCTTCACTGCAAGCAGACTAAGAACTGATTTAACAGCTTCTGGAAACAAGCAATTAGAGCCTGAGTGTTGGTCAAGCCCTCGGTCTATTAGTACTCCTCTGCTTCACGCATTACTGCGCTTCCACATAGAGCCTATCAACGGGTGTTCTTCCCGTGACCTTACTGGCTTATGCCATGGGAATACTCATCTTGAGGTGGGCTTCCCACTTAGATGCTTTCAGCGGTTATCCTCTCCGCACATGGCTACCCAGCGTTTACCGTTGGCACGATAACTGGTACACCAGAGGTGCGTTCCTCCCGGTCCTCTCGTACTAGGGAGAAATCCTCTCAATATTCCTGCGCATGCACCGGATATGGACCGAACTGTCTCACGACGTTCTGAACCCAGCTCGCGTACCGCTTTAATGGGCGAACAGCCCAACCCTTGGGACCGACTTCAGCCCCAGGTTGCGATGAGCCGACATCGAGGTGCCAAACCTCCCCGTCGATGTGAACTCTTGGGGGAGATCAGCCTGTTATCCCTAGAGTAACTTTTATCCGTTGAGCGACGGCCCTTCCACGCAGAACCGTCGGATCACTAAAGCCGGGTTTCCCCCCTGTTCGACTTGTAGGTCTCACAGTCAAGCTTGCTTCTGCTTTTACACTCGTCGGCTGATTTCCAACCAGCCTGAGCAAACCTTTGCGCGCCTCCGTTACCTTTTAGGAGGCGACCGCCCCAGTCAAACTGCCCACCTGATACTGTCCGGTCCCCGGATAACGGGTGACCGTTAGAATCCTAGCTCTGAAAGAGTGGTATCTCACCGTTGGCTCCTATCAACCCGCAAGCTGATAATCAATGCCTCCCACCTATCCTGCGCATTCAGAGCCCGGACACAATACCAAGCTACAGTAAAGCTTCATAGGGTCTTTCTGTCCAGGTGCACGTAGTCCGCATCTTCACAGACAATTCTATTTCGCCGAGCCTCTCTCCGAGACAGCGCCCAGATCGTTACGCCTTTCGTGCGGGTCGGAACTTACCCGACAAGGAATTTCGCTACCTTAGGACCGTTATAGTTACGGCCGCCGTTCACCGGGGCTTCAGTCGCCAGCTTCGCTTGCGCTGACCAGCTTCCTTAACCTTCCGGCACTGGGCAGGCGTCAGCCCCCATACGTCGTCTTGCGACTTAGCGGAGACCTGTGTTTTTGGTAAACAGTCGCCTGGGCCTCTTCACTGCGACCACCTTGCGGTGGCACCCCTTCTCCCGAAGTTACGGGGCCATTTTGCCGAGTTCCTTAGAGAGAGTTACCTCGCGCCCCTCGGTATTCTCTACCACCCCACCTGTGTCGGTTTCGGGTACAGGCAATGATGCCTTAACGGGTATAGGGCTTTTCTTGGAAGCATGACGTCACCAACTTCGTTGCCGTAGCAACTCGCACTCACGCCTCAGCTCAAACCGTTTTCGCCGGTTCTCAACGCCTCGAACGCTTGGACCAGTAACCAACATCTGGCTTGGCTAGCCTTCTCCGTCCCCCTTCCCAAAACATCATCGGTACAGGAATGTTGACCTGTTGTCCATCGACTACGCCTTTCGGCCTCGCCTTAGGTCCTGACTAACCCTCCGCGGACGAGCCTGCCGGAGGAACCCTTAGGGTTTCGGGGCATGGGATTCTCACCCATGTTTTCGCTACTCAAGCCGACATTCTCACTTCTATGCAGTCCACGCCCGCTTACGCTAACGCTTCACCCCACATAGAACGCTCCCCTACCATTTAACAAGTTAAATCCGCAGCTTCGGTACAACACTTAGCCCCGTTCATTTTCGGCGCAGGATCGCTCGACCAGTGAGCTATTACGCACTCCTTTGAGGATGGCTGCTTCTGGGCAAACCTCCTGGTTGTCTGGGCAACCCCACCTCCTTTATCACTCAGTGTTGATTTGGGGACCTTAGCTGGCGGTCTGGGCTGTTTCCCTTTCGACCATGGAGCTTATCCCCCACAGTCTGACTGCCTAGTTACACACAGGGTATTCAGAGTTTGCATCGATTTGGTACCGCTCTCGCAGCCCGCACCGAAACAGTGGCTTTACCCCCCTGCTGGAGCACTAGACGCTACGCCTCAACGTATTTCGGGGAGAACCAGCTAGCTCCGGGTTCGATTGGCATTTCACCCCTAACCACAGCTCATCCGCTGATTTTTCAACATCAGTCGGTTCGGACCTCCACTTGGTATCACCCAAGCTTCATCCTGGCCATGGTTAGATCACCCGGGTTCGGGTCTATAAACACTGACGATCGCCCTATTCAGACTCGCTTTCGCTATGGCTCCACCATTCCCGGTTTAACCTGCCAGTGCCTATAAGTCGCCGGCTCATTCTTCAACAGGCACACGGTCACCCTATGAGTAGGGCTCCCATTGCTTGTAAGCTCACGGTTTCATGTTCTATTTCACTCCCCTCCCGGGGTTCTTTTCACCTTTCCCTCGCGGTACTGTTTCGCTATCGGTCACACAGGAGTACTTAGCCTTACGAGGTGGTCCTCGCGGATTCACACGGAATTTCACGTGCTCCGTGCTACTCGGGATACAGCTAGGCCAGTTTCATTTTCAAATACGGGGCTTTCACCCTCTGTGGCGCGCCATTCAAACGCTTCTTCTAATGTCCCTGGTCCACGTTGCTGTCCCACAACCCCGATGGTCGAAACCATCGGTTTAGGCTCTTCCCCGTTCGCTCGCCGCTACTTAGGGAGTCGTTTTTACTTTCCTTTCCTCCAGCTACTAAGATGTTTCAGTTCGCTGGGTTGGCTCGAGCCGCCCTATGGATTCAGGCGGCCGTTCTAGGGGTTGCCCCATTCGGAAATTCCCGGATCAAAGCGTGTTTCCAGCTCCCCGAGACTTATCGCAGGTAACCACGTCCTTCATCGCCTCTGTGTGCCAAGGTATCCACCGTGAGCCCTTTGTAGCTTGACCAAATTATCCTCTAATGGCTTCAGGCTGTTGAGGCCCATTCTCTCTGGATTCAGTATCTTTTTAAACTGACCTTTTCAGATCAGCTTAATCAGACTTGAATATCAGGATCAAACTCCTTAAGTCGTCCACGCAGTTTACTTGGATGACTAAAAAGAACCATTAGATTTCTCGGCTCTAAAAACTCGATAGAATTTTCCCATACACAAAAATTTCAAGCTCAGGTTACTCACCCTTGCCTGATCTCTTACGTGTCTGCGCATCCATGAGATGCTTTATTTCCAGACTTACCTATGCAGTTGTCAAGGTTCTGCTGAAACTTAAGGCTTTATTTAAAAGCCTTGAGTCCAGCATCGTTTCAACCGTTTAATCTCTAAACTCACTTTTCTGATCTCAAAAAAGACTTGATTACTCAAGCACTTTTGATTTCTCAAGCTTGTCTGTCGATAAAATTTGGAATGAAACGAGGCTGGAGTCGTCTGACTCAGCGTTGCTTACCTGGTCTTTTTTGATACCAGTTCCGAATTTAATCTATGTCACCTCACCAGGAACTCCTTTCAGAATTCGGACCAAGGGGCCTCCGGTTGGATGGAGGTTAGCGGACTCGAACCGCTGACATCCTGCTTGCAAAGCAGGCGCTCTACCAACTGAGCTAAACCCCCAAACACGAATGGGCCATCCTGGACTTGAACCAGGGACCTCACCCTTATCAGGGGTGCGCTCTAACCACCTGAGCTAATGGCCCAGGAGTTATGTACCCTTAGTGGGTGACCTAGACAAAGTTTAGGAACTGAAATTGAGTTGATCCAGCAGAATAAATTCTCTAGACCCTCAAGTTGAGGTACCGATCGACCTTCGAGATGACAGGATTTTGGCCTGAGAATAAATTACTCAGACATCAAAATCAGTTGTTGTCTCCCTGTTAGGAGGTGATCCAGCCGCACCTTCCGGTACGGCTACCTTGTTACGACTTCACCCCAGTCATCAGCCCCACCTTCGGCGTCCTCCTCCACAAGGGTTGGAGTAACGACTTCGGGCGTGGCCAACTTCCATGGTGTGACGGGCGGTGTGTACAAGGCCCGGGAACGTATTCACCGCAGTATGCTGACCTGCGATTACTAGCGATTCCGCCTTCACGTAGGCGAGTTGCAGCCTACGATCTGAACTGAGCCACGGTTTATGGGATTTGCTAGCTCTCGCGAGTTTGCTGCCCTTTGTCCGTAGCATTGTAGTACGTGTGTAGCCCAGGATGTAAGGGGCATGATGACTTGACGTCATCCACACCTTCCTCCGGTTTATCACCGGCAGTCTTTCTAGAGTGCCCAACTGAATGCTGGCAACTAAAAACGTGGGTTGCGCTCGTTGCGGGACTTAACCCAACATCTCACGACACGAGCTGACGACAGCCATGCACCACCTGTCACTGCGCTCCCGAAGGCACTCCCTCGTTTCCAAGGGATTCGCAGGATGTCAAACCCTGGTAAGGTTCTTCGCGTTGCATCGAATTAAACCACATACTCCACCGCTTGTGCGGGCCCCCGTCAATTCCTTTGAGTTTCACACTTGCGTGCGTACTCCCCAGGCGGAACACTTAACGCGTTGGCTACGACACCGAGGGGGTCGATTCCCCCGACACCTAGTGTTCATCGTTTACGGCCAGGACTACAGGGGTATCTAATCCCTTTCGCTCCCCTGGCTTTCGTCCATGAGCGTCAGTTATGGCCCAGCAGAGCGCCTTCGCCACTGGTGTTCTTCCCGATATCTACGCATTTCACCGCTACACCGGGAATTCCCTCTGCCCCTACCACACTCTAGTCTTGTAGTTTCCACCGCCGAAATGGAGTTAAGCTCCACGCTTTAACGACAGACTTACAAGACCGCCTGCGGACGCTTTACGCCCAATAATTCCGGATAACGCTTGCCACTCCCGTATTACCGCGGCTGCTGGCACGGAATTAGCCGTGGCTTATTCATCAAGTACCGTCAGATCTTCTTCCTTGATAAAAGAGGTTTACAGCCCAGAGGCCTTCATCCCTCACGCGGCGTTGCTCCGTCAGGCTTTCGCCCATTGCGGAAAATTCCCCACTGCTGCCTCCCGTAGGAGTCTGGGCCGTGTCTCAGTCCCAGTGTGGCTGATCATCCTCTCAGACCAGCTACTGATCGAAGCCTTGGTGCGCCATTACCACACCAACTAGCTAATCAGACGCGAGCTCATCCTCAGGCGAAATTCATTTCACCTCTCGGCATATGGGGTATTAGCGGTCGTTTCCAACCGTTATCCCCCTCCTGAGGGCAGATTCTCACGCGTTACTCACCCGTCCGCCACTAACCCGAAGGTTCGTTCGACTTGCATGTGTTAAGCACGCCGCCAGCGTTCATCCTGAGCCAGGATCAAACTCTCCGTTATAGACCAGTCCTCTTAGAATAATTTAAATTTAAATAGTAAACTTAAAAAGTAAACTTCTCAAAACTAAATTAATCCTCAACTTGGCTTGCTCGTCACCCGCTAAATCTGCACTGGCGTACAAATCGCAGTTGGAGCCCTTTCCTCTGACAGAAAGTTTCAAAGAGTGCACTTAAAATTTCTTCCTCGTGACTTTCCAGGATCTCAGATCCGGTCGCGGTTACCGTATTGAAAGCAGCACACCGTTAACCTCGCCTCGTGAAAGACGACGTCAACAACTGCTCTCTGGTCCCCGCTAATAATTTTTGACGGGACCTCACACCTTCACTGCTCTACGGTCACACGCCTGAGCTCCAACAACCTCCCACTGATCTCTCAGCAAGTGCCGCAGGCTCCTCAAG